>JBGAUW010000021.1:0-92359 GCA_044228435.1 Chitinophagales bacterium
ATCCCTTCCTCTCTGCTGATTTATAAAAGTGCTATTCCCCTGAAGCCAGCTTGGTATCGTAGATAAAATACCTGTCGGTTACCATCTGCAACTTGCCGTTTTTATATTCTTCTTTTTTAGTCCAATTATTAGCGAGGTCGAAAACGTAGTTGGTTGTGTAAACAAATTCTTTGTGATCGGCATTATATTCTCTTCTCACTATTTCGTTACCATTCCTGTCGTATTGGTAAATATATTCTCGTACTATTTTCCCGTTGCGGTTGTAATCTTGTCTTGAATACAGATGGTTTTGATCATCGTAAGTTCTTTCTATAACAGAAATTACTTTGCCATTTGCCGCGCTTAGCTTTTCTTCAACTATGTTTCCACGTTCGTCATATGTATAATCCAACCTATCAACTACAGTATCATTATAAGGGCGCGCATAAAGTGTAACTACCCTTCCCAGGTTATCATACTTATAGTCGCGGTAAGTAACAAACTGGTCATGCAATAGTGTATCTACTTTTTGAATAAGCACACCATTTTCGGAGCGGTTAAACAGCGTAACTGAAATTACCTCATCTCCGGTTAGCTGCTCCTGTTTTACTATCAGGCCAGCATTGTCATAAATTTGTCTTTCGGTAAGGTATTCTCTTTTGCCGCCTTCTTCATACAAGTAATTGTAAGAGGTTACTTGGGTTAATTCTCCTTTAAGGTTTTCTTTAACCAGATCAGTAGATGCCGGCGAAGGCATAAAAGAGCTTAAACCAAAAGAGAGAAGTAAAAATATCGGGGTCATATTGTCAAAAATTGTAGTTCTTATTTGCCTTCTATAAAAAGCTATGCCACGGGAATTTCGCCCCAATACAGTATTGTTAAAATGACATGGGTCGCTGGCTAAAACCCTCTCCTTAGAATGAACCCCATCAACTAATGAGCAAAAAAATGCACCCCATTAACACCTGGTGAAGCAAAGTATATATGGATAGTGCCCTAAACATCCGCTCTGCGCATAGTCACCATAATAGCGGTGAATAGAAAAAGTGTAGAAAACTGGCAGAGATATGAAGTTATCCGCGCTTACCGTTTTTCAAAACATAAATACAAGGAGCATTTAAACCATCCCTATTTGAACCTCCCTAACTTATTATATAGCCAGTTCAAGGGTTTAATGTAGATATTAGAGGCAACAAAGCCAATTACTATAAGACCTAATAACATTGCTTTTTTCTTTATTTCTACTTTATAATTGAATAGTGACATTATATAGCTTAAAAACATAATTACTACTACTAAAACCCCAAACGATGCGAGCTGCTGTACTGTTATATTCAGTAATGTTTTGTTTTTCGAAGCATAAATCATACAAACTAACCATCCTAATGCCAGAATGCCGACTATTATTAAAATAGACTTCAACCAAAAGTTGAGCATTATCAGCTTAAAAAAAACATTTCTCCCTACTTTAAGGCGTGTAATAACTTGCTGCCGGTTGATTTGTTGAAGCGGGCTTAAATACTGTGCACTTTCTTCATTAAGATATTTCTCCATTTCTAAAAATTTCCACGGCGCCCTTGCGCTGGATGCAAAAGGTGCTTTATCATCGTATTCACATTTTGTTTGTGCGTAACCGCTGTACATAAGCGCATAAGCTTCCGTATCAGAAAACGAATCAAGGTCTGTTCGCAATTCGGCCAGTTGTGCCTGTATATCTTTTGCAATACCATAAGGAGTAGTACAAATGGGTGTTGTTTTATCTGTTTGGCTGGTAATTTTACGTACCGGGTCTTTGCAATCTATCCAGCTTACAGGTGGCTTATGAAGGCCTTTTTTTAAGTGCATCATTTTTAACACACTTATTTGCTTGGCGTTTCTCCTTTCCAGCAAATCCATAAATTGAAGTTCCCGCAATCTTTCCTGCAAAATAGAATCGGAACGATAAAACACTGAAATTTCGTCATCAACAGATCCGTTACTTGTTGGCATTTGGCCGCTGGCATCGCTTATTATTACGTTCGCACATTCCTGATCTATAAGTGCTCCTATACCCTGATTATCATGTAACCCTCCATCAATCAACTGCAAATCGATACCCTCATATAAATCATACATTGGCAACGGCTCAAACAAAACAGGCACACAAGACGAAGCCCCAACTGCAGCCCCCAATGGAAATTTTCTATACCCCGGGGGAGCTTCTCCATAATACATTCTGCGTAATCTTGGCTTCACATCAATATCTTCCATCATTAAATCAGGCGGTTCCCCCATCCACGATGCCGTAAACTGCCAGTTATGGCCGGTATTCACACTCGTAGCATTTAATACCAGCTGTGGTATTCTGTTTTTCCTTTTCCAGTTATCCGTTTCAAAATAGAACTCACCCGGTGGATTAATATACAGGTCGTTCATATAAATATCGCCCGTATCGTTTTTGAAAATGTTTTTATATAAATGTTCTTCATATAACTCGCCCAATCGAGTAGTGCGAGAATAGTTTTTGCTAAACAGCATTTTTACATTACAATACAAATTGCGGAATACCCGCATGCGCAAATTTTCCTGTATACCAATTAAAAACTCTTCTTCTACTTCCCGAATTAGTTGTATATAATCGGCTCGAACAATTGCGCTGTCTTCTTTTCCCTGCAATAATCTGCGCAGCTTTAAGTAGTAGAATGCGCCAATAATAGAGCCGCCGGAAACGCATGAAAGCACTTCAATATTTTTTAACTCATCAGCTTCTGCCAGGGCAGCTAACACACCTATATGAAACAATGAGGCCCTGAACCCTCCGCCCGATAGTGACAGACCTGTTTTAGCATATTTAGTAATAACCGGAGGAGATGTATCTGAAGGGTGGCGTGGGTTTTCACCTCTTACCAATCGCAAACAATCATCTATTTTAAACAAATCAACAGTCTCAGCAACCGGCTTAAATTCCCTTTGGACAACATCGCCTGCCTTCACTTTATTGCCATCGAATTTTTTTTCGGAGAACTGCAGACAGGCACTTGCAAACAGTTGCTGCGAAAAACTCCTTACCTCCCATGCATCTGCATCTCTATTCAAATATTCTTCGATAAAGCGCTGTGCATTATCATACTCGCGCAGGCCAAAATATGCTTCAGTTATAGTGGGCAAAATCCAGTTAGATTTGGTATTTAAAGCATTCGGTGGCACCATCCCATCAGTGAGTGTGGCAATTATATATAACCTCACTTCCTTAGCCTTGCTAAGCAATGTGTATACATCCTCGTCTACGCCTGTTACATTTTTACAAAGCTCAAGCTTTTCTACCGCAAGTAGCTCGAGCACATAAGCATAGTTAATTGCGGTATAGCCATCATCATTCAATTGTTTATCTTTAGCCGTTGGATTAGTACAATATATTTTCCAGCTTTCGTATCCTTTTCCATAAAAAAACTTTGCCTGTTCAAGATTTTGAACCTGATGATCGAACAACCATTTACGCTTATAAATGGCCCCTGCCAATCCAAGTGTTTCGGGGTTAATGGTAGTAGCCAAATGGCAATTATCTTCCAGTAATTTTAATGCCCTATCAAATTTAAACGATGAAGGCAACGAGTGATCTTTATAAATAAATTTAGCGAGTGCCTGATAATCTTCCAAGGGCACTGCTCCTTTATAATTATTAATTATTTGCTTTTGTATTTCGGCCGCATAAGAGAATAAATCTCTTTTTACCAATCCCTTCAACAATCCTTTTACATCATCATCAGGATTACCCAATAACACCTGCCTGGCACGCTCTATAAGTTCCTCTTTTTGCTTCTTTAAAGTTTCAGCGTTATCCCTCATGGCATGTTGTTTGTTTTAAAAAAAAACATTTCTATTCCGAATCCAACTGCCTTTCAACTTCCGCTACAATTCGAACGGGATCATTGTATTCCCAATACCTCCAATAGTGAGTTGAAGAAAGATACTCTGGTATTTTCAAAAAAGCATCTTCATAGAGTTTAACCGGCAATAATTTTAGCTTATTTTCATCCTTATGCTGAACAAGTGCAAGTGCTTCATGCGTGCAATTTCCGCTAATAACGTAATCGGCAGAAAGAAGGATAATGCCCAGTGAACTTTTAGATACATTATCAAAAATGGTATCCATCCAATGCGTTCCCGGCGGGATAGACTGATTGTCTTTATCTCTGTAGTCAAAGACCGATGCAAAGCGTTTTTTTAACTCAACAATCATTGAAGCCGCTACATCTTTATCTTTTTGCGAATAGCTTACAAAAATCCTTTCCTTTCTAAGAGCTGCGGATCTGAAGTATTTTATAGCCTCGGCCTGCGTAGTGATTAACTCAGACCTGGCCTTAATTGTTGTGAGCCTTTTTAAAAATTCTGCTTGCAATTCATCCATGGTAGCCCATTTAATAATATCCTTAGGGTAACCCACTCTAAAGCCATTATATAACAAAGCATCATTCGGGCCTTCACAATCGCCGCCCGGTACATGTTTAAGCCTTAGCAAGGGGATTTTCTTCCCTTCTAAGTATGGCAACGCACCGCCGGTATCATTTATATCTGTAATAACAAAGTCAGCTTTAAGTATTGCTTCAACAAATCTACTATCTGCCACAGAAGGCGCATCGACTTTCTCAAAATCAAGATTGAGTTTTGAAGTAACCGCATTTTTTAAAATGTCGATTACAGCAGAGTTGTACGCATCTCTATTTGTTTTTAATGGAGGTATAAAGACAATACGGTCTTTCTCTGAATTTGAAAACTGATCGCGGACATCAAAAACATCTCTGGCCTTTACCACTTTACAGAATTCTTTAAAAGCATGTAAATATTTTGGGCGCGACACTGATTTACCTGGGGAGTATATTTCCCGTGCATCGAAATAATGCACGTTGCGCTGGTCGGGAACCCAAAGCGTATTGCGGTATACTTTATCTATAAAAAAAATACAAGGCTTTGAAAACTTATAAGCCAGTGCCATTTCCAACTTAAAGTATTGGCAGGCTTCGGTTAATTGCTCAGATGTTGGGTCGGTTCCGTAAAGTTCTATAGGTAAGGGATAAATACCAACAAACGCGCTGGCACTTCTTATCGCCCTTTCCAAACGTGTTACGTTAGTTGGAATATTACCTACAGCCACTTCAAACTGCACTTGTGCTGCCTCGGTAAAAATTTCAAAAAAATACAAATTCACCTCAGGTGATTTATACCGGTGACTTAAAAACGTTTTAAAGGTTTGGGATGGGGCTTGCATTATCCTTTCTTAATCTTTTTAAAAACCAGCCTACTGTTTCTTCAACTCCTCTATTATTTTTAAAGGTAATACCGCATCCTCATTCCTTTTTTTCCGGGTTGTACTTATAAGGTTTAGTGTTTTAATAGTTGTTGCGAGCATCCACTTTCCCTCAATGGGGCATGCAATGGCCTTTTTTAAATTTTCCATAGCTTTTTGCTCGTCGTTTTGTATAACAGCAAGTTCAATAAGGGTGGCATAATCCCAGTAATCGGGGGTTTTGCCAGCTAGTTTTCTTATAACCGAATATTCTACCACCGGTGCAATATTGGCTATACGTTGCCGGTCGCCCTTCACTTCTAATAAAGTAGCTACATTAATACCGGGGAAAGCATCGCGCCAGTCGGCTTCAAACCCTTTTAAATAAGTGTCAATTGCCTTATCCAGGTAACCTTCTGCTGCCAATTGGTTATCTGCTTTAAGCGCGGCTTCATATTTATCCTTGTATACGCGGCCCATAATTCCATAAGTTTCACTGCTTGGTCCATTTTGTTCTAATACTGCTTTAAGTACACTTATAGCCTTATCGCCTTTGCCTATACGGTTAAGAGCAAAGCCGAGCTGCTCCTGCACCATTACCGTATTTTTAACGTGTGTGGGCAGTGAATTAATAAATGAAATCATTTGGTCGAATGCACTTAACGAGCGGTATGTAAGCATTATATCTATTAAGGTGCCGGCCTCTTCATCTTCCGTTTTTATTTCGCTGCTTACAAAAGCATTTAGTTTTGCAATTTTATCTATATCGCTTATTTCTTCATGCCTAAGCTCAGCCAGGCGGTCTTTCATGGCTTTATTATATTTAACCAAGTCGCGAAAAATATCAGTTTTTTGGTGTGCCACACTATTTTGAAAAGCTATACCATCTACCAACTGATAAATAGGGCTATCGGTGGCCTTATCACTTTTAGCCCGCTTTAGTTTTTCTGTAATTGCGCTTAAATCCTTGTCAATACCGTTAAGAACACCCTCTTGTTTATTATATGAATATGGATAGCAGCGCACTGCATTTAAATCAAATGGCAGGGTTGAACCTTTTGAAAAAATAGTAACTGTTGTAAAAGGCTTTACTGCATGCCGTATCCCTAACTCATAAAAAACATTGGCATTAGCCGTTGTAAGATCCGCAATTGCGTAATCGCATAAAATCAGCCTTTCGTACATAGGCTTATGAATAATACCGTTTACAGTTTCTTCATCTGCCCTTATAGGTTCCATATCAGCAGCAACAATAGCCGGATGAATAAGATTATTATAGATTAAATCAAAATTTACAATACCACCGTCGGCATCTTTTTTTTCGCCAAAAGGCATTATAACAAAGCAGAGTGGTTTCATATAATATCTATTAGCATAATAAAAACAAGTAACAATAAGAAAGCAACAAAACTACAATTAAATTTTTATGCCCTTTTTATTACCGTGCTATGCACCCAGCCAATTTTTTCTTTAAGCAAAGGAGAGCCGCTTACTACAAACACATTAAACCAGCCACCATTAGCTTTAATGTATTCTAAACGGGTGTCTTTTTTTAGCTTTCCTATAATATTAGTTGTTACCTGCTCTGGCGAAGAGCGAAAGTTTACATCCTCTACCGTAGTTTTATAAATCTCGCCTGAATCATCCTGGCGACCCATCATTTGCGAAGCAAATGATGCCATAGGAAAAGCAGGGCCCGGATCGGATTTACGGAAAGGGGCTATATCTTCATGCCCCAATATATCTTTAAGGCCATATGTATTTACCAAAAGCAAGGTTACTTTTTTAAGTGCCTCCAGCTGTGCTTGTGTATAATTTTGCCACGCCTGCACTTGTGTTTCGTGTTTATGTGTTTCTAATACTACTTCGTTTTGTGGTATTACTTTGCCCGAAACGTTTATATATTTTTCGCCGGCTTTAGTTAAGCGGCCCGAGTTATCGAGTTCAATACCTATAGAGTAATTATTTAAGCCTATTAAATCGGCCCAGCGACTTTTACCGGCATGCCAAAGTGCTTTATTAAAGCTACCCAATTGGGTGATTTTCCCATCGCGGGCTATAACCAGATGCGCCGAAGCCTTTGCCTGTGGATTCATCAGCCAGTTTATGCTACTTTCAGCACTATTACCAGCAGTATAGTGAATGATAAGATATTTGGGCTCAATAGTTCCACCCTGATTAGGGGTATTAAGCTGCTTTACTACCGGTTCGCCGGCCTCTGCTATTAGTTTGTGTTGTTGGATTTTCATGGTGACTATTTTTTTAAGGGATTAAATATTTGCGAAATAATGAACTGAGAAATTCCTAGGCTATTGAATTTAATTCTTTCCTTCTATAAAAAACAAATGTTGAAGCTACTTGCTTTTTTATTACAACCATGCGCCTACTTTAAGTTTTAAGCCCTTTGTTTTATAGAGCCAATCAAATCTGAAAAATTTATCCTGTGTTTCTGTCACCGAATCGGTGAGATTATGTTAAAAAAGACGACTTAACTACATAAACTCTAAGGACAATAGAGCTATCGATAAAAGATAGAATCTTAAAACTAAAAGTGCCCCGCATAATTGCGGGGCACTTTTAAATAGCGGAAAATATTTGTTACCAGGTTAGGGTTACCTGCCCGTTGCCTGCGTTTGATTGTCCATCGAATGAAACTCTTATCAATCGATAATTAGCCCCTGCTGTGTTAACCGGTGTGTTAAGGGCCGGCGCATAGGTACTACCGCCGCCACCGCCACCATTAAAGTTACCAGCTCCGCCAAAATAGCCGCCGCCGCCGCCCCCGCCTGCACCCATAAAACACGTTGGCGATGTTCCTATTCGGCCGCCATTTCCACCAATACCACCATTTCCACTTGAAGGTATTACGCGGCATGCAGTGTTTCCGTATGGGCAGCTAAAATTCTGTATTAAACCCGGGCCGGTTGTTGTAGCCCCCGGCGCTACCGAGCAGGAGGTTGTACCACTTGTTCCATTGTAACTGGTAGTTCCTGTAGCGCCGTTTCCACCGCGGCCTACTAACTTGAAAGTATCGGCAGTTGTTCCTGATTGCAAACCCATACCGCCGCCGCCGCCGGCTATTAGAATGCGGTTAGCTCTATTACTGTTATCACCTATACGGAGGTCGGTGCTGCCACCACCACCACCACCAGCTATGCTAACAATGCCAGAACTGTAATAAGAACCCTTCCCACCCCGGGCATCGCCTCCGTTAGCCCCCGCCCCTCCAATTCCGGCATTACCGGCAGCACTATCTGTTCCATTACCTCCCTTTTCGCCAACATTTACAAAAATGGTATCGGGCTTTGAAGTGAAAACAAGCGTAGCTTGTAGTAAAGCTCCCCTTTGACTAGTACTACTTGTGGGTGAAATTATATTACCATTCGATAATAGTGCATAAGCAAAACCACCACCGCCGGCCGACATAGTAACATTAAGTGTATCCACACATGGCGGGAAAGGAAAAATATTACCCTGGCCAGACGTGAACGTTACTGAACCGTGACCAATCCTTTGAGGGGTTGAGGGTGCAGAAAGACCACCCGAGCCAAGACAATTGACCATACGCACCTGTACACTTCTTGGCACATTGGTAGCCGGACCTACTACTACTCTAATGCTGGGACCGGTGGTTATGTTAGTGCCGTTAACCGCCGACCAGGTAGCAGGTAATATCCAAACATAGGTAGTTGCAAAATTATTGGCTGTAGTAAAAAAGGTTACCGTATCAAAAGGGCATAGAAACTGCGAAAGATTAAAAGGTTTGATAGCCGTAGGTAAAGGGCGTGCAGCAATGATAGTACTTTGGGCTATCGCACTTGTAACATTATCGCAGCTTGTAGCAACCAGCCTTATAAAACTGGTGACTGATACATTTGACACCTTAATGCGTACCGTAGCATCGGTTGTAGTAAAGGTGGTAACATTGCCTGGAAAAATGCGGCCCGGGCCGGTAATTGACCAGGTATAAGAGATAGCATTAGGCACATTTGCCGACCAAAACACAACAGTATCGGTAAGACAAACCACGACACTATCTGACCGCTCTATAACCGGCCTTGCCAATGTTTTAAGTTTTGCCACCGGAAGGGTTTGAGCAGGGCCGGTACCGCAACTGTTTAAAGGCTGTACGCTTACAGCCGTGGCTGTTGAGTCGGCAAAACGGATGGTGGGAGAGCTTGTACCCTGGCCTGCAATAGTATAAGCAGCAGTAGGCGGCGTTACCGACCACACATATGAGTTAGCGCCGGTAACCGCATGCACCCAAAAGTTATATGGCGTGTTATAGCAATATGGAAAATTAATTCCTTTGATAGAATCGGATTGTTCCGGTGGGCTGGAACATTTACAGGCAATGTTCTGCCAGCTGGTATCTACAAAAAATTCAAGGCAACCGGTGGTGGTATTGTATACTACCAGGCCTTGTGCCGGGGCCGCGGGATGAAGAGATGAGGTAGCTTGTGGTGGTAACAAACCCTTATTACCTGCGTTCCGCAAATCGAGAATTGCGGAGGCATTTGGAGTTGTATTGCCTATACCAATATTACCGCCATTATTATAAATATTGCTGCTATTGATTACCCATTCCGTACCATTCCAATAGGTGGTATTACCGGCCGCCGCTCCGTTGGGAAGGAAACCGGTAGCGCCTGTAGCACCCACAGAGCCTGTTGGGCCGGTAACACCGGCACCGGTTGCTCCTGTACTTCCAGCAACACCAGTCGGACCTGTTTCGCCCATAGGCCCCGTTGGCCCTTGCAAACCTTGTAACCCATCACTTCCTGTTGGGCCGGTGGCCCCCGTTTCGCCGGTGTTACCCTGCATACCTTGTAAACCCTGCGGACCGGTAGCTCCATCAGCACCGGTATTTCCTTGCGGACCTATTGGCCCCGTATCACCAGTTGGCCCTTGTAAGCCTTGCGGTCCATCATTTCCTGTTAGCCCGGTGGCACCGGTTTCACCGGTATTACCCGGAACCCCTTGTAAACCCTGCGGACCAGTTGTTCCATCAGCACCGGTATTTCCTTGCGGACCTATTGGCCCAGTATCACCGGTTGGTCCTTGTAAGCCTTGTTGGCCATCGTTTCCTGTTGAGCCGGTGGCACCTGTTTCACCGGTATCACCCTTAAACCCTTGTAAACCCTGCGGACCAGCTGCTCCATCAGCACCGGTATTTCCTTGCGGACCTATTGGCCCAGTATCACCGGTTGGTCCTTGTAAGCCTTGTTGGCCATCGTTTCCTGTTGGGCCGGTGGCACCTGTTTCACCGGTATCACCATTAACCCCTTGTAAGCCTTGCGGACCAGTTGCCCCATCAGCACCGGTATTTCCTTGCGGTCCTATTGGCCCAGTATCACCGGTTGGCCCTTGTAAGCCTTGTTGGCCATCGTTTCCTGTTGGACCAGTAGCACCGGTATCGCCCGTATTACCCGGAGCACCTTGCGGACCTGTTGGCCCGGCATCACCGGTGAGCCCTCGTAAGCCTTGCTGTCCATCATTTCCTGTTGGTCCGGTGGAACCGGTATCGCCCGTATTACCCTGAACCCCTTGTAAACCCTGTGGTCCGGTATCACCGGTGAGCCCTTGTAAGCCTTGTTGGCCATCGTTTCCTGTTGGGCCTGTGGCACCGGTTTCGCCCGTATTACCCTGAACCCCTTGTAACCCCTGTGGACCAGTAACTCCATTGGCCCCTGTATTACCTTGAGGACCTATTGGCCCGGTATCGCCAGTTGGACCTTGTAACCCTTGCGGGCCATCATTTCCTGTTGGGCCGGTTACACCAGCATTACCCTGAACGCCCTGCAAGCCCTGTGGGCCTGTAGGACCGGTAGCCCCCCCCCCACTATTCCCTGCAAATAATGCATACGGAACACTAAGCAATTGACTAGTGCCCATATCAGTAAAGTTTATACCACCATTTACATCTACTTCCACTTGTAAATATTTAGGCCCGTTGCCCCAGTTAACATTGCTTAACGGTGTGGTACCGCCTATATATTGATTGATTAAGCCAAATTGATTTGTTACGGCCGTATTTGTTTCTGTAAATATTACCGGCCCGTTTGCAGTGCCATCGTGTATGCGAAAACGAACTGTAACATTTGTACCGCTTTGCAATGGCAAGCCCGAAGCGTCGCGCACAATAGCCTGATAATTTAGTTGCTGTGGCGCCTGGGCATTGGCAATTATAAAGAGCAAACTAAATGCTGCGGAAAACAAAATATTCTTCATACGTAAAGTAGTTTTCTGTATATCATTTATTCAAATGCAATGGTGGTAAATGTTTTTGGCCTACCCTTATAATGCCGTGTTGCGCCGTCACTATTTTTGCGGCTGCCGTCACAAAGCAGGGTGGTTTGGAGGTTTACAAACTAAATCACGGGTTCAACACACTTCACCTATGCCTTCTAAGGTGTTCTGCCGTCACAGTTTTGTCTTATATCGTCACTATTTTTCCTATTGGCCGGCACATAGTTTATTTTGTGCCCTATTTATGTTAAGGGCAACAGCTAAAAAACTTTGGGATTGGTGCAGTAAAAACATACAACAAAATTTGCTTTTGTTGTTCTCCTTTAGTCTGTTGTTTTTACATACACAAGCATTACAACCGGCGCAGTTGGTTAGCTATCGTTTATTAGGATTGGAAGACGGCTTGCCCTCCCGTGAGGTGGTTTGTGGCCTGCAGGATAGCCGAGGCTTTATATGGCTGGGCACGGCCAATGGACTATGTAAATACGATGGCGAAAAAATTATTTCATTAAATCCATTAAACAGCAAAGTAAGGGGCGACAGGGTGCTGGAACTGGCAGAGGGCGACAGCGACCGCCTGTGGGCACTTTATTCAGGCAACTTTACCCGCGCTACCTTAGGCATGGTAGATATAATTGATTTACGCAGCCACCTAGTGCGCCCGTTTAGTGAATGCTTTAAAAACACACCGTTTCGGGAAGCCGAAATAACCGGCATTTCGCAGAAGGCAAACGGCATTTACATTTATCTGACCAGCGGAGCTTATTATATATACAGCCAAGGAAATTTTACAAAAAGCGGACATCTGGAACCATGGTCAGCCAGAAATATTTATGGCGCTATTTATTACGACAAAATATGGATAGGAGATGGCGACAGGCGCGCAGCCTGGCTAAATGCCGCCGGCAAACAAGTTTGCCGGTTTGAGAAAGAAAACCAAATGCTTTTACAATTAAACCGCAACGGAAAAATGCTTGCCGTTAGCACCACCGGCAAACAAACCTGGTTTGAATACGATTCGCTGTGCAATACTAAACCTGCCACAGTAAACATTGATAATAATACTGAAGATGCCTTTGCAGGTTATTTTGATGTTATCCGCAACCCCTTGTGCTCACCGGTTCTAATACATAACATAACGAATGGCATTTATGTGTTTGATAGCTTAACCACAGTGCCACTTATTACCGGTACGGATATGAAACCATTTAAAGACCTGGTGGTTTTTAATTTTTTTAAAGAAGGGCCCGATGATTATTGGCTATGCACCAACTTAGGTGTAATGCAAATTACTGTAAAGCAAAATAAATTCAGCATTTACCAGGGTATTTTGCCAAATCGCGAAAAGGATCTTTTACAAAGCCAGGTGCGCGGTGTTTATGCTGATAGTGCAGGTGATATTTGGGCTATACAAAGTGCCGATATTTTTAAATTTGATAAGAACGGGCAACAGAAAACTTTACTAACCGGCAATACCGGTCTGTTTGCGCTAATACCATATAGAGGCCGCCTATATTTTACCGGAGCTTCGTTGTTTAGCATATCGCCTGCAGGGGGTAAGGTAGATACCTTTGGCTGGCCGCCCTATACTATCGAAATTTGGGCCGCGCTGCCTGTAGAAACTAATAAGTTTTTATTGGGTGGAAGAAACGGCCTGTTGCTTTGTGATATAGAAAGCAAAAAAATTAAAGCCGTTAAACCCCTGGCTGAATTAGAAAGTGCAGGAGTGGGTTGGGTAATGGATTTTGTAACTACCCGCGATGGAGCGGTATTGGCACTAGCTGATAATGGCATTTACCTGATGGATGCGCAATACAACATTATTAAATGGCTAAGGCCCGATGCTACTGATAGGTTGCAACGCAAACCATTTACCCAACTGCTGGATGGCTACGAAGACCCAAATGGTGTTTTTTGGATGGGCACCCGCGGTAAGGGGCTTATACAGTGGAACCGCAAGACTAATGAGATAAAAAGGTTTACCATGGATGATGGCCTGTCGTCTAATACCATCTATCGTATTGAGCAAGATGAAAAGGGAGGGTTGTGGCTTAGCAGTGATTATGGGCTGATGCGCTTTGATACCAGCTCGTTTGCTGTGAAAATATATACCACCAAAGATGGACTAAGCCAAAATGAATTTGACCGCCCATCTTCGTTCCGGGCAGCCGACGGACGTATGGTTTTTGGCGGAGTAAATGGTGTGAGCGCTTTTTACCCCTCCGACTTTTGGGGCGATAGCAGCCGCATGGCACCTTTGCAGGTAGTTTCGTTTCAACAGTATAACGGAAAGCTAAACGACCTTACCAGCGATTTATTGACAACGAATAAAATAGTGGTAACACCGCAAGACAAATTTTTCATCCTTCAATTTGCACTGCTTGACTTTGACTACAACAGCAAACACCAATATGCTTACAAAATAGAAGGTGTAGATGTCGGGTGGAATTTTATTAACGAAAATTCCATTCGCATCAGCGGATTGCCAGCAGGTGAACATGTAATTCATATCCGTGCACAAAACCAATCGGGCCGTTGGGCTATAAGCGAATTGCAAATTCCAATTACAGTAATTGAACCACTTATACAACGCACCTGGTTTAGAGTTACTATCGTTTTGGTTGTACTTATTCTATTGCTTGCATTTATGCGCTACCGCACGTATCGCTTAACTAAAGCCAAAGAAGAATTAGAACGTACGGTGGAGGTACGCACTAATGAGATACGCGGGCTACTAGGCGAAAAAGATATTCTACTGAAAGAGATTCACCACCGGGTAAAAAACAACCTGCAAATAATAAGCAACCTGCTGGACATGCAGGGCGACAGGCAGAGCGACGAAAAAACGCAACGTGCTTTTAGCGAAGCTAAAGCCCGTGTGCGCTCTGTAGCGCTAATCCATCAAAACCTATACCAGCAAAACAATTTGAGCGGTATAGACCTGCACCAATTTACTAACGAATTAGTAGCCCTGGTAGAACAATTATTTAAACAACCGGGCAAAAACATAACCATAAACAACCTGGTGCCGGAAACTTATCTTGATATTGATACTGCTGTGCCGCTTGGCTTAATATTAAATGAACTACTTACCAATACATACAAGTATGCGTTTAACGAAAGTAACACCGGCACTATAAGCATACAGCTGCTACAAGCAGCGCCGGGTGCTTATCAATTAATATTTACCGATAGTGGACCCGGCCTGTCGGCCCCGGCTACTTTTGAGAATGCCGATACCCTTGGCTTAAGATTAATAAAACGCCTTGCGGTTCAATTAATGGGCCGGATAGAATATACTTACCAAAACGGCAGTTGCTTTACCGTATATTTTAAAGATTTGACAGCGCGTAAAGCCGTCAAGTAAACCACTTAGCCCCTCTGTTACCAAACGGCAAAACTGCCCCAAGAAGTAATATCTCTTAGCCAAAAAGTAACCAAGCAAACCATTGACACTACGCTAAATTTTATAATATAGCGTAATGAAGATTGGCGTAGTAGAAGACGAAATAATTATTGCCGACAACATTTGCAATACACTGCTAAAGCTGGGGTATAGTGTTGCCGGACCTGTAATAAGTTTTAGCGATGCCATAACTATGATAGAAGACCAAAAACCTGATCTTCTATTGCTGGATATACAACTGGCCGGCAGCAGCGACGGTATTGAGTTAGCCGCGCATGTGCGCGAAAACTATGCTACACCGTTTATTTTTTTAACGGCCAATAGCGACAAAGCTACTATCGACCGGGCTAAGGCGGTTCTACCCTATGCTTTTTTGGTTAAGCCCTTTACCCCAGATGAAATTTTTGCGGCTATCGAAATTGCCATGACCAACTTTGCCGCGCGGCAAACTACGGCTGATAATCCTAAAACACCTGAACCTTTCATTTTTGTAAAACACGACCAGGCCTTTCATAAACTATTTGTAAAAGATATTGTATACGCACAGAGCGTAGAGAACTACGTAACCATTTTAGCTGCAGATAAACGCCGGTTTATAGTGCGCACCACTTTTCAGCAGTTTTTGCAGCAATTTAACGAGCAACAACTTTTTAAACTGCACCGCAGCTATGCAGCAAACCCCGCCTTTATAGAAAGCTTAGATGCGGCCAGCGTAATAGTAGCTGGTCGTACTATACCCATGCATAAAGGCGAACGCGAACGACTAATGGAACTATTAAAACTGAAGTAGCAGAAGTTTATACTGTAGGGCTTTGCATGGTGCCTTTAAATGTGCCCCCATTTAAAATGATGGTTGTTGCTTTCAAAAGCTTTTTCGCCCCAACGGTTATCTCTAAAATGCAAGCATGCTAATTTATACCTCCAATTTACAATACTTAGATTTTTACACTTTTAATAATTAAGGTAGTTTTGTAGCACTATGGCAGCCCGGGTCACACCCAAAACTCTTATTACAACACCATTACTCCCCAATAGTAATTTTATAGATTACTCGGCTATCAGCAGTTTTTCAGCTCCTTCGGTTTATAGCAACTTTTCGATAAAATATGTGGTTAGCGGCACGGAAATGTATAGTGCAAATGGCAACAAATATTTTGTTGGCAGTAAGGAGTATTTAATGGCCAACCGGTTTTGCGAAGGCTATGTAGAGATTGAAAGCAAAAAACCCGTTGTTGGCATCTGTATTGAACTTTCGCCTGCAACCCTATCGGAAGTGGTGGCCACCCATTTGCAGCCTAACTCTTCGGTGCCGGATATTGAATTAGACCGTTTTTTTAATACCGATAACTTTTTAGAAAACAAATATGCAGCGGGCAATACCCGCCTCGGAAAATTACTTTTGGAGTTAGACACACTGATTGCCAACCAACCAGTTAAAAACATTCAATTCGGCAACGATTTTTATTTTTCGCTGGCAGAAAGTATAGTAGAAGACCATATTCCGGTTTTTAAAAATTTACAGCAGGTTAAGGCGGTTAAAAGCAGCACTAAAAAAGATCTTTTGAGAAAGCTGCTTTGCGGCAAAAACTACATCGAACAAAATATTTGCGACCCTATTACTATTGCACAAATTGCCAAAGAAAGCGGCCTTGCGGAGTATCATTTCTTCCGGCTTTTTAAAGCTACATTTGGCATTAGCCCCCACCAGTATTTAATTCAGCAGCGCTTACATTATGCTAAAAAAATGCTGCAACAACAAAAAGGCAGTATATCCACACTGGCAATTGAAACCGGCTTTGGCGATGTGCATGCCTTTAGTAAGTCTTTTAAAAAATACTTTGGCGTTTCGCCTTCCCTTATACGCTAAAAATAGCAGGATTTGACAAACGGCATCTCGATTGGAGGCATACTCTTGCCTTTGAATTGAACTATGTCAAATGCAGTTACAACACTATAAAAGCATCTGCTTTAAAGCGAGCTTCCTGCTCATTGCTTTATGGTTGTCCTTTTGTAACAGCTGCATTTATGCACAGGGAGAGGGAACTATAAACGGCAAAATTATCACTACAGAAAGAAAGCCCCTGGAAGGCTGCCTGGTTACCCTATCCAGTTACAGGGCTAATAATATAATAAAAACGGCTTTTACAGACTCGTTGGGAGACTACCTGTTTAGCGGTTTGCAAGCAGATACTTTTAGGTTGACCGTTGCGTTGAATGGATATAATAGCCCCGAAAAAGATACAGTAATTATAGCCGCCAAAAACAGTATCACTTCCTTAAATGATATAATACTTACCCAAAAAGAGCATCTACTTTCTGAAGTTACCGTTACCGGAACAATTCCCTTTATAGAAAGAAAGATAGACCGTACTATTATTAACCCCGAAGCGCAAATAAGCAATGCGGGTAGTAATATATTAGACGTATTAGCCAAAGCGCCGGGCGTGCAGGTTAGCCAAAACGGAGGAATAAGCCTGAAGGGCAAGCCGGGTGTGGTAATACTGGTGGATGACAAACCCACCTATTTAAGTGGCACTGAGTTGCAGGCCTATCTAAAAACAATTACCACCGCAGAGGTTAAACAAATAGAAATAATACCCAACCCACCTGCTAAATACGATGCCGAAGGAAATGCCGGAGTAATTAATATTAAAACCAAAAAATGGAAACAGAAAGGGCTAAACGGAAATGCAACGATAAATTACGGGCAAGGCCGGTATCCGCGTTCATCCAATAACGTTGTACTTAATTACAGCAATTCAAAGTTTGCTTTTTTTTCCGGAATAGGTGCAGCGGCACAGGGCTTTTTCCAGGATTTGCAAATTTCGCGCACCTATAAGAATGCTGACCTTTCACCCAAAACATATTTCAATCAGCGTACTTATATAAAAATAATAAGCCAGTCGTATAGTTTAAGGGCCGGCTTAGATTATTACCTAAATGCTAAAACCACCCTGGGTATAAATGCCCGCGGCCTTGCAGCACCCACACTGGCATTTAACGACAATAACGCACAGCTACTAAATAGCAAGCAGCTTTTAGATAATACTGTATTGGCTACCAACAATGAAAAAAACGTATTCATTAACGGCACTTTCAACATTAATCTACGGCACCAATTTGATACTACCGGCAAGCAACTGGTAACACATCTTGATTATGTTACCTACCGGGCCAATATTAAGCAGGTATTTTCTAACAATGTTTTACTACCCGATGGAACGAAAATTTATAACGATCAGCAGAACGGAGATTTACCATCTCACATAAACATTTACGCATTAAAGAGCGACTACGAAAATCCTTTAAACAACGATGCTAAAGTTGAAGCGGGCATTAAAACCAGTTATATAACTACCAACAATCAGGCTTTTTATACCATTACAAAAAACAGCATTACCGAAAACAACTACGACCTTACCAATCAATTTAAATACAAAGAATTAATTAATGCGGCGTATGTAAACTTTTCAAAAACATTCAAAAGAGTAGACTTGCAAGGCGGGCTCCGCTTCGAATCAACTATAATAAACGGCAACCAAGCCGGTAATGCAATAAAGCCATCATCGGCATTTAAGCGGATATACAACAATGCTTTCCCTACCTTCTTTGCACTGTTCCGGTTAGACTCGGCAGCAAATCATAGCCTAACTATCTCTTATGGCTATCGCATCGACCGTCCATTTTTTAAAGACCTTAACCCGTTTGTAAGGCCGCTGGATAAATACACCTATTACGCGGGCAACCCCTTTATACAACCTACCTTTAATCACAGCGCATCGCTAGCTTATTCTTTTAAAACCTACCTAACCACTACTTTTTCTTATAGCCATTTTGCCAACAATATTTCCGAAACTATAGAGATAAATAACGGCATTTATTACAGCCGACCGGGCAACATTGGGGAAAGCAATTTATTTACATTATCCGCAGAATCTACTATCCCCTTTGCTAAATGGCTAAGCACAACCATCTACAGCGAACTGGTATACGCCAAATACAATAGTCAGCTCTACACTCAAAAATTAAATGCCGAAGGACTTTACTGTTCTATAAACATAAATAATGCCTTCACATTTAAAGATGGATGGTCGGCAGAGCTAAGCGGTCAATTTATTTCCAACTCTATCGATGCACAATTTTCTTTTAAAGCATTTGGCTCTGCCAACCTGGGTATACAAAAGAAAATACTAAAAAACCAGGGCACATTAAAACTAAGTGCCACCGATATATTCTATACCAACCGTATACGGGGAACTATAAATAATTTGGAATTAACCGATGCCAACTGGAAGAGTGTAACAGATAGCCGGGTTGTTGCCCTCACCTTCTCTTATCGTTTTGGTGTAGCCGGCAGTACTAAGCCAAGGCAAAACACTTTCGGATCGGATGCAGAACAAAGCCGGGTAAAAAAATAAAACCACCACTATAAGCACTTGATAACACTCAAAAAATACAGCATTTATTATTCAATTAAATCAGTATATCTATGAAACACTATTACGTTTTTTTATTGCTTGCCCTGTTGCCATGCATTCAAACTAAAGCACAAAATACCGAACTATGCGGACAAGCTGAGGTAACCAATTCTTGGTTTCAACAGCACCCCGAGCTTAAGATAAAATACGATAAACAGCAACAGGTAAAAACTGCCCTTATAAATGCCAATGCGGCGAGCCGACAAGGGGGTGATTCTATAGCCTACACCATTCCCCTTGTTTTTCATATTCTACACGTTGATGGCGTTGAAAATATTTCTGATGAGCAGATTATCGACCAGGTGGCTATATTGAACAGAGACTATCAAAAGCGCAATGCTGATACGGGATTAATTGTTCCCGCATTTGAAAACAATATTGCCAATGTAGGTTTTGCCTTTAAACTGGCTACCATAGACCCGGATGGGCATTGCACAAATGGCATTGTAAGGCATTACACAACCAAAACCAACTGGGATGTAAATAATTTAGATGATTTTATTTACTCGTGGCCTACCGATCAGTATCTGAACATATATGTGGTTAACAAACTGAATATTAACGCCACCGCTTACTCGTTTTTACCGGGTGTAGGTGTACCGGATAATGCTGACGTAATTGTGACTACACACCGTATGGTAGGGAGCATTGGCACCGCAACTGTAACAAACTCGCGTGTGCTTACGCACGAAGTAGCGCACTGGTTTGACATACAACATACCTGGGGAAGCAGCAATGCACCCGGTGTAGCCTGTGGAGATGATTTAATTGGCGACACACCAGAAACAAAAGGTTTTTCTACCTGTAACCTGGTAAACAGTAAAGTATGTGATACCGCAATTGTAGAAAACGTACAAAACTATATGGACTACTCGCCCTGTAAATTAATGTTTACCAATGGGCAAGCCGACCGCATGCACGCAACCATTGCCACGGGTGTAAATAACCGCAACAATATTTTTACACAAGTAAATCAAATAGCTACCGGAATGACGGGTGCAGCCCCCTGCATTACAAAAGCCGACTTTTATACAAGCAAAAACTCTACCTGTATAGGTAATACGCTTACCTTTAAAAGCCTAAGCCAGTTTGGCGACACTACCGGTTCGCTGGTATGGAATTTTCCGGGTGGGATACCTTCAACAAGTACTGATTCTATTGTTACAGTTACTTATCCATCTATAGGGAATTACAACGTTACATTAAAGGCAAGTGGAGCTAATGGAACCGACTCGCTGGTTCAAAGCAATTTTACGAGAATAGTAGATGGGTTTAACGGACTTACGCTTCCTTTTTCATACGATTTTGAAGGTACCACTCTACCAACAAACCTGGTAGTTGTAAACCAGCAGCAAGATTCTATTTCATGGAAACAGTACACAAGCACCGGCGCAAACAATACGGGTAAAAGTATTTACCTGCCCAACTTTCCCGATTCGTTAAACTACGACTACACAGATTGGTTCGAAACGCCATTTTTTGATTTCTCCGCCACAACCAATGTCAGTCTTTCCTTCTACTATGCCTATGCAAAAAGGTATGCAACACAAGTTGACTCATTTAAAGTTCAGTATTCTCTGGATTGTGGTGGAAGTTGGACCAACCTTCCAAACATACCCAATACTACCACCATGGCCACTAACTCGGGTTACATTTCTGCTACCGAGTTTCTTCCTACTCCAGCTAAGTGGAGAAAAGTTACAGTGCCCGCCAACCGGCTTACCAACTTAAACAACCAGCCAAGCGTTAAGTTTCGTTTTCTGTTCAAAACCGATTACTATGTAAATGGCGCTAATAACATTTACCTTGATGAAATAAATTTAATCGGCGATGTAATATCATCCGTATCTGAACCGGATGCTTTAAAAGGGCTTACCATATACCCCAATCCCAGCAACTCAGCTTTAACTGTAGAATTTTATTCGACTACTAACAGCGAAGCGCGCATTGAACTATTTGACATAACTGGAACACAGCTAAAAAGTGAATTATTTACTGTAGCAGGCGGCACTATGAACACACACCAAATAAACCGGAATAACACATTACCCGCAGGAATATACCTGGCTGTAATAAGCATAGATAAACAAAAGGCTATGCGAAAAATTGTGGTTACCAATAACTAACTGAATTAAAATTTATACCTCACCTAAATCATTATACATGAAAAAACATATAATCATTGCTCTTGCATTGCTAACAGTAGTTACGATTTTAAAGGCCCAGGTTCCTCAAAAATTAAACTACCAGGCCATAGTGCGCAATGCAGCCGGGCAACCCCTGCCGGGCGGCACCAATGTAACAGTGCGTTTTCGCATTCACGATCTATCTCCTACCGGTACAGTTGTTTTTCAGGAAACTAACACAGCGGTGACCAACCAATTTGGATTAATAACACAATTCATTGGCGGCACCGCTAACCTGGATAATGTTAACTGGGCAACCGGGGCTAAATATCTGCAGGTTGAAATAGATGCCGCAGGAGGTGCAAATTTTACAGATATGGGCACTTCGCAGTTACTAAGCGTTCCTTATGCGCTATATGCAGCTAATGGAACCGGGGGCACCGGTATAACTGGTCCGCAGGGCAATACGGGGCCTAAAGGCGATACTGGTGCACAAGGATTACAAGGCAATGCCGGTGACACTGGGCCGCAGGGGCCAGCAGGATTGCAAGGAAGCACCGGAGCAACCGGGGATACCGGACCAAAAGGCGATACTGGCGCACAAGGGCTACAAGGCAATACCGGTGACACTGGACCACAAGGGCCGGCAGGATTACAAGGAAGCACTGGGGCAACAGGAGATGCTGGACCTAAAGGTGATACCGGTGTGCAAGGGCCGCAAGGCAATACCGGTGACACTGGACCACAGGGGTCAGCAGGATTGCAAGGAAGCACCGGAGCAACCGGGGATACCGGACCAAAAGGCGATACGGGCGCACAAGGACTACAAGGCAACACCGGTGACACAGGACCACAAGGGCCAGCAGGATTGCAAGGAAGCACCGGAGCAACCGGGGATACTGGACCAAAAGGCGATACTGGCGCACAAGGGCTACAAGGCAACACCGGTGACACAGGACCACAAGGGCCAGCAGGATTGCAAGGAAGCACCGGAGCAACCGGGGATACTGGACCAAAAGGCGATACGGGCGCACAAGGGCTACAAGGCAACACCGGTGACACAGGACCACAAGGTCCAATAGGATTACAAGGAAGCACTGGGGCAACAGGAGATGCTGGGCCTAAAGGTGATACCGGTGTGCAAGGGTTGCAAGGAATTACAGGTAATACGGGACCACAAGGGCCAATAGGATTACAAGGAAGCACTGGGGCAACAGGGGATACCGGACCAAAAGGCGATACCGGTACACAAGGTTTACAAGGCATTACCGGTGATACGGGACCACAAGGGCCAACAGGATTGGAAGGAGCCACAGGCGCAACCGGTGCTACAGGGCCTAAAGGTGATACCGGTGTGCAAGGGTTGCAAGGAATTACAGGTAATACGGGACCACAAGGGCCAATAGGATTACAAGGAAGCACTGGGGCAACAGGAGATGCTGGGCCTAAAGGTGATGCCGGTGTGCAAGGGTTGCAAGGAATTACAGGAAACACAGGACCGCAAGGACCCACGGGATTACAAGGCACCGCAGGAGTAACCGGTGATACAGGGCCTAAAGGTGATACCGGAGCACAAGGTTTACAAGGAAACACAGGCGCAACCGGTGCTACAGGGTCTAAAGGCGATACGGGCGCGCAAGGGCTTCAAGGAATTACAGGAAACACAGGACCGCAAGGACCCACAGGATTACAAGGCACCGCAGGAGTTACGGGGCCAACAGGCGCTAACGGAAATAACGGATCTACCGGGGTAACGGGCCCAACCGGCGCGAATGGTAATAATGGCAGTACTGGCCCGACAGGAGCTAATGGTTCCAATGGAGCAACAGGCCCAACCGGTCCAACCGGGCCGGCAGGCTCTGGTAGCACAGTGCCTTTTGCAATTACTGCTACTAATACATTAATAAACACAAATACATTTACTGATATAGTTAGCGTTAACCTGGAGGCCAACAAAACATACTCGCTGGAAATAGTAACACTTTGTCAGCGTGCCGGTGCAGCCAATGGCGCAGGAAATGCCCGGCTTAAATACACCGGAAACGCAACTATGGCATATGGCTTATTGGTAGCGGCCGCTTTTCCAAATCTTACATCTGTTTCAAATACTACCTTCTTCGATAATGAATCAATATTTGGTTCGCCAATAAATTTTACCACCACCGTAAGCAACAAATACGGGGTAGGTGGAATATTTAAAACCACAACGGCAGGCACTCTTTCTGTTCAGGTTACGCGCAGCGCAAGCAATACAACAAACGATTTAAATGTAAGGGAAGGCAGCTACATACTTGCAAGGCCAATTAATTAATACATAAAATAAAGTGCCTTTCTTAAGGTAACGACATACGCGAATTTGCACCATGTCAGGTTAGCAAAAGGTTGTGTGCGGGTTATTAGCAAAAAAGGGTTTGGTTATCGCAATTTCCCCCTTTTTCTTTTGGCCTGCACCAACCCTGCCTAAAACAAAAATGAATGCTCAAGCAATTACAAAAATTGCCCGGTGTTTTGCAACGCAAAACTACCGGGCATTTGAATTTAGTTTAGGTTAATGCCTATTTAGTAAGCACTACCTTTTTGGTGTAAACTTCTTTATCGGATGTTACAATAGCCGTATAAGTTCCCGAAGCAAGGGCTCCCATGTTAAACTCAATTTTGTTGCCACCCTTGTTTAATGAATGAATGCTCTCCATTACTTTTTGGCCTACTACATTATAGAAGGTTACTGTAATTTCCTGCTCTTTGCCGCTGGTAACTACCAGGCTGGTTTTATCCATTGTAGGGTTTGGCACAAAATCTTTAACGGTAAAGGCAACATCAGCCGTTAAGCGAGCGCTAACTATATCGGTGTATTCAAAAGCAAGATCATTATCCACTTGCTTTAAGCGGTAGTAGTAAACTACACCCGCCACTACCTGTATGTCGTTAAAACTGTAGTTAACCTGCACCGTAGTGTTATTATGTCCATCTACCCAGCCTATATTGATCCAGGTTTGTCCATCCGTGCTGCGCTCTACCTCAAAGCCTTTATTGTTTACTTCGGTAGCCGTAGCCCAGGTAAGCTGAATGTATGCATTGTTGATAGCATCCGCCTGCAGGAAAATCATTTCTACAGGTAATGCTTCAGCATGCGATGAACCGTGGATCCAGAACTCAGAAAACTCAGTAACAGTTAATTGAACATAATGGTGAGTTTGGTTACCTCCATATATATTCTGGAAACCCGTGTTAGCGCTTGTATGCTCGCCTTTGGTTAATTGCAGGTATGGTGTTGTATTATCACCATATACTTTATATACCCCACTAGCCAGGTTGTTCATGTAATCGCCGTCTTCATTACCGCCGCTATACTTGGTTACGTATAAGCCGCTAAAATTATAAACATCATCATCGTTCGAACATTCATATCCCGGTTGAGGATAAGGAATGTTGCTGTTAAACGCATCATTTTTCAAATCGATATACTCCTGGTCGGTAAAGAACAGGGCTACATCAACACCGGTAGTAGGTGTACGGGTTGTGGTAACCTTGTAGTGCCTGCGCATAGCAGTGCTGGTTCCACCGCATCCGCCATTTTGCGTGTATTGGTCGGATAATATCAGTGGTGCACTGGCATCCTTATAAACGCTAACCGTTACCAAACCAAGATCGCTGTGATTATCCTGAATAGCGATTATAGCATCGTTGTTTACGGGCTCGCGGAAAGTTACCCATCTATTAAAATCGCTATCCCAACAATCGGCAGTTACCATACCGGTTGCCGATGCCATAGCTATATCTATAGGGTGGCCGGCAGGCGTAGTAAGAGGTGCTGTAGTGCCGCTACAACCATTAGCATCCTGCACTACAAAGGTATTACCGGGCATACCCGCAGCCACTTCGTAAATACCCTGGTTAACACCCTGGCTGTTAGTAGCTGTATAGAAGGCCCCCGGATATGAATATGGCATGGTACCACCTGTGGCAGTTACAAGCACATAATACTTATCGATGCTGCCAAGGGTAACACACTCATCTACTGTAGCGGTAGCCGTTACACCGGCACTAAAGGTAACAGAAGCCGCCTGTGCAGTAGTTACAGGGCCGCAACCATCGCCGCTTTGGCTTACCACACAGTAGTAATAGACTGTGCCCGATGTAGAAGGCGGTGTAAATGAATCGCTGTTGGTGCCCACAGGCGTACCGCCACTGGTAGTATTAGTAGAAACAGCATACCATTGATAACTGTAGGTACCAGAGCCACCGCTGGCCGTTACCGTTACAGGAGTAATGCTTCCGCCACCGCATGTACCACTTTGGCTGGCAGGGCTAGGATTGCTCACTGCAGGTTCGTCGTTAACATTCAAATCGTAAGATAAACTATACGCATCTAAACATCCGTTACCGGTAGCATAGACCTTTAACCAATATGTGGTAACGCCGGTAGCAGCCGTAGTATTATCGGTTGCAATACCCAGTGTAGCTGTATTGCCACCGGTATACGTATGACCGACAGGGTCGCCGGTAGCAACCGGCAAGGAGTTATTCAGATACTCCCATTCATATATTAGTGTTGGCGTTCCCCCGCCCGCCTGTGTAACCACAAATGAGGTTGAACCACCTTTACAAAGTTCTACCGTTGCCGAAGGATCGTTGACATAGGGCTGCTGTACAACGTTTGCGGAAACGCTGGAAGAAAGTGCCGAGCAGTTAGAGCCACTTTGTGTAAGTGTTACTTTATATAAGTAACTGCCGGTGCCCAGCGCCGAACTGGTAAGATAAGTTGCCGAAGCCGTATTTTGAACTGTAGACCAACTGCCACCACCGTTGGCGCTCCGCTCCCACATAAAGTTGGTGCTGCTACCAGCTCCGCCACTCACCGATGTGCCTAAAGTAACTTCGCCCGAAATACAAACATCTTCGGCATTAATGATACTAACCGAAGGCCCGGTGTTAACAGTTACGCTGGTAGTGTTTCCACTAACCGGTGTGCTGCTGCAGTTAGCTGCATTTTTAACTGAAGTTATTGTAATTGTAGTAGTGCCTGTAGCCGCTAAAATTGGCGTATTAAAGGTACCGCTGCCTGCGTTTATATTAAGTGGGCCTGTAAGACCAGTAGCTGCATTTGGCCCGCTAAGGTCATAAATAACCGAGAACGTTCCATTGCCTAAAGTTGATGAGTTGATAGTTACTGCCGAGATACCCCCTGCACAAACAGGACTGGCAGCTGACACACTCAGGCTACTCAAATCAGGCCCTGCACCAATGGTTATTTTTACGGTTGTAGAAACAGCGGTAGGACACACCGTGCCGTTTTGAACAACTGCACGGAACCAGGTATCCTGGGTAAGGTTACCCTGAGCAGAACCGGTTAAAGTAGCGCTTGTGTTGGTTATATCGGTTACGTTAGCAACAAAATTATCGTTACTACGCTGCCATTTAACTATAGTCCCCGTTTGTCCCGCTAATGCCAGGTCGGCCATTTGCGAGTTGGCACAAATTGTTTGTGCCGAACTTACAGTACCGCCGCCCGAAGCTACATCAATAGTAATTTTAACCGCGTTAGATGCCGCCGTTGCGCACGACCCGCCGCTTTGAACTACTGCCCGGAACCAAGTATCTTGTATAAGATTACCCACCAGGCTACCGGCTAACGTTGTACTTGTGCTGGCTATATCTACACTGTTGCTTACAAAGTTATCGGTACTGCTTTGCCATTTTACCACACTGCCTGTTTGTCCAGACAATGTAAGATCGGCCATGGTAGAATTATAACAAACACTTTGCGCCGATGCAACTGCTCCGCCGCCTGAGGCAGGGCTTACGGTAATTTTTACAGCAACAGAAGCCACCGGTGTGCAACCCGCTCCGTTTTGTACCATAGCGCGGAACCAGGTATCCTGTGTAAGGTTACCTTGTGAAACACCGGTAAGTGTATTAGTAGTGTTAGATATATCTGTAAAGTTACTCACAAAGTTATCGGTAGATTTTTGCCATTTAAGCACTACACCGGTTTGGCCCGATAAAGTAACATCGGCCATTGTCGTATTGTAACAGATGGTTTGATCCGATGCCACAGCACCACCAACAGCACCAGGGGTAACAGTAATTTTTACTGCTGCCGAATTAGCCGTTACACAACCCGAGCCGCTTTGCACTACTGCACGGAACCAGGTATCCTGCGTAAGGTTACCCTGCGAGGCACCTGACAATACCGCTGTAGTATTGCTTATATCATTGCTATTACTTACAAAGTTATCGTTACTGCTTTGCCATTTAACTACCGTTCCTGTCTGGCTGTTAAGTCCTATATCAGCCATCTGGCTGTTATAACAAATAGTTTGCGCGCTAAACACAATACCACCTGCACTTGGTGGCTGCACGGTTACTGTAATTACATTGGAATTAACAGACCCGCAGGAACCGGAGGTTTCTACCCTGCGGAAATACGTGAGTGCTGTTAAAGCCCCGGCAGCATAGGTTGCGCTTGTAGCTCCGGATATATTAGTCCAGTTGGAATTATCAGGCGATGACTGCCATTGATAAGTATATGAACCCGTACCGCCAGTAGGCGTAACGGTATTGGTAAATGCCGTTGGCGCTGTGTTATAGCAAATGGTTTGTGTGCCACCTACGCTGCCCGAGGTTAAAGCTCCATTAATTGTAAAGGTAACATCGCCGCTACATACACCCACAGTTGCCCTTACAGTAACACTGCCCGCATAAGTGCCAGGCAAATAATTAGCACCACTAAGCGAACCTCCCCCTCCAATCAGACTCCAGCTTACCGCAGGGTTATTGCCACCTCCACTTAAAGTAGCAATAAGCGGAACCGTTACGCCATTACAATTAGATATTGGCGCTACCGATGCAGCAACCGTAGTGTTTTGCTTATACTGCAGATATGCTGATGAACTTGTACCATCCCATCCATAAGCTAAACCGCAAGCATTATTGCTGGCAAACGGATTGGAGGTTACGTTAAATATGTGGCTGCCGGTTACAGCGGCGTTAAACGTAATTGAATTAAGCCCCGGCTCACCAATTTCGCCCCAGCCGCAGCTGGTGCTGCCACCTGTAAACCAGGGTTGTATGTAAGCGTTTGGCATAGATGTGCCGCAAGCGGCAGTGCCTAAGTTTTGAATAGTATAGCTAATGCCCTGAGTAAGGTTGGCATACGTATAGGTTCCGCTGCCGGCACACCATGCCGCCGACCAGTTACCGCAAGTACCTGCAGCCGGTACATATCCCGGGTTACCCGGTTGCGATGCGCCTGTCCAGCCAATATTATCTACGGTTACAATGGTGCTTACCGGTGGCGAAAATACAACGCAGGCTCCGCTTATTATTACTGACCGCACATATAAAGTATTACCTACGTTACCCGCAACCCATGCATAAGGGTTAGTGGTACCCCAATCAGTCCAGCCGCCTGCCGATGTAGAGTTCCACTGATATTGGAACCTACTGAATGAAGCCCCGGAAGTAAAGCCCGATGCTGTATAAGTAATAGTAGTTCCATTACCCGCTACAGCCGGTGCACCCGTAACAACACCCGGCACAATTGTGGGATTAACCACCATAGTATTGGTTGCTGTAACAGCGGCACAAGGCCCGCCTGTTGTAGTTAACGTAAAAGTAACTGTGCCGCTAAAGCCGGATGAAGGAGTGTATGTTGCATTAAGCGTAGTAGCGTTGGGGTTAAACGTTCCACCAGCGCCGCCATCGCTCCAAATTCCACCTGTAGCCGATCCGCCTATCGAACCGCCAAGTGCCGCCGATGTGCTACCCTGGCAAATTTGCGCTATGGCCCCCCCGGCATTTGCTGTAGGCAGTGGGCTTACCACCTGCACCTTGCTGGCAGTTACTGCCGGACAAAAGCCGCCGCTGGTAGTTAAGGTTAATGTTGCCGAACCGCTATAACTTGCAGGTGGTGTCCATGTTGTATTTAAATCGGTTGCACCGGTATTAAATGTACCACCTACACCACCATCTGACCATGTACCCCCTGTTGCCGCACCACCCACCGAGCCGCCAAGCGGAGCCGATGTACCACCTTTACATATAGCACTTAGTGCTGCACCGGCATTTGCCGTTGGCAATGAATTGACAGTAACCGTAACCGGTGTACGGGATGGAGATAAACAAGCATCGCCCACCCAGCTAATAATAAGTTGACCATTTCCGCTGCGAACACCTGCCGTATTAGTTGGCGAAGTTACACCACCGGTATAAGAAGAACCTCCACCACCGCTGGCACCGCTACCGCAACTTTCACCACCGCCACCGCCATAATATCCGCCGCCACCGCCGCTACCTGCTCCATACCAGCCGTTGGTAGCATCTGCATTACATCCTTTATCGCCTATACCGCCATTACCTAAAGTACCGGCAGTAGAATAATTACCACAGTTATTACAACCGTTCCCGGCCGCACCACCAGCTACCTGCGAACCACCGGTAGGTGCTGTGCCGCAACAAGTATAGCCCGAGGCGGCGGTAGTACCACCACCGGCACCACCAGCGCCCCCAGGCCAGCCTCCTATATTACCGGTTGAACCGCCGCCACCGCCACCACCGGCAACAAGTACCCTGTTTGCCAGTGCAGTGCCGCCTACACGCACATCTGTTGCGCCGCCGCCGTTAACACCCGGCCATGGGCCGCCAATACCTCCTTCACCACCGCCGTTATAACCGGTTTGTCCGCCTACCTGTATATTAATTACCTGGCCTGGTGTAACAGCAAGGGTACCCTGCGCGCGACCGCCTAAGCCGCCTGCAAAAGTAATGTTGTTTGCACCCTGGGCCCCGTAAGCATCCAGTGTAATGCTGGTAACGCCTGCCGGCACTGTAAACGTTTGTAAACCGCCGGTATAACTAAATGTTTTATTGCCTGCGACTAAAGAAGCAGCCTCGGCATAGTATGTAGTAGTTGTTGATGGCGTAACCACAAAGTTAGCACCACTTAAACTCATACCCACAGGGCTACCGCCGGTAGATGCTGTATACCATTCTATATTAGCGCCGGCAGAGGTTGCATTTAATGCGCTGCTGTTACCCAAGCATATTGCTGCTGGTGTAGCTGTAACCGGTGCAGGCGCTGCCGGGTTAGGATTAACCGTAACTGTTGTTGTAGTAGTAGAGGTACAAGTACCTATATTAAGCGTATAAGTAATAGTAACTGTTCCCTGTGCCACACCGGTAACCACGCCGGTAGAAGGGTCTACTGTTGCAATAGCTGTATTGCTACTGCTCCACACACCAGCGCTTGCATCGGGGTATTTTACAATTACAATGCCCGAGCCGCCATCGCCACCTTTATTTGTTCTATCATAGTGGGCACCACCGCCGCCACCGCCACCGGTGTTTGCACCCGCGTTACCGCCGGGTGTATTGGCTTGTACACCGCCTCCACCGCCGCCGCCACCCTGTCCGGGGTTTAAGCCCGAGCCACCGGTAGTTGCGCAAATAGCGCCACCACCACCGCCACCGGCGCCACCATTACCTCCGCAAATAGAATAGCCAGCTCCGCCGCCGCCGCCGCCCCAATAGTAAGGGGTACCTAATATAGCGTTAAGCACACCCTGACCGCCATTGGCAGCATAGTTACCATCGCCACCGGCACCGCCTGCACCACCGCCACCGCCAGAATAATATTGAGTGCCCATCCAGCCGCCCCTAAAGCCCTGGCCCGATGTGCCGGCTCCGCCTAAAACGGTGCCGCCAGCCACGTTCAAATTGTTATAACCCGATGCGCCACCGCCCGAGCCGCCGGCAGCACCTGCCTGAAGACTAAAAGCACTCTGCGTCATACCGCCGCGGCCACCCCCCAATGCTGTAATTGAACCAAACACCGAGTTACCTCCGTTACCACCCGGCACCGAAGGATGTGGACCTGAACCTAAGCCGCCAGATGGTATACCGGCCGGAGCACCTGCGCCTCCGTTACCAACCGTAACCGACATACTACCCGCTGACAATGATATGGATGGATTGTAAACCACACCACCGCCACCGCCGCCGCCGCCCATATCTGTTCCACCACCGCCACCGCCCGCTACTACCAGCACCTCTGCATTACCCGGTTGGGTAATATTAATTGACCCGCTGGATAAAAAGGTATGAATACGATAGCCGTTAACTACGCTAACATTACCCCCCGTTGCAAAAGGGCTACTCGCTAAGGTAGTGGTGCTGCCTACACAAACCTGTGTTACACCTGTAATAGGTGATGGAGTAACCGGTGTAGGATTCATAGTAACAGTAACCGGTGTGCGGGTAAGGCTGGCACAACCGTTAGATATGCTTACAGCCTCGGCATAATAAGTTGTTGTTGCAGTAGGCGATACCGAAAGATTAGCTCCGCTTGCCGATGTTGCAAAACTGCTTCCGCCGGTTGATACCGTATACCAATAAATGGTAGAACCTGCCGCCGTTGCATTTAACTGAATAGTATTTGCCACTATACAGAATGATGATGGCGTGCTGGTAACTGCCGTAGGGGCAGCAGGTCTTGTATTTACAGTAACCGAGGCCGTTGGTGCACTGGCAGGGCTGCTGTTAAGGCAGACTCTGCTTGCAACCACAGTATAAGTACCACCGGTTACTGGTATACAGGTCTGCACCTCGTTGGTGCTGCCAGCCGGGGCATTATCACCAGCCCATGTATAGGTATAATAGTTAGCTGCTGCAAAAGTTGGTGCCCCTACCGGAGTACCGGTTGGCGAACCGCCCTGGGCGTTGGCATAGCTACCATTAAATTTATATTCAAAACTTAAGTTAGCCCAGTTGGGGTGGCTGCTGTTTAACTCTAAACTTCTCCAGCTATTCATGGTAGCTACAGGAAGAGCAACACCTTTCCAAAATCTAAACTCATCAATATATCCGTTAAAAAGCTGACCGGTAGTGTGAACCGAACTGCCTATGCGCATTAGCACGGTAGGATTTATGGCCGCTGCGTATGCAGTAAAATTGCCCACACTTATTCCGTTGGCGTATAAAGTAATAATACCTGATGCCCCACCGGATCTTACTAATGCTAAATGCGTCCACGTACCTAGCGTGGGAGCATAAGCTATAGCACCCAGTGCCACACCGTTTACATATAAGTTTATAGAGGAAGCATTATCTTGCCGGAACAACACTGTTTGACCACTCCATTGCCCGTTTTCGAAATAAGTATTATTACCCGCAGCAAAAGAGGTAGGGTTAACCCACATTTCATAAGTAAAATCGGTATTGGCAGCCACCTGTTGTGCTGCATTAGCCGCTACGTCAACATAACTTGCCCCGTTTAGCGATAGCACACCAGAGGTGTTGCTGCCTTGCCCGCCGGGCACTAAGCCCGATGCGGTTAAACTTACCGTATTGCCTGCACATATAGTAGTAGGAGCCACCGTTACCGCAGTTGGTGCCGGTATAGGATGTACAGTAACAGTTACAGCAGTTCGCGAAAGACTTGCGCATAAACCGGCTGCAAAAGTTTCGGCATAATAAATAGTTGTTGTAGATGGATTAACTGCAAAATTCGCTCCGCTGGCAGATGTGCCAATCGGCGAGCCTCCGCTGGAAGCTGTATACCACCGTATGCTGTTACCTGCCGATGTAGCATTAAGATTTGATGTTGCATTTGCGCACACTATAGAGGGCGAAGCTGTTACCGGAGTTGGCGCTGCAGGAATAGCAGTAACCGTTACAGCAGAAGTGGCTGTACGTGATACACTAGGGCATGGCACCGAGTTAACTGCTTCGGCATAATAAGTAAACGTACCCGAAGCTGGTGGAGTATAGCTTACACCAACACCGCTGGTAGATGTCGCCAAAACAGAGCCTCCCGAAGAAGCCGCATACCAGTTAATGGCTGTGCTACCTGCCGAGGTGGCCGTAAGTGTAATGGCACCGCCCTGGCAAACGCCAGCCGGCGAAGCCGTTACTGCAGATGGTGTTGGCGGAACCGGATTGGTTGTAACAACAACCGGAGTACGGGTTGATAAACACGCATCGCCATTCCATGAAATAATTACTTGCCCGTTACCGGTGCGTACGCCTTGTATTGTTGAACCGCCTGTTACGCCGCCTATGTAAGATGAGCCACCGCCACCACCGCCGCCATCGCCGCAATAACTACCGGCACCACCACCATAATAACCACCACCGCCACCGCCTGCTCCGCCTGCGCTCCAACTGCTGGCATTTACAGCAGCGCCACCCTGGCCTAAGGAGCCATTACTGCTAATGCCGTTACCACAACCTCCGTTGCTGGTAGTACCGCCGGCAGACTGAGTGCCACCCAAACCTATACCTAAATTTGAACTGCTACCGGTTCCGTTTCCTCCGGTTAGTCCTCCTCCAACTCCGCCTACTCCGCAATTCCAGCTAGTCGCTGGTCCACCGCCGCCGCCACCGCCACCGGCTACAATAACTCTGTTTGCTAATGCACTGCCACCTACACGTATATCCGAAGCACCACCGCCATTACCACCACAGTTAGCTAAACACCCACCGGTTCCTCCTCCATTAAAGCCACTTTGACTGCCTACATACACTAAAAGTGTTTGGCCTGGTGTAACAGCTAAAGTACCCTGAGAGCGGCCTCCTAAACCACCAGCGCAGCTAGCGGTTGTGCCTTGTGCTCCGTAAGCATCGATGGTAACGCTCGTAATACCTGCAGGTACAATAAAGGTTTGAACTGCACCTGTGCTACTGAAAGTTTGAGAGCCTGTTTGATTAGAAGCGGCCTCGGCATAATAAGTAGTAGTGCCTGATGGTGTAACCGGAAAATTTGCACCGCTCGCTGTGGTACCCAATTTAGTACCTCCGCTTGATGCGGTATACCAATTGATAGTATTACCTGCCGATACCCCATTTAAGTTAGATGTACCACCCGGACAAACCGAAGCCGGGCTGGCCGATGCACTTGGTGCCGCAGTATTATTTACTGTAACTACAGTTGACTGGGATGCTGAACAGCTGCCTATTGTAACAGTATACGTTATAGTTGATGTGCCTGCTGCAACGCCCGTAACAACACCGGTTGAAGGATCGATAGTAGCTACACTGGTGTTACTGCTGCTCCACACACCATCAGCGCCGTCGAAATACTTAACTACAACTATACCCGAACCACCATTGCCGCCTTTATTATTGCTATAATAGTGCGCACCACCGCCACCGCCGCCACCGGTATTGGCACCGCCGTTACCGCCAGGTGTATTTGCCCAGCAAGTACTGCAACCGCCACCACCCGCACTACCGTTATTTAAGCCCGCACCGCCGGTGGTAGTGCCCACAGCACCACCACCCCCGCCGCCAATGCCTCCATTACCACCTGTAGCAAGTGTATATGCAGCGCCGCCGCCACCGCCACCCCAATAATAAGGAGTGCCAAGAATAGAATTAAGAACACCGGGCCCTCCATTAGGCTGGCCATTGCCATTACTGCCCGGACCACCGGCACCACCGCCACCACCAGAGTAATACGCATTGCCCTGGTAGCCGCCCTGATAACCCTGTCCGGGAGTTCCACTACCGCCTTTTATAACACCAATAGCCTGGCTATTATCGTTATATCCGCTTGCGCCTCCACCCGAGCCACCGGAAACACCTGCCGAAGTACCCAAACTATTATAAGAATATCCACCGGCGCCACCACCTATAGCAGTTAATGAACCGAATATTGAATTACCTCCATTGTTACCCGGAACTGTTGGATGGCATGGTGAAGTACTACATGTACCTGCCGGTGCACCGGCCCCTCCCGCCCCTACTGTTACAGCAATGGTACCTGCTGCCACCGGAAACGAAGGAATAGCAATTACGCCACCGCCACCACCGCCGCCGCCCATGTTGGTTCCACCACCACCACCACCTGCTACTACCAATACTTCCATATTACCGCCCCTGGTAACCGATAAACTACTGCTTGAAGTAAATGTATGAATACGGTATCCACCCACTACACTTACATTGCCACCGGTAGCATAAGGCGAACTACTAACTAAATTTGAACTTGTGCCAGCACAAATAGTTGTATTACCGGTAATAGGTGCCAGGGTTGGCACGTTTACAGTTACATCGCGCGTTACTACAGTGCTTGTGCAACCGCCGGTTAAAAGAGCAAAGCTTATAGTAGCTGTACCGGCACCTACGCCCGTAACAACGCCCGAAGAATTAACGGTTGCTACGGCAGTATTACTACTGCTCCAAACGCCGTTTGTAACATCGGGGTAACGAACAATCACTATACCCGAACCACCGGCTCCGCCGTGGTTACCATTGTTATAGTGCGAACCACCACCACCACCACTACCGGTGTTTTCTGCTCCGTTACCACCCGGCACATTGGTTTGCTGGCCAAGTATACCTACCGCACCATCGGTGCCAGCATTTAAACCACCGGTACCGGCTAAACCACCACCACTTACCTTTGGCGCACCGCCACCGCCACCGCCAATACCACCGTTACCGGCAATATTTGTATATCCTGCTCCGCCCCCACCGGCACCCCAATAATATGTTGTTCCTAAAATTGCATTAGCAACGCCAGCACCGCCATTTGCCGGTGCCGAGGTTCCTGCACTGCCTGCGCCGCCACCACCACCAGGATACCAGGTGTAGGGAGCGGCACTTCCACCACCATTATTTCCCTGTCCGGGTGTGCCTACTCCAGGGGCACCTCCATATCCGCTGGTCATGTTTCCGGCACCTGAACAACCGCCACCCGAACCAACAACACCCGAACCGGTACCTGCCGGGTTATTATTACCGTCGTGCCTTGAAGCACCACCACCACCACCAAGAGCGGTTATTGAACTAAATGTGGAAGGACTTCCGTTAGTACCGCGGGCAACATTATTGCCATTGGCAGCACCGGCGCCACCGGCACCCACCGTTACCGGTATACTGGTGCCCGGTGTTACAGCAAAGTTGGTATTATAAAGCACGCCGCCGCCACCTCCACCGCCCCCCATATCTGCACCACCGCCGCCGCCGCCGCCAACTACTAATACATCAACAGTGCCTAAAAAACTTGATGGAACTACGAACGTGCCGGATGATAAAAATGAATGGATACGATAGCCTCCGGCAGTAGTAATAGTTCCACCGGTTGGTGCATTTGAAAACACAGTAGTTCCGCCACAGGTTATTGTTTGGTTGCCGGTAAGCGGAGCTACAGTTGGTATAACTGTTACGGTTACAGTTACCCCACCGGCAGGGCCGGTAAGATTAGCTGTACACGGAAAAGTACCACCTTCTATTCTTAAGTAATAAGTAGTAGTTACAGCCGGCGTAACTACCAGGCTTGCATTTGCTCCGCTACCTGTACCCACCAGGGTAGTATAGCTACTATTAGAATACCATTTCCAAGAAGTACCGGTGCCAAGGCTACCGCCCGATTGCGTAAGGGTAGTACTGTAACCCGGGCATACCGGTGGAGTATTTGCCGCTGATAAAGACGTAGGGGCAACCGATGCCGTAACGGTTTGAACCGGACCGGTTACAGTATAAGGGGTGCTACTTGTGCCGCACGAGTTCATAGCCCTTAGCCTGTAATAATAATTGGTTCCTGTGCTAAGCCCCGTAACATTCCATGTGGTTACATTACCCACATCCAGGCCGTTATAACCGCTTACTATAGATGTAAAAGCGGCATCAGTAGCAACATCTAAATAGTATTTCAAAATGTCGGCCGCTAAATGATTGGCATCTGTAGCCGGTGCCCAGTTAGCGGTAAACGAATTACAGGCAACCGACGTAGCTGCCGCAGCTACAGGTGGAAGTGGCGTTACAGGAATGGCGAGAGCAAATGCGGGAGACGAAAAATTGTTCCAGCCCGAAACAGAAACTCCGTTAGTTACGCCGCTGTAAGGTGAAGCGGGGAAACTATACGGAGTCATATTAGCCCATTGAGAGCTTTGCCAGTGAGCCATTCGGGTTAAACTTCCGTCAATAGCACTGCTGTAATACATGGTCATAATAGCAGCCGTCGCTCCTGATTGTGTAACCTGGTGATAAAAAGCCGGGTTCGCCGAGCAAATGGTACCATCGGTTGTAGTAGCCGTGTAGCCATCTACAGTTGGGTTATTCGGCACAAATCTTACGTTAAAGGTATTGGAAGTTGTAGTAGCCGGCGAAATTTCCATAGGGCGGAAAAGGCCACCATTTGGCCCCCCAACCGGAAAGAAATAAGTACCGGTTGAATTAGTATTGCGCGCAAGGTAGCCACCCGAAAGGCTGCTAACAAAACCACTGGTGTTAATAATAGTACCGGTAGTAGTTATAGTAAGTATATTGGTACCGGTAGCCAATTCGCGGTCGGTCAGGTTAAGCGTGCCGGTTACCGTTGCCGATATGCCCAGTGTTTTTATACCTGTACCTCCCAGCGTAAGGCTACTAAATGTAGTAGATATGCTGCCCCCAACTGTTTGGTTAGCGCCATCTAAAATCACTATACCGGTACCGGCATTTAGCAAACCGCCACTGGCGGCATTTTGTGTCCAGTTTCCTTTTACCTCTACCGTGCCCTGGTTATCTATACCAGCGGTGCCGTTCTGAAAAGTGATATTTCCTTCGGTACCAAAAAAGGCGCCCGAGCCCACTGAAATTACTGCATCGTTACCCCCACTGCCATCAATGGTTACTTCGCACTGGGCACTGGCCAACCTGGTGCATAATAAAAACATTGCCAACACAGCAAGGTTGATGATATGTTTGGCCGGTTTGCCGGCGATGGAGTAATTACACTTTTGCATACGCTGAAATTTTTATCGCAATAAATTCTAAACAGTTATTCTAACCGGTTTTGTAACCTAAGTGTTGATCTTAGTTTTGGATAATGACTACCCTGCCATGCCCACCTTGCAACGGCACTGAGGTAAGGCGTGAAAAACCACCATAACCTATACCAGCAGCATAATTAACATCATCCATTTTTGGTGGTTGCATATAATCGCCCTGCATAGTAAATGCGCTTGACACTCCAGCACCACTTATATACCCTGAACCACCGCCCCCGCCGGCCATCGTGTTAGACTCTAAATAGCCGCCACCACCACCGCCGTACCAGCCACCGCCACCACTACCGCCATATGCCTGCGAGGCATTTAGGCCGCCCAAATATTGTGAACCTGCAAATCCGTTATTTGTACAGGCAGTACTACCTGAACCGCCTGCAATTTGGCTTCCGCCCATGCCATGCCCGTAATTATACTGGTCGTTACTTCCATCCTGCCCCACAATGCCGCCTCCTGCTCCACCATAACTGGCTAACGATGCATTTCTACTGGCCCCACCACCACCACCACCACCGGCAGTTAAAATATCGACACCGCCTACTCTTATTGCCGAGCGGCCCCCACCCTGCCCGCCATAACGGCAATCGGTACCGCCGTTACAACTTCTTGAGCCACCACCATAACTATTAGCATTATTGGCTGTGTTACCCCCCAGCCCGCCGCCGCCAACCATTACTGTAAGCACCTGGCCTCCGGTTACCGCAATTACACCCTGCGTAAATCCACCTGCACCGCCTGAAAAGCCAGCGGCCCAACCACCAAAGTATCCACCACCACCACCGGCACCCCACATTTTTACGGTTATTGAAGTTACACCCGCAGGTACTGTGTATGATTGATCGGCACCGGTATAGTTAAAAACTGTTACTGTTGGAAAAGCTGTGGCTAATGTACCATTTGCACTTGCATATACCATACGATAACCGCTGCCGGCCAACGTGTTAACCTGCACATTACCGGTTTGATCGACAGTTACACGTTGCGCATTATTGGTATACAAACTTAAAGGATGGTTAGATACTGTTCCAATGGTCATAGATGTATTGGCGGTATTAAAAACCACCCCATTTACTGTGCCGTTATTAATTCGCAAGCCATTGTTAGCACCGGCGTTTATCTCTAGTTTAGAACCCGGGGAAGTAGCTCCTATTCCTACGTTAGTTCCATCGTCGGTAATTACCGAGTTGCCTACCGCATTGCTGGCTGTCCATTTAGTTACCTGATTGGTGGTGCCTGAACCTGAAAGGCCACCACTGCTTAATAGTACCCATGAGGAACCATTCCAAAAATAAATACCGGTAGCCGGTACGCCTACCGAGCCTAAGTTATAAACCACCAAACCGGTAGCCGGGTTATTTACCGGTGTAGTATTATCAGTTAAACCGGTTAGGGTAACACGCGGAAAAAGCAATCCCTTGTTGGTGGATGTAATATCCAACATAGCCGAAGGGTCGGCGGTGCCGGCTGTGGCTGCAATTTTTACACCATTTTGAGCGCTTGCTATTTGCCATGGCATACACAAAAACATAGCAACCAAAAAGCAAAGAGATGAGTGGTAGATTTTTTTCATGCTGTTATTTAAGGCAGTTTGTTATTGAGCAAATTCTAAAATAGTTAAAGTAGAAGGTGACATCATATCGTTGCTGTTGCGGCTATTTACCTGGGTAAGCACAGCGCCCCCGGCCCAGCCAGAGGTATGCCTTATGCTATAAGTAACAGGTGCTGTAGTATTAGGCGCATCCATATAATTCACAAATTGCTGGCGCATTATATCGTTATTGGCCCCACCTTCGTAAAAAGTAGCTAAGGAGCCCGGTTCATTACTATTGGCGCCATGCGATAGAATGTTTGCGCCGTTGCGGTATATAACAGTACTAACCACGTAGCTAAGCGTACCGTTTACTACTGCCATAATTAAAAATTTGCTACTGGCCGATTTAGGCGTAATAGTTATTGATAAGCCAGTTATTTCAACCGGGGTTATGCTGGTTATGTTTTGAATGGTAGCGGGTGTAATGGCAAAATAAGAACCTACTAAGGTAGATGCAAATTTTTGCAGCGAGCCATCGGGAAACCTAAGGCCATCGGTGCCCGATGTGCCGCCTATGTGCAGCTTGGCTGTAGGGGCGCTGGTGCCTATACCCACATTGCCTGCCGATGAAAGCCAGATTTGCGCATTGTTTACCGGCGATGTATTGTCTACATCAAAAAGTAAACCAATAGATGATGTAGTCCAATCGGTGCCATTAGATGCGCGCAGTGCTTTTATTCCCAGGCTGGTGTTGTTTGTATTAGCCGCAAAACCAAAATTGGCCAGATTGAGCAGGTTGCCGGCAGTACCGCCCAAAGAACCCGCATTAGTAACCAAAGTAGTACTTAGCGCCGAGCCCGAAAGTGCTGTGCCTACAGTAAGCTTTGCATTTGGCGAGGTAGCACCTATGCCTATATTGGTGCCATTATCAGTTATGTTTGAGTTTCCCAGGGCATTACTCGCTGTCCATTTAGATACCTGATTTGTAGTGCCCGAGCCAGAAAGCCCCCCACTGCTTAACAGTACCCACGATGAGCCATTCCAAAAATAAATACCAGTAGCGGGCACACCCACCGAGCCTAAATTATAAACTACTAAACCCGTAGCGGGATTGTTTACGGGCGTTGCATTGTCGGTAAGGCTGGTTAAAGTAACACGCGGAAAAAGCAAGCCTTTGTTGCTGGAAGTAATGTCGAGCATAGCTGAAGGATCAGCTGTGCCGGCTGTAGCGGCAATTTTTACACCGTTCTGTGCGTTGGCAACATTAATACACCCTACTGAGAACAGAATTAAGAACACGCGAACAAGGTATTGCTGATACATGTATGTGGTTGAGATTAGTTTTACTACTTTATTATTTGCCCGTACTGCTTAAAACCTTTTCTTAAAAAATAGATTCTCTGATAAACTTTTCTTACTCTCTTCTTAAAAACCGGGAAATACAAAAAGTTCGTTGTGTGTCAACTTGCGCCTTCCCCAAATATAAAAAAAACACATACAAGGCGCAGTCTTTTTTTATCTGCCTTAAAGGCTATACATCCAAAAATCTTTCCAAAAAATAGTTAAACACCAATATTTTAACAGCATACTGATAATTAGCGGATTAGTTACATCTCAAATACGTCTTTTCTCTTGTTTGGAAGAAAAAGCTGTCTAATAAAAAGGTTAAGACGTGAGGCCATAAATCGACACAAACCAACTCCTATTTTACAAATACCCTTCACAGTATGCTGTTTACGACAAAACGCAGCACTAATGGCCCCAACTAAAGTCACACCTTTTCGATTTATAAAGTCAAATGTGCAGTTTACAAAACGAATTTGACCTGTCGGCCATACAGGCAGATCTTAGCATCAACTAAAACATATCTGATGAAGAAATTAGCTTTTACCCTTTTAACAGCCACCTTTTTGTTTGCGGGTTGTAGCAAAGTAAACGAAGTACCTGAAAAGGATAGCGTGGCAACACCATTTGCCGATACTTATGCTGATACAAATGATGGCTCGCGCGACAACAGTTTTCGTAAAACCAATATGAAAATTGTAATACGCCCGGTGAATAATACCATAAACACTTACCGCCTGGTAATTAAAGTAGATTCTATTGCTGTGGATGTGAACGGAACACCGGTATATGTAGATGTACCTGCGGAAGCAATCGTAAAAGCGGGACTAAGTAAACAAGACCCTAACAATATTGATTTAGATAAAATTGTATTTGCTAAAGACCAACTTAGTTTTAGAAAAGAAAATGAAAATGGCTATGCGGTTTTTTTGAGTGACCCTTTCTCTACAGATGAAAAATTTGACTACCAATTAGTTAAGATAGACCTTAGCATAATTACCAACTCTGCAATTGTATTAGGCAAACCGCTCAACTTTACTGAAGTTGAACAGCATATGGTTTTACCTGGTGGCAGAACGGTGATACAAAACCCTGAACCAGAAAAACTAATTATCAACGTAAAAAATAATGGTAGTGTAAACGTTCAGTTAGCAATAAGTGGCGACCCTGCGCAAACAGTTAAAGTTGCGGCCGTAGTGCGCGTTAGGTTTAACCCGGGCGAAGGCTCAGCACCACCCGCTCCACCTGCACCAGGCACTTTAACGCCGGTTATGTTCAACCGAAATATAGGTGTAGCCGTGTGGAGAGCAACCTTTGGTTGCCTTAGCTACTATAATCCTGAAACCGGAGAATGGAAATGTGAAGATAACTTATCGCAGGGAGGCGTTATGCTATACCTGCTGAATTCCAATGGCAAGGTAGTAAGCAGCCACTTTGTAGATGACTGGCAAGGCGAAACAACTTACTAATACTATAGCTATTCCTAAATAAAGCGAAGTGCCACCGGTTACACGGTGGCACTTCGCTTTATATACCGAGAGCAGAGAACAACACGCCTCTCCTTTCCCGCGCCACATCAATAACTGTTTCGTCGCTCATAGTTACGGAACCCCGTTCTGCCCTGTCGTATTTCTTTATGTGTTTCATGTTTATCAGGTACGACCTGTGTACCCTTACAAACTGAGGCTGGCCATCGAGCATGCCTTCGAAATATTTTAAATTCTTAGACACCGTAATTGATGGCCGGCCCTGTGCAAAAACATGTGTGTAGGCTCCGTCTGCTTTTATATAAAAAATATCATTGGCAGGTAAAAACAAATACCCGTTAAGTGTGGGTATATTCACTGTTGCTTCGGTTCCGGCAGTTAAATTTTGTTGGAGCGCCTGCAGCCGCTGTTCGCTTTGCAATGCACTTTTTGATTTTCGCACTTTCTCAACCGCTTCCAGCAGATGCCTTTCATCTATCGGCTTTAAAAGATAATCTACAGCGGATAAGCGGAAAGCACGAATAGCATATTGATTGTAGGCGGTAGTAAATATTATCTCGTACTTCATATCTTCTTTCGAGATTTCATCTACCAGCTGCAACCCGCTTTTCCCGGGCATCTCAATATCCAGAAATACCACATCCGGTCGGTGCTGCCGTATCAGCTCAATGGCCTGAGGCACGTTTGCTCCCTCGCCCAGCAACTGCACATCGGGTGCCAGTTCACGCAGCATTAGCCGGAGCAGTTCCCTCGCCTGATAGGCATCGTCTACAATAACTGCCTTTATCATTTTCTCATCGCTCATTTAAAAGTAATTTTAACCGTTACACAAGTGCCATCAGAGTTACCGGCCTCATCCTGCAAGTCTTTAATATTTACTTCTATGTGTTGTTTCCCTTCGCGGTTAATTAATGCTACTCTTTTTTCAATAGCACCGGTAGCAAATGATTGATGATTGGTTTCATTATGTTGCATTATCTGCTGCGCTCCACTTCTGCCTATACCGTTATCGGTTATTGTAATTAATATCGTCTTTTCATTTTTGGCAACTACCGTAAGCTCCAGGTGTTTAGCGCCGGTTTTATGCCGCAAGCCATGCTTGAAAGCATTCTCTACAAAGGGCTGCAAAATTAGTGCAGGTATCTCACAATCATTAACCTGATCTTCATCGGATATTTTTATAGTGTAAGAAAAATCTGAAGGTAACATCATAGCCTCCAGCTCTATATACAGTTTCAGCAGCTTTAGTTCATCTGCTATACTTACATACTGCAGGCTACTCATGTCAAGCACATTGCGCACCAATTCCGAAAAATCCGTCAGGTATTTAGAGGCCCGCTGCTTATCGTTTTTATAGATATACCCTTTAATAGAATTAAGCACATTGAAAATAAAGTGCGGATTCATTTGCGCCTTCAGTGCTGTTTGTTGTGTAAGCCGCAATTCATTTTCCAGGTTTAGCCGCTCTATCTCTTTTTCCTGTGCTCTGCGCAACACGGTCACTCTTTTCCTAAAAACTATAAAAGCCAACCCAAATAGCAGAACCACCGATAAGGCATAAAACCACGTACTTCTCCAGAAAGGAGGGTTTACATAACCTGCAATACGGACTACATTACCTGAGCTTATGCCATTGTGGCTTACTGCTTTTAGTTCGATTGCAAAGCTACCTGTGGGCAAGGAAGGGATTGAGAACCGCTCGATGTTACCCGGTAAGTAATTCCAGCCGCTATCAGAGCCAACAAAACGATAAGCGTATTTAAAACCGGCTCCGCTGCTGTAAATGCTTGCCTCAGGTTCCATGTCAAGAGCCTGATTGTATTTTAATTCCAAATGCTCTATATCTTTCACCACCACATCTCCTACAGTTACCTTTTTTACATATAGCAGGGCAGGCGCGCTTACCGTATTTATTACCTGCGGTAATTTTTGCAGCCCTTTACCAGTGGCCAGCCATATAACATCATCTGCAATATAAATATCCTGTATGTTGTTTGAGGCAAGCCCATCTGCCTGTGCTACTACAAGCCAACTATGTTTAGCTAAATCATATACCCAAAGGCTCCTGTTGGTGGTTATATACAGGGTACCTTTATTACACAAAATCTTAGTGCCGGTAACATCTGCAGTAAGAGAGCACACTTTTTCGATGGTGTTTCCTGCCTTAGCTGCATAAATTCTCCCCTCATAAGTTAGTGCATACATTTTTTTTGAAGACGCATCGTAGCTAACGGATATTACTTGTACACCTGCTAGTAGAGTATCGCTTGCCACCCAATTTCCGCCCTTGTATTCAAAGCTTTCTATCCCATTATTTGTAGCCAGCCAAAGCTTATTAGCAACCGAATCAAATACTATTTCGCGCGACCAGCTGTTAGTAATCTGATACTGGCTCTGCGGTTGCTTCAGATTGTATATATAGCTTCCGAAAGAACTTGCTAATACATACCCGCCCTTTATTTTAGCCAAATCTTTTACCGGTGGCAGGTTTGCCTGTATAAGTGTTGATTTGCCATCCTTAAACACATATAGCGCTCCTTTTAAATAAAAGTACAACTTACTATCGGCGGGTATATAGCGCAGGCATTGCACATCGGCGTTGTTGCCGGTATGGGTCACATGCAAATCATTGTTTAAACTACTAAGGTGCCCAACGTAGCCATCTATCGTTGCAAAATAAATTTGCCCGTTATCGCCGGCTACTTTGGTCAGCTTATCGGCAGGTAGTAGCCTGTTTCTACTATTCCACAATGCAAAATTAAGATTAGGCACACGGATAATACCTGACTGTAAAGTGGCGAACCAATAATTACCTTCCCGGTCGAGCAGACAATCAGAAAACGCAAGGTCTGGGTACAGTAACCGCACCGAATCTGTTGCCGGGCTATACTGTATCATGCCTTTATAAGTAGCAATCCACAACGTTCCATCAGCTAATGCCCGCGCGTTTGTTACCTTCCGGCTCATTAATACCTGCAGCAACCTGTTGCTGCTATTTTTAACCACCTTATCCTGATGCTCTCTGTAAAAAAATGTTTCACCGCTCGAAAAAATCCAGGTATCGTCTTTATAACATTCAAGTACAAATATGCCCGATGGATAAATTGAAAAATCCTTATCCGCTCTAATCTGCAACCCTCTTGTATGTATCACGCCAATGCCTGAAACACATACAAACCGGGCTTCATCTCGATGATTCACCCTTACCGATTTAGTAAACAGCAGGTTACTTTCTACCTGTGCGGGTGCGAATTGATTGTATAATTTCCATTGGCCGTTGCGTTCATTATAAGCACTAATGCCTTGCTCATGGTTTACCCACACATTGCCTGTTTTATCGGCAGCTATATTAGGAATGCTCTTAAGTGCATGCTTCAACTCCTTCAAAGAATCGCCATCGTTATAAAAAATCTGGCCCTGAAAGTTGTGGCAGTACAACCTACCCGATGAAGAAAAACAAAGCCCTGTTACGGGCCTCGATTTCCGGGTAGCGCATTCAACGCCCTTATACCTTATCCCATCAAACTTATAAAGCCCCGCATCGCAGCCTATCCAGATAAAACCTTTTTTATCCTGAGCAATACTATACACCTGATTAGCAGGCAGGCCGGCTTCATCATCTATTAAAAAATATGGAGGATACTGCGCATAACTTGTGCTAAAACAAAAAACAATACACAAACAAAAGACTAATTTATGATAATGATACAACGGGTTGCGGTTGGTATATGTTCAGGGAACAAATTACAGTTATTAATGCGGTTATTAAAGCTGTGAGCATAGTTTTTTTGACTACTCATCGCTAAAAATAAGCACTATTTATCCTTTAGGCGTACATACTGGCTTTTCTACATTTTAGAATACCGTGGCTTCTGTTCTTTTCTATTATATTTGGCGCCCCTAAGCGGCCTTTGTTAATACTTTTGGTCTTTTAGCTAACACAACCGGACAAGGAAAGATGCCAGAGTGGTTGAATGGAACAGTCTCGAAAACTGTCTTAGTCGCAAGGCTAACGAGGGTTCGAATCCCTCTCTTTCCGCATAAAACGAATGGATTCTATTGAGTTGATTTTAAGGTGATTCAGCATTTTTTCCAGGCCAAACCATCTTTTCCTATTTGTATTCCTCAACTCTATAACAACCGTTTAAACTTTTTGTTAGTAATACCCTTATTTATTTACCCCGAAAAATGAAGATATTCGGCGCCTAATGGCAACTACCCCCCACCACCACGAAGAGCATTTTGAAAGCCCCGCTTTTGTAAAAGATATTGTAATAGGCATGGCCGATGGGCTTACCGTGCCGTTTGCTTTGGCAGCAGGATTAAGCGGAGCCGTTGATTCGGGCACGATAGTGGTAACAGCCGGGCTGGCCGAAATAGCAGCTGGCAGTATTGCCATGGGGCTTGGGGGCTATTTGGCAGGCCGCACCGAAATAGACCATTACGCATCGGAACTGGAGAGAGAATATTACGAAGCCGATGCCTTTCCGGAAAAAGAAAAGATGGAAGTGCGTGAAGTGTTGGAAGAATATGGCGTTAGCAAAGAAAGCAGCAAAGTTATAGCCGATGAAATGGCAAAAGATAAAGATAAGTGGGTGAAATTTATGATGCGCTTTGAACTAGGGCTGGAAAAGCCTGACGAAAAGCGAGCCGCCAAAAGCGCTTTTAATATCGGCGCAGCCTATATTGTTGGGGGCTTGGTTCCCCTGGCACCTTATTTTTTAGTAAAAGATATTCAGCAGGCCTTACTTGTATCGGTAGCAGTAACCTTAGTTGCCTTATTTATTTTTGGCTACCTTAAAGCAAAGGCTACCGGGCAACCACCATTAGCCGGTGCTGTTAAAACAACTATTATAGGCGCTTTAGCCGCCGGTACAGCTTTTGGCATTGCCAAAGCCATACAATAAAAAAACATATTTCTCCAATGGGTTTGGCAAATAAACCAAGTTTGCTTTGCTCTTATTTAGCCCACGCAATTAATATTTTTTGCTGCAGGTAAGAGAGTAGTTTTGTATTAATCAAAACAACCCATGAATTATGCAAAAGAGAATTTTACTCAGTATTTTTTCACTAGCCTTAATATTTATACTTACCAGCGGAATTGAAGATGATAACGGAATAGCCGGCAGAACCGGCTCGCCGGGCGAAGTAACCTGTGTAAATGGTTGCCATAGTTCTTACGCACTAAACAGCGGAAGCGGTTCCGTTGCCCTAACCTCTAACATTGTAAACAACGAGTATGTGCCTGACCAGGTTTATAACATGCAATTAACCGTAAGCCAGGCAGGCGATTCGTTATTTGGACTTGGCTTAGAAGCCTTAACCAGTAGCAATACAAATGCAGGTACCTTAACTGTTGGCACCGGCACCGTAATAAAAACCGCTACTATCAGCGGCGTTTCGCGTCGCAGTATAACCCACGCACGTAATGGCGGCACCGGAACAGTTGATTCGCACACCTTTAATTTTACCTGGAAAGCACCGGCAACAGGTACCGGCAATGTAACCTTTTATTTTGCAGGTGTAGCGGCTAATAACAATGGGCGCAACTCGCTGGATTATGTGTACAACGGGTCGCAGGTGTTTACCGAATATGTAGTACCATCGGGTATTAGTTCTGTCGCTACCAGCACAAAGGCACTTAGCGTATATCCTAACCCGGTTACCGATAAATTTACTTTTTACTATACGCTTAACAATCAACAAAACGTAACCGCAGGCATTTACACCTTGGGTGGACAATTGGTGCAAACAATAACAAACGATTTGCGCGGCGAGGGTGCCATTACCGAAACTGTAATGTTGGCCCCAAACATACAGGCAGGGTTATATATATTGCTTATAAATGCAAACGGCAAAACACTCTCACATAAACTGATAGTTCAGTAATAAAAAAAGACAAAAAAGGGGCTTAGGCCCCTTTTTTGTTTCCTACCGTTTTATGTAACTAAATGATTGTTTATTTTCGCGCTCCCCGAAGGGGTCCTTCGGCGAAATTTAAAAGCATGAGCAAAGTAAAAGTAGGGTTAGTGCAAATGAGCTGCGTTAAAGAAAGGCAGCCGAATATGGACAAGGCTATAGCCGGGATACGCGATGCCGCCAAAAAAGGAGCGCAGATTGTTTGCCTGCAGGAACTATTTACCTCACTGTATTTTTGCGATGTAGAAGACTACGAAAATTTTAAACTAGCCGAAGCTATACCCGGCCCAAGTACAGAAGCACTTTCAGCCGTCGCCAAAGAATTAAACGTGGTGATAATAGCCTCGCTGTTTGAAAAACGCGCCAGTGGTATTTATCACAATACCACCGCCGTGCTGGATGCCGATGGCGCCTACCTGGGCAAATACCGCAAAATGCATATACCGGATGACCCCGCGTATTTCGAGAAATTTTATTTTACCCCCGGCGATTTGGGTTACAAGGTTTTTGAAACCAAATACGCTAAAATAGGTGTGCTAATTTGCTGGGACCAGTGGTACCCCGAGGCATCGCGCATTACCAGCCTGATGGGTGCCGAAATTTTGTTTTACCCTACAGCCATTGGTTGGGCCACCAGCCAGGATGAAGAAACCAATAAAGACCAATACAACGCCTGGCAAACCATCCAGCGCTCGCACGCGGTTGCTAATGGCGTGCACGTAGTAAGCGTTAACCGGGTTGGTATGGAACAAGATGGATTGATGAAGTTTTGGGGCGGCAGCTTTGTAGCTAATCCGCTTGGCAAATTGCTATATCTGGGTAGCCACGATAATGAAGAAAATACAGTAGTTGAGATTGATACCAACGATACCGATTTTTACCGCACCCACTGGCCGTTTATGCGCGACCGCCGCATTGATAGCTATCAGCCTATTACCAAACGCTATATAGACGAGGGATAAAAGGCATGACAACAGACAATAGACCGCAGACCACCGAAATGAAAACACCAAAGGAATTAGGATTTTACTTCCCTGCAGAATTTGCACCGCAGCGTGCTATGTGGCTTAGCTGGCCGCATAAAGAAGCCAGCTGGCCGGGAAAGATTAATACCATATTCCCTGTATACGCACAATTTATAAAACTGGTGGCCGAAGATCAACAGGTATGTATTAACGTGGCAGATGAGACGATGAAGCAATTTGCTATTAAGCACCTTACCGCTGCTAACTGCAATTTAAATTCGGTTACGTTTTACTTTCACCCTACTAACGATGCCTGGTGCCGCGACCACGGCCCTGCGTTTTTAATTAACCCTTCCACTAAGCAAAAGGTAATTGTAGACTGGGGGTATAATGCCTGGGGAGACAAGTATCCTCCGTACGATTTGGATGATGTAATACCCACGCTTATTGGCGGCAAACTGAATTTACCGGTATTTAACCCGGGTATAGTAATGGAAGGCGGAAGTGTAGAATTTAATGGCAAAGGCACTTTGCTTACTACTACCGCCTGCCTGCTTAATAAAAACCGTAACCCGCACCTTAACCAACAGCAAATTGAAAAATACCTAACCGACTATTACGGTGTAAATAACATACTCTGGTTAGGCGATGGCATAGTAGGCGATGATACCGATGGGCATATAGATGATATAACACGCTTTGTAAATGAAGATACGGTAGTAACGGTAGTAGAAGAAAATAAGAGTGACGAAAACTATGAGTTGTTGCAGGATAATTTAAAGCTGCTTAAACCTATGCGCTTAGAAAACGGCAAGCAGCTAAATATAGTTGAACTACCAATGCCTGCACCGGTGGAATATGACGGACAGCGACTACCAGCATCTTACGCTAACTTTTACATAGCCAACAAATACATAGTTGTGCCTACCTTCCGTGATGACAAAAACGATGTGCGGGCATTAGATATACTGCAAAAATGCTTTGCCGATAGAAAAGTGGTGGGGCTCGACTCTACTGATTTAATATGGGGGCTTGGCAGTTTCCATTGCCTTAGCCAACAGGAACCGGCTATTTAAAATGGATTACTTAACGCCGGATTGTGCGTGTAAGTAGTATCGGTAAGTGTGCGTAAAAAATTAAGCAGGTCTTCTTTCTGCTGGTCGTCAAAATTAAATCTACCATCGGGGTGCACCTGCAGGCCCAGGTTAAAACCATCTATATTAGGCGAAAGGGTTTTAACGCTGTCGCTGTAAAAGCCTATTACCTCTTCAAGCGTTTGAAAACGCCCATCGTGCATGTAAGGTGCGCTAAGTGCTACATTACGCAGCGAAGGCACTTTAAACTTGCCATAATCATTTACATTGCCAGTAGCTTCTCCCCTCCCTTTATCGGCAAAATCGTTTACAGTAGCTGCTTTTTGCAAACCGTTGTTTTGAAACAAATTAGCAGGCGCCAATAAAAGATTATTGCCTGCCGTATGGCAGTGCACGCACTCTGCATCCTGGCTTAAAAACAAATCGAACCCGCGTTGCTCCGATGCTGTAAATTGCTCTTGCCCGCGCTGCACTTTATCAAAATGAGAGTTGTACGAAATCATAGTCATCATAAACTCCTGCAATGCCAGGTATATTTTTGCTTCGGTAATATCGCCGGGCCTGCCAAATGCTTTGCGGAAAAGCCGGGTATACGTTGAATCCGTTTTAAGGTAAGCTACTGCAGCAACCGGGTCGAGGCTTTGTTCGCCATGGAAAGCATCTTTGGCGGCATCGGCCATAGAGCTAACCCGGCCATCCCAAAAACTGTGACTAGCCCAAAGCAAGTTCTCTATAGCCGAAGCATTTCTTTTTGTGGGACCGAAAACGTTGGTGCTTTTTGCGTTACCCATATCACTAAAAGCAAACTCCTGCTTATGGCAGCTGGCGCAGGCAAGTTGCCCGGTGCTTGAAAGGCGCGTATCGTAAAACAGCCTGCGGCCTAATTCGATTCCTTCGAGGGTTAATGAATCTTTATACGGGTGGCTAATAACCGGAAAACGAAACGGAGGCGGGTTCAAAGTGGTAAAATTGTATCTTACCCCTGTATACAAACTATCCGGGTCGGCCGGATTTTGGGGACCATCCGGCTCTTCGTGCTTACAGTTTTGCAAGGATATTACTGCCAGCACAACTGCACACATAAGCAACAAAAATCTTTTCATAGTAAAAATTCCCTGCGTTTAAAATGGATTTGAAAATGCCTGATTATGCGTAAAGGTAGTATCTGTAAACGCATTTAAAAAATTAAGCAGGTCCTGGTGTTCTCCTTCCGTAAAATGGCGCTTACCATCGGGCAGGTAAATACTCGAAAACATCAATACATCTACTGTGCCCGAATTCTTTACACTATCGCTGTAAAAATTCAATACATCATCCAAAGTGGCATGCCGGCCATCGTGCATGTAAGGGCCGGTTAATGCTATGTTTCGTAAAGAAGGGTCTTTAAACTTGCCGTTATCGTTCACATTCCCGGTAAAGTCACCACGGCCGTTGTCGGAGTAAACATTACTGCCGCCCACTTCATCCAACCCGTTATTTCTAAATAAATTATCGGTCATTAAAAACGAACTTCCCCCATCCGACACATGGCAATGCGTACAATCGCCGCGGTCGGGATTGGTAAACAACTGCAAGCCCCTGGCCTCCGACTCAGTAAATTGTTCCTGACCGCGCTGCACTTTATCAAAGTGCGAGTTAGACGAGATAAGGGTCATCATAAACTGTTGAAGGGCCAAATAAATTTTGCCTTCTGTTATATCGCCGGGGCGGCCAAATGCCTTACGAAACAACCGGGTATAAGTAGAATCGCTTTTTAGGTAGCCAACAGCACCCGCCACATCCATATTTTGTTCGCCGGCAAAAGCATCCTTTGCCTGGGCCGATAAAGTATTGGCACGGCCATCCCAAAACAGCTTATCGGTCCACAGCAGGTTTTGTATAGCAGGCGCATTACGCCTTGTAGGGCCTAATACATTCGTGCTTTTGGCCTTACCTCCATCGCTAAAAGCAAACTCCTGTTTATGGCAACTGGCGCAGGAAAGCTGGCCTGTAATAGAAAGATGCTTATCGTAAAAAAGCCGGCGGCCCAATTCTATGCCCTCTAAGGTCAGCGAATCTTTATATGGGTGGCGGATAGCAGGAAAGCGGAACAACGGAGGGTTTATACTTGCAAAACTATACGGTGTGCCGGCATACAGGCTATCGGCATCGGTTGGTATGGCCGGCGGCTCAATTTTATCGGGCTTGCAATTTTGCAATAAAAGCAGTACTGCCAGGCCAAATGCAATAAACAGTAGCGACTTTTTCATCCGCTTTATTCAATCGAAAACGCCTGCGAAAAATTATCGACAAATTTAGGAGCTACCACCGGGTTATCCGTAGCACCGGATTGTGTTTCTGGTTCGGTGATTATATCCAGCGTTTGGGCACCGTAAAAAACCTTCTTTACATCGAGCACTAAGTTTACGGTCGCTTTATTATTGCAGCAAACCGAAAAACTCTTGTTTATGGTAGTAGTGCGATAGTATGAATTACCACCAATGTGGTAACGCAAAAACCAGTTAAAGCTACCGGTGCCGGTAGTTGTAGTGTCGCATCGCCCTTCTACTACCTGAAACTGATACTTTAACCAACTCCAGTACATATTATTTTCACCGCTCAAAGGGTCGCCGGCAGGAAACGTAAGAGGGTCCGATTCATTTTGCAGGGAATCTAAGCCGCACGAAAACTTAATGCCTTTAAAATCTCCTTCCAGTTTATCGATGTTAAAGGTTAGCGAGGCTGCGTTGCTAAAATCGCATAAAGCCACCGATTTTAAATCAACTTCCGTATTGTCGGTTTTAATGAGCTTAACGTGCGATAAGTAAAACTTTAAATTATCAATTTGCACTCTGCGGCCCTGTGGGTCGATATTAGCTCCGTGTATGGCAAAAGCGGCGTCGCCATACTTAGCTTTTACCTGCATCGTAAAATTACCCTGTTCATCTTTTTTGCATGATGAGAGCAGCAAACCAAACGCCAGCAATAGCAACAAAAACCTTCCCGATTGAGCCATTTTTTTTATTATTAAGACTTGAAAATAATGCTAAAAGTTGCCTGCTGCAACCACCGTAATAAACCTTAACAAAGTTAACCTATACGCGGTGCTTTATTTGTTTTTCGTGCTTTACGTCGTCCATCTCTATTTTGCTTATAATTTCGTGCATAATTTCGGTGGTTCCCGCTCCCATAGTCATTAGTCTTATATCACGGAAAGACCTGGCAATACCATAATCCTCCATATACCCCCAGCCTCCGTGTATTTGCAGGGCTTCGTTAATTACGTTAAACGATTCCTCGCAAACATAGGCCTTAGCCATGGAAATTATTTTATAGGCTGCCGGGCCAAATTCAATATATTCAGCAACGGCACGATATGACATAGAGCGACAGGCCTCGGTAAGAATAGCCATGTGGGCTATTTTATGGCGCAATACCTGGAACTTCGCAATTGGCCGGCCAAAAGCCTCGCGCTCCAGCATATATTTTTTGGCCTTGTTTAGGGCAGCCTGTGCCGAGGCGGTACCGGTAATAGCTGCTATTAAGCGCTCCTCCTGAAAGTTGCTCATGATGTAGTAAAAACCGAAATCTTTTTCGCCAAGCAGGGCGCTTTTAGGCACCTTGCAGTTTTCGAAAAACAGTTGGCCCGTATCGCTGCTGTGCATACCCAATTTGTTATGCACGGGGTTAGCCGAAAACCCCGGGGTGTTCGTATCAAACAACAATAACGAAAGCGTGTGGCCTTCGCCGGTGCGCACCGCCAACACTATAAAATCGGCCATGGTGCCATTGGTAATAAACATTTTGGCACCGTTTACCAAAAAGTGGTCTCCTTTATCTTCAGCTGTAGTTTTTATGCCACCTACATCACTGCCTGCACCCGGTTCGGTAATACCTAAAGCCGCTACTTTTTGGCCCTTAAGCGCCGGTATAAGATAATTCTGTTTTTGCTCCTCGGTACCCAAAGCCAGCACCACAGGTAAAGGCAAATAAGTATGCGCATACAAACTCATGCTAAGCCCGCCAATGTTGGCCTGCGTAAGTTCTTCGCTAATTACTACGGCGCTCCACATATCCATACCGCTTCCGCCATATTCTTCGGGAAAAGAAACGCCGAAAAAGCCCTGCTCGCCCATTTTGCGAAATACCTCGCGCTCGCAAATTTTGTTCTCCTCCCAATATTTTACGTTGGGCTTAATTTCGGTTTCAACAAACTGGCGGAACGATTGGCGAAGCAATTCATGTTCGGGGGTAAACGGATTGGTGCTCATAGCAGGTGTTTTATTTAAACGTGTATTAGCGAATGTAGAAAAAAACGGAGCCATACTGATATCTTTTAGGCCATGGAAACGGCATTCCACAAAATTCCCCCCCCCCTCTTTCTTCTACCACTTTTGCTTTTATATTCGCAGTAGTTAAAAAACAAATTATATGGGTCGCGCGTTCGAATTTAGAAAAGAAAGAAAGTTTAAGAGATGGGGAGCAATGGCCAAGGCCTTTACCCGCATAGGAAAAGATATTTCAATAGCCGTAAAAGCAGGCGGCCCCGACCCTGATACCAATTCGAGGCTGAGGGCGTTAATGAATAATGCAAAGGCAGCCAACATGCCTAAAGCTACGGTAGAGGCCGCAATTAAAAAAGCCAGCAGTAAAGATACTGCGGGCTATGAGGAAATAACCTACGAAGGTTACGGTGCACATGGCGTTGCGATAGTAGTAGATACCGCCACCGATAACCCTACCCGAACCATTGCCAACCTGCGTACTATTTTTAATAAAAACCATGGCACTATAGGCACCCAGGGTTCGGTAGAGTATATGTTTAAGAAAAAGGCCATGTTCAAATTCAACAAAGGCAATTTTAATGTAGAAGAACTGGAGTTTGAATTGATTGATGGAGGCCTTATAGAAATAAACGAAGAAGACGGGCTGGTAACTGCTTATGCCGAGTTTACCGATTTTGGCAACCTGGCAAAAGCACTTGAAACCAAAGGTATTGAGGTAATTGAATCAGGCTATGATAAAACACCCGACTTTTTTAAAGAATTGGACGATGCTGGCGCAGATGAAGTAATTAAGCTGATTGAAAAGCTGGAAGAAGACGATGATGTACAACAGGTATTTCATAATATGAAATAAAGCCATTAAAGTATTAAGGGAAAAGGAAGCTACATCAAGGCTTCCTTTTTTTATTTAATAAAGTTGCAACCCATGTATTTAGCCAGGCCTTCGCCACCCCAGCGCATTACTACGTTATGGTTCCATTCAAATACAGGGCGCATAAGAGGGGTGAGCATATTCATCATCCAAGAGTTTGTTTTTACTACCCAGTGATATTTTACAGTAGATACTTGCCCGTCATAATCGAAATACCAGGTGCCTGTTCCTTCCAATTCCCCGACTGCAGTGCCTACCACTTTTTTGTATGGGTCGACAGATAAAACGGTGCCTGTATAATCAAGCGTATATGGCAACACGCTACGTGTACGAAACCGTCTTACTGCCCCCACACCTAATTCATCGCCGGCGGCAAGCCGCTCTACTTTACTTTGCCCCCGCCACCATAAATGGTAGGTATCGGTATCATATACCACAGCATAAACTTTCTCCAGCGGAGCATCAAATTTCCAAATTGTCAAAAAATTGTAATCGGCCATATATCTTATAACCCAATTTGCTGCAATTTTCATTCCCCCATCAGGGCCAGCCACTTGTGGTAAGGCTTCTTTGCCTTTTTACTTTCAATAAAAGCCTTAAAAATATCGTGCATGGTGCGGTTGCGATTTAAAATATCGCCGGTGTTTAGCGCATTAAGCGCTGCCAGGGTTTCTTCAAAAATTTTATCTGCGGCCAGTTTAGATGAAGTGAGTTTGTTGAAGAATGCGAGCAATGCCTTTTCGAAATTACCCTGCTGACCTACTTTGCGTATAAAGCGGGCAATGTTGGGTACAATGTTTTTTACCAGCAAATGGTTATTTAATTCGTAGTGGGCAATTAACTGCATCATTAATAAAATGCTTTGCGAATCAAATCGCGCCTCATCCTGTTTTTTGCCCTGCCGGTAAAGCTCAATCCAATCCAGCGCTTTGCTGTATTCGCCCATTTCTAAAAAGACACTGGCATAAGTAACAATCACGTTCACGCGTATATGGTAGGGGATTTTTTGCTCATACTTTTGCATCATTACCCAAGCTTCTTCTATCAGTTTAACTTTTGCCTTTGTATCTTTCTTTTGGTCGAAATAAATAAGGCCAAAACGCGAGTAATAAATAAACTGCGCAATTTTATCGCGCTCAGTTTTTACAGCAAGCTGTTTAAGCTGCTGTAGCGCTTTATTCATCTGTGGCCAATCGGCATTAAAGTAGGCCGATTCCAATAACAGGTTCAGGGCATTCATAGTTGAACGCACATCAAACTTCGTAAAATGCGCATGCCTCAAACATACCTTAACCAATTGCTTTGCCTCGGCAAAAAACTCCTTTCTTTTGTCGGTAACCGAAAAATGCAATACTCTTATGAAATGAAAATAATAGGCCGCCCTGGCTGATAGCGCATTATTTTCTGACCCCAGCAGCGCATGCGAAAAAATAAGCTCGTATTGCTTTAAATGCGATCCATCGCGCACCTGATACACAGCCTTATTTAATTGATGTTGCTGTTGGTAAAGGTTTTCAAACAACAGCAAATTATCCATTTGCGCGGCCACCTGCCGGCGCTGAACCATTACGGTATTTACATTGTTTTTATCGGTTACAGCGCAATAACCATGCATCATTAAATAAACACGGGCATTTAAAAAGCTATCCAATTCGTTAAACAGCTCGTAGCTGTTACTTAATTTTATCCCTTTCTCAATTACCTTATTCGCCTGTGTGTGCAGTCCTTTTTCCAGCAGAACGGCCAACTCCTGTTGTAGCGCTCTAAGTTGCCACTGCGCGTCGGCTTCTTCATTGAAGTTTTTAAGCGATTTAATAATTGCTTTATACAGATAAGTTTTAGCTACGCTAAACTGCTTTACAAACTTTTGGCCGGCAAATTTTTTCTTTAGGGCGCTTTCATCGTAATAGCTCTGCGCCGCTATGGCATCAAACAAGTTTATATAATTAGTGCTCGAGTCATCGGTAAGTTTACCCGCATAACGCTTAAAGTAACTCCTCTCGGCCATGCTCATGTTAGCTATCAGCTCGTAAAGTATATCCATACTGCCAATATAAAACCAAAACCTAAGAATCGGCATTTTTTGCTTTGCCTTCCGCTTTCAGACATGCCAAATTTGCATCGCAACAATTATTACAGTAACCCAAAAACTATGAGAAAATTCTATCTAAATTTTATTTGCACCTGCTACATTGTACTGCAAGGTTTAAGCCTTAAGGCACAGTGGAATGAGCTATACACGGCGGGCTACCCAAAACTATATGCCGCAGGTACTATAAGCACGCTATTAGTTACACCCCAACAAGAGGTTTTTGCAGGCGGCAGCTTTACCGATGCCAGCAGTCCTTACCTGGCAAGCTACGGAGGTGTTAAGGGGCGCCACTGGTGCAATGTAAACAACCAAATATATACCCTGGCCCATACTGATAACGGTGCTTTTGCTGCCGGCTATTTTACCGATAGTACCGGCGGTTACTATGTAATGCAACAAGTGGGTGCCACTTGTTATAAGCCGGGAAATACCTCGTTTAACGGAGCCATCAATTCTTTATGCTCCGATAAGTTCTCGAACATTTATGCTGCCGGCAATTTTACCAATGGTTTTAATGAACAGTACATAGCAAAATTTGACGGCACACAATGGACCGAACTAAGCAATGGCAGCAACAGGTTAATGGCTAATAACTCCATACAAAGTATTGCCACCGATACCTTTGGAAATGTTTATGCTGCAGGCAGCTTTACTAACGGCACAGGTAGTTACTATGTATCCAAATGGAACGGCCTGCAATGGACCGAACTGGGAAACCTGAATGCGAACGGAACAATTTATCGCATTACTACCGATGCAGCAGGTAATGTATATGCCACAGGGTCGCTTACCAATAGCAGCGGTAAGCGCTATATAGCCAAGTGGAATGGAGCCAATTGGTCTGAACTTGGAGGCAACAACGCTTTGCAGGCAAATGGTATTATTTGGGCTATAGCAGCCGATAATGCAGGCAATATTTATGCAGGCGGAGAGTTTACAAACAGCAACGGGAAAAAGTATGTAGCCAAATTTAACGGCACTAGCTGGAGCGAACTAACCGCCAACGGCAGCTACCTAAACGCCAATGATGTAATATTTGCCCTGGCCTGCGGCACTGATGGCAAGGTTTACTGCGCCGGAGATTTTACAAATACCGATGGGAATAATTATGTGGCGGTATTTACACCCGTTGCAACCTCAATAGCCAGTTTAGAAAGCAATGCATTTACCCTACAGGTATACCCCAACCCGTTTACAGAAAAATTAGAGATTAAGAATAATGCAGCACCTACAGATGCAAGCCTTTTACTGGAGGTATATGATATAAGTGGTCGAATAATTAACACAGCACAGATTATAACTAATCACCTTGCAATTGAAACATCCGGTTGGTCACCCGGGTTTTATACAGCCCGGATTTACGATGCACATAGCTCCACCTACCGCAGTATTCAATTAGTTAAAACCCCATAAACCAACATATGAAAAAACAACTACTTGCTACACTTTTAGCTACAATAACACTTTGCTTTACGGCTATAGGGCAGCCGGCATTAAACTGGGTAAACGGCTTAACAGGCACTAACACAGGCTCGATAACAAACAACAGCAATACAGTTACAACTGATGCAAATGGCAATATTTTTATTGCTGGTTACTTTACCGGCACTATAGATTTTGACCCCGGAACAGGTATAAGCAACTTAACCGCACAAGGAGCTTATGCTGATTTGTTTGTTGCTAAATATGCCGCTAATGGAAGCTTGCAATGGGCCAAACAAGTGCGCACACATGATGCATACGCGCCTAATGAGGCTATAGCAGTAAACATGCGCTTAACCAATACCGGTGAGCCTGTAATAACCGGTTGGTTTGATGGAGTGCAGGACTTAAACCCCGGTGCAGGCACCGATACCTTTGGCACTGCCAACGGCCTTAGTTTACTTTTAATTAAGCTGGATAATAACGGCAATTATATTTGGGCAAAAGCAATCTCTGCTTACGGTTTTCCTAAAATCAGTATTGACAACGCTAACAACATTTACCTGGCTGGTTGGTACCAGGGCAGCGCCGAAGATTTTAACCCCGGCCCCGGGGTTGATAGCTTACCCCGTAGTTTGTATACGGATATTTTTATAGCCAAATACGATGCTAACGGAAACTTTGGATGGGTAAAGGGACTACACTCTGGTGCCAGCGAGATTATAAACGATATAGTGAATGATGCTGCAGGCAACATATATGTATGCGGCAACTTTGAAGGTTCGGTGCTTGATTTTGATCCCGATACCAGTACAGCTGAGCGGTTCCGTCAATCGATTGGCGCCGGCACCGATTTTTTTATTGCTAAGTACACGACTAATGGCGGCTTACTTTGGGCAAATACTTACGGCCACCCCACTTACATAAACTCATCTAACACAGCTGACCGTTTAATGCTTGATGCCAATAACGATATTATTGTTACCGGTAGCATTTCGGGTGAGGTTGACTTTAACGCGGATGCCGCTGTTGACACTCTTGGTTTCGCATCTAAGGCGATTGGCTTTCCGCTTTACTTTGCCAAATACAGTGGCACCACCGGCAATTACATTTTTGCCAAGGCCTTATTTGGCCAAAGCGTAAACTATGTAAGAGGGCTTGGGTTAGATGCCGCAGGTAACATTTATGTAGCCAGTAATTTTGAACAGTTTTGCGATGCCGATCCGGGGCCGGGCACCGATACTCTGTCTACATCCGGTAATTCCATTCTGCTGGCAGAATACGGCCCAACGGGGAATTATATTTGGGGTAAGCTGATTGAAAGTAACGGCGTACCAGGTGTGAGTAACATTTGTGTGTTGCCCGATGGCACCTTTTATGCTACCGGCAGAGTATTGTTTGCAACCGATTTTGACTTAACCGCTGCCGCCGACAGCGTTGTACCAAATCCTTTCAACTACGCGTTTTACCTGGCAAAATACGGGGAGGCGGTTACCGGAATAGATGAACTATCTGTTATGCAAGGCACAGTGGTTTATCCTAACCCCTTCAGCAATCACTTAAAGCTAACCGGGTTAGAAAACACAAATGCCAGCACAACTATTTACCTGATGGATGTAACCGGAAAAGAAGTTTACAGCCAGACCGGCGTCTTAACTGACACCACTGAAATTTATATACAAAACAATATAGCGCCTGGAATATATTTTTTGCATGTAGCGAACAGTGCCGCCGGCTTTAAAGAAACATTTAAAGTAGTAAAACAATAAAACCAAAAACAGATATATGAAATCAAACTATTTACTGGTAATACTTGTTTTGCTTTTTATAAAAACAACAAGTGCGCAATGGGATGAGGTAGGCGCAGGTGCTACAGCATTAAAAGCAGATAATTTTATCTATTCCGTTCATACAACTACTAATGGCCTACTTTTAGCGGCGGGCTCGTTTAAAAATGATAGCGCGTATTATTATGTGGCCGCCTGGAACGGCAGCACCTGGAAAGAAATAGGAGACGGACCGGTAGCATTAAAAGCAAACAACAGAATTAACTCTGTTACATCCGATACCGCCGGAAACATTTATGCTGCCGGACAGTTTACAGATACATTAGGCAACTATGCCGTATGCCAATGGAATGGCAGCGGGTGGAGAAACCTGGGTAACGGGTTTAATGGAACCATACGCAAAATAATAACGGATAAAACCAGTAATGTATACGCCGTAGGCGGATTTACGAATGGCGCCAACAACTATTATGTAGCTAAATGGAACGGCAATAGCTGGGCAGAAGTGGGCAGTGGGGCAAACACCCTTAATGCGAATGGTGAATGCAGCGCAATAGGCATCGATAATACCGGGAACATTTATACGGCAGGTTTTTTTAAAAACGGTAGCAACCAATACTACGTAGCGAAATGGAACGGCACCGTGTGGAGCGAGTTACCCGGCTTAAATGCTAACGGCTATATAAATGCGCTAACTGTTGATGCTGTGGGCAATGTTTATGTAGGCGGTGCCTTTTATAACTCTTCTGCAAACAATTACGTGGCAAAATGGAATGGCTCCGTATGGAGTGAACTGGGAAGCGGCCCGGATAGCCTGAAGGCAAACAACTACATTTTTACACTGCATAATGATGCGCAGGGAAATATTTATGTAGCCGGAGCCTTTAGAAATAATGTGAATAAAAATTATGTAGCCAAATGGGATGGCAACAACTGGGGCGAAGTGGGTGGATTAAACAGTTTAGCCGCCAACGATGATATACAAACAATAACCACCGATAACACAGGCAGTGTTTACTGCGCGGGCTATTTCACTAATGCAAACAATGAATATTACGTAGCTAAACACATGGCTACACCCAATGCTATTACCAAAATTGAAAAAACCAACACCCTGATTGCGTTCCCCAACCCATTTACCAATCAACTGAACATCACTGATATTGTTACCACAACACAACACCCGCGTATTGAAGTTTGGGATGCTTTAGGCCAAAAGGTATATGAAGAAAACTACCCTTCAGCCAACATTAATTTACAAACTGCACGCTGGCTACCGGGCGTTTACACAATAACTGTGCAACAGACCGATGCATCTATTCAAACTATTCGCGCTGTTAAAACACAATAAACTAACATACGCCATGATAACCTGCATTATTATTATTTCGCCCACTGTTTTTACCCCGACCGCGAGAAAATTGAATTACTCGCTTGCTTCAAAATTTACCCCTTAGATAATCCTCAAATTTTTTTTGTAAACCCACTACGGCTTCAAAAACCGTTGCTGAAAAATTTCAGCAACGGTTTTTTATTTTCACCCTATGAAAAGATTTGAAAACAAGGTAGTGGTAATTACCGGAGGTGCTTTGGGTATTGGCAAAGCTGCCGTTGAAAAATTTGCGCGTGAAGGTGCGGCTGTAGCTATTTGGGATGTGAACGAAACACAGGGCAAAGAGTTAGAACTTATACTATTGCACGAGGGATTTGCAGCACGTTTTGTAAAAGTAAACACAGCCAGCCTTGAAGAAGTAGAGCACGCCACCAAAGAGGTGATTAAGCAGTTTGGCAAAATAAGTGTGCTGGTAAATAATGCCGGTATTACGCGCGATGCCTCTATACTTAAAATGACGGCGGAGCAATGGCAGCAGGTAATGGATGTAAACCTTACCGGGGTTTTTAACTGTTGCAAAGCTATTTCGCCCAACATGATTGAAAACGGTTTTGGCCGTATTATTAATACCTCCTCTATTGTAGGGCTTTACGGAAACTTTGGACAGGCCAACTATGCGGCTACCAAGGCTGGTGTAATTGCCTTATCAAAAACGCTGGCGCGGGAGTTAGGCAAATACAACATTACGGTTAATGCCGTTGCACCTGGTTTTATAGCTACCGACATGATTAAAACTATCCCTGAAAAAGTAATAGCAATGATGACCGAGAAAGTGCCACTTAAAAAATTAGGCACACCGGAAGATGTGGCTAATACTTACACCTTTTTAGCCAGCGATGAAGCGCAGTTTATTTCGGGCACGGTAATTAGCGTAGATGGTGGCCTGACAATTTAAAACCGATGATTTGACTTTTAGCATTATGACTTTAGAAACCTATAACTACATACTTTACGCCTGGCTTGCAGTAGGGCTTGTTACCTTTTTAGTGCTACTACGCAAAACGGCACCTTATGGCCGCCACACGGTTGAAACCTGGGGGCCGATGATACCTAACCAATTAGGTTGGATGCTGATGGAGGGATTTGCGCCTTTTTTAATAAGTATTTGGTTCTGGACGGGCACGCTGCAAAAAACGAATACCAGTTACTTCTTTTATGGCCTATACATGGCGCATTATTGCTACCGGTCGTATATTTTTCCATTTCTCACCAATACTAAGGGCAAAAAAATGCCGCTGGTAATTACCGGTTCAGCTATTGGGTTTAATATTTGCAATACATTTATACTGGGTTACTACTTAGGCAACATAGGTGGCAATTACCCGGACAGCTATTTCCTCTCACCGGTATTTATCTTTGGTTTTATCGTTTTTTTAATCGGAGTAATCATTAATGTAGTTAGCGATTTTATGTTGATTAACCTGCGCAAGCCCGGCGAGACAGGTTATAAGATACCCAAAGGTTTTTTGTTTAATTATATAAGCTGCCCCAATCTGTTTGGAGAAATGGTGGAGTGGATTGGTTTTGGGATAATGATCACCACAAATGGTATTTACAAAAGTTCGCCGATTACCCGAAGGAGAGAAAGGCGGTAGTGCCGGGGGTGTTGTAGCTAATTCAACTTATAACTCGTCAACACAAAATGGTGCTTACTGTTTCTTCGTTCTACAATTCCTATGCCTTCACAGATTACTATTACTTCCATTCCATCGTCGTACTCGTAGCAATTCGAATAGCCTCTATACACCCCCTCTTTTTTTATTGCATTTCTATGCATCATAACATCCCCTCCAAACATTAAATTATACTGAGTATCATCAACAACCGGGAAAAACTGTTTAACGGGAAATCGAACCTGACTTCTTTGCGACTGAAAGTCAAACACTGTATCGTTCACTTGTGCCAAAAACCAACCACCGTAACCGTAAGCTGTAAGCCCGCAGATAGTTTTGACATCTTTAATCCTGATGGTATCTGGTTTAGAAGTATGATACAAATCAGTAAACACCCAATAATTTCCAACCTTTAATGGAAAAAACTGCGTGGTGTCTTTTTTCGTAAATACACTTTGCCCTTTAGTCGCAAAAGTTACTGCAAGAAGGAAAAACACCAAGTGCAATGCAGCTTTCATTTCACTTTATTCTTTTATAAATTTCGATACAGTGTTTCCAACTTTCACAAAACAAACACCTGCGGACCAACCTGAAATATCAATACTAGTAGAAGCATTATTAAGCTTAGCAGTAAAAATTTCCCGTCCGCTAATATCGAAAACTGCAAACTGCTTTCCGATTTGTTCCTTGTTTACCTGCACATTTATCTGATTGTTGGCAGGATTTGGAAACACCTTTACCTCAGATTGATTTTGAACATTTGCTATACCTGTAGTTGCACAAAACACCTGCATCAACCTCTCCCATAAATCGGAATCGAAACTGGAAGGGCCAAGGGTTTGTTGCCCGGCATCGTTACCCATACGCACAACAACTAAATCCATGCTGGGTACTACGTAAATTTTTTGGTCGTTTTTACCTAATGCAGAGTACATATCGGCCGGTGCAGCAGGGCACAGGCTGCCCGGAAAAGTAAGTGTGCTGGTGGGTGCCATAAAACTGCTTTTACCGTTCAACCACCACAGGTAGCCATAACTAAGGTTATAACTTTGCGAAGTATTGCGGCTATCATTCAAAAACTGCCTATCGCTCAAAATTGTATCAGTATTCCAAATAGCATCGTTTAGCATAAGCAAACCAAAACGCGCAGCAGCGCGTGGCTTACTATAAAAAATATGGTCGAGCCAAAGACCGGTAATACCGGTACGCGTGCCCAAGCGGGTGTTTGTAAAATTATTCAATGTAACACCCGAGGCAGCGGCTATCACATCATGTACCAAATGATAAGGCGCATTGTAATAATACCATTCAGTGCCTGCATCAGCATGGTATTTCAGGCACGTATCATCAGTGCAATCAAGGTCGGGTACACGGTAATCCAGTCCGGTGGTCATAGATAGCTGATGCACTATTTTAATTTTCCCTTCCTGTTGCGGTGTTTCGCTGCTCCAGCCTACACCCAGGTATTTTGAGGTAGAATCCTGTATACTCAGCAAGCCTTGTTGCTGGGCTATACCGGTAAGCACCGAGGTTAAACTTTTACCCGCACTTGCCCAATACCACGCAGAATCTTTGGTAAAACTTCCGTAATACTTTTCTACTGCAATTTTGCCTTTGTAAAGAACAATAAAAGCCTTCGAGTCTTTTTGGCCTGCAAAATCAATTACTGAGTCTAGTTTATCGGTGCACCAGCCAAGCGAAGCAGGCGATATGGTATCCCATGTGGTTCCTGTTAGCGGAGGGAAATAGTAAGCATTTTGCGCGCTAACAAATGTTGCAGTAAACAGAAATAGAGCGGTTAGTAATTTTCCTTTCATAGTTTTTATTTACAGTAAAAACGGGCGACAAAATCTGCCGCCCGTTTCAAAATGGATGTTATAGTTTAAAATCTTCCGCCTTGTCTTCCACCGCCGCCGCGTGGACCGCCGGCCGGAGGGTTTGGGTTAGCCCCGCGCTGTTGCTGGCGTTGGTCGCGCAACTCCTTCAACTTTTGATGGAATTTGTTTTCGATGTTATAAAGCTGGTTTACCTTATCTTTTCCAACGGCTCCCTCAAACTGGCCTTTGTATTTCTTTTTTAAATCCAGTTTTTTCTGCTCAAAATCCAGCTGTTGCTCGGCGCTAAGTTCTGTGCCCTGGCCGGGTTTAAAATTGCCACGCAGGGTTTTCATGTCGCCACGGTATTGGTTATACACCGGCCAAAATTTTTGCGCCTCCTGCGGTGTAAGCTGTAGCTCCTGCGTTATAAAAGCAATTCGCAGTGCTTCTATTTTTTCGCCTTTATCTCCCCCATCAGGTGGCGGGGTCTGCGCAAAAATTGGTGTGGTAAAAAAAGTAGCCATTAATACGGCTGCGGTCATCATCATTAACTTTTTCATGTTCTTCTGTTTATTTTTCTCTGTTGTCTTGTTTTAATTAATCCAGTAAGGCATTATCTAATTCTGCATCGCTTACATTCTGTAATACATCTTTATAAACCTGCACATCGCCGGCGTTATCATTAACCGCCGCTTCAAAAATTTCATCCTGGTAACTATCTGCATCATCTTCACCCAGGTAAGCGCTTAACTCTTCAGTGGTCAATTGTGCCATCTTACATTCCAAATCGGCACATTGCTGCTCTACCTTTAGCGAAAACATTACAGTTACAATTATCATGGTAGCCAGGCCTGCAAAAGCTACCGAATATTTAGGCTTAAAAATTACAGCAGTTATATTTTCGAGTATAATATTTACCCGCTGCATCCACTCAGGTATAGCCGCTTTTTCAGTAGCACCTTCTGTTGCTTTTATCTGCTGCATTAGTTGCCCGGGAAATTGGGAAAAGTAATTAGCCGGCACATTATGCATATTTTGCTTTTCAATGGCCGAAAGCTCAGGCGCCAGGGCACTTAATTCTTCCTGCACTTCGTTACTGCGTATTTGCGTTACCAAATCCTTCGAAAACGAAGTGAAATATCCTATCGGCACTTCTACCGCTGGTTTTCTTTCTACACTCAACAGGGTCGGGGCGACTTCTTTTAACTCTTGTTGCACAGTGCTCAACTTTATCTGAGCCATTATACTGCCCTTAAAATCAGCAAAGTAGCCGTCGGGTACAGCATAGAAGTTCTTCTTCTCTATAGCAGCTAATGTTGGCGCTATCTGCTTTAACTCGTTTAATATGTTATCCCTGGCTTCCATGTTTGTTCGGGTCTGACCCCTGGTATTGCTAAAAGTTTAATTGCCCAATAAAAATTTCTCAATCTTTTGTGCGGCGTGGTGGTAGCTGGCCTTTAAAGCCCCTTCGCTGGTGCCTAAAATCTCACTCATCTGCTCATAGGGCATCTCATCGTAATACCGCAGGTTAAACACCATTTTCTGCTTTTCGGGCAGGCTATCAATAGCTTTTTGTAGACGCGCCTGCACATCATCGCCATCTATTTCGGTAGCGTCGCCTTTTAAATAACTCGCAGGCGAATAGTTACTATCTTCATCATCGCCGTTATCTGACCCATCGAAACTGATAACCGCCTTTTTATTGCGCGAATTGATAAAAGTGATTGTCTCGTTAGTGGCAATGCGGTAAATCCAGGTAAAAAGCTGCGAATCGGCCCTAAAGTTTTCGAGTCCCTTCCAAACCTTTATAAAGGTATTTTGCATTACATCGTTCGCATCATCGTGGCTTTGCACCATACGGCGGATGTGCCAATAAACTTTTTGCTGGTATTGTTCAATTAATAGGGTAAATGCCCGTTCCTTACCGGAACCGGAATGGAATAGGTCTAATAGTTCTCTGTCTGTCATACGGCAATAGGGTTAACTATTCGACAGACAAAATACTGAAAAGTTTAATCTGCTTACTTTTTGCGGGTAATAACCTTTTTAACAGCCTTAACTACATCGGGTGTATCCAGGCCATATTTAGCCAGTAACTGGTCGGGTGTACCGCTTTCGCCAAAGGTATCGTGCACAGCTACATGCTCTAAAGGTGTTGGGGCGTTTTGGCCTAACAATAAAGCGATGGTAGAACCAAGGCCACCAATAATGTTATGCTCTTCGCAAACCACAGCGCATTTGGTTTTGGCAACCGATTTTAAAACAGCCTCTTCATCCAACGGCTTAATGGTGTGTATATTTATTAACTCTACCGAAAGGCCTTCGGCTTCCAATTGTTTAGCGGCTTCTACTGCCTTCCATACCAGGTGGCCGGTGGCAAAAATGGTTACATCTTTACCTTCGTTCATTAAAATAGCTTTGCCAATTTTAAAACTGCCGGTAGGCATAAAAATAGGCCACGCCGGGCGGCCAAAGCGGAGATAAACCGGCCCAACATGCTCACCGGTGGCAATGGTCGCCTCGCGGGTTTGGTTATAATCACAGGGGTTTATTACCACCATACCGGGCAGCATTTGCATAAGGCCGATATCTTCCAATATCTGGTGGGTGGCGCCATCTTCACCCAAGGTAAGGCCCGCGTGTGAGGCAGCTATTTTTACGTTTTTACCGCTATAAGCTACGCTCTGGCGTATTTGGTCGTAAACACGGCCGGTAGCAAAGTTGGCGAAGGTTGTAGCAAAAGGAATTTTACCGCCAACCGTCATACCCGCAGCAATCCCAATCATATTAGCCTCGGCAATACCGGTTTGTATGTAGCGCTCCGGAAACTCCTTAATAAACTCATCTAACTTAAGCGAACCGGCAAGGTCGGCGCACAAGGCTACCACGTTCGGGTTCTTTTTTGCCAGTTCCACAATACCAACTCCAAAACCAGAGCGGGTGTCTTTTTTTCCGGTTGATACGTAATCAGCTAAGGCCATTTTTTATTATTTATATCGAAACTACGACGTAGTTCTGCTATGTTATTTAAAGCTTCAAACTTAAGCTTCCACCCGAAGTAATTTCAAATTCTTTATCAACCGTGGTGTGGATAGTACGGGCAAATTTGGAGCGGTAAACTATCCGGTATTTGCCGGGTTGCAGGGCCAGGGTTTCCTGCCGCTCTTTCAAATGCAGTTCGTAAATTTTCTTCATCTGCCCTCCTTCTGTTATAAAAATAGCCCCGTAGGCCTCAAAAGCCTTGTTAATGGTAAGTATGCCCGGCGAGGGAATAAGTACATCGGTAGTTTTGCTTTGCTCAATTTTAACGCCTTTAACCACGGTGCGGGGCAGGGTAAGCACCTCCAAATCATACGTTCCGATCAGATATTTTTCGGTAGTATTCATTTGCTGCACATTAATAGTTTGCAACTGCCCCGGTTTATGCACCAGGCATTTAATGCGCTCAATAGCCGCCGATTTTGAAATGGTGGTACCTTGTAAAGTAAAGTTTAAATAGCCCTGCGCGGCTTTAACTTGTACGGTATTATGAAAGTTGGTTTTAAGCGCAATATCTTCCACAAACAAAGGCGGAATGGTATGCACCTGCAGCCTGTATTTAAACATGGGCGATACTACAATGGTATCGGGAAGACCGCGCGGGTTCATACTATGGTACATCTGATACTTGGGCATGCCGGTCTCCACATCATAAAAAGTCATATTCACATCGCTTTCGGTAGGCTTGCCATTAATATCGTTCAGGTTTACCTGCAGCGATGTTTTAGCAATCGATTCCGAAACTACGTTCTTTACCGTTTCGAAAAATTCTTCAGCGGTATTCGTATTATACAACTTCCCCATACACTGCATCTCTTCAAAACTCTTAGCCTGCAGGCTCATACCTATAATAAAAGGCCGTAACAGAATATTATTTTTTTGCAGCAGCTGAGCAACCGAACAAGGGTCGCGGTTACAGGCATCTTCTCCATCAGTAATAATTATTAAAATATTTTTAGCCGATAAGTTTCCAAAGTCACCTACCGACTTTTCTATAGAATACACCAGCGGCGTAATTCCCTTCGGCCGAATCTCGGCCAGTTTCTTCTTTATGCTTTTCGAGTTGTTAGAGTCTATCCGAACCTCCAGGTGCGAATCATGGCAGTTTTTATCCGGCTCGGGATACATGTGCCCAAACACACGCATCCCCATTTCGCAATTGGGCACCAGGGCAATACTATCGGCTATGTTGCTAAGCGCTATCCTAGCCACATCCCATTTGCTTCCGCCCCTCCATTCGTTTTTCATGCTCAACGAGGCATCAATTAAAAACAAAATGCGGGTGCGTTCCTGTGAGAAACAGAGGCTAGACACAAGAAACAAGATGCAAGACAATACAAATGCCTTACTACCTGCTGTGGGTCTATATGGTTTTACTTTGGTCACTTCGCCTTCTCCCTTTTATTGTAAATTAATTACCGCTACTCTTCCCTCTTCAATTACAAACTTTTGCGTTTTTGTCGATTCGCTATTGTAACTTGATTTCGATTTATACACCAGCAAATATTCGCCAGGCTGCAATTTGCGGTTATCCGTTTTTGTATTCAGTTCAAAGCGCTCTACCATGTTAAAGGCATTTCCTGCCCGCTGATAAATACTTGCTAATAACTTTTCGCCGGCCATTATGGATAATGTGCCATAATTATTGATTACCCTTTGGGTTGTTATAAAAGGTGCAATAACTGTATCGATATAAATTTCGGGGGTGGTTAAAATTTCGAGCCGGTAAGCAGCTGCGATATATTTTTCTTCTTCATTTAAATCCTGCACGTTTAATATACTCTTACCTTCTTCACTTTTAGCACGCACTATAACCTGCGCATTATTGTTAGCTATAGAAGCCGAAGGACATGGCACCTGCAAATCTCCGGCAGGTACATCCAGCGCTATAATGTTATGCTTGCCGGGTACCAACTCTATATTTTCTTTTTTAAGGCTGGGGTAAGTATGCAACTCAAGGTCGTAAACACCTACCGGGTCTAAATAAAGAGTATCGGGGTTGCCTTTCTCATCAAGTGTATGAATGAAGTTGTAAAGTATTTTACCGGTGGCGTGGTCGTAAAGAGTAAAAGGGATATTGGTAACACCGGGGTTAAGGTTAGCATCAAGCAGGTTCACCTGTGCTGTAGTTGTATTGAGCGTTTGCTTTATAATAACGCCCACGGTATTGTATAGCGAAGATTCATCCTTTGTATCCAACACCGTACCTATGCACTTTAATCGTTCTACAAAGTTTTCGCCGCCATTTAGGCCCACAATAAAAGGGCGAAGTGCGATGCGCTTATCCAGTAATTTTTGCGAAGCCGCGCAAGGGTTGCCGTCACAATTTTCGTTACCATCGGTTATAATAATAATTGAGTTTAGGCTTCGGACATCTACCGGAAAATCGCTGGCCGCTTGTATCAGCGAATAGGCTATTGGTGTCATACCCTGTGGGCTAATTTTTTCAAGAGCCCCTTTTATTTTCTCAGCATTATTTTTCCCAAAGGGCACCAGCAGTTTACTATCCTTACAATTGCGTTCGCTTTTAGAAAACTGGTAGCCAAAAGCCCGTATTGCAAACTCTACATTCGGGTTTTTTCTCTCTACCGAGTCTATCAACTTATAGAGTAATTCTTTCGCCGTTTCGTATTTTGTTTTTTGGTTCCAAGTCTCCTTCATACTGCCCGAAACATCGAGTACGAAAAGTACACGGTTAATATTAGGTTTGTATACCTGGGTAGATTGAGCTTGCAGGCAACTGGTTAACAACAAAGCACAGACAAACAATACCAGTGGTTTGAATTTTGCAGTGTTGAATAAGTTATATGTTGTTGAACTCATTTTTTGTAATACGAGCGTAAGTTAAAAAGAGATTTTTCGTTCGCTAATAAAAGGTGCTTATGAATTTGAAAAAGAAACTATTAGTAGGATTTGTAGCCATAGGAGCCCTTACGGTTTTATCCTCCTCGTTTTTATTAAAGCCCTTTGCAGAAGATAAATTCAAAATATACTTTGATGAAAAGTTAATAAAAGGCAAAGCCGACTACCTGGCCGATTCTGTGCCCGGCCTTGTTAATTACAAACGCCCTAACGTGATTGTTATTTTGGCTGATGACCTTGGCGCTACCGACCTTTCGCTTTACGGAAACAAAATGGTTTCTACACCCAATATTGATGGCATAGGGCGTAATGGGGTAACTTTTACCGAAGGCTATATTTCCTCGCCGGTATGTTCACCGAGCCGCGCAGGGCTTCTAACCGGGCGCTATCAGCAACGTTTCGGGCACGAGTTTCAACCCAACACCCGCTATTTGCGCAACATGTTTCAGTATTACGCTATAAAGCTATTGCCGCGCTTCAAGCCTCTTTCGCTTTTAAAATCGCGCGAGGTGCCAACGGTTGAAGAACGGCTTAAACAAGGCTTACCCCCCTCTGAAATTACAATGGCAGAAATGCTTAAAAAGTACCATTACAACACCGCCATTTTAGGCAAATGGCATTTAGGCGCAGCCGATTTCGCCCTGCCCTGCGCCCGCGGTTTTGATTACCAATATGGCTTTTACGAGGCCTTTACCATGTATGCTCCTAAAACAGACACCTCTATTGTAAACATGCCACTAAAGCGCGATTACATGGATGAGCACGAGTGGAATGTGGCTGAAGGCCGCAAAGGCAACTGTGCCTTGCTTACCAATTGCCAGCAATGTGTTGAAACTAAAAAATACCTTACCACCAAACTTACCGATGAGGCTATTGCCTTTATGGATAAGCACCGCACACCCGACCCATTTTTTATTTACCTTCCTTACAACGCACCACATGCCCCACTACAGGTAGAGAAGTATTACTACAAACAGTTTGCGCATATTAAAGACCCTGTAAAACGCATTTACGCCGCTATGATAAAGTGCCTGGATGACCAGGTTGGCCGCGTAATACGCCATGTAGATAGCCTGGGCATTGCAGACAATACCATCATCATATTTTTAAGCGATAACGGTGGTGCAGTTTACAACGGAACAACCGATAATGCGCCTTACCGTGGTGGTAAGCTCACTAACTTTGAAGGTGGTTTAAAAGTGCCATTTATGATGAAATGGCAGGGGCATATACCACCAGGCACGGTATACACCCGCCCGATAATATCGTTAGATATTTTTGCCACCATAGCTTCGGTTATTGGCATTGATTTGCCTAAAGACCGCGTGTATGATGGGGTTGACCTAATGCCTTACGCCACCGGCAAAAAAACCGATGCACACAAAGCCCTTTACTGGCGCAGCGATTTCAATAAGGCTATCCGCAAAGATGACTGGAAGCTGATTGTAAATGAGCATGATAGCACCAGTGAACTATACAACTTAAAAGAAGACAGCACCGAGCAAATAAACCTTTACGATAAAAAGCCTGCCATAGCAAAGGCCTTACTTAAAGAGCTTAGAGATTGGGAAGTTGACTTAGCCAAGCCTTTATGGCCGCGCGTAGTTAACTACGAATATGTAGATGAGAAAGGTCTGCACACGTTTGCGTTTTAATAGGCAACGTATACATTCCTTATCCTGCTATTCAAGTCAGTTATTTTCCAGCGGTTGTATAATCACCAACTGTTTGTTCCAATTGGCCTAAAGCGTTAGCAAGTTGTTCATCGTTAGGGGCAATGCCGTGCCATTTATGGCCACCTTGCATAAAGTCTACCCCATAACCCATTTGTGTATGCATAATAATGAAAACAGGTTTACCCTTACCGGTGCGTGTTTTAGCTTCTTTAAGCACGTTTACTACTGCTTCCATATCGTTACCCTGTTTTACTTCTAACACATCCCAGTTAAATGCCAAAAGTTTAGCTTTTATATCGTAGTGATTTAGCACTACTTCTACAGGTCCATCTATTTGTGCATTATTCATATCCATAGTGCAGATAAGGTTATCTACTTTATGGTGCGGGGCAAACATCAGCGCTTCCCAAATTTGCCCTTCCTGAAACTCACCATCGCCATGCAGTGAATAAACAATTGAATCATCCTTATTCAGCTTTTTAGTGAGTGCTGTACCAATTGCGTTGCTCATACCCTGGCCTAATGAACCAGATGCCATACGCACACCCGGTAAATGTTCGTGGGGGGTAGGGTGGCCCTGTAACCTCGAATTAAGTTTGCGGAATGTCGACAGCTCGCTTACATCAAAATAACCGGCATGGGCTAATACGCTATACCAAACCGGGCTGATATGCCCGTTTGAAAGATAAAACACATCCTCGCTAACCGCATCCATCGAAAAGTTCTTATTGTGCTTCATCACTTCAAAATAAAGCGCAACCATATACTCGGTGCAGCCTAACGAACCACCGGGGTGGCCCGAGTTAACCGCATGAACCATTCTAACTATATCGCGGCGTACCTGCGATGCAATACGCTTTAATTCTTCTACCGTTGCCATGTTTTAAATTTTGAGTGAAAATAAACGTGCCGCGCAGAGCACCGCTAAAAAGTTTTTAACCTGCCGTGGGAAATCACATTGATTTTTAACTTTATAACGTGATAAAATTTAACACACTTATCTTAAAATTTGACGAGCAGGGCGAAAAGACCGGCTGGACATACATTGTTATACCTGCCGAATTAGCCCTAAAGCTAAAACCCAACAACAAAAAGTCGTTCCGGGTAAAAGGCAAGCTAGATGCCCATGCTATTAAGCAGGTAGCACTAATACCCATGGGCGAAGGCGATTTTATTATGCCACTGAATGCAGAAATGCGCAAAGCACTGGGCAAACGCAAAGGCGCACAATTGCAAGTGCAATTAACAGCCGATGAATCGGACTTTGTGTTCTGTAAAGAAATGATGGAGTGCCTGGAAGATGAACCGAAAGCCCTCGAAAATTTCAAGAAGCTTTCGGGTTCCGAACAAAAGTATTTCAGCAAATGGGTAGATAGCGCAAAAACAACCGAAACAAAAGCCAAACGCATTCTGCAAACCTTAACCGCTATGCAGCACGGCTGGCGTTACGGGCAAATGATAAGAGCGCTTAAAAAGGATTCTTGATCTCAACTATTTAGTAATTCCACATATCGTGCTCCTTTTCAAAAAGTTCCTGCTTAATGCGCTCGCTTTCTAATTGGGCATCTACGCCGCTGGCGTATTCCTGTATGTTGCGGTCGTGCACATTGCTTTCTTTATAAATGTAGCTTTCAAACCGGCGCATTTCAAATAAATCTTCCCAGCTATAACGCTGCGAATCGTTTTGGGCATTAAACACTTCTTTAGTGGCTAGCAAACTACGAATAGACGCATAGGGTATCCAATACATGGTCATATCGCCCCGGTAATTGCCATTATCATCGTAGTCTTCCATTACCGGCGCAATGCCAATTATACGCACCTGCATAGTGCTTGTTTTTGTATCAAAAAACCAAACCTCCTTTACCCTAAACTTTTTGATTTTATCCCAGGTTAGCGGATTATGCATGGCCACCTCTATCTCTCTACTAGGGTCTAGCACATCCACCTGAATGACCGTATCATTTTTTTCGCCAATTACTTTTACTTTATCCGGATTCAGTATCTGTGTAAACTGATCAGCGTTTAGTACCGAAGGGTCATACACGGTTATATCGCCCCTCTTGGCGGCTTCGTGTATTATTTGAATGAGTGGCAACCCCGGATAATTAAACGGCTGGTTCATTTTTTGGCGGGTATCAATAATGCGCCAAATGTTTTTGCTCCACATTACGTCCGCCTCGCGTTGGTATTCATAAGCCAGTGGCTTTGCGTTACTTCGGTCGCGCTGCTGCCAGGTCAGCTGTTCTGTCTCCTGGGCCTTAAGCGCAAGGCGGCAACATAGAAGTGTTATTATAGTTAGCACAAGGGCAATTTGCTTGTTTGTCATGGTTGCGGGATTTAGCGTGCAGTTACATTAAATGCTAATGGAGAAATCTTTCTTGCTCTGTTATCAGGGCCTATTACCATAATTTCATCAATAAATACCGCATCACCTTTTTTCAAACCTGTCATAAGGTCTTTCGCCTTTTTATTAAATACGGGCCCCTCGTTTTCTACTTTAAAAAGCTGGCCGCCTTTAAGTACGCTGGTAACAAAGCCCTTCACTTTCCATGGAACCTGCCCATATATAAAATCGTCTTGCTTAGGTACCACACCACCCCTTTGCTCAAGGTATGTTCCGGTGGTGTTACCGCCAAAAGTCACACCGTCTACAGTAGTGGTAGGATTTGGAATACTCTTAATCCTAAACTCATGTTCGCCCATGGCCATTAATTTTCCACCTACTTTAGCGCTCACCTTTACTTTTGTTACTCCGGGAGCAGTTACCAATGCCTTGTAGCTTTGTCCGTCCTTTACCAAAGTTCCGTTGCCATCAAATGCTACACTCAAATCGCTCTGCGCTACCCCCGGTACACTAATGTCGATGGGATTATCTAAACCTATATAAAGCACATTCATCATTTTAGGGGCTACCACTGCCAGCTTCGGCGCTACCTGGTATTCACCATCAAAAGGATAGAATTGAAATTTGTCATCCTTTTTCACACGCACAACACCGCTGTATTTTTTAATTCCGGTAGATGAACCCGTCATAGATAGCTTGCCAAAACCATTTTGAACATCCATTTTTTGTGCGTTGCTAAGCGGCGGCACATCGGACGATGATTCTATCATCAGATAATTACCGCTTTCATCTTTTTTTACAGATGGGTTAAAACTGCCGAGAAAGACATCCGGCTGTTGCGTGGAACTATAAGCCGCCACCATTACGTCAGCTTTATATGCTTCGCCTTGTAAAATATAACTACTCGGCGATAGAATCTTCGCCTCCATTTTATCGGTTACAATAATATTACTATGTATCGATTTATAAAGCCGCTCTATAACATAACTTTCCGCTCCCAGCAAATCGTTCTGGTATTTCGACAAAAGCGTAACAGCAGCTACCACAGGCACATGGTTAAACTTCGCAAACTCCCAGCTGCTTGCTCCGGCAGGCATATCGGTTTTTAGCGATAGCGACTTATCTACCTCAGCCCTGTCGCTTTCCGGCACCAACTGCAATAACTCAGCCCTGGCAGCATCAATCTGCGCTTTTAACTCCTTGCCCCTTTTCCCGTCATTCTCTACAAACATCCGGGTAGGCACATTAATGTCGTCATCCCTCTTTATCTTGCCGGTCTCAGCATCAATACCTCCCGCTTCATTGGTTATTTCGGTTTTGTATTGCTCCAGCAGCTTATACAATTTTGCCGACACTGACTTTACTTGCAGTGATTTATCATACGCCAATTTAGCACGTATAGAGTCGTTTCTATATTGAAAACCCAGCTCATTATAGATGTTTTGATTTTTGGATTGAAGAGAGCCATTGGAGGTGCTAATACCATCGTTTACGTTCTTAAAGGCATCCAATACTTCGCTCGATACGTTCAACGCCAGAATGGCCGTTAAAACGAGGTAGAGCATGTTAATCATTTTTTGCCGGGGGCTTAGCTGCGAATTTTGCATAGTGAAAGTTTTTCGGGGTGAAAAATTTGTGTATCACTATGCCAACGCAAACCGTATTTTAAAAATTGCGCTTAAAATGTGCGCCTGTAATTTTTCAGAAATATAGTTGCAAGGTCAAAATATTAGCCAAGAGATTTACGTTCAAAAAGATTTAGCCTTATTTGATTTTATATGGTCATGGCATTACATCAAACCTGATCAGTCTTTGCTTAGTCGTTCCATGACAAGCGCAGGTATAAAAAAAGCCTTCCGAAAATCGGAAGGCTTTTTTTATTTTTTACAGAGAAACAAATCCTAGTAATTCCAAAGGTCATGCTCAAACACAAACAGGTCGGCCTTTACGCGGTCGCTTTCTAACAAAGCGTCTACGCCGGTTGCGTATTCCTGAATATTGCGATCGTGCACATTGCTTTCCTTGTAGATATAGCTTTCAAACAAGCGGGCTTCAAACAAATCTTCCCAGCTCATTCTTACAGCGTCGTTCTTGGTGTTAAACACTTCGTATTTAGCTAAGATAGGACGTAAATCAGGGTAGTATAACCAATACATGGTCATATCTCCACGATAGTTACCAGAAGCATCGAAGTCTTCCATAATTGGTGCTATACCAATTATGCGGCACTGAATGGTAGAAGTTTCCTCGTCAAAGAACCAATCTTCTTTAACGCGGTACTTTACAATTTTATCCCAGGTAAGGTCGTTTTTCTGAATCACCTGCTCTTCCTCCAACGTAATAGGGTTAATTTGCATTACCGTATCCACGCGGGTTCCCAGTTTCTTCACATCTTCAACACTCATTACCTGTTTAAATTGGTCTGCATCTACTACCGATGGGTCGTAAACAGTCAATTCGCCATTTTTGGCAGCGGTGTGAAGAATTTCAATCAACGGTTGCTGAGGGTACTTGAACGGTAAGTTCATTTTCTCGCGCACGTCAATCATTCTCCAAATACGCTTTGCCCAAAACACATCCGCTTCGCGAATGTAATCGTAAGGAATAACGTCCTTCTCTTTGGTGGTTGTTTTTACCCAAGCGCCATCCAAAGGCTCCTGTGCCATAGCAGCACCGGCAAACATCAGCATAGCGGCGGCAAATACAAATTTTCCTCTTTTAAACATGGTATCTGTGTTTTTAGATAATAGTAAATGCAATCTGACCCAGCTTTCTTGGCTGCTTGTCAGGTCCTACAACTTTAATTTCATCAATGAAAATGATATCCTTTGGTTTAGCACGGTCTAAGAATGCTTTCATGTTAGCATTAAATAAAGGACCTTGTGTTTCTGCCTTGAAAATTTCACCTTTGGATGAGAATACCATTTGGAAGCTTACCACGGTAAAACGGGCATCGAAATCGAAATCCTTCAACAATGCCACCATACCGCTTTGCGCTTTAATGGTTCCCGGCTGTGTGTTACCACCAAACAATTTACCACCTAATGATGGTTGTGGATCCGGAATACGTTTAATACGGAATTCTTCAGAACCCATTGCCTGAACTTTGCCATCTATTTTAGCCGATACAGCAATATTACATTTGCCTACACCGGTTACGTTAGCTGTATAAGTTCCATCAGGATTTTTCTTTAATGTACCGCTACCTGAAAGGCTTGCTGTAACATCGCCTGCACCTACACCCGGAACTGAGATTTTCATTGGGTTATCAACGCCAATGTAAAGCACGTTCATTTTGGTAGGAGAAACCACCACTGCCTTAGCAGCTACCTGGTATCCGCCTTCAAAAGGATAGAATGTGTAACCGCCAACAGGGTTCTTAACGCGGATAATACCACCGTATTTTCTTTCACCTACGGCACTACCACCTTGCTCTAATTTACCCATACCACCTTCTGCCTTTAGCATACCGCTTTCGCTGTAGCCTGCAGGTAGAGGATTTTGAGAATCCATCTTATCGTAGGTTCCATCCGGGTTTCTTTTAAAACCACCTAGTGAACCTAAGAAAACTTCTGGTTGCTGAGATGAGTTGAACGCTGCTAAGAAGATATCAGCTTTGTAAGCCTGACCTTGCATAATATAGCTGCTCGGGGCAATAATCTTTGCTGCTAAGGCATCGAATTTGAAATCCGTTTCACCAATTTTCTTAATCAGGTATTCAATTACTGCACCTTCAGAGCTAACTACGTCGTTCTGAAATTTAGAAAGGATAGTAACAGCAGCTGTAGTAGGAACGTGGCTGAAAGTTAAATATTCCCATTTAGCGCCTTCTTCACCTTTTTTCTTAGGTGCTTTTGCATCAAGGGTGATTTTAAAATTCGCTCTGTCTTTTTCATCTACCAGACCAAGCAAGTCTTCACGGGCCTTAAGTATTTTAGCTTGTAAATCCCTTCCTCTTTTTACACCTGCACCTTCTTCTACAAACATACGGGTGGCAATATCAATATTGTCACGCTCAACAATATCATCTGTTTCAGGGTCGATGCCCTTAGCCGATTTGATAATGTCTTTTTTGTAGCCTTCCAGCAAGGTAATTAATTCTGCACTAATCGCCTTTGCTTTTTGTGCCTTAGCGTTAAAATCTTTCGCCTTCTCCGGATTTTGATCCATTTGTTTTGCAAACATCTTATAGATGCCTGCGTTTTTCTCACCTAACGAACCGTTCGAAGTTTGCAAACCCTCGTTAACCAAGTGGAATGCATTCAATACTTCCTGCGATACGTTCAAGGCGAGTAGGGCTGTCAACACGAGGTACATCATGTTGATCATTTTCTGCCGCGGGGTTAATTTGCCACCTGCCATTTTTTTATTTTCTCGTTTTTGGGGTTAAACTATTTATTCCACTACAGAAACTAAACTGCCTTCATTGCCGATAGCATGTTACCATATACCGAGTTCAACGAAGTTAAGTTCTTATTTAACTGAACTAAGTTGTCTTTGTATTTAACAGCATCTGTAGCAGTTTCAGAAAGCGCACTTGCAGCAGAGTTAAGGTTACCGAAGAATTTGTTCATAGCCTTTAAGTGGTTGTTGCTATCCTGTAATTCAAGTTCGTAAATAGCGTTAAGCTGAGAAAGGTTTTTAACCATGCTCTGAACTTGCTCGTGATAGATTTTAGTGTTCTCTGCACCGGCACCAATTTGGTTAACCGCAGTAGTTGCCGTAGCTGCAGCTTGTGCAAATGTGTTGATTTGAGCACCAGCGTTCTTAGCGTTCTTAGAGAAATCGTTAGCAGCAACCGAAGCCTCAGTAAGGTCATTCAATTTGCTTACGCTGTCGCCTAAGGTAGTAAAGCCTTTGCCTAAGCTGTTAATCAATTCAGGGCCCACTTTAGCATCGCTTAGCATTTTATCTAACTGCTGGGTAAGTGGCTTTTGGTTTTTGTTGGTTACTGGTCCTTCTGAAGCTAACTCAGGGTATACTTTCTCCCACTCGTATTCGGCGTGTATAGCTGATTGTGGCTCGAAACCTGAAATGATAAAGATAATAACTTCCGCTCCCATACCTACCATTAGCATGATGTTTGCGCCCGGCCAGTGCATAATTTTGAAGAGAGCACCCGCAATTACGACTGCAGCTCCGAATGAATATGCATAATTTAATAGAACGCGCGCACCTTTAGTGGTTAATGGATGCTGTTTTTCTGCTGCCATGTGTTTGTTTTTTTTTAAGATTAAGGGTTAAACAATGAAATATTGGGTTTTTAAATTAAAAACGGTTTAAAAGGATAACACTAATAAGGTAATGACCTATTAATTATCTGTGATGTCGCGGCCTAAGAAGGTGGTAATACATCTGAAACCTACGTAAGATTTTGCAGAATCTCCGTACTCCCAGTGGCGGGTACCTGTTTCAATATAGTAGCCTATATCTTTCCATGAACCACCTCTGATAACTTTACGTTTCATAGCTTCCGGTTCAGATGCTTCAGCATCGTAACGGATATCCGGGTTAAGGTCATGAATAAACGAGTAAGAGTTTTCGTAGAATGCTGATGAAGTCCACTCAGCTACGTTGCCGGCCATACAGTATAAACCGTAATCGTTTGGCCAGTAAGCATCGCCACGCACAGTATAGAAACCGCCGTCTTCCGGATAGTTACCTCTGCCTGGTTTAAAGTTGGCAAGTATGCAACCTTTAGAGTTTCTAACATAAGGGCCTCCCCAAGGGTATGGAGCCAATTTTTTACCGCCACGTGCAGCGTATTCCCACTCATGCTCGGTAGGTAAACGGAAGATATCCATCAAAGGCTCTCCGCGTGGAGTTCTGTAATCTTCCCAAAGACGGGTTCTCCAGTAGCAGAAAGCGTTTGCCTGGTGCCAGGTAACACCTACAACCGGATAATCATCAAAAGCAGGGTGGTAGAAGTAATTGCGGGTCATTGGCTCGTTGTACGAGTAAGAGAAATCTCTAACCCAAACCAATGTATCGGGGTAAACATCACAATTTTCTTTATGGATAAAGCTTGTTCTTGCTTTGCCTCTGTTTTTAGTCATAGAAGCAGCTTTGTAATCAAACCACTCGTAATCGTATTTTACTTTGCGCAAATCAAGTTCTTTTTTGCCCCACACTCTTTCATCTTTAGGCAAATAGATTTCTTCCAGTTGCTCGTTCTTTTCTTTTCCGCTCCACTCAATCTTCTGGTTCCAGTCAAGAATTTGCTCGCCCTCTTCGCCGCTTTCTTTTTTGTGCTCTAGCATAGCATGAGCAACAGAGTCGCGAACGTAGTTAATAAACTGGCGGTACTCGTTATTGGTAATTTCGGTATCATCCATGTAAAAGCCCACAATTGAAACCTGCTTGGCGCGGGCTTGTAGTGAACCATTAACATCCTGATCGCTCGGACCAATGTGCAAAACGCCCGATGGAATAAATACCATACCGTAAGGTGTGATAGGATTCCATCTCGGTCGGTCGAGCTCTCCGAGTAGCTGCCCGTTGTAACCCCCTTTACAACCTGCAACAAAAAGCAAAAGCGCGAGTGAAGCTTTGCTTAGAAGACCTTGTAAATTTTTCATGTGTTTTGTTTTGATAGTTTTCCCCTGTTTTTTAAAGAGCGTAAATGTAATAAGATTTTGATTTTACAAAAATATTCAAAAAAAATTGTTGTTCCAGTCTGTTAAATACGTTTTTCCCTCCCCTTTGTTTCGATTTAACCATATACAAAAAAAGCCCTGTTTTACCGCTAATTATACCTTGGATTATGGTAAAAATAGCCCCTGCTTTCTTTCTTTTTAAAGGGGTAGCGGTAACTTAAACTTATTTCGTGCGAACCAGTATTAAACTTACTCAGGTAGCTAAGGTTAGCATCGTACGAATAAACCAGTTGCAAACCTTTATACTTAAAACCCAAAACCAACGCTAACGCATCAATCGTATTTTTAGTATATCCTCTAAACGAAATTCCTGCAATGATATTGTTGATAATGGTGGTTGTAAGCCCCAGGTCCAGCTGCACCTTCTTCAAATCTGTTTTTACCATAGCAGAGGGCATAATGCTGAACTTGTTAGATACTTTAAAATCGTACCCGCCCATAAAAAAGATATTACGGCTAAAATTCAGTTTTGTTTTACCTCCACTCTCGCTTTTTATACTCGTGCCCGATAAAGCTATATGATTTATGCTGGCGCCGGCAAAATATCGGTCGCTATTAAAATAAACGCCGAACGAAAAATCAGGCGCCACTCCTTGCTGCAAGCTATTAGGCATAAAGTTATCGTTGTGTACTACACCGCCATTATAATTTCCATCGGGTGCTCGTAGTTTATCACCGTCAATAGAAGTTTGGATAAGGCCTATGCCAACACCTACTCCCATTTTGCCCCACTTAAATTTTTTGCGGTAATCGTAGTTTAAAGCCACGTAGGTAGAACGCTGAAAACCAATCAGGTCGTTAATAGCCGTTACGCCTATACCCGAACTAATAGCATCTATAGGCAGGTTAACATTAAGCCCTTGTGTAGCAATAAAACGGTTGGCAAGGCTTACATACTGGCTGCGGTGAACCGCCGAAACCTCAAGTCCATCATAATGCCCTGCATAAGCCGGGTTAAACAGGTAGCGGTTATACATAAACTGCGTAAACTGGGGCTCTGATTGAGCGCTTAAACCAGCACATAGCAAGTAGCAAGAAAAAAATAGCAGGCAATGCCTGCAATAGTTAATCACGAAATGAAGATAATTCTTTCTGTTGAAGTTACAACGTGTAAACGGGCTTAAACCATTTTTTTACATTTTCCATAGGTCGCCCCACAGGCGCTGGCCACCATCAATGTAAACAGTTTCGCCGGTTATATACTGGGCCATAGGGCTGCATAAAAACACGGTTAGCCAGCCTACTTCCTCGGTAGTGCCCAACTTTTTCATAGGTATTGTTACTTCTACATCCTGTAAAAACTCAGGCGGATATTGCTCTAAGCCGGTACTTTTTATTATACCGGGGGCTACAGCGTTAATGTTAATGCCGTATTTGCTCCACTCTACCGCAAGCGTTTTGGTAAGGTTTTCTACACCGGCACGTGCCGCACCGGTATGTGCCATACCCGGAAACCCGCGAAACATATTGGCTATAATATTTACAATAGTGCCGTGTTTTTGAGGTATAAAAAAGTGCTTGGCCATGGTTTGGGTAACATAAAATGTTCCGTTCAGGTTATTATTAATAACCGCATTCCAGCCTTTAAACGAAATATCTTCGGCCGGTGAGGGAAACTGTCCGCCAGCGTTATTCACTAAAATATCCAGTTTGCCCTCATTGGCTTTAATGCTTTGCGCCAGTTGTTCAATCTGCTCCGCTTCGCGTATATCAAGTACGGCGTAGCGTACCTTACCAAAAGCCGATAGCTTTTCGGTTGCAGTTTTCAGCCTTTCTTCTTTACGCGATGAAATTATAACCGAGGCCCCTAATTGTAATAATTGCTGGGCGATAGCAAAACCTATACCGCTGCCACCGCCCGTTACCAGGGCTACTTTATCTTTACACAAATTGCTTTGAAACATCTTTAGAGTTAATAGTTAGTAGGTGAATTGTGTTTAAAACGAGTGCTTAATTATTTTGATAGTGGTATATTTAGCATAGCGCGTGTTTCTTCAATGCTGGCAACTTCTTTACCCATCATGCGCACCAAACGTGCTGCAGCATCAATCAATTCGCCGTTGCTTTTAGCCATTTCGCCCTCGGGCAGGTAAAAATTATCTTCTAAACCGGCACGCACATTACCATCAATGGTAATAGCGGCTGCTATAGCCTGCCATTGTTTGCGGCCAATACCAATTACCTGCCAGTGCGAACCCTCTGGCACGCTGGCCGCCTGGTGTAATAAATTACGGGTGCTAATTGGAATACCCCCCAAAACGCCCATTACAAAACTAAACACATAAGGCTTTTGCAACAACCCCATATCAATCAACGGCGATGCGTTATTGATGTGGCCGTTATCAAACACTTCCATTTCGGGTATAGTGCCGGCCTCTTTCATTTTTTCGAGGTAAAACTGAATATCAGAGAATGGATTTTGAAAAACAAAATCATGGTAAAACGATTTTGTTTTAGGCGAGTAAATACCATAGTTCATTGAACCCATGTTAAGCGCTGCCATATCCGGTTTTAAGGCAGTAATGTGCTGTATGCGCTCTTCGCGGCTTAAGCCAACAGCACCGGTACTATAGTTTATAATAGCAGTGGGGCAAAGCAATCTTACCTCTTCACCAATCTGGCGGTAAGTTTCAATATCGTAAGCAGGTGCACCATCATCCTGGCGGGCATGTATGTGCAAAATGCTGGCACCGGCATCTACTGCACGCTTGCCTTCCAAGGCAATTTCTTTAGGGGTGTAAGGAATGTAAGGACATTGTGCGCGGGTAGCAAGTACACCGGTTAAAGAAGCAGTGATAACGATTTTTTTAGCCATTTTGTGAGTGTTGATTGGTTTGTATGATGTACTTTGATTTGTGTTCAATTTTCAAAATTAGCCCTTCCAAACCGGTTTGCGTTTTTCAACAAACGCAGCCATACCTTCGGCAGCATCTTCGGTTTGTATGCACTCCCCCAGCATTTGCTTAAGGTACGAATGCGGGTCGGTGGGTGGTGTATTTATCAGTGTATCGTAGGCCTCTATACCAAACCGGATAGCCGATGGCGAAAACTGTAAAATTTCGTTTACGAGGGCTTGAACCGCTTCATCCAGCTGACTACTTTCTACTACCTGGCTAACCAGGCCCAGTTTCAATGCTTCTTCCGCATTGGCAGTTTTTGCGCGCATGCAAAAATCTAACACTGCACGTGGTGGCATTATTTGCAGCATACTTTGCATTACCTGGAAAGGGAATAAACCACGTTTAACCTCTGGTAAACTAAAGGTAGCGTTACCCGATGTAACCACGTGCGTGCAACCGCATATAATTAAAAAGCCACCGGCATACACCGGTGCATGCACTTTAGCAATGCATGGTTTATGCAAGGCATTAAACACATTACCAATAACCACCTCTTTAGCCGCCTGGGGTATAGTAGATGTTGTTTGTTCTGTAACACCGCTAAAAGCTTTTAAATCTGCACCGGCACAAAACACATCGCCGTTAGCAGCAATAACTACAGCCCATGTTTCGCGACTGTAACGTGCATAAGTAAGCGCATAAGCCAGCTCATTAAAAAGCACCGGGTTTAATGCATTTTTCTTTTCGGGCCGGTTAAGTGTAATGGTTAAAACGTTGTTTTTTTCTTCAATCAATAAGTGCGCAAAAGTATGGTTGCGAAACTCGTTCAACTGCTCGGTAGTATAAAGCATATTTTCTATTTCAAATTGGTGGTTGCTAAAGTAAAAAGTTTAGCAAAACGAAGGCTACTGATTTATTTCAGCATTAATTTAGTTTAGCCCGCTAATTTGACTAAAAATGACCCAAAATAACAGCGAAAAAGCCTTTTTGTATACCATACTTTTAGGTTGCACCCCAACTGGCCGAAATATAGAGCAGCACGATATAATGTTTGGGGTGGCAAAATCGGTAGAAGAGCTAATACCACAAATGAAAACTTTTTGGTATAAATCGATTATAAGCGAGGTAGGTAGTGCCATAAAAAAAACGCTTCCGGGCTTTGATGTAGGGTCATTTTCAGACAAACTGTTAACCACCTTTTCGCGCCGCGATAAAGTGCATATAGATGCATGGATGAAGGTGCAATACGTTAATGGTTTCAACATTTTAATAACCGATAAAAACATGCCTGCCGAAGAAAGCAACCTAAAACTTTATTTTATAAACCTGGGTGGTTATAAAAGCGGCGAGTTTGAAGAGTTTCATAAAAAACTGTTTGTAATAGCAACCGGACTAAACGATGCAAAGGCGCAAATTATGGCACACCCGTTTATGAAAGAATATTCGCCAACTAACCTTGGCACTGCCGGCAAAGGCCATGTAGACGACCAGCACAAAATAGATTTTGAAGCAGACGATATTGTTTGTGTAAACGAAGCTATTGAAGGAAAATAGATTTTGAAGCAGACGATATTGTTTGTGTAAACGAAGCTATTGAAGGCGGATACAAAATTGTTTTACAAAAAACAGATACCGCAACTGAAAATGAAACTAAAATTGGTTACGTGCCTTTATCGTATAAAGATTAAACAAGACTATAAAAGCAGCAAGCCATTGGCGCGGAGAACGCTCCAGGTCGATGAACCAACAAAGGCAGTAAAATCACCTAAGCTGTTTCCTTCATAATCCTTTTTCAAATCGCTTAAAAGCAACGGAGTTTGATCAGCTATTATAAGTTTATCAAACACATCTTCCAGCCACTTCCCTTCTGCTGCAGGCAAGTGTAACTGCCAATCTTTTTTCTTATCAAAAAACTCCATCTCAGCCATGGCAATTGTTTTTTTGCCTTGCATGGCTTCAAAATAATTTACCGAGGGTTTATTGCCCAGCCATACCACCAAAGATTTTTCTTTGGTGCTGTCAGTATCAATCTCATTTAGGCAATTTTCGATGTAGTTCGGGGCAATGGTTGTTTTGGGTGTTTTAAATTCAAACCAATCTTTCAACGGAAAGTCTAACCCTACGCCATGCATAAAGTTAAACAGCGACTTGCTCAAGCCATCGCCAAACAAATCGTGATTAGCGCCTTTAGGATCATCGTGATACAAATCGTTATCGGCAAAGCCGCCAAAGTCGGGACCGGTTCTTGCCACACTAAAATGTGCGGGGTTTAAGCCTACAGGGCTATGGGCCGTCATAGCAAAGCGGTGCCAAAAACCTGATTGCAGTGCCTCGTTTAAAAACAACTGCCTTACCATCTCTAATGCATCGATTGTTTCCTGCGCGGTTTGTGTAGGGAAACCATACATCAGATAAGCATGCACCATTATACCTGCCTGTGTAAATGCATCTGCCACCCGGGCTACCTGCGCTACTGTTACTCCTTTTTTCATCATAGCCAGCAACCGGTCCGATGCTACTTCCAATCCGCCGGCAACTGCTATGCAGCCCGATGCTTTTAGCAATCGCGCTAAATCAGGCGTAAACGTTTTTTCAAAACGGATATTCGTCCACCACGTTACTGTAATCTTGCGGCGTATAATTTCCAGCGCCAGTTCGCGCATTAAAGCCGGAGGGGCCGCTTCATCTACAAAGTGAAACCCATTTTGATTGGTTTGCGCAATTATAGTTTCTATCCTATCGCACAATATACCAGCCGTAAGCGGCTCGTAATTTTTTATATAATCTAACGACACATCGCAGAAGGAGCACTTACCCCAATAGCAGCCATGTGCCAGTGTTAATTTATTCCATCGCCCATCGCTCCACAAACGGTGCATGGGGTTGGCTACTTCAATTACGGAAAGATATTCATCCAACAAAAAGTCGCTATAATCGGGTGTACCGGTTTCGCGCTGCGCTACATCTTTTTCTTTTGCTTTGTTATGATATACCACCACCCCACTCTCACAGCTATAAACTCTTTTTAATTCATCTGCCCTGCGTTTTCCATTTAAATGTTCAAGCAAAAATTGAATAGGCGCTTCACCATCATCCAAACTCACGTAATCGATAAAATTGAAAAGTCGCGCTTCTTTTAAAGTTCGTAATTCTGTATTGGCATAACCACCACCAAGCACCACTTTTACATTGGGGTACTTTGCTTTTACATACTGGCCGCACTTAAGTGCGCCAAATAAATTACCCGGAAAGGGAACCGATAGGCACACAACGGTTGGTTGCCAGCGTTGCATTTTCTCCTCAAGAAGCTCCCATAAAAAATTCGTGATAATTGAATTTTCAGCGAGCAACGAAGTTTCTATCTCATCAAAGTGGGTAGCTGTTCTTCCTAGTCGTTCAGCATATCGGCTAAATCCAAAGTGCGGGTCGATAGCCTCGGTAATTAAATCACCCAAATCTTCCAGGTAAAGGGTAGCCAAATGCCTTGCTTTATCCTGTATACCCATGGTGCCAAAGGCCCATTCTAAATCTTCAAGTTGTGCAAAGCGCGAGGCCTCGGGCAAATAAGTCCGGTCGCAAATTGAATGCGCCAGTGTGGGATTTTTGTTTTGTAAAAACCGAATAACCGCATCAATGGTTTTTATGTATTCCTGCTGCAAGGCATACACCCGGTAGCCGTTTTCCGAAAGCTCAAGATCCAGGTTCTCCATCTGGCTAAACATCTTCTTTAACCCGGAAGAAGAAAACAAGCGTAGGATAACCTCTATACCTAAATCGGCCTGGTGCGATTCAATTTGTTTCGTATTCAAAAAACCTTTCAGGTAAGCCGTAGCCGGGTAAGGCGTATTAAGCTGTGTAAAAGGCGGAGTAAGAAGTAGGACGTTTTGTTTCAAGCGGTTATTTACTGTTGCAATATTAACGCAAACTACTCGCTTTTCATTTTCAGCAATACCGTTCCGGCTTCTACAAAGTTTTTTTCACTTACAAAAACCTCTTCTACCTCGCCATCGCTATGGGCTTCTATAGTAGTTTCCATCTTCATGCTACTCATTACCAATAAGCCCTTGCCGCTTTGGACTTTATCGCCGGCTTTTACCAATACCTTTACAATTTCGCCAGGCATGGGTGCGCTGTAGCCACCTTTTTGCAGGGCTGCACCGGGTTCGGTAAAGCGTGGAACTTCTTTTAACTTAAATGAACCCGCCGACCGGTGATGCACAAAAATATCTTCATTTTTCCGGGCAATAAAATACGACTGAACGTGATTGTTTAATTGATAAACTATTTGGTTTTCGTCGGCACCCATCAACTCGGCTGTATATTTGGTACCGCCAATGGCTACATCAAACAAATTGTTTTGAAGGTAAGTGTATTCAACTTTTACTTTTTGTCCGCCAAACTCTACTTCGTAAAACTGTGCCTGGTAAAAAATATTACGCCAGCCGTTTAAGGTGTGCGACATTTTTTCAAACTGTCTCCTCTCGTACCAATCATATAAAAAAGCGGCTACCGAAATTTCGTGCAATACAGCTTCGGTAGGCTGCTTTTTATAATCCGAAAAATCGCGCTCAATTAATTTGGTATCAAAGGTGCCATCTATAAAACCCGGGTGCTGCAACAGGTCTTTTAAAAAACCTGTATTGGTGGTTACTCCCAACACAGCATACTGGTCAAGCGCATAAAGCATTTGCTGTATAGCCCCCGCGCGGTCTTCGCCAATGGCAATTACTTTTGCCACCATCGAATCGTAATGCACCGAAACCTCCGAACCGCTTTCTATACCACTATCGTATCGAATGCCTGCTAAAGGTGGTTGATTGCAAAACAAAATACTACCGGTAGATGGAAAAAAATTATTCTCAGCATCTTCAGCACAAATACGGCACTCAATAGCGTGCATCATAGGTGCAAACTCGTCGTTAATTCTCGATTCTACCACACGGCCCTCGGCAGCCATTAATTGCATTTGTACCAAATCGGTAAATGTAACCGACTCAGTCACGGGGTGCTCTACCTGCAAACGAGTATTAACTTCTAAAAAATAATAAGCGGCTTCTGCCTGCTCTGTTGCCGGCGAAAACAAAAACTCCACCGTACCGGCATTGGTATAATTAACAGCCCTTGCAATGGCAACGGCAGCTTCGCCCATTTCGGCGCGCATCGCTTCAGTTAATGATGGCGAAGGACATTCTTCTATCACCTTTTGGTACCGGCGCTGCATTGAGCACTCCCGCTCCAGCAAGTGAAAATGGTTTCCATGCTCATCGCCAAAAATCTGAAACTCTATGTGCTTAGCCCTTGGAAAATATTTCTCTAACAATAAACTTCCATCGCTAAAACTTTTTTCAGCTTCGCGCTTTGCACTCTCTATGGCACTTTCTAATTCAGCAGCCGAATTAACTATGCGCATACCCTTTCCTCCACCACCCGCACTTGCTTTAATCAATACCGGATAGCCAATTTCTTCGGCCTCATATTTTAATCGACCGGTGCTTTGGTCCTCGCCACTATAACCAGGTACGGTTGGCACACCAGCACTTTTTGCAATTTCTTTTGCGCCTATTTTTGAGCCTAATTTCTGTATTACTTCAGCTGATGGGCCTATAAAAATAATGCCTTCATCTTTACAGCGTTTGGCAAAAGAGGCGTTCTCTGAAAGAAAACCATACCCCGGATGTATAGCATCGGCACAGGTTTGTTTGGCTGCAGCAATAATTTTATCCTGCACTAAATAACTTTCGCTTGCATTGGCACCCCCAATACAAATTGCTTCATCGGCCTTTTCTACAAACAGCGAGTTTTTATCGGCATCCGAAAAAACAGCAACTGTCTTCACTCCCATTTCGTAACAAGTACGAAAAACACGAATTGCTATCTCTCCCCTATTGGCTACCAAAACCTTCTTTATACTCTTCATTTCAGTTAAAATTATCTATTAATTTTTTTGCATTCATCTGCGTAATCAACTGTATTATCCGTGTAATCGACCGAAGGTTACATACGGAAAACACCAAAACCTTTGGCTCCTTCAAACTCCGTTTCGTGTATTACATCTAAACACAACTTCAAATAATTGCGGGTCTGCCGCGGATCAATAACACCATCATCCCAAAGTTGTCCGCTGGCATACCACGCATGGCTCTGCTTTTCGGCCTCCTTTACCATATAGGCCGACATGGCTTTGCCCTGTTCCTCATCGTACTCAATACCCGATTTTTCGGCAGCCTGGCGGCCGATAGTTTGCATTACACCGGCCAGTTGGTCAGGGCCCATTACGGCAATTTTAGAGTTAGGGTAACTAAATAAAAAGCGGGGCTTATAAGCCCGGCCGTTCATAGCGTAATTGCCGGCTCCGTAGCTGGCACCCGTAATAATGGTAATAGATGGAACCGTTGAATTACTTACAGCGTTTATCAGCTTGGCGCCATGTTTTATTATCCCCTCTTCCTCATACTTTTTACCAACCATAAAGCCGGTAATGTTTTGAAGAAATAGAAGAGGCGTATTGTTCTGATTACATAACTGTATAAACTGTGCGCCTTTATTGGCAGCCTCTGAAAACAATACCCCGTTATTGGCAAGTATACCTATGCGATAACCATTTACAGATGCATAACCTGTTACCAGCGTACTGCCGTACAATGGTTTAAACTCCGAAAACTCCGAGCCATCTACTATACGTGCAATCAATTCGCGCTGGTCAAACGGAATACGCACATCGGCCGAAACAACGCCTAAAATTTCCTCGGCAGGATAATTCGGTTCAGGGCTTTCTTCTATAAAATCAGCAGGTAAACCTATGGGCTGTTTCCGGTCATCGGGATTAAGATACGAAATAATTTCGCGGGCTAAACGGATACCGTCCATCTCATCTTCGGCCATATAATCCGAAACGCCGGAAACTGTGCTGTGCATTTTTGCACCTCCCAGGCTCTCCTCATCTGTAACTTCATTGGTAGCCATTTTTACCAATGGCGGACCGGCTAAAAAAACTTTGGCTTCGTTTTTTACCATTATTACGTAATCGCTCATGCCCGGTATATAAGCACCACCGGCCGTACTACTT
>JBGAUW010000022.1:0-66748 GCA_044228435.1 Chitinophagales bacterium
TTTTTTGGGCGGGCTTAAAACAACCAAAGCGATTTATTGTTTATAGGTATACTTGCTTTGCATAAATTAAATTTACACCTATGATAACCCTGCAACCCGGCGATAAGGCACCCGATTTTAAAGCCAAAGACCAAAACGGAAAAACAGTTTCGCTTAAAGATTTTAAAGGCAAAAAAGTAGCTCTTTACTTTTACCCGGAAGATGACACCTCGGTTTGCACCGTGCAAGCCTGCAACTTCCGCGATAACTATGCCCAGCTGCAAAAAGAAGGCTACGAGGTAATAGGCGTAAGTCCGCAGGGGGTAGAATCGCACAAAAAATTTGAAACCAAATACCAGTTACCCTTTACCCTGCTGGCAGATGAGGATAAAAAAGTGATTAATGCCTATGGCGTATGGGGCCTTAAAAAGCTTTATGGCAACGAGTTTATGGGCATACAGCGGGCTACATTTGTGATTGGCCCTACCGGTAAAATTGAAAAGGTAATTAGCCGGGCACTATCAAAGAAGGCAACACAACAGGTGTTAAAACCATAATTAGCTTGAAGATTTGCTCTGTTTTATTGAAAAATGTTGTAGCAACAATCTAATTTTATTTTCTTTGACCTAAACACAATCCAATCCTACCTTATGAAGAGAAATTATTTACTCCTTGCCTTATTTTTAGTTGTTGCTTTTGCTGCACTTGATGTTAAACAAGTAAACTCTAAAGTAGCCGCACCGCCAGCAGGTAGCGTAGGCGACCCGTTTGCAACTGCCACCTGTATACAAAGTGGTTGCCATGTAGGCACAGCTCAAACTCCGCCAGCTAACGGTTTAACCCTGGCTATTGGAACCGGCAACCCTACTACACCTTTAACAAGCTCTTTTCAATATACGCCCGGCACTGCCTATAATATTGGGTTTGGAATAAACTCAAGCGAGGCACGTTTTGGGTTTCAGTTAATTCCTTTAAAAGCCTCGGATAACACCATGGCCGGCGATGTTACAGCTACTAACAATACCAATACATCAGTTGCTACCCTTGCAAGTACCCGCAAGTATATAGGACATAAAAGCGCAAGCAGCAATAAAAACTGGGTTTTTAGATGGACTGCTCCCGCAGCTGGCACCGGCGCGGTTACTTTTTACTATGCTTATAATACTGCCAATGGCAATAACTTAGCCGATGCTGCTGATGATATTTATAAAAGCTCGCTAACCATTACCGAAGCAACAGGAACAGGAATAGCCGATATTTCTACCAAGGTTGCCGACTTAAACATCTTCCCTAATCCAATCACCAATAGTTTTGGCTTATCATTTAACCTGATTGAAGCTAACCAGGTAGCCGCACAGCTTTATACCTTAGATGGTAAACTGGCAAAAGAGTTAATAAATGAAAAAATGAGCAGCGGTGCTTTCAATCAGCAATTCGATATAACTGAGTTTCCTGCTGGCATTTATTTGGTAAAAATGAATGTAGGTGATGCGTCGGTTTCAAAGAAAATCATCAAACTATAAATGAAAAATTTATTCGGCCTTTTGGTAGTGCTTTTCTGCATTACATGTTACTACAGTTGCACTAAAGATAAAGCGCCAAAACCAGCAGCCATAGGCTGTGCAGGGGCCGATTCGCTTAATACTTATAACCTGCGCATAAAAGGCATTTTAGATGGTAATTGTGCCACCGTAGGCTGTCACGATGCCATTTACGCCAGCAGCGCGGTAGATCTTTCAACCTACGCCACTTCTAAAACCGCGTTTGAAACAAAAAGCGCACTTTGCACCATTAAGCAAGAGGGCAGTTGCCTGGCAATGCCGCAGGGCCAACCAAAACTGGCAGACAGTTTGATTACGTATATACAATGCTGGACCGAGAACGGATACCAGGAATAAAAACGTAAAACAAATGAAACCCACTACCACTGTTTTTCTTTTGCTGGCCTTATCGATGCAACTGTTTGCACAAACCGATAAAAGCGGCGTATACTTTACTAAAAAAGGTAAAGTGCATTTTTTTTCGGCCAGCCCGCTGGAAGATATTGAAGCTAGTGCTAATGATGCAACCCTGGTGCTAAATACGACCGATAAGAGCGTTAATGCCAAAATAACCCAAACATCGTTTGTGTTTAAAGACAAACTGATGCAGGAGCACTTTAACGAAAACTATATGGAGTCGGATAAGTATCCCTATTCGGTGCTTAGCATGGCTATTGTAGAGAATATCGACTTTAAAAAAGATGGTGTTTACGATGTTACCCTGAAGGGAACTTTAGAGATGCACGGTGTAAAACAGGCCCGCGAAATTAAAGGCAAGCTTACGATAAAGAACGGCGTGCCGGTAAATGCTACAGCCACCTTTATAGTTAAGTTGGTAGACCATAAAATTAAAATACCAAAGGCGGTAATAATGAATATTGCAGAGGAGATTAAAGTAGACGTAGATTTTGCTTTAGAGAAATACCTGAAATAACAACCATGTATCTTATCCTATTTTATTTAAAAGAGCGGCCAAAAGTGGACCGCTCTTTTTTATTTATAAGTGTGTAATCCTGATATTTTTGAGCCCTAAATAAAAAGCCTGATGAAACTAAGTTTTACTTTTTTGCTATTGTTTGTTGCTTATGGTGCCTTTTGCCAGGTAGAGCTTTTAGATGAGTTAACCAAAGACCAAAAACCGAAACGCGAGTACGTGGCCTTTTCGTTTAAAACCACCCGTGTTATTAGCGGCCACTCGGTAGAAACGGTTAAAAAAAATCAGCTCGATTTTCGTATCAGCCACCGCTTTGGCGATATGGCTGCCAGTAATAACGACCACATCCACTCGCTGTTTGGTTTTGACCAGGCTGCTGATATTGGTATAATCTTCGAATATGGTATTACCAACGACTTAACCGTAGGCATTGGCCGCATGAAAGGGGCTGGCCCCCTGCGCGAACTTTGGAACGCCAACATTAAATACAAGGTGCTTAAGCAAACCAAAGATTTTAAATACCCTATGACCATCACGCTGTTTGGCAATACCTCCATCAGCAGCATGCGCTCTTCTACCGACCCTACCTCGCTGGCTTATTTCGAAAAGGGTTACAAAGGCTTTGCACACCGCCTTAGCTATACTATGCAGGCTTTAATGGCCGTAAAAGCTACCGATTGGCTTACCTTACAGTTATCGCCTACTTTTGTATGGCGCAACAAGGTAGCCTACAACGATAAAAACGGCATGTTCTTTTTGGGCCTTTCGGCACGTGCCAAGTTTAGCAAGCGCTACGGCATTATCTTCGAATACTTTTTGCCTATTATTAAACCGGGTGTTGGCGGCCGCGAATACTTCCCTATGGTGCGCGGTATTAAAAACTCGCCTTACTACCCCAACCTGCACATTGGTTTTGAGTTTGAAACCGGTGGCCACGTATTCCACGTAAACTTTACCAATAGCCGTGGTATGTTAGAGAACGATTTTCTGCCATACAACACCGCCAACTGGGCCCAGGGTGCGTTCCGTTTAGGCTTCACCATTTCGCGCAGCTTCCCGTTAAGCTACAAAGGCAAACCTAAAGAAGACCGCAAATACTGGAAGAAAGGCAGTGTAGAGGACGAGAAGTAAAGGCTGTATTTAAATCATACTCATCTTTTCAGATAAACCCTGTGCCTAAGCATGGGGTTTATTATTTCTGGTAGTTTTGATCTATATGCCATCTGCTAAACCGTTCCTGAATCGTTTTCACATTTTAGAATATTATATTAAAAGTATTTTCACTTACATTAAAAGCACATCCAATTAATTCGTTATTATAAATAACTTAATTTCAATCAATTAGAAAATAACTCTCCTTCAATAAAGCAACAACTATTATAGCTCCTCTAAGAATTGACAACCGTTCCTAACAGGTGAGCATACACTTTCATCCCGCCATTTTTGCATTCTTCGGCAAACACAATCGGCAATTTTGTCAATACATTTTCATAATTTAACGACAAAATGGCCGATTAAGCGCATTGGTATTTGGTTTGAATAAGTGCCTGCATCAAGCAAATTATCAAACCAAAAAACTAAAAGACTATGACAATGTTAACCGTAAGACCTGAATCAGGCAGAATCCGCAACCCAAGATTTTCGAACCTAATTGAAAACATTTTCGAAAACGATTTTCCCGCTTTTTTAAACAACGAGTTTTTAAAAGCAACCGGCCCCTCGGCCAACATTAAAGAAACCAAAGACGCTTATAACATTGAGTTATTGGTGCCCGGTTACAACAAAGAAAGCTTTAGTGTAAAGGTAGAAGAGAGCCTGCTTACCATTAGCGGCGAAGCAAAAGAAGAGCAACTGGAAGAAGGTGCAAAGTTTACCCGCAAGGAGTATACCCATGCATCTTTCAAACGCAGCTTTACCTTGCCTAAAACTATTGTAGCCGATAAAATTGGCGCGGCCTACGAAAACGGAATTTTAAAAGTAACGCTTCCTAAATTAGAAGAAGCAAAAGCCAAAGGTACAATTGAAGTGAAAGTTGCCTAAGCAGCTAACACTGTAAAGATTCATAATGTGGGTTTAAGTGGTGTGTGGGAGCCGTACGAAAGTGCGGCTCCCTTTTTTGTTTTACCTCAATCTATTTAACAATCAACTTACCGTGGCCTGTAGCCATAGTGCCTGCGGCTGTTATCTTATAAAAGTAGACTCCGGCGGCAAGTGCATTGCGCTGTAATACGAAACGGTTGTTTTTAATAGCCTCTGGTTTGCGCATAGCATGGCCGGCTACATCAAACAATTCGAATCCAAAATTACCTTCCGGCCCATCAATTACAATGTTTACCATTTCGGTAAAAGGATTAGGGAAAGCATTTACAATTAAGCCAGCGTGGTCAGTAGCCTCAAAAATATAAGTAGGGTCGGTTAGTGTATTCTCTACCAAATTGGTAATCACAGCAGGGTTGTAGTCGAAATAGATATACGCCTTATTGCTGATAGCAGTACCTAAAGGCAGGTTAGGCTTTTTCTTAATGGTAAACTTTACAAAGCCGTGGCTTTCGGGTTCGTTGGTAAAGCTATCTACCAGGCGCAAGGGATTAAACGTCCAGGTTAAAATGCCCTTACCCGAAATATTGAATTCGGTATAGGTATGGCTGGAAGCAATATTGCGCACGCTCGAAGCATCAAGATTTTCGGAAAGCGTATCTTTTAATATAATGAAATGGGTAGAGTCGGTGCCGGTATTCTGAAACCCGATGGTATAGGTAAGTATAGAATCTGCTTCGGTTATAGCCCCGGCAGGCTCCACTATTTTTTCGTTAGGGTCGTACGAGCCGGTTACCAAATCAGAGGTAGTATAACTGTTGTTGGTAACATCGCAATCTCCGCTGGTAGGGTCTATACTAAAAGTACTGGTTACATGTTGGCCCAGCGGAGTACCTATAGGCACCAGAAAATCGGCGCTTATAATTTCGTCACCCCAAATCCCATACAAAGAGGATACTGAATCTACGCTCCAGGTTAAAGTATGGGTAGCCAGATTATGATTGTTAGCTGGCGGGTTAGATGATTGATACACAAGGCCAGTGTCATAAGCAAACGAAACCGTAGCCTGGCCGTTAAATACATTATGCGATTGGTTGCCGTAATGAATATGGTAGGTTTTAGTAAACCCGGGGTTACCGGCGCTCCAGGTGCTGCGCAGCCCTAAATCAAACGCCGGGTTGCCCGAAACCGCAAAATTATTTTGCAGCAATGTATCGCCGGGCACCGCAATGGTAACTGTATTACCCGCATTATTACACAGCAGCATTTCGCCACAAGTGCCGTAATTATAACCGGCGCTTAAAGTAAAGGTGCCACCCCCATTTACTAATATCCGGTACTGGCCTTGTGCATCGGTATAACCAAAATAAGTGTCTGTATTATTAAAAGCCACAAAACATACATTGGGCATTCCGGTTTCACCGCTGTCTGGTTGGCAGTTACTGTTAAGGTCGTTAAAGACTATACCACCTATTGTACTATAACATTCCAGTGGTATAGTAGTACTCCCTGCTACCGTACACCCGGCAGCATCGGTAACGGTAAGCGAATAGATACCCGCAGCAAGTGAAGCTAAATTTTGCGTAGCGGCATTATTGCTCCAATTATAAGTAAATGGTGGGTTGCTACCAGTAACCTGGGTAGTTATGGTAGCGTTATTACTACAGTTGCTGGGCGAACCTTGTAAATAAAAATAGTACCCCCAACCACTATTAGGAGCAACGGTAAATTGAGCAGTGGCCGAACAGGAAGTAGCATCGGTTATAGTTACCAAATAAACTGCCGGCGGTACATTACTTAAGCTACTACCGGTAGCGCCTGTGCTCCAGGTGTAAGTATACGGGGCAACACCGTTAAAAGCGCTTAGCACAATAGCGCCGGTGCTTTGGCCTGCGCAGGCGGGCTGGGTTATTGATGTGGCAATGGCGCTTACGCGTGTGTTAAGCACAGTATCCAGTAACGCTGTTATACAACCGGCAGCATCGGATATAGAAATTACATAGGAACCTGCCTGAAAAAAAATATAAGCCTGGGGTGTAGTTCCTATAAATGAACTATCAAACCCAAATGTAAAACTATAAGGAGGTGTGCCACCGGTAACAGTAACAACAGTAGTATCTATAGGCCTGAAACAATCTATTCCTGTATTGGTAGCAGAAAGTGTGATGTTATTACTGCCTGCCGTAACTACATAGCTAATAGTATCGCTAACCGAAAGATTATTAGCATCAATCACCGTAACCGTGTATGTTGAATTTTGCGAAAGTGTAAGCGCGGGGTTTTTACATGTTGCACAACTTAGAGTGTTACCATTGGTTCCCCATGTATAACTATAAGGCGGTGCACCACCGCTTACCGAAGGATTTAAAATTATTTTACTTCCATTGCAGGCTGCTACATCTGCACCCAATTTTACCCCAAAATCAAGCGGACAGCCAGAGCTTTGCAGTAACTCGTATCCAAGGTCGTCTACTAAAAGCACACTACCTGCTATCAATGGCGAAGTGCCAACTAGTAGACTTCCAAATTGCGGAGTGCTTGACGATAATTGAATAACCAATGTATCGGGCTGCTCGCATGAGTTGTATATGAAAGGAACATTAAACGGCACGTAGCCGCCAGTGGGGATATTGTTTTGCAAAATAGCTCTGGCAATAATACTATCACCTTTTCGCAGCACAGCCGCAATATATAAGCTATCCATGCTACCTGTAGAAGGGTTAAAAACAGGTGTATAACTGTATGATCCTTTAAAAGAAGCAAGGCGTTGTGTACAAGGTTGACCCGCTCCCGGCACCTTGGTGGCATCTAAAAATCCCCCAGTCAGCGTGATGCCGCCTAAATCCAAATTAAACATTCCGTTAAAAGCTATGCCCGGCAACATCAGCTCCCGCCTTCCAAACCCACTCGGAAGATCAAAAGAATCTGTTGCCTGAGTAGATAAAAGTATGGCCGATAAACCAGTATTAGCATTAGCGTTTGAAGAAACCACGGTTCTTCCGCCAAAAGTATCCGATGCTGAAATGGAGTTAATGGTTGTCCAGCCGATTGGTTCGTCAGTTACAAGAGTATCTAAGCCGAAAATACCCCAACCATCAAAATAATTGGTTCTCGAAGCCCAGTTTTCAAAGCCATTATTTACTATCTGCGCCTTGCTGATTTGTATGGCCAGACATACTGTAAGTAGGAGGAAATATTTTTTCATAGTGTTTTAGGTTTACACTAATGTAAAATATTTAATATAAAACTACGTCATCAAACTGTAAAATTTTGCGAACCGGTAAAAGTTTCAAACAGAAATCCCAATTATGTATCCGCTTTTCTATCGGGCTGCATTTTGCCATTAGTATATTGCTACCTACTTAGTAAACGTTATAGTGCCATTGCCACTTGTTACAGTAAGGCCTGTTCCGCTACACGACAAAGTAATGCTCGCAGGGCCGGGGCTATTAGGTCGCGAATCGGCATAGCCGGTGCATTGCACTATAGGCTGCAAAGCATCGTAGGTAATGTTGCAGGTAGTGCCCGACATGACGTAAGAGAAAGTAAATACCATAGGCGTACAAATACCGTTGCAATCCATATTAGAAAAAGAACCGGTACGGTCGCTGTTAAACTTCCAAATTACCCCGTGTGGGTCGCCACACGCAGGGCTATACCAGGTGCCTTCGGGACAAGCACCACTGGTACCGCCACCAGTTACCAGACCGCCACTAATAGTTACATCCTGGCCATTTACCAGCAGTTTCCAATTGCTTCCATCGCGCACCATGGTAATTACATTTACCTGGTTCTTAATAAAGGCATCATCCCTTAATACGCCCGCATAGTCTTTGGTTACGCTTACGTAGGGTGTGCCTAAGCCCCATTCGGTTACCCTAAAGGTATAGTCGACTCCGTTGCCATCCAGTTTAAACTCACTAACCAGGTCTGTTTCGGTTTCCGATTCATCTACATTTACTGAACCATTATTTAAATTAATACTGTAAGACCTTACTTTGGTAGCGTTGGGTGCGGCAAGTTCAGTACAGATAGCCTGCACCGATCTTAAATCGGGGTTTAGGTCGCGGGTTTCTTTTTTGCAACTGCTAAAAATAAATGAGCCTATTATTACTAAGCTGATGCATATTTTGTTTTTCATATCAAAGACAAAGTTGGTGTGTTTGTTTAATAGCGTAATAGTAGACCACCTACGGATTATATCCTTACCAACATTAAGCGTCAAATAAGAATTCAGAAAAACTAAACCGGTAGGTCGTAGTGATAATCAACTATTTAGATACTATTGCACACAGCACAATTATTATGTGTTTTACCAAACCCATAAATAATGAAGCATACCGACCCCCTGCTTGAACTTATACACTCATTAAACCCCAACGAGAAAAGATATTTTAAACTTCATGCATCGGTATATTCGGGCGGTAAGTTTAAAAGTAATTACGAAGCCTTGTTTAATGCGCTAACCAAATACGCGCTTACGAATTATGATGAAGCGCTTTTTATAAAGAGTAATAAAGGCAGACCATTCATTAAAAACATGGCCGAACGCAAAAGTCATTTAAAAGATTTAATACTTAAGGTAATGCGCAACTACCAAGCCAACGAAGATGCTTTTATGCAGATACATACGGCAGCGCTCGATTACTTTTTTTTACGCAAACGAGGTTTGACTTCGCAAGCCCGGCAGGTGGTAAACCGTACGCTTAAAATAGCCCGGGAAATGGAAGTAGATGAGCACGCACTTATTTTTAATAAGTACGCTATGGGTTTTGCTATTACTAACCAGGCCGAATCGCTGGACTGGCAGGAGTATGAAAAGCAGGATATGCTCTTATTAGACCGCATTAGTAATTCGCGCAAAGCATACGCCCTGCACGATAGCTTCCATGTACTTACTTTACAAAAAGACTCCCCGAAAAAAACAAAAGTTCTAACCAACCTTGCTGCCGCGGCAGAGGCACTAAGCCACACTAAAGGCATTTCGTTCGAAACACAAAAAACACTGGGTAATATCCTGTCTAACTACTATTGTATTCAAAAGCAATACAATAAGGCATTTATCCTGATGCAAACGTTATTTGATAAAATGGATGCTGCCCCTAATTCCGAGGTTCTGTATACCTTCAATATCCGGTCGGTAAGCAGTTCGTATTTATGGGCCGCGCAAGAGGCAAGCCGGTGGGATGTTTTTCCATCGAAACTAGCTTTGCTGCAAAAGCAAAAAGCCACAAAAGATTTTTCGTTAGCACTGCTTGATGCCTTTATTTACAATTATTATGGCTTGCAATATGCATTGTATAAAGGTGAGCCCGATAAAATACTACCTACACTAAAAGCGTGTTACGCAGCCACAAAAGAATACCTGCCGGCAATGGATCTGCCACGCAAGTTGCTGCTACTAACAGCAATGGCCCGTGCGGAATTTTATTGCAAAAAATACGATAAGGCTTTAGCGCATTTACAACAACTACACGTGTTGATGGGCCGCGATTTTGAGGATACTGAATTTGTGTTACAAGCGCGTATTACTGAATGGCTATGCCATTTTGCCAACACCAATTATGCTATTTTAAAAAACGCTACCCGCAGTATTGAGCGATATGCGAACACACAGAATATTAAAAGCCCGTTTATATTAAAGGTAATTGCGCTGCTTAAATTATTGCAAACCGAAAAGTATGTACGGTCAGATAAGGTTATAAAAGCTATTGAATTAATACCTGCAGCTGATAATTTGAAAGATACTGAGCTAAAAAACTTAATCCATCATTATTTTCACCCGAAGAAATAACCGGCTATTACTGGCTTAGTAATCCCTGTTATGTATCCGTTCGGCCAGTAAAAGTAGTGGCGCTTTCTTTTCGTCGGGCAGATTTACTGAGCGTAATGAGTTAAGTGAGGTTTGATATAACTCATTAATCTTTGCTTCGGTTTTTTCGCTCACGTTTAATGCTTTAAACAAAGCCATTACGCCGGCTACTTTTTTGGTTTCATCTTTCTCTTTAAAAAGCTCCAGCAGTTGGGCCTTTTGTTCAGCATTAGCACTGTTAAGAGCAGTAATAAGCAGGAACGTTTTTTTGTTCTGAATTATATCGCCGCCTATTTTTTTGCCTACTTTTTCGCCCTCGCCAAAAGTATCTAACCAGTCGTCTTTAATTTGAAAGCTAAGGCCCAGGTTTAAACCAAACTCATATAGCTTTAGCTGGTCGGCTTCGGGTGCACCACCTACTACGGCACCTATTTGCAAACTGGCAGCCAGCAAAACCGAGGTTTTAAACTCAATCATTTTCAAATACTCCTCTACCGTTACATCCAGGCGCTTTTCAAAATCGAGGTCCAGTTGCTGACCCTCAAAAATTTCGATAGCCGCTTTGGTAAATAACCGCAGTGCTTTGGCCAGTTTATCGTCCGATATATTAAGCAGGTATTTATATCCGTAGCTTAGCATTACATCGCCGGCCAGTATAGCTTCATTTAAGCCATACTTTTTATGCACGGTAGGTACACCGCGGCGTATGTCGGCATTATCCATTACATCATCGTGCACTAAGGTGAAATTATGGAACACCTCCATAGCAAAGGCCGGATTGAGGGCTTCGTTTAAATCGGCACCAAACATATCGGCAGCCATAAGCAGCAGCATAGGGCGTATGCGCTTACCTTGTATACTCATTATGTGCCTTACCGGTTCGTACAAACCGTTGGGGTCGTAATTAAAACTGTTTTTTTGGTAAAACTGTTCGTATAACTGAGCGAGTTGCTGTGGGTTCTGCATTTGGAATATATCTATAAAATAAGGGTCATTGCAAGGTAGCTCTGCGTTTTTAGGAGATTGCTTCGTCGCAAAGCCTCCTCGCAATGACATTAAATGAAGACATCCGAAGTTTTAAAATTTAGGATGTCTTATAAAAAATTACTTAGCTGCGGCTAAACGTTTGTTTACTTCATCCCAATTAATAACGTTAAAAAACGCAGCTATATAATCGGGGCGGCGGTTTTGATAGTGAAGGTAGTACGCATGCTCCCAAACATCTAAGCCCAATATTGGTGTGCCTTTTACTTCGGCAATATCCATAAGCGGGTTATCCTGGTTAGGGGTGCTGGTAACCGATACTTTACCGCCGTTAGCCACCAGCCATGCCCAGCCACTGCCGAAACGGGTTGTAGCTGCTTTGGTAAATTCCGCCTTAAAGTTATCGTAGCTGCCAAAAGCTGCATTAATAGCTTCGGCTACAGCACCGGTAGGGTTACCGCCGGCGTTAGGCGCCATAATTTGCCAAAAGAAAGAGTGGTTCCAGTGTCCGCCACCGTTGTTGCGCACAGCCGGTGCCAGCTTGCTTATGTTAGCTAATATTTCTTCCAGTTCTTTGTTTTCCCACTCGGTGCCGGCAACAGCAGCGTTTAGGTTAGTAACGTAAGCATTGTGGTGCTTGCCGTGGTGAATTTCCATTGTTTTTGTATCAATGTGCGGTTCAAGCGCATTGGTTGCGTAGGGTAGGTTTGGTAAGGTAAATGCCATGGTTTTAAAGTTTTAAGGTTTATTTTAAATGATAGTTTGCTAATGCGAATGTAAGAGGATTTTAAAATGGCCAAATTATATTGCCATAAATTGACGTTTGAGCCGACCGGAAATTTTGCACAGTTTTTTGAAGAAAAAAGCAATTACATCAGTTTCCGCTTCTCTCTAAAAAACTCTGTTACCAATCCACCGCATTCGGTGGCCAAAATACCGTTAACCACCTCCGTTTTGGGGTGCAACACCCGGCCCTGCATCAGGCTATATCCAAATTTATCATCGCTGGCGCCATACACCAGGGTGCCAATGCGGGCCCATTTAAGTGCAGCGGCACACATCAGGCAGGGCTCCAGGGTTACATACAGGGTGCAATCTTCTAAAAATTTCGAGCCCAGATAGTTAGCCGCAGCCGTTATAGCAATCATTTCAGCGTGTGCGGTTACATCCTTAAGCCTCTCGGTTTGGTTGTAGCCCTTACCTATAATTTTGTTATTACAAATTACCAGGGCGCCTACAGGCACCTCATCTTCTTCGTAAGCATACAGGGCCTCTTTAAGGGCCAGTTTCATATAATAATCGTGGCTGAACATAAAAACTTTGTTTTCGATAACTACAACGATAATACAATTATGATTACACAGATAAAAAGGCTTCGTCTTCGATAAAGACATTGATAATACAGATGATTACGCAGATAATACTAGCTGCATTTATCATTAAATCATCTGTATTATCGGTGTAATCGACGCGAAGCGTATTATCTCAGCCTTTATCGACGCGCCGTGCGCGCAGAGAGTACAAACAGGTATCCTATTACAGAGGGCACGACCAGGTTGATAAACCATACCCCCATTACACCGCTTAAAACCCCCAACGTATTTGCCAAATGGCTGAAAACGTAAAGGGCAGTGCCGCCGCGGTAACTTAAATCGACAAAAGGCATTACCGGCGAAAATGTTTGCGCCACCAAAAAAACACCACTGTGCACCAGCAGCAGATAAAAGTTATCGCTTACCCCAAAAAACATAAGCAGCAATACATACTGAAAAAGGTAAACGCTAAAGCGAATAAACGACATGCCCAGAACTACAAGTTGAGTGCCCATACCCGGTAAATCATCATGGCTTATAAGCAGGTTATTGTTTTGCAAAAAGGTGTTAGACGATATAAAGCGGTTAAGCAAATCGAACCGGAAGTACAGAAAGGTAAAGGCTGCTGCCAGGCCTATGGTAATGCCGTTAAAAAATGCACTATCCGTCCACATAAAAACAAAAAACACACCGGTAACCAACGTAGCTACCGATTGAGCAATACCGCCAATAGAACTAAGGTAGAAAATGCGGGCCTTGTTTTCGTCGCCTACAAATAAAACGCGGCCCACAAACTCGCCGCTACGGCCGGGCGTTACAAAACCCAGGGTAGTGCCGGCAATAACCGATTTAAGCAAATGCATAAACGGTTCGGTGCTTTTAGTAAGCATCCGCCATTTAACGGTTTCGAGCAACCAGTTAACCGGCATTAGCAGGCAGGCCCACACAAACAGGTAAAATTTACCACCGTTAAAATTTTGCTTAAACAGGTTTACCTGCCCATTAAAATCGTTATTAATAAAAAGCCGGTCGGCAATAAACCATACCATTAGCACCAGCAGGGCAATTTTTAAAACTATAAGTATGTTTTTATTGCGCAAAAAATTCACGCGGGCAAAATACCAATATTGAAAAATTAAAAGTTTTAAAAATTAAAGATTGGGTAGGATGGCGCAAATAATGACATGGAGTAATCTTTTAATTTTTAATCTTACAATCTATTACAGCAATCATGTCTACACCCTCAAAAAAGCGAATTATACTTGGTATAGACCCCGGCACTATTGTGCTGGGTTATGGCATTATTGAGGTAGAAAGACAAAAAATAACCCTGCTTAGTATGGGTGTTATCCAGCTTAGCAAATACGAAGACCCGCTGCAAAAGCTTAAAATAATTTACGAAAAAATACACGGGCTAATAGATAACTACCAGCCCGAAGCCTGTGCTATAGAGGCTCCATTTTTTGGTAAAAACGTGCAGAGTATGCTTAAACTGGGGAGGGCGCAGGGTGTGGCTATTGCGGCTGCCCTTACCAAAAACCTTACGGTGTGCGAATACTCGCCTAAAAAAATAAAACAAAGCATTACCGGCAATGGTAATGCCAGTAAAGAGCAGGTAGCAGCAATGCTGCAACAGTTAATTAAGTTTGAAATACAACCCAAATTTTTAGATGCTACCGATGGGCTGGCGGCGGCGGTGTGCCACCATTTTCAAAGCGGCACACCGGCAACGCCAGGGGGCAAGCTTTCTGGCTGGGATGATTTTTTGAAAAAAAACCCCAGGCGCCTAAAAAGCTAGTGCGACGAATAGTATAAAAGCGCATAGGCAGCTGCACCAAGACATAGCATGTAAAACATGCCGAAGCTGAAATAGATGATTTGCTTAACCATTGGATTTTCCATAGCCCTTAATTTTGTTACTTCAAATTACGGCAGTTTCTTCCATTCGGCTTACCCAACAAAACACCGTGCATTAGCCAAGCAAAGCACAAAAACCACCTAAAATGCTGATTTTAAGCATTTAAATGCAATTATGTAATCAAACCTAAAAATGACACTCTTTCTTGTCTTCAATTAGGTGTTCAAGTCTAAAATACACAATAATAATTTGACATTTAATTACTTATAAAAAAAGGTGTTCAAAAATTAGCAGGGTAAACTTAACTAGCTGCAACCGTAAAGGTTTAGGTAATCGAACTACTTTTACATTACTTATTTAAACGCCTTATGGAGCAACAAGACGAACTTTTCCAGCTTATACGCTCGCTTAATAAAAGCGAAAAAAAGTTTTTTACACAGTATGTAAATATTTACGAAAAAGGTGCCAGTCCCATTTACCTGCAGCTGTTCGATTTTATGAATAACGAGACTGCATATGATGAGCAGCGTATTTTTAAAAAGTTTCACGATGCCACTTTTCGCAAAAACTACCCGGTAACCAGGCACTATTTAAAAAACCTGATTATTAAAACCCTGCGCCACAGCGAGCTTACCGTGCGCGAGGACCGCGACCTGACCGTTTATATTTTAGATGTAAAACGCCTTATGGCCAAAGGGCTTTTCCCCATGGCTAAAAAGATGATTGAAAAGCTGAAGACCGAGGCTTATGAAGATGAAAAGCTGAACGATGTTATACACCTGATAGCCATGCAGCGGGGCCTTATATCGATGGGTTATTACCGGCACGAACCGGAAATAAATTTAGATACCCTGGACGCCGAAGAAGATAAGCTGATGGAAACCATCAAGCAGTTGCGCAACATAATGAACTGCAGTATTAAGCTATTTGGCCGCATAAATTATGAGGGCAATGCCAGCCCCGAAGACAACACTGCCGAGATTAAAGAACTGGGCAAAAAAATAAGCGCTTATAACTACGAAGACTTAAAAAGCGCCAAAGCCCGCCATACCTTTTTACAGTTTTGGGCCATGTATTACTGTGCCCTTGGCGATTACAAAAAATACCTGGAGTGGGCCAATAAAAAACTCGACTTTGTAAAAAACGAACCGCACCCAAAAACAGTAACTAACTGGCTGGTGCTGGGTTATAACCACTGCCTGGAAGCATCGCTGCTTACCGGCGATTTTTCGGAGTACGAAAACCGCTTAAAGTTTTTAGAGAGCCTGGACTTTACCAGCCAGTTTCACGATGCCGACCGGTTTCAAACAGTAGGTATTTTTGCGCTGCTATATTACATGCGCACCAATAATGCCAAAAAGCTGGCGCACTATATACAATACTGCCAGAACGGGCTTGACCGCTTAGCGCCTTTTATTGGCAAGGCTTTTAACTATACCCTGCGTGCCAATGTAGCGTATGCGTATTTAAAGCTGGGCAAGCTGGATGAGTGCGTTACCGAAATAAACGAGCTGATGAGCCTTACCAACGGCGATACCCGCCGCGATTACGTAGGCAACGTAAAAATAATTAACCTGATGCTGCGGTTTGAGATGAAGGAGTATCACTACCTCTCGTACCTGCTAAAAAACACCTACCGGTTCTTTATTACGTATTTGCATACCTCGTCGGTACACAAATTCGTTATCAATTACATGAAAGACGCGCTTAAAACCAAAGACCAAAAAAGTTTAGACGCCCTGAACAAAGCATCGCTGCAAAAACTATTAGAGTTGCGATTTAACCCAACCGAGGCCGATATGAGTTTGGTAAGTTTGATGGAAGATTATTTGAGCAGGAAGTAAAAACCCCTAAATCCCCTTTGTAATATTTATGTGTATAACTAATTGATTATTATTGTGTAATGATGATGAATAAGTTTTTGAGGGACGGAAAAGGGACATTTTGATGATTAAATTAAGTGTCGCAAACGTAAGTAGTTAGGCCGTTATAATTTAACTGGTTAAGCTTTCAAAAAGTTAGACCCTTTCTTTCGATATCTATTTACAATTAAACCATACTTCCTATCACCACTCCGTGTCCCTTACAAGTTTCCATAGCTGGTGTTACTCTTAACTGTTTTATGAAAAACTAAAAAGTTATAATAAGCGCAATGGATTGTAGGTGTGTGTATGGCTGGTCATATTGTAGAGGGCACGGTGTGCCATTTATTACTTTACGTCCATTTCCAGCGTTCGACCTCCTTCCCTATGTGGACGTGTTTTTGTTCACTTATAGCAGGTTTGATTACAACATTTACTACCCACTTACAATCTGTAGCTATAAATCGAATGTGAAAAATACAATGGTAATTGCTGATTGAGTAAAATACTTTTCATTATAAATTCAATCCTTACGAAAACGGCACACTTGTGATTCCAATTTCTGGGGTAAGGTTAATGAAGATTAAAATCGATGGCTACAAGGCGGCAGAATCGAAGTTACCGTTTTAATTATGATTGTATATTGCAATATACAAATACAGATATGGGCGCATCGTAAACAGTGCAGTATACTAAAAAACACAATTCAGGGCCACTTTAGAAAAGGCAATTGGCATCCGGCGCGTGTAACAATAATTGAATATTTGGCTAAGACATATGGTTGCATATGGGGATATAGTAAACGAACTGCCACTTGAACAGCCACCCGTTTCACAACACTTAAACGAGTTGAAAAACGCTGGACTAATCAAGGGTAACATTAGAAATGAAGATATTGGAAACAGGAAATTACAGGCTATTCTCAATATGTGCATGACACGCATCTGAATATTGTAGGCAATTTTCCCATACTTTTTACAATGTTCGTGGTGGTGTTTACCACGCTCACGCAATGGCGGCACGCTTTTTCGCAAATTGCTAATAATTCATGCGTATATTCACTATTGTGAATAAATACCTTAGCAAAATACGTAACAACTGCAATTCAGCCACATCACTTTCAGCAATGAGAACATGGATTTGGTATTAGTCATACTACACATCAATTAAAGTTCATTCCCTCTGGGATTTTTGCTTTTCGCACATAAGAAATAAGCATTTACCAGATCTCATCATTCCTAATAGATCACAAGAGAATAGAACGCCGCTCCCCTTAATGTGTAAGTAGACGCCTCCCACTAAATTTATAAAGTCATGCAAGCCCTCATAATCTTCTGGTCCATTATCTCGGGGAACATTCTTATTTATTTTCGACACTTCAATTAAAGCTCCTAATGAATACGCTCGGATAAGCGAATCAGAATAACCATTATTTCCTCCAATTCTGCGTTGCTCAGATAGCCAAGCTAGATAGAAAAGCGTATGCTCCTAAATTCAAAATGTTTCTATATCATTTTTGTTAGTGTTTAATCCGAGCAATGGATTTAAATTGTTTAACGCGTGATGGTTTGATCAGCCATTTCCAATATATATTCTATACTTTAACATCAACCGTTGTCAATTGAAAATTATGCAAACAATTGATGTGCGGGCCAGTTGTTTGCATGTAAAATTCACTCAGCTTTAGTGGGATTGTTCAAAAGGCAAGATAATTGTAAAGGTAGCGCCTTGACCTTCGGCGCTGTTTACATTTATTATTCCGCCATGTCTCTCTACAATTTTTTTACACAATGCTAAACCTAAGCCTGTTCCAGGATAATGATCTGTACTATGTACTCGTTTAAACAGCTCAAAAACCTCATTTTCAAATTTGGAGTCAAACCCAATACCATTATCCGAAACAATTATCTTCACATAGTTCTTACCCTTTTTTGAATACTGCTAATCTCAATAGCCCCGGCATATTTCGCTCGCTGGAAAACCGTGGAAATTTCATTAGTATAAATATACAATTCGCATCTAGGGATTCCATTTCCGGTTGATGGATGCGGTGTTTTCTCAAAAAGAATTTTAGCGATTCCGACTTCCGGCATCAATCCTAACTTTAAATTTTCAGAAATAATAAATTCTGTCATTCCCGGTACAGCCATGCAAGGTTGTTTACTTAAAACATCAGAATAGAATTTCGTGCTTCGTTTTTGATTCGCTACGTACAAAATTATTCAAAAGAGGATATCTGCATAAGGCTTGTTTTATTTAATCGTCAAATTTAAACTTGTAAGTGTTCATGTCACCTGTCTTTGACCCGGGGCCACCGCCACTAACCTTACGATCTAAATATAACAGATCTGGACTAGGTAAAAGCTCAATATAAGATGAACGCCGAAAAGTAGCAAAATTAGGCTTGAAGGCTTATCATAAAAAAACCGGTAGTTCTTTTTTTTACGACAAAGGTAAGTTGATTTGATAGAGCCACCTTACACTGACTTTTATCATATCCCCCTATAATGGGCATCATACCAGTAGCAGCGCAGTTGCTACAACTTTGCCGTAGAAATTAATAACTAAAATTTTAATTGCTATGAAACCAAATGTTGGGTCTGTTGATGGCTATCTGCGCATCCTGTTTTTCCTTGCTTCACTTTGTTATGCTATTCTTATTGGCTGCACGGTTGCATGGGTAGCCGCAGGCATAGGCGCTATACTATTTACTACATCCGTGCTTATGTGGTGCCCGTTGTTTGCCATGTTTGGCATCAATATGTCGAAGGTATATTAGTCGATGCCGGCAGACAATAAAATTTCACCGGGGGGTGTAATTACCTTGTGTTACCATTGCGGCGCAAGCTGCAATGGGCACATTGTAGCGTCCTCTAAAGAATTTTGTTGCCAGGGTTGCAAAGCGGTTTACGAAATACTGAACAGCAACGAGCTTGGTGACTTTTACAACCTGAACAATAAGCCGGGCGTATCGCTAAAAAATGTCGTTTCTACTCGATTCGATTACCTGGACGATGAGTTGGTAAAGCGCAGACTTATTAAATTCAGCAATACCGATAGCAGCAAGGTTACTTTGTATATACCCAAAATGCACTGTAGCTCGTGTATATATTTACTGGAGAACCTGCACCGCATAAACCCCGCTATTATGGCCAGCCATGTAAACTTTGGCAAGCGGGAGGTTAGCATAACGTTCAACCATCAAAATATATCGTTGCGGCAGGTAGCAGAACAATTAGGGGCTATAGGCTACGAACCTCTGATACAGCTGGATAGCCTTAACAGCCCGCCCGCACACAATCCTTTGCGCACCTATTATATAAAAACGGGTGTTGCTTTTTTTGCGTTTGGCAACATTATGCTGCTTAGTTTCCCCGAATACCTTGGGCTGGATGCTTTGAACGAAAGCACATTCTACAGCTTTTTTGGTTATGTAAACTTTGCACTGGCATTACCCGTAATGTTTTATTGCGCCTCGGAGTTTTTTAGCAGCGCTTACCATGCGCTAAAACAGCGCACCTTAAATATGGATGTGCCCATTGTGCTGGGTATTGTAGCCATGTATGCGCGCAGCAGTTATGAGGTATTCTCACATACCGGTGCCGGTTATTTTGATACACTGGCCAGCCTGATACTGCTAATGCTTATTGGCAGGTTGTTCCAAAACAAAACCTACGATTCGCTTTCGTTTGAGCGCGATTACCAATCCTACTTTCCGGTAGCAGTTACTGTAGTTAATAATGGGATAGAGCAACAAATACCGCTGATAAAGCTACGCACACACGGCCATATACTGGTGCGCAATATGGAGTTGATACCGGCAGATACAATTCTGCTAAAAGGCAACGCCAATATTGATTACAGTTTTGTAACCGGTGAGGCTACACCTATCCCCAAAAAAGCGGGCGATATGATTTACGCTGGTGGCAAACAGGTAGGTGGGGTAATAGAACTGGAGGTAATTAAAGAGGTTTCGCAATCATATCTTACCCAGTTGTGGAACGATGCAGCCTTTGATAAAACCCAACAAAAAAATATCAGCACGCTGGCAACGCAGGTAAGCCGGTGGTTTACACCAGCTATAATACTAGTAGCTACAGCAGCCATGTTGTTTTGGTGGAATAGGGATTTGCACCGTGCATTAAATGCCTTTACATCAGTGCTTATAATTGCCTGTCCCTGCGCACTGGCTTTATCTTCGCCGTTTACGTTAGGTAATGTTTTACGTTTACTGGGCCGAAATAAAATTTATTTAAAGAATGCACTCGCTATTGAAAAGCTGGCGCAGGTAAACGCTATCGTGTTTGATAAAACAGGCACTCTCACCAATACTAAACACGCCAAAATTGATTTTGTAAATCCGAATGAACAACCGGTGCAGCTTAGTATTGAGGATTTGAAGTTGGTAAAATCGCTGGTGTATCATTCTTCGCACCCGCTTAGCAAAAAAATTAATGAGCTGCTAAACGATTACTCGCGCTACAACACCGAAGATTTTAAAGAGTCCGAAGGTCGTGGTATTGAAGGCTGGATAAACGAGCACCACGTAAAAATAGGGTCTAAAAAATACATTTACGGCGAGCATTACCCCGGCGCAAATGCAGAATCGGATTTCAGGCATGCTTCCAAAGTGTATGTATGCATAGATGGTGATGTAAGAGGCTTTTTTATGGTAAAAAATGAATACCGTAAGGGTTTCAGCAATTTGATAAGCGGGCTATTGAAAAAGCAGCAGGTATTTATACTTAGCGGCGATAACGATGCCGAGCGCAATTTTTTAAAACAATACCTGCCGGAGAGTAACCTGCAATTTAACCGTACACCCGGCGGCAAGCTTCAGTTTATAAAAGAGCAGCAGCTAAAGGGCGCACAGGTAATGATGGTGGGCGATGGATTGAACGATGCCGGTGCCCTGAAACAGGCTAACGTGGGTATGGTTATAAGCGATGATGTAAATAACTTCTCACCCGCCTGCGATGCTATTGTAGACGCATCTCAATTTGAAAACATTAGCCGCTTACTGCTGGTTGCCCGTAATAGTATGAAGGTTATAAAACTAAGTTTTGCCATATCGCTGCTATACAATTGTGTAGGTATTTACTTTGCCGCACAAGGCACTATGAGCCCCATAGTAGCAGCCATACTAATGCCGCTAAGCTCGGTTACCATTATTGCCTTTACTACGCTGAGCTCGGCATATATCAGCAAACAGAATCTTAAATAAAGGATTTAAAGCACCTTAGCAGCAGGCGCTTCAGAGGCATTATTTTGTGTGGCTTTAACCTGTTGGCAAAACAACTGCGGCGCAGCATTCAGCAGGTGAAAAAGGTTGCTGGGTTTAACGGCATTAAAATCGGTAAGCATTGCTTTTTTATCCTCTGGTGTTTTAACCAGCCAGGCACCCATTTTCGAAAATATTTTATCGCTTAGGCTTAATTCACTAAAAACTGATTTGCCCTGCAGGTAAAAATGATTGCCGGGCTTTAGTAAAGCCGGTGGTATGTTATCGGTAAAATATTTTTCAACCTTCTTTGTTTCCGTGGCGGGTGCGGCACCTACAATAAACAACATCAGCTTTTTGCTGCGCAGGGCAGTTTCGTTTTTATGCAGCCAGTTGCGCAGTAATATTTTACCCATGTATATAGATGAGCCTGCAATTATAAAATCGCATGCGGCCAGTTCCCTTTGGCTTAGGTGGCTGGCCGGTTTAACTGTTAAGTTAAGCCTCTTGCTTATCCATTGTGCATACTGTTTGGCTGCGCCGTAGCGGCTTTCGTAAAGTACTATACCGTTTACCATGGTTATTTGTTTTGTATACAAGGTTGGTAAAGGGGTTACACAAAAAACCTGATTTTAATCAGTTGCCGGGCTTTTGTTTCTCATAGCCATACAGCCAGCCGCTAAGCACCTTTGCTGCGTAAAAATTAACCATGCAAGTAATGTTTATCTTAATAGGAATCAGCCTGTTGTTCGCCTTAGGGTTCCTGGCGGCTTTTATCTACAACGTAATAGCGGGGCAATACGACGACGACTATACACCATCGGTACGAATACTATTCGACAATCCCACTAAACCATCTTCTAACCACAAAAAATAGTATATGCAAGTAGAGAAATTCAGTTATGATAACACCAGCGTGCGCAACTTCGGTATGGCGGCTTTTATATGGGGGGCGGTGGGTATGTTGGTAGGCCTTATAGTTGCGCTCCAGTTTTTTATTCCCGAACTTAACTTTATAGAGCAGGCCACCTTCGGCCGCCTTCGTCCGCTACATACCAATGCCGTAATTTTTGCCTTTGTGGGCAACGGTATTTTCATGGGTGTTTATTATAGCCTTCAGCGTTTATGCAAGGCGCGCATGTGGAGCGATACACTCAGCAAAATACATTTCTGGGGCTGGCAGTTAATAATTGTGTTTGCCGCCATAACACTGGTGTTCGGTTTTACCAGTGGTAAAGAATATGCGGAGCTGGAATGGCCCATCGATATTATGATTACGCTGATATGGGCGGTGTTTGGTATAAACATGTTTGGAACCATACTTACACGCCGCGAGCGCCACTTGTATGTTGCTATCTGGTTTTACATAGCCACCTGGATAACCGTTGCGTTGTTGCATATAGTTAACTCTATAGAAATACCGGTTACCTTGTTTAAAAGCTATAGTGTATATGCAGGTGTGCAGGATGCGCTGGTGCAGTGGTGGTATGGCCACAATGCGGTAGCTTTCTTTCTTACCACACCATACCTGGGTTTGATGTATTACTTCTTGCCTAAAGCGGCTAACCGCCCGGTATATTCTTATCGGTTATCTATCATCCACTTCTGGGCGCTGATATTTCTTTACATATGGGCAGGCCCGCACCACTTGCTTTATACCGCGCTGCCTGATTGGGCACAATCGCTGGGTACTGTGTTTAGCATAATGCTGATAATGCCAAGCTGGGGCGGTATGATAAACGGCTTACTAACCTTACGTGGTGCATGGGATAAAGTGCGCGATGATGTAGTTCTTAAATTTTATGTAGTAGCGGTTACCTGTTATGGTATGGCTACTTTCGAAGGTCCCCTGCTTTCTATTAAAAGCGTAAACTCTATATCGCATTATACCGACTGGACCATTGCCCACGTACACATTGGCGCATTAGGTTGGAACGGTTTCCTAACCTTCGGTATCTTGTTCTGGCTGGTGCCGGTTATGTTCCGCACTAAGTTGTATAGTAAGAAACTGGCCAACATACATTTTTGGCTAGGTACCTTAGGCATACTATTTTATGCAGTGCCGTTGTATTGGGCTGGCTTTACTCAAAGCGCTATGTGGAAAGAATTTACACCAGAAGGCATATTAAAGTATCCCAACTTTTTGGAAACAGTAGCAGCTATTATGCCTATGTATGTTACGCGCGCAGTTGGCGGTAGTATATATCTGCTGGGTTCTGCCTTTGGTATTTATAATCTTATTAAAACCATGCAGCAGGGAAGCTTCTTAGCCAACGAGCCTGCCGAAGCACCTGCCATGGAGCCATTAAACGAAGCAAACGAAGGAGGCCATTGGCACCGGTGGATAGAACGCCGCCCGGTGCAATTACTGGTAGCATCATTTGTGGTTGTGCTTATAGGCGGAGCGATAGAAATGGTGCCCACGTTTTTAATTAAAAGTAACATACCAACTATTACCAGTGTAAAGCCTTACACTCCGCTTGAGCTACAGGGCCGCGATTTGTATGTGCGCGATGGTTGCCATGTATGCCACTCGCAAATGATACGCCCTTTCCGCAGCGAGGTGGCCCGTTATGGCGACTACAGCAAAGCCGGTGAGTTTGTATATGACCATCCTTTTCAGTGGGGTAGTAAACGCACCGGCCCGGATTTGGCACGCGAGGGAGGAAAATACCCCGATAGCTGGCACTTTAACCACATGGACGACCCACGCACTATGAGCCCGGGTTCTATTATGCCGCCATACGCCTTTATGCTGGATAATGATTTAGATATTACTACAACGGCTAAAAAAATACGCGTTATGCAAACACTGGGTGTACCATACCCTGTAGGTTATGATAAAATAGCTAACAGCGAGTTAAATAAGCAAGCCCTGAAGATACAGGGCAGCCTTAAAAAAGATGGTATTAACTGTAGCGAGAAGAAAGAAATTATAGCCATGATAGCCTATCTGCAGCGCTTAGGTACGGATATTAAAAATCAGCCAACCGTTGCAACAGCAGAGGCTAAATAAATCATACAAAAAAAACAAATCATATGTTCTCATTTATTAAAAACTATGCTGCTACCATAAACAGTATAGACATATACCCTAAAGTGGCGCTGTTTCTTTTCCTGGCTGTATTTGTAGGTATGATAGTGCTGGCCCTTAAAGCCGACAAAAAATACATACAGGAAATTGAACATCTGCCGCTTGATTAACAGGAACACCCAAACACAATAGTTATGAAAAAAACAATGCATAAAAACATACTTACCGTACTTTCTCTTTTAGTTATTGCAGTTGCCAGCGCACAGCAAACAGAAACAACCAGTGCAGTTTCAACCGCAGGGCCATCGAACGCCCTGCTGTATTTAATAATGGGGGCCTGCGCAATATTACTACTGGCAGTTGCAATATTGGGCAAAATATTTCTTCGCCTTACCGCTATGGCAATTGATAAACGGATGGGTAAAACCATTACCATTCTTCTGCTGTTGTTAGCCACCAATACCCTGTTTGCGCAAAGCAACCCTGGGCAAAAAACATTTGAGTTACCGGTTAGTGGCGAAATATTGCTGGGCACCGTAGTGCTACTAGCCGAGTTACTTGTGGTACTATGGATGCTGCTTAAAATTAATGGGTTGCTGAATGAGGTATCGGGCAAGCCAAAAAAAGTTAGCACGTTTGAGTTACACCTGCCGCGCCTGTTTGAGAATATTAATGCAAGCGTAGCCATTGAAAAAGAAAAAGACATTTTGCTTGACCACGATTATGATGGCATACGCGAGCTGGATAACTCGCTGCCACCATGGTGGAAATACAGTTTTTATATCTCAATAGTATGGTCGGTGTTTTACCTGGGTTACTATTATGTTGGCGGCGGGCCTACTGGTGTAGAAGAATACAAAGCAGAAGTATTACAGGCGCAGATAGAAGTAGAAGCATTTACTAAAAAGAATGCGTTGAACGTGGATGAAAACAATGTGCAGCTGGCAGATGCTGCCGGTATACTGGATGGGCTGGATATATTTAAAACTAACTGCGCCGCCTGCCACGGCGCTACCCTGGAGGGTGGCGTAGGCCCTAATCTTACCGATGATTACTGGCTGCACGGCGGTAACCTTAACGAGGTATTTAAAAGCGTAAAATATGGCTGGCCTGCCAAGGGTATGAAAAGCTGGCAGAGTGATTTAAGCGCCGTACAAATAAAAAATGTTATAAGCTACATCCACTCCCTGCATGGCAGCAACCCTGCCAATGCCAAAGCTGCACAAGGCGATTTATATATTGAACCTGGAACAGCTAAACCAGATTCGCTGATTACAGCGGCTGTGGATACACTTAAAAAATAGGGGAAAAAAAATGAGCGCTCCTAACGATTTATTCCGCGATACTATAGGCACACTTACCAAAGAGGGTAAGCGTAACTGGATATTTGCAAAGCGCCCGCATGGTAAATTGTATAACGCCCGCACAGCTGTAAGTATTGTATATCTGTTGGTGTTTTTTTTACTGCCATGGATTAAAATCCACGATGAGCCGGTTTTTTTGTTCAATGTATTTGACCGCAAATTCATTTTGTTCAATGTGGTGTTTTGGCCGCAGGATTTTTTTGTGTTTGCGCTGGCTATGCTCACCTTTATATTGTTTATTGTATTGTTTACGGTAGTGTTTGGCCGTATTTTCTGCGGTTGGATTTGCCCGCAAACTATTTTTATGGAAATGGTATTCCGTAAAATAGAATACTGGATTGATGGCGATGCCGACAAGCAACGCAGGCTTAGTCAAATGCCTTGGAACGCAGAGAAGCTGTTGAAACGCACGGCCAAATTCATTGTGTTTTTTGCTATCTCGTTTATAATTGCCAATTACTTTCTGGCCTACCTGATAGGAATGGATAACGTAATGCTGTACATGCGCGAAGGTATAGCACAACACATAGCTACCTTTATACCACTACTTATTTTTACCGGTATCTTCTTCTTTGTATACTGGTGGTTCCGCGAGCAGGTGTGCCTGATAGTTTGCCCTTACGGCAGGCTGCAGGGTGTAATGATGGACTCTGACTCGATTGTGGTGGCCTACGATTATGAGCGCGGGGAACCACGCGCCAAAATACGCAAGAACGATACCACTGCCCATGGCGATTGTATTGATTGTTTTGACTGTGTGCGTGTTTGCCCTACCGGTATTGATATACGCAACGGCACACAAATGGAGTGCGTAAACTGCACAGCCTGCATAGATGCCTGTGATGCTATTATGCTGCGGGTAAACCGCCCACAAGGCCTTATACGCCTGGCCAGCGAAAACAATATTAAGAATGGCGAAAAGCTGCACCTTACCAAACGCACCCTTGCCTATAGTATAGTACTGGTGCTGCTGCTGGGTATACTGACCGGCTTTTTGATTACCCGCAAGGATATACAAACCACGATTATGCGTGCGCAGGGTATGCTCTACCAGCAACAGGGTACCGATAGTATCAGCAACCTTTATAACATAAAACTGATAAACAAAACACGCAAGCACATACCGTTGCAACTAAAAATAGAAGGCGGCGGCCTGCATGGTGATATAAGAATGGTGGGCAACGCCATAAGCGTAAACCCCGAAACTATTGGCGATGGAGTGTTTTTTGTTGTAATGGGTAAAAACCAGTTACAGCACCGGAAGAACACTATTTATATAGGTATTTACAGCAACGGACGGAGGATAGATGTGGTGAAAACAAACTTTATGGCACCAACCAATTAAAATTAAACTACTATGAAAAAATTAAACTGGGGATGGGGTATTGTGTTATTGTATAGCGGATTTGTAGCTTTTATGCTACTAATGGTTTTTAAAACCACCACAGTAAAAGACGACCTGGTAACACCCGACTATTACGCCAAAGAGCTGCAATACCAGCAGCAGATGGATAAGCAAAAACATGCTCAGGAACTTAAACAGCAGCCTACCTGGTTGGTAAGCGGCGGGCAAATTGCTATTCGTTTTCCAGATGAGCAGGCTGCGCAAAAGGTAAAGGCAGAGATTTTATTTTATAATACAGCAGAAGCTAAAAAAGATTTTAAGATAACCTGTCAGCCCGACAGCAGTGGCATGTGCGCTATAGATGCGCAGCAATTGCAGCATGGTGTTTACCAGATGCAGATAGACTGGAGCGCGGGTGGTGTGGGATATTATAACGAAGGAACAATCAATATTCAATAACCGGTTATGGAATTTGTAGTAGCAGCATTTGTTATTGGTTTGGCCGGCAGCCTGCACTGCGTAGGTATGTGCGGCCCTATTGCACTGGCTTTACCTGTGCAGGGCAAAGGCGCCCTGGGTAAAATAAGCAGCCCACTGATATATAACGCAGGGCGAATAGCTACCTATAGTATATTGGGTATGCTGTTTGGCATGTTGGGCAAAGGCGTAGTAATAGCGGGCTACCAGCAATGGCTATCGGTAATTATGGGTGTGCTGGTTTTAACGGTGTTTTTGTTGCCCGCCCATGTTAAAAGCAAACTGCGAATGACAAAAGTCATTGCACCGGCGGTAACAAAAGTGAAATATTTGCTTGGGAGATTTTTGACACAACGCACAGCCGGTTCGCTTTTACTTACAGGTGCTTTAAATGGTTTGTTGCCCTGCGGACTTGTTTACCTGGCCATAGCTGGTGCTATAGCTACCGGTGATGTATTTAAGAGTGGTGTATTTATGGCTGCCTTTGGCGCCGGCACTTTACCTGCCATGCTATTTGTAGCAGCAGCCAAAGGTATGGTTACGTTAAACATGCGCAGCAAAATAAACAAGGCCCTACCCGTATTTACAGTAGTAATGGCGTGTTTACTTATACTACGCGGACTTGATTTAGGGATACCTTACCTGAGCCCGAAGTTTAGTAAAACAGATTGCACCAAACAAAGTTGTTGTACCAAAAAGCAGTAACCATGGAACTATTAATAGCCGACACAAAAACCATCAGCGAAATTCAAAATGAGTTCAATACTGAATTTCCGTTTTTGAAAATTGAATTTTTTGATGCCGCGTACAAACCGGAAACTGCTTTGCCTAAAAGCAAAATTCTTGGCAACGATAAAAAGCTATCTGCATGTAAGCGGCTACACAGTCAGGGCAGCATTGTTGTTGCCGAGAACGACCGTGTAAGCGACCTTGAAAATGTATTGTGGGAACAGTTTGGGCTGGCGGCACAGGTGTTTCGCAAAAGCGGCAACCTGTGGATTGAAACTTCGCTTACCGATAGCTGGACGCTGGGCCGCCAAAACCGCGAAGGCTTGGAGATGAGCCAGGTGCAGCACATTAACCGCTACAAACAAACCGAAGACGAGGATCCTACAGACAGAGATAAAGGGGCGTAGAAAAGCACAACAATACCCGACCAGTTACAATTGCCGCATTAGTATTGCTATTGTTTAATGGCATAGGTGCAGTGTATGGTGGTCTGCATTTCATTTTACAACCCGATGGTAGCAGCATGGGCATGTCGCCGACGCATTTACAACATTCGTTGTTAGCAGTTACCTTATACCGCGTATCATTTTACTAGTAGTAAACGGACTGCTTAGTTGTGTAGTTGCTATACTTACCCTAGCGCGCGCAAAGCATTACGCGGTAGCAGTTGCCGGCAGGGTGTGTTATTATTAGGCTGGCTTGTAGTGCAGATTGCTATACTGCGCTTTGTGTTTATACTGCACATAGCAATGGCAGTAGTAGGACTGCTGCTGCTCGCAGCAGGTATTTATTTGTATAAAAAAAACATCTTAGTTAAGCAGGTTTTTAAGCTTATCCTCGTTAAGCACTGTAATTTTACCGCCGGTTATATCTATCAGCTTTTCGTGCTTAAAATCGCTTAAGGTACGTATAAGGCTTTCGGTGGCAGTGCCTACTACCTGTGCCAGGTCTTCACGCGGTATCTCCAGCCTAGGTTTATCGGCAGGGCCCTTTTTGTATTTATCATATACATGTAACAGTGCAGTTGCTACCCGTTTGCGCAACGAGTTATAAGCAAGGTTAAGCAGTTGTTCTTCGCGTTCGGTAAGGTTCTGGCTTAACAGTTTAATAAACCGGTGCGACAGTTGCACGTCACCGTTCAGCAGGGTGGTAAAATCCGCCTTCGGAATCAGCATCACTTCTGCATCTTCCATTACCTCTGCATTATCGGTATAGGCCGTTTCCTCCAGCAATGCGTTATAGCCCATAAAGTCACCCTCTTTATAAATTGCGGTAATCAACTCCTTGGCATCATCGTTGGAGCGAAAAGATTTTATTTTCCCTTTTACCAAAAAAAACAAACTGCCCGGACGCTGGCCGGCAGTATAAAGCATCTGTTTCTTTTTAATGGTTTGTATTTCCCGGTCGCCTTTGGTTAAATCTATTTTACCATTGGCACCGGCCATTTTAAAAAACTCGTTTACACCATCGGCGCTGGCAGCAAATTCAGTTTTAAGTATGTCGTTCTTCTTCAGCCTGGTTTCAACAGCGTTTAGCAGTTCTATATCATCAAATGGTTTGGTGATGTAATCGTCGGCGCCCATCTCCATGCCTTTTCTAAAATCGGTACGGTCGGCTTTGGCGGTAAGAAAAATAAATGGTATGGCCGATGTTTTGTTGCTTTTGCTCAGCATGTGTAGCACGCCATAACCATCCAGCTCGGGCATCATAATATCGCATATCACTAAATCAGGGTTTTCATTTTGTACCAGTTCAACACCCTTTTTACCATTGGGCGCCGAAGCAACTTCATAACCGGCCAGTTGCAAAATTTCTTCAGTATTTTCTCTTACTGCGTTGTTATCTTCTATCAATACAATTTTTTTCGACATGGTTGTATGTTTAAGTGATTGGTATAGTAACAATAAATTTTGTGCCTACATTTAGTTCGCTGTGCAGTTCAATATTGCCCTGTAACAGCTCAAGATATTTGGTAACAATATGCAGCCCAAGTCCGGTACCTTGTATGTTTTGTGCGTTGCGCGCCCTAAAAAAGCGTTCAAACAAATGCTCCTGGTCTTCTTTCGAAATACCAATGCCGCTATCTTTTACACTAAATTCTATTTGATGGTTACCGCTTACTACCTGCAGCTCAATAACTGTATCTTCACGCGAAAACTTAATGGCATTAGATACAAGGTTAAGAAGTATGTTTTTTATTAAATGTTTATCCGTATGCTGTTCATTAAGGCCGGTATAATTGTAATCAATATGTTGCCCGGGTTTAAGTAGTTCCTGCATATCTGCCACAAAGGCAGATATTAAACTGTTAAGGTTGACCAATTCGCATTTTGCAGTAATTAAACCCTCCTCCAGCCTATTAAGCGAAAGTAAATCTTCGAGCATGGAGGTAAGGTGTTGAACCGCTTCTTTAATACGGTTAATGTGTTTTTCTCGCTTATCCTGATCCTCTGTCTTGCTATATTTTCCGAGTAGTGATGCAGATGACAACACCGTAGTAAGTGGCGTGCGAAACTCGTGCGATACAGTTGAAACAAACCTGGTTTTAAGCTCGCTTAGTTCTTTTTCTTTCTCCAGCGATAAGGTAAGTTCGTTCTTGCTGGTTTCGAGCTGCATAAGTGTTTCGCGCAGCATTAAGGTGCGATCCTCAATTTTATTTTCCAGCTCCTCGTTCATCTTCTTTATCTCCTCCTCTACCTTTTTACGCTGTGTAATGTCCGCCCTTATGGCTACATACTGATAAGGTTTTCCCTTATCGTTAAGAAAAGGCACTATAGTAGTATCTACCCAGTATACAGTTCCATCTTTGGCTTTATTCTTAAGTTCCCCTTTCCATATATTACCGTTAGCAATTGTAACCCATAGGTTGCGTATAAACTCTTTAGGGTGGTAGCCCGAATTAATAATGCGATGATCTTTACCCAATAACTCTTCGCGTGAATACTTGGATATTTTACAAAAGTTATCGTTTACATAAGTTATCACCCCCTTTTGGTCGGTAATAGCTACAATGGCAGATTGGTCAAGGGCGTATTTATAGTCCGACACTTCTTTCTGTGAAGCAGCCAGTGTTTTTTCTGCTTCCATATTACCCGGTACTTCACTCATTCCTTGGTTACGTTTTACGCAAACAAAACTAACAAAACCATTTTTCCTGTCGTCACAATCCTTTACTTACCTGAAATGCCCGATGCAAACATTGAAATTGGGATAAACAGCTATGATTTTTGTCATTGGTTATGCCCGGTAATATTACTTTTTTACCGGTGGTAGCAAAACAGCATCTATAATATGCACAACTCCATTTGATGCCGGAACGGAGGCTATGATAGTTGCACCGTTCACCGTATACTTTCCATCCTTTACACCAATCGTTACATTATCTAAATTAGCCTGGTTCAGTATCTGACCATCCGTCATTTTTTCTGTGGTAATACCTCCCACAAAAACATGGTATTCCAGAATATTTTGCAAATCGCCCTTTGCTTCTGGTTTTAATAAATTATCTACCGTGCCGGCAGGCAGCTTTTCAAATGCAGCATTGGTTGGTGCAAATACAGTAAACGGGCCCGCGTTGGAAAGTACATCCACATATTCTGCAGCTTTAAGTGCAGTTACCAAAGTAGTATGGTCTTTAGATCCTACAGCCACCTTAACAACATCCTTATTGGATTGATCGTCCTGAACAGCTGATTGACCGGCGTGTGTTATAGATTCGGTGCTGGAATTTTGTTCAGGATTTGGATTGTTGTTGCAGGATGCAAGAAATGCAGCAATCGTCAGGGCTAAGAATATCTTTTTCATAATGTAGTGTGTTTTATAAAAGCAAACTTATCGTCTGTTTTTTTGTAAGCCGATGATAAACTTCATGCTGCAGGCATATTTTAATCATATACTCCCTTTATAGTTTACGACATAATTGTATTCTCTAATACTATCACGACCATGGCAATTTTCAATGATATACGAAAGTTGAAAAAAGAAAAAGATGCGAGTATTCTCGCCCATTACTATATGCCGCCAGAGTTGCAGGTATTGGAAAGAGACGGAGGGGTAGCAGATTTTATTGGCGACTCACTTGGCCTTAGCATAGAAGCAAGTAAGGTAAAGTCTGCTAATATTATTTTTTGCGGCGTAGCTTTTATGGCAGAAACGGCAAAAATTCTAAATCCGGATAAGCACGTATTCATTCCCGATAAAGATGCCGGTTGCTCACTTGCATCCAGTATTACTGCTGCAGATGTTCGCAGACTTAGGTTGCAATATCCGGGTGTGCCGGTTATTGCTTATGTCAATACTTATGCCGAAACAAAAGCCGAGTGCGATATCTGCTGTACTTCGCGAAATGCTTTGGCCATTGCCAAGTCATTTAAAAACGATACACTCATTTTTATCCCCGATGTATATATGGGACAAAACCTGCAGGCGCAAATTGAACGAGAAACAGGAAAGAGAATAATTCTGTGGGATGGTCGTTGCGAAGTGCATGAGCAATTTTCAAATGCTTCTCTTGCTACGATGCTGCTGATGAATCCGGATGCCGAGATGTTATTACACTGGGAAGTGCCAAAAGAAACAGTAGATGAATCGCTGCATAATCATAAAGGCGTATTGGGTAGTACGAACGATATTTTAAAATATGTAGGCAGCAGCAAATCCAAAAAATTTATCATGGCTTCCGAGTGCGATCTTGGGGCCACCTTACGTGGCATGTATCCTGAAAGGGAGTTTATTACCCCTTGTTTTAAATGCCCTTACATGAAAAAAATAAATGTAGGCAATACCCTCTCTGCCTTGCAGGCCATAGATACGCCTGAACAGGTGAAATATGAAATTATTCTATCGCCCGGAATTTTAGAACGTGCGTTTTTACCTATAAAGCGAATGCTGGAATTTGTATGAAAGAATTGAAAACACAGGTGCTGGTAATTGGCAGCGGCATAGCCGGTTTGTATTACGCTATCAGGTGTGCTGCATTTGCTAGTGTTACCATTGTAACTAAAGCTGCTATTGGTGATTCGAATACGATGTTTGCACAAGGTGGTATTGCCGCGGTAATGGATAAGAATGATAATGTAGAAAGCCATGTGCGCGACACATTGAGTGCCGGTGATGGCTTATGTAAAGAACGGGCCGTGCGATTAATAGCTGAAAACGCTAAACAGGCAATCCTGGATTTAGAAAATTTACAAGTGCAATTTGATAAAACCCCTAACGGCGATTTTGATTTACACCGCGAGGGCGGGCACTCATACGCAAGAGTGGTGCATCATGCCGATATTACCGGTAGGGAAGTGGAAAATTCGCTGGTTGAGGCCGTACTCCATCATCCCAACATTGCCGTTCTAGAAAGATGTTTTGCAGTAGACTTAATAGTTAACGAAAACTCCTGTTCAGGTATTATCGCAATTGATGAAAACAGAGAATGGCTGCATATTCAGACGTTAGCGGTTATGCTTGCAACCGGTGGTGCGGCGCAGGTGTATAAGCAAACTACCAATCCTGCTGTGGCTACCGGCGACGGATTTGCTATGGCACATCGCGCAGGTGCGCGGGTATCAAACATGGAGTTTGTTCAGTTTCATCCCACTACGTTGTATGAACCGGGCTGCGAAACATTTTTAATTACCGAAGCCATACGCGGTTTTGGCGCTGAGCTTAAAGATAAGGATGGACAAGCTTTTATGCATAAATATCACCCTATGAAATCGCTGGCCCCGCGCGATGTGGTTAGCCGTGCTATTATTAACGAAATGCAATCTTCTGACCAGCCTTGTGTTTATCTGGATGTAAGGAATATTACTATGCCGGAGATGCAAAAGCACTTTCCAAATATTGCAGCGCATTGCGAAAGGAGCGGTTTAAATTTATCGCAGCAAATGATACCAGTGGTGCCCGCAGCGCACTATATGTGCGGTGGAGTGGTTACGGATTTAGATGGAAAGACTTCGGTTGCCAATTTATACGCTTCCGGAGAAGTTGCCTGCACGGGGGTACATGGCGCGAACCGGCTGGCCAGTAACTCGCTGTTAGAGGGATTGGTTTTTGCGGCCCGTGCAAGCAATAATACAGGACTGTTACTTACCTCTGCCGCACCGTTACTCAAAAACACTATCACGCCTGAGGCCAGAATCAGCATGGCAGAAGGCAATACAACATTCGCCCGCGCTTATATGCGCGATTTGATGTGGCAGTACGCAGGTATTATTCGAAACCACTCAGGCCTTACCTATTGCCTGAACGAGTTGAATGAATTGAAAAAGGAACTAGAGTCAAGTATAATGATGGAGGGGATATCGCTTGAAAGCCAGGAACTATCAAATATGCTGGACACATCTATGCTAATAGTTATGGCGGCTCTCAACCGGAAGGAAAGTAGGGGATGCCATTATCGAACTGATTTTCCGGAAAAGAATGATCCGTTTACAACCGGTTTGCAAATAGAAAAGTTGTTTCGTGAATCTATCAACGATTACCCAAAATAATCCACGCTTTAGTAAGTAAAGGAAGTATGAAACAGAAACGTACGTTAGCTGAGCCCTTTAGGGTGAAAATGGTTGAGCCGTTGCGCATGACCACCATCGAATACCGGAAAGCAATGCTGCAGGAAGCAGGCTTTAATCCATTTTTGCTCCGTAGCGATGATGTGTATATTGATTTACTGACCGATAGCGGTACCGGTGCTATGAGTGACCGCCAATGGGGCGCTATGATGCTGGCCGACGAAAGTTATGCCGGCGCCCGCAGCTGGATAAAGCTGGAAACAGAAGTAAAAAACTTAACCGGTATGGATTATGTATTGCCCACCCACCAGGGCCGTGCAGCAGAGCGCATTCTTTATGGATTGCTGGGCGGCAAGGGCAAGGTTTTTATAAGCAATACTCATTTTGATACCACACGTGCCAACATCGAATTTACGGGTGCAATAGCTATTGACTGTATGAGCGATGAATCGCTTGACCCGCAAGCAGAGTTGCCTTTTAAAGGAAACATGGATGTTGAACAGGCACGTCAAGCTATTTTACAGCACGGTAAGCAGAATATAGGGGCGGTTATTTTAACCGTTACCAATAACTCATCGGGAGGGCAACCGGTTAGTATGCAAAATGCCCGGGAGGTTCGTGCGCTTTGCGATGAGTTTGGCTTGTTACTGGTTATAGATGGGTGCCGTATTGCAGAGAACAGTTACTTTATTAAACATCGCGAAAAAGGTTTTGAGGAAACTACTTACCGGCAAATTGCACAACAAATGTTTACGCTGGCAGATGCTTTTATTATGAGTGCCAAGAAAGACGGGCTTGTAAATATGGGAGGTTTGTTAGTTCTCCGCCAAAAGAACCTTGCAGAAAAATGCACAAACCTGCTTATCATTTCAGAAGGTTTTGCAACTTATGGCGGCTTAAGCGGACGCGATATGGAAGCAATGGCGGTAGGTTTGCAGGAGGTGTTCGATGCTGATTACCTGCATTACAGAATCAAGAGCACTGAGTATCTGGGCAACCATTTGCATAAAAAAGGAGTGCCCCTAATCCGCCCGTATGGAGGGCACGCTATTTATATTGATGCGAAAAATTTTTACAGGCATATACCGGTACATCAGTTCCCGGGGCAGGTTCTTGTTTGCGATTTATACGAACAAGGCGGGATAAGATGTGTGGAAGTGGGCTCGGTAATGTTTGGAAAATACGATGCGCATGGAAATCATGTGGCAGCAAAAAATGAATTAGTGCGGCTGGCTATTCCACGCCGGGTTTACACGCAAAGCCATATTGATTACGTAATTGATGTGTTCGATGATATTATTGAAATGAAGAACCAGGTACGGGGGCTGAAAATAGTATACGAGCCGCCTTTTTTACGGCATTTCACTGCCCGCTTCGAAAAACTGTAAGCGGTAACATTATATCAGCATATGTGGTGATTAATGTCATAGTCTGCAGCATCAATCTGGAATAACTTTGTATAAAATTTTAAACTATGATAAAAGATATGATTCATGAGGCTACCGTTGCCGAACTTGTAGCCAGCGATTACCGCACAGCGGAGATATTTAAAAAGTATGGTATTGATTTTTGTTGTGGAGGCAAAAGGAGTATTGCCGATGTATGCAGCCAAAAAAATATCAATCCCGAGGCGCTTGAGAAAGAGATTCTGGAACTGCAAAACCAACCGGTGGATGCCGGGCACGACTTTAATAATTGGTCGCTGGCATTTTTAGCCGACTATATTCAGAACGTGCACCATACGTATGTAAACAGTAATCTCAGCCTTGTAAAAGAGTTTGCCGAAAAAGTAGCAACTGTGCATGGCGACCACAACCCGGAAACAAAAGAAATTGCCAGGCTGTGGAATGAAGTAGCGAATGAATTAACTGTGCATATGAAAAAAGAGGAGTTGGTTTTGTTTCCCTACATTAAAAAACTTGAACAGTATAGTAACGACAGTTCAGCAGGTTTGCCGGCCTCGCATTTTGGTACAGTTAAAAACCCTGTTAAGATGATGGAGCAGGAGCACGAACTGGCCGGTAGCCTGATGAAGCAGATACAAGAGCTAAGCAATAACTTTACACCACCCATACATGCTTGTAATACATACAAGGTGCTATACGCCAAACTAAAGGAGTTTCAGACCGACCTGTTTCAACATATTCATTTAGAAAACAACATCCTTTTTCCTAAAGCGATCGCAATGGAAGATGCGTTCTCCTCTTCAGCAAATAGTTGCTCTTTATAACATAGCAGTTAAAAAATAACCGGCATGCAGTAAACTGCATGCCGGTTATTTTTTATACAGGCTGTGAGTTTTTATTGAACTGGAAATACAACGCTTTGTGTTGTAGTTTTCTCCATGTGATTAGCACCCTTTATTACCAGTAGCATATTGCCGGTTGCAGAAGTAGCAAAAGTAGTATCAATAGTATAGGAGCTAAGGGCATGGGCGCTTTTCCATAACGAGAAGACAATAGCACTATCCGGCAGGCTTTTTACAGTAACGCTCACCTCGTGCAGTAAAAGCGCCTCATTATCTCCGGGCGCAGAAACAGTTGCTTTAATGTGTACAGCATTTTTGTTTACAGCCTGTCCGCTGGCAGGCGAGGTAATACTTACTAAAGGATATTCAGTCTGCAGGTCTTCGGTTTTGTTACAGGCTGCTATAAATGTAATGCTTAATATTAGCAGGCCGCCGATTATTCTGTTGTTCATTTGCGTTTTATTATTTCGAAGTTATAGTATATTGCTAATTCACCACCCAGTTGTTGTTTAAATGACATAAAAGGCACTTTGTTGTAAGCAACGGGGCTAACGGTAAAGTTCAGGGTTATGTAAGGCAGGTAAACATCCAAACCTAGTTTGGCAGTTAGTAAATCAGCATCAGTGGCATATATTTTTTTACCGTAACTGTAGTTGGCAAAAAAGTGGCTGTAAGAAACTGCAACAGTGGGAGCCAGTGTTACCTCGTGTATGGGGAAAAGATAGAACAGGTTTAGAGAGGCATCAGCCTTATTGCCAAAGCGGAATGAATAGCTATTGGTGGTATTTAGTTTATACAGAGCACTCGCATTTAATCCAAAGCTGCGATAACGATAGGTGTAAATGGCATTAGCTATAAAATCTATGCTGCCACTTCCCGCCTGAACGCTGGTACTGTATAAATTGTTTTCCATTTTCCTGAACTCCCCGCTGGGCAGCTTGCTTCCTATACCTAAGCGTAACTGATGCTTGGATTCTCCGCCACCACATTTCAACGGATCAAGCACTGCGTATTGCAGTAGGATAGTTAAATCGCCCAGACCACCGGTGCGGTTATTAGAAGACTGCGAGCGCTGGTTTATAAAGATTACCGGAACAAAAACAGACAACTGTAACTTATTATTCAGATTAAAACGTCCCGAAAGTTCTGCCTGGTTGATGTAGCCGTTTGTTTTTTGCCCATTCAGGTCGGGATTTAAACTTTTGGCGGTCATTTGTAATCCGGTATAGGCATAACGGATGCCGATGAAATTTTTAGAGAGGTTGGGAACTATAGAATAATTGGCACCCGCGCTTACGCAACAACAGGATTGGGCGGTTGTTTTTGCCACTGTAGCAAATATCCAGCAAAATAGTAGTATGGTATTTAGTTTCATGGTTGCGGATATGAATTGTAACAGACACAAAAAAAGGCAAACCGGTTTGCGCTAACGGTGAGGAAAATCATGCGCCGGTTTGACATCACTCATTCCGGTTTCCTGAAGTAAAGCAATGTGGTAACGAGCCTGCAGGCTATTTAACCGGCCTCGCCCTTAGCATAGCTACATTCAGCCATAAAATACCTGCAAACATAATCAGCGCAGCGCCTAGTAGTAGCTCGTTTACAAAAGGGAACAGTCTGTAAGCTATAGCACTTATGCCTTGCAGCATAAGAAAGAGTTCATTCAACAAAATGCCTGTAATAAACACCGCTATGCCCCATTTTATTTTCTTATTCTCTGAAATTATATTTTGAGAGAAAAAATAGCCGATAATAAATAAGGTAATAATGCCCAGCAGTACAAGATGAAGGTAACCTATAACAATAGGCCGGAAGCTAAAAGCCAGCTTGCTTAAAAAATGAAAATTAGACCCCAGTTGTAAACACAACTTAATGCTTGCCGCTAACGCTACTAAAATATAAATCCATTTTGCACCGGCAAGTATTGGCAATATCTTTTCCCTGCTTTTCCATATACCGTAAACCAGTATTGCCCAGGCTAATAGTTGTGCCACCGCTGCTGTTGATACAACCGACCGCACCCACCCCGGCAATGGCAACCACAACGCAGATAGAACATATGCTGGTATACAAGCCAGTGCAAACGACCAGAAAATAAGTTTCAGGTGGCCTTTAGGTAAGGTGTGCTCAACCAAACCGGAGAACAGCCCCATACAGGCAAAAAAGAACCACCCGTTATATTGAAAATGAAGATAAAAATAAATGGAAGCCAAATACCAGTTTTGATGGATTGTTTTGGTTGCCATCATTACAGAAAGCGCAAATGTACCGATAGATGAAATAACACCAAATAAAAGTGCGGCCTTAAACCAAAGCTTGCTTATACTCTTTGGAATAGTATTTAAATCTCTCCAATAAGCAAAGGCAAAAACATACGACACAAGTATCGAGATGGTAGAGCATGTGATAGAAACCGCACCATACCCTTGCACAGGAAAGGAAAGCAGCATGCCATACGCACTTATTAAATTAATGGCTAACAGCCATTTATACTTTGCATAATTAAAGTCTGTTTTTCTAAGCCATAGCCAATAGGTTAACAAAAGCATTAAAGCCTGTGTTATCCAGCCGGTAAAGGCAAAATGAGAATGAGCATGTAGAATGTGTTTCTGTTCTATGAAAGGAAGGTAGAAAGCAATCTTATAACGCATTAATACACCAAGAGCGGCCACTATCAGCAAATTTAGGAATGCTATTCTGGCCCAATTTTCTACAGTATTTTTCATATTCAGCATTACTTTATTTTTTGCAAAGAAATAAGAAGTTAACCGGTAACCCAAATTTTAGAGTAGGATGATAAAAGGCATGGATGTTGATGATTTTCCTCATAGGCTAATGTATTAGCTCCCATACCTTTGCATCGCTTAACGAAAATATTACCTTTGGATTATCAGAAACCAAAATACACCATTATGAAAAATTTAATTCTTACAATTTTAGCGGCTTTATTCCTTTTTGCATGTAGTAACAAAGAAAAACCTGCCGACCAGCAAACACAGGTTATTGAACCTGCCAAACCCACATATGATCCAAACCGCGGAATCGGAAAGTTTTCGAAAATAGATTTGGGAGATAAATTAGACAAAAAAATGGCTAGTGCAGGGCAAACAATTTACGATGTAAAGTGTGGTTCATGCCATAAGCTAAGTGATGAAAAACTGGTTGGCCCGGGCTGGAAAGGTGTTACCACACGCTATACTCCGCAATGGATTATGAATTTTATTACCAACCCTGATGAGATGCTGAATGTAGATCCAAAGGCGCAGGCACAATTGGAGATATGCCTTGTTAGAATGCCAAATCAAAATCTTGCCGATGAAGAAGCACGCCAGCTACTTGAATTTATGAGACAGAATGATGGCGTTAAATAAATTGTAATCAACAACAACCTACATATATGAAAAATATAAGAAATGGATTTTTAATACTTGCCGGTTTGGTAGTATTAACAGGATTTTTCTCCTGTAAACCGCAGACTGCTGGTGAGGCAGTTAGTAATAATGCAGCTGCAAAAGCATATGTTGCCCCTGGCAAGTATGATGAGTTCTATAACTTTGTATCCGGCGGATTTAGCGGCCAGCTAAGCGTGTACGGTTTGCCATCTGGCAGATTATTTCGTGTAATTCCGGTTTTCTCTCAGGATCCTGAAAAAGGTTACGGATATAATGAGAATAGCAAGCCCATGCTTAATACATCACACGGTATGGTGCCATGGGATGATTTGCACCACGTACAACTTTCGCAAACTGATGGCGAAGTAGACGGTCGCTGGGTTTTTGCCAATGGCAACAATACTCCACGTATTGCGCGTATAGACCTTAAAACTTTTCACACTGCTGAGATAATAGAAATACCAAATAGTGCAGGCAATCACTCATCGCCGTTTATTACGCAAGGCACCGAGTATGTTATAGCCGGCACTCGCTTTAGTGTTCCAATGGATAACTCTAACGGCGATGTACCTATCAGTACGTATAAAAAGAACTTTAAAGGTACCGTTAGTTTTATAAGTGTAGACCCCAAGGACGGCAATATGAAACTAGCCTTCCAGATTTTAATGCCGGGTATGAACTTTGACCTGAGCCATGCAGGTAAGGGGCCAAGCCACGGATGGTTCTTTTTTAGCTGCTATAATTCTGAGCAGGCAAATTCATTGCTGGAAGTAAATGCTTCGCAGCGCGATAAGGATTTTGTGGTAGCGGTAAACTGGAAAAAGGCAGAGGAATACATGAAACAAGGTAAGGGGCAAAAACAAAAAGTAAAATACGCGCACAATAAGTTTGATGAAAAAACCTTCACAGCAACATCGGAAATAGAAACAGATGTTACCGTGCTGGATTCTAAAGAACTTGAAGGAATGGTATATGTAATACCTTGCCCTAAATCGCCACACGGTTGCGATGTTGACCCTACCGGCGAATACATTGTGGCCAGTGGAAAACTTGCAGCTTTAATTCCTGTGTTCTCATTTACAAAAATGGTAAAAGCGATTGCCGACAAGAATTTCGAAGGAGATTACGAAGGCATACCGGTAATTAAGTATGATGCAGCCTTATACGGCGAGGTTAAAAAGCCAGGCCTGGGACCATTGCATACCGAGTTTGATGGTAAGGGAAATGCCTATACATCATTCTTCGTGTCTTCAGAAATAGTGAAGTGGAATATTAAGGATTTGAAAGTGCTGGACCGCGTACCAACCTATTATTCAATTGGCCACTTATGTGTGCCAGGTGGCGATAGCAGAAAACCTTTTGGTAAATATGTAATTGCTTATAACAAAATTACCAAGGACCGCTACCTGCCTACCGGCCCCGAGCTTACACAAAGCGCCCAGTTGTTTGATATTAGTGGTGATAAGATGCAGTTGATCCTGGATTATCCTACAATTGGAGAGCCTCACTATGCGCAGGCATTACCGGCAGATTTAATTTCTAAAAATTCGCTGAAGTTCTATAAAATAGAAGATAATAAACACCCCTACAAAACCAATGGCGAGAAAGAGGCAAAAGTGGTACGCGAAGGAAACAAGGTGCATGTATATGCAACCGCTGTACGTTCGCATTTTGTTCCTGACAATATCGAAGGTATTAAAGTAGGTGATGAAGTATACTTTCACGTTACCAACCTGGAACAGGATTGGGATGTGCCCCACGGATTTGCAATAAAAGGAGCCAACAATGCTGAGTTGCTTATAATGCCCGGCGAAACACAAACGCTTAAATGGGTTGCAGACCGGGCTGGAATGTTCCCTATGTATTGCACAGATTTTTGCAGTGCGTTGCACCAAGAGATGTCAGGCTATATAAGAGTATCGCCTGCAGGCTCAAGTACCCCACTTACGTTCAGCACTGGAAAGACGGCTGCCGCTGAGTAGCCGGTTGGTAGATTGACAAGAACGGGGGTGGAAACATCCCCGTTCTCATTTTTTGACTTAACAGATGTATTATGAATAAGAGTGCCATAAATAAATGGGTAAGGCTAAGCATTTTTGCCAGCGGCTTGCTATTGCTAATTACGCTTGTTCTGCCACTATGGAGAATTGAGTTAGATGCGCCCCAATATCCAGAAGGGTTGGTCTTAAAAATTTACCCGCACAAACTGGGCGGCGATGTAGAAATAGTGAACGGATTAAATCACTATATAGGTATGAAAACGCTGCATGCCGAAGAGTTTATTGAATTCACAGTATTGCCATATCTTATTATATTTTTTGCTGTGTGTTCTATGCTGGTTGGTTTTTTTAACAGGAGAATTCTATTGTATATTTTAACGGGGTTATTTATGACATTTGCTATTCTATCAATGGCAGATTTTTGGCGATGGGAATATGACTATGGGCACAACCTTGACCACAACGCGGCCATTCAAGTTCCTGGCATGAGTTATCAGCCGCCTTTATTGGGTTATAAGCAGCTGCTTAATTTTGGTGCGTTCTCGATACCGGATGCCGGTGGATGGATATTTTTTAGTGTAGGAATTATACTTGTTGCAGCGACTATCAGCCAGGTTATACTAAACAAAAAAGCTAAGGCCAAGCTAAACGTTACACTGTTTGCACTCCTCACTATACTGGGTTTTGCTTCATGCAATAGTAAGCCCGAACCAATACAGGTAGGCAACGATAACTGTAGTTTTTGCAAAATGACAGTTTCTGATAAGCGTTTTGGAGCCGAGGTGGTTAGCCAAAAAGGGAAAGTGTATAAATTTGATGATATAATATGCCTGCTGGATTTTATTAAAGAAGGTAACCATAACTTAGGGCAAGCCACGTATTACTTTACGGATTTTAAAGAGCCACACGCTTTAGCAAAAGAAACTGAGTGTTTGTTTCTTAAAAGCGACAACCTGAAAAGCCCTATGAACGGCGGCATGGCGGCCTTTACATCCAAACAAACTTTGCAACAGGCTTTACAAAAGTACAACGGAACACAAGTTGAATGGAGCGCACTAATCAGGTAAGCAAATGAAAAGCCACTTATTTTTTTGTTATCTGTTTGTACTGTTGATGCCGTATGCCTTGCAGGCGGCAATAATTAAAGTGGGCCCTGGGCAGGTTTGTAAAACAGTTAGCGAAGGTTTATTGAAAGCCGGCAACGGAGATACCGTATTAGTAGAAGCAGGCTTATACCGGGAAAAGAATATTGTAGTACGGAAGTCTATTGTATTAAAAGGTATAGGTTACCCGGTTTTAGACGGCGAAAGCAAATACGAGGTGTTATCTATAAAAAGCAGCCATGTAATAGTAGAGGGCTTTAAAATACAGCATTGCGGCCATTCAGATTTAGATGATCTTGCAGGTATAAAAATTTACGATACACGTAATGTTACTATAAGAAACAATATACTGGACGATACATTTTTTGGAATATACACCCAGTTTGGGAAAATTGCACCATTCAGGATAACCGGCTTACAGCCTATGGTGAACGCGAAATGCAAATTGGTAATGGCATACATTGCTGGAAGAGCGATAGCATGAAAATTATTAATAACACAGTTTCAGGCCACCGCGATGGAATTTATTTTGAGTTTGTAACTAACTCCATTATAAGCCATAACAAAAGCACGGGCAATGTGTGTTATGGTTTGCATTTTATGTTTTCTAATACAATGATGTTTATGAAAAGAACACTTTTACCAGTAATGGTTCAGGTGTAGCCGTAATGTATAGTAAGGGTGTAAATATGTTTGAGAACAGGTTTGAGAATAACTGGGGAGATGCATCGTTTGGCCTGTTACTGAAAGATATGAGTAATGGCATAGTAAAAGGAAATACTTTTGAGAACAATACTATTGGGGTTACATTAGAAGGAGGAACCAACATGCGGTTTGAGAAAACAGCTTTTTATAAAAACGGATATGCCTTAAAGGTAATGGCCAATTGCCGCCTCGATATTATTTGTATACAACAATTTCTCGGGCAACACATTTGATGCAGCCACTAATGGCAAATTGCAGGAGAATCTTTTTGCAAATAACTATTGGGATAAATACGAAGGCTATGATTTAAACCGTGACGCTATTGGCGACATACCTTATCATCCGGTAAGCTTATATTCGGTTTTGGTAGAACGGATGCCATATGCCGTGATGCTTATGCGCAGCTTTACAGTGGATTTATTAAACCGGGCAGAAAAAAACATACCTAGTATTGTGCCCGAAACCTTTGTAGATGATAAGCCTTTGATGAAAATGATTGTGAAGAAATGATAAGAACAGAAAACCTTGAAAAGCGATTTGGAAAACTTCATGTATTAAAGGGGGTAAACGCATCTTTTAGCGGTGGTGAAGTGGTGAGTGTAATAGGCCCCAATGGCTCGGGCAAAACCACGCTTATAAAAAGCATACTTGGTATGGTGGTGCCCGATAAAGGCAAAATTTATTTTGAAGATAAAGATATTGCCAACGATTTTACATACCGTAACTATATTGGCTATATGCCCCAAATAGGACGGTACCCCGAAAATATGCAGATGGGCCAATTGTTTGATATGATGAAAGATTTACGCAAATCCTCTTCCGGTTTTGATGAAAGGCTGCTCAACCAGTTTCAGCTTCCTGCTATGTTTAACAAGCAAATGAGTACCCTCTCTGGTGGCACCCGGCAAAAAGTAAGCGCTGCGCTGGCTTTTCTTTTTAATCCGAAAGTGCTTATTCTGGATGAACCCACTGCCGGGTTAGACCCGTTAGCCTCTGAAATTTTAAAAACAAGAATTTTAGAAGCTAAGAACGAAGGTAAACTGATAATTGTAACATCGCACATTATGAGTGAGGTAGAGGAGATGGCGGATAAAATTATGTATCTGTTTGAAGGGAAAATTAAATTCTATAAAACTATTCCCGACCTAAAAAGCCAGACAGGTGAAGAAAAGCTAGGGAAAGCTATTGCTAAAATAATGCAGGGAGGACTCAATGTTTAAAATAAGCAAGTACGTAGTTTACGATATTCTGCGCAGTAAGGTAATACTGGCTTATACCGTGTTCTTATTGGCCGCCTCTTTCTTGTTGTTCTCGCTCGAAAGCGATAGTTCAAGAAGCCTGATAAGCCTGTTAAGCATTGTGCTTATTATTGTACCGCTTATCAGCGTTGTATTTACAACCACATACTTTTACAATGCGTACGAATTTATTGAACTTCTTGTAGCGCAGCCGCTTAGCCGGAATACTATTTTATTGGGCGAATTTTTAGGCGTGGCATTGTCTATGGCCGCAGCCTTTCTGGTGGGTATTGGTGTTCCTGTTATTATCTATTCGCCAACCGCTACCGGCTTTGTGCTTATACTCTCAGGGGTAGTGCTAACTCTCTCCTTTGTTTCAATAGCGTTTTTCGCTTCAGTGATAATGCGCGATAAATCTAAAGGCATAGGTATGTCGCTGTTACTATGGTTTTATTTTGCAATTATTTACGATGCTATAGTGCTGGGTATTCTTTTTTCTTTTCAGGATTATCCATTAGACAATGCTGTAATTGCGCTTGCCTCTCTAAATCCTATCGACATGGCCCGCATAATGGTGCTTATGAAAATGGATATAAGCGCACTGATGGGTTTTACCGGCGCTGTATACAAACAGTTTTTTGGAAGCAGCCTGGGCCTTATTTACACTGTTGCTATAATGTTTATATGGATCGTACTTCCCCTGGTAGTTTCAGTAAGGGTTTTTAAAAAGAAGAATTTGTAGCATCTCATCTTTCTTCCTCAACGCAAGTTTTAGGGTAAAAATGCGGTATTTTTCAATATGAGTTGAATAGGGTGTCATTAGATGGAATACCAGGTGCTTAAAAAAATATGGGCATTAGGATTTCGGTATTGATAAATAGAAGTAGATCCAAATGAATTGCGGCATGGATACACCGAAGTTAGTTATCACACTAAAAGCATATTCCTGGAAACAGTTTGGTACAGATTTAACCGCCGGGGTAATTGTAGGAGTAGTGACTTTACCTTTGGCTATTGCCTTTGCCATAGCTTCAGGGCTTTCACCTGAAAAAGGGTTATTTACTGCCATTGTAGCAGGTTTTATCATTTCAGCATTCGGCGGCAGCCGTGTGCAAATTGATGGGCCTACTGGAGCATTTATAGTTATAGTGTATAGTATTGTTCAAGAGTATGGAGTAGATGGGCTGACTATCGCTACTTTTATTGCCGGCATAATACTGATGTTGATGGGGTTTGCCAGAATGGGTAGTGTTACTATTCCTGAAAATATATTACGCGTTGTTGTTTTTTCGCTTCCCTTGAGTATGCCCTTATCTATTCAATCTACCACACAGCGCAGGGGCATTACACTGTATGTTATGAATATTGGGTTATTTATTTTCATGGATATGTCAACTTTATTACCCGGAATGGACATGGAGTAAAAGCATTTACGGATTTTCAGCGCCCGCATATACCCCAATCAATGGCTTACTGGTATTGGGTTAATTGGTAATAAGCTGATTATAAATATCCGCTACAACTTTATGACTTATGTTATTTTTCTTTTTTGTTCGTTCTGTTTCATGTAATACATACTGTCATCGTTATTTCAAGCTTATAATAGCGAAACTCACAATGAAAACCCTTATAATCTACGAATCAGTTTATCATAACAACACTTTAGCCATTGCAAAAGCAATAGGCGATGCATTGCAGGCTGACCTGATAAAGGCCTGCGAGGCATCTCTTTCGGCAATAAATTATTACGACCTTATTGGTTTCGGCTCCGGAATCTATAACGCTCATCATCATATAAATTTGGAAGAATTCATACAAAGGTTGCCACACCAAGCTCATAAAAAAGCCTTTATTTTTTCAACCAATACTTTTGGTTTAAAGATGCTTCACAAGCCACTAAGGGAGCAACTTATCGCCAAGGGCTTTGCTATAATTGGCGAGTTTACGTGTTCAGGCTATTTTGAGATGTTCAGTTTCTGGCGCTTAAACAAGAATCGCCCCGGGACTGCAGATTTTGAAAAGGCCAGGAAATTTGCGGTTAACTTGCAAATGGCATATATGAATTGCTGAACTCAGGCTCAACGTTACTGCTCTTGATTTTTTACAGCGAAAGCCAAAATATGTCCATCGAGGTCTGCAAGGTATCCAACTGTATCGTCCCATTCTCTTTTTTGAATGCTGCTAATTTCACGAGCACCTGCATCTTTCGCTTGTTGAAAAACCATGTAAATATCATTTGTATAAATATACAATTCGCATCTCGGAATTCCATTTCCGGTTGCTGGATGTGGTGTTTTGTCTGAAAGAATTTTGGCAATTCCGGCCTCTGGCATCAGACCTAACTTTAAATTTTCAGAAACAATAAATTCCGTCATTCCGGGTACATCCAAACAAGGTTGTTTGCCCAAAATTTCTGAATAGAATTTCGTGCTTTGCCGTTGATGGGCTACATACAGGATTATTTGACAAGATGATATCTGCATTATATGATGTATTAGGTTAACAATAGGGTCCAAACGGTTTTTTTGCGCACATCCACTATAGAATTTCCACACAATATTCATTTCAACCACCTTGTCCTTTTTCTTATCTGGTAAATAATCCAATGGGGAGTAAACCAGGCAAAAAGCAACATCAGTTTTGTTGTAAGGCCCGGAACAATTATCGCTTTATTATTAAATAGACCTTGTACTCCTTTTTTAGCAACACTTTGGGCACGCATCATTATACCCAGTCTTATGCCGAGTTCAACATCAATGACAGTGGGGTCATATAGAGCAGTTGCAGTTGCACCGGGAAATAAACCGGTTACGTTAACTCCATAATACTTTAATTCGTGACGAAGGCTACGTGTAAAGCTTTTTATATATGCTTTGGTGGAGCCGTAATAGGCTATGCCAGGAAAGTGTTTATAGGCTGCTATGGAACAAGTATTGAGGATAAAGCCACGCTTCCGCTTTTTCATTTCACGGCCGAATAGGGTACATAAAAGGGATGTGGTTAGTACATGTAGTTGAACCATTTTTTCTGCTTTTACATTATCGGTGTCCACCACCTCACCAAAAAAGAAAAAACCTGCATTGTTTATTAATACCTCAATCTGAAAGCCTTTTTCCTTACAAAAATCGAAAAGTTCTTTAGCGGCTTCATTGCGGGCCAGGTCGAAGTATGCTATTTCAACCCGCACCTTATATAGTGCAGCCAATTCGCTTTTAAGTTGTTGCAAACGCTCTTCTTCGTTGCTTATCAAAAGCAGTGGGTAGCCTCTTAATGCAAGTTGCTTTGCAATTTCCAATCCAATGCCCGATGAGCCTCCTGTAATCAGTGCAAATTTTTCAGCCATGTGAGAGAGCTGTAATTTTTTGTTTTAATGCTTCCGGCAAATTAGTTTCGTTCAGGTGGCAGGCCATTTCCCCGCTATACATTTTGGCTACGCAGTAATTACAAATGTTGCAACTGGATTTTTGAATGACCTCGTTCCGTAAGTCATTAATAAAATTGGCATTCTCAATGAGCGCCCGCGCGATAGCGATAAACTCAAAACCCTGTTGCATGGCGGTTTCAATGGTTGCGATACTATTCATTCCTCCCACAAGAATTACCGGTATCCCTATGGCATTGCCAATACGTTTTGCCTCTTCCATAAAAAAGCCCTCTTTAAATGGCACCGGGGGGATAAGCCTGTTTCCTATAAGTTTTACAAAAAACCTTTTCCAGCTTTGTTCTATAAAATATGCCAATATAGCAATGGGCATGCTACCTCGCATAACATACATAGGTGCGCGGCTTACAAACCCCCCGCTAACTACAATAGCATCAGCTCCGCATTGCTCAATGGCTTTTGCTGTAAGGATGGCCTCGTCTTCAGTTATGCCACCTTCAAAACCGTCATTGCAATTCATTTTTACAATCATCGCCATGCTGGCTGGTAATGCTTTTTTTACAGCAGTAAGCACCTCGCGCATAAACCGGGAACGGTTTTCAAAAGTACCGCCGTATTCATCTTTTCGTCTATTAGTAAAAGGTGACAAAAATTGACTGATAAGGTAGCCGTGTCCTGCATGAATCTCTATTGCATCAAATCCGCAGGTATTCGCCATTTTTACCGCTTTTGTAAAATCATTTATCACTGTTTTAATATCCAACTGGTTCATCTGTCGGGGAAAGGTTGGTCCGTACCAGTTGATACCGCCCATAGGTGCAATTGGTCGGAAACCTCCAGCAGCTAGTGTTGCCATATTTCCGCAATGGCCAATTTGTATAGAAATTAATGCGCCTTTATCGTGCACGGCTTTCACAAGCGTTTTTAAGCCCGTAATATTTCCTTCGCTCATAAGCAATTGATGCGGAAAGGAAAGACCATCAGGGCTTACCGAGGCATATGCGACTGTGGTCAAAGCTACTCCTCCCTCTGCCACTTTAGTATGGTAGTTGATGAGGGCATTTGTGACACAGTGTTTTTGGCTCATACCTTCAAAAGCCGCTGCCCGTATACTTCGGTTGCGTAACATCAAGGGCCCAAGTTTGCCGGCACTGAAGAATTTTGAATGTACCACAACCTAAAAATACAAAAGTTGAGCTGGCATACTACTATATAAATTTGTGGGTATTGCTGCCAAACAGTAATTCCAGGTTATTCGCTCCTATTCGTGAACGCTATAATGGGACTGTAACTTTGTCGAGTTGTCAATATTTAAGCAATTGTTTTTTTATCATTCCACCTTTAGTATCTTTTATACTATACTCACGACATGTGCGGTGGGGTCCTCGAGTCATGCGGATTAAAGTGGCTCGGAAGATTTACCGTAAAAAGCGGGTAAACTCCAATTGTATCTTATGGCAATGAGTCTAAAAATCACTATTGCCGCAATACTAATTACCTGCAGCGGTAATATTGAAACATTGGTTTTTAGCAAAAGGAAATAAAGGATGCCTCCCAAAATAGAGGCGGTGGCGTAAATCTCTTTTTGAAAAATAAGCGGGATGTTATTTAGCGAAATATCCCTGATAACGCCACCGAAACATGCGGTAATCGTTCCAAGAGTAACGCATATTGCAGGATGCAATTCAAGAGTCATCCCTTTTTGTATTCCAAGAACTGTAAAAAAACCAAGCCCCAGCGAATCGAAAATGAGTAAAATTCTATGATAATTATTGATGGCATTCCTAAACAATATAGCAGCAATTGAGCTGAGCAAAACAATCAAGCCATAATTGAGGTCCGCCATCCAGGTAACCGGCAAATCGCCAGTCAACAGATCTCGCAATGTTCCGCCTCCCAATGCAGTGATAAAAGCGATAATAAAAACACCAAACACATCCAGTTTCTTTTCCATCGCAGCAAAAATACCTGAAATGCTGAATGCAGCGATGCCTATGATGTCAATTAGCCGCAGAAGTTCCAATAGTTGCTTAGTTGGCTTTTAGTTTTGCGATCATTGCATCGGTCAGCGTATCGGAATATACCCCGTATGCATTTACTAAAACTCCTTTTACATTATACTTTTCAGATGAGAAAGCATATAGAATGGCGGCGTCAGCGGGATCTGTCTGTCCTTCGAAACGGAAATATTGATCGATTTGAAATTCGGATGGAAATATTTTCAGAAGTCCGCTGCGACAATCAAGACAATCACCTTTTAGGTTGAAGTCTTCGGTGTAGCCTTTGGTTTTCAGGTCTGTGAGTGTTGCAGATAATGTAGGTTCAGTGTTCATCATAGTGCTCCTGTTTTAAAGTTCTTTCAATAAATCTTCGAGGTCGAGCGGTATTGTAAACATGTCCAAGGGACCATCACTTTTCGTTGGCCAGAGTTCCTTAGGCCTGTCCCAATACAATTCTACTCCGTTGCCATCAGGGTCATTAAGGTATAGAGCCTCTGATATCCCGTGGTCACTTGCTCCGGTTAATGGATAATATGCACTTCGAAGCCGGTCATAAATTACGGCCAGGTCCTTTCTTGTCGGGTACAGAATGGCGGTGTGATATAAGCCAACACCATCCTTTGATGCAGGCGGGTGACCCTCACTATGCCATGTATTTAAACCTATATGATGATGATAACCACCAGCAGATATAAATGCCGCCTGACTGCCATACATCATGGTTACTTCAAAGCCTAATAAGTCCCGGTAAAATTCGAGGGCACGATTAAGGTCACCCACCTTGAGGTGGACATGGCCAATGCGGGTTTGGGTTGGTATCTTATACGTAGTCATTTTGCCTGCTTAGTATTAATTTCTATCGAATTACTTAATATTTTGTGAATGGGGCACGCATTGGCAACAATCATCAATCTGGATTTTTCGGTGTCGTCAAGGTTGCCGACAAAATTAATTTTTCTGCTAATAATGGTTTTGTTTTCCTTTTCATCTCGCTCCAGCTCTATTTCAAGTTTTACCTCCTCTACAATCCAACCCTTTCTGTCCGCAAACATTTTAACTGTTGCGCTGGTGCAAGCTGCCAAAGCTGATATCAAGAGTTCTTTTGGAGAAAATCCTAGATCTGTTCCTCCCATATCCAAGGGCTCATCAGCGATGACCACATTGCCGGTAGGCGATTTAATTTAATTTTATAAAGCTCCTGCTTAATACTTGACGAAATTTTGGCCATGCTGATTATTTTAGTAAAACTAAGTGTTCGTTAATTTTTCGCTAATTCCACGTTCGCCCAAACCTGAATTTCATCACTTACCCCAGTCAATGTGGGAGTTTCGCCAAGATTGTAATCGCTGCGGTTAACTTTTCCTTTTGCGGTAAAGCCGGCTGTGTTTTTCTTTGACGTAACCGCCCAGCCGTTAAAGTGCCTTTGAGTTTATAGTTGTTTCCATTTGCTTTGGTAAATGAAGTGCTTTTGAAAGTAAGCGTTGGGAATTTATCTGCATCAAACCAATTGCTGCTTCTCATATCATTGTCCCTATACTCCACTTGGGTATTAATCGATTTTACCTCAGCAATCATTTCAATTTATGCATCGCTGAAATCTTCCTTTTCCGATTTCATTGTTGAGGTAAAAGTTTGAAATACTCCCTCCACTTGCGAAATGCCGAAATGGGTTGCGCCAAAGTGAAGCTGTGTGTGCATCTTATCCTGTGTCCATGTTGTTTCAGCATACCGCTTAACCCGAATTGCAGGAATATAATAAGACTCTCGCTTTTCAAAGGCAGGAAGATAAATGTCGAGAACGCCCTGAACATCATCAGGATGAATGATGCCATCCCAAGCTCTGCCTAATGCTTCCTCATAAGTTTGTCCCGTATAATCCAGCCAAGTTTTGTTCCAGTTATACCTAATAAATAGAGGCCTAAAAATCACATTAGAAGATATCAGGATGTAATAGGCAGCATAAATTCACTGGTGCTGCTTAATAAGGAATTGCGGTGGGGATAAGCATTCCCCATTTTCACTAGCTTGACTATTATAATGTTTGGCTCTGAAGTGGTTTATCTTCGCATCATTGTCTAGTGTATAAGATGCCTCTTATTTGCCGGTCAATATCATCCATAAATTAGTCTACATTCAATGTATTTCAATTTTAAAAAACTTTTAAAAAAGGTCGTAAAACTTTTGATATTTTTACTTCGAACTAAAATCAAGTATATAGAACGAGCGGATTAAGCCATATTAAATAACAGCGTAGCTGTAACTTCTCCTTAGACAAAACCGACAAATTTTTAAAAAGGGTAGAAGGATTTTGCAGAAACGCCTCCAGTTGGGGGTGTCTTCTCATTTTCCTATTCTACCAGGCCCTTTGTCGGTGCCCGTCTAAGGTAGGGAGTGAGCTCTGGCACCCCTTCGTTTTTGGATTGTATTCACTAACCAAAAACAATAAACGGAATGAAAACCCAATTCTCAACCCTGATACTGGCAAGCCTTTTACTTGCAAGTTGTAATCAATCTCAAAGCGCGTCAAACGGTGGCAACTCGCTTACCGAACAAAGCCGTTCAAAAACACCCGAAGAACTAAAAGCGGAGCTTAAACAGAATGAAGAAAATAACCCTGCAGAGTATCTCCATGCAGAGGGAAAATGGGTTGAAAATAATGTGAAGGTAAAAGAGGAAGGTCTATTTTCAGATGCTGAATACCAGCAAGACGGGTATAATCTAACGGGCACAATTCAGAATAAAGCATCGGTAGCTACCTTTAAAGATGTTGTGCTAACGATTAAATATCTCGCGCAAACCCAAAGTGTAATAACCAGCGAGAACCTTACGGTTTATGAATATGCACCGCCAAACCACACTATAAATTTCGAGTTTAAGGTAAATCCTCCCGACGCATTTGTTTCAATGTCAATCGAGGTAGCTGGCGCCACGCCGAGCGCACCGGCTAACTAAATCATAGAAAGGCTTTAATTATTTCTTCAAATCCAAACCTCAACATGAAAAAGCTATTGCTAATTCTGCCATTTATATTTTTGTCAGTGTTAATCTATGCTCAAATACCCAATTCAATTCAAACAGTGCCATCTTCCCCTAATGGTGATTGGGTGGACCATAACCTTACGGAATGTTTAAAACTGGAAAGCACTATTCCCGGGCAAATGGAATGCCTCTATATAGCGTTAGAAGCATGGGAAAGCCAGTTGGAATACACTTATGATTTGGTAGTAAGCCAAGTTGATGAGCCAGCCAAAAGCAGTCTAAAGGCATCAAAACCGGCATGGATAAATTACAAAAACGCCCAGTTCAAATTTTTGGAGCAATATTATGGAAACATGCCAGGGACTATGTATAAGCAAATGATGCTTTCAGAGAAAATTGAAATTATTAAGAGAAGATATGGAGAGTTATATATCCTCACGCAGGATTAGTATTTTCCTGTGAAGAAACCTCTAAAAAAATGGACGGCACACTGCAATAGTTTATAAAACTTAAGTATACTAAATCATCAATACTGCATCTTTGGAATATAAATTCATCCCAATGCTTCCTACGACACTATCTACCCGCAAACCCGATGCTCTTGACATCTGGGAAAAACTTTATTTCGAACGGTATGAGGCATACCAACAGGGAGATATGGCACAATACAAATCGCTCAATAATCGGTTAAAAGATTTACGCCGAAATGGCGGGTGGTCTGAAACTGAAATTCAGCAGGAGTTTGCAGTATACGACTTACTATTAGTGACACCTTATAAAGTCATACCAGGCAACCCTTCTATTTCTTATGATTTGATAGAGGACGGAAGGCCCAGAAATTTGGTATTGAATATTAGCCAGGTTAGTATATACTGGAAGTATAGGCAGTATGGTAAACACCATAGTGAAGCGCTATACCTAACAACCTGAATTTTTAATCAAAATTACCCTAGTTATATACCTCCTTTACTATACACCTGATTTAAGAGCAGGTATAGTAAATGGGGGTATGGGATTTCACTTAAATCCAAAGAATTATTCATAGATACGCTATACCTATTCGCTTACTTTTATAGTAAGCGTATGCCCTACACAACCTAATTAGTCAGGCTTGAAGTTTTTATACTTTATAGCTACCATATTCAATACCTACCTATACCTCCAGACCGCCGCCGAATTATTAATAAATTTATGAACTTACGGGTAACACATAAGACCTTATAACTTGTATATAGTAGGTAAACCCAAATGAAAATAAAGTGAAATTAGTAGGGATTAATACCGGTTTTACTGGAATAGGCCTAAATAATTCGGATTAATCCCGATTATTCAGGCCTATTCTGGTAAAGTCCTAATTAGTTTAAAGTAGTCGCAATTATTTGGGAGTAAGAGGAAATAATCCGGATACATCCGGCTTAACTAAACGTATTTCAAACTACTGCGTATTTTAATAAATTAATTAAGAAGAATCGCGATTGTTTAGAGATAGTCTGTACTCATTTAAATTAAGCCAGCTTGTTATCTATTACATGGAAACAATCATGAATACTTTTGCTTTATAGAAACTATACCATAATGATTCGTGTTAAGGGGAAATTAATCAGCGTTATAATAACGCATCGACATTTAATAACTTTGGACATCTCAGACAGCAAACATAAAGAAACCGGCAGGTGTCAGCTTTGCAACGACCATTTAATACACCTGAGATATATCGCAGAGGAAGGGAAATAGAAATAAATAGGGGGAGAAATTTTGTACGCGCGAACTCGCGCTCTGTCTTGTCAAGAAACAAAACGCACTTATGACACCCTAATTTTTAGGGACTATACTCCGGATGGAGAACAAAAGGAGAGACTGCCTATCTTTTAAAAGTAGCGGCTAATTGATTCCAACCTTGCATTGTCCAGGCAAGAACTCGATAAAGCCCGCCAAGGGCCAGTAAGCCAGCCACAGCTACAACTGCAACAACCACCACCTTATAGGCAGTTGTTGCAGTAAGATTTTCAAAGAAATTTTTAACCTGTGCCTTTGCAGTGGATGCCCCATTATTATTAGTTGTTGTTCGCTGATTAGTCATTGTTGTTGATTTTAATGGTTAAGCTTTATTTTTATCTGATACTGTTCTATTGCTCGTCTCATTTACCTGTTTTTCGAGGTAGGTGATTCGAATTTTAAGTTGCTGATTATTATACAACATAATACTCCCTATTACTATTGTGGTCACAACCGCAGTGGTTATAACAATCCCAAGGATGTTGTTGTCGTTTGGAGAATCTGATGTCGTAGCGCCCTGTGTTGGCGTTCTTAGATTACTTAGGTTGGCTGGTCTTGGTTTCATGAATATTTAGTTTAAAAGTTATAAAATTGTCTATAGTATCGAGGTAAAATGTTCCGAAATCCAGGCGGATAAAGGATGTGTTAGCAGGGTCAGGATAAAGCCTGCGAAATAATGAGAAGTCTAATCCTTCATTTTCCAGTTCTTCGGCAGTAATCTCCGGTTGCTTTCTTTCGTAAAACGAGTTTAGTATTTCGTGGTTACGTAGTAACACCGGCATCAAAGATCGAATACTATTGTATCGTATAAAATTACGGAGCTTCCGGGCATCTTTAGTGCATTCTTCGCTACAAAGGCCATCATTGCCGTGGGTTGGTATGAATTCCAAACCACAATATTTACAGTGTTTGTTGTACATGATTTAGATTTTAATTTTTCGTGAATTGATGTAGTCATCAGCCCGTTCATCGGTGGGCGTAATTTTCTTTCCGAATATCCATTGCACAATTTCGGCCCTCTTAAATCGGATAGGCTTTCGGTTAGGGGTCTTGTAGTATGGTATCTGGCTTTTGAATACTAATTGTCGGATATAACCCTCTTTGTAACCGGTTAATTCAGCGCAGGCCTTTATATTTATATATTCAGTTGGAGGCGTTTGAAGTGTGTTTCTTATTTCATCCCGCCGAAGGTACCTTTGGTCCATCAGCTCCAGGAAATCGCTAAAGTAAGCATCAATGAATCTCTTGTTTTCTGCCATTGCATTAGATTTATGATGTGAAGGTAGAGTAGGCTAAAACGGTTCCCAATCATACCATAAGAACATGCAAAATGTCGTATCATCTCGTAAAAAATGGCCCTCATCTCGTAAAATATGGGGTTATCTCGTAAAATTTGAGTAGGAAATAAGCCCGGCTGATGTGTGCAACATTATGTGTTCGACGAGAAATAGTCAGTATTTAATGCCTATGAAGGACAAAGGTTTTAATTTTATCAAGATCAGATATTGCGAAAGGTTTTGCTGATGTGTTTGGAGGCAAAGAATAATGGAGCATCAAACTTCCGCTTCCGCCATATTCTTTACGACATCTTGCAGATGCATCATGTGCCACAATGACAATATGGATTTTCATTTGCGATTTATCCGGCAATGCGAATGGAAAGGGTATGTTGCAATTCCTATCTAAAAAAATCCTGTTAGGATAGTCACGAATCCACCGCTCTGCACCCCAAGCTTGTTTCGCTGATTGCAGAACTGCTCTTTTATACCAACGATTCCAATCTAATTCAATATCTCCGGTATTAGGAAACGCACAAACTTTATCAGAGAATATTATCACATCATTCCCAAAAACGACAAGCAAATCGCAAAGTTCTTTACCTTCCGTAGTGTGTGCCTTCTTTGGTTTCTGTACACACTGGGATAACTCCAAAGCGATAAGAATGTTTTATCACAAAGATTTTGAAGATATTCTTCAGCTTCTGTGACCCCTTATTCTTAATAATCGGATTACGCAATGCAGACATGAAACTTAAAACGTGTGTGTTCTATGTAAAGATATTAAATATTACAGGTGATATAGTGTGAAAGGAGCGGTATCCTTTCCCGTGCGGACAGTGGTTGCTACAAATTCCATCATTGAACATTAATATCGATATCACGAACGAAGATGAAGGATGCGCTTCTTATACTGATACATTTCTCAGAGCACTCTATCAATTATTTAGAGATTAAGCATAACAATTCGTATCACCGCTTAAATATGTAATTTTAGATTATAAATTTATCCGAATAGTTGGATGGAATTAAAGAATCTTCGCTTACTAAAATTTTAAAACTCAATTTATAAAAACCGGATGGAAAATAGACAAGATTATAATGATGCCGCCTTATATGAAACATTTTTAAACCGCGCTTTTAAATTTGATACTCGCCGATTACGTGACCCACACAACCGGGAATACCTAAATCTTATTGATGCCGAAAACGGAGTTAAACATTACGGGCAGGCAACCAGAGCAAAGCAACTCGAAACAATGAAAAAGCGAGTGACACGGGCTGTTGAATTGCTTCTTAAGCAAAACCTTGACGAAGGTTATAAGAATAACTTACGTCCTTTATTTTCTCAGATAGAAACAGCTTCTACTGCTCATGAAATGTTTGCTTGTGTGAAGGTGGGGATAGAAAACTCGCAAAAGTTAATTGAGTAGACTTTCAGAACATGGAGGAATTGCAACTATGTACAGGTTGGTATATAAACCTGTATGTCTGCCTAGGGTAATTAAATCGTTTCATTATTTCGGAGGCCGGCGTGAAGTCTGAATTAAATCAATATAACGCTCAATGGAAAATGGCAACTGGTCTTTCTTAAATTTCGAACTGGTAAAATTCTTGCCCCAATTATCAAATTGTTTGGGCGTTTGAATATTCTCGAAATCTTGCATCATATAAGAAAGGAACTTCAAAAAAGGCAATTTGTTTTTTTGATTACTGCCATATTTCTCAAAAAATCGGTAGAAACATTGCTCAATAACAGATTTGCGATTCTTGGGCGTTAGATTCAGCTTAAACTTTGTCTTAAGTGGCATAGGTGGCACTTTAAATCCGAAACGGAAAATCTTCTCAACCTCTTTCTTTTGCAGAAATGGGCGGCCTTTATCATTTCTTTCCTGATACAAAAATGTAAAGAAAAGTTTTACTTCATCATCACTCAAAAACACATCTACCGGCTCCCAGGATTCATCGCTTTCCCAAAACCATTCATCTTGGGCATTTAAGAGCAGTGAAGAATCATAACTGGCCTCCCATAGAGCTAACTTTTTCTCAAAGGGTTCACCTAATACATCTTCAAATTGTATAAGCAAGCTTTTTATAAAAGTTAAGAACTTAGTAAAATTTCCCCAGAAATTGACTTTCAACTGATAGTATAGGAAGCTATCTACTGCCGATAGGTTATCCTTATACTGTCTGAGTTTTAATGCGAACAAAAAGGAAAATTCCCTAAGTTCATTTAATTCGAGAGTTACAAGGCATTCTTTATTATATTCATAGTAGTCGCCGTCAAACTCAAAATAATCTATCGAACGGGACTTATATTTCTCGGGGTAGTCGGCATAGTATTTTTTTGCCCAATTATCCGTCCTCGTCTTGCATTCTAAAAAAGGTTTAGTTCGTAACGACATGATTGGCTCAATAACAGTGAGTAACTTATCGTATAAAGTAAAATTGCCTGTAACTTTAACGTCATCATACTCATACTTCCAAATATCACTGGTGTCAATATCCAACTTTGAATAATCTGTTTTATACATGAGTGTATTGTTATTTTAAAGAACAGGAATTAAGTCAGCCGCCTTTTGTTTCATTTCATCTATTACTTCCGCATAGACCTGAGTAATACCAATATTGGAGTGACCAAGCATTTTAGATACTGTATACAAGGAAACTCCGTTTGTAAGTGCCAAGGTTGCAAAGGTATGTCTGGCTACATGAATATGTATGTTCTTCTTAACTTTCGCTTTTTCAGCCCATGATTTTAAATATTTATTCATCATTCGCTTCTCCGGTACGTAGGCAAATACAAATTCATTTACCTTATCCGATTTTTGCAAATGAAATGTTTTTATTTCTTGCAGCAGATTAAGGGCCTGGCTTGAAAGTGGCAAATAATGAACCTTAGAGTTTTGCTGTTTCTTTTGAGAATAGGTCAATGTATTTTTATCAATATCTGTCCATTTCATTTTCATCAAGTCGCTCAAGCGTAAACCAGTAAAGCAGGCGAACAAGAAAAATTGTTTAACATCTTGCCTGAAAGTTGTTTCATTTAATAAACGCAACTCAACAATAGTTAAATATTCTATCCTCTTCTTATTCTCAGAAGGGATATCTCCCCCGTTACCTCTTTTTAGATAATTGAATGGATTAACTTGTATGATTTTTTCCTTAACGGCTATATTCAATACGATACTTATCCGGGATAAATACATCCTAATGCTCGATGAGCTTAGGGATTGTTCTTTTAGAAATTCAATAAACCCTTTCAAATATTTTTCATCCAACGCTTTGAACGTAAGTTTTTCAGTGCCGTTATGCTCTAATAAATAGGTTAAAGCGTTTTGATAAGAATCGTGATTTTTCTTGGCAGCTTGGTCCTTATAATAGGTGATGAAATCATTCTTACTAACTCTGGGTATAAAACCAGCTATACTTTCTTTCATCAATAGTAATCGCTTCGCTTGAATTGCTTTGGCCAGTTCCCAGTTTTCTTTATCTTTTCGTAGAATGTTTTTGTTTTCTACTTTTGAATAGTCTTTGGATACATAAAGCTTTAAGTATTCTTTATATCGTTGACCTTCATTATAAATATCAAGGAACAGAGAGTATCCTTTTTTATCTATAGCTTTTGTGCGGAGTGTAACTGATGGCATGATTGTTATTTAAGGGAACAAATCAGGGACAAAAATACAAAAAAGGGACGGTATTTTGTAACAGAAAATAAATATTTGAATTGGCGCACTTCCAACTAATCAACTGAATAACAGCAATTTAATTTACTTTATATGATTTTAGCTTATTCTTTATTATTTATGTCTCCCAAATCCCCTAAAGGGGACTTTGAAAAGACAGTTCTATGCGGGAGCAAATGCAATTTTGCTCATTGAGAAACGATGTTATTTCAAGTTGAAGACCGAAATTTGTTTGGGTAATAACGCCAATTACGGAGGCAGGTTAAAACCTCAAAGCCCCTTTAGGGGTTTGGGGTGTTTTTTTATATCACCATATTATCAATCAACCGCACCCCACCAATTTTAGCAGCTACCAGCGCTACTAACTTTTCTTTTTTACCGGTAGGTGGTTCAAGCGTTTCGGCATTGCGTATTTCAAAGTATTCAAGCGAAATATCTTTTTTCTTCTCAAGTTTTTGCTTTGCCTTTTCTTGTATTTTTCCGATTTCTGATTTTTGATTTCTGATTTCCGCCATCACACTTTTGAGTGCTTTCGACAACTCTACCGCCAGCTTACGTGCATCTTTATCTAAACGCACATTCCGGCTGCTCATGGCTAGGCCGTCTTTTTCGCGCAGGGTATCTACCGTTATCAGTTTAGTTTTCAGCTTTCGCATTTTAATTAGCTGATTTACAATAAGCTGTTGCTGGTAATCTTTTTGGCCCATGTAAAGCTTATGCGGGGTAGTAGCCTTTAAAAGCTTCTCCACTATCTGGGCCATGCCGTCAAAATGCCCGGGGCGGTGCTCACCTTCCAGCGTTTGCGCCAAAAAGCCAAAATTTATCGCTTTGGCATTGCCAAACCCTGTTGGATACATCTCTTTAACCGTAGGTAAAAAAAGCACATCGCAGCCCGCATCGTGTAGCATTTCAATGTCCTTATCTATGGTAATGGGGTATTTATCAAAGTCGTTTTTATCGTTAAACTGGGTAGGATTAACAAAAATACTGCAAATAGTAAGGTCGCAATCGCTTTTACTTTCCTTTATTAATGCTAAATGGCCCCTGTGTAAAGCGCCCATTGTAGGGACAAACCCCAGCTGTTTACCATTCTTTATCAATGGTTTAAGGTATTTTTGAAGGTCTTTTATGCGTTTTAAAACAATCATGGAATAAGACGGGTTAACAGTTTTGAAGCCTCTGGCTTTGCGTTATTCCGCTTTTTTATTATTATCTTTGCAGTCCGTTCATAATCATTATGTCACTTTCTCAAAATCAAACCAAACAATAATATGGAAAAAAAGAGAATTCTAATTGTAACGCAGGAGATGGATCCATACCTGGCGCTTACGGAAGCTTCTAAAATAGCCAACGAATTACCAAAGTTTATGCAAGAGCAAGGTTTAGAAATCCGTGTTTTAATGCCCAAGTTTGGAACCATAAATGAGAGAAGACACCGCTTACATGAAGTAGTTCGCCTTTCTGGTATCAACGTAATTATAAATGATGAGGATTACCCTTTAGTAATAAAAGTAGCATCGCTTCCGGGCGCCCGTTTACAGGTTTATTTCTTAGATAACGAAGACTTTTTTAAACGAAAACTGGTATTTCACGACGAAAACAACAAGTTTTTTGAAGATAACAGCGACCGCATGATTTTCTTCTGCAAAGGCGCATTAGAAACCGTTCGTAAATTTGGCTGGGCGCCGGATATTATCCATTGCTTTGGCTGGATGACCAGCTTAATACCAATGTATTTAAAAACTACTTATAAGGACGACCCTATTTTTACCAATACCAAGGTGGTTTACTCGGTAGCTAAAAACGAGTTTAAGGATAAGCTGAAAAACGATTTTACTACCAAGGCAGCTATTAGCGAAGATATTTCGAAAAAGCACATGGAGTTTTTTAAAGAAGGCGACAATACCAGCTTAAACATAGGCGGCGTGCAGTTTGCCGATGGTTTAGTAGTAGGCGAGGCGCTTGACGAAAAAGTGACCAGCCACTTAAAGAAAGCCAAGGGCAAGCAGGTTTTAAAAATGGATAGCACCGAAGAGGATCCATTAAACATGCTGAATAAGTTCTATCAAAATATTCTGGCAAACTAAGCGTTTGAGGTGATTATTGCTTTATTTGTGCGCTTAACAGCTTGAAATTGAAAAAGAAGATAATCTACATATTAGCACCGGCAGTTCTTTGCTGGTGCTTTTTTTACTTACAGGGCTGTAAAGAGCCAATTATTGAAGATAATAACCTGCTTACCAGCGACGATAACCTGAACCTGGACAGAGATACGCTTCAAATTAAGGCCTTTTCGGAATTTGTGCAACCACTTACTGCCAGCAGTGCCAGTGTGGGCCTTTTGGGCAACCTTACCGACCCTAACTTTGGTAAAACCTATGCCGGCTTTTACGGCCAGTGCCAGCTTACCAGCAACAACATTTACTTTGGCGATAGCGTTGTGCTGGACTCTGCCTTTTTAATGTTACCGTATAACGGTGTGTACGGCAAGTTTGACCAACCGGTAGATATTAACGTGTTCGAGTTATCGCAAAGCATTAGCAGCAGTACAACATACACTACTACCGATGCTTTTAGCGTAAACGTGCCTGCCATTGGTAGTTTAACGGGTTACACCCTGGGCACTAAACTTACCGATAGTATAAAAACAAGTTTTGGCACACTTGCGCCGCACATGCGTATACAGCTTACTAATGCATTTGCCAATAAAATTTTGTTGGCCGATACCAATACCCTGCGCGACAACACGGCTTTTCTTAACCTGTTTAAAGGTTTCTATGTAAGTACATCATCTGCCACACAAGGCAATGGCTTGCTTTATATGGGCTTACAAAGTGCTATTTCGGGTGTAATGCTGTATTATCATAATGCTGCTAAAGATTCGTTATTCTACCTGCTACCCATATCGGGCGCGCGTGTAAACCACTTCGATAATATTTATACCGGCACACCGGTTAGCGCTTCTATAGCCGCACCTAACCCTAATGGAGAAGAGAAAGTTTACCTACAGGCAGGTGCTGGTGTAAAGGGTAGAATATTGATTAAAGACCTGGATTCGCTGCCTAAAAATATTGCCATTAATAAGGCAGAGCTAATTCTTTCGCAGGCCGGTGGGGCAAACGATACGGCCTTTAATTCACCGCTTGTATTAAATCTTTACCGTATCGACGATGCCGGACAATCGAAAATATTGGAAGACGCCAGCCTTACCGGCTTTGGTGGTGTGCGTGTTGCCGAAAGTGCCAATGGCATAACGGTTAACCGCTACCGGTTTAATATTACCCGGTATTTTCAAAAATTGTTGAGCGGCGTGGTTTCTAACAAAGGTTTTTATTTAGAAACTATTGCGCCGGCCTCTAACTCCGAACGATTAACTATTGCTAATTCATCTACCGATAACAATTACCAGATAAAACTGGTTATTACTTACACTAAACTATAAGCTTATGTGTGGAATAGTTGCCTACATAGGGCCGCGCGAGGCCTACCCCATTTTAATTAAAGGTTTAAAGCGTTTAGAGTACCGCGGCTACGATAGCGCCGGTGTTGCCTTATTAAACGGCACCATGAACATTTATAAGTGCAAGGGCAAAGTAGCTGACCTTGAGAAGGCAGCCGCCGGCAAAGATACCCACGCTAACCTGGGTATGGGCCATACACGCTGGGCAACCCACGGCGAACCCAACGATGTAAACTCGCACCCTCACCTTTCGCAAAGCGGCGACATAGCCATTATACATAATGGTATTATAGAAAACTATGCCTCGCTTAAAGAAGAGTTGACCAACCGTGGCCATCACTTTGCAAGTGATACCGATACAGAAGTATTGGTACACCTGATTGAAGATGTGCAGCAAAACACCCATACCACTTTAGATGAGGCTGTGCGCCTGGCACTAAACGAAGTAGTAGGCGCCTATGCTATAGTTATTATATCAAAAAACGACCCGGCTAAATTAATAGGTGCCCGCAGAGGTTCGCCGCTGGTGGTAGGTATTGGCGATGGGGAATATTTTATGGCATCGGATGCTACCCCAATCATTGAATATACCAAAGATGTAACTTACCTGAACGATAATGAGATTGCCTCTATTATAGATGGTAAGCTATCGGTAAAAACGATTGATAACGTAGAGCATACCCCTTACATTCAAACGCTGGAGATGAACCTGGAGGCGATTGAAAAAGGCGGCTACGAGCATTTTATGCTTAAAGAAATTCACGAGCAGCCACGCTCTATCTACGATTCTCTACGCGGCCGCTTCGACCCTAGTACAGGCTTGTTTGCTATGCGCAGCCTGAAGGAATACGAAGGAAAAATTAAAAACCTTAAGCGCATTATTATAGTGGGCTGCGGTACCAGCTGGCACGCCGGCCTGGTAGGCGAATATTTGTTTGAAGATATTGCCCGTATACCGGTAGAGGTTGAATATGCATCTGAGTTCCGTTACCGTAACCCGGTAATTAATGAAGATGATTTGGTAATTGCCATTTCCCAATCAGGAGAAACGGCCGATACACTGGCAGCTATTGAACTGGCTAAAGAAAAAGGCGCTACCATATTTGGCTTATGCAACGTAGTAGGCTCTTCTATACCGCGCACATCGCATGCCGGGGCTTATACCCATGCCGGACCAGAGATTGGTGTGGCATCTACCAAGGCATTTACATCGCAGGTAGCGGTGCTTACTTTATGGGCTTTTGGCTTTGCCGAAATACGGGGTAAGGCTACCATGCAGCAACTGCGCGATGCCTTTGCCGAACTGGAAACCATACCAGAAAAAGTGCAACGTACTTTGGAATGCGAAGACCAGATAAAAGAGCTGGCCGAAATTTTTAAAGATTCGAAGAACTTCCTTTACCTGGGCCGCGGCTACCAGTTTCCGGTGGCATTAGAGGGCGCTTTAAAGCTTAAGGAGATTAGCTACATACACGCCGAGGGTTACCCCGCAGCCGAAATGAAGCACGGTCCTATTGCCCTTATAGATGAAGAAATGCCGGTGGTTGTAATAGCTACCAAAAACAACATTTACGAAAAGGTAATAAGCAACATACAAGAGGTAAAAGCCCGCAAGGGTAAAATTATTGCCATTATAAGCGAAGGCGATGATAAGGTGCGCAAAATGGCCGACTACGCTATTGAAATACCTGAAACCAAAGAATACTTAGAGCCATTGCTTTCTACTATTCCGCTACAATTACTAAGCTACCACATAGCTGTTATGCGCGGTTGTAATGTTGACCAGCCACGTAACCTGGCCAAGAGTGTAACGGTAGAATAGTCAATACCAATTACACGACATAAAAAAAAGCGGCAAGAATTTTTCTTGCCGCTTTTTTTATGGACCACTGCCCTGTGTAGTTTTTGTTCTGGTAGATTAATTCTTCTTTTTATCCTCGTTTATGGCCGGTAACCGGGCCGATGGATAAATACGGGTAACACCTTCTTTAGTAATAGTTTTAACGCGGTAATAAACATCTTCCGATGCCATTAACGGGTAAGTATCGCGCTTAACTATAACCACGCTATCATTCGCCGAATCGTTAAACTTTATATACTTAATCTGGCTAAAGTTACTAAGGGCTTCAGAGCTGCGTTCAATTACCACAAACTCAAATTGCGATGCACGGGTAAAAAGCAGGGCAATTTGAATGCCGGTATCGCCGCGCGATACTTCCAGCGCTACTTCGTTATCGGCCGATTTTGAAAAGTAATCGTTGTTTTGAGCAAGCGAAACGCCTTGTACACACACTAGCAGAACAAAAAAAGAAGACAAAAACTTCACTAACTTTAGTCTCATGGGCTGTTAAAGGCTATATTTTCAGAAAATGAATATAATGCAGTTATAATCAAAACGATAGTTATTTTAAGTTTGACCAACACAAATTAATCAGATTGCTATGCATGAATTACTTCTGCTTCACGGCGCTCTTGGCAGTAAACACCAGTTTACCGGGTTAGAAAA
>JBGAUW010000023.1:0-80164 GCA_044228435.1 Chitinophagales bacterium
GTTACAAGAGGTTGTACATAAGGGCAAAAGGATTTATAAAGCGTAAGCTGAATGTTAAATTAAGTGGAAATATAGTCCCCACTTGAGGGTTAAGCTTGCTGGTGCCAATGCATTATTTTCTAATACTTCAGTTCGAATTCAGCAGGTTGGCCCGCACTTACAACAACTTCATTGGCAAGCATATATTCATTATTAAGGCGCAACCCAAGCGTGCCTGTGTAACCACTGTGGCTGCGGTAAAATATGACCAAAACCCTGAATGTATTGCATACTTCCATAGGCACGTTTACCACCCATGCTAATTTCAGTTCCTCTATGGCTAATATGGGCAGTACGCTTACCTTTTTTTACGCAGCCCTGTTGTTTGTGAAATATATAAGCGACTTAAACGCAAAAAACCAGCTATGGGGTAGTTGGTAATTATAACTGTAAAGAGCCAGGGAATAGTTTATTTAAGACTCGAATAAAATTATCGTTTTAGGCTAAAGGCTACCGGCTTACCGGTGCGTATAGCAAAGCCATCTATAAACAAAACAGGTTCAGCAAAAAGTTCAACAATGGTAGGCACGTAACCATTTTTAGTTTGCATCTCTTCAGGTATATCCATTGCACTTACCGGTATACTAACGTTCCAATCTCTTAATAAAGGATTACTTGCTGACAGGGTAAATGTATCTGTGCTAACTGCCGCATTATTATTCATTAATGCATATTTACTATCTAAGCTAAACACAGGGCCGGCTTTGCTGCCCAGTCTGTTGCGAAAAAACTGGACTACCACCTGAACATTTTTAACAGACATGGGTGGCACTAACAAAGTGCCTTTTAGCTGCAATTGTATTTCACGTTTTGAAGAATCGGTAGGGGGCCGCATCGCTGCAACAACCGAGTCAATCCGAAAATTGAGCCCGTTCACATTTTTATCCGCATTGCTAAGCACGTTGCCAATCTGCCCTAAAATTTTACTTGTATTAGTATCAGCTGGTAAAGAACCGGGTCCTTCAACGGGATCTCTTAAATCGGGTTTGTAGCCTGCCGGCATAATAATGCATGCCTCTTTCATTACTTGCGGGGCCAGGTTATAGCTTATCCATCCAAATCCTTCGTTGCCCCAATCTTCACCCCACGAGTTCATAAACTTAAAAGCCTTTAACGAATCATCATAGCCCACCAGCAATATTGCATGGCCCATGCCTTCAGTAACATCCTTTATAGTGCTCCACAGGTAAATACTTTCCTTAGTATTATAGCCATAGTTATAATACTTTTTATCGAAAACCGTTCCGGTTACAACAGGTATCCCCGCCGCCAAATGCGCCTTTAAATTGCTCAGAAAAAAATGCGGGTCTATACGCCTGTAGGTTACTATTCTATATTTTTTGGCCTCTTCTAATTGTTCGGCAGTGGGTTGTTTATGCCAGTTATACTTTTGGTAAGGCATACTTTCATAACTGCACGCGCCCGTATCGGCCAGTAGTTTAAGGGCGCTTAATATTCTGGCGCCTTTATTTTGCCCGTTGTTTATTAAGTTATAAATAAATGCCGGCGATATTATGCCCGAGTAATCGAGCGTTTTTTTATCGGTAACAAACTTCGTATTGGTTTCCTTGCCCACATAGTAGCTTCGGCATCCGTAGCCCAGTGCCCAGGCCACACAAGAGTTTTGAGGAATCTGGCTTCCCACCGGTGGCATGTAACCCGAAAAATCTACGCTCGCAGGCAACGGACCAATACTTGGAGGTGGAACGGCAATACCTACCTTACTATACTCATCCGGGTCTGGCGGTAAAAGGCCGGTTCTTCTTTTAGTGCCGCATTTGCTGGTACCACATTGCGCTAATGTTGCTGCTAATGCAAATACCAATAAAAAACACAACCACCTGCTTTTCATTTCAATCTTGTTCGGTTAAAAAATACATATCTATTTCACCTTTGTTCTTGGCATTTATTTTACCCCGGTGCAGGCATTTAAACTTATCCCCCAGCAGCGCATACGTATTGCCCGAAATATTTATTTTTCCCACCTCGCCGCTTTGTTCCATTCGTGCTGCAGTGTTTACTGTATCGCCCCAAATATCGTAAGCAAATTTAGCCGAGCCTACTATACCCGCAACCACCGGTCCGGAGTTGACGCCTATACGCACATCAAAGGCAGTTTTTCCCTCCTTATGTTTCTTCTGCTTTAGTAGTTCAATAAAACTTAAAATATCTAAAGCGGCGTATGCTACTTTAACCGCGTGTTCCGAATCTTTTACCGGCAGACCTGCGGCACACATATAGCAATCGCCAATCGTTTTAATTTTTTCGATGTTATAGCGCAAAATAATTTCATCAAACCCACGGAACAACTCATCCAACTCACCAACCAGCTGATCCGGCAAAAGGCGCTCACTGATGATGGTAAAGTTTTTTATATCAATAAACATTACCGAAACCGAATCGAAGTATTTGGCTTTAGCAGTGCCGGTTTCTTTCAGTTCGTCGGCAACTTCTTCCGGCAAAATATTAAGCAACAGCTTATCTGAACGGTTCTTTTCTACCTGCACCCTGTCTAACGCTTGTTTTAGTTCCACATTCTCCAGGTGGTTAATCTTAGCCTCGCGTTCCTTTTTATCCAGGTCGTACTTTAAGTGAAGCTCCCCCAGTTGCTTAAGGTTTTGGGCGTTTAGTAACTCATCTTTTATATGGGTGTATTGCTTATACTCTTCTAAGGCATTTTTAAAATCATTAGTGCTGGCATAGTAGTCTGATAAAATATGGGTGGCATCTTTTAAGTAAACGGGCAATTCATTGGTTTTTGCCACTTCTATGGCTTCCTTAATAAATGCCAGGGCTTCCTGTGCACGGCCCATTTTAATTTTGGCCTCGCCTATATTCATCAGTGCATTACTTATCCCCGACAAGCTACCGGTTTCGCGGGCAAGGTTAAGGCAGGATGTATACTTTGCTATAGCATCTTCAAATTTACCCAAGCCATACAAAACAGTGCCCTGACTGTTTAGCGCACTTATAGCGCTTTGCCTGTCGCCTATTTCTATCAATTCTTCATCCAGGCCATTCAGGTATTGTAATGCCTGCTCATAATTTAAAAGCTTGGTACAGAGTACGCCCAGGTTAAGATGATTAACGTTTATAAGTCTCCGGTCGTTAAGTTCCACGGCCAGTTTAAGCGAGCGCTCATACATATTCAGTTCTTGCTCCGCATTACCAAGCCGCTGATAAATGCTGCCAATATTAATAAGGGTGGTAGCTATACCCCGTTTGTCGTTTAACTCCTCTTTTAACCGCAGCGAATGAAAGCAACTTTCCAGCGCCCCTGCAAAATCGCCTAACTCGGTAAGTATAATACCCAGACCATTTAGCGAAATAGAAACTTTAGCATTATCCTTTAATTCCTCGCGCAATGCAATGGCGCGTTTCATCTGCTCTACAGCAGCCACGTGTTGGCCGTGGCTAAATAAAATTTGCGCTTTTAAATGCCTTGCCTCAGCTTCCATAGCCACATTACGTTCCAGCTCAGCCAAATCAATAGCCTGGCTGCAGGCACTATTAGCAACTGTAAAGTTGGCGGCCATATTGGCGCGGGCTGTACTCAGTTTTTCTTGTATAGCAGTAGTATTACTCACGCCTGTAATAGTCAATTAAATATTTTGTTAATATACTATTTAATTAATAGATTTGTTAAAATCAAACCCACCACCCATGAAAAAAATCATTCTACTTGTAATGCCATTTTTACTGTTTGTGGCCAGCTGCGATGATACGCGCATAATTAAGAAAGATGATACAACAGCAAAAAAAGATAATGACGGCCACGGAACAGGGCACTTACCTGCTCAGATTTGGGAAGAGGTTAAAGAAACACCTATAAACGGTGTAAAGGTGGAAGCGCAACTGAATGGAGTAACTAAAGATGTTGCTACCACCAACGACCAGGGGATGTATTCTTACACTAAACTAACAGCAGGCACTACATACTCTTATAAGGCATCTAAAACGGGATATGTAACTCAGCAAATAAGTGCCCTTTACGATGGCACACCCTCTTTACCGGGTTTTGCATTAAAACTAAAATAGCTTTAGGCATATAACTATGCAACAAAAGCGGGCACATGCCCGCTTTTGTTGCTTTATCTCACATACTAATAAGCTATTAAGTGCTACTTTGTGTTTAAAATAAAAATGGTTTGTTACGAAAATGAAAACTGTAATTGCTTTAATAGCTACCATAATTATAGCATATAACAACGCTGCCAGCCAACCGTATAGCAAGGGGCTGCTTGTATATTCTAATCCTCTTCAATCAGATGCTGATACAGCAGGCTGGGTGATGGAAGGTGCCGGTCATGTTGCGTTTAAAGATGGCTGGATGCAAATGCAATCGGTAAAAGAAAAAGGACATCATGTATTTTGGTGCCCCAAAAATTTGCCCGGCAACTTTATTGCGGAATGGGAAGTGCAAAACCTGCACACAGATGCGGGTTTATGTATTGTTTTTTTTGCCGCTAAAGGTTTGAATGGCGAAGATGTTTTTGCACCGGCCCTGCCTAAAAGAGATGGAAGCTTTAAAGGCTACATTAAAGGGGCTATTAATAACTACCACATATCGTATTATGCCAATGGTAAAGATGACCCCGGTCGAGAAGTAGCTAATCTGCGTAAAAATAAAGGGTTCTATAAAGTGCAGTCGGAGCAACCGGGCATACCCATTAACTCTACGGCCGTGCATAAAATACGACTGGTTAAAATGGGCGGCTTAATACAGATGTTTGTTGATGAGCGAAAAATTATCGACTGGACGGATGATGGCAAAACACACGGCCAGATTTTAGGCGATGGCAAATTAGGTTTAAGACAAATGAAGTGGACCCACTTTGCTTACCGCAACTTAAAAGTGTGGGAATGCCTGCCGGTTAAATAGGCCCGCTATTAATACCTACTGCACCACACGCCGGTTTATAAAAATGTAAAGCTGCTCTACCATCCAGGTAAAAAACAACCAGGCGGGAAAATACTCCAGCTGAATAAGGCCCATAATATGCCAGCCCGTTTTATACTCCCAGGGGCAGGCGCCGGTGATAAGCTTTAATATATAGCCTGATGTAAATTCAATACCATAAACAAGCAGTACATAAAAAGGTAAACGGAACCAAATTTTCCAGTGCGCCACCTTATCATGTAATATCAGCCCCAGTATGGGTATCAGGCCATATACAAATGCCATCCACACGTACGATTGACCCGTCATAGATGCTACCGTTCTTCCGTAAAAAGGGTCGTTGGTTATAAGGGCGGTAAAGGCCGTAAAAAACACTTCGGTAGTAATGCCCAGGCAAACAAAAAACACAATCATAAAAAAGGTATGGCCGCGGCGATGTTTACTAAAGGGCATATAGGTTGGTTTGCGGGTGTAAAGTAATAATAAGTATTAGCAGCTAATCAGTTTAATCCCTTCTCCATCTTGATATCGGCGCGTTCATAATGTCCGGGTTCTAATGGCACCTCTTTAAAGCCATACTTTTTGTAAAGATGAATAGCAGCACTCAACTTTGTATTAGAGTATAGTATTAACTTGCTTATTTGCTTTTGCTTTGAAACAGTGAGGCAGTGCTCCAGTAGTTTAGTCCCTATTTGTTGACCTCTGACTTTTTCGGTAACCGCCATTTTACCCAATTCAAAAACAGAATCAGATACTTTTAGTAAAGAGGCAGTGCCTACAATTTCGCCCTTCCACTTTGCATAAAATATAAAACCGCCTTTATCAATAATTTCCTGCTTAGGGTTGCTCAGCGATATCACATCGCCTTCTTCTACCCTAAAATACTTTTGCAGCCATTCATAGTTCAAATTCTTAATCGCTTCCCTATTACCTTCTGTATAATCTACTATCTCTATGGCTTCCATAACTCAATGGCTTTGTTGCATAAAAAAAGCGGGCTTAGCCCGCTTTTAGTTTTTTACAGTGCGTCTTTACCGTGGCAGTTTTTAAACTTCTTACCGCTACCGCAAGGGCAAGGGTCGTTGCGGCCAATTTTATCGCCTACGCGTATCGGCTCTTGTTTTTCTTTCACCTCTTGTTGCTGTGGTTGATTTTGGGTAGCATCCACATTAGGCGCATTTTGAACCGTGTTTTCCATTTCGCCGCGGCCTTCTTGTATCTTTTTGGCAAAGGCTTTTTGTTTCTCCAGTTCTACATTACGCACCGGTGCCTGCTCCTGCGGTATAAAGCCTTTAAATAAGAAGGAAGCTATATCGCGGTTTACTTCGCTTACCATAGCGCTAAACAAGTTAAAGGCCTCTTTTTTGTAAATTACAATTGGGTCTTTTTGTTCGTACGATGCCAGTTGCACCTCCTGCTTCAAATCGTCTACAGCGCGTAAGTGATGTTTCCAGGCCTCATCAATCAGCCAAAGCGTAATGGCCTTTTCAAAATAAGTATTCAAATCTTTACCACCGCTATTCAACGCTTTCGTAAGGTCTATGAAAATATACAGGCCCTTTTTACCATCTGTATACGGCACCTGCACAAATTTCAATTCTTCGCCTCTCTCTTCGCGCAATCTCTGTAGGCCCGGTAGCATACCTGCGGTAATAGCATCTATTTTGCGCTTGTAAAGTTCTTTTGCTTCGCCAAACAGCTTTTCGGTAAGTGTTTGAACATTTTCTTTACCCAGCTCTTCCTGCGTAATGGCAGTATCTAAACTAAAGTAACGTATCACTTCAAGCTTAAAGGCATCGTAGTCGCCGTTATCGCGGGCTGTAGCTACCAACTCCTCACATAAATCGTAGAAGCTGTTATTAATATCCAACGATAGCTGCTCGCCGAACAAAGCGTGCTTACGCTTGGCATAAATTACCTCGCGCTGGCGGTTCATTACATCATCATACTCCAGCAAGCGCTTGCGTATACCAAAGTTATTTTCTTCTACCTTCTTCTGTGCTCGCTCTATCGATTTCGAAATCATAGAGTGCTGTATCACCTCACCCTCTTCGTAACCCATGCGGTCCATCACCTTCACAATTCTATCCGAACCGAATAAACGCATCAACTCGTCTTCCATAGATACGAAGAACTGCGAAGTACCCGGGTCGCCCTGGCGGCCTGCACGTCCGCGCAACTGGCGGTCAACACGGCGGCTATCGTGGCGCTCGCTGCCTATAATGGCCAAACCACCGGCACGTTTCACATCTTCTTTAATCTTAATATCCGTACCACGGCCTGCCATGTTGGTAGCAATGGTTACGGTGCCTGCATTACCTGCTTCGGCTACTATCTCTGCCTCGCGCTGGTGTTGCTTTGCGTTCAATACGTTGTGCTTAATTTTACGCATGGTAAGCATGCGCGATAGTAATTCCGAAATTTCTACCGAGGTAGTACCCACCAACACCGGTCGGCCTGCTTCGGTCAACTTCGAAATCTCATCTATAATGGCATTAAATTTTTCTTTACGGGTTTTATAAACCAGGTCATCCTTATCATCGCGCGTTATAGGGCGGTTGGTAGGGATAGAAGAAACCTCCAGTTTGTAAATATCCCAAAGTTCCTGCGCTTCGGTCTCTGCAGTACCCGTCATACCACAAAGTTTGTGGAACATGCGGAAGTAGTTTTGCAGCGTAATAGTAGCCAACGTTTGCGAAGCCGATTCTACCTTTACGTTTTCTTTAGCTTCAATAGCCTGGTGTAAGCCATCGCTATAGCGGCGACCCTCAAGGATACGGCCGGTGTTTTCATCTACTATCTTCACCTTGCCATCCATTACCACATAGTCTACATCCTTCTCAAAAAGCGTGTAGGCTTTTAGCAACTGCTGTACCGAGTGTATACGCTCGCTCTTTTCGCTGTAATCTGCAATCAATGCATCTTTGCGCTTAATCTTTTCATCTGGTGTAAGCCCCTGCGATTCTATTTCGGCAATTACACTACCCATATCAGGTATTACGAAAAAGTTAGCGTCTTCGCCCGAACCGGTAATCAGTTCAATGCCCTTATCGGTTAACTCTACACTGTTGTTCTTCTCATCTATATGGAAATACAACTCCTTATCTACTATAGGCATATGTTTTTGCTGCTCGCCCAAATAGTAATTCTCGGTAGATTGCATCAGCTGCTTCATACCCGGTTCGCTCAAAAACTTAATAAGCGCCGAGTTGTTTGGCAAACCACGGTGGGCGCGGAAAAGTGCCAAACCACCCTCGCCTTCCTTCTCGCCTGTTTTACCTTCTTTAATCAAGCGCTTGGCATCGGTTAAAAACTGGTTGGTAATGCGCTTTTGCACATCAAACAACTTTTGGATGCGCGGCTTCAATTCCTGAAACTGCCTTTCATCATCCGAATCTACCTGCCCCGAAATAATTAATGGAGTACGGGCATCGTCAATCAAAACTGAATCCACCTCATCTACCATGGCAAAGTGGTGCTTGCGCTGCACCATTTCGTTAGGGCTGTTAACCATGTTATCGCGCAGGTAATCAAAGCCAAACTCGTTATTGGTTCCGTAAGTAATATCGGCCAAATATGCATTGCGGCGCTGCTCGCTGTGCGGCTGGTATTTATCAATACAATCCACACGCAGGCCTAAAAACTGGAACAGAGGGCCGTTCCACTCGCTATCGCGTCGGGCCAGGTAATCGTTTACCGTTACTATATGCACACCTTCACCTGCAAGTGCATTGGTATATGCCGGCAATGTGGCCACTAAGGTTTTACCTTCACCGGTGCTCATTTCGGCAATTTTGCCCTGGTGCAACACCATACCGCCTATCAACTGCACATCGTAGTGTACCATCTCCCATTTAACCTCGCTGCCGGCAGCTAACCAAGTGCTGTTGTAGCGCACTTTATCGCCATCAATTACAATGTTCTGAAACTTTACAGCCAGTTCGCGGTCTAAATCGGTTGCTGTTGCTTCTAAATATTCGTTATTGGTATAGCGGTAAGCGGTTTCTTTTACCACAGCAAAAGCTTCGGGTAAAAGCTCCTTCAATATCTCTTCAATCTGCTTATCGCGGTCTTTGCGCAGCTGCTCTACTCTTTTGTAGTGATCATCTTTAGCCTGCAAATCTTCTTCCGTTTCAGCCTGATCTTTAAGGCCGGCTATTTCGGTATCTATATCCGAAAGGTATTCGGCTATACGCTTACGGAACTCTAGTGTTTTACCACGCAGTTCGTCGTTGCTTAAGCTTTTCAGTTTTTCGTATTCGGCATTTATTTGTGCAACCACCGGCTGCATTTCTTTGTATTCGCGGTCGCTTTTGCTGCCGAAAATTGATTTTACTATGTTATCGAAAAAGCCCATGGCAAACGTTAATTGTTAAATGTTATTAGTTAATCGTATTAAATACCCCTTTATTGTAAAGGGGTGCTAATCTAAAAGTTTTATGGAAGGCATGGAATTCAATAATCGGGCAAACTACATTTTATAGAATTATTGGCAGGCTGTGGAGAATATTGGCTGATTTACTTTGTTTCATTTCTACTTTCGCGCGACAAAACTGCTGATTTACATGAATATTCTATTACTTGGTTCTGGCGGCCGCGAACACGCTTTTGCCTGGAAACTTACCCAAAGCCCCCTGTGTACCAAACTTTTTATTGCCCCCGGCAATGCCGGCACCAGCCAGCATGGACAAAATGTGGCTATAGAGGTAAACAATTTTGGCGCTATCGAGAAATTTGTGCTTGCAAATGAAGTGGGCCTGGTTGTAGTAGGCCCCGAAGACCCGCTGGTAAATGGCATATACGACTACTTTACCAATAACGAGGCCCTGAAAGCTATACCTGTAATAGGCCCTTCGAAAAATGGGGCGCAATTAGAAGGTAGCAAGGCTTTTGCCAAGCAGTTTATGGTGCGCCACGGTATACCTACCGCCAATTACGGTGAGTTTACGCTGGATACTCTTGAAGATGGCTTTGACTTTATTGATGAACAAACCCCACCCATAGTTTTAAAGGCCGATGGCTTAGCTGCCGGTAAGGGCGTGCTTATTTGCGAAGAACACGGTGAGGCAAAAGATAGCCTGCGCGAAATGATTGAGCAGAGCAAGTTTGGCAAGGCCAGTAATAAAGTGGTTATAGAGGAGTTTTTGAAGGGCATTGAGTTTTCGGTGTTTGTGCTTACCGACGGCGTTAGTTATAAAATACTGCCCGAAGCGAAGGATTATAAGCGTATTGGAGAAGGCGATACAGGGTTGAATACCGGAGGTATGGGCTGTATTTCGCCGGTACCATTTGTAGATGCGGCGCTAATGCAAAAGGTAGAAGAGCGCGTAATTATACCTACCGTAGAAGGCCTTAAAAAGGACAACATAGTGTATAAGGGCTTTATCTACATCGGCTTTATGAAAGTGGGTAACGAGCCTTACGTAATTGAATACAACTGCCGCATGGGCGACCCCGAAACCGAAATAGTAATGCCACGCCTTAAAAATGACCTGGTAGAACTGTTGCTGGCCGTAGGTGATACCACGCTGCAGCAACATACCATTGAAATAGATGAGCGCGCTGCAGCCACCGTAATAGTAGCCAGCGGCGGCTACCCGGAAGACTACCAAAAAGGAAAGGAAATTACCGGCCTTGATAAGGTTAGGGACTCTATCGCCTTTCACGCGGGGACCAAAGCCGATGGCGACAAGATACTGACCAACGGAGGACGTGTTTTAGCAGTAACCTCTTATGGTAACAATATCCAAGAAGCCGTTGCAAAATCCAATACTGCTATTGAGCAGATAAATTTTGAGGGCAAGTATTACCGCAGAGATATTGGTTATGAGTTCAAGTAGAGGAACAAGAGTCTTCCTTAAAACAGAAACAGCCCTCATTTGAGGGCTGTTTCTGTTTTATATCTTATGATATATTACTCTACCGATATGCTTTTTGCAGCACGGCCGTTGGCAGTTCTTACCTGAACTGTGTAAAGGCCTTTTGCAAACTGGCTAAGGTTGATAGTAGTGTTATATAAGCCCATTACATCAATGCGCTGATTGTAAACTACTCTGCCGGTTACATCTACCACGCTAACATCGCCGTTTACTCTGCCACCAGCATTCAGGCGTAGTTCGAAAACGCCATTGCTTGGGTTAGGGTAAACTGAAAGGCCTGCATTTAACACGGCGCTAAAATCATTTATGCCGGTATTTACTGCCGGTTGAATACAAGGGTCGCCGGTTTCAATTACGTGCAGATAGTAATCGCCAAACGGAGAATACTGGTTCAGGTTACCTCTTTGCGGTGGTATAGCGCGGTCGAAGGCCTGGCCAAATGCATTGCCCTGTGCCCTTAACCAAACAGTACCATAAGCGGTAAGGTAATAAACGCCTACTGTATCGGTGGTAGTGCCTGTAAAATTTACGCAACCGTTGCTGCCGCCATACAATACCGGTGGAGCAAGAATGGCAGAAATACCAACCGGTAAACCGGCTATTGAATCGATAATAACAGAATCTACCTTGAAGTATGCAGGTACAGTCCCCACAAAAGGAAGACTAAAAGTAGTATCGGCACCCTCCTGAATTTTACCCTGAACGATTTGATTGAATGCAACACCTCTTTCAACACATGGCAGGCTATCGGCAGGTATATTTACACCTGGTGTAGTTTGTGCGGTAGAATCTACCACGCACTGCGCTGTAGCCGCGCCGGCAAAAAATACAAAAGCAACAATAAATGAAGAGAGCTTTTTCATTTCGTTTTTGGGATTTTTTTGTTTTTAAAATTAAATTCTGTGTTATCAACTACTACTCAACCGAAATACTTTTAGAGGCATTGCCTTCGGCAGTGCGCACCTGCAGGGTGTAAAGGCCTTTGGCAAATTGCGAAAGATTAATGCTGTGGGTGTAAAGGCCTACCGCATCAATAGCTTCGGTAAATACTTTACGGCCGGTTACATCTAAAATAACCATATCGCCTTTCAGCCTTCTGCCGGCATCTATACGCACATTAAATAAGCCATTGTTAGGATTAGGATATACGCGTATAAGCGAATTTAAATCGGCGCTAAAATCGCTGATGCCCGATGGTGCCGGACGGCAAGGGTCGCCCGGGTTAATTACATCCAGGAATAAATCAAACAAGCCGCCGCCTAAGCTTTGCAGGGTTGCAAAATCAATAGTGGTATCGCCATCGAAAAACGGAGGGAAAGGCTGACCGTGTGCGGTAAACGTTCCGTTAAACGTAATAGGGTATCTGTCGGCAGGGTCGGTAGTAGTGCCTTCTAACAGGGCACAACCGTAAGAACCGCCATAAAATACACCGCCCGATGGGTTCGACTCGTAAGTTAAACCGGTAGGCAATCCGTTAACACCGGTAATTACCACCGAATCAACAGTTAATACAAAAGAAATTGGCGAGCCAAAATCCTGTAAATCGATAGATGTAGGTATTTTAATTTGAATAACCTGGCTGTAAGGCACTGTGCGCTCTACGCAAGGTATGCTATCGGGGCGCGGAGAAAAGAAAGCAGTGTTGCTGCTATCAATAGTGCAAGGCACAACAACCGGTGCCGGACGGCAAGGTGCGCCCTGGTTAATAACATCTACAGCCAGCGTAAACAAGCCACCAGGCAAGTTCTGCAGGCTTAAAGCGGTATCGGCCGGAAAGCCAAAACCCTGTGGTATACCACTAACCCATACGGTACCATAAAGGCCCAAAGTATAAGTGCCTACGGTATCGGTAGTGGTGCCATATAAAAATGTGCAGCCATTATCGCCGCCGTTAAAGTGACCTGTATAAGGGTTTAGTGCATAGTTAATACCGGTTGGCAGGTTTTTAATCGAATCTAATTGAATAGAATCGAGCTGAATTACAAACAAGCCAGGGCCAAGGCCAAATGCCGGGCCCACATCCAATGAATCGGCCACATGCATTTGAACTACCTGCTGGTAGAACACAGTGCGCTCAATACACGGTAAGCTGTCGGTTGCAGGCGAAAAAAACTTTGTGTTAGTGGTATCAATAGTGCACGTGGCGCCTGCAAAAACGGCCTGTGCACTGAACATTGCTACTACCAGGAGGGTGTATAATTTTTTCATGCTTAATTTTTAGCGCGGTGAAGATAAAAAACTAAACCACTTTTTATTGGTTAATTAACGTGTTGCTTAATTTAATTTGCCTACCATAGTTTTAGGGTCTACCCACTCATCAAACTGCTCGTTGGTTAAGTAACCAAGGTCTACTGCCGTTTGCTTAAGGGTTTTGCCTGTTTTATGCGCTGTTTGGGCAATTTCGGCCGCCTTGTAATACCCTATTTTTGTATTAAGGGCCGTTACCAGCATTAGCGAGTTGTTCAGGTTGTTTTTAATATTCTCTTCAATAGGCTTAATACCTACGGCGCATTTATCGTTAAACGATACGCAAACATCGCCTATCAGGCGGGCGCTGTGTAAAAAGTTATAAATCATTACCGGTTTAAACACGTTTAGCTCAAAGTGGCCGGTGGCGCCGCCAATATTTATGGCCACATCGTTGCCTAAAACCTGCGCTGCCACCATCGTCATAGCCTCGCATTGTGTAGGGTTAACCTTGCCAGGCATAATAGACGAGCCCGGCTCGTTATCGGGAATAAACAATTCGCCAATACCGCAACGGGGGCCGCTGCTAAGCAAGCGGATATCGTTACCTATTTTCATTAGCGAGCAGGCTACAGTTTTAAGGGCTCCGTGCGCCTCTACAATTGCATCGTGGGCGGCAAGGGCCTCAAATTTATTTTCGGCAGTTACAAACGGCAGACCGGTTAAGGTGGCTATGTGCTTTGCTACGTTTACATCGTAGTTAGGCGGGGTATTTATACCCGTACCTACAGCGGTGCCACCAAGGGCTAACTCGCTAAGGTGGGCCAGGGTATTTTCGATAGCTTTAATGCCGTGGTTAAGTTGTGATACGTAGCCCGAGATTTCTTGCCCAAGGGTAAGGGGCGTAGCATCCATTAAGTGGGTGCGGCCAATTTTAACTATACCCATAAACTCCTTCGATTTAGCGGCCAGGGTATCGCGCAGTTTTTTAATGCCGGGCAGGGTAACCTCTACCAAAATTTTGTAGGCGGCAATGTGCATAGCCGTAGGGAAGGTATCGTTGCTGCTTTGCGATTTATTTACATCATCGTTCGGGTTCAGTTGTTTCTTTTCATCTAACAAGCTGCCACCCAACAATACGTGTGCGCGGTAGGCTACTACCTCGTTTACGTTCATATTGCTTTGAGTTCCCGAGCCTGTTTGCCAAACCACTAATGGAAACTGGTCGTCCAGCTTTCCGGCTAAAATTTCGTCGCACACCTTGCCTATCATCTCGCATTTTGCGGCCTCCAGCACACCGGCATCGAGGTTAGTTAAGGCAGCCGCCTTTTTTAAATACGCAAAGGCGCGGATAATCTCTTTAGGCATACGGTTAATATCCTGCGCTATCTGAAAGTTTTCGATAGAGCGCTGGGTTTGTGCGCCCCAGTAAACATTGGCCGGCACTTCTACCACGCCCATTGTATCTTTTTCTTTTCTAAATTCCATAAAGGTATTTTGTAAGTAGGTTTTAAATTATGCGGGGCGAATTTAAGAAGCTGTTTAGATTTATCTGAAAATTTGTTTATGGTTCTTTTCGGCTGCAACTGCGGCAGATTTTCTTGCCAGAAATATTCCATTCTGGCTGCGAAAACCTTTCTTGTTTAGCTCTGCAAATTCTTAAATGATTGAATCGCAGAATGCTAAAGCATTTCGCCTGAAAATAACTCATAAACACACTTACCATACAAATCTAAACCGCTTCTAAACCTTGCCATCAACTTGAGCAACTGATTTATAGCAGGCGGTTTTACCGGCGCAAAGTGCGGGTCGTCCCTACGGGACTTAACACTGGATTTTATCTAATCCCCCGACTGAAGTCGGGGGCTACAAAACTGGCCGAGCCTACGGCTCTTAAAGACAACCCTTTTTCTTTCCTTTTTACCATTACTACCCTTTCAGGGTCGGTTTAAGTTTGCGCATCGTTGCCTATAAACCTGCCGTCTCCGGCAGTAGAATCAGATTCCGCTTTTTGTTTAAACTATTCCGTTGTCATGGAATTCTATTTTTTACTTCAATTTTTCATTGGTAAAATGCCAACTTTTCTACCAACCTTTTTGTCTACCTTTTTTGGCATTTTTTCAAGCGTTGTGCGGATTATTCATGCGGCTGGCGGGGACTAAATGTATTTCTTCTACTACATCCGAATCGTCCATTAAAGGCTTTTGATAAATGCCGCGCATTTTGTTTAACTCGGCTATACAACTACGGCGCTGGGCAAAACTGGGCGGCACGGGCTTTTCTACCAGCTCTTTATTAACTACTATGTATTTGGGTGCACTAACCGTGCCGCGGGCAATACGGCTTAATATTATTTTACATTCTGTAGCTGTCATTTCTTCATCGAGGCTGTAGCCATAGATATCGCCTTTTTTACGTGCTTCTTCGGCTTCTTTTTCAGCCCTTTCGCGCCGGGCACGCTTTTGCTTACCCGCAATTGTGTGAATTACGAAAGGGTAATCATCTTTCTTCTCCTCTTTTTCTACCGGCGGCGGAGGCGTAAACGACAGAAAAATCATTACCGCCGGCTGCTGCAAAAGCCGGTGCGCGTTCCGTTTACAGGTGTTACTGTTTTTGTTTTTGTAGGCCTTGCGGTAAGCCCCTGCGCCGCTTTCGCCTTCGGCTATTAAGCGGCAGAATTTTTTGCGTTTGGTGTTTAATCCTTTCATAAGTTTGCTATTTAATAATACAAAAATATGAAATAATGTTTAATTAAAGAAATTAGAATAAATTCAATTTGCCTATTGAAAATGGCATTTATTTGTAGTCTGATAGACTGGATTTGCGAAACTTAATCCAATAAGTCATAAAAAGGTATGAGAGCGACAATTGCGCAACTTTAGTGCTAAAGGCTATGTATTCCAGGGCAGGGACTTAAGGGGCTATGGGGACATTGAAATGAAATAGCGAGGGCTTAAAGAAATGAGAGAGCCGCACCCAAATTTATAATACCGGTTGCAGCCGTAGCCATTTGTAACTAATTTCGTTGCATGAATAAGCACTTGGCTAAACTTACATCCAAGCCAAGGGCCGTGTTTTTAATGGATGGGTCGGGGGCCATTTTGTCGGCCATATTATTATCGGTTATTGCCAAATTTAATACCGTGGTTGGCATGCCTCAAAACACGCTGTTGGTGCTGGTTGCCATAGCCTGTGTGTTTGCTACATACTCTTTGAGTTGCTATTTTTTTGCGGGTAAAAACTGGCGTCCCTTTTTAACGGGTATTGCCGCAGCTAATACTTTGTATTCGATACTTACCATTTCACTCTTGTTTTACCACCAACAGCAAATAACCGTGCCGGGGTTAGTGTATTTTGTAAATGAAGTTATAGTGCTGGGTGTGCTGGTTTTTATAGAGGTAAGAACTGTAAAGACTATTTAAGTTTATGGGCGTGGTGTTATGCTAATGCATCTTATTCCAGCGCCAGTTTGAATCTACTTTTTCCATTGCTAAAAAAGCAGCATCTTAATAAGGGTGATCCGAGCGCATGAAAAGTTAAGGTAAAAACCTTAGAAGGTAGTTGCATACCTACGGCATGCAAAGGGGAACATACATGGTATGCTACCAATATTTTATCCCTACGGGATAATACTTATGCCCCACTTTTAATTAACCTTGTGCAACTAACAAAACCCACACATGCTTACTTACATTAATGAAGTTATTAGCCGCTTTGGCGGACGGTATTTTGGCAGCGAACAGGAAAAGCAGGCGCAGCTTTATACCGCCGAAGTTTTAAAAAAGTATTGCACTACCGTAAAGGTAGAAGAGTTTAACAGCGCACTGGAGGCGCACTTTCAAGCTCTTAAAGGCTTTTGTATTGCCTATGTACTAGTGTTGGTATTGCTTAAAGTGAACGTGGTGGCAGCGGGTGTATTGGGTGCAGTTAACACGGTTCTGTTTGTGGGGCACTTTGTTACCTACCGGCACTGGCTCGATTTTTTGTTTGCCCAAAAACCCAGCTGGAATGTTATAGGCGATATTGAACCTACCGGCGAAGTAAAAACTACCCTGATAGTTGCAGGGCATATTGACAGCGTAAAGGAATTTAAGTGGTGGTATAAACTAAAACAAACCGGCGCTACCCTAACGGTTATTGCCTGCTTTGCAATTGTGTTGCTTGGTATATATGCCCTGCTAAACATTTTTATAAGTGCTGCCTGGTTCGGCTATGGCTGGTGGTTTTTTGCATTGCTTACACCGGCGCTAATTGTAATTTACGATATGCACGGAAAGGAACAGGTAGATGGGGCATCGGATAACCTAACCGGTGTGGCTATGGCCGTAGAAATGGCTAAAGTATTTTCGGAGAAAAAACTGAAGCATACGCGCCTGCGCGTAATTAGCTTTGGCGCAGAGGAGAGCGGCCTGCGCGGTGCATGGGCTTATGCCCGCGCGCACAAACAGCAGTTGCTGCAAGAGAAGGCTTTTTTGTTTAACGTAGATACCATTAAAGATACCGAACACCTAACCATAGGCACCAACGAGGCCAATACGCTGGTGTTTTATAAAAAAGAACATGTGCAACTGGTAGCCGATGCGTTTAATGCTACTGGTGTGCCGGTAAAAAAACTGCCGCTGTTGGTAGGAGCTTCAGATGCCTCTGCTTTTCACATAGAGGGCATACCGGCGGTATGTATTATAGGTATGGACTCGGAAAAATTAGACCCAATTTACCATACCCGATTAGATACCATAGACAAGATAAACCCACAAGCGCTGGAGGCTATGAAAAAGGTGCTGATAAACTTTGTAGAGGCCTGGGATGGGGGGAAGACAGCCGGTTAGTGTAGGAAGCAGGAAATCGGGAAATCAGGAAATCAGGAATACAGGAAATCAGGAATACAGGAAATCAGGAATACAGGAAATCAGGAATACGGTGATACGAAAAAAAAGAGAGTCGGGAAGAAGCTTCTCTTTTGGAATGGTTTAATTGCACCAATGTGCATACATAAGCATAACCATGGGTTGGTATTGTTTAGGGCCTCTGCTACTATTTTGGCGCGGTATATTTCTCTACGCGCATGCCTATGGTTTTTACAAAGCCAAGCGGGTTAACCCGCATATCCTGCTGTATTTTGAAAGTGTATTTGCCCAACTGAGGAAAGAAGGCATTATCCTGAATAGGTATAAGCATGTCGCAGTTATCGCCCAGACAGTCGCCGTGCCACACGCCATCGGCATCGGATAATACCAGGTTAACGCGCCTTTCAAATTTGCGCCCATCGGGGAAGGTAGTTTCAATTTTAACCCACAGGTTGCGCCACTCAAAGTTGAAGCCGTGGCGCACACTTACATAAAGGTTGTAGTGCTGTACTGTATCGGTTATTTCGGCCGTAAAGGTTTTGGCATCGGTATAGTTCCAGCTATTGCCGGCAATTTGCTGTTGGGTTTCCATTACCGCGTTTTTATCGCAGCCGGCTAACAGCAGCATGGCAATAATGCATAAGCCTGTAAGGTTTAGCAAATTGCTTCGGAAGCACTTGTCTTCGACTCCGCTCAGACTGACATGCTTCCTTAGTTTTGTGCTTAACAGAGAGTTCAATTTAAGTTTCAATTTTTTAACTGGCATAGCCGCTTATGGCATTATGGTTTTGGGTCGGTATTATCTGGCTTTTTATCGGTGCGTTTGTCAGGGCCTTTTTTGTTGTTTCCACCGCCGCGGTTATCGCGTTTTGGATTATTACCCCGGTTTTGATTATTGCCGCGGTTTTGGTTGTTGCCCCGGTTTTCGCTTTTAGGCATTTCGGTTTTAAACTCGTCCGATTTTAAAGTGTCGGTTTTAGGGCCATCGGTTTTACGCGGCATTGGTTTGCGGCTGCCTTCTTCGCGGTTTTGGTTCTTATTGCGGTTGTTTGAGTTATTACCCCTGCGCTTTTTACGTTCTTTTTCTTCCAGCGTATGCAGGGTAACCTGGCCCACTAAATCCTCGTGCTTGCTTTCATCTACCTTAGCGGTTTCTATAATGGCAAAGTCTTCCAGGCTTTTAGGTTTTTTGCCGCCCTTATTCATAAACAGCAACTCCTTCACATCTTCAATAGCCAGCTTAAAAAAGTTACCGCGCTGGGTATCGTATTCGTACCACATTTGCTTTTTAAGTATCTCGGTCTTTTTTAGCCAGGCAATACCATCTTCTGTTTCAATTTTGTCGGCCTGCTTAGGGAAACTCTTTAACGAATCGTTATAGGTATCCAGTTCGTAGTTAAGGCAGCACTTAAGCCTGCCGCACTGTCCGCTCAGTTTATCAGTATTAATAGCCAGGTTTTGGTAACGTACCGCCTGCGTGGTAACCGATTTAAAATCGTTTAGCCAGGTGCTGCAGCATAGCTCACGACCGCAGGTGCCAATACCGCCAATACGGCCGGCCTCTTGCCGGGCACCTATCTGGCGCATTTCAATTTTTACCTTAAACTCTTTGGCATAAACCTTTACCAACTCGCGAAAATCTACGCGGCCATCGGCCGTATAAAATATGGTAACTTTCTTGTTGTCGCCCTGGTATTCAATATCGCCAATCTTCATTTCCAGGTTCATTTGGCGGGCCATAGCACGGGCGCGCACCATTGTATCCTTCTCTTTATTGCGGGCATCTAACAGGGCATTAATATCTGTTTCGTTAGCCACGCGCATTACGTTGCGTATGGTATCGTCGCGCTCGGTAATTTTGCGCTTTTTCATTTGCAATTTTACCAATTCGCCCTGCAGGCTTACTTCGCCCACATCATACCCCTGTGCGGCTTCAACCACTACCAACTGGCCTTTATGAAAATCAATATTATCGGGGTTGCGGTAAAAGCCTTTACGCGAACCTTTTTTAAAGCTTACTTCTACAATGTTAAAGTTCTCGTTAAATGAAATTGGCATATCCGAAAACCAATCCATTACATTCATACGGTTACAGCCACCAGTGCTGCAGCTACCGCCCGAACCGCAGCCCGAAACGGCTCCGTCTTTACCTGTACCACAAGATGTACATCCCATTTTCTGCAATTTATAGTCAGGTTAACCGGCTATAAGCCCGTTAACACCTTGAATTAATTAATTTGAACGAAACTAACAGATTTTGGGATATGTAGGGAAATGGTTGGGACATTGGGAGATTAGGGCATTGGGAAAATAGGACATTGGGGCATTAGGGGATTAGGGAATTGGAAATAGAAGATTAGGATTGAGAGTATAACTTATAGTTTAACCCACCGCTTTTTTATGGAGGCATTCAAAGTTTTCAATTCAATAAGGTAGGTGCCACTCATTAACTGGCTTACATCCAATTTGTTTGCCCCGGGGTTTTTAGTGTGGTTTACTATTTGCCCCTGCACATTGTAAACTATAACTTCTTCAATTTGCAAACTACCCGCCACTATATGCAATACGTTTTGCGTTGGATTAGGGTATATCTCTATACCTGTATCGTTTATATACTGGTCGATATTTGTAGGAGAAGCTGCAATTATTAATTCCGACATTAAGGTACCTGCATCTGTTTTATAGGCATAAGTAGTATCGCAGAAAAAGTCTGTACAACCACCCTGGCCGGTAATGGTAAGGCATACTCTGTACAAACCTGGTTGCGCATAAACGTGGTGCGGGTAAGGGTCGGGAGAAGAATAGCCATCGCCAAACTGCCAACTGTAGCTTAGGTTATTACCGGTACTCAAATTATACCCCCGGCATAAGCCGGTTATGGAAGGGTCGGGATAGATTTGGAAATAAGCATCGCAGTTAATAGGTGGAATTTCTATTAAACAATTGGGATTAAGCAGCCCACTTGAGTGGCCGCCGAACGTAAAAAACTCGTGCATAGCATAGCCGTTATAAATATCTGCAGAGTATAAGCTTCCTGCGCTGATGAAAAAGTCATCAGCCTCTGTGCCATACAATTTATAATCACTGCCTTGTATGTGGTTTGAGCTAAGCGCGGAGTGCGAAGTAACACTAGGATGATACTTTACAGAATCATTGGTTAAATTGATAGAAACAAGTAAGCTATTTCCGGTTCGGTTTATGCCGTATAAGAGACCATTATCCGCCTGCATTAGTCGGTCTTTAATATATACACTGTCCATTAGCAGTGTATATGTGCTTGTGTTTACATCATAACTAAATATCCCACCTCCAAATCCTGTAACACCGTATAACTTGGTATTCGTTGCCTGGATGATCTTTCTTGGGCTTTGAACCCGCTCTGATCCTAAAAAAACATGTAGCTTATCATAAGCGTTTGTAACAGGGTCATAGCTGAATAAAAAACCCATGCCACTCATATCCAACATACCACCGGTAGATGAAACACCATATAATTTGCCATTGCTTGCTTTAATAAGGTTACAGGGATAAACACCACCAATTACCTGGTTAGAATTTTCGTTGTAGAAATCGTGGAGTTTGGTGAAGTTATGGGTAAGAATATTGATTTTGAAAAGTGTGCCCCGCCAGTTTTGCCCGCCATTACAAGCTAAACCATAAAGATAACCGTCGTTACCGTATATCAGTGCTTTTGGAAAGATGCCATCGATAGTGTCGAAGCTGTGAAGAACACTATGCTGATTGTTTGAAGGGTTGAATTTAAATACGGTTCCAATATTTTTATGGCCGCCATAGCTGGTATATCCATACAGCATTCCATCTGTTCCCAAAATTATTTCTTCCGGGCGCTTGCCGTTAATACTATCGAAAGCCCAGATTTGAGTAATTCCGTAGTGGTCAAGCCCTGAAGAATTGAAATAATTGGTTTTGAAAATACCGCCAAATCCATATTGTCCGCCATCAGAACTGGTTCCGTAGAGTGCCGGTATAGGTTGTGCTGCCAGTTTGCATCCAAAAACAAGTAGCAGCAAATTTAAATACAGGGCTTTAACTTTCATGTGCCGGGCTTTGTCGCAAAAATAAGATTAGTAGTAATAACCGGGCACTTGAGCGTTGTATTACAAAATACAACTACAAACAAAAATGCCAATCTGTTACGGATTGGGAGAATAGGACATTGGGAAATTAGGGAATTGGGGGAATAGGTGATTGGGGCATTGGGTACTAGGGGAATAGGAGGATAGTGGCTTTTTCTGCAAATAAAAAAGCCGTCTCGTTTAAGCGAGACGGCTTTTAAAAACATTGAAAATTTTTTTTTAGCGCATTAAGGTTACCGTTCCGCTAAGTGTTTCATCGGGGAAAGCATCCGGATTGGCGTAAGTAACTTTTAGCTGGTATACATACGTATCGTTAGGGAACAATTTGCCGCCTTTTTTACCATCCCATGCATCGCCGTTATTTAAAATGCCGTTGTGTTGGGCCGGGTTAAAATAAACGCGCTCGCCCCAACGGTTAAACAGGGCTACTTCAATTTTTTCGGCACCCAAAATGTTTACCTCAAAATAGTCGTTCAATCCATCGGCATTAGGTGTAAAGGCGGTAGGTATAAAGTATTCTACCTTGTTTAATACCACTACAGTTATCGAGTCGTAAGCGCTGCAGGTGTCGCCATCAATGGCAGTTAAATAGTAAGTAGTAGTAGTATCGGGGTTAGCATTGGTGGTTTGGCAAGCGGTGCAGCTAAGGTGGTCGTTAGGGCTCCAGATGTAAGCAATAATGCCGTTAGCCGAAGAGGCCGTGCCGGTAAGCGCAACCGTTTGTCCGCGCACCGAAACCACATTCGGGCCTGCATCTACAATAATAACAGCAGGCTCGCTAACGGTAAAGTTTTGCGCGCCAAAGCAACCGTTGTTATCCTGCGCAATGGCTGTGTATTCGCCGGCAATTAAACCGGTAAGTATGCTATCCTGCTGGTAAACGTTATTAAGCGAATATTGGTAAGGGCCATTGCCGCCGGTAGCGTTTATAGTTACCGTGCCGTCGTTACCGTTATAGCAGGTAGTATTGCTGGCCGTGGTGGTTACCACCACAGCAGTAGGGTTGTTAAGTAATACGCTATCGGTAATGGTGCAGCCGTTTCCATCGGTAACGGTAACGGTGTAAACTATGCCGCCCTTTAATTTAACGGCCATTATACCGCTTTGTGCCGGTGTGGTGTTCCAGTTATAGCGGTATGGCATAGTGCCCCCGCCGGCGGTTACTACCGCAAAGCCGGTAGCATTATCGTTACAGTCGGGGTCGTTACCGGCAATTGCCGATATTAATTTGGTAGGGCTGGTTACAGTATAAGTAGCCTGTGCAGTGCAAGTGCGTGCATCGGTAACTACTACCGTGTAGCTGCCATTGGCAACACCGGTAAGGTTTTGGCTGCTTGTGCTGTTAGACCATGCGTATGTATAAGCCGGAGTTCCGCCCTCGGCGTGTATATATACGGCACCATCGGTGCTGGTAAAGCAGTTAGATGATAATATGCTATCGGCTACTATAACCAACTGTGGTTTTTCGATAATAGTGGCGCTTACATTATCTGTACAGCCGTTAGCATCTTTAACTATGATGGTATACACCCCGCCCGATAAACCGGTAAAGGCAGAATCGGTTTGCCAGTTAAGTCCGGCATCTATCGAAAACTGAAAAGGCGCTAAGCCGCCGGTAGAAGTAACCGTTACGGTGCCATCGGCACCGCCATTGCAGCTAACATCGGTTTGGGTAAGCACGCTAGCCGTTAAAGTATAGGTGCTGCCAACGGTGGCAGTGGTAGCGAAAGTACAACCGTTAACATCGGCTACCAGAACGTTGTAATTGCCAGAGCTAAGGCCTGTAAATATTGGATTAGGGAAATAAGGGCCGTTGTTAAGCGAGTAGTTGTAAGGCGATGTACCTCCGGTAGCATTTACAGTTACGGTGCCGTTATTGCTGGTGCCGCAACTGGCATCTACTACGGTGGTAGTAGCACCTACTAAAGTAGGCTCTGAAATAATTACCGGATTACCCAGGAAAGGATAAGAACAGTTGCTGGCATCTTTTACTACAATGTTGTAGCTGCCGGCGGCCAGGTTTGCAAATATTGAACTTGGCTGGTAAGTGCTTCCGTTATCGATAGAGTAGGTAAGGTTACCTGAACCGCCGCCTGCAAAAATATCTATGCGGCCGGTGCTGGTGCCGTTGCAAGATGCATCTACCTTGTTTACAAATATGCTTACCGGTGTAGGCTGGTTAAGTATTACCGAGTTGCCCTGGTATATAACGGTGCAACCGCTGGCATCTTTTACATGTATATTGTAAAAACCGGCAGGCAGGTTATTAAATACATTGCCTGACTGGAAGGTGTTGCCACCATCGTTTGAATATTGTAATGCACCGTTGCCGCCGCTGGCCGTAACAGTTATACTTCCATCGCTGCTGCCGTTGCATAAAGGATTAGTGGTAGTTACGCTGGTTATTTGCGGACTGCCTACCGTAATGGTAATTAAGCGATAGCTTAAGCTTTCGCAGCTTCCGTTAGCTGTGTGTACCCGGTAGGTGGTAGTAGCGCCTACAAAAGGGGTTATTTGTGAGCCGGTACCTACTGGTAAATTCGAGTTGTTATCGTACCAATGGTATTCGCCGCCAAACACAGCCCCGCCTGTTTGTAAAGTGGCAAGACCCGGCTGGCATAAAATAGTGGCGGTTGCAACAATAGGGTCGGGAATTGGGGGAGTCCAATACACTAATACTTCGGCGCCAATATCATCTGACCCACAGGCGTTGCCAATAAAATCGCCTACCCAGGCACTACCGTTAGTGTTACCGGCATTAGGTGAAAACAAACCTAAACAAGGCGCAATTGCGCGGTAGTTAATGCTGCCGTTAATAGTGTAAGGACCGCAATGTTGGTCTTCGGCAGAGCAGCCACAAAAAATGTTTGTGCTACATCCGCAACTGCCATCATAAATATTGCTGCTGCACTGGTCGCAGGCAAAGGTAATAGTACCGGTACTGCGGAAACAATCAAAGCAATCATCTTCCCAGCCCTCGCCCTGTAGCGATAAAAACTGCGGTACTTGTTGCGGCGTGCTGCCCGGTGTGCCGTAAGTAAAGTTTAAAAGCGGAACATCTGTGCCCAGCACCCAGCCGGCATTGCCACTGTTAACACCAATGGTAGTACCGCCTAAAAAACCCTGGCCGTCTAAGTCGGCGTTATCGGCACCCCACCATTTAAAGCGGAATTCGTTATCGTTTAACTCGCCTGTAAGCGGGTCGTCTACACTCTCAACAAACGAATAGCCTACGCTCATTTGAATTTGCATAGCGCCATCGTTATAGGTTTGCCCCATGCTGTGTATGCTTGTAAAAAGAAGCAGGGTGGCTAAAATTTTATATAGGGAAAAATTCTTTTTCATAATGCTTAAAAATTTTTGTTTTCGGAGAAAAGTCAGGGTCCTCGATTTTTTTTAATGCGGGTTTGTATAATCAGGGTAAGTGCCTGCTTTTTTATCCTTCAGCATTTTTATGATGTGGTCGCGGTATTGCTTTGCATCAAACGAATCGGGAAATTTATAATCCTTCCCGTATAGCTTTTCAAACTCTTCGGGCTTAAGCACATAATACCAATTGCGCAGTTTAAGCTGATATTGATAATCGTCGGTAATGGGATTGCCCGTGTTTTGTTTTACCGGTTTTTCTAATTCGATAGCAGCGCCAACAAAGCGCGGCAAATACGGCAGTTTGTAGTAACCTTTATAATAAGGGTTAAGGGCGGTTAATTCGGGTGCATTTAAAAAATGCTCATACTCTTCGCTATATAAGCGTTGCCATGCAACTACTCTTTGGTCGTAGTCGGCAGCCTCTTTATTAGGGTCGTTTTTAAGATTGGGCAGTGGGAAGTGAGGAAATAATTCCTTGCGTGTAGCTTCGGAAACATTGGCCGCTTTATACCACTGGTATAGCGAGTGGCTAAAGCCGGTTTTAGGTGCAGTTGCCGTAATGCCTAACGTAGGCCATGCAATGTTCAGTTTTTTAATGGCGGGTAAGTTCTGAAAGCTATTCCATTCGCCTTCGTAGTTTTTTACGTACGTATTTACATCATCCGTAGTATAGGTTTTGCTAACTACCTGGTAAAGGTGTGGGAAGTCTTTTTTAAGGGCATCTTTCTGTATATCGGCAAATGCAAAAACCTGCTCTAACGGCGGAGCTTTTTGTTGGGCCGCAAGAAAGGACGGACTTAAAAATGCAAACAGGATAAATGCAATTAACCTGTTTTTTTTACTGCTGTAAAGTTTAAACATAAGGTGTGGTTTTTTTCAAAATCAGGGTAAATATATCAAAGCCATTTTAATAGATTGACATGGAACAATTGTAAGCCTTATTAAGTAGGTATTTTATGATTAAAAGTTGCAATGGGCACCTTCTTATTTTTTCAATAAAAAATAAATATCTAAAACATTGGTAATCAAAGTTTTAAAATGATAAAAAATTCTATCCACAAATAACACTTTTTGGGGATAAAAAAGGGTGTTTAAACCGTTTGGCAAGGCTCTATTTTATTACATTCGCGCAACAATTTTTTAAACAAAAAATATGAGCGAAGGAACAGCCGCAATTAATATGGAAGAAACAAAAAAACCGCAAGACTATTCGGCCAGCAGTATACAGGTATTGGAAGGATTAGAGGCAGTGCGTAAACGCCCTGCCATGTACATAGGCGATACAGGCGTAAAAGGTTTACACCACCTGGTTTACGAGGTAGTAGATAACAGTATAGATGAGGCGTTGGCCGGGCATTGCAAAAACATATATGTTACTATACACGAAAACAACTCTATTTCGGTTAAAGATGATGGCCGGGGTATTCCGGTAGATATACACGAGAAAGAAGGCGTAAGCGCCCTGCAGGTGGTAATGACGGTATTACACGCCGGGGGTAAATTCGATAAAGATAGTTACAAGGTATCGGGCGGTTTGCACGGTGTAGGTGTAAGCTGTGTGAACGCACTATCGGACCACTTAAAGGCTACCGTGCACCGCAATGGTAAAGTATACGAACAAAATTACAGCGAGGGTAAACCACTGGAGCCGGTAAGAGAAGTAGGTACTACGGATTATCGCGGCACTATTGTAACCTTCCACCCCGATGCTACAATTTTTACCACTACGGTTTATAGTTTTGATACCCTGGCTGCCCGCCTGCGCGAGTTGGCCTTTTTGAATAAAGGGATACACCTGGATATAGTTGATGAGCGCGAGAAAGACGAAGCGGGTGCCTTTAAGCAATTGCACTTTTACAGCGAAGGCGGATTGGTAGAATTTGTAAAATACTTAGACAGTACCCGCGAACCGTTGATACCTACCCCTATTTGGGTGGAAGGCAGCCGCGATAACATTGCCGTAGAAGTAGCTTTGCAGTACAACACAACTTACAGCGAAAACGTACACAGCTATGTAAACAACATTAATACTATTGAAGGCGGTACACACGTGGCCGGTTTTAGAAGGGCCTTGACCAGAACTTTCAAATCGTTTGGCGAGAAGAATAAACTGTTTGAAAAGCTGAAGGTGGAGATTGTAGGAGATGACTTCCGCGAGGGATTAACAGCCATAGTATCGGTAAAAGTGCCCGAGCCGCAGTTTGAAGGCCAAACAAAGACCAAATTGGGTAACAATGAAGTTGCCGGCGCTGTAGAGCAAATTTTTGGCGAAGTACTTGACCATTACCTGGAAGAAAACCCTAAACAGGCGAAGCTGATTTTTGATAAAGTAGTGCTGGCGGCTACCGCCCGCGCAGCAGCCCGCAAAGCCCGCGAAATGGTGCAGCGCAAAGGCGCCTTAAGTGGTGGTGGTTTGCCGGGTAAACTGGCAGATTGCGCCAGCAAGAACCGCGATGAGAGCGAGATTTTCTTAGTCGAAGGGGATTCGGCGGGTGGAACGGCTAAACAAGGCCGCGACCGTCACTTTCAGGCTATTTTGCCATTGCGTGGTAAAATATTGAACGTGGAGAAGGCTATGGAGCATAAAATTTACGACAACGAGGAAATTGGTAACATGTTTACCGCCCTTGGTGTTAAAATAGGAACGCTGGAGGATTCGAAGGCTTTGGATGTAACCAAACTGCGCTACAGCAAAGTAGTAATAATGTGTGATGCCGACGTGGATGGTTCGCACATTACTACACTTATACTCACGTTCTTCTTCCGCTATATGAAGGCGCTGGTAGAGAACGGTAATATTTATATTGCTTCTCCGCCGCTTTATTTGGTAAAGAAAGGTAAGGAGCAAACTTACTGCTGGACTGATGCCCAGCGCGATGCCGCTACAGCAGCTTTGGCTAAAGGTGGAAGTGAAAGTTCGGTGCATGTGCAGCGTTACAAAGGTCTTGGTGAAATGAACGCCGAGCAGCTTTGGGATACTACTATGAACCCCGCTACCCGCACTTTACGCAAAGTAACTATTGACAGCGCTGCCGAGGCTGATTACATTTTTAGCATGCTAATGGGAGATGAGGTACCACCACGCCGCGAGTTTATTGAAAGCCACGCTAAGTTTGCAAGGATAGATGCTTAATAGACAATAGAAATACAAGCCCCGCTCAAATGAGTGGGGTTTTTATTTTTGGGCTTCTTCTGGTACTTGTATATAGCAGGCTTACCGATTTTTTTTAATTTCGTATTGTAATGAAAAAGTGGTTTGCAAAATACAGCCGTCCTTGTCGTGCAGCAATCATGCTGCTGCTGGTGTATTCTTCGCACCTGTTTTCGTTTCATTCTTTACTTGCCAGCCCCGGCTACTTTTTAACAGGTATAATAACAAGTAAAAAAGCAAAAAGTGCCCCGCACCGGCATACCGATTGCCTTTTGCTTATAAGCAAGCATGAGCTTGTAAAACAGAAGCAGGAAGGTGCGGGCGATAAATTGCTGGCAAAGTATCTGGTTTGCGACCATACGGAGTTTCACTACCCGGTTGAAACTTTTTTTAATAATACACCCCAAAGCCTTTCAAATGCCAGCTACAAGCGGTATCGTTTGTTAAGCACGTTTCTGATTTAGGCACTCCTTTATTCTTTTTTACGGCACTTTAAATCTTTTCAAAGCGCCGCTATGGCTTAACAGCGCTAAAGCCTGTTTGCCTTACAATACTGTATAAAATACCGTTTACATTATTTAGTATGTAATACTCCACCGTATTATTCTAAAACAGACCAACTCATTCAATGTTGATGGAAAAAGAAAAAGAAGAAAAATTAAAACCAGACCCAAACAGCAGCGATAGTAATTTAAAATATTGCCCCGGCTGCAACTCGGAAATGATTTGGCGCATACAACGCACAGAAGCTGAAAAAATGGCCTGCTTTTTAAGCAATGGCCAATACGCTGCTAAAAAGTATGTGTGTCAAACCTGCGGGGGTAATACTATAATGCACGCTGCCAACCTACAATACATAGAGGCCCCAACGGCGAATGCTGAAAAGGAAGACGCCGTACCTTTTATAAGCTGCAAGAAATGTGGTTCGCACATATTAACGCTTACCAAGCCTGAAAGGGGGGCGGACAGTAACTATTTTGGGAAGGTAAGTTGCGGCGATTGTAAAGATGAAACCGCCATTAACCGGCAGGATTATGCTGCGTTTGACGGTAGTAGTTTTTAGATAAGTTTTAGTTAGGTTGTTGTTGAATAGCCGGTCGGGGTGGTGCCCTGGCCGGTTTTTTTATGGTAGGGTATTGCTTACTTACTTGCTACGGCTGTAAGTGGCCTGGCCATTACAAACGTGCCATTATAAGTTGTAGTATCGCTGAAGGCTATACTGACACTGTTATTAGAAAAAGTAGCGGACCCTGCATACCAAGAGCAGCCGTATATTCTGTCGGGTCCGGCACTAAAAGAATCACAATCGTGTTCCGATGAAAACGAACAATGCGCAGGGTCGGTTAAAATAACATCGCTATCCGTAAATTGAATTCCATAGTAAGAAAAGCCAGGCTCTCTATAATAGGAGATTTTTATCGATTTATCCGAGTTTCGGCTTACAGTAACAGATATATCCTGGTTTTTATTGTCCTTACCGGTATAAGCGCCTACTATATCTGATGCCCAATCTGCATTTTCGTCGGCTTTTTTGCCACAGCTGCTAATTGTACCTACTAATACTATTACAGCTAAAATTGCTGTCAATTTTTTTTTGATGTGTTTCATTGGTTTCTTGTTTAGAATTAAAAACATGAATTTTGGTTTATATAACAACAGTGTGTTTTGCCTATAATCTCCCCTTATTTACCTCATTCTTTCACATCTTAGCAGGCTTGCATTACTGTCGTTTTCTTTCTGTCAAATCATTCGCTTAATTTGATGTAGTAAAACTTGAAAAATGAAGAAAATTGTATTCGCGCTTATTTGTGTGATTTTTGTTTTATCAACTGAAAAAGTAAATGCCCAGCGCTGTGCCAGTATGGAGTATTTGCAGGAGCAATTACAAAGCAACCCCGGCTTAGCTGCAGCAAGGCAACAGATAGAAAACCATACCAACCAGTTTTTGGCTAACCCTACCAGCAGCGGCAGCCGGGCGGTAATTACCATACCCGTAGTGGTGCATGTGGTGTATAATACTACCGCACAAAACATTAGCACGGCCCAAATACAATCGCAGATAGACCGGCTAAACCTTGATTTTAGAAAACTGAATACTGACTGGACGCGCACACCCTCGGTTTGGCAAAGCCTGGTGGCTGATTATGAAATTGAATTTTGCCTGGCTACCCGCGACCCGAACGGCAATACCACCACAGGTATAGTACGTAAACAAACCAGTAGTACTTCGTTTAGCACTAACGATAACATAAAACGAACTGCCAACGGTGGCGATAACGCCTGGCCCGCAACTTCGTACTTAAATATTTGGGTAGGTAACCTAAGCGGGGGCACACTTGGCTACGCCCAGTTTCCGGGCGGTGCGGCTGCTACTGATGGAGTAGTAATTAATTATACCGCCTTTGGTACGGGAGGCACTGCACAAAGCCCTTATAACCTGGGCCGCACTGCAACCCACGAAGTGGGCCACTGGTTGAACCTATATCACATTTGGGGCGATGATGGCAGTGGCTGTACCGGTTCAGACCAGGTGGGCGATACCCCAAACCAGGGTGCGCAACACTACGGATGCCCCAGTGGTGCACAAGTAAGTTGCAGCAATGGCCCTAACGGCGATATGTGGATGAACTACATGGACTATACGGATGATGCATGTATGTATATGTTCACCAACGGGCAAAAAGCCCGTAGCTTATCTTTGTTTGCCTCGGGTGGGTCAAAAGTAGGGTTGTTAAGTTCGCTGGGCTGTCAGGCTAACAATACACCCCCCATAGCTAACTTTTCGGCCGATGTTACCTCTACCTGTACAGGCTTAGTGCGCTTTACCGACTTAAGCACTAACGGAGCCACCAGCTGGAGCTGGAATTTTGGCGACGGGCAAACCGCCACCACACAAAACCCTACCCATCAATATACTGCCAACGGAGTTTATACCGTTACACTTACGGCTACCAATACGTATGGCAGCAATGTAAAAACTATAACCGGTTATGTTACCGTAAGTAAACCTACTGCACCGGCTGCGGCCAATGTGTCGCGGTGCGGGGCAGGTAGCTTTACATTAACTACCAACAGCACTAACCCGGTGGCATGGTTAGATTCTGCCGGCAATAAGGTGGGCAGCGCGGCTACCTACACCACACCTGTTCTTAATCAAACCACTACCTATTTTGTACAGGATACCGTACCCGGCAGCACCTTTAATGTAGGTAAAACAAATAATTCCGGCAGTGGTGGTTATTTAACCCAGGCAGGCAGTAACTGGGCTACTGTATTTAATGTAAATAAACCCTGCGTTTTGCAAAGTGTATATGTGTATGCCGGTGCGGCAGGTAATCGCACTATTGAGGTGCGAAATAGCGGTGGTACCTTGCTGAACACCATAACTGCTAATTTACCACAGGGTGGCAGCCGGGTTACCCTCAATTTTAATCTTGCCGCCGGCAATGGCTATGCCCTTTCCTTATCGGATAATTCGGTTATTAACCTTTACCGCAATAATGCAGGCGCTACTTACCCTTATAGCGATGCAGGAGGTTACGTAAGCATTACCGGCAACGATGCACCAAACGTTCCTACGTATTATTACTTCTTCTATGATTGGATTATACAGGGTGATGGCTGTGTTTCGGAACGGCGTGCAGTAACGGCTACGGTTAGCTCGGGTTTATCGGTTACTACTACAGCTACCAATGCTATATGTGGTACGGGTAATGGTAGCGCTACAGCTACTGTTGTGGGTGGAACACCCGCTTATACCTATAACTGGAGTAATAGTGGAACCGGTGTTTCTATTACCAATGTTGCCCCGGGAACTTACACAGTTACCGTTAGTGATGTAAACTCGTGCACAGGGGTGGCAACAGCCATTATAACAAGCCAGGCAAATTTAACCTCGGTAAAAACTTTTACCAATGTTACATGTAATGGTGGAAGCAATGGCACCGCCGGCGTAACGGTAAGTAATGGTACGCCTAATTATACTTATAGCTGGAGTAACTTGCGAACAACATCTTCTGTTACCGGCCTTACAGCAGGAAACTATGTGGTAACCATTACCGATGGTAACAATTGTGTGTATGTAGATTCATTTACTATTACCGAGCCTACAGCAATTAATTTAAATGTTACAGCTAATAATGCCAGCTGCAATGGCGAAGCCAGCGGACAGGCAAATGCTGTTGCCTCGGGTGGTAATGGCAGTTTTAATTTTACGTGGTCTAACAGCCAGAGCGGGGCTGGCATTACTAATTTACCGGCAGGTAACTATGCAGTTACTGTTACCGACCTACGGGGTTGTGCTGATACCGCAGCGTTTATAATAGACGAACCGGACGCCATTACAACCAATACCAGCACCACTAATATAACCTGCTTTGGTTTAACCGATGGCCGTGCAAATGTAGTGGCCAACGGCGGCAGCGGAAATTTTACCTACCAGTGGTGTAATGGTATTACTACCCACAACACTTCTAATTTAGGTGCGGGAGTATGCGCGGTTACTGTAACTGATGATAATGGTTGCTCGGCAACAGGTAGCGTAACGGTGCAACAACCTGCGCAAATAACTGCTGCAGTTACGTCGGCCGATGCAAGTTGCTTTGGCGCTAACAACGGCAGTGCCACTGTAAATGCAGCAGGCGGAACAGGTAACCTGGCTTACCTATGGTGCAACAATGCAACTACAGCTGCAGTAGCTAATTTAGGTGCCGGCGTTTGCGGCATTACCGTTACCGATGATAACGGATGCTCGGTTAGTAATAGTGTAACTATACAACAGCCTGCGCAACTGGTGGCTACAGTATCTTCGGTTAATGCAACCTGCGCCGGCGGAAACGATGGCAGTGCCAGTGTATCGGTAACGGGGGCAACCGGTAATATTACTTATGTGTGGTGCAATGGCGCTACTACAGCAACGGCATCTAACTTAGGGCCGGGTGTATGCGCTGTTAGCGTAACCGATGCCATTGGATGTAGTGTAGTTAGTAATGTAAATGTGCAGCAAACAGGGCGACCTACAACCACCATAAATTCAATAGCCGTTAGCTGCTTCGGCAGTACCGATGGAAGTGCGAGCGTAGCAGTTGCGGGTGGTTCGGGTAATGTAACGTACCAATGGTGCAATGGTAATAATACCGCTGGTGTTTCGGGCCTGGGTGCCGGTGTTTGCGTGGTTACCGTTACCGACGCTAATGGCTGCACTGTAACTGACACTGCAACAATAGCACAGCCTGCGCAATTAGCAGCTAATGTAACATTGGTTGATATTAGCTGCTATGGCGCTAATGATGGCCAGGCAAGTGTAGCCGCTACCGGAGGTAATGGTAGTTTTAGCTACGAATGGTGCAATGGCGCTACCACGGCTAACGCTATTAATTTGAGCGCTGGCCCCTGCTCGGTTACCGTTACCGATAGTAAGGGCTGTACCGCAACCAATAATGTAACAGTACAGCAGCCAGACTCTTTAAGCACTACCGTATCGGCTACCGCAGCAACATGCTTTGGCGCCCGCGATGGGGAGGCAAGTGTGCTGGCAACCGGTGGTGCAGGTAATTATACCTACCAATGGTGTAGTGGGGTCACTACACAAAATGCAGCAAATTTGGGCGCCGGTGCTTGTAATGTAACGGTTGCCGATGGCAATGGCTGCACGGTAGCTACCAGCGTAACAGTAACGCAACCGGCCCAAATGGTTACGGCTGTTTCTTCTACCAATAATAGTGTTGGGGTAGATACTATTTACGGTGGTACGGCTCCTTTTACTTATTTGTGGAGCACAGGAGCTACTACTCAGTCTATTACCGGGTTGGCCCCTGGCAATTACCTGGTAACTGTAACCGATAATGTTGGTTGCACAATATCTTCGGGTGTTACTATTCAACCTACCGGTATTAATGCGGCTGTTGAGAAACTTACATTTAGCCTGTATCCAAACCCTGCTGCCGATGAATTGACGGTAAACCTGGGCAAGTGGAATGAGAAAACTGCTTTAACCGTATATAATATAATAGGCCAACCTGTGTTGCACTTAAATGTAGTTGCACAGCAAACCCAGGTAAACTTAAAGGCCCTTACCAGTGGTGTTTACTTAGTTGAGTTAAAGCAGGGCGAAGCAAAAATGCTTAAGCAACTGGTGGTAAGCAAGTAGTTATTGCGGAGTTAAATACTCCGGTTTATTATAAATTCCGGGTTGTTCCGCTCAGAGTAGTGAAAAACACCCGGAGCAACAGGGGTTAAAGCCCATCGGGAATGATATTAGAGAGACATCCGAAGTTTTCAAAACTTCGGATGTCTTATTTTATGCGGTAGCCATTAATAACTGCTCAATAGTTTTGGGCAGCCATTCGTGTTCTAATTGCTGCACTTTGGCGGCAAGGCTTTCGGCAGTTTCGGTTTCGCTTATCGCTACTTTTTTTTGCAGTATCACTTCGCCTTCGTCATACTTTTCGTTTACGTAATGTATGGTAATGCCGGTTTCGGGTTCCTTGTTGGCTAACACGGCCTGGTGTACCTTTTGGCCATACATGCCTTTGCCGCCGTAAGCCGGTAAAAGCGCCGGGTGAATGTTTATTACACGGTTAGAGAATTTTTTAAGCAGAAAGGGTGGTACTAATTGCAAAAAACCGGCTAAAACAATCATATCCATTGGAAAGGTGTTTAACAGCCTGTCCATTTTATCCTCATTGGCAAAAAAATCTTTGCTTACAATGGCCGAAATTATTTTGTGCTGGTGGGCTATTTTAATAACGCCCGCCTGCGGGTTGTTGGTTATTACCAATGCTACTTTTACCGCGGCAGAATCTTTAAAATATTCAATAATTGCCTGCGCATTTGTGCCGCTTCCGCTGGCAAATATGGCTATGTTTTTCATTATGGTAAAAATAATAAGAGGCGCCCCTTGGAGCGCCTCTTATTTTCAACAATACTACCGTCCGTTTTAGTGAATGACTAATTTGCGTAACAGCTTGTCGTCGTTATGTTTTATGCGGATAAAATATTCCCCTTTTCTTAAATTTTTAACGGGTAGCATATAATCGCTGCGGCCGGCGGGCAGACTAAGTTCCTCTGCTTCCATTATTACCTGGCCCTGTAAATTTACCATGTCAATAGTTACTTTACCACTTTTAGGTAGTATTAACCCCAGCGTAGCCGAAGAACTTGCCGGGTTTGGCGATGGGCCTATAAGCTGTAAAATATCGTTTAGCGATGCGCATTGTTTATTGTTGGCCAGGGTAGTTTCGGTTTCGCCATGGTTGGCTACTTTAACCTCTACGCAAACATAGGCGTTGGCGTTTTCGGCACCCACCACAAAATTGGCTTTAAATGTATAAGGCAAAAAGCCGCCCGGTGGCAATAACGTATCAATTTCTTCGCTCATTACACCACCGCTGCCTATGGTAGCATATACCTGCATATGAGTAACCAGCCGCTGGCCTACGTTGGTAATATAACCTATAACAGATACCAATACGGTGCCGTCTGACAGAGGCTGCGAAGTAGTTAGCACATCATCTACCGATACATCCAAATCAGTAACAATAACTTCAATTTTACCCTCGGCAGAATCAGTGCAGCCGTAAATGCTGTTTGCAATCAGTTTTATATCAAAAGTATCATTGCTGGTATAAGTGTGCGATGGGTTTACAGCATCATCGGTAGCGCCATCGCCAAAGGTCCAAAGGTAGCTGTCGGCATTTTTACTCTTGTTGGTAAAGCGTACATCTAAAGGTGCATCGCCATACAAAGGGGTAAAACTAAATGCTGCATCGGGCGTTGGTTTAATAAAAATAGTGCCGGTAGCGGTATCGGTACATCCGCTGGCAGAAGTTACAGATAGTTTTATAGGATAGCTGCCCGTATCGGCAAAAAAGTATTGCGGCGTGCGTGTGTTTTTATACAGGGTGCCATTGATATTCCAGTTCCAGGTGTTTTGGTCTTCGTGTATAATAGAACTATCCAGAGGGGCATATAACTGGTCTTCGCAATTATATAAATGGCCGAATTTTGCCACCGGCGGAGGGTAAACTGTAACCAGTTTATTTACTGTATCAATGCAGCCTATAGCATTTTGAACCTGCAGGTTTACAACGTAGGTGCCCGAATCGGTATAAAGGTGGTTGAACGTTTTTTGTGTGGTAACAAAGTTATCGCCGGTGTTCCAAAGCCATGAAACAATGGATAAGGAAGAAGTAATATCGCGGAAGGCGGTAGAATCGCCAAAGCAAATATTCTTAAACCCGAAATCGGCCTGAAAAGGTGCAAAAACTTCTATCGAATCTGTTTTTACATCGGTACAACCGGGGGTGTTGGTTACGGTAAGCATTACACCATATTTGCCGGGCTGGCTAAATACATAGCGCGAGTTGCGGGCAAATGATGTATCGCCGTTTATAAATCGCCAGTTCCAGCGGCTAAGCGTAGCGGGTAAAGAGGTTGAGCTCAAATCTAAAAACTGGGTTTCGGCCTGTGCGCAGGATACTTTTGATTGGAAATCGGCTACCGGTTTAAGATAGACTGAAAGATTTTTTGATGCGCTGTTTACGCAACCCGAGTCGGTTCGGGCGGTTAGCGCAACATTAAACACACCAAAGGCCGGGAAAGTGTGATATACATTTTGCAGGTTAGAAGTATCGCCGCCGCCAAAGTCCCAGGTCCAGCTAACAATGGCGTTACCCGCCGGTGGTATGGTGGCATCGGTAAATAAAACACTATCGGTAGCGCAAAGCACCGGGTTGGTAAACTCTACGTTAGGGGCGTAGCCTTTTATAGCTACATGAATAGTATCGGCAACTATGCAGCCATTGGCATTTACAGCCACTACACTATAGCTGCCGCTATCGGTAATTACCGTTTCGTTGGTAGCATCGCCGGTGCTCCACAGAATGTAGCTTAATGAATCGGGGTAAGTAAAATTTAAGCGGTTACCCGAGCAGAAAGAAGTATCGGCACCGAGTGTAAAATTTGGGAATGGATCTACAGTTACTGTAGTAACAGCCGAATTATAAAAGCAAGGTGAGGCATCTTTAATTCGTACCGAATAAGTGCCCGGCTGAGTGATAAATATGGAAGGGCTGGTTACATTGTTTGACCATAGGAAGGTATACCCTGAAGCCGGATAACCGGTGTTCCACTCTACCGTATCGCGCGCGCACAGAAAAACGCTTGCCGGCAATTGCTTAAATGCAATTTGAGGCCTAACATTGATGGTGTCGGAAGTTTGTATGCCAAAGGCATCGGTTGCTCTAACCCAATAGGTGCCAAATGTAGTTGCATTGATGGTTGCTGTGGTTTCGCCGGTAGACCACAGGTAACTGGCAAAACAGCCACTGGTAGAAAGGGTAGCCGAAACACAAAAAGTAGCCATAATAGTATCGGGCCCTAAGTCAACGGGGGGTGTAAATTTATCGTGCAGATATTTTTCAGCCAAAACTCTCGAAGCAGAATCAAGTGAACTGTTATACAATAGAATTTCACCTATATCGCCTTTGTAGGAAGCTGCTAAATTGGGTAAGTCGGGCCTGGCCCCCAGGGTTGTTACGGAAATTGGCGAAACAGAAAAACATGAATAGTTGTTATTGGCCGGTGCATGTTGAATTTCGACAGAATTGCGGAACACATGGTCGCGTTGTACACTATAAATTCCAAAGCCTACGGGGTTTCCGCTGGTTAATGATCCATATAAACAATTACCGCTGGAATGATAGGTTCCAAACCCCGTACCATAAAAGCTGGAAGCTGCAATTACACCTTGCGCAGTACCGCCCAATACATACTGAATAGCATTGGTTGAAGTAACATAATTTCGAACCTGCAAACAAGTAAAATCGGCAACGCTAACCGCCGGAAAAGCCATGTTGCTGGATGTGTTTAATCCGCCCTGGCCGGTAAAGTTTATAGTAGGTTTGCCACAAAGGCCGTTAGCTACCAGGTTAGGTTTATTGGTGGCGTTATTTTGGGTAGCTGTAATGCCGGCCGCACTTAAATCGCCCCAGGCTGAAACCTTGTTGGCGGCCGATGTAACGTTTTGTGCGGCATCCAGCCAAAGAACCAAACCATTTATCTGGCTGGGTTTAAATACCGAGAACTGCCTTGTGTAACTCCACAATTGAGGCGTTGCTGACTGGTAGGCCCGAATGCGCCAGTAATAGGATTGGCCAAATGCGAGCGATTTTTTTAAGCCGGTACCCGAGGTAGTAGTATCGAAAACAACTGCCACGAACGCAGCATCTGTAGCTACCTGCAATTGGTAGGATGTTGCGGCATCTACCACGCTCCACCTAAAGGTTGTTGCCGAGTCGCCATTGCCAACAAAATTATCTTTTGGCAAAACCAGGCGGTAGCTTTGGGCATACAAGGTGGTTAACAGCAAAGCAGCAAATAGAGTTAGTAGCGTTTTCTTCATAAAGTTATAGTACAATAAATGTAATGTTTTTTACCCAAGTAAAATAACCTGTAATTAGGCGTAACTTACAGCCTTAGGAGCTGTTTTAGCAAACATGTTGCTAAACTAACTGCCTACTTTAGTTGACGCCGTAAAAGCTTTTAACTACCCCGGTAACTCTTAACAATTCGTCGGTAGTTAGACTAAAATAAAGCGGCAGACGCAATAGTTGGTTGGAATAGATGTCGGCATTGGGCATTTCGTTATGGCTGTTTGGCTGATGCTGTAGCATAAACGGGCTTTTGTGTAGCGACAGGTAGTGAAAAACAGCCAACACATTATTCTCCCGTAGTTTTTCAATTAGCCCGTTACGCTCGGCATTGGTATTAATAACCAGGTAAAAAAGATGGGCATTGTTAGTGCTATAAGGCGGCAGATAAGGCAAACGCAGCAAACCCTTGTTTTGTAGAGGGGCTAACTGCTCAAAATAGCTGTTCCACAGCTGTGTGCGTTTTGCCTGTATGGTTTTAAGGTTTTCGAGCTGTGCATATAAAAAGGCGGCAATAATTTCGGATGGCAGAAAAGAAGAGCCTATATCCAGCCAGTTGTATTTATCGGTTTCGCCCCTAAAAAACTGGGTGCGGTTAGTGCCTTTTTCGCGTATTATTTCGGCCCTTTCAATCAGCTTTTTGTCGTTAACCACCAGCATGCCGCCCTCGCCGGCAATTATGTTTTTGGTTTCGTGAAAAGAGAAAGCTGCTAAATGGCCTATGCCACCCAAAGGTTTGCCTTTGTAATAACTATCAATTGATTGCGCGGCGTCTTCTACCACATAAAGATTATGCTTTTCGGCTACCTGCATCACCACATCCATATTGCAGGCTATACCCGCATAATGAACCACTACAATGGCTTTTGTTTTAGGGGTTATAAGACCCTCTAAAAGATTTTCGTTCAGGTTGGGCCCGTCAGAACGGCTATCAACAAAAACTATTTTGGCCCCTCTTAATACAAAGGCATTAGCCGAAGAAACAAACGTGTAAGAGGGCACAATAACTTCATCTCCCTCGCGAATGTCCAACAATATGGCGGCCATCTCCAGCGCATCGGTGCACGATGTGGTTAGTAAAACCTTTTTAAATCCGTAGGTTTCTTCAAAAAAGCGATGGCATTTTTTGGTAAAAGAACCATCGCCCGAAATTTTACCACTTTCTACGGCAGCCTTAATGTAAGCCAGTTCGTTTCCGGTAATTGAAGGTTTATTAAAGGGTATACTATGCTCCATTTTTTAAATCTAATTGCCATGGGTCACCTAAAAAATACAATACATCCTGTTGTAGGTGCCAACCTTTTGCGACCATGTAAACTTAGCATTTGCCGTTAAAAGTAGGCGCTAAATAGCTATGATTTATGTTATGACTGCCGTAAAACTGCTTAATTTTTAGGCAGATTAATGCCTTAGTAAGCTAACTTTTAGCAAGTAATTGATAATATTGCTTAGCAGACTGTGCCTGCAAATTAAAACTGTCTGTAACTCTTTAATTAACCATTTTAATAGAAAGCAAATTGCAGCCAAAACTTGTAGAATTTTCTAAAATTGGCGGCCCACAATTGGGTTATATTTCGGTGGCCGAAAAAGAAACGTTGCCATTTACAGTAAAGCGTATTTACTGGACTTATTTTACCCCCGAAGATGTTACCCGGGGCGGGCACTCGCACTACGATTTACAGCAAATTTTAGTAGCTGTATCGGGTAAAATAATTGTAAAAACCGAAATGCTGAACGGCGATAAAGCGGAGTTTGTTTTAGATAAGCCCAACATAGGGCTATATATACCTAAAATGTGCTGGCGCGAAATGCAATACACGCATAATGCCGTGCAAATGTGTATTGCCAGTTTAGAATACACCGAGCTGGACTATATTAGAGATTACAACCAGTTTAAGAATGAAAGTAGAGATTAAGAGGTATACGGAAGATTTAAGAGGAGACTGGGATGGACTGGTAGCGGCATCGATTAACGGAACGTTTTTACATACGCGCTCTTTTTTTGATCATAATCCGCAAAACGCGAAAGATGATTGTTCGTTTGTTTATTATAAAAACAACAAACCGGTAGCGCTAATACCGGCAGCCCTTTACCAACGCAACGAAAACTTGATATGGCACTCTCACCCGCGCTCTACGTATGGGGGGTTTGTGGTAAATACCGAAGTTGGCACTGAAGAAGCCATGGAAATGGTTGAATTGCTGGTTAATGAATGCAGGGAACTAAAGGTGCAGGAGGTAATTGTGCGCAACCCCTTTAGAATATTTAATAAGGCCCTGTGCGATGAAACCGACTTTGCCATGTGGTACTATGGCTTTAAATTAAGTGCGCGCGAAGTAGAAATTGCAGTGCCTTTAAAAGGCGATATAACCGAATTGCGTAAAAAGTACGAAAACGGTACTAAGTATAACGTAAAGAAGGCCGTAAAAACGGTAGTTAGCAGTATATCGGAAGATTACGAAACCTTTTGGCAAATACTGGAAACGAACCTGATGGAAAAGCACGGTAAAAAACCGGTGCACAACTACGAGCAGTTTTTGGAATTGAAAAGGAAAGTAGGCGATGATAGTATTAAGCTATTTGCCGGATTTATAGATGGTAAAATGGTTTGCGGTGTGCTGGTGTTTGTATTTAGTAAAGATATACACGCCCAATACATTGGCGCTGATAGCAACCACCAGGCTATAAGGCCGGTTAATGCAGTAATAGATTATATTATTGAATGGGCCAACGGGCAGGGCTACGAATACTTTAATTTAGGCACAGGCAGTTCGGAAGGCGGGCGCAATGTAAATTTAGGCTTGTTCCATTTTAAAGAAGGCTTTGGAGGAAGAGGAGTGTTGCGCGAAACTATGTCGCTAACTTTGTAAAACGCACCATGGGTTTAAACGGAAGGGAGATAATGCAGAACGGATATGTGCTGAATGCTGCGGAACATTTGTTGCCGCAGCTATGGCTATCGCCGTTTACCGCGCCCGACCTGCATATAAACAGGCATGCCCCTGCCAGTGAAAAATTCGGCACTTATATTCAAAGCAGATTTAGCGAATACAAGGCCTACTTTACCAAGAGCGGACGACATGCCTTGTACGAAGCGCTTGCTGATTTAAACTTAAAACCCACCGATACAGTTTCTATTATAACTACCTCGGGCAATTTTTATATAAGCAGTTGCGTTACCGGTGAGGTTGAAAAGTTTTGCACCTGGGATAGAGCCATAACGGAGAAAACAAAAGTAATTTTACTCAATCACGAATTTGGGTTTACGCACGATAATGCTGCAGATTATAAAAAGTATAACCTGCCAATTATAGAAGACTGCGCTTACTCCTTTAACTCGAACAATGCAGCCGGTACTGCCGGGCACACAGGCGATTATGTGGTGTTTAGTATGCCCAAATTTTTCCCGGTTCAAACGGGCGGGTTGTTACTTTCTAAAAATGAATTGACTCTTAAAACTCCGCTGGAAGAAAGTGAAGCAGACTACTTGAAAAATAGTTTAGGACATCATGTTGATTCAATAGATTGGATGTGCCAAAAGCGGCAGGAGAATTATGCTTATGCAACCCAAAAGTTTAGCGATTTAGGTGCTAGCCCACGTTTTATACCCGAAGGGGCCAACGTACCGGGCGTTTTTATGTTTAACCTACCTCCCAAATTAGATGCTGCAAGACTGAAAACATTTTTTTACCGACAAGGGGTAGAATGCAGCGTTTTTTATGGAGAGCAGGCATTTTTTTTACCTTGCCATCATAAAATTACCGCGCAGGATATTGATTACTTTTACGAGATTTTGAAATACTTTATTCATCATTCGGTTTAACTATGGGGTATATTTTTTTTGGAGGCAAACAAATTGGCTCACACATACTGCAAAAGCTGATTGAAGATGGTAGTTTGCCATTGGCAATAGTTAGTTACCAGGATATTATAGACCCTGCTGTTTTAGAGCTTGCCAAACAAAAGGGTGTACGTGTTTTACAAATTGAAAAGTTTAAAAAAAGCGTTGAGCAAATTCTGGCATTAGTGAAAGACGTGAATGCCGATATGTTTGTAAGTGTGGCGTTTCCTTTCATTTTACCCGGCGAGGTACTTAGGAGTGTAAAATATCCAATAAATGTGCATTCTGCCGAGATACCTAAATACCGCGGTTTTCACCCCCTAAGCGCAGCTTTTGCCAACGATGAACCACGGCAAGGCACTACTGTGCATTTGATGACAGAAGAAGTAGATGCCGGTAAGATTATACTACAGGATTTTGTGCCGGTTAGCAACGAAGATGATATTGTTACCATCCGCACAGCGCTTACTGAGTTATCGTATAAACTTTTAAAACAAGCGCTTAAGCAGGTAGCGGATAATAAGCTGGAACTTAGGGACCAAACCGGTGAAGTTTTAGGTGCGCCTAAACGCACACCGGAGGATAGCAAGATTGATTTTGCGCAACCCTCGCGCAAACTACATAATTTTATAAGGGCATTGGTAGACCCTTACCCCAATGCGTTTGGGTATACAGATGATGGAAGCACTGTTAAGATTAAGAAGAGTATTGCCAGTAATAAGCCGGGTGTTATTTTAGATAAAACCCTTGGTGGTAAATACGTAGTGTCTACTGCCGATGGGGTGGTATTAGTTGAGTTAGATAAAGATTTAAAAATTGGAGATACAATAAAGTAACTATGACAGTTCCCTTTCTCGATTTAAAAAAAATTAATGGCCGTTACCAGCGCGAGTTTTCGCAAGCTTTAGATAAGGCTATAACAAGCGGCTGGTTTATAATGGGCGAAGAACTTTCGGCCTTTGAAAAAGAATTTGCTGCCTATTGCCAAACCGGACATTGTATAGGCGTTGCCAATGGCCTTGATGCGCTTTTTATTAGTTTGAAAATGTTAGGCATAGGTAAAGGCGATGAGGTAATTGTGCCCTCTAATACTTACATAGCTACCTGGCTGGCGGTGAATATGACAGGTGCTACACCCGTACCTGTAGAGCCGCGTGCCGATACTTATAATATTAACCCCGAACTGGTTGAGCAGAAAATAACCAAACATACAAAGGCTATTATGCCCGTGCATTTATATGGCCAGGCCTGCGAAATGGAAGCCATAATGAAAATTGCAAAGGCGCACAATTTATATGTGGTGGAAGATAATGCCCAGTCGCAGGGGGCTACCTGGGGCGGCAAGGTAACCGGTAGCTTTGGCGATATTAACGGAACTAGTTTTTACCCAGGTAAAAATTTAGGTGCCCTTGGCGATGGCGGGGCTATAACTACCGGCACTAAAGAACTTGCAGAGCGCACCGCTGCCTACCGCAACTATGGTTCGCAAAAAAAATATTATAACGAGGTGCAGGGTATTAATTCGCGCCTGGATGATTTGCAGGCCGCTTTTTTACGCATTAAATTACGTGCATTAAGTGCTGACAATGAAAAACGCCAGGCTATAGCCACCCGCTATAATGAATTACTTGAAGGTGTAGGCGATTTAATTTGCCCTAAAGTGGCCACCGGCGCTACGCATGTTTACCACCTGTATGTAATACGCACTAACAAGCGCGATGCATTGGCTGAGCATTTAAAAAAACACGACATAGGCTGCCTGGTACATTACCCTGTGCCGCCACACTTGCAGCAGGCTTATGCTGATATGAATTTTAAAAAAGGCGATTTTCCTATAAGCGAAACTATAGCCGAAACCTGTTTAAGCCTTCCGCTTTGGCCGGATATGACGGATGCGGAAACGGAAGCTGTAGCAGCAGCCGTTAAATCTTTTTACACAAGTTGATTGGATAGCACTTGCCGTAAAAAACGTGTAAATGATTAAAAAGATAAGAGGTATTGCTAAAACAGAATTAATACGAACCTCGTTTTTTACTTCTATTGCTGTTTTTGTACGTATAGTGGCTGCCTTTGTATTAAATAAAGTAGTGGCCTTATATGTTGGCCCTGCAGGGGTAGCCGTGGTTGGTCAGTTTAATAATTTTTTTGCGGTGTTAAATACATTAAGCACAGCCGGTATAAATGCCGGTGTGGTAAAAAGCATTGCCGAGAACAGGCAAAATGATGGATATGCCCGTAAAGTAATTTCTACGGCATTTATTCTAACACTTTCGTGCTCGCTTATAGTTAGCGCCGTGGTACTTATTTTCTCCCGTTTTTTTTCGGTTACGTTTTTCAAAACAGAGCAATACAACTTTGTTTTAGTGTTTATTGGTATATCGCTAACTTTTGCAGCGCTTAATACTTTGCTAATGGCTTTTTTAAATGGCCATAAAGAGGTTGTAAAATATACCTGGGCTAATATTATCAGCAGCCTGTTCATTCTCACCTTCTCTGTTTTGCTGGGTATATACTATAAAATGGAAGGTGTTTTGGTAGCTATGGTTACGGCCCAGTCGGCCGTATTTTTTATCACCTTGCTATTTGTAGTAAAAAGCAGTTGGTTTAAGGTAACGTACTTTTTCAGCTACTTCGATGCCGGCGTGTTGCGTAAACTTTCAGGCTTTTCGTTAATGGCTTTTACCACGGCAGTAGCGCAGCCTTTGGCTTTAATGGCTATACGTAATTATATAGGTACTAAACTTAGTTGGGAAGACGCCGGTTGCTGGCAGGGTGTTTATTCCATTTCAGAAGTGTATCTTATGTTTATTACCACTTCGTTAAGCGTTTATTATCTACCGCGCTTATCAGAAATTACCAACCCTGCTGAATTAAGAAAAGAGATTTTAAGTACCGCAAAAATTGTAATGCCTGTAGTTAGCGTTATTGCCCTGGTTATTTATTTGCTAAAAGGGCCGGTGGTAATGATACTGTTTACAGGTAAGTTTACTTCTATGTTCCCGTTGTTTAAATATCAGCTACTGGGCGATGTGGTAAAAATTGCGGGCTTTTTATTGGCTTACCAAATGCTTGCCAAATCAATGATTAAGATATACCTGTTTACCGAAGTATTGTTTAACCTGATATTTGTGTTGCTTGTATATGCATTGGTGCCGCTGTTTGGTTTGCAGGGGGCAACACTGGCGTTTTTTGCTAACTATGTATTGTATTTACTTTTCCTGTTGTTTTATTTCCGTAAGCAAATTTTTTTAAGATGGAGCCCGGTCAGCCATTAGTATCTATAATATTACCCAGCTACAATCACGAGAAGTATGTTGAGCAGGCAGTGCTTTCTATAGTGCGGCAAACGTACCGCAATTTTGAGCTGTTTGTGGTGGATGATGGTTCTAAAGATGGCTCGCCGCAACTTTTGCAACGGCTTAGCGAGACCTATGGCTTTCAACTTTTTTTGCAGAAGAACAGCGGGGTTTTAAATGTTTTAAATGGAGCTATTCCCAGGTGTAAGGGGAAATATATCGCCTTTCTTTCGTCGGATGATTATTGGGTGCTGGATAAATTAGAAAAGCAGGTTAAATACCTGGAGGAGCACAGCGAAGTAGGTGCCGTTTTTGGAAATGCGCTGGCCATAAACGCGAGCGGAGAAATACTGCCCAACTACTTTCAGCGCTTTTATAATTATACCGAGTATAGCTTTTATGATGTGGTTACTTTAAAGGCCCAATTCCCAGCGCCATCTAACATGTTCCGTAAAGAAACTTTTGATAAGGTAGGTTTATATGATACTAACTATCCCTTAGAAGATTTGTATATGAATTTGAAGATAAGTTATAACAAGTATAAGATTGGCTTTTTGCCTGACTTGCTTACATTCTATAGGGTGCACCCGCAAAATATTAGCAAACGTAGCCGGTATATGTACGAGCAAAAGCTTAAAACCTTAGCCATATATAAAGGCGAGGAGGGGTATAAAAAAGGTGTTTTAAAAACGCGATTGCATTACTATATGCATGTGCTGCTGGGCTTGGTGCCTAAGGCTTTGTTTCCGTATAAAAGAAGTTGATTTTAGGCCAGCACTTCTGTTGCCCATTTTTTGAATGTATGGCGGTATTTAAAATTTAGCAACGTATCTAATTTGTCGCTGTTAAATACTGTATTGCCGGCTTCTATTTTTAAATCAATTTCAGGCCACTCTACTTGCTTTACACTTACACCTGTTTGCGCTGCTATTTCGTTCGCCACTTCTTTAAGCGAAAGCGCTTCACCCCCAATGTTATAAGTTTGGTTTACTGTGTCGGGCCTGGTAATGGTTTGTAAAACGATTTGCAAAATATCAGCTATGTGGGTGAAAATCCGTTTGTTTTCACCGTCGCCATAAATGGTAATATCTTCCTTGTTAAGTGCCCGCTTTAAAAAGAAGGCTATAGTGCCGTAGTTGTATTTGCTATCTACCATGTTGCCATAAGGTACGCTAATCCGGAAGGTGTTATACTTTATATCAAAAACGTTGGCATAAATCTGCAGCACGTTTTCGCAAAAAAACTTGTTCAAAGCATATATCGAGTTGAATTTCTTCTTGTCGTCTTCGTGCAAGGTGCGTTCGTTGTTTTCGTCGTACACCAGGCGGGTAGAAGGGAAAATTACCCGGGCATTTGACTTGCTGTTTTTTATACAGGTTAATATGTTTAACATGCCAACCTCGTTGGTTAAAATAAACTCTTCGTACTTTTCAAAGCCAAGGGTGGTGCCGTTTAGCCCCGTTAAAACAAAAACGAAGTCGACATTAAAATCTACCGTAGCCAGTTGCGCTTTATTTAAAATATCCAGTTGCCGGTAGTTGCTGTATCCATCTACCGATACAGCCTGGCGGCCAAACAACTGCACATTATAACCCTGCTGCTTTAAAAACCAGGCAAAGTTTCGCCCCAAATAGCCGTTAGCACCAAATACGATTGCGGTTTTCATCTGCAAGTTTAATTAATTATAAGGTAGCCAGCAGCTGTTTGTATTTATGGGCAATAGTGGCGGCGCTAAAATTATCCAATACAAATTGCCTGTTGGCTACACTCTTTTCGCGGTATGCGCTAAAATTTTCAAAAATATTTCTCACCGCGGATGAGATGGCAGCAGGGTTTTCTTTTTCTACCACCGTAAGTAAATTACTATGCGTAGCGCTTAACTCTTCAAACACCGGCAGGTTGGTTACTAATGTAACAGCCCCGCAGCTAATGGCCGAAATGACTACCACCGGAAACCCTTCTGATAAAGAAGGCAAAATAAAAATATCGCAACTGGCAAAATATTCGGGTAAGCTATCGGGCGATAAAAAGCCCAGGAAAACAACGCTCTCTTTAATTTTTAATTCAGCTACCAGCGCCTCAGTTTCACTGCGCATATCGCCGTCGCCAATTATAATTAGTTTGCTTTTAGGGTCGGCAGCCAGTATAGCAGGCATGGCTTGTATAAGGTATTTAATGCCTTTGCGACCGGTAAGCGAAGCTACAAAAAGTAAAAACCTGCCTTCAATTCCATGCTCCTTTCTAAGCCTATCCGACCGCTTGTTGGGATGGTATACATCGGAATCTATACTTAAGGGATAGTCGTAAACTTCCTTCTTGTATCCTAATTCGCGTGCCTTATCTGACATGGGTTTGCTTTGGCTTATAAGGGCATCTACATTGTTAAGTGCGGTTTGCTTAAGCTTCGTACCTAAGCCACCATTAAAGCCGTTTATATCGGCCCCTAATACCGAGCAGACAATCTTAATGTTGCTGAAGAAGAGTTTTTTTAAAAGTATAGCAATAAGTCCCTGCGGTATCATCCAGAAGGCATGCACAATACCAATCTTTTCTTTACGTATAAGGCTAAAAGCCATTACAAACTGGTACAATAAAAAGAAAGGGATTACCAACACTAAAAGCTTATTGCGTTTAAGGCGATCGGGTATGCCGGCGCCGTGTGCCAGTTCAATATCAAACAAAGGGAACTGCCGGTGCCTGTAAACTTTAACACCATCTATTACTTCTTCTTTGGCGTAGCCTTTGCTCCAGGGTGCAACTACAAAAACCTCGTATTCGGGCACTAAGGATTTAATAAGGCCGTGAACAAAATGGCCGCTTCTATCCCCGGCAAAAAGGGGGTAAGAGGAAGTGGTAACCAATATTTTTTTTCTGTTCAGCTTTCCTTCTTCCATAACGCACCTACGGTAAAACCCTGCTTACTATTTATATAAACGTTCGTTATCCTGAATATCCATCCACATAGCAAATAAAAACGACTGGAAGGCGCTGATGCTTAAAAAAGTAAAGGCAAAAAGTGTTTGGAAGGTAATGTTTTGCCCTAAAGCCAGCGCTTTAATTACCTTATATAAAAACGGTAGCCATGCTATTATAAGCAGTATTGAAAAGTTGTATAAAAGGAAAAGTGGGTGAAAGTCGCGGAACAGATATTTAATCCAAAGCCTTTTAAAGAATGATTTGAACAGCAACCACGATATACGCGGCACTACCTTGCCAATTTTCATTTTCGATTCTTCGCCTACCCTGTAAATTGGTTTAATAGGCACCTCGCGCAAAGTGCACATGGCAATATTCAGCTTAACCAGCATATCGTTAGGCATGCCGTAGGTACGGTAAATATCGTGCAGGCGTATGCCGTGCAACGCTGGTTTAGAAATTGCCGTATATCCCGTTTGCGTATCGCTTACACGCCAGTAGCCCGAGGCTACTTTGGTAAGTATGGAGAGTATAGAGTTGCCAAAAAACCGAACCTTAGGTATTACCAGCCACGCACTGCGGTGTATAAGGCGGTTGCCTTTTACATAGTCTACGTTTTCATCAGTAACAGGACGGCATATCGATTCCAACTCCGCAGGGTCCATTTGTCCATCGCCGGCCATTACAGCCGTGCAATCAATGCCATGGTCTTTACACCATTTGTATCCTGTAGAAATAGCAGCGCCCACACCGCCATTGCGCGTGTGATTAATCAGAATTATTTTATCGGTTTCGGGGTTGGGGTTTACAACCTCGTGCGGATTGAAAAGTTTAAGCTCTTCTTTACTTTCGTTTAAAAGCACTTCTTCAGCGTAGCTGTATCTGTCAAAAACGTGGTCGAGGCTGTGTGTATTCCTTATGGTTACTTTTGGGCTTTGGTCGTTTTTTATGCAGGCCAAAACTACTTCTGCCATCTTGTCCTTAGAGCAATCGTTTACAATTATAATACGGTCTACAAAGGCCGGCATGGTTTCAATAACCCTGGCAATTTGCTTCTCTTCGTTATAAGCCGGTACTACTACTGCTATGGTTTTATTTGACAGCATGGGTTCTCTCTCTGATTAAAGCGATTAAAAAAGGTAATTGCAGTAAAAATATAAACTCTGCCGGATAGCTGTACCTGGCAAGCGGTAAATGGTTGCCGGCCAATACCGCACCAAAAGTGCCCAGGTTTATCATAATAAAAAGCATTAACAGCAGGGCCGGGCCATTTTTCATATTCGAAAATAGAAACAGGCCAGTGGCGACAATAAAACTAATAAACATAAGCGCTACCCAGGCCCAGTTAAGAATAAGCTTCTTTATTATTAAGTTTTGAAACACATCGTACAACTTAAACAGCTTGGTTTGTTTTACACTTTGCTCGCGGGCTGTTAAATAGCCCATCTTTTCATTGTCGTAAAACTCTTTAAATATCGCTTCGCGTTTGGCTGTTTTGGTTGAGTCTAACCATTCATAGCTACAGCAGCCCCACTCGCTGGTATGGGCAAAGTTACGCTCAAAGTATTTTTGGTTAGCCTCTTCAATGCGCGTATACATCTGGCTTTGGTAGGTGTAGTTTTTGTATTGTATAAAAGCCCTGTCGGCCCGCGTTAATTTGTGAAACTCAGCTGTGTAAATTGAATCGGAAACTGAAAGCTTGGTTACCTTGGTGGGTGTATATTCCATTGCCATGCGCGCATAAAAAAACAAGGCATTGCCCGAAGCTATCTGGCTATAAATAGCTAGTACTAAATAAACAGCTAAATATGGAATTACAAATGCCTTTATAAACCGGGTGCGCCTGGTGTAAGCTAAATAAACCAGCACAAACCCAAAAATAACTATGGTAAAAATACCCGTGGGCCTAAATAAAATGGGCAAAGCCAGGGCAAGGGATAAAAAAGTGTTACTGCGCTTACCCGGCTCGTAAACAAAATAAATCATAGCCGCGGCCAGCAACACCAAAGTAGAATTGTAGAGGGATTCGCTAAGCAGGTATATGTCGTAGTAAAGATTGTTGGGTACTTGCACGTAAATGCTTAGGCAGGCAACGGCCACATAAAAAATCAGCTTGTCGTAAAACTTCCAAAAGGCATACAAGAAAACACAGAACGAAATGAACGTAACGGCTATTTGAAAGTAAACAATGCTATACAACGAGTTGTGAAGCCCGGTTAGTATATTAATTACAACAGGGTACCCTATGGGTATGTAATTATTGGGCGGCAGTTTGCCTATAGAAAGAAAATGGTTTATCCAGCCAATGTATTCGCCTGTATCGTTCGAAATTTCGATGGTGGGGCATGCAAAAAACTGCAGCCTTGAAACAAGAAAGGCTATTGTGAATACCACAAGGCCTGCAATCAAAGCTGGGGTACTATTTTTCGACATAATCAGCTATCAGCAATTTTGGGGTGAATATATGAAAACGCCTTACAGACTGTTAGCAGAACAGGTTTTATAGCGAAAGAATGGTGCGATAAACGGAATGGTATTTTTTTACCCCCTCTTGCAGCGAATAGTATTTAAACGCCCCTTTTACTATGGTTTCGCTGTTTATTTGGCCTTGCAATAGTTGGGTTACTTTCTTTTTATACTCTGCAGTAGTAAATTCGGTAACGGCAACCCCCGAGTGGGTATCGGCCATAATTTCATCAACATCCCCAACACCTGTATTGCATACATAGGGTATGCCTACCCCCATTATTTCGCCCTGTTTGGTGGGCGAGGAGGCTTTTTTAGAGAAAACGGGCTTTATAAAAAAAATAGAAGCCGATGAAAGTGCCAGGTAAGTAGGCACTAAACTATGTGGGGCCGGGGTAATGATAAATCGGCTTTCATCAATGCCTTTTTGTTTGGCGCTGTTTAGTACCAGGGTGGCAGGCTCGTTGGTAATAAATAAAAACTTAGCACTTGGTTGTTGCTGCAGCAGGCAGGCGAAAAAATCGAGCATTTCATTCAGCATATACCAGGTGCCTACACTACCCAGGTAGCTTAAAACAAACTGGCCGGGATGAATATTCAGGGATTTTTGTAGCTCATGAAGTTTAGTAGTATTAATACTTTGGGGTGAAAATTTATCTAAATCAGCACAGCAAGGTATAACCTGAATGGGGATGGGCTGGTTGGGTATTTGTTTCCAGCTTTGTATTTCGCGTTTGCCGTTTTCGGTTAAACTGATAGTGTAATCAGCGTGGGTTAGAAACTCCTTTTCTTTACGTTTAAAAAAATCATATACGCTTTTGTAAAGCGGATTGCTTAGGGGCCAAAGGCCACCATCTACCCGCTCATCGGCATAAAAGCCGCGCATATCAAAAATAAATTTTACACCTGTTTTCTTTTTCATGGCAAGGCCCACCAATGCCGATATATAACTACGGCAATGCACTATGCTGAACTTTTTTTGTTTATGTAGTTCAAATGCCTTTGCGCGTAAACGCATTACATCGTAAACTGTAGAGAGAATGGGTGGCTTTTTGGTGTACGATAGTGGCACCCAATCAATATTGCTTTGCTTAAGCAGGGCGCCTATAGTATCCTTAAACTTTTCGTAGCGGTCGGCTTTTTCAAAGCTTATAAGTGTAAACTTAAAACCCAATTTGGCCAAACCCTGTATATAGGGTATTACCTGGCTTTGCCCGAGGGGGTCCGTCATGCCATCGTAACTCATATAGAGTACGTTTGTTACGGGCGTGTTTCGCTCATCCATCGGTGCAATAGTATTAATACCCAAATGCGGTTATATAGAGAATCTTCTCCCTTTTCAAAGCGCGTAACCAACTCTTTAACCTGCGCGCTGTTTACCACAGCATATTTCTCAATAACGGCGGCGCTTAGATATTTATCAATTAAAAAGTGCAAATCGGTTTTTAGCCATTTTGCCAACGGAATACTAAAGCCCCATTTAGGCCGGTCGAAGAATTCGCGGGGCACATAATCATACAATACCTCTTTAAGCAGGTATTTGGCAGTGCCATCCTTCTTTTTTAAATCTTCCGATAGGTTAAGTGCAAACTCTACTACGCGATAATCTAAAAAGGGGGTACGGGCTTCCAACGAATATTGCATACTGGCCACATCTACCTTTACCAGCAAATCGTCTTTTAAATAATACTTAATGTCAAAAAGGGCCTGTTCTTCGGCTGCCGAAAGTTTTCGTTTAGTATCAAATTGCTCTTCGAAAAGTAATGGGTGGTTATAGTCTGTTTTAAGTAAGTTGCCTAATTCGGCTTCGCTAAAAAAATACTGCTCCTGCGAAAAGATGTGGCTTTTGCGGTGAGCCTCGCTTTTGTAATTAATTACCTGTGCACCCCGCTTATATCTATCGCCTGCCTGTGATATGGCAAAGGCAAGCGGTGCGCGCAAAAGTTTTACCAAAGGATTGTTTAAGCGCTTAGCCCAGTTATAAGCGCCATAGCCCATAAAAAGTTCATCGCCTCCATCTCCGGTCAAAGTCATGGTTACGTGCTGCCTCGCCAGTTTAGAAACCAGCATAGTTGGTAGTGCCGACTCATCGGCATACGGTTCATCATAAACCGCCATCATGCGGTCAATTAACTCCAAAGCATCGCTTTCGGTAACAATAAACTCGTGGTGGTGTGTGCCCAGATGTTTTGAAACCTTTTTGGCGTATTCGCTCTCGTTAAACTTTGCTTCTTTAAAACCTATAGAGAAAGTATTTACCGGTTTAGCCGATACGCTTTGCGCTATAGCTGTTACGGCACTGCTATCAATACCCCCGCTTAGAAACGTGCCAAAGGGCACATCGCTTATAAGACGGTATTTAACCGATGAAGTCAATAACTCCTTCAGTTCATTCTTAGCCGATACAAAATCTGTTTTTACTATAGGCAATACTTTTTCTTCGGGCTTCCAGTAACTGTGAACTTGCATGCCACTTTTATCAATAGTGGCATAGCTGCCCGATGGCAAGCGGTGTATGTTGGTGTAAATAGTATGCGGCCCCGGTATATAACCGGCATATAAAAAGGTGGCAACCGTTTGTTGGTTGGTTGGTGTATTGGCTTTTACAAAGTCGCTTTTAAGCAGCGCCTTAATTTCTGATGCAAAAGCAAAGGTGTTTTGGTAGCTGAAATAATAAAAAGGTTTAACGCCCAATCTATCCCGGAACAAGAAGAGTTTATCTTCCTGTTTATCGTAAATTACTATGGCAAACATGCCGTTAAGCAGGTTTACGCAATCAACTCCTATTTTTTCGAAAGCCTCCAGTATAATTTCGCTATCGCCTGTAGTGCGTGGGGTTATGTTTAGCTGAGCGGCAATTTCTTTAAAGTTATAAACCTCGCCGTTAAATATCATGGCATAGCGCCCGCTGTGCGATATCATTGGCTGGTCGCTGGCGGTAGATAAATCGATAATACTAAGCCGGCGGTGCCCAAGACCTACGTTTTGGTTGGGGCTGATAAAATAACCGGCAGCATCGGGCCCTCTGTGGCTGATGCAATCAGTCATAGCATGTAAATCGCCTTCGCTCAGTTTTTTATCAATAGAAAAGAAGCCTGTAAGTCCGCACATGTATAATTAAATAAACCTTGCTGATTATAGTTGAAAAGGATGATTGCCGGTTGCGGCTTTGGCAAAAGGGTGATAATCGCCAACAAGGCCAATAGGCGTTTGCTTACGGATGTTGTATGCTATTTCAATACTGGGTAGTGCATCTTTAACAGTATAACCATTGCCTTTAATAATTTCGTTATAGCTGTGTGTATGCAAATCGGTAAAGCCATCGCTAAACTCTATTTCCTGCCCCTCTACAGTCATAGAGCGATAGGTGCGCATGTTTTTTTGCTTTGCACTATCGGGTAGTGTATCGGCATTTATGCTTAAAAACCAACGCACTTTTGCCTTGGTAAACTCTAAAAAGCCTGCAGCCCTGTCATGCGTATGTACATGCACCGTGTTCTGTTTTGTTTCGCCAAAAATCCAGGTTAGCATATCAAAAAAGTGGATGCCAATGTTGGTGGCAATGCCTCCGCTTTTGCTTACATCGCCCTTCCAGCTGGTGTAGTACCAGTTGCCGCGCGAAGTGATGTAAGTTAAATCAAATTCGTATATCTTATCCTTTGGGCTTTCGTCTACCTGCTTTTTTAGGGCTATAATGCTTGGGTGCAAACGCAGTTGAAGGATGTTGTTTATCTGTCTGCCGGTTTCCTTTTCCAAATCAATCAGGCTTTGGGCGTTCCACGGGTTAAGCACCAAAGGTTTTTCGCAAATTACATTAGCTCCATTACGCAGGCCAAAGCGGATATGTGAATCGTGCAGGTAATTTGGCGAGCAGATAGAAACATAATCAACCGGTGTGTTTTTGCGCTTCAGCTTATCTACGTGGCGGTCGAATCGTTCAAACTCAACAAAAAAATCGGCGGCCGGAAAATAGCTGTCCATTACGCCTACACTATCAAAAGGATCGTAGGCTGCAAGCAGGTTGTTTCCGGTATCTTTAATGGCTTTTAAATGCCGGGGGGCTATGTAGCCCGATGCACCTATAAGAACAAAATTTTTCATCTGCATAATTTATTTAGAACTATATAAAAAGTCGTTTACTTCCTTCGCTATTCTTTCCGATGCGTGTCCATCCCAAAACTTAGGTATGCGGCCTTTTTTATAAGTGCCGTTGTTGATGGATGCTAAAATAGGTGCTATAGCTTTAGCATTCAGTTCGCACATGGTGTTGGTGCCTTCGGTAACTGTAACCGGGCGTTCGGTACTTTGGCGCAGGGTAATACAAGGCACACCTAAAAAGGTAGTCTCCTCCTGCACTCCGCCGGAATCGGTAATTACGGCATGGGCATTTTTTGCCAGCGATATAAAATCCAAATAGCCTAGTGGCTCGGTAATAATGATGCTGTCGTTTTCAATAGCCTGCTGGTATCCAAATTCATGAAAACGCTTGCGTGTGCGTGGGTGTATAGGGAAAACCACCTTGCGCGTTTTTGAAAGTTCGGCAAGTATTTCGGCTACTATTTTCAGGTTCTCCGGTTTATCTACATTAACCGGGCGGTGGAAGGTAACCAGGTAGTAATCATCGGCATTTAAACGCTGCCGTATATCCGATTGATCGATTAAAGGCGTAAAAGCCACCAACGAATCTATCATGGTGTTGCCCACATAACGGATGGCGTTCTGGTTCTGCCCCTGGCTTTTTAAATGTTCAAGCCCGCTTGGTTCCGTTACAAAAAACAGGTCGGTTATATCATCAATTAAAAGGCGGTTAATTTCTTCGGGCATGGTTTTATCAAAACTGCGAAGGCCACTTTCTATGTGCGCCAAAGGTATATTGTTGCGCGATGCCACTAAGGCACAAGCCAGCGAAGAGTTTACATCGCCGGGCACCATTACCAAATCGGGTTTATATTCTAAAATAAACTCTTCAAACTTCTGCATTATCTGGGCTATCACCGTTATTTGGCTGCCCTGATTGATATTTAAAAACACATCCGGTGCTTTTACCCCCAATTGCTGGAAGAAAATATCGTTCATGTTATAGTCGTAATGCTGACCGGTGTGTAACAACTTATACTCAATAGGATAATCGCGAAAACACCTTTCCAGTTGAGTGATTTTGATAAGATTGGGCCGGGTGCCAACGCAGGTTAATACTTTCTTCATTTATCTCTTATATTTTATCCAGTAACTCTGCCAGTTTGCCGGCTTGTTTTTGCCTGCTAAACTGCATTACTGCATCATTCTTCGCATCATTTGTTTTAACCTCTCCCTTTTTATAAGCAGCATACTCTGTCTGCAAAAAAGAAAAAGTATCTTCTATTCCACTTGTACAAACCCCACAATTGCTGGTCTGCACTATTTCTTCAATTGCCCCTTTATCGGTAGGCGTAACTAAAATAAAAGTTCCGCTGGCAATGTATTCATAAATTTTGCTGGCAATAATGCCATTATGCTCATCCCAGGCCACATGCAACAGTATGTGCGATTGTTTTTCGATGGCCAGAATCTTTTCGCGCTCCATCCTTTCGGTGGTTTCGTAGTAGGCTTCGTAGCCTTTCATGGCTAAATCTACCCGGCGCTGCTGGGCCTTAAAAAAGCTAAGGCCGGGAAACAGTAATTTCATTTTAGCGCCGGGGTTGGCATCAACCAGCTTTTTAAAAGCCTCGCAAAATATCTCCACTTTTTGGCCATCGTACAGGGTGCCCACGTAGGTAACGGTAAAGTCGTCGTATTTTTTTAGGTGCTCATAGCCATCAAAGTCTTCGCCTACAAAGCCATTGTAAAGGGCGTAACCTTTCTTTTTTACCAGGGCGCCCACGTGGTCGGCAATGGGTTGCGAACTGGCCGTAACCAATGCCGAACTACCTACCCATTTTTTCTCGAAATAGATTTCGAAGTAGTTAATAAGCTTATGCAAAAAGCCTTTATTAATCAGGTTGATTTCGCTGGTGGTCCAGGCGTCGCGGTAATCGGCAATCCAGCGGATGCCATGTTTTTTATGCAGGTTATAAGCAAAGGTAAACAGGTTGAAAGGCTTACCACTGGCCACCAGCTTTTTTACATCCGGGTTTTTGCTCAAATACTCCGAGCAAAAATCTTCCATGTTGTTGTAAGGTATGGCCGAAACAAAAAACGGCTGCAATAACAACTCAAAAAAGGTAAGCACGCGGCGGATGAAGGTAAAGCGGCTGTCCTTATACTTTACATAAATTCTATCGCGCAGGTTTGGTCTGTATGGAACATAGTAAACCTCGTGCGTGGCGAAAACCTCGTGTACTAATTCAGGCGGTGTTGCTTTAGAAACATCGCTTAAGTGGACAACCTTATGGTCCCAGCGGCGGGTAACCACAATCGGTTTGTAACCATAGTCGGCCAGGTAATTAGCCCACGATTGCGCCCGCTGTGATGCCGTAAGGTTGCAGGGAGGAAAGAAGTAAGAGAGTATTAAAACTTTTTCCATTCAAACTTTTTAAAATCAAACTCAACATTATCGCCCTTTCTCAATTTATATAGCAGCTCATCAAACATTTTAAGGTTATAATCGGATACTAATTTGGGGTGTGATAGCAAAGGCAGATAGTTTGTTTCATTAGCCGCTTTAATATACAAAGGCAACTTAACCTGGTTCAGCATTTCTACCGAAAAGGTTTCGTTAGAAGATGCGCGCCCATTCGCTGCCGGGCGTATGGTGTTTGCAGTAGATAAGCCATCGCCATATCGTTTATGGTTTGCGCTGCTAGCAAACAAGCGAAAGAATAAGCTATTCATTACCTTGTAGTGAAATGGTATATCAATCAATGGCATAGCATACTCCGTATATTGCCCTTGCGCATCTTCAGTAGCCACTTCATTGCCGAAGTTGTATATGCTTTTGCGCACGCCGGAAAAATCAAATGATGAATGCCCGTTGCTTAGTTTGCCGGTAGCATTCATTAAAACACTAAACTCACTGGTTATACCATGCTTATCAAAATGCTTTTTAAATATCGGGAAGGGTTGAATGTACAGGCCACCCGCACGGTAGCCATCTGGTTTCTGCTTTGTTTTTGCCTTGCTTAAAATTTCATTTAACAGGGCCATAGTAGTATCAAACACATAATCCCGTTCCTGTTCGCTTAGCGAATCGAATGCATATTTCGAATCGTTCAATAAAGTCCATTCATTTGCTTCCGCATTATATTCGGCATCCAGCCAATGCGGGTGCAGGTGATTAAAAACATAGTGCCCCTGATTAGCTATATCAATAAGCTGGGCTTCAACCCGGTTAAAATCCTTCTTAGCTGTTTCGTATTTAGCCGCCATTTCTTTTAACCGGCACAAATACATCATATCGATAAAGAATACCGACTTAGCTTTGTGTTTTGCCAGCAAAGCCAAAATCTTATCAGTTGGCCGTATCATACAATTCTCCACCGAGCCGCTTCTCTTTCCCTGGAAAAGCTCGTAGTCGAATGTTAGTAATATGCCCTGTTTAACGCCCATTAACTGTATCTGTAATTTAAGCCGGTGGTGGTTTGTTTAATACCGCGCAATGCCAGGTAAGCCTTTAGTAGTTTCGAATATAAATCGTACCGCCAGGTTACCCGGGTGTAAAAATGAAATCCTTTTTCAATTTGGGCGCCAAAGCGCAGCTTAAATTTCTGAATGCCCTCGTATTTGGTGCCTGCAATATTGCCTAAGCGATTGCCCCCCATTACATAGCGTGTTACGCCTTTTGTTTTTAAAAACTTCATAACTTCTAACTGCAACAGCTTATTAGCACCGGGGTAAGGGCAGTTTTCTACAGCGCCCGATTGATAGTAATAACCTTCGTTACCACTAAATACAATTAGCGATGCCCCATACACTTCTTCGCCTTTTATAGCCACTGCTATGGTGCAGTTTTTATTTCCCAAACCTTCAATAATGTTTAGTAGTTCCTGCCGTGGGTCGAAGTAAATGCCCTGGCGCGCGTGGGTGTTTTTATATAAAGCGTAGAAGGCTTCGAAATAAGACGCGTCAAATTTTATTTCAACCTCTGCGGCCTGTGCTTTGCGTATTTCGTTGCGGTAATTAGGGCTAAAATTTTTGAACAGCTCATCTTCAGTTTGCTGCAGGTTTACCACTATAATTCCCAAATCGGTGTAATAGCTGCCTGCAGGCACCGTATTAAAAATGGAGTAGTGCACTGGCGGAATAATGAAATCGCACACATTTTTATTGCGACAAAAAACAATAAAATCGCTTAAAAAGGTTTCTTCATCCTGCGCACTTAGCCGGCTACCCGCAGCCAAAGGAGGATACAGGTATTGCCCCTGCATAATAAACTTATTGCGTTTTAACTTTAGGGGTAAATAACCATGGCCATTGGTAAACAGTTTTACCTCCCAGCCTCTTGTCTGCTCGTAGGCCGCGTAATTTTTTTGAAAAAACAACGGGTAGGCTAACTCTAAATCGGGCACCTCACTAAAATCAACTAATCGCATGCAGAGTATATTGGCACAATGATAACAGAATAGACAGAGCAAAAAAAGCCTGTTATTTCTTTTTTAAAATCAACAAATAGCTGTTTTCTATGGTGTCCAAACGGTTTTTATTGCCATCGGGGAAATAGAAACGTTTTTTATCGTATTCATCAGCGATGTGGCCGTAGTAAAAGTGCTCGTGTTTAACTATCTCAAACTTCCCTTCAACCACCTTATTTATTTTGCGTGGCGAGTATTTTACATAGGTAATATCGGGATAAAGCAGGTCGTATTTACTTAAGGCGTGTGCGTATTGAACGAAAACAAGGCCATCTTTATTTAGCAGGGAGTGTATTTTGTCAAAAAACTCTTCCAGCCTCGATGGCTCAATATACATAAGCACACTAAAGCAGGCAAAAAGGTCATATTTTTCGGTGGTTTCAAACTTATCAAAAAAGCTGCCCTTAAATAAAGCAGCATCGGGAACCAATTCTTTGGCCTTGTCTAAAAAAGGGCCATTTAAATCAATCCCCGATAAGCGCAAACCCATCCCCTCTAAATCTTTTAAAAACAAGCCGGTTCCGCATCCGATATCAAATACACTTTGGCCGGGCTTTAAATTTTCTTTTACAAATCTTTTAAAGGTGATATGGGTGTCATCTACCAGATTTTGAATGTAGATAATGTGCGAACAGCCTACATTTTCCTGCAAAGTTTTATCTTCCTGATATTTTCGCAGTGCCCAATCATTTTGGCGCAGGTATATTTTAGGTAAATTATCTTTTTTTAAACGGACCAGTACGGGGTTTATAAAAACATTATTTGCGGCCAGAAAGAATACTTTGCTAAGAACCTTTCCAAAAAATTTCTGAATCATGGGAGTTGAGGTGAACGAATATAGGAGAAAAAAGAAATGTTTAATGTTTACGCTGTTCTATCCTGTTACCCACCAGGGAGTTTCGTACGATAGTTATGTGGCCAGCGAGGTTGAAAAAATTGCACAAAGCTTTGATGAAGTGCACGTTATATCTATGGCCAAAGACCATGATGGACATATTGCCTTGCCGGCCAACCTTACTTTTGAAAGCTGCGATGCCCCACTAACTTTAGCAGATAAGTTGCTTAGTTTAAGGTTTTTGTTAGCCCCATTATTTCTGAATGAGCTGCAAACTGCCCGGGTTAAGTACGGTAAACCTGTAACGGTAGCCTTAATAAAAGCCATATTGCTGTATTTAGCTAAGGCTGCTAAATACAAAAGCGTACTAGAAAAGCAATTAGCTACTAACGATTTTGGTAAAACGGATATAGTAATTTACAGCTACTGGACCTTTGAAAACGCGCTGGCGGCGGCCTGCCTAAAAACCAAATATCCCATAAAGGTGTTTACCCGCATGCATAGCCTTGATTTATACTTCGACCGCCTGCCCGAAAATTATATCCCTTACCGCCAGTTTATTTACAACCATAGCGATGATGTGTTTTTTATTTCGGAGCAGGGGCGGCAATATTTTAATGCGCTGCATAAGCCACAAAACGCCGTAAAGGGCATGCTTAACAGGCTTGGCGTAATTAGTAATACAGATAAGTTGCCACAACCCGGTGCTAAACTGGTGTTGCTTAGTAATGCATGGATACAGCCTCTTAAGCGCGTTGATTTAATTGCCGGAGCGTTGGCCTTAATTACCGATATACAGATAGAATGGATTCATATTGGCGATGACTATGGCATGCAGCGCTTTGATGCTCTTAAAGCCAAAACGAAGGATTTGCTGGGCGCCAGGCAAAATATTACATACGAGTTTGTGGGCCGTAAAACACAACAAGAAGTCTACCGGATTTTTGAGGAGCGAAACGTGAACTTATTTATAAATGTAAGTACTACCGAAGGCATACCGGTTTCTATAATGGAGGCGCTTAGTTTTGGTGTGCCGGTAATTGCCACCCGGGTAGGAGGGGTGCCCGAAATTATTGAAGATGGATACAATGGTTTTTTGCTGGATAAGGATATAACGGCCCCGGATGTGGCAAATGCAATTAAAAACTATGTAAACCTTGCTACTGCCGAAAAAGAGCGTTTAATGCAGAATGCTAAAACCACCTGGCAGCAAAAATATAATGTCGAAAAAAACAGCGGTGAGTTAGTTGCCCGTTTGCTAAAAGCAGAAGCTTAGCTTTTGTCGAAATAAATATTTTTAAACCTCGGGTATTCTTCCATAATTTTTTGGTCACCCTCGCGCGAGTTACCTACGGTTTTTGCGGGTATTCCCCTAATAATGGAATAATCTTCAAAAGTGCCACTTACAAAGCTAAACGCCCCAACTATACAACCCTTGCCTAATTTTGTGCCGGGCATTATTACTGAGTGCGGGCCTATAAAACAGTATTCGCCTATTTCAACCGGGGCATGTAATAGCGTTTTCATTTCCTTGTTCCAATGCTCTATGTAATGCTCGCCATAAATGCGGATGCTATCGTGCGACGAGTGGGTTAGTATGCTTACATAGTTAGTTATTTGGCAGCCATTGCCTATGGTTACCTGGTTAAACCCATCGATATAATTAAAGTGACCTATAAACACATTGGTGCCTACTTTTACGTTTTCCTTATAGCTAATGTGGGTTACATTGCTTATGCGTACATCGGTAGCAACATTCTGCTCGTTTCTATGGGCTTTGCCTACTATCTCGGGTTTAAACCGCTTTAGTAATTCGTAATAAATCTTACTTTTGATTCTATCGAAGGGCCACATGATTTGCACAGTATAAATGAAGAATAGCGAAGCCGAAACTATGATTTTTTTTTCACTTCACTATCCCTATCATTTTACCGATAGTTACCTGGATGAAGAAATTAACCTGTTAGCCGCCCGCTTTAAAAAAATAGTAATAATAACGGCTAACACCTATACAGAAGAAAAAAGGCCGGTGCCCGCCAATGCTGTAGTTTATCGATTTTCGCCAAAGGCTGATGTTGCCACAAAGTCAAAATCGACCAGGCTTTTACTTACTTCGGGCTTTTATAGGATTTTACTGCGCACTATTTTTAAGTATAAAATTGGCCTTAATGCCGCCAGGTTTAAGGAATTGTTTGCTTTTTACTCCCGAGCCTTAGCCACCAAAGATTTTTTAGAAAAGGTGATAGAGGAGCAGCAATTAGATAAAAACAACCTGCTTATATATACCTATTGGATGATAGAAAGCACCATGGCATCCGTTATGCTTAAAGAGGAGAATGCCGGGGTAAAGGTAATTAGCAAAGCACACTCGCAGGATGTTTACTTCGACAGAAGCCCGGTGGGCTATCACCCTTTTGCCAAATATATTTTTAAAGGGTTGAATCATTTATTCTTTATCTCAGAAAATGCCCGCAACTATTTTGTGGCAAAGCATGGTATAAACCTAAAGGAGCAGGAAAGACTTTCTATAAGCCGTATTGGTATTAAAGGACCAGATTCGGTAACTGAAAAGAAGAAGCAAAACGTGTTACGTATTGTTAGTGTAGCCTATATTCAAAAAATTAAGCGCGTAGATTTGATTATAGATGCCCTGGCTTTAATTAGCGATGTAACCATTGAATGGTATCACGCAGGCCACAGTAACCAAAATGAAGCCGATTTTGAAGCGATAAAAAAGTACGCAGCTAATAAGCTAGGAGTGCATGCTAATATCTCCTTCACCTTTTTAGGTAAAACGGGCAAGGAAGATTTGTTCCGGCTGTATGCGGAAAAGAACTTTGATTTGTTTTTAAATGTAAGCGAAACAGAGGGTATACCCGTTAGCATGATGGAGGCTATGAGCTACAGTGTTCCCGTTATAGGAACTAACGTGGGCGGTGTAGCGGAAATTATAGAAGATGGCAAAAATGGTTTTCTGCTTTCACCTTACCCAAATGCAACGGAGGTGCAAAAGTCTATTCTCAATTTTTGGGCATTGACTGAAGAACAGTATAATACCATGCGCCAAAGCGCTTATAATACCTGGCACAATAAGTACAGCGCCGATGTAAATTATAATGAAATGGTGAAGGCGGTAGATTCTCTGCTTAAGCAAAAGTAACTGAATATATACCCGGCTCTGTTTCTTTTACCTGCGATGTAATGGCATTGCCATCTACAACCGTTTTAACACCAGCAAAGGCTTTACCGGCATAAAAACTGAAGGTGTGTGCCTTTAAATCTTCTTGAGTAAGCTTCTCAAAGCGAATTCCATCTGATTTAAATTCCAGCTGATTTAGGCCGGTATTATAAGTTACATTATTACGTAAAACCAGATAATCCAGAAGGCTGGAAATGGGGGAAAGCATTAATTGTTTTTGCCGGTACAGATCGGCCAGGTTTTGCAATGCTTTTTTGGTTGCTGGCGGTATGTGTTCTGCTTCGTTATTTCTGTTTGGCTTGCGTTTGCCAAGGTGCGTGTATACTACGCAGGTGCCCTGCCTGTTCAACAAATCGTTTATTTGTTCGGAGCTTATAACCAGGGCTAAGCCATCAATATCCGCATCGGGCCAGGTGCCATAGCGGTTAAAGCAATAAAGCGTACGGCCATCGGGAAACCGGTGCGGCCAGATTTGCTGGTTGTTGTGCTTTACAGCCGGAATTAGTTTTTTTAACCGCGGGCCTTTTAATACCGGTTTTAGCAAACTATAAAACGAACGCTTGGCCGAACTTACTTCGTGCGACTTTAAGTATTCGGTATAAGAAAATTCAGTATCCTGCCCTATATGCGGTGTGATATCGCCATACCATATATACCGTATGCCGCAATTGTAGGCAATATCTAAACTATACATGAAGTTCGTATACTCCACCCCGGAAGAATCTTTAACCACGGGCCTCGAGCCTTCGGTAGAGGCATGTATAAAATTAGCACGACTGTTGGAGTGGTCTACCCAAACGCGTGGCGTGAAATTATTTTGCTTTAAGGTTTTGGCTGCTTCTTCGGCATCGGTGCGGTCGAAAGCTCTTTTGCGGGCATGTTGGTAATCGCCCCAAAAATGCAATGAGTCGTGCGGGTGTGCGGTAAGAATTTCCTTATTGCTTTCAAAACTTACCTGGTCGGGTAAGTTTTGGTTGAACGACTTAAGAAAAATAGCATCGCCAAAAGGCAGCTTCAATTCTTTCCATATAAAGGCATCTAATTGTCTCCAATTGTCAAGGTTAGTATTGTCAGGGTCGTTGGATATGCATAGCCAGGCTTTGTACGGATGCGGATAGGCAAACATTTCAATACCGGGCGCTATGTTAATGGTGCGGTTCATTAGCTTACCTGTGTGCCTAAAAGCTCCTCCATTTTTTGGTCAGATACCCTGCGTATAATCAGGTGAATAATAAGGTTAAGACGATATTTGTTTTGTACACTACCCATATCGGTAAATATAGCGCGTAATAAGTAAAGCACCGCCTGCCACCTCTTACCTGTATAAATAAAGTATTTGGCTATGCCAAAGTAAGATGTGCTTATTAACTCGCGTTTAATTTTAGCCGAAATGTTTTTACCGGGGTGGCTATCAGAAAAAACGCGCTGCAGCATTCTCAATCTATCGGGGTATGTGTTGTATTTGCGGATATTAACCGAACGGTTATCGTGCTCCAGCACTACCACGGTGAATTGATTGTCGAAATAATAGAATGGATATTTATCTACTATGCGCAGCCAAAGCTCCATATCCTCGCCAATATGAAAGGCTGTATCGTAGTTGAACTGCTTTAATATGGTTGCGTGTATGCAGGCTTGTTGGCTGTGAATGGTAGAGGTGGCAATATAATCGAGTGTTGCAGTTTCGGCCAGTGGTTGCTCAAAATTGCTTAGCACTCCATCTACATCAAACACCAACCCGGTATAAAAAGCCGCTACCGGAAAGTTTCTTTTTTCAAGTTCCTGGTAAAGCAATTGTAAGCGGTTAGGTAAATAGTAGTCGTCGCTATCTAAAAAACAAATGTAGGTGCCCAGCGCTTGTTTAATACCATTGTTGCGGGCAGCACTGCGCTCGGCATTTTGCTGGTAAATGTATTTTACACGCGGGTCGGTATAGGCCGTAACTACTTCGCGCGTATTATCCTTACTGCCATCATCCACAATAAGTAGTTCCCAGTCGGCATAGGTTTGTGCCATTACACTATCAATAGCTTTAGCTATCAAATGTGCGCGGTTGTAAGTGGGCACTACAATGCTAAAAAATGGTTTCATACTTATCGTTTAAGCAAAGCTTTTATAAAAAACTTAGCCTTGTCAATTATACTTAATGGTTTGTAATTGCTTAGTACCGATACATTAAACTGGTTAAAGGCAATTAAGCCTGCTGCTGTGCCGTTGTAGGTTACGTTAAACCAAAAGGTGCCCATTTGTTGCCTGAAAAAATCTTTATCGAGCAGGCCACTTCTATCGTTGGCAGCCGTTAGTTTTTCGAGTAAACTGCGTGCGGCTTTTATGTAGGCTTCGGTGCCCTCGTATTCGTAGTGCGCCAATTTTATAAATAGTTCAGCTTCGGCCGGGCTTAATGCGGCCCCCATTTTTTTAAATTGGTTTTGCCCAATGCGCAGGGTATTGCTCTGCTGTACATCGCTGTGCAGTTTACTTACTTCGTGTTCGTGGTGCCTTACTCTATACAGTACCTGTGGAATATTAGCTAATTTACTTACCGCAGAAAAACGCGTCCACAATTCATAATCTTCGGCATGGGCATAAGCAGGGTCGAAGTATAATTGGTGCTGTTTAACCACACTCATTCTGAAAATAGAGGTGCCGTGCGAAAGGTGTATTTGGTATAGGTGTCTAAAGCAAATAATATTATGGCTTGACGAGTACACCACTTGCTTAACAGGTTGGTTTTCGCCAAAGGTTTCAAAACCGGTACCCAGTAAACCTACTTCGGGGTGCGCTTCCATAAACTCATACTGCAACTTTAGCCTATCCGGATGGTTGGTGTCATCGGCATCGGTTCTTACTACATATTTACCGCGGGCAAGATCGAAACCCTTATTTAAGGTAGCTATCAGCTTAAGGTTGGCTTCGTTCTTTACATAGCGTATGCGCGGGTCGGTATAGCTTAAAATAATTTGCTCGGTGCTATCGGTTGAGCCATCGTTGATGATTAAAAATTCAAAATCTTTAAACGTTTGATTCAGTATACTATCAATAGCCTCGCGCAAATATTTTTCGCCATTATATACGGGCATTAAAACGGTAATAGCGGGTGCGTTCATTAGTTCAGCAAACGTTTAAATATACTTTCTACTTTTTTAGCCCGGTCGGCCCAGTTAAAATAATGCCTTATGGTAAATACTTCTCTTTCTATAGCTTCAATTTTAGCAGGGTTATGGGCTAATTCAGTAATAACTGCAACAAGTCCGTCCACGTCGTTTGCCACCACACAGTTTTTGTTGTGCTCCAATACTTCCATTCCTCTTAAGCCCTCGGGTGTAGTTACTACGGTTTTAGCCAGTGCTATATAATCGCAAAATTTATTGCGTGCGCCCCCGCAAACGGCATCTTCCGGAAAGGCCATCATACATATAGTGGCGTTCAATATAGCTTCGCGCAAGTCGGGTACATAGCCGCGATAAATTACATTGGGTGGGGGAGAAGGCGGCATTTTGCCACCGCCTACTACATGGAATTTTACAGCGCTGTTAATGCTGTAAACTTTAGTAGCTATAGCCAACAACATATCCAGCGCCATTTTATTCGATTCAAAACCGTCCTGGGGTAATGTAGCCAGTATGGTAAATTGGGTAGTGTTAAGCGGCGCTAATGTTTCTACGGGTTTTATATTGGTAGCATTGCCGGCAACATCCAGTTTATTGGGTTCTAAGTTATATTGGGTTTGCAATACTTCTTTCGTTTCGGTCGAGGCGGCAATAATAAAATCTGCTTTACGGCAAATAAAACCTTCGCGACGTATTACCTCATCCAACAGGTTTTTATCTACCTTAAAGTGTAAATGCTCTAAGAACGAACTTGTGTGCGCATCAAACACAATCCGGCGGCCTTTAAACAGCCGCGTTTGCACGGCCCACTCGGCGTTGTTAAACTGGTGCACATAAATAAAATCGGGGTTAAAAAGCGCTATGGTTAAATAGTTTTTAATAAACGCTACTGTTTTATTTAAGCCGCCGGGCTGCCATGTATTGCGTGCAATATGCAGGTGTTTAATTCCATCAATGGTTTCATCGGTATCGCAAATGTGCAATATGTCGTGCCCCATTTGGTGCAGATATTTTGCCATTTGTCCCGGCCTGGTGCTTTCGCCATAGCCGGAGGGCTTAAAGTTAGAAACGATACAGATTTTCATTTTACAGCCCCTCCCGTTTCTTTCTGCCCCTTTTTATAATCTGCAATACGATTCTTTAATGCAAATATCTTTTCAAATATTTCGCTATAGCCATTTTTTATTCGCCATAGCTCAAACAGCTCTCCTTTTAAAGCTATATAGCTAAGTACTTCGGGGTCTACTTCCGTTTTCGATTTGCCAAGCATTTTTGGCATTGTCTGCAGGCGCTCTTTTGTTTTGTGTATATACTTATCTAACCAAAGCGGATATTTTAACTGCTTGCCGGGTACTTCATTACTGGTGCGACAGTGTATGTAAGCATACATGTATATGCGCGAACGGCCTGAGCCAAAATATCGGCTCTCTAAATATTCTTTGGTCATGCGCTTAGCGGGCATGTAGTGCTGCAGGCTTAGGGTGTTGCTGTAATATAAATCATACCCTAACACGGTTATCATTTCGCAAAGTTCGGTATCGTCGCCGCCCCAGTTTAATTTGCCGCTGCGCTGTTCATTTAAAAAAAACGAGTAGTCCACTTTTTTTAAAATATCCCAGGCGGTTTTTCTAAATACCATACCCGCTCCCCACAAAAAACCGTTATGCGTGTGTATACCGTTAGATGGAAACTGTTCGCCTGTGGCAAAAATTTGTTGTTGTGTTTTAAACCAGGCAGGTTCTTTATCTTCAAAATAGGGTTGGCTTTTGCCACCTAATACGCCAACGCTGGGGTTTGCTTCCATTATATCCCAGGCGTTTTTTACATAGTCGTTACGCAGCCAGTTATCATCATCGCAAACAATAATTATTTCATACTTACAGGCTGAATAGCCCATTACAGAAGCGTTGCCTTTACCGGGTCGTGGTTCCGACAAAAGGGTTAAAGGGAATGGTGAACCTAAGCTTTCCCACTTTTGTTTTGCAAAATCAGCAGTGCCGTCGGTAGAGGCATTGTCTACTACCAACAGTTCCATTGCTATCAGCCCTATAGCGGTTTGTACTGCCAAATGCTCTAAAGTAGGCGACAGATTTTTTTTGCCATTAAAGGTGCATATTAGTATAGATACCCCGCTTGCATTCATTATTTCACCCTCCTATATAATCGGTATACACTGTTTGGCACTAAATTTAAAATTATCCAGTCTTTTACCAACGAAATATTTTGCGCAGGGTTTAAGCGGATTAATTCAAACATAGCTTTAAAATAATACTTTGAATAAGGATTGTTTTTAGCCAGCAGCATTTTTCCTGCCCTTTGCAACCGCTCATTAATAGCTGTTTTGTATTTACCCTTGCTGTAAATATCAAAGCCTTTCAATATCTCTATAAATGTAAACTCTATAATATTCTCACGGCCCAGCCACTGTACCTGCGATTGGCCAGCGGCATGTATCCTGTAGGTGCCCATTTTTTCTGCTATGTAACCAGCCTTGCCGTTGCTGGTTGCCATTAGCTGCACTACCAGGTCAATTGCTTTTAATGGTTTTGTCCATTCCGGAAAATCGGCCAGCATACTTTTTCTTATCACTATACTACAGGTGGGCACAAACCAGTTGCGGGTAATTATATCTTCTATGGTAAATACGGTTTCGCCCTTAAAACGTGTAAGCGAATCAACCTCGGGTACCCCGGGGCCAAATATTACATCTACATCATGAAAGCTAAGCGCAAAGTCGGGGTGCGCATCTAAAAAATCTACCTGCTTTTGCAGTTTTAAAGGCGATGTCCAAAAATCATCACCTTCAATAATAGCTATGTATTCGCCCCTGCCAGCATTGATAGTGCGGCGCCAGTTTTGCACCATTCCTACATTTTGTTCAGAGGTTACAAGGTGTATAAGTTCGGGGTATTTATTCTTATAGGCTTCAATTATAGCCGGTGTGCTGTCGGTGGATTTATCTTCGCCAATAACTATCTCAATAGGAAAGTTACATTGCTGCGCAATAATACCATCCAGGCACTGCGCCAAAAATTTTTCGTGGTTATAAGTAATTAAGCAAATACTAAGTTTAGGCGTCATGCAGCAATTAAATTGTATTTGGGCTATTGCAATTTACTGGTATGGGTAAAATTATTGCAGCGTAATTTTTACATAAACTTTTTTGCCGCTGGCATCGGTAAACCAGGCATTGGCATAATCGCCATGCGTCATAGCCCTTAAGTAATCTATCGCTTCTTTCATGGTAACCTGTTTATCTAAATCAATTTTGCACAAGGCATTAAAATCTTTTTTCAGGTTTACGTTTCCTTCCTCGGCGGGTAAAAATGATTGGTACGTGTTGGCAATAATAGCCTCCAGGTGCTCATCTAATAATTCAACTTCGGCCTGCTGAATTTTTTCATAAGCGGTTAACGAAGTATCGTGTGCTTCAATAGTTATTTCTTTTTGTACTATTACTGCGCCGTGGTCTAACTCCTCATCTATTTCGTGTATAGTGGCGCCTGCCTTTTTCCCATTCAAAATAGAAAACACCTGCGGAAACCACCCGCGATTATACGGGTTAAGCCCGGGGTGAACATTAATGCAGCGCACCTTATTTACCAACTCTGCCGGAAACAACTGCTTGCAGTGCAACGAGAATATAAGTTCATACTTTCCAATTAATTCACGGTAATCGTTTTTCATGTCTATGCTGCCCAATGGAACCGGCAAAGAAGTATCCGCTAACAAACTTTTATTTACCGGGCTGCACACATAACTGAATGAATGCTGGCCCGACAATCCTTTTTTTTGTACAAGATTATGGAAGGCTTCAATCAAAAATTTATTATCAGATATAAGCAGGATATTCATAACAGCGTTATTGCAGTGTAAAATCTAATTGTGGCCTTACATAGCCAGGCCATTTACCATGCCAGCCGGTTGCTTCGCGGTTTTCTACCACTTCAAAAGATACTATGTGCTCCATGTTAAACAGCATGGTTTCCATGTTTTGCACCGTCATAATCGAAATGGTATACAACTCATCGTTCAATAAGTTAGGCGGTATTTTACAAACTCCCTTGTGCAGGCCTTTATTCAACTTTACTAATGGCGAGTGGATATTAAAAATTGGTTCGCCGGATATATTGTTTACAAATAAGCTAAGGTTAATAGGGGTGTCGTCTATTTCATTCCAAAATTCGTATTCAATATCTATAGCCGTATCGGGTGTAATAGCATCCTGCCCGGGTTTTAAATAGGGTATGGCCTTTACGCTCTTTGCTTTTATTTTATCGTTGCCAGGGGCCGTTTCGTATTCCCAGTTTTGTACAAAGCTATCGTTAAACTCGTGGCTTTGGTAATAGGCCACTACTTCATCGGCCGTGCCGGATTGCAGTATTTGCCCCTGCCTTAAAAATATACCACGGTTGCAAAGGTTTTTTACGGCCGTCATATTATGGCTTACAAACAAAACGGTTCGGCCCTGGTTGGCCGATACATCTTTCATTTTGCCCAGGCACTTTTTCTGAAAGTCGGCATCGCCAACCGCCAACACTTCATCTACAATTAAAATCTCTGGTTCCAGGTGTGCTGCCACCGCAAACGCAAGCCGCACATACATACCGCTACTGTAGCGTTTAACCGGTGTATCTATAAACTTCTCTACACCGCTAAAATCTACTATCTCATCAAATTTACGGGCTACTTCATTGCGGGTCATACCCAGTATGGCCCCGTTTAAAAATATATTTTCCCTGCCCGAAAGCTCCGGGTGAAAACCTGTGCCAACCTCCAGCAAACTGGCTACGCGCCCCTTCATTTTTATGGCGCCCGATGTAGGCGCTGTAATGCGCGAAAGAATTTTTAACAGGGTGCTTTTTCCTGCTCCGTTCTTTCCAATTATGCCTAATACTTCACCATCCTTTACATCAAAACTTACATCGCGCAGCGCAATGTGTATGTTGCTATTGGCCTCCAGGTGGGTTACTTTTCTAAGCGGGTCTTCTTTGCCAAAGGCGCGGGCTACCATACGGTTTACATCCTCGGCCAGGGTGCCCGAGCTAATGGTACCCAGGTTGTAAACCTTCGAAACGTTTTCTACTTTAATTACTGTGCTCATACTTTTTCTATACGGTATCCATAAAATCTTTCTCGGCCCTGTTAAACAGCACTATGCCTATAAGTAGAATTATAAACGCAAAAACAGTGCTGTATAAAATACTTTGTGCTGTAAATGTGCCGCGGCCCATTAGTGCATATCTAAACGCCTCAATTAACGGCGTAAGGGGATTAAGCGAAGCAATACCACGGAAACGGGTTGGTATCATAGACAGCGGATAAATAACAGGTGCCGCATACATGGCCAGTTGAACGCCAAAAGAGATGAGGTAAACCAAATCGCGGTATTTAATGGTAAGCGACGATACTATTATACCAAAGCCGAGGCCCATCATGGCTATTACTATTATCAAAAAAGGCAGGGCCAGCAAAAAAGCATTAGGCTGTATTTGGCTAAGGTAATAAACCAAAAACGGCACTACCAGTAATAGCTGGATGAAAAAGCTCATCAGGTTAGAGATGATGACCGAAATAGGAATAGCAAGCCTTGGAAAATATACCTTACCAAAAATGTGCGCGTTACCTATAAACGTGTTAGATGTTTTGGTAAGGCAGGCGGCAAAGTAGTTCCAAATAACCACACCGGTTAATAGGAAAAGTATGCGCGGCAGCCCATCGGTAGGCAATCCGGCAAGGCCACCAAATATCCAATAAACAAGGGTAGTAAATAGAGGCTGTAAAAAATGCCAAAGCGGCCCAAGTACGGTTTGCTTATAAACCGAAACAAAGTCGCGTTTTACAAAAAGAATAATCAAATCACGGTAGCGCCACAGCTCGCCAACGTTAAGTGTAAACGGATTTGATGTGGGCTCTATAACCTGCGACCACTCCTGCTCTAATTCATTGTTTCCCATCGCTTAATTAAGAAGCCCTAAACTATCTTTTTTTTTGAGAACCTGCGGCTATCTATGCTTCAAAACGCAACACGTTGCTTATTATCTGGCATATACGCTTTACCTGGTCGGTTTCAAGTTCATAATAAAGTGGCAGGCAAAGCACCCTGGCCGATATATCCTCGCTTACAGGCACACTTTGCCGCGTTACATAAGGTAACTCGGATAAGCTTGGGTAAAAATAGCGGCGGGGGTAAATAAAATCTGCATTCAGCGAATCGCGCACGCTTAAAAGGGTTTTTTCGCTCTCAAATATTACAGGGTAGTAAGCATAATTATAGTCAGTGCCTGTTGGTATTTGAGGTCTTCTAATGGCCAGTTTTGTTTTTACCAACAACTCATCATACAGTTCCGAAAGCTCTTTGCGCTTGGCAATAATATCTTCTACATAAGGTAATACACATAAGCCCATAGCTGCATGGAACTCGGAGTTTTTGGCATTAATACCAAGGCCCCAGAAATCTTCCTGGCCTTTGTGGCCAAAATTACGGAGGTAGGAGAATATATGGGCTGCCTTTTCATCGTTAGTTATTATAGCGCCACCTTCGGTACTATGAAAAAGCTTGGTTGCATGAAAACTGAAGGTAGAAGCATCGCCGTAATTAGTAAGTGCGGTATCTTTATACTTTACACCAAAGGCATGGGCGGCATCGTAAATTACTTTCAGGTTATGCTTTTTAGCAATTTTTGCAATGGCATCTACATCGCAAGGTATTCCGTATACGTGCGTAGCTATAATGGCTGATGTATTGGGGGTAATTACCTTTTCAATATTTTCAGGGCTTATGTTTAGCGTCTTTTCATCTATATCGGCAAAAACGGGCGTGCAGTTTTCCCAAACTATAGAAGATGTAGTGGCTACATAAGAGAAGGGAGTGGTAATAATTTCGCCTTTTAAATCAAATCCCTTTATAGCTATTTGCAGGGCCGAGGTGCCATTGTTTAAAAAAATAAAGTTTTTAGCCTCGCAATGCTTTTTTAGCTTCTCTTCTAATTCGGTTAATAAAGGGCCATTATTGGTTAAATGGGCGCGCTGCCAAATTCCTTCTAAATAGGTAACATACTTTTCAAAGGGTGGCAAAAAGGATTTGGTAACAGGAATCATGGGTAAAAATATTAATCGTTTCGGGCTACATTAATTCTGTAACGGGTTACAGCAATTAATACTGCAAAGAAAGGTAAAATAGGAATTTTATAACGAACTAATGCCCCATAATTGAAACTGGTAAGCCCTATGGCCATGGCAATAATTAATACAAAGGGTATGCAGAACATAATTATGTGGTCGCGAAAAATGATGCCCAGCGCCCGATAGGCCTTTACGTTTATAAATACTTTTACAAAGTAGTATAAAAAAAGGATGCTCTCTGCCCCCGACATAAGCATTACCGCATTGCGTATTTGCCAAACAAAGGGGCCAAAAAGGCAAATAAGAATTGCCAGGGGCGCCTTGCGGGCTATGCCCGCGGTTGTATAATCTACATCGCCAAGTGAGTAGGATGAGCCCCTTGTAGTTTCGCCCAGGTAAGTGTGCCAGCTTTTAAAACCTTCGGCTATTTTTTGCATACTATCCAGGTTATAGGATTGCATGGTGTGCCCGATGTTTTGGATAAAAAAGTAGGAGGCCACCGCGCCACCACCTAAAAATACTGGTAAGGCTAAAAACCTGAAAACCGGATTGCGTAATGCGTTGCGATAGTAAATGGCCGCCATTAAAATAAGGCTTGGCGCCAGCGTAATAATAAGAAAGCCGCGTATTAAACTTATAAGGTAGGCTGTAAGAGCCAACTTAATTACGTTTGCTACAATGTTCTTTTTTAAAATTACAAGGTTATAAAAGCAATAAAAAAAATACAGCACCCCGCTAAACATCATTACATCTTTACCCACTGCCGAGCCCCAGAAAATAGCGGAGGGTATCATTAAAAAGGCTACGGCAAACTCTTTTTCCAACATAGGGTATATGGAAACAAAAAGTTTAAATGTTTTAAAAATGATAATGTACGACATGAAGCTTACAACTATACAATCAACCACGTAGCTGTTGAAGCAAAAGAGATTGATAAGCGAAGTAGCCCTTATTACCGTTAGGGTGGTATTAGAGCGCAATAAAAAGTCAACTCCAATCAGCCAGCAGTCGTACCAACCTTCGTTAGGATACGCGCTGGACATATCAAATACAAAAGCAAAAAACTTGTCGGGCGATTTAAAGGCAAGGTTATAGAGCGGTTTTGAACACAGGTAATAGTTAATACTATCGCCACCTTTATAGTATAGCAGGTAAATAAGGGCGAAAAAAATAGAGCCGAACATTTTATAATTCAAACCCCTGATAAAATAACGCTGGTATAGTGGGTCTTTAGCGTTGCGGTTCTTTATCTGGATGGCAATAATATAGATGAGGACCATGTAAACCGGCAGCAACAATATATCTATCGAATCCATATTGCGAACGTAAATTAATTTAACGAGTAATAGGGGATAAAATCAAAACGTCCCGCAGCAAATTTGCCAACGGGACGTTTTATATGATTTTAAGTTAAACTTAGAAGCGAGGGCAGTAGATAGTTTGAGGTCCTCTCTTTTTCCATTTGCCAATGTAAGCAAGGCCAACTTCAAAGCCTCCGTTTGATTTAGAACCGCTGATTAGTTGAGAAACGTTTATATCGTAAGCTACACCTAACTCTATACCATGCCAAACAACGCCAGCATTAAGTATTACAGATTCAGCAACCATTCTCTTATCTCTCCATGGTGCGTTAGCATCGCCACCTACCATACGGAACATAGCACCCACTTTAAAGTGGTCGCCATCCGGGTATCTTTCTTCAAACAGAATGCGGAAATCGGTAGCTAAAATCATTTCAATTGATTTGCCCTGGCCCATTACAATAAATTTAGGCTGCATATCAAATCTGCCTTTTATAGGGAAGCGAATACCGCCATGGCCGGCAAACTTCATATTCAATCTAACATTCTTATCGCCAAGGAAAGAAATAGCAGGACGGTTTAAGTGAAAAGCCGAAACACCAGCATAGGCACTTACTCTTTTCGAAATTTTCATATACCACATTAAGCCGGCATTAATGTCCCAATACATAAACTTGTTAGATACCAAAAATTCATTGGTTGGTAATAACGAGTTGTAAGCATTGCCATCCCACTGGCTGCCAAATTGAAGGCGCGAAAAATCGATTGTCTGCTGAAAAATTTGTGATGAAAAACCTAATGCAAGGTAATTGGTGTTGCGCGAGTTAAGCGATTTGTGGTAAGCCAAAGCTATACCACCAACGTTATAACCAAATCTGGATTCACCGGCCTGATCGCCTACAAAAGAAGCGCCAAAACCAAAGGCATCGCCCTTCGCAAAACCTTTATTCGTTCTAAAGTCGGCAGAGAATGTATACGTGCGATACATGGGTGTTTGCTCGTTGCGTAAAATTTCTCCCCACTGGCCGCGGAACAAGCCGGTTACACGATAGTTACCATCGAATGCACCCGTCATAGCCGGGTTCAAATACAATGGTGCCATATAAAATTGAGAGAAGTGTGGATCTTGCGCAGAAGCCCTGAACATAGCTGCTACAAGAAGAATAATGGGTACAAATTTTTTCATTTATCTCGGTTTAATAGATGACTAAAAATAGAAAAATTTCGGTTCGGCAAAATTTTTATTCAAAAAATATAATTTAACACACTATTCCACTTCTATTATTCGGCTAAAAAGCGAAAAAGTTTCGTTAAATCCATTGTGCTTTACGGCTGCATTATACAACGGAATTCTCTCTTTATTATTACAAATTCTATTTTAACGTATTAAAGTTACTGTTCCTTTCTTTTCTTTCGTTTTTCCGTTCAGGTATACAGCCTGCACCTGGTAGGTATAAACTCCCGGGTTTTGCTGTGTTCCTTTATATGTTCCATCCCAACCTAACCATTGGTTGGCCGAGTCGAATATTTTTTCGCCCCAGCGGTTAAATATCTGCAGGCTGGCTTTTGCCAGGCCAGCACCATATATGGCAAATACATCATTATTGCCATCGCCGTTCGGGGTAAAAGCATTTGGGGCGTAAAAATCATCCCCATTTCCAACATAGACGGTAACAGTTTGCGAAACGCTGCAACCCTCTAAATAATTTACTGTTAAAGTATAGCTGGTAGTGGTGTATGGTGTGGCTAATACGGTTGCACAATCGGTGCAGTTTAAGCCATTAAATGGCGACCACGAATACAAATGGATATCGGCGGTGGTATAGTCGCTTAAGCTGCTAAAAAGAGTAATGGTTTCGCCCGGGTCAATGGTGCTATCCTGCGGTAAGATAGTAAGCGCCGGTTTTATTGGTTCAAAAACCTGAACGGTGGTATCTAACGTGCACCCTTCGCTATCGCGGATGATAAGCTTATAAGCGCCTGCGGGCAGGTTTATAAATTTTTCGGAGGCGAAGAAATTGGTTCCGTCAATAGAATACTCGTAGGGGGCAGGGCTGCCGGGGGTTCCACCGGTACCCGAAATTTGTATCGCACCATCGGTGTAGGCCGGGCACGAAACTGAATCGATAATTAACTCATCTACCGAAATTAATGGAGGCGCCGTAAATGCAACGGTTAGGGAAGTATCGCATCCGTTAACATCGCTAACTGTAACCGAATAAGTGCCCGGTGCAAGATTGCTTATTATAGGGCTTACAGAGCTGTTTGTCCATATAAAAGCGATGGGTGGTGTGCCGCCGCTAACTGAAACCTCTACCGAGCCATCCAGGGCATTGGCACAGGTAATTTCATTTTTATTAATAAGGGCAGCATTTAACGATGGCGGATTAAGCAATGTATCGGCACCTGCAATGCTGCAATTGTTGCCATCGGTTACCGTAACGTTGTAAATACCCGCCTCAATACCACTTATGGTATTGTTATCCGGTGCGCCTGGTAAATAATCCCAATCGTAGGTAAAAGTGCCGTTACCGCCTGTAGCGGTTACACTTACCTGGCCATTAGCAATGCCAGAGCATAACGGATTGGTATGGCTAAATACCAATACTATTTCGGCAGGCTCTGTAATGGTGGCCGAATCTGAGGCTATGCAATTTTTAGCGTCGGTAACCACCACTGTATAAGTAGCTGCACTAAGGCCGGTAGCATTAGCAACTGTTGGTTGCAGGGTCCCATAAATAAGCGAATGGTCCAGTGCCATTTGCAGTTGCTACAGTAGCTGCTCCATCTCTGCCACACCAAAGCAAGATGCATTGGTAGTGGTAGGTATGGAAATGTGCAAAACGTAAATTGTATCTATAACAAATGCTGCGGTTGCTGTGCAATTGCCTGCATCGGTAGCTGTTACCTGGTAATTGCCATCATCCAGGCTGTTTAGGTTAGTAACGGTACTTGAAAGCCCTGCCCAATTATAGGTATAAGGTGGAGTACCTCCGGTTGAGTTAAAAGCGGCAGTGCCGTCGTTACTTACATCGCAACTGGTGTTGGTAGTAGTAACAGTTACTATTAGTGCCGGTGGATTTGCTCACGGTAGAGGCTGCACTTACGGTGCAATTGTGCCGGTCGATAACTGGGTTACGCAGCGTAGTTACCTGCGGCTAACCCGGTAAGGGCAGAATCATTTGGTTGTGCGGGAGCCCATTGGTAAGTATATGCCGGTGTGCCGCCTGTAGGGCTAATGGTTATAGTGCCATTATTATCGCCATTACAAAGTATATTGGTAAAGTTAGCAGTATAACTAGTGTGTGGGCTGTAATGGTTGCGTTGCGGTTCCTGTTGACGTTTGCGCATCGGTTATAGTTACCGAATAAAGCACTGGTGCAAGATTTACTATCGACCCGCTGGTTGCGTTATTACTCCATAAGTAATTGATGGGCTGGCTGCCACCTGCCGGTATGGCGTGCAGTACTGCATCGTTAGCGCCAAAACAGCTTATAGAGTCGATTATTAAAGTAACGGGAATGCTGGTGCTGCTACGACGTGCACCAGGCATCAGGCAAAGTGCAGGCTGCCCCGGTTAATGTAACCAGGTAATCGGTATTGCCCGCGGGCGTTACAGTTATTGATGGGCCTGTTCCGGCCGCAGTATTGGTTGTAAGATTAGTCCAGGTGTAAGTAAAAGTATTGCCCGGAAGTGGCGAGCCGAATGTTTGGGTAGTTAATTGTATAGGTACCGGCGAGCAGAAAAAAGTATCGGCCGGGTAGGCGTAAAGGCGCACCGAGGTGTCAACATTAACAAACACAAAATCGTTGGTATGGCAGCCGTTGGCCGAGGTTACATCTACACCATAAACCTGCGGCGTTTTAGGGTTTGCAACCGGGTTTACAATATTAGATGGATTGGGTGCAGTGGCCCCTGTTGCAGGTGTCCAGCTAATAGGTAAGACCACTACATCGGTTACGCAAACACTAAAGCGTGCATTTGGCCTATTTACGCTGGTTTGCGGTGTTCCGGTGTTGCCACACTGGCTGCTGCTGCCGCGGGTATAATATACCGATTGGAAAGCCGTAGGTGTATACTGCATTCTTTTGTTCAACGCCGATGGACTAACCGGTGGGTTATTAAAGCAAACATCTACTACCAGGTTGCTGGTTCCATCCCAGTCATACGGAAAATCTAATTTGTGAGTAATCCATCCGGCTGTGGTGCCCAGCGGAACATTTTTAGCAGAAAATACAGTGGCCAGATTACTTTGCCAACTGGTAAGGTCGGCAGCCTGCGTGCAGACAAACTTAATTTCAAAGTTCTTCATAGTATCGCGCACAGCATTTACGGGTACCATGTAAAAAGCTATGCTGTCAATAGTTCCGCCCGAACCTATTAAAGCTATTAACTCGTTTTGCAGGTATAAAAACTGGTGGCGGGCGCTATTACTGTAGTGCCCGTAAATGGTAGGATATTGTGTAGGGGTAGCGGGTGTAGTGCCTGTGCCTGTGCCAATAATGGCTTCTACTACATGCCCGTTGCAAGGCGTTTGTGCCAGCCCGCAACTTTGGGGGTTGGTAACTATATTCAGGTTAACAGGGTCGCCGGGGCATACATTTGTAGGGGTTGCTCTGGGCTACAAT
>JBGAUW010000024.1:0-78156 GCA_044228435.1 Chitinophagales bacterium
TCAGCTAATTCATTCTCGCAGGTATTTATACTTGCAGATGAAAACACGCTTTTGCATTGCTACCCCTTAGTTAAACCTGCCTTACCCGCGCATATACTTATACAAATACAAAGCGGAGAAGAGAATAAAACACTTGCCACTTGTACCTTAGTATGGAATGCGCTTACAAAGCATAATGCCGACCGGGAAAGCGTGCTTATAAACTTAGGCGGTGGTGTAATTGGCGACCTGGGCGGGTTTGCTGCCGGCTGCTATAAGCGTGGTATAAAGTTTATAAATATACCTACTACCCTACTGGCTATGGTAGATGCCAGCGTTGGCGCTAAAACGGGCATAGACTTTAACGGTTTTAAAAATCAGATTGGCTTGTTTAACGAGGCCGAAGCCATTTTTATAAATACCATCTTTTTAAAAACATTGCCCGAACGGGAGTTGCTCTCAGGCTTTGCCGAAGTTTTGAAACATTACCTGATAGCCGGCCCTCTAGCTTTTCATCGCCTTTCAAGTGAGTTGCCCCCGCTTTCTGCGTTAAATTGGAACGAGGAGGTAGAGCAGAATGTAAACATTAAATCGCTGATAGTAGAAAAAGACCCTTTAGAGCAAAGCAACCGAAAGGCCTTAAATTTTGGCCATACTATAGGCCATGCCGTTGAAAGCCACTTTTTAAATAGCCCAACCGGAAAGCTTTTGCACGGCGAGGCAGTTGCCATTGGGCTTATATGCGAAAGCTACCTTTCGCATAAGTTTGGCTTTTTAACCAGCGAAGATTTGAGCACCGTTACCAGGGTGGTTTTGCACTATTTTAAGCTACCCGCCATACCCGAAAACTCATTCGCCAACCTACTGGGATTAATAAAACAGGATAAAAAGAGCAGTTTAGGCAAAAATCGTTTTACTTTATTGCAGGGAATAGGTAACTATTCTATTAATAATTCCGTTGAGGAAACTGAAATTATTGAGTCACTAAAGTATTACAACAGCCAGCGCGCATGAGTTTTATCCGCCTTTTGCACCCTACCCGCAAAATAAAAACGGGCATACGTGTGCCCGCTTCTAAAAGCGAGAGCAACCGGCTGTTAATTTTAAATGCACTGGCAGGCAACACCATTCAAATTGAAAACCTTTCGGCCGCGCGCGATACACAGCAAATGCTAAAGCTGCTGGCCGAAAATGGACCGGTAGCCGATGTACTGGATGCCGGCACCAGCATGCGGTTTTTAACGGGTTACTATGCCGCCGTTAATCAGCAAAAAACAATTACCGGAAGCGATAGAATGAAACAACGCCCTATTGCACCGCTGGTAAATGCGCTAAGCGAAATGGGGTTTGATGTGCGGTATACCGAAGAAGAAGATTTTCCGCCGGTGACAATACATCCCGTTAAGCTGGATAAAATAGACGATGAGGTTTGGATTGAAGGCAACATAAGTAGCCAGTTTATAACTGCGCTACTGCTTATTGCGCCTTTTATGCCTAAAGGTTTGAACGTGAAATTTACTACCGGTTTGGTATCGCGCTCTTACGTAGAAATGACGCTGAAAATACTGGAGCACTTTGGTGTGCCGTTTGAATGGACCGACAACAGCATTCAAATTAGCCCGGCAAAATTACAGGCTACCAACTATACCATTGGCGGCGATTGGAGCTCAGCTTCGTATTGGTATTCCGTGGCTTTTTTAGCCGATGAAGCCGAGATTTATTTAGAAGGCCTTCGTAACGATTGGATACAGGGCGACCGCGAAATAGCTGATTGGATGAAGCGCTTTGGTGTATCAACTGAGTTCGATACTACCGGGGCATTACTAAGAAAAGTAAGTGCCAGCCATCCCACTCTTATGAAAATGAATTTTTTAAACAACCCCGACCTGGCCCAAACCTTTGCGGCTATGTTTGCAGCTAAAAATATTGTCTGCAATTTTTCGGGGCTGGATAGCTTAAAGATAAAAGAGACCGACCGAATAGCCGCCTTACAGACCGAACTGGCTAAAATGAATATAGAGTTCGACTACGCACCCAAATACGATTTTTACCAGCTAAAAGGTGCCTTTAAAATGCCTACGGAACATATTGCCACTTATAACGACCACCGTATGGCTATGAGTTTTGCGCCACTGGCCCTGCTGGGCCCTATTGAAATTGCCCACCCCGAAGTAGTAGAAAAATCGTACCCCACATTTTGGAAGGATATGGAGAAAGCCGGGTTTGTAATTGGATAAGGCCGCTATATTTTCATCAACTCAATTACCTCTGTATTAAGGCCAATCAGTAAATCCAAATCGGCATCGGCTTTGGCAAAACCAATAATAAAGCCGCCACCACCGGCACCACAAATTTTTAAGTGGTATTCGTTGCTCTTCAATCCATCGCGCCAAACCTCTTTAAACTTATCGGGTATAAATTCGGGCAACAAATCGTATTGCAGTTGCGAAATAAGCTTTACCGAATTCATCAAATCACCATACTTCTTCTGCATAAAGCTTTCTATGGCAATATTGGTAGTAGGTATAAGGCTACGGTTTATGGTGGTCATAAACTTAGCCTCTTTACATTTTTCTAAAAACAGTTGCACGTAAGGTGCTGTGCTGCGCGGCACCTTGGTATTAATCAAAAAAATCTTTAGGGCCGGTTTGGTCGCCTTGGGTAAATCAAAGGTTTCGGTAACCTCGCCATTGTTAAGCAATACCGCTTTATTCAGGTAGCATACCATAGCATCCAACCCCGAGCTTTTACCGTGGTAATAACTCTCTAAAATTGCCAGATGGTTTTTTAAATCGGTAACCGACATATTTTTGCGGCTAAACTGAAAATACTGGTGGTAGATGGCAGCCACTAATGCACCGGAACTTCCAAGGCCATAGCCCTGCGGAATATTAGAATCGAAGTATAAGCCCTTCTCAATATCCTCCAGCATTTGGTTGGTATCGTATTGGGCCGACACCTGCTCGTGGTAAATTAAATATTTGGCAAACAGCTCCAGCGATTTGTTACTCTCCATCGCTAAGCGGTCCTTTTTCAAATCGCCAAATTTGAATACGCCGTTGTATTGTTCTACCGGTGTGGCTAAACCCATAGCCCCTTTATTGATGATGTGCTCACCAAACAAAAGAATTTTTGAGTTGAATATTTTATGAGAGATTTTTTTAGCCATATACCCCTGAAGGGGAATTTAAAATACAAATGAAAAATTCTGAATGAAAAGCTCCCCCAAAGCCCCCGAAACGGGAGACTCTGCGGAGGTATATCAGTTTATGCTGTTATCTTCTTAGGGCCTTTTCCTACATTATCATGTATCATTTTGCCCGATTCGCAATGTTGTTCCAGCTCAGCGTAAATGAATTTATCCACCTTCTTGGCTATGTTCTCAGGATAAAGCAAGTGAATATTAGGGCCGGCATCTAGAGTAAAGTAAACCGGTAGCTTACTCTCTTCGCGGAACCTTCTTATTTTTTCAATCATGCTAAGGGTAGAAGGCGCCATTAATATAAACGAAGGCGAAGAGCACATCATTAAGGCATGCAAGGTCATTGCTTCTTCCTCGGCAATGGCACCAAACTTTTCAAGGTCGCCTGTTTTAAGCGCGCCAATAATATTCTTCAGGTTAGTTTCAGCCTGCGCATATCTTGTTTTAGCAAACGGGTTGGTTTTCATTAGCGAGTGACCAACGCGGCTCGATACTTTCTTCTCCTGGCTGCTGGCAATAAGAATAGTGTTTTGAAAATTCTTATACACCTTATGCAGGTTTTTTTCGAAAGGAATAGCATACTCATCGCTGCTGCCTTTTACCGATTTGGTTTTACCCCACTGCGAAATGAGCGGATACACCGAGCGCGCTGCACTACCCGAACCTAAACGGGCAAACACCGAGGCACGTTGTAAAAATTTATCGGCCGGTAGTTTCTTTTTATCCAGCTGTTGCTGCAAATCGCAAAGGCAAAGCGAAAGGGCACTCATAGCCGAAGCTGAGGATGCTATACCCGATGAATGAGGAAAAGAGTTGGTAGAGTGAATTAGCAAACCATACTGGCGCAGCAACGGAAAATCTTTTTGTATGCTCTCGAAAAACTTGAACATTTTTAATTGAAAGGCCATATTGGCTTTACCATCAAAATAAAAACGCATTTCCATTTCTTTACCCTTGCCCTCTTTTTCAAGCAGGGCTACCGATGTTTCAGAATAGCAATGTTCCAGCGTAAAGCTTATGCTGGGGTTGGCAGGTATTTGCACACCGGCTTTTTTACCCCAATATTTAACCAGGGCAATGTTGCTCGGGCTTCTCCAGGTAGTCTTTTTAATTTCTTTCATACTGCAAGATTAATTGAAATTCATTCACCTGCAATCGTAGATGAATTCTGTTACTGATTTATGATTATCGGTGGACGATACAGTTGTTAATTTACTTATTAACCCATTAGCATTATACTCATAAAAAAAGGTAAGAGTCATTAACGGAACGCCATTTACCTGCACACTACTGGTTTTTATCAGGTTACGTGGCGTATCGTGCAGGTTAACTGCTGTTGGGTATAAATTTTGGTAGGGTTTATCTTCATAGTATTCGTATACCAGCCGCTCGCTTACTTTGCCTTTGGCATCAACAACTTCTTCCGCTATTTTATTTCCGTTTTCCCACTTATAAACGGTTTTGGTATTCAGGTTATCTTCATTGCCGTAAGAGAGCATCTCGGCTAGCTTACCCTCGCCGTTGTAAAAGTAATTGTATACGGCCATATTACTGGCAATTCTGGCTTCGGTGGTATCGTTAGCAAACACATCAGTTATCGCTTCCTGCAACTCTACATTGCCCTGCCTGTTCATTACATACGTGTTGTTTGTTCGGCTGGTGCGGTTACCGGTTTGCTGCACTACCGTATCGGCAATGTAGCGCCATGTATAAACCTGTCCGGTTTCTTTTACCATGGTATCTAAACGGCCAAACCTATCATAATGATATTTTACCACCATTGTTTTGGCGGCTACAAGACGTTCGTCGTCAGCATTATCTCTTGTAGTGCGCTGTTCTACTATCAAACAGTTTTGCGCAACTACGCCACATAAGCAGGTAAACATTATTAAAGCCACTAAAAAACTGGTGCGTGCTGTGTTCATTATAAAATGTTGCTGCTGCTTATCCTATCAGCATTTCGCTCCAGGCAAATACTGTATCAATCTCCTTTGCTTTTAAGTATTCCTTAAGCTCTGCTTCGCTCCTATCGTTGGTAAGCATTACAAAGTCGCCGCCCCAGGCGCCTAACGACTTTACTGTACCCCAGTAATCGGCAAACAAGCTATCTTTTACTTTCAGTTGTTTTAACTCTGAGCCTACTAATAACTCATGCTCATTCATTAACTCTTCAAATAAGTTAAGGCTATCGCATTTTAAAACAGCTTCGGCAATACGAGTTAACTCACTTACGCCATGTGTTTTATCTTTCAACAGCTGCCGGTAGTTCTTAATCCCCTCTGGCGAACTTTGCTTTTTGCCTAAGTGGGCAAAGTAAATTTTATCGCTAAAAGCAGGTTTCCAGTTTGTGGCGAATACCTCCGGTTGCTTACCATTACCATCTGCAAGCAGGCGATAAAGTATAGCCGTATCATGACCCGCACAGGCAACATCGTAGCCCGAGCCACCAATAGAGTTTTGCAAAAGCGTATACCCATTTACACCGGCCCATTGGCTAAGGCAATAAATTAATGTGCTGCTGCTGCCAAGGCCCCAGTTGCGCGGAAACTCCAAACGGGTTTCTACCGCAATATCTTTCTCACCCTTTAAAAATTCAGGGTTTAAGGCGCGAGCAGCCTGTAATATACCGCTAAGGTCTTTAGCCTCTTTGGTATTCGAATCAAAGCACTTCAAGGTTTCTTTATCAAAGGTAAGTTGTAGCCACGGCTTACCGGCATTATCCAGCGCCATCCAGTAAAGCATACTATCGGCCGAGTGTAATTCTTTAACCCGCAGCGATTGGCCAAACTTAGTAGGCACCGCCAAAGCCAGGGCACCATCCAGCACAAAATACTCGCCGGTAATTAAAAGCTTACCATGCCCGTATATCAATTGCCCATCGTTATGTTTTGTTATTCGTAAACTCATAAATACTTAATACCGGTTTAACCACTAAGAACACGAAGACCACTAAGAAATATAACTCTACCGATAAAAACCTTGCTTAGTGTCCTTAGTGCCCTAAGTGGTTCATACTGCCTTTCGGCTGTTTTCTATAAACTCTCTCACAGCCGATACACTAACTGTTTTGCTTTCAAAGTGCTGTTTGGCGCTGGCCACTTCGGCATCGGTTGCCTGAAAGCTTGCCAATATATTGGTAAGGTGCATTTTCATGTGGCCGGCCTGTATACCCGATGTGGTAAGCGAACGCAGGGCAGCAAAATTTTGCGCAAGGCCTACGCAGGCTATAATTTCCATTAACTTTTTGGCATTCGGGTTGCCCAATAACTCTAAACTGCGCTTGGCCAAAGGGTGCAACGAGGTTAGGCCACCCACCGTACCAATAGCTATTGGCAACGTAAGCCAAAATTTAAACAGGCCATTCTCTACCTTACATTCACTAAGGCTGCGGTAAACACCATCTTTACAAGCGTAAGTATGCGCACAGGCCTCTACAGCTCTAAAATCGTTACCCGTAGCCAACACTACCGAGTCGATACCGTTCATTATACCTTTATTGTGTGTGGTAGCGCGGTAAGGGTCTATTCGGGCAATGTTTACTGCGCGCTCAAATTTAAAGGCAAACTCTTCGGCGCTTACGGTGCCGCCTTCAAAGGTTCCCAACTCGCTTACCTTGCAACTTACCTCCGCACGTACCACACACTCCGGTGTATAGTTCGACAGGATGCACATTACAATTTCCAAATCTTTTTCTTCGGCCGTAAACTTGTCGCTTTGCACAATTTTTTCGCGCAGCCCGCTGCCAAATTCCTCCATGCACGAGTTAATGAAATTAGCGCCCATACTGTCTACCGTTTCAAAGTAGGCCCTTAGCTGATAATAATCTTTCTGCTGCGCCGTAAAATCAAACAATTCCATATCCAACACTCCACCGCCACGCTCTTCCATTTTGGCAGTAATGTGTTTTACATCCTGCTTCAGTTCGCCTTTTATACTATCGAAAAACGAGAAAAGCTTATCTTTTTTGCCCTTGTATAAGAAGTGTACCTGCCCCACCTTTTTGGTAGATAAAACCTCTGCTTTGAAACCACCACGGCTAAGCCAAAACTTGGCAGAGTTAGAAGCAGCAGCTACTACCGAGCTCTCTTCTATAACCATGGGCACGGCATAAACCTGGTCGTTTATTCTAAAGTTGGGGGCTATACCAAAGGGGACCGGGAAGTTGGTAAGGGTGTTTTCGCTAAAGCCATCCAATAGCTTTTGGGCTTCTATGTTATCATGCCAATACTCGGCAAACTCCTTTACCACCTCTACAGGGTTGGCATACAGGAAATTTTTGGCAAGCCACGCAATTTTCTCGCGTTTGCCCATTTTAGAAAACCCAGCTATCTCTTTTTCATTCTCCGACATCGCACCAAAAATAATTTATCTCACAAACCTTCCGCAAAGCAAATCTTTTTCCTTAACCCACCAATTACCTTTTTAACTGATTTCACTCAACCAAATACTTAAAAAAAACATTTGTTGAGAACAAAATTTTATACTTCCTTGCGCGCCAATGAAAAATAGCACACCTGAACCCACCAAGTTTTTCGCCCCCGATTGGCCTGTTGATGGTCCCATTGATTTAAAAATACACGATTTGCCGCATGCTTCCTCCTCTACCGAGTGGTGGTATATGCATACGCACATAACGGTTAAAGACGGCCGCGAGTTTTCGCTTTTTGCCTCTTTTTTCCGCCACGCAATAGCGTTTGATAAAAAAACAAACAAGCCCGACTACGCCCACTCAGTTATTTGGGGTATATCGGATTTAAAAGAAAAAAAATACCACACGGTTTCGTTGGTAGATAAACGCGCACCGAAGCTGGGTTTGGAGCGCTTGAAAAAAGGCGAACTGGTAAAGGATCCTTACATTAAACGCGCAGCTATTGAAATGCTTAGCAAAGGTGTAATGCCTTACCCCGACGAGTTGCTAAAGAAAGACCCTACCATATCAAATACCACGCTTAGCTTAAACTACGATGGTAATACCTATAAAAAATTGCCCGATGGTAGTTACCAATTGCACCTTAGCCACAAAGAGCTTGAACTGGGTGTAGACATTAATTTTAAGCCGCTAAAAAAACCAGTGCGCCACGGCGATAACGGGGTAGTGCGCGGGGTATCGGCCGAGGATATGTTTTACTACTTTATACCTAAGTGTAAAGTAACCGGCACGTTAAAACTTAAGAAAGAAAAGCTGGAGATAAAAACCGGCAGTGGTTGGTACGACCATGAATTTGGTTGCCACCCGCAACAGGATAAGAACAAGCCGAAGGACGATATGAAGAAGGATGTATCGTGGAACTGGATAGCCGTGCAACTGGATAACGGTTGCGAGCTTACCGCCTACGATTTGATTGACTTGAAGACCGGTGAAGATTGTGGTTCGTTTATTATTTTGATTGATAAAGAAGGTAAGCGCCATTATTCAACCAACTTTACACTTAAGCCAGCCGGCGAAATTTGGACCAGCACGCGTACTTTCAATGAGTACCCATCGGCCTGGAAACTGGATGCACCGGATTTTGGCTTATCGGTAGTTGCCGATTCGGCTTTCCCTAACCAGGAGTTTGCCACTGTAATTTCGAAGCCCGCCTTTTGGGAGGGCCGTATGAACGTTACCGGTAAAATGAAGGGCAAAAAAGTAAGCGGCCCTGCATACATCGAGCGCCACGGCTTTGTAAACAGCAGTAACATGAAGGAGTTTTTGAAAGCAGTTTCGAAAGCTACCCTTACATCGGTGCGCAAAATTCTTCCGCTTGAGTTTGGCCAGGAAAAGTTTGAAGAGCTGGTTTCGAAAAAAGGTAATAAGCATTTAACCGAAGGCCTGGATAAGCAGGCTTACATAGAGAAATTTATACGCCCTATACGCGAAATTACCGACCGCAGCGGAAAAAGCTGGCGCAGTTACGCCACCATTGCTTGTTGCGATGCTGTAGGCGGAAACTCTCAGGTAGCTATTGATTGGCTCGCTTTGCCCGAGTTGATGCACGTAGGTTCGCTAATGGTGGATGATGTGCAGGATAAGAGCCTGGTACGCCGCGGCGGACCGGCAGCACACGTCGTACACGGCGATGCAATAGCCATTAACAGCGGTACCGGTGCATACTTTGTGGGCCAGTATTGCATTTATAATGTAGATAAGGATTTTGAAGGCAAGGTGAAGATTTATAACGCCTACTTTGAGGCTATGCGTGCATCGCACAGCGGGCAGGCAATGGATATTTACGGCCTTGATTATATGATGCCTGAAGCCTTGAAAGACGATAATGTAGCCAGGCTATTAGCTAAGCGCGTAATTGCCACCCACCGCTTAAAATCGGCGGCACCGGCTGCTTACCTGGCACGTATTGGTGTAATGCTGGGCGAAGGAACCGATGAGCAAACAGATGCTATGGGCGATTATTTTGAGTCATTGGGTATATCGTTCCAAATTATTGACGATACCTTGAACCTGAAAGGCTTTAAAGACCATCTTAAAACCAAGGGCGAAGATATTACCGCCGGTAAAATTACTTACCCGGTGGCCAAGGCCATGGCCCTGCTTGAAAAGAAAGACCGCAAGCGCCTTTGGGAAATTGTAAGCGCTAAAACCGATAACCTGGAACTGATTGCCGAAGCGGTTGGTTTATTGGACAAGGTAAAAGCCATTGAACTTTGCGAGCGTGAAGCCAAAGCAATATTGGAGAAGGGTTGGAAGAAGATAGACCCGCTACTGCGTGATAGTATGGTTAAACTTAACCTGCGCGCCTTTAGCTGGTTTGTATTAGAGAGAACTTACTAAAAACAGATATTGAATAGATTGCGAAATGGATGGTGCGAAAGTGCCATCCATTTTTTGTTGTTTCTTGTTCCCATGTTTCCAATCACTAAGGTTTGGAAACATGGGAACAAGAAACAACCTGCTCAAATTATTACTAAACGTACTAAAAAAAAGAGTTCCTCCGCAGAGTCTCCCGCCTCGGGGACTCTGCGGCAAAGAAAAGCACCAACACCAGGCTAAACCCAAAATTTGGCTACCTTTAAAATATGACCGTTCGCCGCCAGCAATACCACGACAATGGTGTATACTTTATAACCTTTACCTGCTACAAGTGGCTGCATCTTTTTGAATCTACGCAGTCCTACGATTTAATTTATAAGTGGTTTGATTATCTCAAAAAGGGTGGCAGTTATATTGTAGGCTATGTTATTATGCCTAACCATGTGCATGCTGTTATAGCTTTTACCAGCAATGGTCAAAGTATCAATACGCGGGTAGGTAATGGCAAACGCTTTATAGCTTATGAACTTGTTACACGATTGAAAGAGCAACAGCAAAATAATACCTTACAAATATTAGCGGATGGTGTAAATGCTACGGATAGAAAGCGTGGTAAACTGCATGAAGTTTTTGAGCCTTCTTTTGATTGCAAGGAATGTATTGGCGATAAAATGCTAAAAGAAAAGCTGGATTATATGCACAACAATCCGGTAAAGGGCAAATGGGCATTAGTTGAAACCCCTATTGATTATCCTCACAGCTCTGCCAGTTTCTATTATGACAGAATCCATAAAGGATATGAAGTAATCTCGTGGATGGACTTGCAGGATATAGATTTTAGTAAGCCTTTTATTGCGCAGTAATTCAGAGCTAAACTCGCCGCAGAGTCCCCGAGGCGGGAGACTCTGCGGGGGTATTCTTAAAAACTATTGTTTCCATGTTTCCAATCACTAAGGTTTGAAAACATGGAAACAACAATTCAGGCTAAACCTCTCTCTTCCTCTTCCACCTTTTATGGCTCCAAAGCCAATCGGCGGGGTGTTGGCGGATGTGCTGCTCTAATACCTGCACGTATTTTTCGGTAACTGCGTTTTCGGGCAGGTCGTTAGGGTGGTCTGCTATTTTAATAAGCTCGGTGGTGTACCAGCCGGGTTTGGTTTGCACTATTTTAGGGTAAATAACCACGCAATTGTTTTGGCGGGCATAGCGCTCACCTCCGGTAAAAAAGGCCGTGTCCTGGTTTAAAAAATTAGTCCAGTAAGCGGTTTTCATATTGCTGGGCGATTGGTCGCTGATTAGTATGGTCATAGTTAACCGGTCCAGCTCTGTGGTATAAATTTTCTTACTCTCGTTATTGGTAATAAGGTGCATGCCAAACTTACCGCGCGATTTCTGAATCATCCGGTTAAAGTACGGGTTGCTTACCAAGCTTACCACCGCCGATGTTTTATAAGGGTAAAACAGACTGGCTTTATAGCCGCCATATTCCCACGATGCTATGTGCCCCACTAGTAACACCATATGCCTGCCGGCTTCGTAGCACTCGCTAATCATTTCGGGGTTTTCTATATACACCCGCTTTTGCACCTCATCGGCCGTAATGGTAAAGCACTTAATAGTTTCAACTATGCGGTAAGCCAGGTGCCGGTAGCTTTGCGAATAAATTTTATGCAGCTCGGCCTCCGTTTTTTCGGGGAACGAGTTACGCAGATTTTGCCAGATAACTTTTTTGCGATAATGCACTATATGCTCCAGCACCCAGGCAATTACTTCGGCCATGCCGTACAAAACAGAAGATGGCAGGTAAGAGAAGAACAACAGAATGGGGGCAACCAGGTAATAGACAAGCATACTTTCTACTTTGCTACGGCTTCCTTTTTCATTAAATCGTTTTCGTTAAGCGTAGTAGTACGCCTTAAACGTCCGCTGCGCCCAATTATTTCAATCTTCATCTCGCGGTTACCTTTAGGTCCGCTAAACGATATACGGCCAAAGTTTCGTTTAGCATAATCCATACCGGCAACGCGGTTGCCATTTTGATATGCCCCCAACAAACGCCTTGGCAGCGGTGGAAAGGTAAGTGGCGAACAGGTAAAATCGTAAAACGGATAACCGTTCCATACACGCTTGCTTAACTCACTATAGTGCTTATCGCCGGTTAAAAAAACTACGCCCTTTATATTGTTTGCGGCAATAAAATCCAACAACTCATCGCGCTCGTGCGGGTAATCGGCATACGATTCGCCAAAATTGTTATCGTTTACCACCTGTGTACCAAGGCCTATAAACTTAAAGCTGGCATCGCTCATCAGCAATTTATTTTTAAGCCACACTAACTGTGTTTCGCCCAAAAAAGGACCAGTGGTATCACCCTCCACACCACGGAAAAAGCGGCAATCCATCATAAAAAATTCAGCATCGTAATACCTAAAGTTAAAGTAATTGCCGCGGAACTGCTCGCCCTCGGGGTACGTATTGGGCCACATGCCTTTAAATATTGCTAACGATGAATCTCGCAGGCGAAAGTTACTGCAACAGTTATCAGGGCCAAAATCATGGTCGTCCCAAATGGCGTAGTTAGGCTGACTGGCTAAAAAGTCGCGGTACTTTCTAAACGATTTACGCAGCCGGGTGTGCAGTTTAAACATACCCTCGTACGAACTAAAATCTTTTTTAAGATAATACACATCATCGCCCAGCCAAACCATAAAGTCGCTCTTCTTCTTTTTCATGCGGTAAAAAATCCAGTCGGCCGCTCCCGGAAACATAATGCGGCCTATGCCCGGCATTTGCAACGCGCACGAACCCAATATAAAATTGAAATCTTTTACAGCCGTATCGGCCTGCGTTCTAAACGAATATTTGGCATTACTTCCCCAACCATCAATAGAGATAAGAATATTATAAAGCCTATCGGGTTTAAGGCCGTTAAAATCCATGGTAAGCGCCACCTCGCCCTTTTTGTTGGTTATGTAGCTTACCTTATTAGGGTAGTAAACCCGCTTATCGGCCGTATCGCCCAGTATAAGCATGTTTTGCCCTGTACCGCGGTATTCAATCCATACCCTTGCCGAGTTTTGGGTCACTGAGCCTACTACAGGCCCTGCAATTAGCTTTGGTTTAACGCCCGTATGCCTTAGGCTATCCTGTGCAAACAAAAATATGCCTGCCAGTAAAAATAAAATCAGCGCACCTGTTTTTTTCACGGTAGCGAATGTAAAAAAGTTGGGGCGCAACGCAAGGCAGACTATTTGCAAAAACAGCCGGCCGGAAATGATACAAATCAGCCTACTGAAATTTACAGCGCGAAAACTCCAGTTCTATATCGTGCCCACCCTGCGCCATTACGGCATCCAGGTACATCCAACGCTCGGGGTGCGGCACTTTAGGGCCCAGAATAATTTTGGCAATATTTGCCCTTACGGGATTGGTAGACTCTATATATAACCTACGTGGCAGAAACTCGCTACGGATATCTGTTTTTACAGCCGGGTCTTTAGGCAAATAATACTTTATTACCCTAAGCTCTTTTTCAAACTGGTAATCGGCACTTTTAAAAAAATATCGCAGTTCGGACACATAACGAAAAACAAATTTATTAATGGCCATGTTCTTTTTGCTTTCGTCTTTCTTGTCTTTTTTATCCTTAAGGCTGATTAGCGTATTTAAATCGTGCTGTAGATTTTTCATAGCCATACTTACATCGTGCACCATCTCTTTATTTCCTTCTGCCACCAGCAATCGCTTTGCCTTATCGTAATACAATACGTGGTAAAGTGCCTGTCTTTCTGTAGGGTCAATATCGCCGGAGCGCATATCGTTATACAACCCGCTGTCCTCTTTATCAAAAAAACGCCTGTGCAGCGTAATACTGCAGCCTGCAGCCTCCTCCATTAATTCGTTTTTACCATAAGTGCGCCACATTACAAGGTAATCTGCTTTGTCTTCCGGCAAAAAGCACCCTAAAAAAATATTATTATCTTCCTGCAAAGTTCCTTTCTCAAAGGCATGCTTAAGTGGGGTATCCAATAAAAAATCTACCAGCACCTTACCTTCTTCAGGGTCGTTCATAAACACCACATTTGAGTAGCGCAACCTGGCATCCTTATTCATTACCATTATATCGGCAGTACGCAATTGGGTATAGTGTACTACAGGGGCTGTGCCTTTGTATACCATCCGCTTTCGTATTTGCTCTACCCTTTCATTTACAATAGCGCAAGCCTTACGTATTGGTATCCTTTCTTCTTCCGTCAATTCTTTTATTTCATTTTCTACATACCGCGCCGAAAAACCAACTTCCTCGTCCCCAGTTACCGGTATGCCCAACTTTGCCTTTGCCTCATCCAGCAGTTTTTTATAATACTTTGAAAAAGGCGAATATTTAAAAGCCAGCTCGAAATAAGGCAGCGCCTGTTCATGTTTACCCTTGCGCGTAAGCATTGAACCAATGTGTTCGTAGGCTCTGGAATCGCCCGGGTTAACCTCTAGTGCGCGCTTATAATCATCGCTCATTTTTTCGGGCTCATTCAAAAGGTCGTACGTAGATCCCCTGTTTAAATAGGGCAGTGCATAGCTTGGGTTTATTGCTATGGCTTTGCCGTAGCAATCAAGCGCTTTATAATACTCCTTCATATTTTGCCAGGTTACACCCATATTATTGTGTGCATCTACATATAAAGGATTAAGATTAATAGCTGCCCTGTAATCGCCCATGGCCTTATCATATTCGCCTTTATTATCCCAGGTCACACCCCTGCCATTAAAATATTCTGCATCCGAAGGATCTGCTTTAATAGCTTCAGTATAATCTGCTATGGCCTTATCATACTCGCCGGTTAAATCCCACACCATTGCACGGTTATTAAACGCCTCGGCATAGCCTGGTCTTATCTGAAGGGCTTTATCGTAATCAGCAATAGCCTTTTCATACATCTCCAGCTTTTTATGGGCCAATCCGCGCCTTAAATAAAACAAGGCATCGTTAAACTGCTGCAATACTTCGTTGGTTAACAGTGCTATTACCTCGGCATTTTTGCCGCTTAAAATAAGGTCGAGCGTTTTATCCCGTAGTTCCTCTCTGGTCATAAAATTTTAGTTTATGCAGCCTAAAAATAATTGGCTTTAAAAAACTTCAAAATCATAGTTGCACTTCTTTCCACTTCCCCTTCCGGAAGAAATAAAAGGCAATAATGGCTATAAAAGTTTCAGCGATTGGAATGGCTAATAAAGCCCCTGTCAGTTTTAAATTCATGGTAACAGCCAAAAAATGAGCAAGAGGTATTTGCACCAGCCAAAAACAAACAAAATTAATGATAGTAGGGGTGCGGGTATCGCCGGCGCCATTAAGAGCCGCCGTCATTACCATACCTATGCCATAAAAAATAAAGCCCGAACCCATAATTTGTAAGGCACGCGCACCATAGGCTACTACTGCCTCATCGTTGCTAAAAAACCGCACAATGGGGGTTGAACAGAATAAAAACAGCAGCATTACAAACGTCATAAAAAACACGTTGTACTTTACGGTTATATACACGCTTTGCTCGGCGCGCTCCGGTAATTTGGCACCCAGGTTTTGCCCCACCAAAGTAGCTGCTGCATTGCTAAGCCCCCAGGCCGGTAAAATGAAGAATACAAAATTGCGAAGGGCAATCTGGCAACCGGCAGAGGCACTGGTGCCGCCGGTTTCGGCCACCAGCTTGTTTATCAATATCCAGCTACCGCTGGCTATAATAAACTGAAAGGTGGCAGGCCAGGCAATATTTATTATCGATTTTATAATGGGTCCATCTACTGCAAAATGTGCGCGGTAAAACTTTAATACGCCGCTGCCTTTAAACAAGTGGTAACACTGGTAAAGCACACCGGTGCTGCGCCCTACCGTAGTGGCTATAGCGGCGCCTTTAAGCCCCCAAAAGTGAATAAACAAAGGGCATAAAATAATATTGATGGCACTGGCAATCCAAAGGCTTTTCATGGCCATGGCGGCATCGCCGGCACCGCGAAATATTCCGTTTATTAAAAATATAAGCATAATGGCCACGCTGCCACCAAACATTATACGTGTAAACACGGCTCCATCCCGCACTACTTCTGCGCTACCGCCCATCAGCCGCAAAATATCGGCAGCAAACACGGCGCCCGTTATGCTTATTACCAGGGTTAGTAATATAGCTACTATTAGTGCCTGTGCACCGGCATGGGCCGCACCTTCGGGATCTTTTTCGCCTATGCGGCGTGCTACAATAGCCGTTGCTGCCGTGCTTAGGCCGATAGCCACTGAGTAAACCAGTGTAATTACCGACTCCGTAAGCCCTACCGCAGCAATGGCATTTTGCCCCAGCTTGCCCACAAAAAACATATCTACCAGCGCAAACACACTCTCCAGGCTTAGTTCCAGCATCATGGGTATGGCTAACAGAAACACCGCTCGGGGTATACTGCCCTGTGTATAATCCTGCTGTTCGCCGTTAAGCGATTGCCTTACTATTGCATAAATACGCTTAAGCACTCCACTTGTCTTACTTGCCATTGCCGATATTAGCAGATTATTGGTAAATTTTGATTGAAATCAAGGCAGATTATTGTTTGAAAAACCTACGGTTCAATTTTTACATTTGATTTGAAGCTATGTTTAACCCGAACGGTAATTTAAGAAACTCCAAAGTAAAAAACTGGCTGGCTATTGTAATAATTGCCGCGGCCATGCTGCCACGGGTATTACTTTGCTGGGTTAACAACCAGGCAAATGATAATCACATAGACGTATTAAATATAATTGCAGACCAAAACAGGTTACCCGAAAAAAGTGAGTGTTGGTCGTGCTATCAACCCAAACTATTTTATGTGGTATGTGCCATGGTTGTAAAAGCCTTTAGCCTGCAAGGTTATGATACCCGCATTTTTAGCATGCAATTACTAAACTTAATAGCTTCATTTTTTATACTGCTACTCTTTTGGCGATTTATTGACAAACAAGAATTGAGCGACCTAAGCAAATTTGCCGTATTTGGCCTATTTGGCTTTAATGCCTGCCTTACCGGTATAAATATACAAAGCACTAACGATACCTTTGCCATACTTTTTGGCGTTATAACGGTATACTTAATAAGTGTTTATTTTAACCGGGGCACCTTATGGATAGCGTTAAGTATTGCAACGGCCTTGATTGCAGCAGCCCTTACAAAAGCCTCGGGGGTTATATTGTTATTATGCATTTGCGCTATTTTGGGACTGCAACTAATTGCCCTACGCGAGCTTAAAAAAAAGCTTAAAACATTATTGCATTTAAGTGCAATAGTGGTTGCATTTGCCCTTATTGTGCCAGGTGCCGGCGGTTACATTCATAACTATAAAAAATATGGCAGTTTATCGTTAAGCACCTGGAATAAAGACACTGTCCCGTATTTTTTTGTAAAAACACCTATTGACAGGCCTGGGCTGCGCAGCGTGTTTGATTGCTTTTTTACTTTCCGCATATGCGACATGATAATAACACCTTTTGTAAGCAACGACAACGGTAAATATTCTGAGCATCGCACATCGCTGTGGTCTCAGCTATATGGCCGTACTGCTTTTATGCATTACGATCAATGGCCGCCGGGTTGGGCATCGCAAACCGATTTAATGACCACGGTGGGTCGATTAGTTTTAGTTTTTGGTTTGGTTCCCCTTTATATTTTCATATTGGGCATAAGCTTTAATATAAAAAGGCTGCTTGGCGCAATTACCCAATCAGACCGAAACTTCTTTCAGCAACCTGCCAATTATGCTTATCTGGTTATAACACTTGCCATGTTTGCCTCATCTATGTATTATACCTACAACTACCGCGATTTTAGCTCCATGAAATCTATCTACATCTTTCCGGGGCTGATAGCCTTTATAAAAATGTTTTGCGATGGTGTAGCCCTTATAAAAAGGCCTAAAACCCTACTTACGGTTCAAATAGCAGTTGCCTGCGTGGTTATACTAAACCTGATAGATATTTTTAACCTGGTGGTTCAACTGGCCGAAAGAAGAGCATAAAAGCCCCTTTCCCCCACTTGTTTACAACCAGCACTTGCGCTTTTTGCAAATACAGTTTATTTTGTCTGACTACATGGAGGCAGGCCGTACCATATTATTGTTAGATAGCGACGAAAGAAGCGCGCAGGATATACAGCGCTTTTTAAAGGTGAGCGCCTATGCCTTTACCTTAAGCCATGCCAGCGATATACAAGAGGCGCTAAACTACGTGCGCAATCGCCGGCCCGATTTAATTTTGCTGGATGCCAACTTTACCGACCAGAAAGATTTTAATAGCCTAAAGCAGCTTACTCAAAAAGAACATATACCGTCTATACTTTTATCGGATATGCCGCTGGCAGAAACCGAAAAAAAGGCGCAGCTAAGTGGTGCAACCGAATATTTGGTAAAGAACAAGATAAACCTGTTCCACCTTCAAAAAACTATTGCCAATACGCTTAAAATAAGCGAAACAGAAAATAAGCTGGGCAACACCTTTCACGAGTTTACAGCGCAAAGCGAATCGCTTTATAAAGTGCTAAACCGTATGGGTGCCGGTATAATGATTATAAATGCCCAAAACGCCATAAGGTATGCCAACGCAAAGGCTTACAGTATTTTGGGCGAAGAGGGCATTAAAAAACACCTGGCCGATTACCTTAACTACCGCACGGTAGAAGATGAAGAGCAGGTTGAACTGAAACCCAAAAAAAACCTGTGCATTAGCATACGCATAAGTAATATTGACTGGAACGGCGAAAAGGCCTGCCTGTTTTTATTAGAGCGCAGTAAGGGCAAAGAAGTATTGCCCGATGCAGTGCTAAATGAAGATGCCATAGTAACCCTGCTTAACTCGCTAAACGAAAACCTGCTGGTGCTTAAAGGCGATACTATAGTGCAGGCTAACCGCCAGGCCTTAACGGTTTTAAAACGGACCCATAGCGATATTAAAAACAAGGCGCTGAAAGATATTTTTGAAAGTGAAGAGTTACCCGGCAGCGAAATTTCGGTGCAGTCGTTTTTATCAGAGCGCGATTTAGAAGGCATGCTCAAGCTGGCCGATGGCAGTGCGCAGCGGGTACACTTTTCAGTAAAGCCGCTTAACCTGGGCGAGGAGCTATACCAGCTACTTTCGTTTTACGTACCGGCTAGTATTGACAATATACCGGGCGCCCGAAGTGATGAGGAGAAGTTTTCGAGCCACGGCGTGCTGCACATAGCCTCGCACGATTTGCGCGAACCGGTGCGCACCATTTTAAACTACGTGCAACTGGTAGGCGAAAACCTGGAGAACGGCAAAATTGATATTGCCAAAGAATATACGGGCTTTGCCCGCACTGCGGCTTACAGAATGGAGAAGCTGCTGAGCGACCTAAAGGTGTTTATTGGGCTTAACGAGCATCCCTTCCAACTGGCCAAGGTATCGATGAAACTGGTGCTGGCTGATGTGCTTAAGCAGCTAAAACCACGCATTGAAGAAAGCGGTGCCGAAATAAGCTTTACCGAATTGCCCGACGTAAGCGCCGACCGCGAGCTGGTAGAAAAGCTGCTGATACAGTTAATTGACAACGCTATTAAGTTTAGCAAAAAGGATAAAAAGCCGGTTATTGATATCGGGTTCGATAAGTTTGAAGGCAACGTAATCTTCTGCGTTCGCGATAATGGAATAGGCATTTCAAAACGTTATTACCATAAGATATTTGACCTGTTCGAAAAACTGAACAGGGTGGATGAATACCCCGGAAACGGCCTTGGACTGGCTATTTGCCGCAAAATAACCGATATGCACGGCGGCGAAATATGGGTAGAGAGCTTGCCGGGCAGCGGAAGCAACTTTTATTTTACTTTACGTGGAAAATAAAATTTTCAGTTCTGCCATTGATTTAGTCAATTTGGGGAATGAAGAAGTTCTGCAGCAGTTGCGGCAACCAGTTAGAGCTTAGCCAGCGTTTTTGTGGCACTTGCGGAGCCGTGAACCCCTTCTTTGTAGCCGCCTTTACTTTTCTTTCCGATCAATCTGAATCTTTAGAAAAACTTCGACTTGAAAAAGAGCGGATTGATAAAGAATTGCAGGAAAAAGAAGAAGCACAAAAAGAGTTTGAACGCCAGGAGCTGCTGAAGAAAGAAGCCGAAGAGCTTGAAAAGCAAAAAGCCTTTGCCCTTGAGCAGGAAAAAATACAACGCGAAATTGCCGAACGCGAGCGCATAGAGGCCAACCTGAAAAGAGAAATTGAGCGCGTAAAAGAGGAAGCACAAAAAGAATTTGAACGCCAGGAACTACTGCGTAAGCAGGCCGAAGAACTTAAAAGGCAGCAAGCCGAGTTGCTGGAGCAGGAAAGAATACAACGCGAAGCCGCCGAACGCGAACGCATAGAAGCCAACCTTAAAAAAGAAATAGAACGGGTAAAGGAAGAAGCACAAAAAGAATTTGAGCGCCAGGAACTATTGCGCAAGCAAGCCGAAGAACTGGAAAAACAAAAGGCTGAGCAGATACAACTGGAGCGGTTGGAACGTGAAGCAGCCGAGCGTGAAAAAATAGAGGCTAACCTTAAAAAAGAAATAGAGCGCGTAAAAGAAGAAGCGCAAAAGGAATTTGAACGCCAGGAAATGCTGCGTAAAGAAGCAGAGGAACAGGAGCGCCTGAAAGCTGAAAAGCTGGAACAGGAAAGAATAGAACTTGAAAATAGCCAGCGCGAAAAAATTGAAAGCAGTTTAAAGCAACAGATTTTGCGTGTTAAGGAAGAGGCTGAGCAATACAAAAAAGAAACCATTGATTTGGTGCGTGGCGTACGCGAAGAGGTGAAGGAAGATATACAGCACATTGAAGAAGAAAATAAACGCCTTAAGCAGGAAGTTGAAATTTTAAAACACGCGCCGACCCGGGTAATTGCGGCAGAAACAGAGCGCGTGCCCGAAATCTTATCGCCCGACCCGGCCTTACCCGATTACACACGCGAAGAGGCAAGCAGCCGCAAGCCTTTGATGATTGTGTTGGGTATAACCATTTTATTTGGGCTGTGCCTAACCTACTTTTACTTCGCCCACATGAACAATACGCAGGTAGCAACCGGCAACGAAACACCCGTAGCTACTGAGCGCAAAGGGCAAATAGTTGATACGGTATTAGAGAGTGATAAGCAGGTAACGGCGCTAACAGACACTACGGCTGCCGAAAGCATAAAGGTTACCCCTGCTGTTTTAACTACTACAACCCCACGGGCAACAAACACCACGACCAACACACCGGAGCCGGCTAAAGCCACCAGCCGCTATGCTATAAACACGGCTAAAGTAAGGGCCGATTTAACCGGTAAAACAATATCGGGTTGCGGTATAACCATAGGCAGTGCCGGCGAGTTAAAATATGTGAGCGATGTGCTTTTGGTAGAAAAAACCGAGGCCTATTCGAAATATAAATGCACTGTAAAAATTATGCAGGGCCCCGATATTTATACTGCCACCCCTTACCTGTATTATAAGGGCGATGGCAGTTTTATTAAAGTAGACGGAACTAACTGCGAATAAACACAGCCAATGAAAAAACTACTCTTTCTTTTATGCCTGCACCTTAGCTATACCGGCTTCGCGCAGGATTACCTATCGGGTAAATTGATAGATAGCAAAGGCGGTAAAAAAGATATTTTATACGACCGCACACAAAACGATATAACCTTCAACATCTTTCAAACGGTTTATAAAGTTACCGATGCTGCTAAAAGGCCTTTGTATACAGTAACCCTTTCGCACGACCGAGGTAAGGGTATTGTTTTAGTTAGTGTAAAGCAACCTACTGCCCAACCCCGTGGCAGCGCCATTAGTTACGATAAAACTTACAGCGGCCTTATAATAAGCGACCTTAGCAGCACCGATACCAGTTTTAATGTTAATCTAGCTTACGATCACCTGTTATCGTTTACCGATACCAGCCGCACTTACCCGGTGCTGCACAAGTTTAAAACCTACGATAAAAACTATTTAGTGCTGGACCCCCTTAGCAAACTGCGCATACGCAAGCATAACGAAGTAGTTAACAGTCTGCCCGAAGAAGAAGATGAACTAAACGACCTGCTGCTTGCCCTGCGCGATTCGCTGTACAAACAGAAGGCTTTTTACCACGATGCTATTGATACCCTGCGCCGCCAGATAGATAAGAATGTAGCCGTTTATATGGGCGACCGTAAGGTAGAAAAAGATAAAAGAAGATATGAAGGCGAAAGGCGCTTTGGTGCCCCGCACGGCAAGGGAATGCTGGCTATAAACGGCAATATTTACGATGGTACTTTTGCCGATGCTAAATTTGTATCGGGCCGGGTAGTGCTGCACAACGATGATTATGAATATTGTGGCGAATACAAAAACGATACGTTTAACGGCACCGGTTGGATTAAATACACCAATGGCAGTTACCTGCTGGGCGTGTTTGCAAAAGGCGAACTGATAAAAGGCATTGCCCTGCAAAAAGAAAAGAACGGCGAAATTTATTTTGGCGCTTACAACGGCAAACGCAATGGGTTTGGCGAGTTTCAAAATGCAAATGGAGGAAAGTACAGCGGGCAGTTTGTAGCCGGCCGTTTAGCCAAAGGCTATGCTAAAGAGGTAGACCCGTTTGGTTACTACACCTATTCATTTTTTGATAGCGGCATTAAAACACCCGTAGAACCCAAAATTGCGGAAGAGTTTTTTGGGCTTTCGCTTTCTGAAAGCAAATAAGCAACCTGCCCTTACATGACCTTTGATGCGCTTTACTACGATGGCGACACTCCTTTAGCTTTTAAAGCACGGGTAACCCCCGAACGTTATTACATAAGCATAAGCTATACCAATGCTAACGGTGCCATACAAACCGTGCAATGGAATACCGACAAGGTAAACCGCGCTAACTTTGCCACACCCGGTGCAGTGGAACTTACCTATAACACAACGCCACAGCAAAAAATTGAAGTAGCCGACCGGCAGATAATAGAGGTTTTAAAAACAAATTACCCTAATGCAGATTTTCACCAAAAAAAGAGCTTCCAGGTAAATAAACTAGTAGTAGTTGTTTTAGTATTACTTGCTTTGGGCATTGGTTTAATTGCCCTTGGCTACTTTGTAGTAGTGCCGGCAATAGCCGAAAAGCTGGCGGCAAAAATACCTGTAAGCTACGAGGAAAAATTAGGCGAAACCATTTATAGCAACAGCATTAAAACAGAACAGGTAAATGATAGCAGCACTGTATTAATGAATCGTTTTTTTAGTGCGCTGCACTATCCAAGCGATTATCACATTAAACTTACAGTAGTAAAAAGTGATATTGTAAATGCCTATGCCATGCCCGGTGGCCATATTGTTATATACGAGGGCATTATCCGCAAAATGAATGGCCCTACTGAGCTTGCAGCGCTGCTATCGCACGAGTTTTCGCACGTGCAGCTGCGCCATACAACTAAGGGTATTTTTCGCAGTCTTTCAGCTTACGTGCTATTAACCCTGTTGCCCGGCGATGGCGGTGGCTTTGCCACTAAATTACTACAAAACGCCAATGAGCTTAAGCAATTGGGCTACACCCGCGAACTGGAAGAAGAAGCCGACCGAAACGGCATGCGGCTGATGCAGCAAAACAAGGTGGACATTAATGGCATGAAACAACTTTTTGAAACACTTAAAAAGCAAGAGGCCGGTGCCGAACCTATCCAGTTTTTAAGCACCCACCCACTTACTGATGCACGAATAGAAGCTGTAACTAAAGAGCTTGCAGCCCACAGAGTTACCAGCCAACCGCAACCGGTGCTGGATTCACTTTGGCTACTAATTAAAGCCGGGCAAGGAGATTATTAATACTCTCTAATAAACCTGTTACGAATTAACCAGGGGTTTTACGCGTTTACCAATCAGCTCTATAGCTTCCATTAGCTTATCGTGCGGCATGGCTGCCACATCCATCTGGAAGGTAACCCGATCAATCCCACCAAGGGCTTCGCTGTGCCTTTTAATTTTTGCAGCCACCTCTTCGGGGCTGCCTACCAGTATAGCGCCCAGGTCGCCGGTTTGCGCATCAAAGCGGCCACGGGTCATAGGTGGCCAGCCACGTTCTTTGGCTACAGCCCCGCCCATAGCATTGGCATAACCGGGATACATTTCATCTTTTGCTTTTTGCGTATCGGTGGCTACATAGCCCAACGAGTGCAAACCCACTTTTAATTGTTCCGGTGCAAAGCCGGCTTCTTTACCAGCCTCGCGGTATAAATCTACCAATGGCCTAAAGCGATAAGTTTCGCCGCCTATTACGGCCACCATTAAAGGCAGGCCAAGAGCACCGGCCCGCACAAACGATTCCGGTGTGCCGCCTACACCCAACCATATAGGGAAAGGCGTTTGCAGTGGCCTTGGATATACCGCCTGGTTTTTAAGCGCCGGCCTGAATTTACCCTGCCAGTTTATAGTTTCATTATCGCGTATTTTAAGCAGCAGTTCCAGCTTTTCGGCAAACAAGGCATCGTAATCCTGCAGATTATAACCAAACAGCGGAAATGACTCTATAAACGAGCCACGGCCTACTACCATTTCGGCGCGCCCTTTCGATATTAAATCCAAAGTGGCAAAATTTTGAAACACCCTTACCGGGTCGGCAGCGCTAAGCACTGTTACAGCGCTCGTAAGTTTTATGCGTTTGGTTCTTGCAGCAGCGGCCGCCAATATTATAGTTGGCGCCGAATCGAGAAAATCTTTCCGGTGGTGCTCTCCTATTCCAAATAAATCCAGGCCGCATGCTTCGGCATGTTCTATGCGTTCCAAAAGCAGAGCCAAAGCTCGTGCATTATCTGCCGCCGGCGAAACGCTATTACTAAACGTAGCCGCAAAACTGTCAATTCCTATTTCCATATCTTTGATTTTGTCATAGTGCTCAAGGCTTTTATATCACTCGCGCAAATAGTCTTCTCAAATATTGTTCCTTGCTCGTCGCCCTTCGACTCCGCTCAGGGTGACATTTTTTCGTTAAACTTATGTGACGTGCTATTTTTGCAAATAGCCAACCTTTTTAACTCATCCCAATTTTGCTTTATCAGAGCTTCCTTCTTTTTCCGTGACCATCCTTTTATTTGCTTTTCCCATGCAATGGCCAAATCGAAGTTTTGAAAAGAATCCACGTAAACTAATTCAACCGGCCTTCTCGAGAAGGTATAGCTTTTAGTATCTATACCATAGTTATGTTCTGCTAATCGTTTCTCGAAATTATTAGTAACACCGGTATAGTAAGCACCATCAGCGCATTTTAAGATATATACATAAAGCGTCTTGTCTACCGCCATAGTATAAATTTAAAAGTATATGCCATTACGGCAAAACCAAGCAATGTCACACTGAGCGGAGTCGAAGTGCGGCATTGCGCCGACAGAAGCCACTTACTAAGTCCTCTTTAAGGGATTCTTTTCTTCCGCATATACATCCCTGTAAAACCTAAGGTTCATTTGTTCATCTACATCGGCAGTCATATAAAGAATAAGCACAGCGAATTTTTTCTTCAGGTAAAAATCTTTAGGTGTTTGGTTTTTCATGCACTGCTGCAGTTGCACTATAGTTGTATCATCCAGCCCTTCGCCTAAAATAAATTTAGCCAGCTCCATAGGCTTTTCTACGCGCACACAACCGTGGCTCATAAAGCGGTCCTTTTTACCAAACAAATCCCGGTGGTTGGTATCGTGCAAATAGACACTGTAAGGCGAGTTTAAATCGAATTTTAAAACGCCCAGCGAGTTATCGCAACCAGTGCTTTGCCGGATGGTATACGGAAAATACTTTTCAGAGTACCGGTTCCAATCTACTTGCTGCGGGTTAACCTCTACGCCTTTATTGTTAAGCACCTGCAGGTTGTTATCATCTAAATAGCTAATGCGCTTACGTATTTTAGGCAGCATCTCTTTGGTAGCAATGCTTATAGGCACCGTCCAGTACGGGTAGGCAATTACGCGCGTTATATACGCAGTAAACGAAGGCGTCTTTGTATCCTTTTTACCAACAATCACGCGCATGCTCATATCCGTAACCGTATCGCGTGTTACTACCTGCAATCGCGCAGCAGGTATGTTTACCAATATAAACTCCTGCTCTTTCAGGCGGCCCGTCCAGCGCCAGTAGTTTAAGCTTTCTTTAAGCTGCTCTATTCGTTTTGCTACCGGGTAGTTGAGCGCCGCCTGTGTCTTCGTATCGAAGGTACCGGTAGCATCCAGCCCTATCATTTTTTGATACTTTGTTATACCCGCACTAAAATCCTGTTTGCTAACCGAATCGTTTGCTATGCTATCGCTAATGCAACTAAACGCCTTTAGCTTTATAATGGCGGCTATGCGGCCGGTGTCGGTTTCAGCTACCGGCATAGAGTCGATAGCCGGATAGCCCCGAACAAAAGCCTGCATGCGGTTTAGCTCGCTTTTTAAAAATAAGTATTGAGCGGTTTTAGGCTCAATGCTATCCAGCGTTTGCCGCCAGTTATGGTGTTGCAGCAAATCGTTCAGCACGGTTACAATGCGACCCGAATCGATATTGTATTTTACCCCGTTATATTCTATGCGCGGTATTTCTTTGCCGTAAGCAACGTGAAAAAGAAACGAAACCGCCGCATCGGTAAAAATCAATTCGTTTTCCGATTCATACTCGCTCATATCAAAGTTAGCCAGGTGCGAAAGCGAATCGAATTTGGCTACATAATCCTGGTGGTAATCGGCCCGGTTTAAGCCCAGGCTATCGGCCTCGTTAAGCATTTCCATCAGCATAGTACGATAGGCGTTGGAACCCGAAGTAGTATCAGTCCATTTAGGTTGATAGTCGAAAAACTTAAAATATTTTTCAAGCAACTCTCTGCTCCTAATAGCTTCGGTATCATCTTTTACGGTTACCGGTTGGCGCAAACTTATAAGGGTATGCAATTTCTCTTTAGCGTCCGAAAACACACTTTTCCTAAACACCAATAACATAATTAACGCCGTGGCTACTATTGCAGCGGCCGCGTAAAACTTCGCATACTTTTTATTCATAGAGGGGCGCAATGCGGGAGCAAATATCAGAATTTAATGTAGGTGCTGAATATTTTAATTGCAATGGCCAATAAGATAACGCCAAAGAATTTTTTTATTGCAGCCAGGCCGGTTTTGCCTATGGTTTTTTCTATCCAATCCATACCGCGCAGCACTATAAAAACTATTACCAGGTTTATTAATATACCCGTAAGTATTTCAGAAACACTATAAACCGAACGTAGCGAAATAATAGTGGTTAAGGTGCCCGACCCCGCTATAAGTGGAAAAGCCACGGGCACAAAGTTGCCGGCGTGAGCATCGTCCGTATTGGTTTTAAACAGATTTATGCCCAATATCATTTCCATAGCCAGTATAAAAATTACAATAGAGCCGGCCAGGGCAAAAGAGCGTACATCTACCCCCACCAGGTGCAGGAAGGTTTCGCCCATAAACAGAAAAAAAACCATTAGTGCCCCGGCGCAAAGCGTGGCTATTACAGGGCTAAAATTGCTGTGGTGCTGTTTAACACCTATTATGGCAGGCAAACTGCCCACAATATCGATAACCGCAAACAGCGTAAAAGTTACTGATAATATAGCGTTGAAAGTAATCACGCCACAAAAAAAACAATTATTACCGCATGCAGCAAAACACCGGGTAAATTGAATACGCTAATAACGTTATTTGTAAAATCAGGTATTGCTTTGTGCAACACCTTACACAAATAGCCCTGAAAACATCAGATTATAGTAAGTTATACCGAAAATCCGTATGTAACGCCGTGGGTATCACTCGAAATATAGTGTATAATATCTTTAACCGATACAATACCTACCAGTTCGCCGTTATCAACAACCGGCAGAGCCATAAACCTTTTCTCGTTAAAAATTTTAACCGCAGCCGAAATAGAATCAGCCGAGGCGATAGTAAGTGGCTCAGGGGTCATTATTGATTTAAGGCTTACGGCAGCGTCAATTGAATCAAAGTCCATGTTTATTTTTTCACCGCGGTCGCACAGGTCAATAAAAATCTTCCACAAATCGTTAGAACTTACAATGCCAATCAGCTTATTGTTTTCATCTACAATTGGTAAATGGTGAATGGGATACTCGTTGAATAAGCGAAATACCTGCGATACCTTGTGCGTAAGGTTAGCCACAACAGGGGTGGTAGTCATAATTCTTGAAACGGGAGTGGTCAATGCCATTTGAATGTTTTTTTATGGGTTTAAAATTGAAATATAGCAGAAACGAATTTGGGGTTGAATATAAAGGGATTAAAATATTTTAGCCAAATGAAAATAATTTTTGCAACCAGCAATCAGCACAAGCTGAAAGAAATACGGTCGGTAGCTTTACCGGGCCTTGAAATTGTAAGCCTGAAAGATATTGGCTTTGAGGGCGAACTGCCCGAAACCCACGAAACCATTGAAGAAAACAGCTTGGAAAAAGCAGAATACCTGTCCCAAAAGTTTGATACGGCCTGCTTTGCAGAAGATACCGGGCTGATAATAGACAGCCTGAACGGAGAGCCGGGGGTTTATTCGGCCCGCTACGCCGGGCCCGATGCCACCTTTAACGATAACGTTATCAAGGTATTACACAATATGCAGGGTAAGCAAAACCGCAACGCACGATTTAAAACCGTAATAACATACTATAATAAGGGCCATTACGTTCAATTTGAAGGCATAACAGAAGGCGAAATTTTAAATAGCCCCGTGGGCAGCGAAGGTTTTGGGTACGACCCTATTTTCAGGCCGGCAGGTTCAACCAAAGCTTACGCCGAAATGAGTTTAGAAGAAAAAAACCAATACAGCCACCGCAAAAAAAGTTTCGACCTGTTTGCCAACCATTTACAACAAATCAGCGTCTGATTAGTAAAGGATGGCAAAAAGTAGTATTTTAGATTAACCCTTTCAATAAAAAGCTTACCATGAGTTCCATCATCTATCAGGGCATTACAGAAGAACAAATCCGCCAGGGTTGCGTAAACAATGATCGTAAGTATCAGCAGATGCTATACAATATGTTTTCGGCAAAAATGTTTTCGGTTTGTTTACGCTATGCCAACGAGTATAATTCTGCACAGGATTTATTGCAGGAAGGATTTGTGAAGGTGTTTAAGAATATTGAGAAGTTTCGTGGTGAGGGTTCTTTTGAAGGTTGGGTGCGCCGCATATTTGTAAATACGGCTATAGAGCACTACCGCAAGCAGGTTAATTTATACGCCCTGCACGATTCGGATGTAAAAGGCTTTGAGCACTACGAGGATAATGCCCTTGAAACGCTTAAACACCAGGATGTAATGAAGATGATACAAAAGCTGAGCGATGGTTACCGTACCGTGTTCAACTTATATGTAGTAGAAGGATTTTCGCATAAAGAGATTGGGGATATGATGGGAATAAGTGAAGGCACCTCAAAATCGCAATTAGCCCGGGCGCGCTATTTGCTGCAGAAAATGATTACCGAACATGCCGATGTAAGACATCAAACGCAGAACGGGTAATAAAAATTAAAAGAGAGATTAAAAGCGAGTAAATATTGATATAAACCACTACCTTATGGATCAGAAGATGAAAAGATTTGACAGGAATATTGAGCAGATGATGAATGAAAGCGAAGTTGCCCCACCGTTTGGTATGTGGAACCGTATTTCTGCCCAGTTAGATGCCGAAATAGCAGCAGTGCCGCCACCGGCAGCCTCGCCTATACCACAACGCGCTTTGTATGGTTTTATTGCGGGGGCCTTAATAATTGGGGCATCGTTAATAACGGCTTACGTGGTAAACGAAAGCAACAAGCAGGATAAGGTTAGCGCCGCAAAAGCAATACCGGCTACAACTGTAACGGTTGCCGCTACTACTACCCAAAACCCAGCCCCTGTAACAGAAACTGTGCAAACACAACCAGTTGCGGCAGTAGTTGAGCAGGCCACCAAAACCATTGCCCGCAAAACTTCAAAACCTGTAGCTATGGCAGCACCGGCAACCGAGGCTGTAGAAGAAACCAAACAGGAAGCAAAAGCAGAACAAGCAATCAGTTTGCCAGCCCACGCAGAAGTATTGGTGCCTAACCACCAGGTAGCAGAAAACAATGTTGCTGCTGTAAGCGAACCCTACTTCTTTCCTGCAGTAGACAACATTACGGTGCCCGAAACCAAAACCGAAAAACCGGTTACTGTAGCTAAAACCACAAAATCTGAAAAGAGCATTTTTGCAAACAGCGATGCACCACGTATTAAATTCCGCCCTAAAAAACACCGTTCTTTCAGCTACGGCAAAATCATAAGCAAGCGATAATATTTACTCTTTATCCTATTAAAGAGAGCAGTTCCGGTTTCGGGGCTGCTCTTTTTTATTACCCCAAACTCCAAATACCTATGAAATTTTATTTGTCCAGCTACAAGTTTGGCAACCACACGGAGCAACTTAAAACTATGCTGCCCGCAGGCAGTAAAATAGGGCACATTAATAACGCCCGCGATTGGACCACCGCCGACCCTGCACGGCGCCAACAACACCAGCATGAAGAGATAGAACAGCTTAATCAGTTTGGCTTTATAGCCGAACCGCTAAACCTGCAACACTATTTTAATAAGCCAGCGGAACTCGCTGATAAGCTGAATAGCCTGGGTGGATTGTGGGTAAGTGGCGGCAATACTTTTGTTTTGCGCCAGGCCATGCGTCTAAGCGGCTTTGATGCACTTTTCAATACACTGCAAGGCCGTAAGGATTTTCTGTATGCCGGCTATAGCGCGGGCATTTGCATACTGTGCGATTCGCTTAAGTATATACAGAACGTAGATAACCCAAACGATTTCCCTTACGCCGGTAGCACCGAAATAATTTGGGAAGGATTGAATGTATTTAACTACGGCCTGCTGCCGCATTACGATTCCGACCATCCCGAATCGGAAGCTATTGGCAAGGAAGTGCAGGTATGCATTGATAACAAGTGGCTATTTAAAGCTTTAAGAGATGGGGAGGTGATGATAATTGAATTATAATTGTTAGTAGCAAAACAAAAGCCACCTTATTGGTGGCTTTTGTTTTTGATTAAGGCTGTTCGCCTTCCGGTGTTTCTTCGGCATCCTTTTTCTTTTTGCCTTTCTTCTTCGGTTGTTCAGCCGGTGCATCGCTGGCAGGTTTTACATCTTCTACCTTTACGCCTTCGTTAGCCGCAGGTTCCTTCGCGGCTTCCTGCGCAGGTGTTACTGTGCCCTGGTCTTCGAAAGTTTTCTCTTTCTTACCTTTCTTTTTAGGTTGTTCAGTCGGTTCCGGTTCGCCAATTTTCTGCTCTTCTACTTTAGGCGCTTCAGGCTTAACCTCTTCTTTAGGCGCTTCCTGAACCGGTGTCTCTACACTCTGACTTTCAGGTTCTTTATCCTTACCCTTTTTACCTTTCTTTTTAGGCTGTTCGGTTGGTGCGGGCTCGCCAATTTTCTGCTCTTCTACTTTTGGTGCATCCTGTTTGGGTTGTTCCGCAGGCGCCGCATTTTGTTTAGGCTGTTCGGTAGGTACCACTTCTTGTTTAGGCTGCTCAGTTGGTACTGCTTCCTGGACCGGTTCGGCCTTAGGTTCAGCAGGTACATCTTTCTTAATTCTATCCGGTGGTGGGCCCGATAAAATTTGCTGATTATTCATCTTCATATTTTCGAAGTTGTTAATCTCATTCTGGCGTATCATCTCCTGCTTTTCTTCGGGGCTCATGTTCTGCGCTCCTGAGTCGGTGCCGAACAACAAGGCCGAATCTTCCATAGCCGGAATATCTTTAAACTGCAAACGCTCGCGGTTAATACCTTTAGCCTTATCGCCCATGTATTCCACAAAGTCTGTTTTATTCATTGATGAGCCCAGCGTATACATGTAGAAGCGACCGTTATCGCCTTTAATTTTGCGCTTATCGGGCGCAATAGCACCAATGCCGTTGTTTATATCATCAAAAGATGATAGCACACTTAATGTGCCCGGACGATACTCCATATACAACCAATCGTTCGTTCCGGTTTTTAAGTAAATAATAAACACATCGGCACCGCCCCGGTACTGAAACTCGATGTAGCCATCCAGTTTTTTATTCACCACTTTTTTACCAACCATGGCCACGCCTATTTTACCAACCGAGCGCAGCGATATATCGAACGAATCGTAAACAAAGTTTACATCGCTAAACACCATGTTATAATCGAAGTTTTTAGGGCGCTTGTTAAATACCGGTAGCTTTTCAAATTCCTCCATATACTTTCTGTCGTCCTTCTCATCGGTAAGCATATAAATAGCCTTCTTCTGCTTTTCGCTTTCGTAAGCTATGTCCGGCAAATCCACATTATCGTTACCCATGTAAAACTCCAGGCGCTCCTGCAACTTGCTATCTATATTCGCATCAATACCAAAGGTTAAATTGAATTTATATTTAGCGCTATCCAGCAACACATCGGCAAAGCCGGCCGCCTTGGTTTTAATTACGCCAAAGTTAGTGCCCAGGGTAAAGGCACCCTCTGCCTTAGCAATACCTTTTTTATCATCATAGCGTAGCACATTGCCACGCGGTGTATTATCCTTAATCTTCTTTTCGTCGCCATAAGCATATTCGCCATTGGCAGCCTGCGTAATAATACCCGTAGACTGGAACAGGGTAATATCGTTGCCATTCTTTTTGTTGCCCATTATAGTAGCATACATCTCTGGCGCATCATCGGCAGGGTTTAGGTGTATACCGGCGCTAACTGCGTTACCATTGGCATTCTTTACCTTGTCATCGTACTTCAACTCCAGCTTATCGGGGTTCACATCCTGATCGATAAAGAAATCGGTGCTATTTACGCCCGCGTGTTTAAGGCCAATAGTAGCATAGCCTTTAAAGTTAAGCAGCTTGTTTACCGAAAGCAGGTTGGCATCGCCATTAAAAGCTACGTTGGGGTAGATTACAAAATTAGAATCTTTTGCTACCGGTGCTTTACCGGTAAGTTGCCAGATATCGTGCGCCTTTTTACGTTCGCCCTCTTTCTCTTTTTTGCAGCTTATATCGCTGAAGTATAAAATCTCTTTCAGGTCTTTGGTGTTATACTTATAAATACCAAATCCCTTTAGCTCTTCTTTGCTGTAAATATCTACTGTAGCCTTCTCCAACTTATGGTATTTATTAATGGTATCGGCATAAATAGTTGCGTTAATTAATTGGTGCATTTTAGCCTCAGCTTCAATGGTAACCACGCCGCTATCGGGCACTACGCTGGCATCGGCCACTCTTATTTCCGGGACCTGTTCTACACGCAATACCGATGTAATTAAACTGTAAGTAGCCCGCTTACCCAAAAAGCGTAAGCCTTTCTGGTCGGGGCGGGTGCTGGTAAAATACTCGCCGGGGCCTTGCGGTGGCGCCTTAAAATCGAGTATCTTCTCATCCATAAACCATTTGAATTGGTTAATGGCCGTGGTATACTGGTTATAAGCAAACTCGGTTGGTATGTTTTTTTGATTAGAAACGAAATCGCCTATACGGGTTTTAAAATCCACCTTGGCATTTACGTTAGGCGTTTTAAAGGTAACCCTATCGCCCGAAATACTTTTAATATTAAGGGCCGCTGTATCGGCCGATAAATCCATGGTATGGAAAGCAAAATCTTTCGACTCAAGCGTAGCTTCATTCCAGTCCAGCAGACCGTTACCTCGCAGATCTCTGCTGGTTAATAGCAAGTTACCTTTAAAGGTAGTGGTGCTATCATCATACATATAAAAAGGCTGCTCTGGCTTCATCATGTTTATGTGCATGCTATCTGCCTTAGGGCGCCAGAAAATCTTATCGGCCGTACCTTTAACTGAAGGCGTTTTTACACCTTCAAATGTTTTGGCAATGGTAATAGTATCGGTAGTGCCCAGCATCGAATCCGGGTACAAACGGATATCGTGCGATGTAAAATCAGCCGTGCTATGTATAATACGGCCATCGGCATTCATACCATCGTAGTTCAATTCAAACTTGCCGTAGTATTTTCCCTTGCCTTTGTAAAGCTCGTAACCACCAGGTGGCGTTTCCGATTTAAAGCCCAGCGAGCCATCGGCCTGTAGTTTTACGCTATCTTTAATATCAGGTAATATACCACCCGATTGCAACTTTCCTTTCCAGTTAATTATATCTACGCTAAAGTTATTCAAGCTATCCAGGCGGAAAGGCTCCAGCTCAAAAAAGAAATCTTTACGGCCGTAGGCGCCTTTGGCCACCGTAGGGTCATCGTAATAGATGTACGATTTTTCGCGGCTGTATAAGCGGGGAAACTGCGGTAACTTGGTGCGGCCCGATTTATTAATGGGGGCATCAATCTCTAAAAGGCCCTTCATGTTTTCTATACGCGAGCGGATAGGCTTAAGTATAGGATTGCCATAATCATCTACCTTGTTGCTATCGGGCACGTTAATACGCATGGTATCTACCTTGGTTAAATCCACCGTAAAAGGCGCGTATTGAAACTTGTATTTCTCTCCGTATAAATCCATACGGCCGGCATAAATCAAACCGTTAAACTCCATGTTACGGTCCTTCTGCAAGCTTATGGCGTTGTTTTTAGGCACAAAGTATACAAAGGCAGTATCGCTAATGGGCACTTCCTTCACACCTTTCAAATCGATGTTGCTGCTTTTTAAATCAATGTAGTCATTACCCGATTGCGGGGCCGACTTGATATGGATAAGGTCGTAATCAATTTTTTTGGCATTCGCCAATACGTAGTTAATCGCTTTATCTTTTACGGTTACTACCCCTAAATCTTCATTGTAAAGAATAAAGCCGCCCTCTACCAGCGAATACAACAACGATTTTAATTCTCCTTCTTTTAAGTTAGGGTCTAGCGCACGGGCAAGGTCGGTAGCGTTAATATCGCGCGATTGTGTTTTTTCATATAAGCGTTTAAGCACCGAAAGCGGCTCGTATGAAGCGAAGCCCTGGGTTTTGCGAATCAACTCTTTTTGAAAGTAGTTAACCGACTCGTAAATACCCGGCTTTTGTCCGGCACCCGAAAGTATTTTAAGATTAAGAATAGATGAATCCATGTTCCAGAAAATCGCATCTGTTTGGAACTCGTGGTTGTGGTACGAGTCGGTAAACTTTGCTTTACCCATACCGGTTTCTCCGCGCAGTAAGCGTATTTCACGTTTCTGTATTTTATACACCACGTTTAGCTGCGGGTGGTAAATTGAATCGGTTCCGAAGTAGATAGAAACCTCTGCCTTATCGGCACCCAACTCCTCTCCTTTTTTTATAGATACGGTTGCCGCCTTAGCCGATAACACTTTGGTTTTACCATCGCGGGCATAAAAACTAAGCAAAGCTTTCTCTTCAGCCGAGCCATAGCCCATTACCTTAACACCAAACAAACTAAAGCCACCGGTGTAAGATACGTTAGGCGCAATATCGTGTATGGTTAAGCCTGCATTATACGATTGAAAGCGCGGATAGCTCATAGTGCCCGAATCGGCGCTCGAAACCATTTTATCCTGCAACCGGCCAATCAGCGGCACTTTAAAATACTCGCTGTGAAAAAAGGTAACCGTATCTACACTGTAATTAAAGTTAGAGGTATTAATACTATACTCCTTAAACGTGCAATACACCTTATTGGCATCTAAACCTGCACGGCCCCAATCAACCCGGCCCGATTTACCTTCCCATTTAGTTTCGAGCGGATAATAATCGCCTGCTGTTTGGCGAATGGCCAGCGTGTCGCCTTTTACACAACCTAAAATGGTAGTGGCCGGAAAACTAATATGCGGGCGCAGTCCGCCGCTCTCAAACTTATAATCTACCGGTAATATCTTCCACGCTTTTGCCGGTGTGCTTAGCAACGAGCCATCCTGAAAAAATCCGGTGGAGAAATCAATTGCTTTTAAGAAACCGGTGTTGTCGCCCTTCTTTTGCACATCAATTACATCCCCTATAAAATCGCTCCAGGCCAAAAAGTGTGCATCGGTTTGTTTGGTGTTGGCGGCATTCATTACCGCATTTAAGTACGGTAAAAAGTGTGTAAACGGCGACATATTGCGCTCGCTCATAGCATTGGCATTATCGGCCATTTTAGGAAACCAGGTATCGGGTATTTTTCCGTCCTTCACCATTTTTTCGAAGGTGTTCATGGCGTTTACGTTCTGCTCCATTTTATTGGCCGTCATAAACGTGCCCATATCGCGGGTAAACTGCGCCTTCTCTTTAGAAAAAGTAATGAGTAGTTGCTGCGCCTGCAGGCCAAAAGATAAACAAACAAGAACAACCGGTATCAGAAATTTCTTCATGTGAAACAGTGAAAGGTTAAAAATTAGTAGTAAACAATAACCATCCTTCGACTTCGCTCAGGATGACATCTTTTGAATTTTAAATCCCACTTAATACATCTACGCTTTATTCGAAAACTTGATTGCCAGCCATCCGTTAGTCCTTAATATATCTACCTGCTTTAAACCGCTTTTTGCCGCTTCGGCTACTACATCCTTTTCGTCGCTTTGCAAAATGCCGCTAACTATTAAGGTTCCGGTGCTGTTCATCAGGTTATGCCAATAGCCTATATTTTTAAGAATAACGTTGCGGTTGATATTTGCTAAAATAACATCAAATTTCTCGTCGAACACGAATGTATCATCCCCTTTAATTGTTTTTATATAAAGGCAATTATTCCTTTCCACATTCTCCAGGCAATTGTTGTATGCCCAGTCCTCATTATCGATAGCTACAATGTGGTTAGCCTTTAGCTTTTCGGCCAAAATAGCCAGCACACCGGTGCCGCTTCCAAAATCGAGCACGGTTTTTTCTTTAAACTTCTCTTTTAACATTAATTCGACCACCGAGGCAGTAGTAGCGTGGTGGCCGGTGCCAAAACTCATTTTGGGCTCTATAATTATCTCAAAGTCGGTTTTAAAAGGTTTATGGAAGGGTGCGCGTATGGCCACCCGTTTGCCTATAACTACGGGCTCAAAATTCTTTTCCCACTCCTCATTCCAGTTCTTGTCCTCAAGGGGCTTGCAGCTAAACTTAAGGTCGCTCATTTCATTATCGTATAAAATTTCGCGCACCTCAATCTCTTTCACCTTTTCGGCGGGGGCGTAAGCCATTAAAGATTCTGAGGTTTCCTCGAACCCCTCAAAGTGGTGGTCGCTTAAAATAGAAATAAGCCACGAGCGTTCTACCTCGTCGCGCGTTTGAAATTCGTATACCGAGTATTGCATTGTAACAAATATATCTAAACAAGTGAATAGGCAATGGAGGAATAGTGAATACGGAAATAGCCGTTAAAAAGCAGAACCTGACACTTGCAAGCGACAGTTTATATTTAATTACACTACCCTTGTAATAGCTAAAAAGTCCTTTGCATTTAACGAGGCACCACCTATAAGGCCACCGTCTACATCGGGGCAGGCAAAAAGCTCTTTTGCATTATCGGGTTTGCAGCTTCCGCCGTATAGTATTTGTATTTGCTGGCCTGCCTTTTCGCCAAATTTGCCTGCTATTTGCTGGCGGATAAATGCGTGCATCTCCTGCGCTTGTGCCGGGGAGGCATTAAGGCCGGTGCCAATAGCCCATACCGGTTCATAGGCAATTACAATTTCATCCATAGCAGCGCCGGTAAGGCCAAACAGGGTTTCTTCCAACTGCTGTTTTACATACTCCTGCTGCTTACCTTCATTGCGCACCTGCAAAGGTTCGCCGCAGCAAAACACAGGGGTCAATTCATTTTTAATAGCCAGTTGTAGTTTATCTTTTATTACCAGGTTAGTTTCGGCAAAGTATTCGCGGCGCTCGCTGTGGCCTACAATTACAAAATCGACACCCACGCTGGCCAGTTGCGCAGCCGATACCTCGCCGGTGTAAGCGCCGCTCTCTTTATGCGAGCAGTTTTGTGCACCAAAAATAAGCTGTTCACCTTCGTACATATCAATCAAATCGGGCAACAGAATAAAAGACGGGAATACTACCACATCGCATCTGTCTCCGCGCAAACCGGCATCTACATCGGCCAGCCATTTTGCAGCTTCTTCCAAATCAAGGTTCATTTTCCAGTTACCGGCTACTATCTTTCTGCGTTGCATCTTTTTTCTTTACGTATTATCTGAGAATAAAACATTCACTATTCCATTTTACCGCTTGCGGTACTTCTCCTCGCGTTCGAACACCGTTTGTAAAATATGCCTATCAGCATCGCTTAACTTAATACCCCGGCGCTGCATTACGCGTTCAGCTACTTCAAAACTTTTCTCTAACGAAAAAGTAAGCAACCAACGGTTGCCACCCCAGCTAAACGAAGGGATAAACTTAGGCGGAAAATCGGCACCAAAAACATTGGCGCTTACACCTACTACCGTACCGGTGTTAAACATGGTGTTTATACCGCTTTTGCTATGGTCGCCCATCATTAAACCGCAGAAGGTAAGGCCTGTTTCAACCGCTTTGCCCTCGCGGTAATTAAATACCTCTACGCCCCCATAGTTATTTTTAAGGTTGCTGTTATTGGTATCGGCTCCCAGGTTGCACCATTCACCCAAAACAGAGTTACCCAAAAAGCCATCGTGCGCCTTATTGCTATATCCAAACACAACCACATTGTTTAGTTCACCACCCACTTTGCTGTGTGGCCCTATGGTGGTAGCACCATATACTTTGGTGCTCATTTTAAGTGCCGCATGCTCGCATAAGGCCAAGGGGCCACGCACAGCGCAGTTTTCCATTATCTCGGCATCTTTACCAATGTAAATAACACCGGTAGTTGTATTTAGCACACTGGCTTCTACCACGGCGCCTTCTTCGATAAACAAATTTTCAAGGGGGCCTATCAGTCTGTTAGTATCGCTAAGTGGCTGGCTGCGGCGGCCTGCGGTAATTAAATCAAAATCTGCCTTAAGGGCTGCACCGTTCATTCCAAAAATATCCCATAGTTGATTTACTGCTGTTACATTACCGCTATATTCTACCGGTGTAAAGCCTTTACTAATGGCCTCAAAATTTTCGTAGTTAAGGTGGTGCTTTTCGGTTTTAAAGGCAATTATCTGCCCTTTAGATGTTAAGGTTTTAAGAGCGCCTAATGTGTTTATGGCCTCTACTAACTCTTTATCGGGCAAAACGGAGCCGTTAATATAAATACCCGGCTCGCTGTTAGGCGCTAGTGGAAACTTGCCCGCAAGGTAGTCTTCGGTTAGCGAAAACGACTTTTTATCCAGCCATTTCTCCCATTTTTCGCGTATTGTTAAAATACCCAGGCGAATATCGGCTACAGGGCGGGTAAAAGTAAAAGGCAGCAGGTTATTGCGCGTTTTATGGCAATCGAACAAAATAAGGTTCATGCGGCTAATGTAAAAAGAACCCCTAAATCCCCTAAAGGGGACTTTGAAATACGGCCCTTATTTTTGGGCTATTTGTATTTAAACCCCCATTAGGGGTTTGGGGGGAGCGGTAAAAACAAAAAAGCCTCCGATTTCTCAGAGGCATTCTTGAAAGTTATCTTAAATAAAAAACTACTCAGCAGTTTTTTCTTCTGCAGCAGGTGCTGTAGTTTTCTTAGTGTAGCGTTTTTTGAATTTGTCAATTCTACCAGCTGTATCTACCAGTTTCATTTTACCGGTAAAAAACGGGTGGCTTTCGCTCGAAATTTCAAGCTTAATTAAAGGGTATTCGTTACCATCTTCCCACTTAACAGATTCCTTAGAATTGGCAGTGCTTTTACCTAACCAAGACTTATCTTGCGAAATGTCCTTGAATATTACTGTTCTGTAGCTCGCCGGGTGAATATCTTTTTTCATATCTGTTTTTTAAATTTTTCGGACGGCAAATATAGTGATTGATTTGGAAAATAAAAATTACTCCTCCTCCTGTTCCTTTCTTTCGGCCTCAATCGACCTTTTTTTCTCTGAATAATAGCTCTTTGCGGCCAAATCAATAAAATTTAACACTTGCTCGCCTCCCACCTTTTTTTCCGAAGAAGTTACAAAAATGATGGGTAATTCTTCCCATTCCTTAAGCAGGGCGTTTTTAAAAGCCTGTATATTGCTGGTAGCCTCTTTACTGCCGGGTTTATCGGCTTTTGTAAAAATTACTACCAAAGGCACGTGGTTTTTACCCATCCAGCCAATAAAATCCAAGTCTACCTTTTGGGGCGGAACGCGGCTATCGATAAGCTGAAACACATACATTAACTGCTCGCGCTTTAAAATGTAGTTGCGTATCATGTTGTTCCACTTGTTCCGCATTTCTATCGATACTTTGGCAAAACTATATCCCGGTAAATCGACAAAATTGATGTTGCCGTTAATATCAAAGTAGTTGATGGTTTGGGTTTTGCCCGGTGTATTACTAACCTTCGATAGCTTTTTGCGGCCACACAAATAGTTAATTAACGAGCTTTTACCCACGTTAGAGCGGCCTATAAAGGCAAACTCGGGTATTTCGGGGGTAGGACATTTTTCTACATCTACCTGGCTTATTGTATACTCGGCCGATTTAATTTGCATAGTGCAATGATAGGGGAAATAAAATTCGAAACCCTAACAACTAAATCCGAAACTAAAGGGGGACCTGTTTGTTTATCCTGTCGTGGTATTTCTGAATTCCTGTTTCCCTGTTTTCCAGATTACCCGAATTTGTCCGCTATTCCGATTACATTTGCCCTCCAATTTATGAGCCAAACGGTTACACCCTATAACGATACCCGCAGCAAAAAAGAGCAGGTAGAGGAAATGTTCGACAACATTGCCCACCGCTACGATTTTTTGAACCACCTGCTATCGCTGGGTATCGATATTACCTGGCGCAAAAAAGCTGTTAAATATATTGGCAGCATTAAGCCTAAAAAGATTTTAGATGTGGCCAGTGGCACCGGCGATTTCGCCTTTGAGGCCCTTTCGCTTAAACCCGAAAAGGTAACAGGCTTCGATTTATCGGAGGGAATGATGAAATACGGACGCGCCAAGGCCCAAAAAGCAGGCGTGGCAGATATTGTAGAGTTTATAAAAGGCGATTCGGAAAAAATGCCTTTTGCCGATAATAGTTTTGATGCAATTACCGTGGGCTTTGGCGTACGCAACTTTGAGCACTTAACCACCGGTCTGCAGGAGATGCACCGGGTGTTGCGCCCCGGGGGCAAAGTAGCCATACTGGAAGCCAGCATGCCGCAAAACACAATAATCCGTTCGCTTTTCAGTTTATACTTCGGAAAAATTGTTCCGGTAATTGGCCGGCTGTTTTCTAAAGATGCACGGGCTTACAGTTATTTACCCGAAAGTGTAAAGGTGTTTCCGGAAGGTTTGGCATTTGTAAGAATTTGTGAGAATATTGGCTTTAAGAATGTAAAATGGCAACCGCTAACGTTTGGTGCCTGCGCGTTTTACACTATGGAAAAGTAAAGCCCTAAAAGGGACTTAAACACAGAATGAGAAAGTATCTTGTTGCACTTATAATAATTTTTGTAGCCTACGGGGCAAAGGCGCAGTTTAACGTGCACGAGTTAGGGCGTAAGGATATTTACTTTGGTATAGCCCTGGGTGTTAATGTGGCCGATTTTAAAATGATACATACCAAGAAACAGCCTATAAACGACTCTATCAGGTATTTTAAACCCTCGTTGGGCCCCGGCTTTAACCTGGGTATTATTTGCAATTACCAGTTCCACCGCTATTTCGATTTGCGCTTTATACCTACCCTGTCTTTCTCCGATAAAGGGATAGTTTATGAAGACCTGGACAACAAAAAAATTAAAAAGACTATTTCTTCCATCTATCTCGATTTTCCGTTGCAGATTCGCTTTAAATCGGACCCTATTAAGGATTTCAGAATTTACGTAATAGCCGGTGTGCGCTACGATTTTGACTTAGCCAGTAACGTAAAAGCCCGCAAGGCCGATGATATTATTAAACTGGGCAAAAACGATGCGGCGGCTGAATACGGTGTTGGCTTTATGGTTTACTTCCCGTATTTTATTCTGTCGCCTGAGTTTAAGGTAAGCCACGGCTTTTTAAACCTGCATACTAACACTCCGGGCCTTATTTACTCGCGCACTATCGAGCGTATGTATTCGCGCACGTTTACCTTTACATTAAACTTAGAGGGATAATATTTACACCACCAAATACTGTAAATATGTATATCAGGTTAGCACTCGTAGCCTCGCTAACTATTTTCTGCTTGTATAGTTACTGCCAGGATGACAACGAGGTTGTTTTTAGTGTAAACAAAACGGTGGACATAGTACCCGTAAAAACATTTTTTTATCAAAAAACGGCAGGCGCCTGGCGCGATACTGCTTTTTCAAACATTCTAACCTTAAACGGAGATAGTTTCTCTTTGTATTCTTATACAAAATCAAATTCCAAAGGCAATGTAACGCCTGATAGCATGGCTAAACGATTACTGTTTACCGGTAAATTTGATTTTAAAAGCGATACAACAACTCTCAGCAGACAGTCCTCTATTAAAAAATCTGATTCACTTTTTATAAAGCAAAAATATAAATCACTTGCAGTAAATTTTTCGTGGATCGATTTTTTTAATGGTGTTGATACGCCAACAAAACAAACTGCTATTTACCTAAACGATACTGCTGATATAAAAATAGGAGCAAACACCTACACTTGCATTCACATTGTATATGGGCGAAAGGTCTCCGTTCGCAATGAACTGCGGGTGAAAATTAAGGGAAGAAAATGGTATGCACCGGGGTTTCATGAAGAAACAATACCAACGCATGTTTATTTGAGAAAAACTGATCTCGCCCCGGTAAAAATCATAGAACTACCTGCCAGCAGACAGCCCTATGTAAATGACCAGCCTAATTGGTATACCACTCTTTGGTTCTTAAAACAAACTATTGAATAATGGCTAAGTTCAGCAATAAAAGCTTACCCGATTATGAAATTGGCTTATGGAAACTGGAAGAAGACCTCTCCTACTTTGAGGCGAAGTTTGATGCCCACCCCGAAATAAAAAACGACAATAAAAAACTGCAATGGTTTGCCACCCGCCATTTGATTAATGAAATGCGGGGGCAGCCTACTGAAATAGAGAAAGATGCAGCCGGCAAGCCTATTTTAAAAAATTCGAGCCAACATATTTCCATTTCGCACTCGCCGGTATTTGCCGCGGCTATGCTTAGTGATAAAACACCGGTAGGTATCGACCTCGAGATGATAAACCCTAAAGTAGAGCGTATAGCCTATAAGTTTTTGCGCGATGATGAAATAGAGGCCATTAACCCCAATGAGAAAATTGAAAAGCTAATACTATACTGGAGCGCCAAAGAAGCCCTTTATAAATTACATGGCCTAGGTGGGATAGTTTTTACCACCCAATTACTAATTGACCCTTTTGATTTAAAACTATCGGGCACCTTAAATGCCCAAATACCGGGCATTGCCCACCCGCTTAAAGACCTGCAAGTGCATTACGAGTTTTTCGAAGACCATGTGCTTACGTATGTATGCAATACACTCAGTTAGTCAATAACTCTTAAAACGCTTAGCATTTAGCCCGAAACCCTTATTTTGGCGCCTCAAAACTTATAGTGTATGAAAAGAATATTTCTGAGTGTTTTAATGATAGCTTTTGTAGCGTTAAGCGCTTCGGCCCAATCAACCGGCCAGGTCTGCGACCCTGCTAAAGAAAAACCAAATGCAAAAAACAAAAAGGCAGTGGCTGGAAATTATGGAACCGCCGTTAGTAAAGATGGCGCTATAGACGTAAAACTACTTAGCGACAAAATGAAGAACGAAAAAGAACTGTTTGTAAAAATACAGGGCGACGTAGTTACCGCCTGCCAGGTAAAGGGCTGTTGGATGACTGCGGACCTTGGAGATGGCAAAAGTATGCGCATTCGCTTTAAAGATTATGGCTTTTTTGTACCAAAAGACAGCGGTGGCAAAAAATTTTATGCCCAGGGAGTGGCTTCGTGGAGCGAGACTTCGGTGGCGGAATTACAGCATTATGCCGAAGATGCAGGTAAAAGTAAGGCGGAAATAGAGAAAATAACCGAACCGAAAAAAGAATTAGTGTTTTTGGCAGAGGGAGTTTTGCTGGAAAAGAAGTAATTTTTCCACACCCTATTTTATTTTTGAACTAAGCGATTATATTTGCGCTCCGCTTTGAAAAAAGAAAGGATGATTTCGTAGCTCAGCTGGTAGAGCAATACACTTTTAATGTATGGGTCATGGGTTCGAATCCCATCGAAATCACAAACTAATCCTGCTTCGGCAGGATTTTTTGTTTTACCTCCTTTTACATGAGTTTGTGCGAATTACCACGAACATTGCTTTCCCTCATTTGTTTACATAAGCTATGGATGGCATTGCCTTGATTTTTCCGCATCAGCTTTTTAAGCAGCATCCTGCTTTGGGAAAAGGCCGTCCGGTATACCTCGTAGAATATGATTTATTTTTCAGCCAATATCCTTTCCATAAGCAAAAGCTCGTACTTCACAGGGCCAGCATGAAATACTATGAGCAATACCTGTGTTCGCTGGGGTATGTGGTTAATTATATAGAAAGTAAAAATCCGCTATCCGGTATAGATGCACTCATGGCGTCGCTAAAACTAAAAGAGGCAGAAAAGATTTACTATGCCGACACCGTAGACTATCTGTTAGAACGAAGGCTAAAACGGCATGCCGCCAAACATCAACTTTCACTAAACCGGTTCGATAGCCCTAACTTTATATTTACCAAAGCAGATAACGAGCACTACTTTGCCGATAATAAATTCTTTTTAAAAGAATACTATGTGCACATCCGTAAAAAACTGGATGTGCTGATGGATGGTGAAAAACCTTTAGGTGGGCATTGGACTTTTGATACAGAGAACAGAAAGAAAATACCCAAAGGAACTTACCTGCCTAAATTGCCTTTAACTACTGAAAACAGTTTTATTGAAGAAGCGAGGGTATATGTAGAAACACATTTCGCTTCGCATTACGGCAACACCAGTAGCTGCCCCTACCCTATTACACATAGCGAGGCAGAAATTTGGCTGGATGAATTCCTAAAGCACCGCTTTGCTCACTACGGGGTATATCAGGATGCTATATTACAGGGTGAAAAATGGCTGTTTCACTCCATATTAACCCCCATGCTTAATGTAGGTCTGCTTAGCCCTTATGATATTATTGACCGGGCTATAGAGCATGCAAAGAGCAACAACATCCCTATTAACTCTTTAGAAGGCTTTGTAAGGCAGATTTTAGGTTGGCGCGAGTATATCAGGGCAGTTTATGAAAGTAAAGGTACCGGCCAGCGCAAACGCAACAACTGGAAGCATAATCGTAAAATACCAAAATCGTTTTGGGAAGGGAATACAGGAATATTACCCATAGATGATGCCATACACGGATTATTAGACACCGGTTATAACCACCATATACAAAGGCTGATGATACTGGGAAACTTTATGCTGCTTTGCGAATTTGACCCGGATGAAGTTTACGAATGGTTTATGGCCATGTATATTGATAGCTACGACTGGGTAATGGTTCCAAACGTGTATGGCATGAGCCAATATGCCGACGGAGGCCTAATGAGCACAAAGCCTTACATATCGGGCAGCAACTACGTTTTAAAAATGAGCAACTACCCTAAAGGTGAATGGTGCGAAGTATGGGATGCCCTGTTTTGGCGCTTTATACATAAGCACTATGAAGCGTTTTCGAAAAACCCTCGCATGAGTATGATGGTCGTGCAGGTAACAAAAATGGATAAGAACAAATTAGAGGCGCATTTAAAAAGGGCCAACGGTTTTTTAGAAAATATAGCCTGATTACGAAAACAACAACTTAAAATAAAACCGTGGGTCCTTTAACCTGGCGCGCATATCCAGGTCTTCAAACATGCATGAAATAGTTTCGCTTAAAAGAGGATTTGAGTTTGCCTTTTTAACTACAAAATTGAATAGCGAAGGAAAATTGACCAGCTGCTGCATGCGGTAAGAGAGTAACAATTCACTCCAAAGCCTTCCATACAACTCTGCATCGTATTGTTTCATAAAAGCAGCAGAGAAATTATTTTGCTCCAAACACTTTTCGGCCTGCATGGCCGCATAATAACCGCTAAACATCGCGTTACCAATACCTTCGCCGGTAAAGGGATCAATGAGCATAGCAGCATCGCCACAAAGCATATAGTTATCGCCCGAAAGAGGCCGCTTTCTAGAGCCCAGGGGCAGGCCGAATTGCTTTATATCGCCCACCGCTTCGGCACCAGCAAAGCGCTCGCGCATAATGGGGTTATTGCTCAGTATAGATTCGAATGATTTTTTGAGGTTGATTTTTTTAGCCGTCATTTTATCGGCCCGCATACCCACACCCACATTAGCTCCGCCATCGGGTAAAGGGAAAATCCAAAAGTAGCCCGGTAAAAATTCTTTTAAAAAATGCAGCTCAATAAAATTTTCAGTATCCAGCCCTTTCACGTTTTTATAGTAAGCACGCAGGCCAAAGCAATTATGGGGTGGCTCAGTTATTAACCCACCTATAGATTTTGCAAAAGATGAATAAGCCCCATCGCAGGCAATTACCAGCTTACTTTTAAACACCTTTCCATTCTTAGCTCCTGCAATTATATAGTCCCCTTCGCGCTTATAGCGCCTTACTTCGCTTTCTTCATATAATTGAATGCCTGCAGTGGCCTTTGCCTTTTCTGCCAGCCAGTTATCAAAGTCTATTCGCTTGGAAATAAAGCCCGGGGCATTTTTTTTCTCTTTTTTAGTTTGAAAGGGAACGCGCAATGCCTGCCCATTAGGCGCCACAAAAGTTACCCCCCACGAGCCTAAAAATTTTTTGTTGGTAGACAGTTCCGTTACCAGGTTCTTATCCAGTTTATTTAAAACCTCTACGGTTTTACCGCTAAGAGCATCGCCACAAATTTTATCGCGCGGAAACTTTTCCTTTTCCAGTATAACAGAGTGGATCCCTTTTTTGGCTAAAAAAAGTGCTGTACTCGTACCGGCGGGCCCGGCACCAATAATTAATACATCGGTGGTAATTGGTAACTCAGCTTGCCCGGCAGACATAGGGCTTATTAAAAGGATGTTCCCATTCGCAAATAAAGGCCCATACCGGTGTAATGCGAAGGGATTACGGTTCCTAACAAATTAGAACTGCCCAATGCAAAATCGAAGTATTTCCAACGCTTGGCAAACTCTACACCCAGGTTAAACCAGCTGTACCCTCCGCCACCACCGGTTACCGAAAACACCATATCGGGTTTAATAAAGTAGTTAGCCTTTACAAAACCATAGGCATAGTATTTAGGCAAATAGCGGTATTGTAAACCAAAGCTTAAAACTAGCTTATCATGCATTAAGGGCTTTGAAAACACCACCGATGCACTAAAAGGAACAAACAGTGAATACTCGTTATTAGTTTTGGCAGGTAAATAAGATTTTACTGCACTATCTAAATTCAGACCCTCAAAGGTTGATGAGTTTAACTTAAGTAAATCGGGTATTACTATACCTCTAAATTCTAACGATTTTACGGCAGTATAATTAACCGGTGCTGCTCTAAAATACATATAGCCCAGGTCTGAAACATCAATTGCCAGCTTCCACTTATCCTTATTCATAAAGCCCAGGTGAAAATCGCCGCTACCGCCAATTCCGTTGCGCTGAAAAAAGGTGTTGGCCCCTTCGCGGGCTGTATTAAAAGTAAGGTCGTAATTAAGGCGCACGGTGTCGCCATCTACCGCTGTATATATCGAAGCCTCTTTGGTGCTTATATCCTGCTGGTTTATAACCTGCAAAAACGAAAGACCAATACCAAAATCCATTTGATAGTTACCGTAGTCAATACGTTTTTTAACCCCCAGGCTATAGGTGTTGTAAATATAATTCTGAACGCGTAAATTGCTTAAATCAACTGTTTGCCCGGCAAAACGTGCGTTACCATACAGCAACAACTCATACATTTGTTTGCTTGCATTTACATTGCGCATTTGCCGGTGGCTATAATTAAAAAACACTTCTCCGTCCCACTTTTTAAAGTAGTGCCGGTATGTAATGCCCGTTTTCATGTAGTCTTCATACCGCAGCTGGCTTTTCATATTGTTATCCACCCTATCCTTCATGGCATTGGTAATGGCGCCCCTAAAAAGCAGCGCATATACAAACCCCGAGGTGGCGGCGTTAGAGTTTGCGGCATAGTCAAAATCAACCGTTATGCGGTTGCTGGCCCCCTGGCGCAAATTCTCATTAAAAAGGCTGGTAATGGTTTGTGAGGTGTAATTGTACACCATATCTGTATCCAGTAGATGGCGTTTAGGCGCACCGGCGCTAAACTCGGAAGTATCCTGAGCCGATAACACTACAGAACACAAAACTGCAATTGCCAAAAGGTTTTTTCTCATCGCGCTGTAAACTTAATCACCTAATCGGAAATCAAAAATGGGTTTTCACATTGTAATTAAATCGCGCTGTAAAGGTGATATCCAGGTTATAGTCGCTGTATATTTTTAAGTGCTTCCCGTTGCAGATGCTATTATTAGCTACTGTAGAAAAATCGGCTGTTATAACCGCGTGTTTTGCCCGTTTAACGTTCGTCATCCGGTCTTCGCTTATATACAACGGAATTTTAGTTGCTTTAAAAGCATCGGCCCGACAGCTGTTATTTAAATCCGCTGCAGCCACCCGGGTATCAATTACCAGGGTATCTACCGGCGCCCAGGCATCATCGTACATTACCATGGTAAGCACCGCCTCTATAGGGTATTTGTTTTTAGCTATCAGGTTTATCACCCCATCCGATATACCGGCTACATTTGTATTGGTGCCGCTTAAATCAAAAGCAAAAGTATCTTTAAGCACCAGGTGGTTAGCAATAATTGAAAGAGGTATTTCGGCATTAAGGCTTAGCTTAAGGGCGCTTTCCAGGTAAGCAAAATCGCGGTATTGCTGCGTATTACCCAATACATTCGTTTTTACCTGCACATCGTAACGTAATTTATTAGGTAAAATACCAAGTAACTCTTTGATATTAGAGTTGCTGTTATTTACGGCAAACTCATTCAAAGATGGATGTAATGGAAAATCAGTGGCCCGGTTAATACGCAAAGGCTGGCCCAAAATAGAACCGGTGAGCGATTTAGAACCGTTATTCGCGCTCTCTGCAGTAAGGCCGTTAATTCGCACCTCACCATCCACACCTATACCATTTTCAATACCAATGGTCATATTCACCTCTTCCAGGTCAATTGAACCACTCTTAAACATATTTAAAAAATCGAACCCGGCGGTATCCACTTGCGATAAAGTATCCGTTCCCACATAACCTTTAATATAGTTCGGGGCTATATCGCGTATTACATACTTTATGTTCAGGCTATCGGCAGAAGTAATATGCGCAAGCAAGCCCGTGGAATCGGTATAAGCAATAACTGTTTGCGTGTAGGTATTAAATTTAGTTCCGTCTTTACCGGTTAAGTTGATAGAATAGCCGGCAATATTATAAGGCGTGTTTATGGTAACCAGTTGGCCCGGCGCTGCTGCCGGAATATAAGTAACTGCTTTTAAAGGATTGCCCGATTTATCGTAAGCACCTTCAAGAATATAAGTTAACCGCATAGGCTGCTGAATAGAACTTGTCATAATCACATCCAAAAAGCCACTGCGGGCATCAATGTAGGTTAACTTACGGTCGCCAATTACTTGTGTGATTTCCTGTGTGGTTTTTAAAAGATCCTGCGAAGGGAAACGTGCAATAGCATCAGAGGCATACATATCCGAAAGGCTAATCCAAAGCTTAACATAATCGGCCGTATCAATTGGCACAGCTACGCCACCACTACCCGGAGAATCGAGGTTGATTAGCTTTATTTTCAATTGCCCCTCGATGGTTTTTCCCGAAATATCTATGAACTTAAATATCGAATCATGAGCAGCTATGTAAGGAATAGTATCGGTTAAAATTACATTGCCGCTACTGCCATTAGATACTTGTAGTATGGCGTTTGAAATAGCCACCGGAAAGTAATTGTTTACTGCTACAGTAAGCCTTCCGCGCGATAGAGTTGCTGTTTGGAAAAATGCCGAGCCATCAAAAGCAAAAATATCGGAACTAAAGCCCGCTATAGGTGGTATTACCATGTTACCACCATTATTCTGAATTAAAATTTGCCCCAGTAATTGTATGGTGCCATTAGGGCTTAGCAACATATTTTGGGCTAACAGGCCCATGCTTAAGTTAAAGGGTATTGTTTGATTAGGCAATAGCAACGAATCGAGCGTAAACCTTTGGCCTATGGATGTATCGGGAATGTTTACCACCTGCTCTGCCAAACTAAACGAGTAAAGGGCTTTATTAAATGAAAGCGTAAGTGAGTTATCGTTAGGGTTTGTTTTAAGCGTTGTATCTTTTACCAAGTTGCTAAGCGAAAGATTGGTGGTTGCTATTGGAACTAGCATTTCGGTATCCCATTGCGTTCGTGCATCTTTTTTACAAGAGGTAGCAACCAAACATAAAAGTATAGCCGTACAAAAACCGGTAAGTAATTTTTTCATAGGTTCCGTTAAATTCAGAAAGTGCAAGATAATGGAACTAATTTCATTTTTTAAACGTGCTGTTAATTATTATAGATTTGAGGTTTGTAAATCTGTTTAATGCCCCATTACCTCATTGCCCTATTTTATATACTGCTGGCCACCTGTTTCAGCTTTGGGGCTTTTAAACAATACCAAAAGGCAAATTACGGCCTTTCGGTGTTTTTTCTGGTTTTAGCAGCATTTTCCCTCCGTGTTTTTATGGCTTCGGATATGTTTTTGCACGAATGGGACGAAAGATACCACGCCCTGGTAGCCAAAAACCTGATGGCTAACTGGTTAGAACCCAAACTATACCGGGTACCGCTGCTGCCCTACAGCATCGATTCCTGGTCATCTAACTACATTTGGCTGCATAAGCAACCCCTTCCCCTTTGGTGCATGGCACTAAGCATGAAGCTATTGGGGGTAAATGAATGGGCAATGCGGTTACCCTCGGTGGTAATTTCGAGTTTTGCCGTTTATTTTACCTATTTAATTGGCAGAACTTTTTTTAACGAAAAAGTGGCCCTTTTAGCCGCTTTTTTCCATGCTGTTAATGGTTTGGTAATGGACGTAACCGTGGGCCGAGCTGCTACCGACCATATAGACATTTTCTTTTTATTTTTTGTAGAGGCCGCTATGGTTATTGCTGTTTTAAACCACCGCAAGGACCGCCTTTGGCCGGATATGCTAACCGGCCTTTTTATTGGCCTCGCAGTTTTATGCAAATGGCTACCAGCTTTTGTAGTTTTACCGGTATGGCTTTTATTAAACTATCCGCATAAAAGTATAGGCCGCTTATTAACAGGCGGTTTTACTATAGTTGCCGTGGCCTGTGCGGTTTTTGTGCCCTGGCAGATATATATGCGCCAAACTTTCCCGGCAGAATATCAAAATACTATGCTGCATAACTACCGCCACATAGTTGAGATACTGGATGGTAAAGAGGGTGGAATCTTCTATTTTGTTGGCAAACTTCACATTAATGTAAACGAAATGTTCTGGCCGGCATTTGTATGGTTTTGTTACAGGCTTTATAAGCGCGATAATACATTGAACAGGTTAGCACTGCTCACCTGGATGCTCATCCCTTTTATTTTTTTTACTGTTGTGCAAACCAAAATGCAGGCCTACCTGCTATTTTGCTTTCCGGCTATGTTTATTATGCTCGCCGATTTTTCCATGTGGCTGCTACAACCGGTGCAGAATGCAAGAAGAATGAAGTTTCAAAAGTTACTATTTGCAGTAATATTGGTTTTGGCAGTACGCTTTAGTATTGAAAGAATAAAACCATTTCAGGATCAAACCAAGCAACTGGGCTGGGCAAATGAGTTAAAAGCTTTAGGTAGTGGAGATAAGAAAGTCTACTTAAACGTGCAGCACTACATAGAGGGTATGTTTTACACTAACTCTATCATGTATGCTTATCCCATTTCATCCGAAGAAACAAAAATGTTAGAAGGCAAGGGGTATGAAGTAATTGTGAACCAAAAACCAGATTTGTAATGTTTTCAATTATTATACCCACCTGGAATAACCTGCCGTTTTTGAAACTGTGCGTTGAAAGCATTAAAAATAACTCTGACTATACCCACCAGATACTAATACATGTAAACGAAGGAAGCGACGGCACACTTAACTGGGTGAAAGAAAATAAGCTGGAGTATACTTACAGTAATAGCAACGTTGGCATTTGTAAGGCTGTAAACCAGGTTTCGGTGCTTGCAAAGTGGGATTACATAGCTTTTATGAACGACGATATGTATGTGCTACCCGGCTGGGATAAATACCTGGCCGATGAAGTTAATGCGCTGGATACGGATTGCTTTATGCTTTCGAGCACCATGATAGAGCCCTGGGATACGAAAAACAAATGTGTAATTGTTGCAGATTATGGCTCTACCGCTGAGAAATTTAACCGTGAGGGTTTATTAAAAGAATATGCTTCTCTCGCAAAAAACGATTGGAGCGGTTCTACCTGGCCACCGAATATAGTGCACCGTAAATGGTGGGAAAAAGTAGGTGGCTACAGCGAAGAGTTTTCGCCGGGCATGAGCAGCGATGATGATTTTGCAATGAAAATGTGGGCAAACGGTTGCCGCATTTTTAAGGGTGTAGGCAAAAGCCGCGTATATCACTTTATATCCAAAAGTACCGGAAGGGTAAAAAAGAATGATGGCCGCAAACAGTTTTTACAAAAGTGGGGTATTAAGCAATCTACTTTCCACAAGTATTATATAAAAAGAGGCGAACCGTATATCGGCACTTTAAACGAACCCGGATTTAGTATAGGTTTAGCATTTGAAAAGTTAAGCGCAGCCATTAAAAAGATGTTTTAAATCATCTGCCCATGAAAGTAACCGGTTTCTCTTTTATAAAGAACGCTGAAATTTGCGACTACCCGATAGTAGAAGCGCTTAAATCTATTTTGCCGCTATGCGATGAAATAGTAGTTGCAGTAGGTAAAAGCGCCGATAACACGCTGGAACTGGTGCGCAGCGTGGACCCGAAAAAAATAAGGATAATTGAAACCGTTTGGGATGATAGCCTGCGCGAAGGTGGCCGCGTATTGGCGCTTGAAACCGATAAAGCCTTCGCAGCTATAGGTAAAGATGCCGATTGGTGCTTTTATATACAGGCCGATGAAATAGTGCACGAGCGCTCTTTACCGGCTATTCGCGAAAGTATGCTGAAGTGGAAAAACGACAAACGGGTAGATGGGCTGCTTTTAGATTTTCTGCACTTTTATGGCTCGTACAATTACACGGCCGATGCCTTTAACTGGCACCGTAAGGAGATTAGAATAGTGCGGAACGATAAAAGTATTTTCAGCTATAAAGATTCGATGGGTTTTCGCAAAGGTGATAACCAAAAGCTACGGGTAAAAAACTCGGGTGGACAGATTTATCATTACAGCTATGTAAAAACGCCTAAGCAAATGATGAATAAGGCCAAAGCCTTTCACCGCCTGTGGCACGACGATAACTGGATAAACGAAAAAATTGGCGATGCCGTAGAATATGATTTTAGCGATATAGACTCGCTAAAGGAATACCACGGCCCACACCCTGCGGTAATGGCTGAACGAATTGCCCGGTTTACGTCCAATTTTAAGTTTGACACCAGCAAAAGCAAAATGAAATTGAAATACCAGCTGCGCAAGTTTTTGAAGGACAAGACCGGCATATCGGTGGGTGAGTACAAGAACTACAAAATTATATAGTCTTGATTATTCATCGGATGAATATTTTAGCAAATAAACGCTATCTATTATCAATAAAGATTTTTCGAACAATAATTCATCCGATGAATTGGCTCCTCTAAAGTCTTACAACCCAAACCCATAATCTCTTTCCACCAAGCAAATCCTTGTCTTGTATTGACTATACCATTTTTCGCGGCCCAGCTTTTGCGCAAGCTGATGGTCTACCTGTTGTTTCCAACTACGAATACTTTCTAAATCTTTCCAGTAAGAAACTGTTATGCCTATTTCCTCTCTTGCCGATTCAATTCCAAGGTAGCCGGATTGTTGCTTTGCCAATTCATCCATTAGCACAGCAGTCTTTGCATAACCTTCATCGGCACCGGTTCTTACAGAAGTAAAAATAACAGCATAGTAAGGAGGAGAGGGAGTTTGGGCTATCATGCTACCAATATCTTATTGCACTGCTAATTTACCAGAACTAATTTTTTGCCCGGCAGAATTTATTGAATATAGGTATAGTCCTTTATTTATACCATCCAGCTCAATACGGGGCACCTTATCATATAAGTGCTTCTCTAAAACCATTCTACCGGTTACGTCAAAAAGATGAAACGTTGTCTGAACAGGAAAGGATGTTTCGGATTGGATGGTGATGACTTGATCAGAAACCGGGTTAGGAAAAACTCTTACATACTTTAAGTTTTGCAGAATATAAGAAGCTAAAGGAGCATTTTCGTTACACGAAGCAAAATTAGAATTATGAAATAGTAATTGCTCTTTTTCAAAATAACAAAGAAGGTAAGTTGGCGGCACCTCCCACATACATGGCATAGGCAAATAAAATGGTCCACTATGTAATGCACCAATTCCAAACACCCATACATCTTTACCTAATGTACATAAGCTATCGTAATAACTTACGAACAAAGCTTTTCTTGAAATCCCAATAGTTACAGAATCAACGGAATCGACCACGGCGTAAAAATTATCGTACAGTTTAACGGTATCTCCTCTTTGTTTTCCAAAGTCATATATCAAGTTTGTAGAAGAATTGTATGCATTATGGAGATACACTTTTTGCATAGAATCCATTGTAAAAAAAGCTGGCCCGATTTTTTGAAAAGATTCACCCTGAATTATAGTATCGTATGATACCGTATGCATCCTTGTATGAATAGGCCCTGAGATATAGTCCCAGCCAACTAAATTCCACTGAGCCGTGCTATCCGCAAATTTGAAACTGACTTGAGCCTTAAGCGCTGGAACAAATAAAAAAAGAAGTAAGGCAGAGAGTAAATTTGTCTTCATACCCAAATTTAAAATGAAAGATAAGGGTAATATCTATCAAAGCAAATCCGGTTAAAAAAAATGACAAAAAAGTGACAGTTCTATTCTGAAACAATACGCACTTCGGTGCGGCGGTTTTTTTGTTTACCGGCGGCTGTGGCATTATCGGCTACCGGTTGGCTATCGCCATAACCTTTGGCCACCACTCTTTCTGCCGCAATGCCTTTAGTTTGTAAGTATTTCTTTACGGCATTGGCCCGGTCTTCGGAAAGTTTTTGGTTGGCCTCAGCCACCCCTACATTGTCGGTATGGCCCGCAATTTCTATTATCAATGTTTTTTGCAGGTTCATGTATTCGGCTAACTCATTCAATTCCTTGTTCGATTCTGCCCGCAGGGTGGATTTGCCTGAATCGAAAAATACATTATCCAACGTAAAGGTTTTAGGCGGGGTTACTGTAATAGTATACTCAAAAGTGTATGGGCCGGCAGCAGAGGGCATATCCAGCACCAGGTCACTTTGCACCGTGGTGAAAATTTTATACTTCACTTTATATTTTTGTGCAGGTGGTATCAGCAATTCAAATTTACCCGATGGGTTGGTAGTGCCGCTAAAAGCCTTGCCATCTTTAATAGATGTAAACGTTACTAACTGGTTAGCCTGTGGTTTATTTTTATCGTTAACTACTACCACTTTTAATAAAGCCTGTGTTGCGGTTGGCTTAAGCTCTTGCGCTAAAAGAGTTTGCGAAATTATTACCAGGGCACAAAAGAACAGGTTTTTCATAGTTGGTATTTTGTAGATTAAATGCAATTGTTACCAGTAAGTAACAATTAAAAGGAATAAATATTGTACGCTCTGCTGGCGGCTAAGCAATATAAGGGTATTAGTGGGCAATAACCAGCTTATCCGAGGCCACTTTACCGCCATTAGCACTAACACGGTATAAATACACCCCGTTAGCTACATCTTTTAAATAAACGCGGCCTATGTTACTGGTTAGTGATTGTTGTAAAATCATTCGTCCGGCCAAATCAATTAATTCAAATGTTACCGACTCTTTATCCGCTGCATTCATTTCCAGTTGTACGCTCAGGTAACTGCTGGCCGGATTAGGTGTTACACTTAATTGCAATACTGTGTTTTGATTTACTGCGGTAACCGGCGAGTATTCAAAGGTTACCGTGTTGCAATCACTTTGGCCGGCACCGGCAAATGCAGCACTCATACATACATTATAGTCGGTGCTACGATACATGCCATTTATCAAATACAAATGCCATAAACAGCTTTGAGTGGCCACTACGCCATCGCCAAAATCGAAGCGTACAGTAGTACCACCAATACTCATATTGCGCACATGTACCAAATGCGAACGGAAAGATGAAGTATTGGCGTTATACAGGTAGTAAGCGGGCCTGATAGCGGTTACCTGGCCAGAGCTCCAGCTTCCGTTATTGTACCCAATAGATACTGCATTACCGGAGGTAGTACAAGTAACCGTGCCGTTGGTGATATTTAAGCTCGCCGCCACAGGACTGCTGTAAGAATTACTATAAGTATCCCAACTGTGCGAGGTATAATCGTAGGCTGCAGCGCCTACATAACTGCCCGAGCAAAAAGCCCCAACTCGACCGCTAAGAAGTATAGTAGAGCCGCTGTTATAACTATTGGTATAGGTTTTAAACTGGCTATTGGCAGGATCGTAAGTAATAAAACCTACATAGCTACCCGATGCAAAGCCCATTATGCCTTTATCGCTGCTAATTAAAGAGTTAGCATTATACGAATTACTCCACGATTTCCATTGTGCACTTTCGGCATCGTAAGTAAGCGCGCCTACATACGAGCCGGAAGCAAAGGCAACCAGGCCATCTTTATTTTCAATTACCGAGTTTGCGCTATAACTATTCGACCACGATTTCCATTGGCCCTGCTCAGGGTCATAAATAAGAGCTCCTACATAGCTTCCGCTCGCAAAAGCCACCACCCCATCGGTTGTACTGATTGTGGAATTAGAGCTATAGGAATTAGTCCAGGTTTTCCATTGTCCTTGTACAATATCATAAATAGCTGCGCCTACATAGGCCCCTGAGGCAAACGCACCTGTTCCATCTTTAGTTGAAATAGTGCTGCCCGATGAATAAGAGTTGCTCCAGCTTTTAAACTGGTGTTGTTGCAAATCATAAGTTACAAAACCCACATAACTTCCGGCCGCATAGGCTAATACCCCATCGCTATTTTCGTAACTAACAGTGCCCGATAAGCTACCGGTACTATAACTTTGCGTTTGCGCCAATACATCATCATATACCTGGCATTGAAGTGTATTACCGCTTTGCGACACCACTAAATCGTAAGTTTGATAATAGTTGATACCCCAGGCCAATTGGCTGCTTAAGGCAAAAACAAATGCGGCAAGTAAGTTTTTCTTCATAGGCTGATATATAATGCTTTTAAAAACACATAATTATAATTAAAACAAGGTATTGCCCATAGCCGGTGGTGTTTTACCCAGGTGCCTATAGGCAAGTTCTGTTACCTCGCGGCCGCGGGGTGTGCGTTTTATAAAGCCTTCTTTTATCAAAAATGGCTCATATACTTCCTCTATAGTACCGGCTTCTTCACCTACTGCTGTAGCTATGGTAGTTATCCCTACGGGACCACCTTTAAACTTATCTATTATGGCCGAAAGAATACGGTTGTCCATTTCATCTAAACCAAACAAATCCACGTTTAAGGCCTCTAATGCGTACTTGGTAATTTTTAAAGTAATGGTACCATCGCCTTTAACCTGTGCAAAATCGCGCACGCGGCGCAACAACAGGTTGGCAATACGCGGTGTACCGCGGCTGCGCCTTGCTATTTCAAAAGCGGCATCCTCGTTTATCTCCGTCTTCAAAATTTTCGAGCTGCGTTTAATAATATTCTTTAGCACATCGGCATCGTAATACTCCATACGACATGTAATGCCAAAGCGCGAGCGCAAAGGCGCCGTAAGCAGACCGGAGCGGGTAGTAGCCCCTACCAGTGTAAAAGGATTTAAACCGATTTGAACGCTGCGCGCATTCGGACCGGTGTCAATCATAATATCAATCTTATAATCCTCCATTGCACTATACAGGTATTCTTCTACTACAGGGCTAAGGCGGTGTATCTCATCAATAAACAAAACGTCGTTGGGTTCAAGGTTAGTAAGCAAACCTGCCAAATCACCTGGTTTTTCAAGCACCGGACCGGAGGTGATTTTTATACTAACACCCATTTCGTTAGCTACTATATAACTGAGCGTGGTTTTACCAAGTCCCGGTGGGCCGTGCAATAATACGTGGTCCAGCGCTTCGCCACGCTGGCGGGCAGCTTCCATAAACACAAAAAGGTTATCAACTATTTTGGGCTGGCCCATAAAATCGTCGATGGCCTTTGGGCGCAAAGCCTTTTCAACTTCCATTTCGGAAGGCGAAAGCTCAGATTTATCAGGATCTAAATTCGGATTCATTCAGTTACAATAAGGTTACAACGTGAAAGTAATGGCTATTTTGAAGATAAGTGGAAATTTTATCCCCTGCCCTTTCTTCTCTTAATTTCCTTTTTAATAAGCGAAAGTTCGCGGGTAGTTTGGCCCGATACCGAGGTATTCTCCTGCGCGCGGCGTATTAAATAAGGTATTACATCTTTTACCGGCCCATAGGGCAAATACTTGGTAGCATGCAGGCCCAGTTTAGCCAAGTTAAAGGTAAGGTTATCGCCCATGCCATACAGCTGCGAAAAAAGAATACGGTTGCTGTTACGGTTAATTTTCTTTTTTTCTATTAACTGAATGGCCAGCAAGTTACTATCCTCACTTTGCGAGGCAATGCAAACAAATAAGGCATCCAGGTTATCCAGGCAAGTATTAACGCCTTCATCAAAATCCTTATCAACCGCTTTTTTATTAGGAGATATGGGTGATTTATAACCTAACTCTTTAGCCCGTGCGCGCTCTTTTTCCATATAGGCACCGCGGACAAGTTTGGCCCCCAGCAAATAATTATCGGCCCGCGCTTTTTCTATTTGCGCCTTAAGGTAATCGAGCCTATCCCACCGGTATAGCTGAAAAGTGTTAAACACTACGCATTGTTCCCGGTTATACTTTTCCATCATCTCTTCTACCAACTCGTCTAAAGGGTTTTGTATCCAGCTTTCTTCCGCATCTACATACAAAGCCACCTCATTTTTTTGGGCTACGTGGCAGAGCTTATCAAAGCGTTTTTTTACCCGTAGCACTTCTTTTCGTTCACTTACGGTAAGCTTCTCTTTATTTTGTATTTTTTCAAACAGGGCAAATCTTCCAAAGCCGGTAATTTTAATACATAAAGCCTTTACCGCTTTATTTTTACCGGCAAACTCCAACGCTTCAATGTTATGCGAAATGGTTTTATCAAAATCTTCTTCAGTTTCCTTTAGCTCTACACCGTAGTTTAGCAATACACCCACGTTACTGGCCTGCAAACCACGGATGGTATCTTTACATTCTTCAAAAGTTTCTCCACCACAAAAATGGTTGTAAACTGTAAACCGGAACAAAGGCGATACAGGCAGCCTAAGGGAAAGCGCTAGTGTAGCCAGCGAACCACCCAGGTTTACAAGGCCATTATTAGCCATTAACTGAAACATAAGCTTTGCCTTTTTTAACTCGGCAGTGCTTTTAGTGGCGTAGGCGGTTTCGGTATCTTCAAAAATATCGGCAGGTACTTTCATAAGGCTCTTTAGCAGGTGCGAAGTTGAAAATTATTTTCATTCTGAGAGAAGCAGTTATGATTTATATGATAAGAATGTTTATAAGCTATTTTCGAGCGAACCAAGAAAGGTTTTCGCAGCCATAATGGAATGATTACGGCAAGAAAACCTGCCGCAGGTGCAGCCGAAAAGAGCCATAAAAAATTATGCAGATAAATCATAACAGCTTCTTAGTATTGCTATTTTTAAAAATTAAACCCGATTGAACGATAATGGATATTCTGTTTTTACTTATTGGCCTGGCCGTTGGATTTGCCCTTGCCTTTTTATTTTTAAAGGGCAAAAGCGATAGTGCCCTTAGTGTAGCTGTTGAAAAAGCCCGCCTGCTGGAGGCTAATACCCTAGAATTAAAGAACGAACAGCGCCTTTTAATACAAAACACCGAGGCCCGCCTGCTGGAAGAAAGAGCCAAAGCAGAAAACCGCCTACGTGAAGAGAGGACCAATGCCGAAAATTTGTTAGCAGAAGAAAGACGCAAATCGGAGTTGCTGCAATCGGCTTTTGCATCGGGCAAAACCGAAAACGAGAACCTGAAAGCCAGACTTGCTGAGCAGAAAGGCGAATTGGAACAGCTAAACCAAAAGTTTACCAAAGAGTTCGAAAACCTGGCCAACCGGATACTAGACGAAAAAAGCCAAAAGTTTACCGAGCAAAACCGCAATAACCTGGATGTGATTTTAAACCCCTTTAAAGAAAAACTTAAAGAGTTTGAGCAAAAGGTAGACCAGGCCTACAAAGCCGAAAACAATGAAAGGGTGACGCTTAAAACCGAAATTAAAAATCTGATTGACCTGAATAAGCAGATAAGCGAAGAAGCGAACAACCTTGCTACCGCGCTTAAGGGCGATAACAAGCAACAGGGCAACTGGGGTGAAATGGTACTGGAGAAGATATTAGAACGCAGTGGCCTTGTGGAAGGAACTGAATATAAAACACAGGTAACCGACACCAATGTAGTAGGCGACAGAATAAAACCCGATGTGGTAATTTTTCTACCCGATAACAAGCACATTATTGTAGATTCGAAAGTATCGTTAGTGGCTTATAATGCCTGCGTAAACTCAACCACCGAAGAAGAGAGGGCCAGATATTTAAAAGGGCACATAGATTCACTGCGGAGCCACGTAAAGCTTTTAAGCGATAAGGGATATCAAACAGCTTTGGGCTTAGAATCGCCTGACTTTGTTATGCTGTTTGTACCTATCGAATCATCGTTTAGCATGGCCGTGCAAGGTGATGCCGAATTATTTAACTATGCTTGGGATAAGAAGATTGTAATAGTTAGCCCTTCTACCCTATTGGCTACGTTGCGCACCATTGCATCTATTTGGAAACAGGAACGCCAAACCCGCAACCACTTAGAAATTGCAAAAACCGGTGGCGATTTATACGATAAGTTTAAGGGCTTTACTGATGATATGATTGAACTGGGTAAAAAATTAAATGGCAGCCAGGATGCTTATAAAGATGCCATGAATAAACTGGTAGAAGGCCGGGGCAATGTGGTTAAGCAGGTTGAAAAACTAAAAGAATTAGGAGCCAAGGCTACCAAAGAGTTGCCACAAAATTTGTTAGACAGGGCCAACAGTTAAAGTTTATTTCCTTTTATTGTAGAATTACTAAAACAGCCAGACAAACCGAAATGTTTTCGCTCATCATATACATTCTTATTGCGGCCATTGGCTTTATGATGGGTTTTTTATATAAAAAAGCTTACACCACTGCTCAGTTTTTTAGCATAGATCCCAACAAAGTTTTGCGCGTTTTTACAGTAGTATTTGTAGTGGCCGTGTTTTTAACCTTTGGCCTATCGTGGTATACGTTACACGTGTTAAGCGATATACAAATACCCGACGATAGTTCTATTAAATATCACGATACAAAATCGGTAATGATATTTTTTATAAACCTGTTTTTTTTAATCCTGGTGTTACTGGCCAACCTGTATTCGCAAACGCAGAAAAAAATAGCTTATATACCTTACCTTTTAGCTTTTGGCTTTTATGCCGTGTTTATTTTAAAAGATGCTTACTCTATATCAGACTACTTTGCTTTTTGGCAGCACTCTTTGCAACTTTTAAAGGGCGATTTGCCCGACTTTCACAGCACCGGCTGGATGAAAAGTGGGTTAGCCTTTACCGTTACCGTATTTAACGCCGGTATGATTTGGTGGGGGTTAAGAAAATAACTGCAAATGCTTATCGATTCCAAATCTCCCAGCTCTTTTCAGCTTGCAATTCAAGCATATCTAACCCGTTTTTAATTACAGCGCCCTGTGCCTTTCCACGTTTTAAAAACTCAGTTTCGGCAGGGTTGTAAATCAAATCGAATAAAACATCCCGGCTGCCTATTTTATCGTAAGGTATATCCGCGCAGGCATCAACGGCGGGAAACATACCAAGCGGTGTAGTATTAATAAAAAGATTGCGCCCTAGCATTAAGCCCTCAATTTCATTATAGGCAATACCATTGTCTTTCTTTTCGCGCGATACCTTGTAAAAAGGAATATTCAATTTATCTAAAACATAGGCGACTGCCTTAGACGAACCTCCGGTGCCTAATACAAAGGCTTGTTCGGGTTTAACCGCTAATGTTTTAACCAAAGAAAATTCAAAACCGTAGACATCGGTATTATAACCTTCAATCTTACCGTAATCTATTTTAAGGCAATTAACGGCGCCTATTTGGGCCGCGTCAGGCGATAAAATATCTACGTAGTTTAATACGGCTTCTTTGTATGGAATGGTAACGTTAAGGCCCATTAACCCCGGGGTGTTTTTTAGCAATTCCGGCAGAGTCGCTATATTTTGCAACTCAAACAAATCGTAACTGCAATTGCCAATGCCTTCGGCAACAAATTTTTCTTCGAAATATTTTTTAGAGAAGGAATGAGTAAGGGGAAGCCCAATCAAACCGAATTTACGCATGCTTATTTGGTTGCTACCTTAGGCTTAACAAACTGCCATAATATAGGCAACACCGATACGAACACTATGCCCAGCACCACAAACTCAAAGTTCTTTTTCACGGGTTCATAATGGCCAAATATGTAACCTAAAGTGGTAATGCCGGCTACCCACAGAACAGCTCCCGAAATGCAAAACACAATGTAGCGAGCGTAAGGCATACTGCCCGCACCTGCCACAAAAGGGGCAATAGTTCTTACTATCGGTACAAACCGGGCCATAATAATGGTTTTGCCACCGTGTTTGGCATAAAAAGCCTCGGTATCTTCTACGTATTGCCGCTTAAAAAAGAGTATCCGCTCCCTGGATTTAATTTGAGCGCTAAAAAACTTGCCCACCAGGTAGTTTACATTATCGCCAAGCAAAGCTGCTGCTATAAGCAGGGGTATTATAATAGCGATATCTAACTGACCCGTGGCTGCAGCCAGTGCGCCTGCGGCAAACAGCAAGCTATCGCCGGGTAAAAGCGGCATAACTATAAGGCCAGTTTCTACAAAAATTATAAGGAACAAAATTCCGTAGGTAAGCGTTCCGTATTGGGCTAATAAATCTGCCAGGTGTTTATCCAGGTGCAGAAAAAAATCGAGAGCAAACTTTATAAATTCCATAGGCCGCAAAAGTAAAAGATTTGGCCACAGGTAAAAGTATCTTATTACATACAACCAATCCGACCTAAAAACTATCTTTATGGCTTGTATCGTATCCATTAAACACCCCTGAATGAAAAAAGGTTTTTACACGCTTATATGCCTTTGCTTTTGTTTGCTGGCCAATGCACAAACCGATACCCTTTTTTGGTTTGCAGCGCCCGAGGTTTCTATTGATGGGGCTAATTTCGACCGCCCCATTCTTTTACGCATTACTACATCGGGCCAGGCAGCTACGGTAACCATTTCGCAGCCTGCAGGTGGTGGCATGCCGCCGCAGGTAGTAAACATACCTGCAGCTAATACCCAAACTGTAGACCTTACCAATTGGATTGACATTATAGAAAACAAACCCGCTAATACGGTTCTTAATTATGGCCTGCAAATTCAATCTACCACCCCGGTTACAGTTTATTACGAGGTACTTAGCGCCCAATGCCAGTGCAATCCGGAAATTTTTATTTTAAAAGGTCAAAGCGCCCTTGGTGCCGATTTTTGGATTCCATCGCAAAACTATTTAGATAACAACTCTGGGTATACGCCTGTACCCTATTCGGCCTTCGATATAGTTGCTACCCAAAACAACACTACTGTTTCTATTACACCGGCTAACAACATTGTTGGCCATGCAGCCGGCACACCTTTTACCATTACCTTAAACCAGGGGCAAACGTTTTCATCAACCGCGGCCAGCGGCCTGGCGGCTTTGCACCTGCAGGGGTCCAGAGTAACCTCGGATAAACCAATTGCTATAACCATTAAAGATGATTTATTAAACGGAGCTCCGTTTGGTGGCTGTGCCGATTTAGGAGGCGACCAAATTGTACCTATTGGATTGCTGGGCACAGAGTATATAGCTATGAAAGGCTTTTTAAATGCGCCCGGCGATCAGCTATTTGTTATGGCTATTCAAAACGGAACTACTATTACGCAGGATGGCACGCCGGTTGCCACCATTAATGCAGGGCAAACATCCCGGCTAAGCATAGCCGGAACCAGTACTTACATACAAACTTCGGCACCCGTTTACGTTTTACAAATGAGTGGCTTTGGCTGCGAAATTGGTTTAGATATTCTACCTCCCATTATATGCACAGGTTCGTTCGATGTAGCTTTTACACGTTCAACTACTGAGGATATGTTTATTAACGTAATGGTACGTAGTGGGGGGCAGGGGAACTTTTTAGTAAACGGATCTAACGCAGTAATAACGGCAGGTGGCTTTACAGCCGTGCCGGGTACCGGTGGCCAGTGGGTATCGGCACAAATTTCTTTACCGGTTGGTTCCTATCCGCAGGGCACGGCTATTACGGTAAGCAATTCATCCTCGTTATTTCACCTGGGGCTTATACATGGCGGCATAGGCAGCGGCTGCCGCTTTGGCTATTTCAGCAACTTTGCCCGTATAACAGCCAATGCAAATTCTAATGCAAGTAATATTTGCCAGGGTTCGGGTATCCAACTAACGGCCGATACTATACCGCTGGCAACCTATTCATGGACAGGCCCCGCAGGTTTTACTTCCGCTCAGCAAAACCCCTTTTTACCTTCTTCATCAACCAACAACTCAGGCAACTATATAGTAACCGCCAGCGTATTAGGTTGCTTAAGCCCACCCGATACTACTTTTGTGGCGGTAACCAATTGTTTTCCGGATACCGATGGAGATGGTATTACAGATGAATACGATTTGGATGATGATAACGATGGAATAACCGATGCGGTAGAATGCGGGGCAGGTTCATTGCAAAACTTACTTATAAACGGCAGTTTTGAGCAACCGGCAATAGCAGGTAGCAATGTGGGCTACTTTACAGAATCGACCGTGCCGGGTTGGGAAACAACATCTACAGATACTACGCTGGAATTTTGGGCTAACAGCTTTAACGGGGTGCCGGCTTACGCCGGTAACCAGCATGCCGAAATTAATTACACGCAGTTTTCGGCGCTCTACCAGGATGTGCCTACTACGCCCGGAGATATTCTATTGTGGTATTGCGCCCACCGTGGACGGCTGGGGACAGATGTAATGGAAGTGCGCATTGGAGACCCTAATGGAACGCTAGTACCACAGGGCCAATACACAACCGGCAATACCGCATGGGCTGTTTATAGCGGAACTTATATTGTACCGGCAGGACAAACTACTTCGCGTTTTGCCTTTCAGGCGGTTTCGAGTGCGGGTGGCAGCCCCGGAGCAGGTAATTTTTTAGATGATGTTACCTTTTACAATGTAAACTGCTTTGCCGATAACGATGGCGATGGAATTTCGAACTCGATCGACTTAGATTCGGATAACGATGGCATTTATGATGTGGTAGAAGCCGGGCATGGCCTGGTCGATGCGAATAATGATGGCCGGATTGACGGAGCAAATGCGCTATTTGGTGCAAACGGTTTTTACAACACATTAGAGACTGCAGATAATATTGCAGCTACCGCTAACTACACAGTGCGCAATACCGACAATCTGGGTGCGGCCGACTTTTTATCGCTAAACAGCGATGGAGATACCTGCTACGATGTGATAGAAGCGGGCTATGCAACTGTTGATGCCGATGGAACACTTGGCAGTGGCTTAGCAGTAGTAGATGCCAACGGATTGGTTACCGGTGCAGGCAGCGGCTATACGCTACCAGCCAGCAACACCGCTAACGGCTTCGATTTTCAAAATGCAGCCTACAACGCCTGCGAATGCCACATAATTTATACTACTACTATTGATACCGGTGTTTGCGCCGGCACTATATATACCCTACCCGATAATAGTACCGCCACAACTACCGGAACATATATAGATACACTGCAAACTGCCGAAGGATGCGATAGTATAATAACCACCAATCTTACCGTACACCCAAAACATGCCTATACCGTTTCGCCAACTATTTGTCCAACCGATTTTTATACTCTGCCGCTCGGAACACAGGTAAATACCGCAGGAGTGTATGTAGATAGCCTTTTAACCGCCTTTGGCTGCGATAGCATTATTACCACCAACCTTAGCGTAGCTGTTATTAATATGGATGCAGGGCCTAACACCGCTATTTGCCCCGACGATAGCACGCAGTTAAATGCAACCGGTGGCGGTTTAATTTTTACCTGGAGCCCTGCCGGTAGTTTAAGTAACCCTAATATTGCTAACCCGGTTGCCAAACCTGCTATTACCACAACTTATACCTTATCATCGCAAATTGAGATTGGCAATGCCATAGTAAACGGCGATTTTAATAGCGGCAACACCGGTTTCTCATCTAACTACAACTACACTACCAACAACGCTACCGAGGGCGAATATTACGTAGGCCCTAACGCCGCGGCATGGAATGGCGGTATGGCAAGCTGTGGCGACCATACCACCGGCACCGGCAACATGCTTTGCGTAAATGGCGCGGTTAATGCCAATGTTTCTATTTATTGCGAAACAGTACCGGTACAACCCAACAGCAGCTACGCCTTCAGCACCTGGTTAATGACGCTCAGCCCCGGCAATTTGGCACAACTGCAGTTTTCTATAAATGGTACCTTATTGGGTTCGGTATTTACAGCCCCCGCAGCCACCTGCCAGTGGCAGCAGTTTTACAGCACCTGGAATTCGGGGAACAATACTACGGCCAACATTTGCATTGTAAACCAAAACACCAACGCCGGCGCTAATGATTTCGCATTGGATGATATTTCGTTTGCCCTGTTATGCACCGCTACCGATACCGTTAGAGTTATTGTAAACCCTGCTTATAGCAACACAGTAAATGCTGCCATTTGCCAAAACGAAACCTATACCCTGCCAACCGGAGTTGCCACAAATACCGCAGGGACTTATATAGATACACTGCAAACTATTAATGGCTGCGATAGCATTATTACTACCAATCTAGCTGTTAACCCTACATATGCCATCAGCGTGTTCGATACCATTTGCAGCAGCCTTAATTACACTCTGCCGTCGGGCAATGTGGTAAATGCTACAGGCACTTATGTCGATTCACTATCTACTATTAATGGCTGCGATAGTGTTATAACCACCAATCTTTTTGTGACACCGGCACCGGTTACCCAGGTTTTCGATTCTATCTGCCCTAACCAAAACTACACTTTGCCTTCGGGCACAGTAGTTACTGCAGCAGGAATTTATACCGATACACTAACCACCAACGCCGGTTGCGATAGTATTGTAATAACCGACTTATACATTAAACCAACCTCCGCCACCAACGTGTTAGATACCATTTGCAGCGGCAGCACATACCTGCTTCCGAATGGAAATGGTGTAACTGTTAGCGGCACTTACCCTGTAACCCTGGTAAATCAATATGGCTGCGATAGTGTGGTTACTACTAACCTTACGGTTATAAAAGATACACTTAGTGTATTGGCTACCGATGTGCGCTGCAACGGAGAAAGCACAGGCAGTATTGTAGCAAACGCAAGTGCCGGCTTGGCTCCATACAATTACTTTTTGCAGGATGGGCTAGGAAATAATATTGATAGCAATTCAACCGGTAGCTTTAATGCATTAGACAACGGCACTTACACCATTCAGGTAGTAGACGACTTTGGCTGCAACGCCAGTAAATTAACTATTATAAACGAGCCTACTGCGCTTAGTATTGCCGATAGTGTTGACAATGTACGTTGCTTTGGTGAAGATAACGGGCAGATAAGCATTTCGGCCAGTGGTGCTACACCTGCTTATACATTTACGCTAAGCAATCAATCGGTTAATTCTACCGGCAACTTTAGTTCGCTCTCAGCCGGCAATTATGCCTACACAGTAACCGATGCCAATGGATGCACCGATACAGCAAGCGCAATTATTACCGAACCACAAGCGGTTACCATTAATATAAACCCTAACCCCGCCAGCCTAAACCTGGGCGAAGTTTTGCAACTGAACGCAACCAGCAACTACGACCCTGCAACTACTTATCAATGGACGCCCAATATTGGCCTTAGCTGCTATACCTGCCCTAACCCGGTAGTAGAAAGCTATAACAGCATCGATTATACGGTAGTGGTTACAACCAGTATTAACGGCAACGACTGTTCGGCCCAAACCAATTTACCGGTTACCGTTATTCCTAACTACGATATTTTTATACCTAATACTTTTACGCCTAACGGCGATGGCAACAACGATTTGTTCCGCATTTTTGGCAACCTGCCGGCGCTTAAATTTTTAGCTATTGAAATTTACGACCGCATTGGCGAAAAAGTTTTTGAAAGTAACGACCTCGCCTTTACATGGGATGGTAGCTACCGCGATAAACCAGCACAGCCGGGCGTATTTGTTTACACCCTGCGCCTTGGCTTTATTGATAACCATAGCGAAAAAATTTATAAGGGAACATTAACCTTATTGAAGTAACAAGCAGATTAACGCAAAGAGCCGCAAAGTATTCGTTTTACTTTGCGACTCTTACTAAACTCTCCGTGCGAAATATAATTGCTAATTAACTTCTATACTGCTCTATAACCTGCAAAATAGCAGCATCGTCTAAAAGCGAATCGTCCATTTCAAATATCAGGGTATGCTCGTTAAAGTTCATTAGCAAGCCACGTTCCAGGTTAAGCAGGGCTTCGTGCCGGTTGCCCACCTGTATGTAAAATACAGCCTTAATGTAAAGTATATCGGCACTACCTTCATACTTAGCTTCCGCCTCGTTTAATACCTGGAAGGCCTTGCGGTAATTATCTACATTAAAGTATGCCGTGGCCAGGTTTATCCAGTTTTGCTTGGTTTGCACATCCAACTGAAAAATACGCTCAAAAATTTCGAGTGCCATCTCGCCTTCACCAACGCTCATGTAAGCATCGGCCAATGCAGCCAGGTAATCTACATTCTCTCTGTTCAGTTTTACAGCGCGCTCAAAAGATGAGATAGCTTTTAGCCATTTTTCTTCCAAGCGGTAGGTTTCGCCTATGCGGTAAAATGCTTCGTCAAAGTAAGGGTCTACCGTAATTGATTTGCGCAGGTACGAACGCGATTTAGCAAAGTCACCCAGCTTTTCGTAACCCTCAGCAGCCTTTAAATACAATTCCTTGTTGGGCTTGCTTAACTTAATTGCCTCTAAGTAAAAATCGGTAGCCTCTTCGTACCGACCCATGTTATACAACACATCGCCACTGCAAATATGGGCGGCATCATACTTTTCATTTATAGCTATTACATAGCCAAAAGCCTCCAGCGATTTTTCGTATTGTTTAAGGCCGGCATAAGCATGCCCCAAATTAAACCAAGCCTGGTGCGAGTATGGGCTGCGCTCAATCAACTCTTCATGAAAGATAGCGCTCTCTTCGTAGTTCTCCGTCAACTCCATGCAAAACCACAACCGGTTAAGTGCTTCTTCGTTTTCAGGGCTAACCAGCAGTGCATCTTTTAAAGCCGCCACTACTTCCGGGTATTTTTCCTGGTCTTCGTAAATATCGGCCAGTTCTAAATATAACTCGCACTTATCTTCGTCCTCCGGTGCAAGCGCAAGGGCGTAATCAATCTGGTCTTTTGCTTCCTCGTGCTTACCCTCCCAAAGGGCTACATCGGCGCGTATTAAAAAGATATTAATGTCGTTAGGATCCAATTTTTCTGCTTCCTCAAGGGCATGCAGCGCAGCCTCAAACTGCTTTTGGTTGGCCAGAATTTCGGCCTTTTTGGTATAAAAAAACGAGGAGAAAGAAAACTGCTCCAGCGCGCTTTCAATTACACGCAGCGCTTTATTGTTTTCGCGCCCATCCTGATAAAACTGAATAATTTGCTCGTAATTCTCTTCTTCTAAAAATACTTGCTGCTGGTCCTTAACCGATTCCTCGTACTTCTTTACTAAGTCTACAATTTCGCCAAAGCTTGGCTCCATAAATTCATTTTCTTCCATATTTTTAGTTTATGTGAAAGAATCAGTTTATACCTGTCGCATATAAAGAACGGTGATTTTTAGCATAACGACCTACCGAAGATAATTTTCTAAACAATTTTTATCAATCTCTCTTTTCAACACATTAAAAGTGGATAGCTATCTTAACCAAACAGAAAGAGGCAGCCCCCCTGGCCGCCTCAAAACCTCTGTTGTTATTATTTATTGGCTTACATAGCCGGCATATTTAATTTAATGTTTTGCACACCGCCTGTTATGGTAAACACAGGTACAAACTCTTCCATTATGTAGCTCTTCTGCACCTTGCAAAAAATGTCGGCGCTTAGCAAAAGGCTTTTGCCATCGGCGCTCCTCTTTACTTTGGTAAGGCTTACAAAGGCAGTTCCGGCAAGGCCATTGTATTTTACGTTATTATAATCGTAGGTAATCTTCTCCACATTCACTTCTCCCAGGGCATCTTCTTTAGCCGCATAGTCTATGGTAAGTTTAGTAGGGTATACTTCTCCACTTTTGGTTTTTAAGCTATTGCCAATAAAAGTAAGCGATACTGTTTTGCCCCCATTAATAAGTTGGGCAGTATAATTATCAGTTGGTGCAGCATCAAAGGGGGCTCCATCAATAAAAAAGGCAAAAGCAGGCGCTGCCTTATCGGCAGCGGGTTTAGGGGCCTTAGCAGTAAACGATTGGCCTACCAAAATAATGGCTGTCAAAATCCCCAGTGTAATCATGTTTTTCATTGTAAATCGTTTTGGTTTATACTTTTTACATACGCCAGGCTGTTGCGAATGTTACTACGCATGTATGTTAAAAGTTTTTACCTGTATTTTCCGTTCAGCAATAACAAACTTCTATTTTAGCAAAACCCGCTGCAGCTTGTAATTTAGGGAACCCAACTATGAAAAAAACCTTATCGCTATTAACACTTTTGGTTGCCTTACTTATAAGCCGTGCACAAACTGGCAACTACTGGCAACAGCAAACCGATTACAAAATTGATGTAACACTAAACGATACGCTGCACGAGCTTAACGGCTTTATCACTATCGACTATAAAAACAACTCACCCAAAACACTCACTTACATTTATCTCCATCTATGGCCTAATGCCTATAAAGACCAAAGCACTCCGCTTGCAAAACAGTTGTTGGAAAATGGCAAAACCACTTTTTATTACAGCAAGCCTTATGAGAAGGGCTATATAGACAAACTGGACTTTAAAGTAAATGCGGAGTTTTGTAAATGGGATTACAGCGACGCTACTGATGAGATTTGTAAGCTAACCCTAAATACCCCGCTTAACACCGGCGAAAGTGTTCGCATCTCCACTCCTTTCCATGTTAAGTTGCCTGCTACCTTTTCGCGGCTGGGGCATGTAGGCCAAAGCTACCAGATTACACAATGGTATCCCAAGCCGGCAGTGTTTGATAAAAATGGCTGGCACCCCATACCTTACTTAGACCAGGGCGAGTTTTATTCCGAGTTTGGAACCTTTGATGTAAGCATTACCCTGCCCAAAAATTATGTAGTAGGCGCTACCGGCGATTTACAAAATAAAGAGGAGTTGAAATGGATGGATTCATTATCCGAAAAAACCAAAATGATTGAAAACTATGCACCGGATATGAGTTTCCCGGCATCGGCTAAAGAAAGTAAAACACTGCGCTACATACAAAAAAACATTCACGATTTTGGCTGGTTTGCCGATAAGCGTTACCACGTATTAAAAGGGGAAGTAGAACTACCTTACAGTAAAAATAAAGTAACTACCTGGGCTTTGTTTACTAATAACCAGGCCGACCTTTGGAGCAAGGCACCGCAGTACCTGCACGATGCAATTTATAACTACAGCCAATGGATAGGCGAATACCCCTACCAGCAGGTAACAGCGGTAGACGGCGCCTTAAGTGCCGGTGGAGGCATGGAATACCCCAACGTAACCGTGATAGGCGAAGAGGGCAGCGCATTTTCATTAGACCAGGTAATAACCCATGAAGTGGGCCACAATTGGTTTTATGGCATACTGGGCAGCAACGAGCGCGACCATGGCTGGATGGATGAAGGTATTAATTCTTACTACGAATACCGGTATACCCGGACTAAATACCCGAACAGATTGGCCATTGGCAACTTTCCGAAAGGCATAGCTAAATCATTCGACCTGTTGCAATACAAGAACAAGTACCTGATGGACTTAGGCTACCAGTTTATGGCGCGCGAAAACCGCGATGAGCCTGTTGAACAACCTTCGGCCAGATTTACTGAGTTTAATTATGGCATCAGCGTATATGGTAAATCGATGCTGATTTTTGATTACCTGGAAGCCTACCTGGGCACCGAAAAGTTTGATGCCGTAATGAAGAAATACTTTGAAACATGGAAGTATAAACACCCACAACCGGAAGATGTACGTCTGCTGTTTGAAACTGAAACCGGTAAAGATTTAAGCTGGTTTTTTGATGATTTATTAAAGACTAAAAAGAAGATTGATTATAAGATTGGTACAGTTAGCTTTAAAGGCATTGAAATATCTGACGGGGCAACACCCGTAAAAGAACCACCTATACCTACGCACCGTATAAAACTTATAAACAAAGGAGAGATTGCAAGCCCGGTGCTTGTTTCTTACTTACGAAAAGATTCGATTATAAATAGCCAATGGATAGAGGGATTTAGTAAAGATACCCTGGTTCAATTACCCTATAACGACGCTGATAGAATTCAAATAGACCCTCTGCTTCAAATACCCGAAATAAACCGCAAAAACAATACCTATAAACTACACAAGCTAGCCCACCGGTTTGAAAAACTGCGCGTACAATTTTTGGGCTCGGTAGAAAATCAAAACCGCACGCAGATTTATTTTGCACCTTACATTGGTTGGAACAACTATGATAAATTTCAGATTGGCGTAGCGCTTTATAATTCTTTAATACCGGCCAAAAAATTCAATTACCTGTTTGTTCCAATTTTTGGCACCGGCTCCAAACAGTTTAACTGCTTTGGCCGTGTTAGCTACAACTTTTACCCGGATAACCTGCAACGCTTTACCGTAGGCGTTTTTGCCAAGCGCTTCTCTTACATTTTGTTTCCGCAGCCTTTGCTGTTTAGCAAGGTAGAACCTTACCTTAATTTTGAGTTTAAAAATAAAAAGTCGCGCAGCCCTTATGTGCATACGCTAAACATGCGCAGCGTTGTTGCCTGGCTGGATTGGATAAGCTTTGAAACCAAAAAGAAAGAAACCCAGCGCTACTTTGTAAACGAAGTTAAATACCGGTTAGAACGGAACAGCACCCTGCACCCTTTTAATTTTCAATTAACCCTGCGCCAGGGTAATGAGTTTGCCAACCTTGCTGCCGAGGCTAATTTCCGCATTAGCTACAAGCGCCGCGATGAAGGACTTTTTATCCGTGTATTTGCCGGCGGCTTTTTGATTAATTCAAAATCTACTTCAAATATATCGGCACCTAACCCTAAGTTTTACTTAAGCAATGCTACTACCAACAATTTTGCCTACTGGCTGCAAAAGGATTATATGTTTGATGAAAACTTTTTAGACCGCAACGGCCGCGACCCTAACTTAGGACGACAGGTAGCTAAAACCGATGGAGCTTTCCGCTCTTACACCAATTTTGGCGCAACTAATAAATTTTTAATGTCGGTTAACTTAACCACCTCTACACACCGCTTCTTCCCTATCAACCCCTTCGTAAACATGGCCGTAGTTGTGAACGATTTAAAGAAAACACAGTTTGCAGCCGAATTTGGCTTAAGCGCCATTTTATTGCGAGATATGGTAGAGATACACTTACCATTGGTTACTACCAAAAACATATCCGATAGCCAGAAAGTTTTAGGCATTACCAAATGGTATCAAAAATTCACGTTTACGCTTAAATTAAAGCTAAGCAAGCCAATAGATTTAATACGCCGATTTGCGAAAGTTTAAATTGGTTTAGTTTTCCCATCTTTGCTGTATGAAAGATGTATTAAAGCAATTGGGTATTAACCCCAACAACGCCGGAACCTCTACCGGTAACAAGTGGATTAAAAGCAAGGGAGAAATTATTAAATCGTTTTCGCCCGTAGATGGTAAAAGCATAGGGGCAGTGGCCTCTACTACCGCCACCGAATATGAGCAGGTAGTGCGCACTGCAGGCGATGCATTTAAAGTTTGGAGAAACCTGCCGGCACCCAAGCGCGGCGAAATAGTGCGCCAAATAGGCGATGAACTGCGCGCTTTTAAAGAACCGCTGGGCAAACTGGTATCCTACGAAATGGGCAAAAGCCTGCAGGAAGGCCTGGGCGAAGTGCAGGAGATGATAGACATTTGCGATTTTGCAGTAGGCCTTTCGCGCCAGCTACATGGGCTTACCATGCATAGCGAGCGCCCTAACCACCGTATGTATGAGCAATACCACCCGCTGGGTATTGTAGGTATTATTTCGGCTTTTAACTTTCCGGTAGCCGTATGGAGCTGGAACAGTATGCTGGCCTGGGTATGCGGCGATGTTTGTATTTGGAAGCCATCGGAAAAAACACCATTGTGCGGTGTAGCCTGCCAGAATATTGTAGCCAAAGTTTTTAAGCGCAACGATTTACCCGAAGGCATTAGCTGCCTTATAAACGGCGATTGGAAAGTGGGCGACTGGTTGGCTAAAGACCCTAATGTTGCGCTGGTATCGGCCACGGGCTCTACCCGTATGGGCAAGGCAGTAGCGCAAACCGTAGCAGGGCGTCTAGGCAAAACCCTGCTTGAGCTGGGCGGTAACAATGCCATTATTATTACACCCGATGCTGATTTGAATATTGCCATGGTAGCCGTGGTGTTTGGTGCAGTGGGTACTGCCGGCCAACGTTGCACTACCACCAGGCGCTTAATAGTGCACGAATCGAAATATGCTGAGGTTAAAAGCAGGTTAGTTAAAGCCTACGGGCAACTAAGCATAGGCAACCCATTAGATGAAAAGAACCACGTAGGGCCGCTTATAGATACACAAGCCGTCAGGCAATATCAGTCGGCTATTGCGCAGGCTAAAAAACAAGGCGGCAAAGTATTGGTAGAAGGCGGCGTGTTAGACGGTCGCGGATACCAAAGCGGCTGCTATGTAAAACCATGTGTAATTGAAGCGAATAACGATATGCCTATAGTGCAGCACGAAACCTTCGCTCCTATTCTTTACATTATGCAATACAAAACACTGGCCGATGCCATACACTTACAAAATGGCGTGGTGCAGGGTCTTTCATCATCTATAATGACAACCAATATGCGCGAGGCGGAAGAATTCCTTTCTACCAATGGCAGCGATTGCGGTATTGCCAACGTAAACATTGGCACCAGCGGGGCCGAAATAGGCGGAGCCTTTGGTGGTGAAAAAGAAACCGGTGGTGGCCGCGAAAGCGGAAGCGATGCCTGGAAAAACTATATGCGAAGGCAGACCAACACCATTAACTACGGCAATAAACTGCCATTGGCACAGGGTATAAAGTTTGAACTATAACGAATAATAGAAGAGCAAACAAAAAAGGCGTCCGCTTGCTGCGAGACGCCTTTTTTGTTTATTGCCTTACCAGCTTTTTTACGTATTGCTTTTGGGCCACCGATACTTTTAGCAAATAAACACCACTTGCCAGGTTAAGGTCAAGCTGGTTTTTGCTTTTAGTTATTTGCGTTTTATAAATCATTCTTCCGGCTACATCGGTAATTTGCAGCTCCTTACCTATTAAGGCATTGCCAACAGCAAGGGTCCAGTTACCGGTTGTATTCGGATTAGGGTATACATCCATGGTTAAACCTTCACTTATCTCATCAATAGCGGTAGCTACTTGCAACACATTCGATAAAGATTTACAGCCGTTGGTATCGGTAACCTGCACCGTATAATTACCCGACGCCGGTGCAACGTACACATTGCTGTTAGCTCCTATAATTTCATTGCCGTTAAAAAACCATTGGTAAGCAACCGCGTTAAACGCTGTCAGCGTATCACCCTTTACGCTAACCGAAACCGGTGGTACCGAATAAACAGCCACCGCCGCAGCATTGGAGGTTGAAGTGCAATTTGCATTATCCGTAACCGTTACGCGATAATTACCGGCACTTACCACGTTAATGCACGATTGAACGGAACCGGTATTCCACAAATAACTAACATACCCGGTTGGTGCACATACATGGGCCGTATCGCCTGTGCAAATTTGCGGGTTATCTACTGTAACACTTACCGAGCCAGCGCCCGAAGTATTTACCAATACACTATCACTGGCAACACAGCCTTTGGCATCGTTAACTGTAACAGCATACGTGCCACCTGCTAAACCGCTAATAGTATCGGTAACGCCGGCGTTGCTCCAAAAGTAGCTAAAAGGCGCATTGCCATTAAACGCGGTTACAAAGGCTTTGCCATTGCTTAAACCACAGCTGGTATTTACAGAGTCGGCAGTTATTTGCAGCACATAATCTGTAACATCGGCCGCATCGGTGGCCGTGCAATTATTGGCATTGGTAACAGTTACAGAATAAGTGCCCGGCGCGCTGGCAGTTAAAGTTTGTTGCGCCGAATTATCGCTCCACAAATAAGTTGCACCGGCATTGCCGGCATCAAATATTACTTGCTGCCCGTTACAAACTGCCGTATCGGCACCCAGGTTAACCGTAGGCGCAGTAGCAATAGTAACAACCACGGTATCGGTTAAATTACCCGAGGGTTTAATAGAAATATCATCCAGTGCAAAATCATTTCCATTACCCGCTGTCACAGGGTCTACCAGGCAAAAGGTAGCGGTGGTGTTCACCCCCGAGTTCCATGTTTTTCTCGCCTGCGTCCAAACGCAAGGGCTTATAAAAAAAGCCTGTGTGGGGCTTCCAACATTTACACCATTTACCGTCCATTGAATACTGGGGTAATTTTGATTATTCATTTGTGCTATATATACCTCCAGAGTGTAAGTCAGATTTGGGTAAACTGGCAGGGTTTGACACCACACGGGCACACCGGCAGTAGTTGCTCCGTTGGCAATCAGCATATTCGTATCGGTGCTGGTTCGTGGACTACATAACGCCACCATACCGTTATTCCAGTTGTTGGGGTTTTCGCCTACAAAATACCCTGCCGAGCCCAGAGTATTATAAACAGGTTCAAACAGATAGGAACTGGTAAAGCCTGTATTGCCCTGCGAAAAATCGCCGTTAATAGCAATATTGGCTGTGCTTACAGGTGAACTAACCACATACGTAGTGGTTACTGTTGGTGTAGCTACCGGGTTGGCGCTGGTAGGGGCATTTAGTCCGGCAGTTGGGGTCCAGCTATAGGTAGTGCCGCCTGTAGCCGTTAACTGCACCGATTGGCCCCTGCAAATGGAGGTATCGGCCGAGGCTGACAACTGCGCAAATGAGCGGCTTACTATAAAACATAAAACAAGCAGAGAAAGTATTCTTTTCATAGGTTTTAAAAATGAGCCGCAAAAATAAGAATAGCAGAAATAATAAAGTAGAAAATGTGGGCACTGGCGGCTTTTACCTAACCAAGGTAACGTTACCCACTACTTTTTTCATCTTTTGTTCGCAGTAGTTAAAATAGTCGATGTAATAAACGTATACGCTTAGGGGCTGAGGCCTGTCTCTAAAAACACCGTTCCAACCTTCGGTAACATCATCGGTTTCAAAAACCTGCTCACCCCACCGGTTATATACATGCATAGAATATTTTGTAACAGGACAGCGCGAAATAGCCCTAAAAATATCGTTAGCGCCATCATTATTTGGCGAAAATCCGGTTGGCACTAATAGGGCACATCGGTCGGGCTGTAAGTTTACAAACACCTCGTCGGTTGCACTACCGCAGGCATTGGTAACCGTAACAGAATAAACACCTGCCGATGTTATCCGGTAGAACGAATCGGTTGTTAAATCCTGCCATTGGTATTGGGCATTACCGGCATGCACTA
>JBGAUW010000004.1:0-307605 GCA_044228435.1 Chitinophagales bacterium
TTAATAAATACTCAGCCTCGTAAGCATTGCCACAACCGGGTATAAGTATTTGCATACTTTTATCGGTAAGCGTATCTATAAAGCTTTTAAGCGGGGGCGATACCCCGTTAAGGTCCCAACCGGTTTCGTTATTTACATACTGCGTATCCCAATAGTTGGCATTTAAGGGTAAGCCACCGGTGGTTACGCAGCATTGTATTTCTTCCTTGTTTTCCATATTAGCAATTGGCGTTTACATCTAACCAGCTTCCGCCGTTGGTGCAGTTAATGCCCTGGCTTTTTAAAAACGAGGTTGCCTGCCCGCTGCGGTTACCGCTGGCGCAACATAATACAATTGGCTGAGGCAGGGCCTTTAATTCTTCCAGGCGGGCCTGTATCTCCTGCAAAGGTATGTTAATACTGCCGGCTACGTGTCCGCCCATAAATTCGCCCGGTGTTCTTACATCTACAATGGTTTGTTGGTTGCTCATAATTTCTGTTTTTTATTTTATTGAATTGTTTATTCGTCCAATCATGCAGCTTGAAAAACTTTTTAGCTGCAATAACAAGCCGTTCTCTTCGGTGGCCTCGGGGTAACCTAACTGATGAAGCTTTCCGGTAATAGCATCTCGGCCTGTACCTTCGTACGTTACGGTTACTTCGTCCTTATCCTTATCTACTGCTACCGTTTTTACACCGGGCAGCTTTTGCAACTCGGTTGTAATAGTGGTGGCACAGCCGCTGCATTTAAGATTTGCTATTAATATGCTTTCAGTTGTCATGATTATCGGTTTTAGTATCGGGTTTACTGAATGAATTGGCCAGCAGGCCTCCCATTACAGCGCCATACAAAGTGCTGTTAACCGGGCTGGAAGTAATGGCACAGGTACCGCTGGCGCAGCCTACAAAGTAGTAATACAGGTAGCCGCCAAGGGCACCAATACCTATGGCCAGTAAAGTGCCTTTATATTTAAGTAGCAATTTCATAGTTTGATTTTATAGTAAAGTGCTTGGGCACACATAGCTTGTTTTAGGCACATCGGTTTTTGCAATTTCGGTAAAGCCACCTACCACATCTACAAAATTATCGAACCCGCGTTGCTTAAGCAGCGATGCGGCAATCATACTGCGGTAGCCGCCCGCACAATTCAATACAAAGGGTTTGTTTTTAGGAAACTGCTGCAGGTGGCTGTTGATTTGGTTAAGCGGTATGTTTAGTGCATCTACCGTGTGCTGCGAATCGAATTCACTCTTTTTGCGCACATCAATTACCACCGGCTTACCGGTTGCATACAGGCGGGCAAACTCATCGGCAGTAATGCGGTTAATAGTTTCTGTTTCCTTTCCGGCATTTTGCCAGGCGCTAAAACCACCTTGTAAATAACCTATCGTATTATCGTAGCCCACCCGTGCCAGGCGTACAATGGCTTCTTCTTCTTTACCCGGGTAAGTTACCAGCAAAATGGGTTGCTTTATATCGCTTATCATTTCGCCTACCCACATAGCAAAATTACCATCCAGCGCAATGTTTATGCTGTTGGGTATATACCCTGTGGCAAAATCATCGGCGTTGCGGGTGTCTAACACAAGGGCCAGGGTTTCGGTTGCCACTACCTCAAATTCGTTAACCGGTAAGGCTTTTTTACCTCTTTCCATTATCGTATCCAGGCTCTCGTATCCTTTAATATTCATCAGCACATTTTTAGGAAAATATCCCGGAGGAGCTGTTAGGCCGGTAAGCAGCGATTTGATAAACTCCTCCTTACTCATATCTGCCCGCAAGGCATAGTTGAACTTCTTTTGGTTGCCCAGGGTATCGGTAGTTTCTTTGCTCATCATTTTGCCGCAGGCGCTACCGGCACCGTGGTTAGGGTAAACAATCAAGTGATCGCTTAACGGCATTATTTTATTGCGCAGCGAATCGAAAAGATAACCTGCGAGTTTCTCCTCCGTAAGGTCGGCTATTACGTGCTGGGCCAAATCGGGACGGCCTACATCGCCAATAAACAAAGTATCGCCGGTAATAATTCCATGCTCCTTGCCGGTTTCGTCTATCAGCAAATAAGTGGTGCTTTCCATAGTATGCCCCGGTGTATGAATTACTTTTACGCGGTAGTTACCTACGTTAAACACCTGGTTATCCTCTGCTACAATGGCATTAAAGCCGGGTTTTGCCGTAGGGCCATATACTATTTGTGCACCGGTTTTATTTGCAAGGTCTAAATGCCCGCTTACAAAGTCGGCATGAAAATGCGTTTCGAAAACATACTTAATTTTTGCGTTGTCTTTTACAGCCCGTTCTATATAAGGCTGCACCTCTCTAAGCGGGTCGAAGATAGCGGCCTCGCCATTGCTTTCTAAATAGTAAGCCGCGTGGGCAATACAACCGGTATAAATTTGTTCTACTTTCATTTTGTTTGGTTTTTATACTGCAAAGGTGCAGCGCTGTATAAGTTTAGTTGGGAACATTTGTTGTATAAGGCTGTGTTTACTTAGCATCGTACCACATTTTTACAGCAATTAACAACAGCACTACTGAGAAAACTTTTTTCATGGTTACCTGTGGTATGTGTGTTGCAAACTTTGCTCCAAAGTAACCGCCTATAAAAAACATAGCCGCCAGTATAAGCGAGGTTTTAAGTTCAACAAAGCCCTGTTGGTAATATTGCCAGGCTGCTAAGGCCCCTACCGGTAACACAAACATTATAAGTGTAGTGCCCTGGGCCATTTGCTGGGTAAAGCCTAACAACATAACCAATGCAGGTATAATAATTATGGCGCCGCCCAAGCCCAACATACCACTTAAAACGCCTGCGGCTAAACCTATTAAACCGGTAATAACTATTTGTGTAGGGCTCATTTTGCAGTTTTTTTATCGGTGGTAGAAACGCCAAATGGCAGATACAAAGGGCAGAAGCTTACTATGGATGTAAGAATAAATATGGCTGCAACTACCAATAGAGCTAAGGCCACGGTGCCGCTTATTATATTTATAAAATAGAGCACTATGGCAATTCCGGCTGCTATAACCCGTACTACCCTATCTAAGTTACCCATGTTTGGTTGCATGTAATTTTGTTTTGTGAGGCAAAGGTGCGCTACCGCAGCATTTTAATACGGAACATTTGTTACATACCCGTATGAGTTACATCATTAAGGTGATAGTGTGCTGCAACTGTTACTCTGCAAAGCCCCAGTTAATGCGCTGCATGTTGCTTACATCTACACTGGGCACATCAAAATCTTCAATTACGGTGCCCTTAACTAAATAGCAGCCTTTGCCGGTAAAGGGATAACGGGCTATAGATTGCGGAAAATGCACAGTATCGAACAGGTGGCCGCGTTCATCTATAAAACTGCCAAAGTACATGGTATCGCCATGGATGGTATTAACCCTTTTAATGTTTACATAGTAACCTACCAGATATACTACTTTGCCTAAATGTTCCTTCAGCTCTTTTGCATACACCAGCCCTTTGTAATTTTGCTTAAGCAGGGCAAAGGGGTTTGTAAATGGAAAACCGAGTATCTGCATCTCATCGTGCGCATCTTCGTATTTGGCATACTCTAAAGGCGGCAAGGTGGTGGGTTCCGGTGCAGCGCTGAACAACTCTTTACGGGGGGCTGTCTTTTTGGTTTTGTTAAGCACCAGGTGTGCATCCCACAATAATTCTTTGCTGGTTTTGCCGGTAAAGCGCAAGGCTTTGATACGGATAAGTATACGCAGCTGCTCCAGCGAAATAGCTACCCGGTTGGTCAGGTCGGTAAGGCTTAAAAACGGGCCATCGCTCTGCCGGTTTTGTAGTATGGCTTTTATGGTGTTTTGTTCCAAATCCTTTATCATACAAAAGCCCATGTAGATAGTAGTACCGGTTAAACGCGCCAGGTTATCGCTGTTATTTACGCAGGGCAACTCGATAGTAGCCCCCAGCATTTTTGCTTCGTGCAAATAAAACTCGGTGGTATAAAACCCGCCAAAGTTGTTGAGCACACCGGTAATAAACTCGATGGGGTGATAGGCGCGCAGGTATAAACTCTGGTAGCTTTCTACCGCATAAGAGGCCGAGTGGCCCTTGGCAAAAGAGTAGCCTGCAAAGCTTTCAATCTGTCGCCATATTTCGGTTACATCTTCTAAGGGATGGCCCATTTGCTTGCAGTTGCTAAAAAACTTTTGCTTTACCTGCTGAAACTCTACCCGCGAGCGAAACTTGCCCGACATACCGCGGCGCATTACATCGGCCTCGCCTAAAGAGAGGCCTGCGTACAAGTGCGCTACCTTAATTACATCCTCCTGGTAAACCATTACGCCATAGGTGTCGGGCATTATTTTTAATAGTTCGGGGTGGGCTTTTGCGCGTTCATGTTCATAACGGTAGCGCAAAATATATTGGCGCATCATACCGCTGCTGGCCACCCCGGGCCGTATAACCGAGCTGGCCGCTACCAGGCCCAGGTAATCCTGCACCTCCAGCTTGCGCATTAGCTGCCGCATGGCCGGCGACTCTACATAAAAGCAGCCAATAGTATCGCCGGTGCGTACCATGTGTTTAATACGTAGGTCTTCCTTAAAATCCTGTATGCGGTGTATGTCTATCTCTTCTCCCCTGTTTGTTTTTACCAGTGCCACGGCATCTTTTATATGCCCCAGTCCCCGCTGGCTAAGTATATCAAACTTATAAAGGCCCACATCTTCTGCCTCCAGCATAGAGAACTGGGTAGATACAAACCCCACCGGCATTAGTTCTAATCCGGTATAGTAAGTAATAGGCAACTCTGATATAAGAATGCCGCAGGCATGCACACTTAACTGATTGGGCAGGCCCTCTATCATGGCTGCATATTTTAATACCAGTTTTCCGTAATGGTCTAACTTGCTTTTATCTACCCATTCGCTCTGCAGGTTTTCTATATCCTCATCGGGCAGGCCAAACACCTTGCCTATTTGCCTTATGCTGGATTTATGCTCGAAGGCGCTGTAACTGCCTACCAACGCTACATGCCCCGGATACTTATCAAAAATGTATTGCCGTATTTCATCCCTATCGGTATGCGAAAAGTCGATATCAAAATCGGGCGGGTTCTGGCGCTCCGAATTAATAAAGCGCTCAAAATATAAATCCAGTTCCATAGGGTCTACATCGGTAATGCGCAGGCAATAGGCTATTAAACTATTGGCACCACTGCCACGCCCTATATAAAAGAAACCTTTCCGCGAAGCGTATTGTATGATATCCCAATTGATGAGGAAATAAGCGTTAAAACCCAATTCGATAATAGTTTGCAATTCGGAGTTAAACCGGTCGAGGATTTTTTTGTCGGGCGATGGATAGCGATAAGCCAGCCCATCGGCTGCGAGTGTTTTTAAAAGTGCCGCATCTGCGTCGGCCGAACCGGTAAAGTATTTTTTGTTCTTGCTTATTTTATCGTTAAACGTAAACGACACGTGGCAGCGCTTTAAAATATCGGCGGCGTTGGTAATAGCTTTGGGTGTATCGGCGTATATGTCGGCCCAATACTGTAGGCTATTAAACATATCGCCGGGTTTACCATGTTCGTGCAAGGGCAGCTTACTTAGCAGGGCGTTGTTATAAATGGCGCGCAGCAACCGGTGGGTATTAAAATCTTTTTTATCGCGAAAGCTTACGCTGCTTAGCATTACATGCTGGCGTGTGGTATATTTTTTTTCGTATATCCGATAGTGAGTTATATCCTCCGGGCGTATGCCTATAAACTCGTTGGGCTTAAGAAAGCGTGTTACCGTCTTTTGCCACGGGTAAATAATGTAGCAGTCGGGCAAAGCCGGCGCCTCTACCGGAAAATCTTTTTTACTGGTTTTATGCTCCGATAAAAAATCGTTTATCTGCCTGAAGCCCTCATTATTTTTTGCCAGGCAAACATATAGCTGCTGGTTGCCGTTACGAAAATCGACCCCTACCACCGGTTGTATATTGTGGCTTTTGGCAAGGCGCAAAAAATCGAGGCAGCCGGAGGTGTTATTAATATCGGTAAGCGCCATAGCACGAACACCCAGAGAGGATGCATAGGCCAGCATCTCTTCTATCTTCATTACCCCGTAGTTAAGGCTAAAGCAGCTGTGACAGTTTAGATACATACATCACGCGCTTTTAAATATGCCGGTGTCCGCCCGGTACCGGTGGCTCGCCATCCCAGGGGTCCCACACATCCAGGTTGCGCTGGTCTAAAATAGAGGCCCGCACTACCACGCGGCTATCTTTATATTTTTTGCGCAGGTAATCCCATTGCTGGTAAAGCTGTATCTGTTCTATCGAATCTTCCATCAAATTAATCTGATGGCCGCCGCCTACCAAATGGCTGCACTTAATACCTACGGTGCGTATTAGCTGGCGGCGCTCAAAAAGGGTTTCGAAAATAGAGAGGGCTTTTTCTATCAGCACATGGTCGAAGCTTGTATAAGGTATGCGCTCCTGCTTGCTAAAGGTCTGCATATCGGAGTACCGTACCTTTACAGTAATACAGGCTGTGAGCTTGTTGCCTACGCGCAACTGGTAGCCCAGGCCCTCGGCCATAGCGCGTAGTATGTTTTTCAGTTTCACTATATCAATCGTATCGCGGTCGAAGGTGCGCTCGAGCGAAAGGGAACTGCGTTCGAAGTAAGGCTTGATGGGCGTGTTATCTATACCCTGCGCGCGCAGCCATAAGGTATCGCCGTTTTTGCCCAATACCTTTTCCATAGTTTGGCGCGGCATGTTCTGCAGGGTATGGATGGTTTTTATGCCCAGCTCGCTGAGTGTTTGCACCGTTTTTTCGCCTACCTGCGGTAACTTACGCACCAACAGGGGGGCCAAAAATCTTTTCTCTTCACCCAACTCTATTATTTTTTTGCCCAGTGGTTTCGATTCGCCGGTAGCTACTTTCGAAACTGTTTTATTTTCCGACAGGCCCATAGATATAGGCAGGCCGGTTTCTTTCATTATCCGTTCGCGCAACTCGCCGGAGTATTTTATAATGCCATACACCTGGTCCATGCCGGTCATGTCCATATAAAATTCATCTACCGATGCTTTTTCTACCAGCGGCATCGCCTCGCGGATAATATCGGTTACTATGTTAGAGTACTTGCTGTATTTGCCGGCATCGCCACGTATTACCAGCGCCTCGGGGCAAAGCCTCCGGGCAATTTTCATAGCCATGCCGGTATGTATACCAAACAGCCGGGCCTCGTAACTGCAGGAGGACACCATCCCTCTGTCGGAAGTACCGCCTACTAACACCGGCTTACCTACCAGCTTACTGTTCAGCAGCCTTTCTACCGATACGTAGAAGGAGTCGAGGTCGTAATGCAATATGCTTCTTGTTGGGGTGGTCATTTACTAACAAAATTAGTATTTTAATTAGTAAAATAGGATTTTGTTGAGTTTAAAGAAAGGCTTTTTTGTTAATAGACTGCCTATAATTACTAAGTACGCCTATAGTATTTTTCTACCTTCACCCCTCAATAATTTTTAAGGAATGGGATATACAGACGGAGTTGAGAACAAGCTTTTTTTGATAGATGCTTATGCACTAATTTTTCGCGCCTATTTTGCCTTTGGCAAAACGCCGCTACTAAACTCTAAGGGCCAGAACGTATCGGCCATTACGGGCTTTGTAAACACACTTTACGAGTTAATACAAAAAGAAAAACCCAGCCATTTGGCGGTGGTGTTTGATTTGGGCGGCAGTAGCGAGCGCGAAGCCGACTATGCCGAATACAAGGCCAACCGCCAGGAAACCCCCGAGGATATTTTGTTTGCAGTGCCTTATATACAGCAAATTATACGTGCCTGGCATATACCCGTGCTGCAATGCGAAGGCTGCGAGGCCGATGATGTAATTGGCACCCTGGCCAAACGCAAAGCTGCTGAAGGCCATGTGGTATATATGGTTACGCCCGATAAGGATTTTGCCCAACTGGTAGACACCAACATTTTTATTTATAAGCCAGGCCGACAAGGCGGCGAGGTAGAAATAATGGGGGTAGAAGAAGTAAAAGCCAAGTGGGAAGTAGATAACCCCTTGCAGGTAATTGACATATTGGGTATGTGGGGCGATGCAGTTGATAATATACCTGGCATACCGAGTGTAGGCGAAAAGACTGCTAAAAAACTGATAAAGCAATATGGCAGTATGGAAAATACAATTGCCAATGCCGCTAATATTAAAGGTAAGCTGGGCGAAAACATCCGCAACTTTGCCGAGCAGGGTCTGCTTAGTAAAAAGCTGGCCACTATTAAGCTGGATGTAGATATACACGCTACCGATGATGAACTGAAAATGGAGGAGCCGGATAAAGAAAAGCTGGGCGCTATTTTTACAGAACTGGAGTTTAGAACCCTGGGCAGAAGAATTTTAGGCAATGATTTTAGTGTAAATACCGGAGCCGCTACTCCCACCAATTCACCTAAGAGTGCAGAACCCGCGGCAGGCAATCCCAGCCAGGGCAGTTTGTTTGGCGATGGCGATGCAGCTGTTACCACCGGTGGTGAATTTATGCCGGGTAAAAATGTTGGCAATACCCCCCATACTTATAAGGCGGTGCAAACCAAAGAAGAGATTGCTGAGTTAGTAAAGCTGCTAAACGAAGCCGAAGAGTTTTGTTTTGATACCGAAACTACCGGCCTCGATTATTTTAGCTTAGATATGGTGGGCATGAGCTTTTCGGTAAAAGAGGGCGAGGCTTATTATGTGCCCACACCAGGCAACTATGAGGATACCAAACGCATAGTAGCCCACTTTAAGCCTTTGCTTGAAAGTAAGACTAAAACCAAAATAGGGCAGAATATTAAGTTCGATTTTCAGGTGTTTAAGCGCTATGATGTAGAGGTTTGTATGCCGCTATACGATACCATGTTAGCGCACTACCTAGTTGAGCCTGATTTAAAACACGGTATGGATTACCTGGCCGAAACTTACCTTGGCTATACACCGGTATCGATTGAAGAACTGATTGGCAAAAAAGGAAAGAACCAGGGCAACATGCGCGATGTGCCGTTAGAGAAGATTACCGAATACGCTGCCGAAGATGCCGATATAACCCTGCAGCTAAAGCACAAATTAGCACCTATGCTAATAGAGCAGGATGTAGAAAAAGTATTACACGAAATTGAGCACCCGCTGATAGAAACGCTAGCTGCCCTTGAATACGAAGGCGTGAAAATAGATGAGCCTTTTTTACGTAATTACTCGAAAGAACTGGAGGTAGATTTATTAAAGGTGCGCGATGAGATTTTTCAATTGGCGGGCATGGAATTTAATGTGGATTCGCCTAAGCAGTTAGGCGATGTGCTATACGGCCACTTAAAAATTCCGTTTGAGGGTAAAAAGACTTCTACCGGTCAGCTTTCTACTAATGAAGATGCCCTTTCGGGTTTGGTAAAGCACCACCCCATTGCCGGCAAAATTTTAGATTATCGCGAGCTGGCCAAGCTGAAATCTACATATGTAGATTCGCTTCCCCTGCTTATTAACCCTAAAACAGGCAGGGTGCATTCTACCTTCCGCCAAGCAGTAGCTGCTACCGGCCGCTTAGCCAGCGATAACCCCAACCTGCAAAATATTCCTATCCGCACCGAGCGCGGGCAGCAGGTGCGCAAAGCTTTTATCCCCCGCAATGAAGAGTATGTAATTCTATCGGCCGATTACTCGCAAATAGAGTTGCGTATAGTGGCAGAGTTGAGCGGCGACGAAAATTTGTTAGAGGCCTTTACCAATAAACTGGATATACATACCGCCACGGCGGCCAAGGTGTACGATGTAGCTATTAGTGGCGTAACTAAAGATATGCGCTATAAAGCTAAGAGCGTAAACTTTGGTATTATATACGGGCAGGGCGCCTTTGGCCTTTCGGAAAACATAGGTGTAAGCCGCGGCGAAGCCAAGGATATTATAGAGAACTATTTTAAGCAGTTTCCGAAGATTAAGGAGTACATGAACCAAAACATAAACTTTGCCCGCGAGCATGGTTATGTGCAAACTATTAAAGGCCGCCGCCGGTATTTAAAAGATATTAACTCGAAAAACTTTACCGTGCGCGGCTTTGCCGAACGAAATGCCATTAACTCGCCGGTGCAGGGCAGTGCGGCCGATTTGATTAAACTGGCCATGATTGATATACACCATGAGTTTAAAAAGCGCAACTTTAAATCGCGCATGACCTTGCAGGTGCATGATGAGTTGGTGTTTGATGCCCATAAAGATGAAGTGGAAATTATTAAACCTATCATTTACGAAAAAATGACCCATGCTATTAAAACCCGCGTGCCGCTCGAAGCCGAAATAGGCGTAGGTATTAATTGGTTAGAGGCGCATTAGAGCCATTTTTTTATTTTCACGCCTCAATTTTTTATATGAATCAGGAATTAAACGACCAGGAATTAGTTAGAAGAGAAAAGCTGACCAAGCTTAATGAAATGGGTATTGATGCCTACCCGGCACCCGCCTTTGACGTTAATTATACCACAAAACAAATTTTGGCTGACTATAATGATGCCGATAAGAACTTTCAGGATGTGAGCATTGCCGGCCGTATAATGAGCATTAACAGCAAGGGTAAGGTTACCTTTTTTAAAATACAGGACCAGGTTGGAAAAATTCAGCTTTTTGTAAGCATTGATAATGTATGCCCCGGCGAAGACAAAACATTTTACACTTCGGTAGTAACACACTTGTTAGACCTTGGCGATTTTATTGGTGTTAAAGGCGAAACCTTTATTACCAAAACCGGCGAAACGTCTATCCGGGTAAAAGAACTGACGGTGCTTGGAAAAGCCCTTCGTCCGCTACCGGTAGTAAAAGTGAAGGATGGCGAAACGTTTGATGCCTTCTCGGATGTGGAGTTGCGCTACCGCCAGCGCTATGTTGATTTGGTAGTAAACCCGCACGTGCGCGCAACGTTTATTAAGCGCACTAAAATGATACAAACCATGCGCGACTTTTTGAACGGGCATGGAGCACTTGAAGTAGATACACCGGTATTGCAAAACATACCGGGTGGCGCTGCCGCAAGGCCGTTTACCACGCACCACAATGCGTTGGATGTGCCTTTTTACCTGCGCATTGCCAACGAACTTTACTTAAAGCGCCTGATAGTAGGCGGCTTTGATTTTGTATATGAGTTTAGCCGCAACTTCCGCAACGAGGGTATAGACCGCACACACAACCCAGAGTTTACGGTGCTTGAGTTTTACGTGGCCTATAAAGATTATTTCTGGATGATGGATTACACCGAGCAGATGATGGAAAAAATTGCCCTCGCTCTGCACGGCACTACCGACGTTCCTTTCGGCGATAAAACCATCAACTTTAAAGCGCCATTTAAAAGAGTAGCTATTTACGATGCTATTAAAGAACATACCGGTTTTGATGTAAGCGAAATGGATGAGGCGCAATTGCTGGATGTTTGCAAAAAACTGCACATTGAAACCGATGCCAGCATGGGCAAAGGCAAATTGATTGACGAAATATTTGGCAATAAGTGCGAAGGCAATTTTATACAGCCAACGTTTATAATTGATTACCCGGTAGAGCTAAGCCCGCTAACTAAAAAGCACCGCAGTAAACCCGGCCTGGTAGAGCGCTTTGAGTTAATGATTAACGGCAAAGAGATTGCCAACGCGTATACCGAGTTGAACGACCCGTTGGACCAGCGCGCCCGCTTTGAAGAGCAGGTAGAGCTGATGAAGCGCGGCGACGATGAGGCTATGTTTATAGACCATGACTTTTTACGCGCACTGGAGTACGGCATGCCGCCAACTTCGGGTATCGGTATTGGTATAGACCGCTTGGCTATGCTAATGACTAATAACACTACCATACAAGAGGTATTGTTGTTTCCGCAAATGCGCCCCGAAAAACCTGTTGAGAAAGCAGAATAAATTTTTTATCAAAAATTGGAAAGCAACTTCGCACTAAACGGAGTTGCTTTTTCGTTTAGTTACAGATTAAGTAATTTGCAGGCATAAACCACAGTAATGAACAAGCGAATCTTTCTTTTTGCAGCGGCTGTATTCTTAATTTCTACTTATTGTTTTTCGCAAACGGGCTCGGCCCCTAAAACCTTTAGCCAGGAAGATTGGGATAAGCTTAGCCAGCCGGCAAAAGACTCTATTAATAAATTGCTACTCCAAAAATTTGAAGAGGCTAAAAAAGATGCTGCTATACTGGATGAAGGTAACGCCAACCAACTTATTGATGATGCACTAAAAAATGTAAGTGGCACTACTACCCTTACGCTTGCAGCTTACCCTAAAGCCCGCCTGCGCGATGATATTACCAAACTAAAAAACCTTGAAGAGTTTACCTGCCTTAGGTGTCGCACTATTGATTTGGCAGGTTTATTTAACCAGCTGGCCGAGTTGCCTAAACTACGCAAGCTTAACCTTTCCGGTGGCGCTTTGCGCGATATGCCTAACAGCATTCAGAGGCTAAAAGGGCTTGAGGAGTTGAATTTGAAAGACAACAACTTTACAACCCTGCCCGATTCGTTTGTAAACCTAAAGAACCTGCGGGTGCTTAACCTGGAGCACAACGCTTATTTGTACGATGATGATGTGTTTGAGCGAATTAAAAATTTGAAGGTTGAAGAGTTAAACTTTTCGGCCAGCGGTTTGCTGGAACTGAACAATAAAATTGGCCAGGTAAAAAGCTTAAGGCGGCTTAACCTTTCGGTAAACGATATTAAGGTGTTGCCACCATCGTTTAACCAGTTAAGCAATTTACAGCAGCTTAACCTGTCGCAGAATTTTAATATGCAGGTAGATAAGATTGCCTTGTCTATCTCTACCTTAACCGGTATTACCGATTTAGATTTAAGCCAGTGCCTGATTGTAAATTTACCCTTAGAAATAAGCAAGCTAACTGCTTTAAGCAGGTTAAACCTTAAGGCCAACCAGTTAAACGCTTTACCTATCACCTTCGGCTCACTGGTTAATTTAGAATACCTGGATTTGGGTTACCTGGAAATGGGCACCCGCATGAATAAGATTACCGACCTGGGCCCAACCTTTAGCAGCTTAAAGAAATTGAAGTTTTTAAACCTTGCGGGTAACCAATTGCAAAACCTGCCAGAGGGTTTTGGCGGCTTAACCCAACTGGAAGAATTAAACCTGAACCTGAACAAGCTTTCGGCTTTTCCGATAGCAGTAACAAAGCTGGTTAACCTAAAAAGCCTCGACTTAGGATTGAATGCCTTTGGTTCTATTCCTAGCGAGATAGGCGACCTTACCAAGCTGGAATACCTGAACTTAGACAACAACTTTTTTACCAAAAAAGAAAATAAAATCAGCCAGCTATCATCGGCTATTTGCAGCCTTAAAAAGCTAAAAGTGTTTTCTATAAAAGATAATGTAATTGAGGTGTTGCCTGATTGCATAGGCGAGCTTACCAACCTTGAAAAACTGGATTTACGCGATAATTTAATTACCGCTATTCCGCCTTCTGTTGCACAATTAAAAAATCTGAAATGGCTGGATTTAAAGGCCAATGATTTTGTGCAGTTGCCAACCGACTTTCAAAATCTTACTTCGCTGAAAGAATTAAATCTTTCTATGAACCCGAAAATGAACTTTGCTGCCGAGCAACCTAAGCTGGCACAAATGAAACAGTTAGAGTTTTTAGATTTAAGCTACAACAACATCTCAAAAGAGCAGATAACACCTTTACGCGAGCAGCTACCCAATTGTAAAGTAATTAACTGGGATTACTCGAACAAAGCGCTTCCGCAACCAACTAACCGCAGAAACGAGAAGTAGGTTAAAGATTTTTTGAGTTGAGGTCTTTCAGGTAGGCACCCTGTTGCCCAACATCGTAATATTTTACTTTTAGTTCATCGCACTCGGCTTTCCATTTGGCAAGTTGCCGCGGTTTGTTGGATGAATCGAAAATCAACTCATCAAAAACTACGGTCTTTTGCAGTTTTGCTACGGCTATTTTAGGGTTGTGCGATACTACTACCAGGTCTACTTTCAGCTTTTTTAATGGCTCTACATCAGCAAATACATAACCGGTATCAACGGCTAATATTTTCTGCCCCTCAAATTGCGCTACATTTCCAACCGGTGTTTTTTGCCAGTTGATGGTGCTTTCTTTTTTGATGCCGCAACTCCACCAGTGGTGACGCACACTAAACAACATATTACCGGTATTATTAAGTAAGGCCGTATCGAAGCCCTGCCAAACCTGGTGGCCCTTAATAAAGGCTAAAGCACTTTGCCCCCGCACGCTATATACCACCAACTTTTTCTGTTGAGATTCATAAACTGTTTCGCCCACATAAAAGGCCGATAAGCCAAACACAACTACTAGTAAGGCAAGCAATACCTTTACACGCGGTTGTTCGGTTAGCCAGCAAAAAAGTAAAATGGCTAAATAAATAAGCAACATCTCGGTAGCACTTATGCTTATACCCTGTATAAGCGAAAAGGGAACAGTATCGATGAAGAAGATAAACTTGTTAAGGCCTACCAACATTATATTAAAAACCCATCCTACTGCAGCACCTACATAAGGCACCGGGCTAAAAATAAACAGGGCTGTGCCGGCAAATAAAATAAGGTTACTAAGCGGTATAACTACCAGGTTAGATAAAAGAAACAACACCGGGAACTGGTAAAAATAAAACAGGCTTAGGGGTAAGGTTGCTATTTGTGCAGCTATGGATACAGCTACTATTTTCCATAAAAAATCAATACTGAAAGACCCGGCCCATTTTAAGTCGTGCTTAATAAGAACGAGAGGTTTTAGTAACCAGTTTTCTTCATTTTTAAACTTTGGCTTTTTACCATCGCCTATAGTTACCAGGGCATAAATTTTAGGGTATAAAAACACAATGCCCAACACGGCTATGTAGCTAAGGCAAAAGCCCACCTCGGTTATAATAAACGGATTGAAAAGAATGAGTACCAAGGAGCTACCGGCTATAACGTTATACATGTTTACGTTACGTATCAACAACAGGCCCAACTGAATCATAGAAAACATTGCGGCCGAGCGAAGCACCGACGGGCTTAAACCGGTAAGGCAGGCATAAAACCAAATAAACAAAATGATAATGGCGGCCTTAGCTACCTGGTATCTGCGGCCCAGTTTATCCATAAACTGCAAAACAAAATTGAGCATTAAAAACATAATGCCCACATGCAAACCGCTTACACTTAATACGTGCAGTGTGCCCGATGTAGCATAGGCCCGTGTTATATCGCCGCTCAGGTAATCGTTATAGCCCAGCATAATAGCCGAGGCTACGGCAAAATCATTCTTCTCTTTTACATACTTACTTATAAGCGATAGAAAATAAGCTCGCAGGCTGTAAACACCGGCCATAAACTTATTGCCCTGTTCGTGGGCACCAATTCTCCATTCGTCTTTTTTAAGGTAAACACTGTGGTATATATTATGGTATGCCTGGTAGCGCTTGTAGTTAAACTCATCGGGGTTTTTAGGTTCTTCCAATGGTTGTACAGCAGAATTGAAAAGTATGAGGTCGCCGTATTTTACGTTTTCACTTTCCTGCGTTCGCGGAATATTAATAAGAAGGCTGCCACGCACCGGTGTAGCATTACTGCCATTTATCACTTTTGTTACGGCACCTACCAATCGTATAGTTTTCTCTTTGGTTAAAGGGGGGCGTGTAATGGTTGCTATAACCGTGCTTTGCGGCTGCAAATAGTGTCGGAAGTGGGCCGGGTAGTTGCTTTCGGTATTAAACCACGCAAGCAAATACCCAAACGAAATAAGCAGTGCGGATATAGCTATGCCGCCGGCAATTTTAAACCGGTAGGCATTTTCTAAATTTTGGCGCGCGTTTAAAACAAAAATACTAATTAGGGAAACGAAGAAAATAGCAGTTGCCGGATATAGTATAAGCGTAGATACATGAAATGTAAAATCGGCCGCAATTTCAATGCAAATGCCCGCAATAAGCGCCAGGGTAATTCTAACTAAAGGAGCCTCGCTCCAAAAACTTCTCATGAATTATTGAAATTGCTTTTTAAATTTAATTGAAAAATTGTCTTGTGCTTGACCATATTGATATTTACGACCTTATTTTTGTAGACATAGAAACGGTTCCGGGTTTCTCCTCGCACACGCAGCTAAGCGATGCCATGAAAGAGATGTGGGCCTCTAAATATTTGTTTTTTAAAGGCGAAAACGATACTTCGGAAGAAGGATACCTTAAACGTGCTGGTGTGTTTGCCGAGTTTGCCAAAATAGTGTGCATAAGCATAGGGTATTTTAAAACTGATAAACAAACCAACCGCCGCACCTTCCGGATTAAATCTTTTTCGGGCGATGACGAAAAAGTATTATTAAGCGAGTTTACCCAATTAATCAGCACAGCTTTCGATTCGGGGCGATATCATTTCTGCGGGCATAATATCCGCGAGTTCGATATCCCTTTTCTGTGCCGGCGCATGCTAATTAACGGAGTGGGGTTGCCTGCTATGCTGGATATTTCGGGTAAAAAACCGTGGGAAACTTTCGATGTGGATACCATGCAGCTTTGGAAGTTTGGCGACTTTAAGCACTATACGTCTTTAAGGCTACTGTGCGAAATAATGAATATACCTACGCCTAAAGATGCCATAGATGGAAAAGATGTTTGCCGCGTTTACTGGCAAGAGCAGGGCCTTGACCGGATTGTAATTTACTGCCAGAAAGATATAGTAGCTGTAGCACGCTTACTTTTAAAATTTAAAGGCGATACTACTGAGTTGAGTGATGCAGATGTAATTATAACCACCGAGCCTAATGCTGCAGTTACTTAAAAAATACAGCTCCGATTTATTTGGCCTTTTCTATCCGCACGTTTGCCTGGCCTGCAGTGCAAACCTATTACCAAGCGAAGAAGTTATTTGTTTTCGTTGCGAAAGCGAGCTGCCCAAAACAGCACATTATAATAACCCCGATAATGCTCTAATGAACCGCTTTGCCGGCCGGGTAAATATTGCCGGAGCAGCGGCCATGTACCAGTTTAATAAAGGCGGTAGCGTACAACATTTACTGCACCAGCTAAAATACCGCGGGCGGCAGGATGTGGGGGAGTATATTGGCAAAAGCCTGGGGCATCAATTAAAAAATCCCGATTCGGTAATTACCCATATAGATATAGTAGTACCGGTGCCCCTGCATTGGAAAAAATTGCGCAAGCGGGGCTACAATCAGTGCGACCCGTTGGCAAAAGGTATAGCCGATACTTTAGGCGTTCCGTTTTCGGATACGGCATTAGAGCGGAGGCACGAAAATGTATCGCAAACCGGCAAAACCCGGTTTGAACGTTGGGAAAACGTAGCCGAAATTTTTGCAGTAGCCGAGCCCGAAAAACTGGAGGGTAAACACGTACTGCTGGTGGACGATGTGGTTACCACCGGTGCCACCGCCGAGGCCTGTTTGCAAACAATTCTTAAAATTAACAACACTAAGGCCAGTTTTGCCGCCATTGCGATGGCTGTACGGTAGGCTACACTTACTTTAACAGTGTTGATTTCGAGGTTTTTATTATCCTTGTTATGAAACATATTTGCCGGTATTCGGTATAACTCGCTGAACCATATAAACAGTTGTTGCTAGTGAAATATATTTTTACAACATGCTTATTGCCGTTTTTGCTTTTAGCAAGCAGTTTTGGCGCTTTTGCCACCACTAATAATACTACCAGCGAAAGCTGTGAGGAGGTGAAGTTAGAGGATAGTAAAACCACTTTTGCCGACCGTGTAGCGGCTCAAATTGACTCATTTTACCGTAAAAGAGTGAAAAACGACCACTTTAACGGTTGTGTTATGGTAGCCAAGGACGGTAAGCCTATTTATTCAGCAGCTTTTGGTTATGGTAACCTTACTTTTAAAGATACCCTTACCACCCAGTCTTCTATTCAGTTAGCCTCGGTTTCTAAAACATTTACCAGCACGGCCATTTTGTTGTTGGCAGAAGAGGGATTTCTTTCGTTAGATGATTCTGTTCAAAAGTTCTTTCCCGATTTTCCTTACCAGGGTATTACTGTACGGCTTTTATTAAGCCATCGTACCGGCCTGCCCGACTATACCTACTGGGATAAATACTTTACCGGCGATACAGCAGCTTACTTAACCAACCAGGGGTTAATGAACGTGCTGGCTACTAAAAAGCCTGCTTTGCGCTGCAAGCCCGACCATATGTTTATTTACTGTAACACCAACTACGCCATACTGGCATCGATAGTTGAAAACGTTACCGGCACTACCTTCCACAAGTTTATGCACGATGTTATTTTTGCCCCGCTGGGCATGGCTAACAGCTATGTATACGAACCTAAAGACGGCAGCAACTGTTGCACCATCAGCTATGATTCGAAAGGCCGTGTTTGGAAGGAATGTGCGGCCGACGGAGTAGTAGGCGATAAAGGTATTTACTCATCGGTAGATGACATGCTGAAATGGGACAACGCCCTGCGCACCGGTTTAATTGTAAGCCAGCAAACACTGGAAGAAGCCTACAAGCCACGCAGCCTGGACCGGTACTCTTTTGCAAAGGATAAAAGCAAAAACTACGGTTACGGATGGCGCATGAGTAAACAACCGGACAAATCGTACCTTATATATCACAACGGTTTTTGGCACGGTAGCAATAATGTGTTTGCCCGCGATATGCGTGATGGTTTTACTATTATCGTTTTGGGCAACAAATCCAATAACGCCAACTACTGGACCCAACCTATTTGGAATGCCCTGGGCCAGATAAAAAATATGGAGAGTGTAGCCGAAATCGAGCTGCCCTAATCCACCGGTTTTTCCACGTTATTAGTATCAAATCTTTAAGCAGGCCCGCACCCGAAATCTTTTATTTTGCCGGCGTGAAAAGATTAGGCTTTGCCATAGTGGTAATTGTAACACTGGCGGCAGGTATTTATTTATACCAACATAAAAAACCCTTAAAGGCGCGTTATTTTTCGGCTTTGGCAGCTACCGATACTGTAAAAATAGACCCGCGCGTATACTCTTCGCTCGATACTTATTTTACTAATAAGAGTATTAAAGAGGGTTTTAGCGGTAGTGTACTAATATCGGTAAAAGGCCACCCGATTTACGAAAAATGCTTTGGCTACTGCGACTACCGCAATAAAGATTTGCTTACCGATACCAATTCCTTTCAGCTGGCATCGGTTTCAAAAACACTTACAGCTACCGCGGTTTTATGGTGTGCCGAGCATGACCTGCTTAGCCTTGATGATTCGTTAAATAAATATTTTCCGCAATTGCCGTATAGCGGTATCACCGTAAAGCAACTACTTTGCCACCGCTCCGGCTTACCCAATTACCTTTATTTCTGCTCGGGCAAATGTGCAAAAGGGCAGTATTTAACCAACCAGAGTGTAATTGCCTTAATGGCTAAAGAAAAGCCTGCTTTGTATGCCAAACCGAACAAAAAGTTTGAATACTGTAATACCAACTATCTTTTACTGGCAAGCATAGTGGAGCAGGTATCGGGTAAAAGTTTTAAGGAGTTTATGCGCGAAACCTTTTTTGCGCCGCTGGGTATGCAGCATACCTTTATTTACGATTACAGCAACGCCGGCGACCGTAAAATAGCCATTAGCTACAACAGCAAATGGCAAATACAGGCCGATGATTGCTTTGACGGAGTAGTTGGAGATAAAGGCTGCTATTCTACCGTGCACGATATGTTTTTGTGGGATAATGCCTTTTACGAGGAAAAGCTTCTTTCGCAGCAAATGATGAAAGAGGCTTATGCCCCCCGCAGTTTTGAGCACCCCGGTAAGCGCAATTACGGCTATGGCTGGCGCCTGATGCAACAAAGCGATAGCAGTTGGCTGGTTTACCACAACGGCTGGTGGCACGGTAATAACACGGTTTTTTATCGCAATATTCAGGATACCGCAGCCATCATTATTCTTTCTAATAAGTTTAACCGCTCCGTTTATCGCGTGCAGCCGGTGTTTGATATTTTATACGGCCTTAAAAAAGATACTGCGGGGTTTGGGGAAGAGTAATTTAAGGCACAATATACCCGCCACCTTAGCGTTTATGTACGCTTTTAATACTTTAGCCGTATGAGTTTCAATTTCTCTAAAACACTTGTTGCCTTCGTTTTTATTTTTTCGTTTGCCACACCTTCTTTTTCACAAGAGCGGACACTGGGCACCTGGAAAGCCTTTATGCCTTATGCCAATTGCTTTGGCGTGTTTGATGCCGGCGATAAAGTGTACGCTATCGGCATTAAATCGGTTTATACTTACGAGAAAAATACCGGCGTAATCCAAACTTACGATAAGGCCAGCGGACTGAATGATATAGGTGTAAAAATTGCCGCCTACGATCCCGTTTCACATGCTCTTGTAATAGCTTATGAGAATAGCAACATCGATATTATTTATAACGGCACCGATGTTTACAACATACCCGAAATAAAAAACCAAAATTCGGTTAGTGCGGTTAATATCAATGGTATATCGTTTTACAATGGAGATGCCTATATATCCTCCGATATTGGCATAACAGTTATTAATATGGTCCGTAAAGAAATTAGTAACACCTATATTATTGGATCTAATGGTGAGCAGGTAAAGGTATATTCAGCAGCCACCGATGGTGTTAATATATTTGCTGCTACCGATGAAGGTGTAAAACATGCAGATTATAACTCTACTAATCTTCAAAACTTCAACAATTGGTCGTTGTTTTCTTTAGCCGATAGCCTTCCTAAAAAGAAAGCCACCTACGTAGCTACTTTTAATAACAAAGCGTACGCCGTTATAGGAACAAATAACACTGATACGCTCTACGAATTTAATGGCTCCCACTGGTCTTATAAATATTCCGACTTGAATAATACGTTTTCAAGTATTTCGTTAAACAACAATACACTATATTTTACCACACAAGGTAATGTGGTAACCGATGGAAAAAATGGTAAGATTGACGCGTCGGGTAATGTTTCTGCAAATTTAGCCCAACATCCCCGGCCAACTGGCTGGTTTGAAGGAAACGGAACTAACTGGGAGGGAGATTTATATGTTGGTCTTATTAAAAATAATAATGGCAACATTGAAACAATAGTTCCAAATGGCCCGTTTTCATCCTCAACAGTGGATATTAATGTAAGCGAAAACACAGTTTATGTATGTTCTGGTGGGGCCGATGAGCTTTGGAGCCCTATATTCTCTGAGGAAGGGTTTTACATATATAAAAATGATACCTGGACAAGCTATAACCAGTTTACAAATGCAGAACTGGATACTTTTTATGGTGTTCTCGCATCTGCTGTTGTACCGTCCAAACGAAAGGCCTATTTTGCATCATTTCTGTATGGCCTTGCAGAGTTTGACCTGGACACAAAAGCATTTAAGTTTTACAACAGAAACAATACTCCCGCACTTGAGTTAACTGCGGGCACTACTTTGGACACACGTATAAGTTCTATGGCCGTAGATCGTTATGATAATTTGTGGGTTGGTAACGCAGGAGCTTCTAAGCCAGTAAAAGTGCTTAAAAGCACTGGTGAGTGGAAACAATTTAGTTTGCCCTATAACACAGGTATTTTCAAAAAAATAGTGATTGACCAAAACGACCAATTATGGGCCCCTTTAAAACGTTCAGGGGGGGGGCTTTTGGTTTGGAGCTACAATCAAACCCTGGATGATCCATCGGACGACGTTTCGAGAATATTAACAACCGGTATTGGCACTGGTAATCTACCGGCTACAGATATCAATTGTATTGCTGAAGATGGAGAAGGAAACATGTGGATAGGAACTGAGCAAGGCGTAGCCGTTTTTTATTGCCCCGGAAGTGTATTAACGACTAATGGTTGCGATGCCGACCAGATTAAAGTTGAACGCGATGGGTATATTGGTTATCTTTTTGGAACTGAAAGTGTAAGAGCTATTGCTGTAGATGCGGCTAACAGAAAATGGATTGGTACCACTAATGGAGTATGGCTGGTGTCAGAAGATGGTAAAACAGAAGTGCTAAAGTTTAACACAACTAATAGCCCTCTGCCTGATAATCAGATTACGGATATAGCTATTAATGATGCTACCGGCGAAGTATTTATTGGAACCGTAAAGGGACTGGTGAGCTATCAAGGCGATGCGATGAAAGAATGTGATGATTGCGATGGTGCTTTGGTTTACCCCAACCCCGTACGCCCTGATTATAATGGACCGATAGCCATTAAAGGCCTAACCGAAAATGCATACGTAAAAATTACAGATATTTCCGGAACGCTTGTTTACCAGGGCAAAGCAAATGGTAGCCAAATGGTATGGGACGGCAAAGGATACAATGGCAACAGGGCTAAGAGCGGTGTTTACCTGGTATTTAGTTCTACCGACTTGGGAAAAGAGAGAAAGGTTGCTAAAATTCTGCTCACTAATTAATCTTATGTTTTGTACCCGTCTTTAAAACTTCCCTCTATTTTAAAGTTTAGCCGTGAATGGCTCGTCGCCGTTTTACTCTTGCTTCCACTATTATTTATCAATACCCGCAGCAGTCAAAATTGGGGCGACGATTTTTCGGTTTATGTTCAGCAAGCAATCAATATAAGCAACGGCGATAATTTTGATAAATCCAATTTTGTCTATAAAGAAAATTTTACCCCTATACCTCCTTCTGCCCCAGCAGGATTTTCGTTAGCACTGGTTCCTGTTTATCGTGCTTTTGGCTTTGATATGCTTGCGTTTAATATTTTTCAATCGTGCCTTTTTATAATATGGGCGTTATTGGGTTTTTATTTTTTACGAATCTACTTTAGCGCCTTAGCCAGTCTTGTATTAATTTTTATCGCTTTCTACAGCAATTTTATGTTGTGGCTAAAACTATTGCTTACCTCCGATATTTTATTCTCTATTTTTTTTTTACTGGCAGCTATACTGCTGAATAATTTACAAAATACTACTGCGAGAAAAGTTGTGGTTATTGGCGCTATCAGCACACTTGCCATTTTTACCCGTAGTGTGGGGTGGATTATTGTACCTGCTAGTTGGCTATATACCGCTTACCTGATTGTAAAAAGCAAATCGGTTTATCAGCGCAAATTCTACATTAAACATCTTTTGCTTTTAACCGGTGTAATATTTGCGGGTTATTATATATTTAACAACTGCCTTTTTAAATCGCAGTTTGGCTTTGTTCAAAATGCCACAACCCTTATTGATTGGAAAAAACTACCCTTGGTTTTTTCCGCCAACGCTATACACTATTTAAACAATTACCTGTCTTTGTTTAAGAGTACCGATTATTCAATAAATGCAATTTCACAGGTGTTTACTTATACCATGCTTGCTTTTACGATTATTGGAATTATTGTAAAATTTCGGAAACAGGCAGAAGCCAGCGATTTTCTTTTCATTAGCTATATAGTTTTTATATTCTCATTTCCCGTGATTGCCGACTATAGATATATAGTACCGGTACATATATTTATTGTAGCATACCTGCTAACCGGCCTTAATTGGTTAGTAGAAAAAAGCCAAATTAAAAACCTTGTGCCTTTTCAAATAGTTCTTGGCGCTATGTGCCTTTTTATTTATACCGACCATTTAAAATATTTATGGAAACATGGGCACGAAACTGTTTCCGGACCATACGAAGACATATCGCAAGAAACCTTTGCTTATATAAAAAAAACTGTTTCTGCCAATGACTTGATTGTTTTTAATAAACCCCGTGCGCTTACTTTATATACCGGCAAACGCAGCACCTTGCCTAATAGCGAAAAATCAAATGAAGAGAATTATAACACACTACACAGTATGAAAGCAAAATACTATTTACATAGTTGGAGTATGAAAGACAAAGAATATGATTCTTTCATAGAGCAACAAAAAACCATTTTGCACCCTGTATACAAAAACTGGCAATTTGTATTGTACGAGGATAGTACTATACGCTTTTAAAAACCTTCCACTTCTTTCCATTCCCCACCTACCTGATACAAATAAACAGTACCAGGCTTTTTGCGGGTAAAGGTTATTTTGTATGAATGTCCATCATCGGATATAGCCACATTGTAGTCATCTGTAGTATAACTTTGCGCACCTATCCCTTTCCACCACCACCAATTGCCCCATTGGTTAAAAGTTACTTTTAATTCTGTATTTGATAATTTTTCTACGTTAGCACCATCGTTTAGGTTATTCATATTATAAAGCAAAATTTCTTTAACCTGCGGGGCAAAGCTTCCGTTTTCTTTTATCCACATGGTTAATGCAAAAGAGTTTTCGGGCGGAAAGCCACGGTAAAGATAAGCTCCCCTAAAGTTGTCGGGCATGTTAAGCAAGTAAATTTGCCGAGCTGTACTCCATTTAAAATTAGTAGTAAGAGAACTGTTTATTGTTCCACAGTTGGCCCAACTTTGCGTGTTATATAAAAGAAAGTTTACCTGTAGCGATAAAAAAACACCAAGAACGACCCAACCAAATTTCCGGAAAAGGGAAACACAGAGAAGAGCTAAAAACGGATAAATAAAAACGCTGGCAAAGTAAATGAAGCGGTCGCCTTCAATGTTTACTATAGTAGTTACAAAAAGATTTAGAACAGGTAAAAGAGCAATTACAAAAAAGGCAAACAACAATAGGCTAATTCGATACTTGGCTGAAAGTTTTTGATGGAGAAGCAAAAAACCAAGCACCCCGGCTATTAATAATACAGCGAATATCCATCCATTTTTTTCATGTTCTACGAAGGTATAACACAACGTGGCATACTTGTAAGGGGCAAATTGAATAAAGGCGAATATTTTAAGCAGGTATTTTGCAAGATTGCCGGTTAGTAGTGGCACGTGAAAATTTAAGTGTGCCTGTGCGCCGTAATGGCCAACTACACTACCTCTAAATATTTTGCTTAGCAAGAAGTACAGTAGCACCAGGCAAAACGTTGGCAAAACGAAGGTTTTTAGCAGTACTGTTTTATCAGTTCCATAGAGGATTTTGGGAGGCCAAAAAAGAAAAAAAACGAAAAGTAAAATGGGTAGCACGAAGCTTAATTCGAGTGCAAACAGGGCTACAACATAGCAGCAATAAAAAGCCATTATATATTTAACCTGTTTATGTTTTAAGTAGGCCAAAACCAGCCTAAATGAACTTAACAACAATAACACCGTTACCAGGTAATGGATGCAGGCATACCACACAAGAGTTTCGGTTAGGTATGGCGATACGACAAATAAAAGACTGCCGGCAAAAGCGATAGAACTTCCTGATTTTATTTCCTCTTGTGAAAAGAGTATACTGAAAATATTGTACGCAAGTGCGGCAATACATGCGTGAAGCGTTACAAACAAAAACATCCAGGCATACCCGTTCAATCCAAATAACTTCCAAAGCAGAAAAAATATCGCTTGATAGACATAATGTAAAGATTTGTCACCAAACGCGTATAAAATCCCATCCAACCCGTTTAACTTATAAAGTTGAATCCACCATATTGAGTCAGAAACCAGGCCAGCCCCTGCGGTTTTAAAATAAAACGCCAACGAAATCAGCCAGAAAAAAACAAAGGCAAAAAGGTATTTTAACTTACCTGCAATCATTTAGGTGCGTGTTTATACATAAACTGGTGGGGCAACCTAGTTAATATTAGGCATATTGCATAAACGAATTCAATAAGTGATATGGAATGTATCCTGAACTAAAAACAAAAACTATATTTCAAACGCGTTATAGAATTAAAATGACGATGGTAAACAGCATTTTGCTGTAGTCCCATAAGTCAATAAAAAAGTTTTTAAAATCATACTTAGCTAAAATAAAAAATGCGGCCGTATACCCTTGCAGTTAATTTCTGTTCGATACTATTTGTGTTGACTTTTTCGCAATGCCAGCGACAAAACCGTGCAAACAACCCAATTTCGCAAACCGTGGATACCGGGGCAATAAACTTTCCGTTTTTCCTGTCGGAAAAAACAATGATTATAAATAAAGAACAAAACAACGAAGTTGAAGGGACCTATTTAAAAATAGAAGAGATTATAAATGACTCTACGGTACGGGTTAACCTTCCGGAAGAATTTTATTTAAACAACAGCAATATTACAGAGTGGATGTTAGGTTGGCCTACAGGCAAAGCTTATTACGATGCGGCAAACGAAAACTTAAGAAGAATACTTTCTATAAATACTTCTACCCGTACGGTTGTGTTGGGATCATTACTAAGGGGTAATGGATTTCCAGTCATTAATCAACGTATTGCTTTTTGGAATAAAAGCCCTTCCGGATTTAAAAATTTCGAACAGGGTAAGATAATAAAACCCGAATGGTGGGGTGAGTTTGCGGGCAGAAGTGCTGAATTTGGTGCAATTGTTTTTGACAGTGCAAGGGCACAATGGATTATGTATTTGCAGGAAGTGGACACTAACCACGTATCCATTTATGCTGCTACATCCACCGATTTGAATAATTGGGTGCCATATAATCAGGGAAAAACTTTTATTTCTGCAGGCCAATTTAGTGCAGCGGCCTGGGCAGGAACAGATGGTGATGGCAAAACGCCGCAAACGGCGCGTTTATACAGCATAATTTACCATAATGGCGTCTATCATTTCTACTTATCCGGCTACGATAAACTGGCTAAACGGCATATTGGATTGATAACTGCAATCGACCCTTTAGCAGGACCGTTTACTATCCACCCACAGCCAATAATTTCGCCTTCAGTTACCGGCCCAGATGTGAATGGCTGTTTTTATCCTAAGGTATGCCGGCTGGGCAATAAGTTTTTGCTTTACTACGATGGCGTAGGTACTGATGGCACCGAAAGTGTGTGCCTTGCTCAATCAAACGATTTGACGATTTGGGAAAAGTTTAGCGGTAACCCGGTTATTGTGAAGCACTATGGCTGGCGTAGTGGTAGGTTTACCAGCGAACCAAGTTTTGTTACCTGCAGTAAGGATAGTGTATGGTTAATGATAGGGGGCTATAAAAAATACAACACTGAGTTTGAAAAGGAAGACAGTCTGCAAAACCGCCTGCCTTTAGATAAAGGAATTTTTAGTGCGGCTGAAGCAGAGAAGGGTAAGCATATTTCCGGCAACGTAATGGATGCCGAGCATGGGGTTTTTCTTTCAACTGATGGTGGCTTTACCTTTAGGCCGCATATCAATAATCCGATTTGGATAAATGATTATAGCGATACCTTACAAAACGATCACTTGGGTGGAGATTTTTTTTACAATGATAACCTGATATTATATCAAGCCAAATCGGAAACTGAAAAACGATATAATATATTGAAACGGATAAAGAGTAAACAGCGTTAATTATTCACTACTGCGCTCCAACGGGAGCCAGCCTGATAAAGAATTACATCCTTTTCATCCCGTTTTTTAAACCGTAGAGTGTAAGAATGATTGTCGCCGCTTTCCTGCACCTTAATGCGGTCATCCTCAAAGTTTTTTTGCACCCGCCACCACCAACTACCCCACTTGCTTAACTCTACACGAATTGTAGCTGAATCAATAACCGAAACAACTACAGAATCATCAATACCCTGCATATTGTAACTTTGCACATCGGTTATTTGAAAGTTCCGATCCATACCCGTTTGCATAAACATTGTTTGTGCAAAACAGCTTTTGCCTAAATTACGGAACATATATGCACCGTTAAAATTGTCCGGAACATTTAAAAGATAGTAGTTTTTACTAGTGTCGTCCGGAAATGTTGCCTGCAGAGAAGCAACCAATTGGCCCGCACTATGCCAATTGGTAATATTACGCTGCAATGCGTAGATATTAAACAACCCATATAGTAAGCATAATGGTATCGCTACTAATAAATAACGATAGAACAGCAACGAAAAGCAAGCCATTACAAAAAATGCGGTGGGCAGATAGCAATATCTATCTCCTTGTATTTTCGTCCAATAAGGGAAATAAAGGTTAAGCACCGGAAATACGAATATGGCAAACAACAAAAAGCCTAAAATAAAGGGAGCTAACAGCTGCTTGCGCTTTTTGTAAAAAACGAGAGCTATTACAGCTGACACAAGCAAAAAGCCGATTAAGAGATAGAGATTATCTGGTTTCTCAAAAAAGCCATAAACCCGCGATTGAAAATTATTGGAAACAAAAGCCGGCAATAGAAGAATTTTTGCCAGGTATTTACAAAAAGCAGAAATAATTTCGGCAAACTTAAAATGCAAGTGAGTCTCTGCCCCATAATGGCCGATTAGCTGGCCATGTAATAATTGATTACCAAAATATAATCCTACAACTGCGGTAAGGAAAAAAATCAACGCCAAATGTTTTTTCAAATCACCAATCTCTCTCTTTGTTATTGATATAGAAATAAATATTAAAATATCGGCGGGCAGTAGAAACAAACCCCATTCATGCGAAAAGGCGGCCAATAAAAACGTAATAATACATGCTATCAGCCATTTGCGCGTGGGGCCGGTATAGTAATTTAACAGCACATTTAAATGGCATAGAATAAAAAAGCTTACGATCATGTAATTAATAGCGCCGCCCCATACAACAGTTTCGGTTTGGTATGGCGATACCAGGAAAACAAGTGCAGATGAAAAAGCTACGATTGCAGCGTGCGGATGGTTAAAAATAACCATTACTTTTTTTGCAAATAGATAAAACAATAATGCATTAAAGGCATGTAAAATAGTTGCGAACAGGAACCAAACCCAATCGTTAGTGCCCGCGGCTTTTATAACCCCATACATAATAAGCCGGCTTATTATACTTGATGAAACTCCGCTTGAAAAACTAAACAATCCTGCAACGCCTTTTGTGTAGAAGTCGAAATACAGGTCCACAAAATCGAATACTAATTTGGAATGAAGCGTTGGGTAATATAATATCAGCGTTAAAGCGAAAAAAAAAGTGAGCAGTAGAAGGTTTTTAAAATACGCTTTCATTTATTCAAATATAAGAATGCGTTAAACATTTACCTTTACAACCGATATATGTATCATAAAACCCGCGGTATAGTTCTGCATACAATTAAATATTCCGAAACGAGTGTAATTGCAAAGGTTTACACCGAAAAGCTCGGGTTGCAGTCGTATATGGTAAAGGGGGTGCGCGCGGCAAAAAGCAAATCGAAGGCAGCCATGCTGCAGCCGCTTACTTTGTTGGATATGGAGGTTTCGCACCGCGAAAACAAGGGGCTGCAATATATTAAAGAGTTTCAGCGGGCATTTATTTACCAGTCTATTCCCTTTGATACAATTAAATCTACTATCGCATTTTTTCTGTTAGAGGTAATTTCGAAGACTATACACGGGCACGAGCCGCAGGAAGATTTGTTCGAGTTTTTATACGATTCGCTTTGTGCCTTAGACCAAACCGAAAAAGTAAACCCCAACTTTCACCTCATCTTTTTATTACACTTTTCCCGCTATCTGGGTTTTGCACCGCATGGCAACTACTCCGATGAGAATTGCTTTTTTGAGATGAGCGAAGGAGTATTCATTCCGCAGCAGAGCATGCAGAATGTGATGAATAAAAAGGAGAGCGCGCTGCTAAGTGATTTGCTTGAACTAAATCTTTTTGAGCCAGCAACGCTTAGCATAAACCGGTTAGAAAGAAAACAGATGATGAAGAACTTGTTAAAGTATTACCAGTTTCACCTGGAAAACTTCAGTTTAAAATCGCCTGATATTTTAGAAGAAATTTTAGAGTAACTACTTAACACCTACCTTAAACCACACTTTCGTTTTAGCAGTCAGGTAATCTTCCATACGGCAGAAGATGGCGCCTTTGGGACGTTCGAAACGAGGGATATAGGATTCTGAAAGGCCCGTACCACATCTTAGCATTGGAATGCGAGGCCGCAATGGGTAAGCAAACGAGGTCCGTTTCGCAATTTTTACATTCAAATAGATACGATACCAATTATGTTCTGCAGCATTTACCGATAAGCCGCAAAAAAATAATATGGTAATCAGCGTTTTCATTTTCCAAGCCTTGAATAATTCTTCAGCAACAAACTTATATCCTCATTTACGGAATAATGCCGTGCATAGTTTAGTTCGGTTTGGGTAATCTCTTCTTCAGTTAAGTTAAACTCCATTAAAGATTCAGTTGGGCCCAGTATGCCCGGTTTAGCAACGCTAAATTGTTTTAGGTTCTGTGCCGATACCAAACCAACCCATGATTTTTTGCCAAATAACACCGACATCCAGTTACCTATAAACCCCCCGAAGTTTTTAATCAGAAATATATTTACCGGTAATAAAGGCAACATTAGCAAAGTCACTCCTAAATCGAACACCCGTTTATTGCGAATGTTTTGAGGTTTAAACAAGGCGTAATTTTTTTCGGCTATATACAAATCGCCGGCGCTGTTTTTACTGTTACTACCAATCAGCGCATTGCTGCCGGTGTTTAAAATCTTATAATCAATTTTATTGCCGCAAAGGGTTAGCTGCTTAATAATTTCCTTATAAGTATAGTCTGCCGAGCAAAAAGTTATCTCGTTAATTTTATACATCAGGGCAGTCTTCTTTACATCATTAAGATTGGCCGCAGTAACTATTTCACCATTATTGCCCAGCATGCGCAGAATGCTTTCAGCGCGGGCAGCCTCTGTTTTACCTATCACCAGGCTGCGCTTCTCATCTTCACTATCCAGGCTTAGCGATTGGTATTTAATCAAATCGTAAATAGTGCGGGTCATTAGCATTTCAACACCGGTCCAGGCAGCACCCAGCAAAATTATAGCACGCGAAAAGCGCCATTCGTTTGGTATAAACGCATATACCACTGCAATGGTAATGGTGCCAAATAAAATGCCCCGTATAATGTTGGCTACCCGAAATGGTTTATCGTATCCGCCACTCAAAAAGGCAGATACAATCCATATAAAAATATAAATAGGTACTACTATAAATAAAAACTCGTTGGGGTAGTAATGGTCGTGGTATACAATGTTATCTTCCCAATAATCTTTTATAAGGTAAATGCCGGTAAAACTTAAAACGGCATCTACAATAAACAAATAAGAAGAAGCAAACAGGTTAGCCAGTAAGGTAAGAAGACCTCTAAAAACAATAGCAAAATTAATCAGCAGCGAAAACAAGCCCGATTGATTACCGCTAAAGTGTTTGCGGGCAAAAATTATCATGGCGTTATAAAATACCCTTACATAATTAAGGCTGCCCTTTTTAGTGCTCTCGCCTTTATAATGTATAATGGTAGTATCGGCAAAATAGAAATTTTTATAACCGGCTTTAATAATGCGGTAGCTAAGGTCTACATCTTCGCCGTACATAAAAAAGGTTTCATCCAGCAAACCGGTTTTATCCAATGCGCTTTTGCGCATAAACATGTATGCGCCCGAAAGTATTTCTACCTCGTTGGTTTCGCGTTCATTTAAAAAGCCCAAATGATAACGGCCAAAGGTTTCCGATTTTGGAAACAGCTTTGAAAGGCCAAAGGTTTTATAAAATGCTACCGAAGGTGTAGGCAGCCCTCTTTTCGATTCAGGTAAAAAATTCCCCTTGCCTTCTACCATTCTTACTCCCAGGGCACCGGCATCGGGCCGGGCATCCATAAAGGCAATGCATTTGGTAAAGGTATCTTCAGCAACTACAGTATCGGGGTTAAGCAGCAAAACATATTTACCAGTAGCTATTTCAATGGCCTGGTTATTAGCCTTAGAAAAACCTACGTTGTTTTCATTTGCTATGGCTTTTACAAAAGGAAACTTCTGTAGCACCATCTCTACCGAACCATCGGCACTCGCATTGTCCACCACAAAAACTTCTGCTTCTATTCCCTCTATAGCGCGCTTTACCGAAAGCAAACATTGCTCCAGAAAATATCGTACGTTATAGTTAACTATTACAATGGAAAGCTGCATTCGGGTCTATGAAACGCCAAATTGAAATTTTAATTCGAATTCTTCACCAAATAATTTTCGTAGGGCATACGGGTGGCTATAGAACGGGCCAGGGTCATTTCATCGGCATATTCCAACTCGCCGCCAAACGATATACCGCGGGCTATGGTGGTAATGTTTACGTTCAGGTCTTTAAGTTTTTTGCTTACGTAAAAAATAGTGGTGTCGCCCTCTATAGTGGGGCTAATGGCCATTATAATTTCTTTTACGGTTCCGCTTTTAACGCGCTCCACCAACGATTCTATATTCAGTTTATCGGGCCCCACCCCATCAATAGGCGAAATAACGCCGCCTAATACATGGTATGTGCCTTTATAAATATTGGTGTTTTCAATAGCAATTACATCGCGTATGGTTTCTACCAGGCAAACTACGCCATGGTCGCGGTGGTGGCTGTTGCATATTTCGCAAAGCTCGTGGTCGCTTACATTATGGCAGGTTTTACAAAACTTAACCTCGTTGCGCATGCGCGTAATGGCCTCGCCAAAATATTGCACTTTCTCTTCATCCTGCTTAAGCAGGTGTAACACTAAACGCAAGGCTGTTTTTTCGCCAATGCCGGGCAGTTTTGTAAACTCACCAACAGCTTCGGCAATAAGTTTAGAGGAGTACTTCATTCGGGGTGCAAATTAAACCCATATCGGCTAATTTACCACTGCTATTAACGCTTTTTCCTTATTAGGGTATTGGTGGCTAAACTGTTAAAGCCTAAAGCCCGGGCTTTAGAAATTGAAACCACTTTTATACTAACCGAGCTGCGCCTTTATAAACTCCCCAAGCTTTCTGTTAGCCTCACGCGCTTTGGGTATAATTCGCCAAAAGGCATTAAACACGTGGAACATACGGGGGTAAACCTCTAACCTTACATCTACCCCATCTTCTTTTGCTTTTGCCGCAAAGCGCACCGAATCGCTTAAAAGCAATTCATCTTCCCCCACCTGCACTAATACAGGTGGAAGGTCTTTTAAAGAATGGAAAATGGGAGAAGCGTAAGGAGATTTGGCATCTAAATCGCCCATGTAATATTTGCTTACAAACGGGAAACCTTCGGCCAATAACATGGGGTCTACTCCATCTTTATGCGGAAAGCTATCGCCGCTAAAAGTGTGGTCTAACCAGGGTGAAAGCGCAATAGCACATTTGGGCAGAGCAATGTTTTTGTCGCGCAGATAAGTAAGGGTGCCTATGGTGCAGCCACCGCCGGCGCTATCGCCCCCAAAGCAAATGCGGGAAGAGGAGAATCCGTTTGATAACAGCCATTCATACACCTTTGCACAATCTTCAATCGCTGTAGGGTACGGGTGTTCCGGGGCAAGGCGGTAATTAATGCTTAATGCACTAATACCTGCATTCGCGGCTATTTTAGAAACCAAGGCACGGTGCGTATTATAACTGCCTACAAAGTAGCCACCACCATGAAAGTAGAGCAACACTTTTGTTTTATCGCAACCCTCCGGAAAAATCCATTCACCATCTACACCGCTTCCGTTTTCTGTTTGATAAGAAAAACCACCTAAAGGTTTATTCCATTTCGAAATCAGTTTTTCGAAACCTCTGCGGGCGCGCTGTGGGTTATCGTATCCGGCTTTTGCTTTTACGCGGCGCAGAAATGCTTTAAGTATAAAGAGGGGTATGTAGGGCATGGGGGTTATTCTTGATGCAAAGCTATTTTTCTACTCTTAATGAACTCGTATAATTGGTTATAATTCGAATACACATCTGCTGCTATTATAAACTCGTACCCATCTTTAAAACAGACTGTTACTTGTTCCTCATAATTTATGTCCCGTTGGTTACTGCCCCATCCTCCTGCATATGGTCCGCGAGTAGCTCCTTCAATTTTATACGCTTTTAAATCAATCTTCTCAACTTCTGAGTAGGTATAAATCACTTTACTTTTGCGTAATACGCTTATTATCTCAATATCTGCTTCGGTTAACTTAATCCTTATGAATATAAAGTTCCTTATAGTAAGCCATGCAAGAGGGAAAACAATAGCTGCACAGATTAAAGCCGGGGTAACAGTTGGTTCTTTTTCATACCCTTTAAAATTGCCAAAGAGTATATAAAAAGGTATACAAAACAATGAACCGGGAATTAACAGTAACAAGCTTCGGGTTAATAGAAAGAAAATAGTAAACCGTGATTCCACTTATTTTCTTTTTTCTTCCACCAACATCAGCAACTGAAATGCCAGCGGCAAACTACCCCGCTTAATTTCAATTTTAGCGCGGTCGTTAATCAACCTTTCAAATTCTTCAAAATTATTTTTTGCAGCTTCGCTAAATTCGATTATAAAATCGGCCTGCTTTAATTGCTCTAGCTCTTCTACCGAGGGGAAAGACTGTAAGGCAGCCACTTGCGCAATTTCATTTCCGGTAAGATATTTTGAATGACGTATGCCATCGGGCATTTTGTCGAAGCCCAGGCCTAACTCATTCGCCATTTTAAAGCCCGGTATGCTAATAATATTTTCTGCCCCAACCCTGCACCAGTATTGTTTACCAAGCCGGGCTATATAATCCATTTTAGCAGGGTCTATGCTGCCCTCGGCATCCATTACCTTCTCATCAATGTGTATCATGGTTACCTCGCATATAACAAGGTTGCCGGCACCGCCATTAGGTCCGGTTTCTATCACCTGCTTTACCTTACACTCCATCTGCACATGGCATTCGGCAACGCGCGGTGGTTTTACTGTTACGCTTGGCAATGGAGTTAAGCCCGACTTGGCGAACTCATCTGTGCCCTTTGGATACATGTGTGCCGCTAAATTCATTTGGTAAAGTATGCTGTACGGTGCAATGTTTACCACGCACTCAGCCACCTCTAATACATTATCGTGGGTGTTTTTGGTGGCACCGGTACGGCCGCTGCGTGCCGGCGAAAAAATAAGTATTGGTGGATTAGAGCCAAAGCAGTTAAAAAATGAAAAAGGTGAAAGGTTAACGTTTCCCTCTTTATCGATAGTACTTGCAAAGGCAATAGGGCGCGGCGCTACAGCACTTAGCAAGTGCTCGTGCAGCTTGGGCATGGGTAAGTCGGCGGGATTAAACGATAGCATAATTAATGAGTAACAAGTTGATAGATAGTGGGCACCAATACACCTGCCGAAAGTAAGCCGATATAGAGATTCCTGTTTTTTAAATCTTTATTCCGCAGCAATATAACCACAGGAATAACCATTAAAAAAAACCACAGCGCCAATAGCATTAAGCGGGTAGTATCTGAAGCAGGAGCCAAGCCATCGTGCTCTCGGCCCAGGGCCTGGTGTGCAATTTCGAACATAGTGCGGGCACCGGCACCCATAATTATTAAAAGAAGACCAAGTAGATAATATTTCATTTATAGTATAGGTTCTGTTTTTACTTATCCTGCGTTGATGTCCACTCAAAAAACCCTTGTGGTATGTCAAGCAGTTCCATTATTTGTTTAGCAATAATATACTTCTGTTTAGCAATTGTATTGGTATAGTAGTTGGTAATTAAACCAGCTAGTACAGGATTTATAACAGCAAGCTCATTCAATCGCTCTTTAATCCGGGGTAAGGTTTTTTGTTCTTTTCTAAAAGTAAAATCAATTATATCTATTATCAATTTGTTCAGAATGTGTTCGGTTAATATTTCATCCGTTTCTAACAAATCTGTAGCATCTTCAAAAAGCGTTGCTATTCCATATTTATAAGCAATTACCTGTTGCTCTGTAAGTTCTGTGGTTTTATACTGATACTGCTTTGCTTTTTCAATTAAACTTAAAATGTTTGTATTTGATTCGCCCAGATATACTACCCCAGTAGCAAGCATATGTGCTGTACAAGGCCGGTTATTTTTAAGCTCAGCTTCTAAATACGAATGGATGTGCGCGGGAGAGTTTAAAAAAATCTCGCAAGGCACGCCGTTAAAATACTTTTGTATGCGTTGCCTGAAATTCTTTTCATGAATCACATAAATATCAAAATCGCTGTTTGCATTTGGGTTACCCCTTATTATACTACCGCTGACTATTACACCCACCGGTTCGTGGTTTTCTTTAATCCACGCCAGTGCTTGTTCCAAGGCTATTTTATAATGGTCGTTCACCTTAATATTTTACAACGCCGGCAAAATTTTACCGCTACATTCTCCAAAGCCAATACGCACTCCATCTTTCTCGCAATGGCCGCGCATAATTACCGTATCGCCGTCTAAAATAAATCTTCGCTCGGTACCATCAGGCATTTGCACCGGGTTTTTGCCCTGCCAGCTAATTTCGAGCATCGAACCGTAGCTATCAGGTGTTGGGCCGCTTATGGTACCGCTGGCGTACATGTCGCCGGTTTTAATATTGCAGCCGTTAACAGTATGGTGCGCCAGTTGCTGCGCCATATTCCAATACATGTATTTAAAGTTGCTGTTGCTTACCACCTTGCCCTGCCCGTTTGGCGGCACAATCTCTACCTGCAGGTTGATATCGAAATTGCGTTTACCTTCAAACTTAAGGTAAGGTAACACCTCCGGGTCCTGCACCGGTGTTTCCACTCTAAATGGCTCCAACGCTTCCAGCGTTACTATCCATGGCGAAATAGTAGAGCCAAAGTTTTTGGCCAAAAATGGCCCCAGTGGCACATACTCCCACTTTTGAATATCGCGGGCGCTCCAATCATTAAAAAGCACTACACCAAAAATATAATCATCGGCCTGTGCAGTGGTAATGCTTTCGCCCAGGTTGGTCGATTTGCCGGTTATAAAAGCAATCTCTAATTCAAAATCTAACAGCTTGCAGGGCCCAAATGTAGGCGCCGGTGCATCATCAGCTTTAGTTTGTCCTTTAGGGCGATGGATTGGCGTGCCACTTACTACAATAGATGAAGCGCGGCCATGGTAACCTACCGGTAGGTGTTTCCAGTTTGGTAACAAGGCGTTGGCAGGGTCGCGGAACATAATGCCTACGTTGGTGGCGTGCTCTTTACTGCTGTAAAAATCGGTATAGTTGGGCACAAATACCGGCATCAGCATTTCGGCATCGCTTTGTTTAACCAGCGCCTTTGCCCGCACCGTTGCGTTATCTTTTAACTCGGCATTATTTATGTTCAGCAAATCCGAAACCCTTTCGCGCAGTGCATTCGTAACCGGCTTGCCTAAATTTATCAACCCGTTCAATACGTTTTGCGAAAGCACACTTTTATCAAAAGCCACACTTTTAAGCAAACCGGCCTCGGCCACTACCGGCAAATCCAAAATATACTCACCAATAGCAATACCCACGCGCGGAGCGGTATCGGCGGTTTTAAAAATACCAAAGGGCAGGTTTTGAATAGGAAAATCGCTGTTGGGTTTTACCTCTACCCAGCTTTTTAATTGGGGGTTGTTAGCATTCTGCATGATTACACAGATTTTAAAAGATTACACGGATTAAATACACACTGCAAGGATAACAGAAAAAAAGCTTCCGCCTTTAATCTGCGTAATCACCTGCATTTATCCGTGTAATCGACGTTATACGTCAAAACTCCAATCAGCCTCTTTATCGCCAAACTTTTTGCGGCTTTCGGCTTTTTCTATCTGGCGGGCAATAATCATATCGGCCATAATGCTGGCAGCATCGGCTTCCGAATCTGCTTTCAGGGCTTCGGTTAGTTTCTTCTCGTTTATATCAATTCGGTATAATATCCATTTCAACTTATCAAAATCGGTCCGTATCAGTTCATCAATGCGTTGTATTAATAGTTGGCGGATAGCCCGCAGCTGCTCCTCCTGGTTATTGTTTTTAGGCAGAAGCCTTGTGTCTATTTCAAACGAATCGAACAGTTGTTTTTGAATTTCCATTTTAATCTATCTCCATTTTATCGAGCACACTAATTCCAAATAAGGCAAAATCGTATTTAACCGGGTCTTTAGGGTCGAAGGTTTTTAAGTTTTCGGTAAGCTCCACCACTGTTTCCCAATCAGTTTGTTTGCGCCTAATTAAACCCAGCTTTCTTGCGGTGCGGTCCACATGCACATCCAGCGGAATATAAAGCTGAGCAGGTTTTATCTTTTTCCATAATCCAAAGTCAACGCCGTGCTTATCCTTACGCACCATCCAGCGTAAAAACATATTCATGCGTTTACAGGTGCTGCCGCGCTCAGGCGTAGCAATGTGTTTGCGCGTTCGGTGTGGTGCATCTTCTAACGAAAAGAAATACTCATGATAGGCTGTTAACCGGTTTTCCTGATTTTCCGATTTCCTGATTCCCTGCTTTAAAAAAGCGTCTTCCAGCGACTCGTGCCTGCTATAATGCTGCTTAAAAAACTCTATAAAGTAAAGCGCATCGGTAGCATTAAAGGTGCGGTGCTTAAAATCTAAAAAGCGTTTTAAATCTTTATCCTGGTGGTTCAATACAAAATCGTGCGGAGCACCGTCCATTAACTCCACCAATCTATTGCCCGAACTAATAATTGATTTACGGTTACCCCATGCCAGCATGGCAATCCAAAAACCAATGATTTCAATATCCTGTAATTTTGTAAACCGGTGCGGAACGCTGATAGGGTCTGCCGCTATAAAACTGGCTGAATTATATTCTTTGTATTTACGTTCTAACAACTCATATACCTGCTCCCGTTTCATAGACTCATTTGCTCAATCACCTTCAAAAAATCATCTTTCCGTTCACGGGCCAGGGGTATTTGCACATCGTTCTCCAGTAGTACATAGCCACCCTCCTGTTTTACGTATTGCTTTATCTTTTTCAAATTTACAATAAACGAGCGGTGGGTACGGAAGAAGCTGTTTTGCTGAGTAAGAGCCTCTTCAAACTCTTTTATCTTCTTACTTACAATTATCTTTTTACCGTCGGAAAAAATAAAGTGCGTGTAAGCTCCATCGGCCTCCAGGTGCGATAGCGCTTCTGTATCGGCAAACACCAACCCTTCGGCAACCGGCAGCGCGAGTTTCTTTATCGAATTATCTTTAAAGTTCTCTTTAAGCACCGAAATGCGCTCTTTGTTGTTGCCCCGCTTTTCTTTTACTTTTTCTACCGCTGCAATCAATTCAGAAATCTGTATCGGTTTAAGCAAAAAATCGATAGCGCTTACCCGAAAGGCCTGCACCGCATAATCGCTATGGGCCGTGGTAAACACAATTTCAAAATCTATCTCCCTGAAAAAGTCGAGCAGTTGAAAGCCCGTATATCCGGGCATCTCTACATCTAAAAACAATACGTCGGGCTTATGCTGGTTAATGGCAATAACGCCCGAGGGCACATCCTCCGCAATGGCTACCACTTCTACGTGGGGGCAATATTCCTTCAATAAGGCCTCCATTATACGGCGCGCCTTGGCTTCATCATCTATTATAACGGCTTTAATCATAGCTTACGGGTATCAATATAGAAACTCTGGTGCCTTCAGTCAAATCTTCATACTGCACTCCTATTTTTTCATCGCGGTTTTGGTTTAGCAACTCCAGCCTTTTGGCATTAGCCGAAGTAGAAAATGATTCGTGTAATTGCTTGCGCCCGGCATTAATTTCTGCAGATGCCTTTCTGCCTACGCCGTTATCGGTTATCGTGCAGGCTAATTGCTTTTTTACTTCATCAAATTCAAAATGCACAGCAATACTTTTTCCTCCTTTTTTGTGCAGCAACCCATGCCGGATAGCATTTTCTACATAGGGTTGTATAAGCATAGGGGGCAGCATTATGTCATCGGTTATACCTTCATCGTTAACGCTTACCGAAAACGAATACCCGCTTTCAAAACGCAAGCCTTCCAGCTCTAAATACTTTTTAAGCATTTCTATTTCTTCACTCAGCGAGATAAACTGCTTACCACTGGCCTTTAATATTTCGCGGGTAAGCTGACTGAATTTTCCCAGGTGCTCATTGGCCAGGCGCTTATCGCCAATAAAAAACATTTCCTGTATACTATTAAGCGCATTAAAAATAAAGTGCGGATTCATTTGCGCCTTTATTGCTTTTAATTCGCTCTCCCGCTGCTCCAGTTCGGTTTGCTGCTGTTTGATCTTTAAGTCGCGTAATTCTGCCTCCCGCTTTTCTGTTTCGTATCGCTTATTAAGCTGGGCTACTTCTTTAACACGCTCGCTGTTTATCAGTTCGGCCTCCCGTATAGCCTTTTTGCAGAGCGTTTCATAGGCTTGCCTATAATCGCTAACGGTGCTATAGCATTGATGTAATAAATCCAGTGTGGCGATATAATCATTGGCCGGTATTGCCTGCCCTTTGGTAAGCAGCGATTTTTCAAGCAAAGGGATAGCCGCACCACATTCATTATTTAAGTATAGCAAGTGCCCCATTTGAAACTCTGCATTACCAAGTTTACGCGGGTTGTTTTCTGCAGTGGCTGTTTCTACAGCAATGCGGGCAAAAGCAAAGGCATCTTGTTTTCGGCCGCTGTAAAAGTAGCTTTCGGCATCTTCCATTTGCAATTGCTGCGTTCTGTGCGCATTAACAGGCGCTGCATGTAATTGAATTTCCCTGTCAAAATATTTTTGGGCCAAGGCCGGTTCATTACGCTTTAAATAAAGTTGGCCAATGCGCCGGGCCGTACCTAATAAAGCGGTTTGGTCGTTATGCTCATCCTTTATGCGTAATGCCTCTAGTCCATATTCAAGCGCTTTGCTATCGTCGCCGCTTTTAGCGGCTATATTCAGCAAGGTTTTTAAATGATGTACCTGGTCGAGGGGCCGGCCTACTCCTTTTGCAATTTCTAAACCGCCCAGAGCCGTTTCGGCCGCTTGTTTTAAATCTACGTTCATTAAATACTGGGCTACCTGGTGGTAGCACTCGGCTTTCATTAATGTATCGGGCAGTAGTTTATAATCTTCTACGCAGCGCAATAAAATTTCTCCCGCCTCATCGGTTTTATGCTGGCGCAATTTGTGCAGGCCTATTTTTTGCAAGGCCGTTAGCCGCCCCTGCTCATCTTTAATTTCGGCGGCTATGGCAACCGCTTTTTCTAAATGCTCAATGGCCTTTTCGGATGCCGACACACCTTCTTCTAAAATAGCCCGAACAGTCCAATAATCAATTTCCGTTTCCTTTAAGTTTTCGGCCCTGCATATTTCTAATGCATGGTTGGCATATTGTTGCGCTGCTGTGGGGTCGCTGGGTTTATGCTCAACAGCAAGATACAGATACGTAGTTGCTTTTGCCGCTCCGTTTTCGGTTTCAAGGCGTTTTAATAAATCGGGTATAGAGGTGCCGTAAAAGCTCATATTACAAATATAGTATTGTGAAGGTTTCGTATGGTGCCCTTGCTGTTCATGAACTGAAACCTGCCGTTTATGAAGTACACCGTTTTTACGGGGCTCCTTACCGGAGTTTTGCGCTCAAACAAAACTCAATAGCATGGAAAATTTATCCGTTTTTCGAACTGCCTCCAAAACAATACGCCCTTTTGCGCTGCTGTTTTGCCTGGCCCTTTTTTCTTTTCATTACAGTATGGGCCAAAGCTTTACCTGGGCCAACACCATTAGTGGTGGCTCGCTGGAAAACTTTACCGATGTAGTAGCAGACGCTGCCGGTAATACTTACGTATGCGGCCACTACAACTCTACACTTACCATAGGCAGTACCACACTGCCTGCTATGGGCAACACCAATATGCGGGGTTGCTTTGTGGCTAAATTTAATGCGGCGGGTATAGCGCAATGGGTGCATACCCCTGCTTATGGCAGTTTTGCCTATTTAACCCCTACGGCTATTGCTATTGATGGCAGCGGTAATGTATACTATGCCGGTATCGATGGTTCGGGGGCTGGCGTTACTACTACGTTTGCCTCCGGCGATGCTAATACAGCCATAAGCAACACCGGTAGCGCTAATGGTTTTATTGTAAAGCTAAACAGCAACGGCGTGGCTCAGTTTACACATAGCATGGGCTACTCAGGTTCGGGCGGTGTAAACAATATGGTTATCTGCCATGATGCATTTACCGGCTATGTATATTTTGGAACCAGCGTAACCACTAATAATCTAGCGGGTGCTTCGTTTCAAAACTTTAATTACCGCAATCCGGGGTCGGCCAGCAACGTATCCATGGGCTCGGCGCATAATACTAACTTTAACGAGGCCTGGTATGGCCGCATAAGCAATACCAACGGAGCCATGGTAGATTTTTACCGCTATGGCGGCATTGGTGGCGCCGGCCAGGAGTTTATTGATAAAATAGCCACCGATGTAAACGGCAACCTCTTTCTGGCAACCAGCGTGTCGGGTTCTCCCACTACGCTTAGTTATAACGGAGGTTCTCAGTCGATAGGCAGCACCATTTATGGCTATGGTATTATTTTAAAATTAAACTCCAGCCTTGTATACCAAAGCACCCAAAGCATTGGCAGCACCACTTTAACCAATCGGTTTAAAGGACTGGCTATAAAATCGAGCGGCGAACTTGCCTATATGATGGAAGTTGGATACGGTGGTACCAGCTCTTATATTCAAATTGGCGGGTTCAATTCGTCTTTTGCAAGCCCCTGGGCTAACACTGTAGGTACAGGTACCGGTTCCGGGCGCGCGTTATCGGCTAAAGGTATAGGCTACGATGCCGATGGAAATATCTGGGCCGCTGTTGGTGGCCATGCTACTGCCGGTGGTTTTGGATGGAGTTATACCCCATCTTACCCGGCTGGCGGCATTGGTAACCTCGATGCTTTTCCGGGAATACTGCTTTACAAACTTACTTATACCTCAGGCACCTTTGCTACATGGACGAGTAACTATTACATACGCGAATCAGCTAACAACGCCAATAGCCAGGGCACCAATACTACTACCGGCGGTCTTGCTATTTCGGGCAATGCCGTATACCTTGCCGGAACACATTCCGACAACTTAACAGCCGGCAGCTTACCAGCCATAAGCGCGGTTAACAACAACGGCTTTTTAATTAAACTGGGCTGCGAACCTGCTTTTGCTACGCAGCCGACCGGAACAACCGTATGCGGCACTCAAAGCATTTCTTTTTCGGCTACCGTAAATGGTACCGGCAATAGCTACCAGTGGCAAAAAAACGGGGTAAACATAAACGGAGCCAACAGCACTACTTATACCATAAACAGCGCTACCCTGGCCGATACGGGTGCTTATACACTGGTAGCTACTAATATCTGCGGTTCGGTAACATCAGACACGGCACGACTTACACCAGTGCCGCAAACGGCTATTACAAGCAACGGGCTGGTTGCCTACTATCCGGCAGTTAATATTAACGGCGAGTTTTACAAAGATTTTAGCGCCAGCAACATGGGCAACCCGGGCATAACCGGCGGCATGACATCCGGACCTGACCGCAACGGAAGTTCCTTTGAAGCCTTCAGTTTCCCCGGCGGAGCCAGCTACCTTACAGTTGGTTCAACGCCGGCTATTGCCTCTTTTACCAATCAAATTACCATTGCCTGCTGGTTTAAATCGAATGTGATTGCCGGCAGCCAGCGCTTAATCGATAAGAATAGCAACAATAACTTCTTAATGGATTTATACCAGTCGCGCCTGCGCGTAATTATATTGGGTAACTCTTATCATTCTACACCCGTACTTAGCAGCAGCACCTGGTACCATGCCGTGTGCACGTATGATGGCGCTACCGTTAAAATATACATTAACGGAGCCTTAGTATTAAGTACCGCCGCTACTGGTAATATAGTAAACAATACAGCTCCCTTACGTTTTGGGGCAGACCAAAGTGGTACCAACACACTAAATGGATTTATGGATGAAATACGTATTTACAACAGGGCATTAACTGCATCTGAAATTTCTTTAATGGCGCAGCTACCGTCTATTACTCAAAACCCGGCCAATACTACAGCCTGTATAGGAGCCACCGCCAGCTTTACCGCGGCAGGCTACGAAAGCGGCCTTACTTACAAGTGGAAGAAAAACGGAGTGTTTATTAACGGGGCCACTTCAGCAACGTATAGCATAAACAGTGTGGCTGCTACCGATACCGGTACTTACACCTGTATAATAAGCAATGCCTGCTATAACGCCGAAACGTATGGCGCTACATTGGGTATTGTAGCCGGCGCTACCATATCCTCTCAACCACAAAACGTAACTGTGTGTCCGGGCCAACCCGCCAGCTTCTCTATAGCAATAACGGGCGGCAGCGGCACCTACCAATGGAAAAAGAATAACAACAATATTACCAATGCCACCAGCGCAACTTATAACATCGCATCAGTAACAGCAGCCGATAGCGGTACCTATACCTGTGTTATGACATCTACATGCGGCCCGCAAACCTCAACCGCAGCTATACTTACCGTAAACCCTGCAACGGCCATTACATTACAACCACAAGCAACTTCTACCTGCCAGGATTCGGTTACTACCTTTACGGTCAGCGCCAGCGGCACCGGCCCTTTTACCTACCACTGGCGCAAGGGCAACACCGCTATTAACGATAACGGCCATTATGCAGGTACCACCACCAATACACTTACCATATACAATACCAGCGTGGCCGACCTGGGCAACTATTCTGTATCGGTAACCGGTACCTGTGGCAGCGTTACATCAAGTGCCGCCGCTCTCTCTGTATTGGGTAGTACCAGCTTTGTTCAAAAGCCCGCTTCGCAAACTGTTTGCGCAGGGTCGCGAATAGATTTAGCCTGCGTAGCGTCTGGTGCAGGCAACATCACTTACGTATGGAAAAAGAATAACGTGGTTATACCTAATGCCACCTTTAGCACCTACGTTATACCATCTGCAGCACTAAGCGATAGTGGCAGTTATACCGTTACAATTACCGGCACTTGCGGTAGTCTTACTTCAGATGTGGCACTAGTGGGTGTAATTGCATCGGCATCTATATCGCAACAACCTGTTGCGCAAACAATTTGTGTAAACAGCCCGCTTACGCTATCGGTAACCGGCAGCGCAGGCAACAACACTACTTACCAATGGCGCAAGGGGGGTCAAAACATTTCAGGTGCTACTTCAGCTACCTATACAGTAGCCAACGCTACGGCCGCTAATGCAGGCAGTTATGATGTAGTAATAACCGGTAGCTGCGGTACAGTAACATCAAACGCAGTTACTGTTACTGTAAGCAATGGTATTACAGCAGGCATTACCGGTACTTTTGGTGTTTGCCCGGGTGGTTCTACAACACTTACCGCTACCGGTGGAACAACTTACAGCTGGAGCAACGGTTTAGGAAACACCGCCGCGGTAACCGTTTCGCCTTCTGCCAATACTACCTATAGCGTTACCGTTACACAGGGTAGCTGCTCGGCCACGGCAACGCAACTGGTTAGCGCTTATAGCAACCCTACTGCCTCTATCAACCCATCATCGGCAACTGCTTGCGCAGGTACAGCTGCTACCTTAAATGCAAGTGGCGGTGGCTCTTATGCCTGGAGCAATAACCTGGGCACCAACGCCAGCCAATCGGTTACACCAACAAACACTACTACCTACAGCGTAACCGTTACAAATAGCAACAACTGTTCGGCTACTGCAGCAGCAACCATCACTGTTAATTCATTACCGGCAGCGGCTATCACCGGCAACAGCAGCATATGCGCTGGTCAAAGTGTTACGCTTACTGCCAGCGGCGGCACTTACAGCTGGAGCAACAGCGGCGGCAGTAATGCGGCGGCAACTTTTTCGCCCGCCACTACTACTACCTACACAGTTACTGTAACCGGTGCCGGCAACTGCACCGCTACCGCCACTAAAACTGTAACGGTTAATAGCGTTACGGCTACCATTAACGGGCCTACTACTATCTGCTCGGGTCTTTCAGCTACCTTAACTGCCGGCGGTGGTAACAGTTATAACTGGAGCAATTCGCTGGGCAGCAATGCTGTTATTACCGTTTCGCCATCCTCTGCTACTACTTACACTGTTACCGCAACCGGTGCCGGTAATTGCACCGCTACTGCTTCGCAAACTATAAGCGTGCAAAGCACACCAACCGCGACAATATCTGGTCCAACTTCAGTTTGTGCCGGCGGTAACGTTTCGCTTACAGCCAATGGCGGTAATACTTATAACTGGAGCAATGGACTCGGCACTTCATCAACCGTTTCGGTTTCACCTACTACAGCTACTACTTATACCGTTACGGCTTCCTTAGGCGCTAACTGCTCAGCCAGCGCCACTTATACTGTAGCTGTTCTACAACCATCGGCCAGTGCACTCAGCCAAACCATTTGCAATGGTGAGACCTTTGGTTTTGATGGTAATAACCTAAGCACCAGTGGCACCTATACACAAACCCTGGTTAACAGCGTAGGCTGCGATAGTGTTATTACACTTACGCTAACCGTGCTTAATCCTATAGTAACCTCACTTAGCGAAACTATTTGTGCGGGCAGCAACTACGATTTTAACGGCTCCCTGCTTACAGAGGCAGGCACTTATTACGATACGCTGGCATCAGCACAAAACTGCGATAGCGTAGTTACCTTACAATTGGCTGTAGATGCGGGCACCTCAATTTCTACAGAGCCAACGGCTTCTACTACTGCCTGCTCGGGTTCGGCAGTTGATTTAAGTGTTGCTGCTACCGGTAGTAACCTTACTTACCAGTGGTTTAAGGATGGGGTTGCTATAAGTGGAGCCAACAGCACAACCTATAACATTGCGGCGGCATTAGCTACCGATTCGGGAGCCTACTCCGTACAAGTTAGTGGCACCTGCGGCGCCGATACCTCAGATACCGCCCTTGTAATAGTTAATGCCACGCCAGCGCCTGTAGTTACAGCAGCAGGGGCTGCGCTAAGCAGCAGCATAACCGGCAGCAGTTATCAATGGTATTTTAATGGCGCGGCTATAACGGGTGCTACCGCTCAAACTTACACCGCCACACAAACGGGCGATTACCATGTAGAGGTTACCAGCGCCGATGGCTGCACAGGCACATCTGCCGATCTGAACGTGGTTATTTCGGGTATTGAAAACCTTACGGCAATTAAGCTTTCGGTTTACCCTAACCCTGCTACTGAGTTGCTTGTAATTTACTGCGACGAAATAGTTGAAAGCATAGAAGTTTACAATGTGATTGGCGAGCAGGTAATTTTTGCCAAAGGCCAAATAACCAGCTTAAATGTTTCTACGCTGGCACAAGGCACTTATATGCTGCATGCAAAAACCAAAAGCGGCGAGGTGCGCAAACCCTTCATTAAAAACTAAATAGCTTTCGGGCACTTACATCAGGTGCCTTAGAGTTTTGTTTGTCCCCCTTTGCGTAAGGCAAAGGGGGATTTTTATTTAAACAATCCATAACTTTTGTTTTCTTTCAAACTGTGATTCGCCCCCTCACTCTTTGTATCTTACTATTTATATATAGCATTGCCGGGGCGCAACACCCTTATTTTTATACTATTAACGACGATAACGGCCTGCCTTCTAACGAGGTTTACGACCTCGCGCAGGATAAAGATGGCTTTATGTGGATTGGCTGCAATGCCGGTCTGTTTCGCTACGATGGCACCGATTTTATCCCTTTTAAAAATGGACAACATAGGGGCAAAGCTATATCGCACATCACCTTCAATAAGCAGGGCCAACTGTGGTGCCAGAATTTTACCAGCCAAATTTTTTCGGTTAACAACGATACGCTAAAACTGGAATACGACTGGAGCAGGCGGATAAAAAACTATCCTTTTTTCTGTTTTGATGACGATGCCGCCACCTGGATTACAGCCGATAGTGGATTGTATAAATTGAGTGGCGGAACGATTTTGCAATCAGTTAATTCAGCCAGCATACTAAGTATACCCGGCAGTTCTGTTTTTTCTGATATCCATTGCATTAACGGCAAACTTTTTTTCGCAGAAAAAAAGGCCTTGGGTGCAATTGATAAGCAAGGCATAAAGTTTTTCACCAGCACTAACCGCCCTGACCGGTATCCTGATGCCCTGCTCATGTCCTCTTTTCATAGGGTGGGTCGGCGCATCCTGCTTCTTTCACGAACCGAGAAGCACAATTCATTTTGGGAAATAAAGAACGATTCGCTGTTATGGTTAATGGACTTGCCTGCTTCGCTGGGCCGCGTGTTTGCTATGCGCAATGATGATAAAGGCAAGCTATGGATTGGCGCCAGTAATGGTGCGCTGTGCCTGGATGATAATTTGCAACCTTTGTTTGGCGGCCAACTATTTTTTCCGGGTAAAAGCGTTAGCGATGTGCTATTAGATAAAGAAGGCAACTATTGGTTCAGCACTTTACAGGATGGTATTTTTGTAGTGCCCTCTACAGATGTATGGATTTACACGGCCGGCAACAGCCAATTGGCCGATACGCGGATAAAGCAATTGGCAAAAGACGAGCGCAATAATCTTTATATAGGTTATCAGAACGGGCAGATATCGCGCTATAATTTTAAGACGAGGCAAATGGCTACCCTTACATTGCAAAATACGCCTACCGAAATCCAGGCTATGGAGTATAACCCCGCAAAGCAACAACTTATTGTGGGGCAAACAAAAACCTGGATTATCCAAACCGGCGGCTCTATGCCAGCTACGCACGCGCAAGGTATAAGTAATGTAAAATCGCTGGCGTGGTTAAGTAGCGATAGCTTTTTAATGGGTTCGGTAATTAATGCTGCTATCGTAAAAATAAGACCCCGGATAGATACACTTGCCACTTTTCGCAGTAAACGCACAAGGGTTGTGTTTGCAAATAAACGGAAGGATGAATTATGGATGGGCCATACCGATGGGCTTTGGGTTTGCAGTAACGGCAGGCTGGAAGAAAAAACATTTCAAGGGCATTCTGTTTCTGCAACGGATATTTCACAAACATCCAATGGTATCGTATGGGTTAGTACGCTAACCAACGGGGTGCTGGGTTTTAATAATGGTGCATTGGCTGTGCAATTAAACGAAGATATAGGTATACGTAACGGGTTTGTTAGAAAAATGGCCGTGGCTCACAACACTTTATGGATGGCTACAGAAGATAATCTGGTAGGATATGATGTGGTTACCAAAGCTATTAAACGCTACAACCGATTCGATGGATTGCCATCCAACGAAATAACCGATATTGAGTTTTTGAATGGCAAAATATTATTGGCAACTCCCAAAGGTATAGTAGAGATTCCCGAAAATTTTAATTCTATAAACCTGGTGCCGCCCTCTATTTTTATTTCGGCCTTTGCCATACACGAGCGCGATACCTCCCTTGCAGTAGCATACCAGCTGCCATTTTATAACAACAACATACGCATTTCGTTTAAAGGCATAGCTTTCCGCAGCCATGGCGAGTTTACCTACAAGTATCGCATGCTTGGTTTAGATACTACCTGGATTGTAACCAATAGCAAAAGTAATTATGCCCGCTATCCAACACTACCGGCAGGCAGTTATGTATTTGAGGTAAAATCGCTGAACGAAGACGGGGTTGAGAGTATAAAATCCGCACAGCTCAGTATTGTTATAGCGGCACCCTTTTGGCAGCGCTGGTGGTTTTTTGTGTTGTGTATTGTAGCGGTTGCCGGTTTAGTATCTGCTTTTTTTGCATGGCGCATCCGTTCATTACGGCGCAAAAGCGAATTAGAGAAAAGGATGATTGCCTCACAGCTATCTACTCTAAAGGCGCAGATGAATCCCCATTTTATGTTCAATGCGCTTAACAGCATACAGGATTTAGTGCTACAGCAGGATACTGCTAATGCACAATTATACCTGGGCAAGTTCAGCGAGCTTACACGTGTAGTATTAGAGGCTTCAGGTGCCGAGTTTATAACCTTGCATAAAGAAGAGGAAATGTTATCACTTTATCTCGACCTTGAAAAATTGCGTTTTGGGGATGAGCTGAATTACAAAATAGTGGTTAGCGATGGCTTAGAAAAGGACAATGTTCAACTACCCTCTATGATTGTACAGCCTTTTGTAGAAAACGCATTGAAACACGGATTGCTTCACAAGCAAGGCACAAAACAGTTAAACGTAATTTTTGAATTACAGGGGGCTCAGCTTGTTTGTGTTATAGAAGACAACGGTATAGGCCGCAAGGCTTCGAGCGAAATTAATACCCGCAAGAAAAAATATAAGAGTTTTGCAACTGATGCTACTGCCGAACGTTTACGTTTATTAAGGGATTATTACAATTTGAAAATAGATTTGCAGATAATTGATTTGCCGCAAGGCACCAAAGTTGTATTAACCATACCGCAATGAAAGCAATATTGGTAGATGATGAAGAAAGAGCCCGCCGCTCGCTCGAAACTTTGCTGGGTACGCATTGCCCTGAAGTAAAAATATTGGAGCAATGCGCTAATGTGCCTAAAGCGGTATTAGCAATTAAGCAACATCAGCCCGATGTGGTTTTTCTGGATATAGAAATGCCCGAATTCAGCGGCTTCGAACTGATGAATTTTTTCGATACGGTTGATTTTGAAATTGTATTTGTAACTGCTTACAGTGAATATGCCGTGCAGGCATTCGAATGCTCTGCCGTAGATTATGTGCTTAAACCTGTGCAGGTAGATAAGCTGAAAGCGGCAGTAGAAAAAGTAAAAGCGCGCCGTAATAGCCACAACATGAAACAAAGGCTGGAGATATTACAGCAGAACTTTCAGGGCGATGAGTTTAGCAGAATTGCCGTACCAGTAAGCGATGGCTTACTGTTTGTAGAAGTAGGCAATATAACACAACTACAGGCCGAAGGGGCCTATACACATGTATTCCTGGCCGATGGCTCTAAGTTACTGGTAAGTAAAAAGCTTAAGTTTTTTGAAGACCTTTTAATGCGGCGCAAAAATTTCTTCCGCATACACCGCTCGCACCTCATCAATCTCAATTTTGTAAAAAAGTATAGCCGCCTCGAAAGCTTTATCGAAATGGACAACGGTATCGCTATGCCAGTTTCGAAAGAGCGGAAAAAAGAGTTTGAAGACTCTTTTCGTGATATAAGGATCGGGTTACATTAATTATCTGTCGCTTTTTCCCCGTTATGGTCGTTTCGTGAACCCAAAACAGGGGCTTCATGAATTGAAGGACGTTAACAGCCCACTTTAGTGCCGAACATTGTTGTCAAACAAAACTCGGCATTATGAAACGGATTTTTACTACTACACTATTGGCGCTGTGCGCTGTTCTTCTTTATGCGCAGCAAGGGGGGTTATCATACGACTGGGCAAAAAAAATTGGCCAGTCCAGCGGAACCGGCAACGATAACGTACGCAGGTTAGTAGTATCTAACGGCTACGTGTATATAATCGGGGGCTTTCAGTCTACCGTTGATTTTAACCCGGATACAGGAACAGCTAACCTTGTTTCGGCGGGTAGCAACGATATTTATTTTGCCAAGTACACAACTGCCGGTCAGTATGTTTGGGCCAACAGAATTGGTGGCACAGGCGACGATTACGGTATGTCGCTGGCATTAGGTGATAACGATTCTATTGTTATAGTTGGTTACTTCAGCGCTGGTGGTGCTATCGATTTTAACCCCGGAGCGGCGACTAACACACTTACATCGGGTGGAGGACCGGAGGGTTTTGTGGCTAAATACGATAAAGACGGTAACTACCAATGGGCGCGCCGTATTACAGGTACTTTGTCCGATTATGCTTATGGTGTAGCGCTCGATTCATCGGATAATATTTTTGTGTGTGGTACTGTGGGTAGCACCAATGTAACTTTCGAGCATCCGTTTTCGCCTGCTGTTCAGGTCAACCTTACCGACCCGGCAGATATGTATTTTGCCAAGTATGACCCTGCCGGTAAATGTTTGTATGCCCGTGCCTTTCAGGGTGGTGCTACGGCCGATGTGGTAGCCCGTGATATAGCCGTAGATGCAAATAACGATGTATATATAACCGGGCAGTTCTTAGGCACCTGCGATTTTAACGCCGGGGCGGGTACAGCAACTCTTTCTTCCAGCGTTAATACCGATGTTTTTTTGACAAAATACACAAACGACGGCAACTATATATGGGTAAGAGCCATGGGTGGCACCACTACCACACCCAATCAGTACGATAATGGAACTACTATTGATATAACCCCACAGGGCAACATTATAGTTGGTGGGGCGTACTGGGGTGTTGGTGTTTTTGGTGGTATACAGATAACTGCTCAGGGAAGTACGCTGGCCGGCTTTTTTTGCAGCTGGACCCCTGCCGGTACTTGTAGCTGGGCAAAAGGAATAAGTGGTGCCGGCAGCAGCAACCAGGCGCAGGTTTACCAAACAACGCATGATGATGCTGGCAATATATATGTAACAGGCCGCTTTACCGGTGCTGCGGTTGACTTTGATGGTTCCCCTGCCTTCTTTAACATTAGCGCATCGCCAAGTACCGTTAACGATATTTTTATTGCCAAGTATGATACCATAGGAAATTTAACCTGGGTTACTTCTATGGGTAGCCCTACTACAGATGAAGCCTTTGTAATAGATTTAGATGACAGCGGCAAAGTATACAGCGGTGGCTATTTTACCGGTACTGCCGATTTCGACCCCTCGGTGGCTGGTGTGCAAACTATTACTTCTTCATCTACCAACGATGCTTTTATTGCCCGTTACTCGCCATGTAATTTTCCGACACCGGCATCTATTTCGGGGTTAGATACAGCCTGTCTTTCTATTACAGGCGCTGTGTTCACAGCAGCACCGGCAGCAGGCGCTACCTCTTACACCTGGACCCTGCCATCAGGCTGGACAGGCTCCTCTACCACCAATACTATAGCTGTTACTTCCAATACAACATCAGGTACTATCTCTGTAAGGGCCAACAGTGCCTGCGGTATATCACCACCAGCTACCAAGCTGGTTACCTTAACCCCCGGCCCATCGGCTGCGCCTACCTCCATTCTTGGTGGAATTTCGACCCCTTGCGTTGGCGGTATTTATTCATTTAGCGCCAGTGGCGGTTCCGGCGGAAATTACTATGTATGGAACGTGCCTGCCGGTGCAACTATACTTAGCGGTGCCGACAGCATAATCATTACAATTCAAATGCCTTACACTACCGGAGCTACGAGCATAAGTGTAGCCCGCGCAAACAATTGCGACACTTCTAATTTTGCAACCCGCCCGCTTACCATCACCGGCATTGCCGATGGTTCGGTTTCACCCTCATCGCCCACTATTTGTGCGGGCAGTTCGGTAACACTTACAGCCAATGTTTTGTCAGCTACCAGTTATAGCTGGAGCAATAGCCTGGGCCTGGGTGCTACAAAAACAGTATCACCCGCCAGCACAACCACCTACACAGTAACCATGAATACCAACAGCGGCCAGTGCGCCGATGTAGATACCATAACGGTTACGGTAGTGCCTGCTGTAACAGCGGCTATTTCTCCGGCTGTTGTTACAATATGCAACGGGCAAAGTGCCACCCTTACCGCCAGCGGCGGCACCACCTATGCCTGGAGCAACAGCGGTGGCAGCAATGCAGCGGCTACCTTCTCGCCAACCACTAATACCACCTACACAGTAACCGTAAGCGATGGTACGTGTTCAGCCACGGCATCGCGACTGATTACTGTAAACAGCAACCCAACAGCAGGCATTACACCGGCTTCGGTTACCATCTGCGCAGGTGGCACGGCTACACTTACAGCTACCGGTGGCGGCACCTATGCTTGGAGCAATGGAGGTGGCAATAGTGCACAGGCAATTTTTTTGCCCACTTCGGCTACTACTTATACTGTAACTGTTACCAATGCCAATAGCTGTTCGGCTACGGCATCGCGATTGGTAAACGTAAATGCACTTCCATCAGCAAATATTCAACCAGCAAGTGTAGCTATTTGCGCGGGCCAAAGCGCTAACCTAACCGCCAGCGGCGGCGGCACTTATACCTGGAGTAACAGCGGCGGCAGCAATGCAGCGGCCACATTCTCTCCAACTACAACTACTACATACACGGTTACGGTTACCGGCACTAACACTTGTTCGGCTACAGCCACAGCTACTGTAACTGTTAACCAGTTACCAACCGCTGCTATAGCCCCGGCCACTGTTACTATATGCGCAGGCGATGCGGCTACCCTCACCGCCAGCGGCGGCACAGCATATAGCTGGAGCAACAGTGGTGGCAGCAATGCAGCGGCTACTTTTTCGCCAACTACCAATACTACTTATACAGTAACTGTTACCGATGGCAACAGCTGCAGTGCTACAGCCACCCGCCTGGTAACTGTTAATGCTATACCATCAGCATCTATCAACCCCGTAACTGCTACTATTTGCAGTGGCGCATCTGCTACCTTAACAGCCAGCGGTGGCACTACATATGCCTGGAGCAACGGCGGCGGCAGCAATGCAGCAGCTACTTTCTCACCGACCAGCACTACTACCTACACGGTAACAGTATCTAACGGTACATGCAGCGCAACGGCTACACGTGTAATAACTGTAAATGCGCCACCGGCTGCGGCTATAGCACCGGCACAGGTAGCTGTGTGTGTAGGCGCATCGGCTACACTTACAGCCAGCGGTGGCACTACATATGCCTGGAGCAACAACGGTGGCAGCAATGCGGTTGCCACTTTTTCACCAACCTCTACAACCGCTTATACAGTAACAGTAACCGATGGCAACAATTGCTCTGCAACAGCAACCCGCCAGGTAACTGTAAACCAATTGCCCGTTGCAAGTATCAACCCATCTTCTGTTACCATTTGCAACGGCGCTTCGCAAAACTTAATTGCCGGCGGTGGTGCATCGTATAACTGGAGCAACCAGTTAGGAACAGGGGCAAGCAAATTAGTGTTACCTGTAGCTACTACCACTTATACAGTAACAGTAACTGATGCCAACAACTGCTCATCAACAGCATCATCGGTAGTTACTGTAAACCCTATAACAAATATTACAACAGAGCCGGTTTCGCAAACTGCCTGCACCGGTTCAGCAGTTACGTTTAACGTAGCGGCCGCGGGTGTTGGCCTTACTTACCAATGGAAGAAAGATGGAAGTGACATTAACCTTGCTACTGCCTCTGCATACAATATCCAATCGCTTTCAATTAACGATGCAGACGACTACTCGGTAGTAGTTACAGGCACCTGTGGCGCCGATACTTCAGCAGTTGCAGTTTTATCGGTAGTAACATCTGCCAGTATATCGCAGCAGCCATTGGCGCAGGCTGTGTGTGTGGGTGCACCACTTACATTATCGGTAGTGGGTAGCGGTGGCAACAACACTACTTACGTATGGCGCAAGGGCTCAACTGTATTGGGCACTCAAAGCACATCTACACTCAACATTGCATCAGTTACTGCCAACGATGCCGGGCCTTATAGTGTAGTTATAAGCGGCAGCTGTGGCACAGTTACATCCGATACAGTATTGGTAACAGTAAATAACAACCCTGTAGCAGCTATATCGGGTAACGCAACCATCTGTACCGGTGCTTCTACTACTTTAACTGCCAGTGGCGGTTCTTCATACGCCTGGAGCAGCTCACTAGGTAGCAATGCAGCCGTTACAGTTTCGCCTGCTACGGCTACTACTTATACCGTAACCGTTACACAGAACAACTGCTCGGCTACAGCCTCGCAACTTGTTACGGTTAATCAGTTACCCATAGCAGCTATTGCGCCGGCAAGCAGCACCATTTGTGCAGGCGCCAGCGCTACGCTTACTGCATCGGGCGGCACCAGCTACTTGTGGAACACCAATAACACCACTGCAGCAATTACTGTTTCACCAGGCAGTACTAATGCTTACGCTGTAACCGTAACCGATGGCAACAATTGTAGCGCTACTGCACAGCGCACCATTACAGTTAATCCTTTACCGGTAGCGGCTATCTCGCCTTCATCGGCAGCTATTTGCCTGGGCAACTCACAAACACTAACTGCATCGGGCGGCGCCAGCTACGTATGGAGCGGTAACTTAACAGCCAATGCTATACAAAATCTTTCACCAGCCACCACTACTATCTATACCACTACCGTAACCGATGCCAACAACTGTAGTGCCACGGCCAGCGCTACCATTACGGTTAACTCTGTTACGGCAGCTATCAATGGCCCTACCACTATTTGTTCGGGCTTATCGGCTACCCTTACAGCCACTGGCGGCGGCACCTATAGCTGGAGCAACAACGAAACTACGGCCGCAATAACTGTATCCCCGGCAAATGCCACTACCTATACTGTAACTGTTACAGCTAATAATTGTACCGCTACGGCATCGCAAACAGTAAGTGTGCAAAATACACCTACTGCCAGCATTACCGGTTCAACATCGGTGTGTGCGGGTGGCAGCGTATCGCTTACTGCCAACGGTGGCAATACCTACACCTGGGGTAATGGCCTGGGCACCAACTCAACCATTACTGTATCGCCGGCCACTACTACCACTTACACGGTTACTGCATCGTTAGGCGCTAACTGTTCGGCCAGTGCAACCCACACCATTTCTATATTACAACCATCGGCAAGCTCGTTCAACCAAACTATATGTGCCGGCAATGCATATAACTTCAATGGTGCTGCCCTTACACAAAGCGGTGCTTATAACGATACGCTTGTAAATGAGGCAGGCTGCGATTCGGTTATCACGCTTAACCTAACAGTTAGCCCCGCTTTAACCGGAGATTTCTCTGAAACCATTTGCAACGGCGGCTCTTATACCTTCTTTGCACAAACACTTACCCAAAGCGGCAACTATGCCGAAACCGTGCAAACACAAGACGGCTGCGATAGTATTATTACCCTGCACCTAACCGTGCTGGCGCCTATAACCACCACACTTGCCGAAAGTATTTGCCAGGGCGGCAGCTACGATTTTAACGGTGATATTTTAACCGTAGCCGGTGTTTATGCCGATACACTTGCATCGGCCCAAAACTGCGATAGCATTGTTACACTAACACTTACTATAGCCGATGCTACTGCAATTACTACCCAACCGGCAAGCACCCTTACCGTTTGCTCGGGCGAAGCAATTAGCCTGAACGTAGTAGCTACCGGTGGCAACCTTACTTACCATTGGTATAAGAACGATACCCTTGTAAATGGTACCGCAGCAGCAGCATTTAACATTGTATCTTCTACAGTGAGCGATGCAGGCACTTTCAAAGTAGAGGTAGCAGGTTCCTGCGGTGCAGATACATCTGATGCAGCAGTAGTAGTTGTAAATAGCATACCCGCACCTGTAGTACAGCAAAACAGCGCGGTGCTTACCAGCAGTATAAGTGGCAGCAGCTACCAATGGTATTTAAATGGTTCGGCTATTTCGTTGGCTAATGCTCAATCTTACACCGCTACACAAACCGGCAACTACAAAGTTGATGTAACCAGCGCCGATGGCTGCACCGGCACTTCGGCAGAGGTTAATGTAGTTATATCAGGTATTGCAAACATAACTTCGGCATCTATAATTGTTTATCCTAACCCGGCTACCAGCATGCTTATAATAAAGAGTGATGTTGCTATACAGGCTGTTGAGGTGCACAATGTATTGGGCGCAAAAGTATTGGCCGAAACCGGAAACCTGGCCCGCCTGGATATTAATATGCTGGCGCAGGGCAGCTATGTGCTAACTATTCAAACCAAGAGCGGCGTAGTGAAAAAATCATTCATTAAAGAATAAATACCCCAATTCAGCCAGCAATTTTTCAATACCTCTGTTTTGTTTGTCCCCCTTTGCCTGCGCAAAGGGGGATTTTTAAATTCAAAAGCACCGCGCAAATTCTACGAAACATTTTTACCAACACATGCCACAAATAAAAATGTTTGCCGTATACTTGCGCCTTCTTAACCCACCCATGAGAAAATTTAATAATCTAACGCTAATCGCGTTGCTTTCACTGCTGCTTAGCTATCAGAGTAGCCAGGCCACCCACTATTATGTAAATACCCTTATGGGTAGCGGCCACGGCTCACTTTATTGGGCTTTAAACCAGGTAAACAACGATAAAACGGCCACGCTCGCCAACCCGCATGTAATAGATATTTTAGCAAGCGGCGATGCAGCCCTTAGCCCGTTACCAAAACGCCACTGCATTATTAACTGCCCAAAAGATATGAGCTTGAAACTTTCGGGCCTTAATTATAATGTAACCGACATACCCCAAGGCATTCATCTATGTATAAACAACGCAGTTTTTGATAAGGCAACTTATAATGCCGATAAAGGCCCGGCTTTTACAGGCGGCAACGGCACCAACCTTACTTTAAGCGATTGTCTTTTTATTAATAATGCAGCGCATCTTAAGGGTGGCGCCGTTTTTTGTGATGGCGATAGCGTTTACCTTTATGGCTGCACTTTTAAAAACAACAGCACTACTAATAGCAGTGGCGGCGGTGGGGCAGCCGTATTTAATAACAGCGGCTATATGCAAATTGTAAATTGCACCTTTAGCAATAACACAAGCGTTGCTATAAATGATGGCGGTGGAGCTATTAATAACTGTGGCGAAATGGATGTAATTAACTGCAGGTTCTATGGCAACCAATCGGCTAATACAGGCGGCGCTATACTAAACCGCCAGGGCGCTGTTTGCCGCATTGGCAACAATCTTTTTTCGGGTAACGGAGCGGCTAATAGCGGCAACGATTTAAAGGGAGAATTTATCTGGCTAGATGAACACAACCATTTCCAAAGCCCTACCGATGCGGTTTTTGGCACCGCGCAAACCGGTTACAACGCAAATGCAACCAATCTTATAAATACAGCCTTGCTTACAGCACGCGTGGGGGCAGACATTGTAAAACAGGCAGCCAATAGTTTTGATGAACAAAGTGATTTAGCGCACGGGGAGTTTACAATTGTTACCTGCGATGAGCAGGGCGAAACCACCGAAGTTTATTCGGTTAAAGGCGAAAGAATAACCTTTGTAAAAGGCCAGATAACTAAACTAAGTGCAACACCTGTTGCGCAAGGACTCTGATAAGCCCCCAACTTCATCTTTCCAAACCTCGTTTTTAAAATTGAAACAGGGGGATTTTTTCGCCCTCTGTTTGACTTTAATACTTACAGTTTATATATTGAGAATAAGTTCAATAAGGCATTGCTGCTGCTGTTTTGATGCATAACCAACTATCAACCGGAAATAGTTGCAATGTGTAATGCACTTTTAATACCTTTCCGTCAATATTGGGATTATGAGCATGGTGAAGATTTTGATAGTAGAAGATGAATCGTTAGTGGCGATGGATATGGCCGATATGCTTACCCGCCTTGGCTATGAAGTACTAAGCCCTGCCTATAGTTACGAAGAGGCCGTTAACCGGCTGGATGGCGATAAGCCGGATTTTGTGCTGGCCGATATTAACCTTGGCGGCGGTAAAACAGGTATCGACCTGGCGCATTTGGTGCGTAGCAAGTATAAACTGCCCCTGGTTTTTTTAACCTCTTACAGCGATAAAGATACCGTAGCTAAGGCCGCAGCCACGCAGCCCAACGGCTATTTATTAAAACCATTTTCGCAGGATGAGCTTTTTGCCAGCATTGAAGTTGCCCTGGCCTCGTTTGCGGGTAAAAAACCTACTGATGATGAAAGCTTTAATTTGGTTAACGATAGCCTGTTTGTAAAAACCGACTCGCATTTTGTAAAAGTAAAAGTGGCCGATATACAATGGCTGGAAAGCGACCATAACTACCTGTACATTGTTACCGATAAAGGCAAACACATAGTGCGCTCCAGTTTTCGCGAAATATTAGCCTGCCTGCCTGTGGTACCTTTTATGCAAATACATAAAAGCTTTGTGGTAAACCTGCACAAAATCGATTCATTTTCGCATACCGAAGTAGTGATAAGTAAAACGGCCATACCCCTTAGCCGCAATTTTAAAGAGGAGCTTTTTGAAAAATTAAAACGTATACAGTAAAACAGGATAATATGCTTGTTGTAACGTTTTTATTGCACGTTATACCACAAGTTAGTTTTGTTGCACAAGTAGCTGCAAGTTGCACCTGATAAATTATGACAGGCCGAAAAATCACCTTTATTCTTATTGGTTTTTGCCTTGGCTTTTTTGTGCGGGCGCAAACAGTAGCCGATTTAAAGCAACAACTTAAAGCCGCCAAAAGCGATAGTGCCCGCGCTCGCTTTAGTGGTTTACTGGCTTATAAACTTGCCTTTACCGATACGGCCGAAGCAATCCGGCTGGCCGATGATGAAATAAAGCTGGCCGCGAGTGGTGACTCGCTACTGTTAAAGGCCGATGCCTATCGTACCTGGGGCCTGGTACGAGCCATACAAAATCGCCTGCCCGAGGCCATGGACATGTATGCCAGCAGCCTTGCCTATGCCAAACGGGCCAACAATAAATATTACGAAGCCACCTGCAAAAGCCTGATAGCGGGCATGTACCAGGATAATGCCGATTATGAAAAAGCACTTGATTATTATTTAGATGCCTTAAAAGCTGCCGAGCAATCGGGCGATAAACGCACTATAGGCTCGTGCTGTAATAACATAGCTACGGTATATGGGGCCGCCGGCCGCCAACCCGAATTGTGTCTTAACTACTACGCGCGTGCTATGCAACAGGCCACTGCTATAAATAACCTGGCCTTTGCCGGGCTTATAACCACCAATATGGCCGGCGAGTATATGCGCGCCGAAAAGAAAGACTCAGCCGAAATAATGATGAAGGCGGCCATGGATTTTGCCAACCGCAGCGGTACGCGGGCTTATGAGTATGCCGTAACATTAACCGGCGTTGGTGAGTTATATTTTAAACTAAACCGCCCTGCCGAGGCAGAGCAAATGCTGGTGCAGGCGGTGGACCTTTTCGATAGTCTTAAGCGGCCTATTAATGTGCTTAACCCCGTATTGGTTTTGTGCCAGTTATACCTGCAGCAAAACAAAATAGACGAGGCGGAAAAGTTGGGTAAGCGGCTGCTGCATGATGCCCAATTTTATAACGCCCGTATTTTTATACGCGAAGGATACAAAGTGGTGAGCGATGTAGCGCATAAGCGCAAGCAAGATGCTTTAGCGCTGCAATATTATACGCAATACAGCGCCTGGAACGATTCGGTGTTTAACGATAATCAGCAAAAAAGTATAGCCAGCGTACAAAGCCGGGCAGAGTTGGCACAGCGCGAGTTAGAGGTACAATACAATACCAAAAAAAACACACAGGAAAATAAAATATTGAAGCTGCACAACAGCAACCTTAGGTTAGGTGTAACCATTGCTGTAATGGGGTTTGTGTTGATTTCGGCACTGGCCTTTTTATTTTTTAGGGCCAACAAACAAAAAGATAGCGCTAATCGCCAACTGGCCGAAAAAAACGCCATGATTGAACAGCAAAGCAAAGAGAAGGATTTATTGATGCGCGAAATACACCACCGCGTAAAAAATAACCTGCAAATAGTTTCGAGCCTTTTAAACCTGCAGGCTAATACCCTTACCGATGAAGCAGCCAAAGATGCCCTGCGCGACAGTCACAACCGCGTAAAAAGTATTGCGCTTATCCATCAAAAACTTTATAAGCAACAAGAGCTATCGGCTATACTACTTAAAGATTATGTGCTGCAGCTTTGCAGCCACCTTAAAGTAGTGTTTAATGCGCAGCCGCTCGAAATATATTGCACTGTATCGCCTCCGCAACTTGCGCTGGATATTGAAGAATCGATACCGCTGGGTATTATTTTAAACGAACTGGTTACAAACGCTTTAAAGTATGGGCAGATAAACCGGGCCGGAGGGTATATTAAAATTCAGTTTATTGAAAATGCCGATGGGCTATGCACTTTGCTTTTTTCGGATAATGGTGTGGGTATGCCGCCGGATTTCGATGTGAAAAAATCAACAACTCTTGGACTGCGTATGGTATACGAACTTACCCGCCAGCTAAAGGGCGCTATAGTTTATACCCCTCAACCGGAGCCCACATTTACCATCGTTTTTCCTACAAAAAAAGTATAGCCGCCGGTAACACTTATAACGCAGCTTTAGTACATGCGTTTGGTACCTTTTCTTCTGCATCTTGTAACATTTAATTGCACCACAGGGTTTCGGTAATGCATGTTTGCCTGTAAATCATACCCCATACCATATGAAAAAAAACTTTACCCAACCATTTATTGTTCTTGTGGCCCTGTTGCTCAGCTGGCAGGCCTCGAACGCAACGCATTTTTATGTAAGCACTTTATCGGGTTCTGCCCCCGGTTCGCTCGACTGGGCCTTAACCAGTGTAAACAACGATAACAGCGCTACTATTGATAACCCCCATGTAGTGGATATTTGTGTGGGCGGCGACACATACCTTAGCCCCCTTCCGCAAAAAAGCTGCATTATCAATTGCCCTAAAGATATGAGCCTGCGCTTATCGGGCATCTATTATAACATTGGTGTTAACCTTGCCGGTATTCGCGTAAGTATTAATAATGCCGTTTTTTCAAATAATAATGGCAGCGCCTTTGGTTCGTCGTTAATGAGCAGCTGTGGTGCTGCTATTACCTTAAACAATTGCATATTTATTAATAACAGTGCCCTATACCAGGCAGGCGGCGTATTTGCCAATGGCGATACCGTTATTATTAACGGCTGCTCATTTAAAAACAACGCCACTACCGATATTGGTGGCGAAGGTGGCGGTGCTGTATTTAATAACGGCGGCTACATGCGTATTACCAACAGTACGTTTAGCGGTAATTTTAGCGGCTCTACCTCGGGCACCGGTGCCGGCGGTGCTGTTAAAAACCATGCCGGTGGAACTATGGATGTAATTAACTGTACATTTTATAACAACCATTCAGAAACCAATGGCGGCGCTTTGCAAAACGCACCCTCCTCTACCTGTCGCCTAAGCAATAATATTTTTGTAGGCAACAGCGCTGCCAATAACGGCCCCGATTTATTTGGCACATTCGTATCGCTTGATGGGCACAATCTTTTTGGCGATACTACAGGCGCTATTATAAGCGGTGTAACTACCGGCAATATTTATGGCGCTACGGTTGCAAGCGTGTTAGATACCAACCTGCTGGATAACGGACACTTTATGCTTACCCATGCCCTGGTAGCGGGCAGCCCGGCAATTAATGCAGCCGATGATGCTGTAACTACCAGTTACGACCAACGCGAGTTTATACGCAACGGCCTGCCCGATATGGGTGCTTTTGAATACAACGGCACTAATCCTTGTACCGGTTTTGCAGTAGCTATTGATGAGGAAGTGCCTTCGTGCACGCCTGTAATGCACAACCTTGGTATTACCATTACCGGAGGTACCGCCCCCTATACATCTAATATTTACGATACCGATGTAACCTGGCTTTGCGGCGACAGCATAAACCATTTTGGCAGCGGCACCTTTATAGCCACTGTATTTGATACCGCCCATTGTGTGGCAAAAGATACGATTGTTATATACGACGCAACCACCCAAATTAATTACGAAATTGCTTTTTGCACCGGCGACAGTATAACTTTCAGAGGAACTACTTATTCGGTAGCCGGCACTTACACAACCAACTATGCCTGCGATAGTGCAGTAAACGTAATTGTAAGCGAAAACTCGGCCCCTACGGTTAGCTACGATTTTCAAAAATGTGCAGGCGATAGCATTACCGTTAATGGCTTTACTTATACTACTTACGATACTTACTATCAATACTACGGCTGCGACAGTATGGTAGAGATTAATTTTTATGAGCTTGAACCTGCCAATGTTGATTATGAGTTTAGCATTTGCGGCGGCGATAGCGTTACTGTAAATGGCATTACATATCGCTTAGCCGGCGACTATTTCCAATACTACGGCTGCGATAGCACTGTAGAAGTTTATATCGACTATGGGTCGGAGCCTGTTATTGAATACACAAATACCATTTGTTATGGGCAAAGCCTAACTGTAGGCACACACACCTATACTACCAGTGGCGTTTACAACGACTTTTTTGCCTGCGATAGCGTAGTAGTTACCAACCTTACCGTATTGCCGCAACTGAACCTCCCTCAAATTTCGGTAGAAGGCATTACCTGCCATAACGATGTAGCGGGCACCCTAAAATTAAGCAACCCAACCGACCTTACTATCACTATTGCCGACAGCACTTTCACCTTCGGACCCGATACTACCTGGGCAGATTCGGTTATTGCTTTCAGCACACAGTATTCTTCCAACAATTGGTCGGCCCGCCAGTTATTATACGAACCAAACACCTATCCAAATTACGGCGATATCAGCACCGCCTGGACAGCCGATACTTATGGCGACCACCGCGACTTCTTAGTGGTAGGTTACAGCACGCCTGTACTTACTAACGAAGTGCTTATTTACGAAACCAGCTCACCTGGTTTTATTGACACCGTATATGTGCACGAAACCTCGGGCAACTGGCTTACCGTTTATACGGCCACAGCAGCGGCGGGCCCCGAAGTAGCGACTATTTTTCGTGTAACTCTTCCGGCCATCACATCCGTTGATGCGGTTCGTTGGGCTATTGCTACCGATAAGGCTACCGACTGGGTAGAATATGATGCTGTTGGTTTAGTGCGTTACAGCACCGATACTGCTTCCTATACTGTTACCGCCGGTGGTGTTTACCCTGTAAGCTTATCGGCTTATGGTTGCACCGTAGCCGATACTATTACCGTTCCTGTTCCACCGGTTTTATTGGCTGTAAGTGCCAGCACCGACAGCGTTTGCAGTGGCCAGCCGACCACCTTACTGGCCACCGGCTCTGAAACATATGTATGGAGCAACAGCGCTACCACCTCTACACAAATTGTAACACCTACCGCCAACACTACTTATTCAGTAACAGCAACCGACTTATTTGGCTGCGTAGCCAGCGATTCGGTAACAATAAGCGTGCAGGTTTGCGTGGGCATAAACGAGCAAAGCCCCAACACTTTTGATTTGCAGGTTTACCCTAACCCGGCACAGGAATTTTTAATTATTACCTGCGATGAGCAGATAGAAACTACCGAAGTTTACTCGGTAATTGGCGAGCAGGTAATTTTTATAAAAGGCCAGATAACTAAAGTTAATACAGCCCCTTTGCCACAGGGCATGTATACGTTACAAATAAAAACAACCGAAGGTAAAAGCGCCGTTAAAAGGTTTGTAAAACAATAAGCAAAAACAGCCGCCTTGCAGCAGCAAGCTTATCCTAAATTTTGATGTGGTTTTGTTTACTGTATCCCGCTTTCCTGCAAAGAGAAAGCGGGATTTTTTTTGCCTCTCAGGAGTTGCAAAAATGGCGTTAGTTTTTGCCTGATTTTAAGGCTTGGGCGGGCATTTATAAAACATTCGCGTTATTGGTAAATTCTATTTAACTATGTTTTGCAGAAAATAATGTTTTGCAAAAGCGAAGTTGTTTTATATTTAAACCGTAATCACACACAAAATCAACATTATATGAGTAAGAAATTTTTAAAGGCAGCGGCATGCTTTGGGTTTATGCTGGCTGTTTCGGTGCAGCTAAACGCGCAGAATAAGGACATTGATAAGGGCAAAGAAACCCTGGTTAAAGCCATGGAGCAGAAAGATGCAGCCAAGCGTAATGAGATGGTGCAAAAGGCCACGGAATCGTTTCAGAAAGGTGGCATGAAACGCGAAATGTATGCCCTTATAGGCGACGCGTTTTTAGATAAGAAAGACTATGTAAATGCACAAAGCAATTACAGCCGCTGCGATAAGCCCGAAAAGAAAGAAGGCATGAAAAAACTGGCTGAAGCGTATGTGGAAGAAGCTTTTAGCGGCGACGAAAAAAACGAAGCTAAAGCCTTGCGCAAGGCTATGGATTTTTATACTAAAGCCGAGGCTGCTAAAGAAGGTGCCCGTGTAATTGGCGACCGCTTTTACGAAAAAGGACCAGCCAGCTATAACAAAGCGCTAGACTATTATGTATTAGGCGGAGCTGATGTAAAAGTTGAGCAAATTGCCAAGCAATATGCCGATAAAGGCGGCGACGATGAAGTAAAAGCTGCCGAAACCTACTTAAAACTTAAAACACCCGAAGCGGCTAAAAAAGCAGGTGATATTTATTACGCGCGCAATGAGTTTCAGAAGGCGATTGATGCTTACCTGAGTGGTGGTGTGGAAGAGGGTATTACCAAATATGCCGACTACTTGTACAGCGAACACAGAAATGAAGATGCCGATAACCTGATTATGCGTTTGGGCGATACTTATGCTGAAAAGAAAAATGACGATGCCAACGAAAAATTAGCCGCCTCTGTAATGAATAAAGGCAGCTACCTGTTAGCCTCTAAATTATACGATAAGGCCGGTAACGTATCGATGGGCGATAAAGCCCGCGCTTACGATGCACTTGCCAACTTCCGCTTAGAAGAAGCCAGCGGCCTGTTTACGCAAAGCAACGATGCGGCTATGGCCAAATTAATTGCCGATAACCAAAAGGTGCTTACCCCACTACAAGACCTTGCCGAAACCCTGGAGGCCCTGATGAAAAATGCGCCCAACATAAGCGTAGTAATTGACAGTGTAACGGGTAAAGCGATTCAATCGGTAAGCGACCAAAAAATGCAGGAAGACTACTACAAATCGGTTCGCGAACAGATTATTAAAAACGTAAACGATTTATCGGTAAATTTTGCCAAGCTTAGCGACCCTACACTTAAAAAGTTTGTTAAGCAGCGTTTTAGCAAATACGGGGCTGTGCGCAACATATTGGATAAAGACACCTTTGCTATTAAAAAGCAAAAGCAGGATATAAAAGTAAAAGACGTAATACTTTAAATTACAACAAAAACGCCCCTAAAAACAGGGGCGTTTTTGTTTTGGCAGATTAGGCTTGTGTAGTTTATTTGGGTCGCTGCAATTTAGCTGCTGCCCAATCGTTTTTTAGTAGCAGAATTTATTTCTATTTTTAGGGTCTTTAAACATGCAATTATGGAAACAGCAACCGCAGGTACAGTAAAAAGTATCCCCATTAGCCCTAACACCAAGTTAGAGGAAATTTTCAGGGTATACGATGCGCAGCAAAAAAACCGGCAGAACCTTAAAAACTCTACGGCTAAAGAACGCAAGGCCAAGCTTAAAAAACTGGTAGCTGCTATTAACGAATGGCGCCCCAAAGTAGAAGATGCTGTTTATGCCGATTTGCGCAAACCAAAGGTAGAAACCGCCTACGCCGAAATTTATAACTCGGTTTCGGAATGTAAGCACGCCATTGAAAACCTGGATGAATGGATGGCACCAAAAGAGGTAGATACCCCTTTAATGTTTATAGGCTCATCGTCTAAAATTGTACACGAACCTAAGGGTATGGCTTTGTTGCTAACCCCGTGGAACTACCCTTTTCAAATGCCGGTGCAACACCTGGTAGCTGCTGTAGCAGCAGGGTGTAGTGTTATTATTAAACCATCTGAGTTTACGCCACAAACATCGGCAGTGGTTAAGGCCATGCTGGCTACCGTGTTTGCCGAAAATGAAGTAGCCGTAATTGAAGGCGACCACACTATATCTACCGAATTACTGAAACTTAAATTCGACCATATACATTTTACCGGCTCGCCGGCAGTAGGTAAAGTAGTAATGCACGCCGCAGCCGACCACCTTACATCGGTAACGCTGGAGCTGGGAGGTAAATCGCCGGTTATTATTGACGAGACTGCGAATATTGATGCAGCCGTTAAAAAAATTACCTGGGGTAAGCTAATTAACTGCGGGCAAACGTGCATAGCACCCGATTACGTGTTGGTACACGATAGCAAGAAGGATGAGTTTATTAGCAAGCTTATAGCCAACATTAAAAAAGTGTTTGGCGATAACCCACAAAAGAGCGAGGATATAAGCCACATTATTAATAACCGCCATTTTAATCGTATTAAAGGCTTATTAAATGATGCAGTTAGCCAGGGCGCTAAAATTGAATTGGGCGGCCAAATGGATGAGAGCGATAATTACATAGCACCTACCATTCTGTCTAATGTTCCTTTTAACAGCAGGGTAATGCAGGAAGAAATTTTTGGGCCTATACTTCCGATAATTGGTTACAAAAACGATAGCGAAGTTATAAGCCTGATTAATGGTAAAGAGAAACCTTTAGCCCTTTATATTTTTTCGAGCAAAAACAGCAAGCAGGAGTTTTGGTTAAATAACACTACCGCCGGTGGTACTTGTATTAACGATAACCTGGTGCACATTTCGCAGCCTAACCTGCCTTTTGGCGGGGTAAATAACTCGGGTATTGGTAAATCGTTTGGCTACTTTGGCTTTAAGGAGTTTAGCAACGACCGTGCTGTATTAAAAGCCCTGCACAGCGGCAGTGTGGTAATGCCTTTATGGCAACCGTATGGTAAGCTTACCAAAACCGTTACCGACTTTTTGATTAAATATTTTTGAAACTGAACTTGAACAAAACCCTAATGAGCAGAAAATTTTTAGTTGCAGGATTATTGGTAGTAGCAGGCGCGCTTGTTTTTATTAATGGCTGTAAAAAAGAGATTACCGGCGAACCGCTGGAACCTATTACCATTGTAAAACCGGATTCGTCTATTACCCGCTACTTCCCGAGCGACTCGGTGCCTATGCAGTTTAAATTTACTACCGATAGGCCCATTAATTGGATATTGGGTAAATATGATTTAGATACTACCAGCAATACCGCGTACGTACCCAGCTATTACGATACACTTTTCTTTTTAAAGTTAGATACCGTAGAACCGCGTGTTAATCTTTATAATTACTCGGTTACTTACTTTGTACCCGATACCTTAATGCCTTATTCGAGCATCCGCTTTAAGGTTTCGTTCGAGGCAGGTTCATCTACTTTTAGAACCGGCCAAAACTACCCTGCAGGTAAAGTAGGTGCCAGCAAAGAGTTTAGAGTAGACGTGAAATAGATATTTAGCTATTTAAAGAAACCCCGCTCCCGAACAGAGAGCGGGGTTTTTTGTTTTTATGCTGTAGCTTGTTAGGCAGACTGACCTAGTACCTTATTATGCCACAGGCGGCACCGATGGTGCGCGGCCAATTTTATTCCCTCATGCTACAAACAGCCGACCGCTATGCGGTGTGATTTGCTTTCGCTTCGTAGAAGCGCTCTAGTTTGTAGTAAAGAGACAACCAGCAAACGCGCGCCAGAGGCGCCGCCTGTTCTTATAACAATAACAAGGCTTCTTAAAAATTAGTTTGCGAAGGCTCCATATCTAAGCCGTACTGCGTTTCGCGGTGCACGTAGTTTACAATTTTGTAGGCTACGTAGCTGGCCAGGGGGGCAAAAATAACATCGCTGCTGTAGTGCACATGCTGCCACATTAGCAACAAGGCCACTATAATTGTAGCGGTAAGGACCCAGGCTTTTACATACTTGTTTAACGATATAAGCATAACTATGCTAAGAGCGCCAATGTGCCCCGAAAAAAAGAGGTCTTTGGTAACAAAGGTTTCGTGGGTATGCAAAAACAGGTTAGCCACCGGGTCCCAAAGCGGCACCATGCCTACCGGGGGCTCCAGCGCTACTACCGAAATACAGAAAGTGCGGGCAAACATCATTAGGGCAAACATTTGCAGGCCTCTTACAAATTGCACCGGGTAAACCAGCACAAAAGCAGCGCCCAGCAGTATGGCAGAGTATTCTACAATGAAAATAGGCAACGAAAAGTCCATGGGCTGCATAAGGTTAAGCACCATATCGTTAATCTGTATGCCGGGCCGGCCCTGCCACATACGCAGGCAATAAAAGTTGTGCAGGTGCGCTACTACAAATAGCAGTAATGAAAAAATGAGCTGGTTGCGAAAACTTTTCGAACCACGCACATTATTCCAGGCTGTTGGAATGTATTTTAGTTCTGCCAGCATTGTTCTCAAAAATAGAAAAACATATTTAAATGGTTAATCCCAATTTTTGCTAAACTAATTACCTTTCAACCATGAAAGTTCCCCCTGTAGCTATAAAAGTACTCATAGCCATCTTTTTGGTTATTGCGGTACTGGTGCATATTCTGGGCCTGTTTACGCATGTAAGCGACGAAAGCCTTGCTTCGCACCTCATCCATATTGCCAGTTATTCCCTTTGTCTTTTTACCTTTTTAAAGCCCATAAAGTTTCGTTTATGGCTTTATTGTATGGGCATTGTTTACCCCTTTATGTTCCATGCCAATTGCTTTTTTATGCCTTTAATACAGCAGCAAAAGTTTAATGCCATTTGCCTGCAGGTAATTGTAATACTGCCGCTTGCGGCTGTGTTGATTTGGCAGTGGGATAAGGAATCAACTTTCTAAGCATAAATTTTAAATCAATTCACTCAATGATAAGGCCTCTGGTTGCTTTTACAGTGTTTATAGCTTTTTTCAACTGTGCATTTGCCTCTGAAGAACGGGGCCTATATGTAAACCTGAACAATGATACTATACGAGGTAAAATTAAAGTGTATGAGTGCATAATACCTGGTGCCAAAACAGTGCGGATTGATAATATATACGACCGGCAATTTAAAATGCTGTTTGTAGATGCGCTTGGTAATGCGCATGACCTTACACCCGATACAGTAAACGCTGTAATAATTTTTGATGGAGAAAGCAAAGGAGTATATCAAAAGTGTAAAACATTTACTTGGGATCGTATTTTTCTGAAATATGATGTGTATGGCAAAGCCAGGCTACTGCACGGTTATTATGGCGACCAATTAGGTACTGATAGTTTTGCTATGGAACACAAGAAATTAAATGGAACCTGCGCACTAAGAAGTCCGCGATACTACCTTCAAAAGGAAGAAGGAAAAATAACCGCAGCGGATGATGTTTTTTTAAAAAAATTCCTTTATAAATTTTTTTCTGATGTTCCGGAGTTGGTGGAGAAAATAAAAACGGGCATTTATAAAGATGAAGATTTGAAAACAATGATAATGGAATACAATTATTGGGCGCTCAATGGGCATGGCCCCGATTTGGTTGCGCCCTCGGATAAAAAATACTAGAAAAACTTAGCCCCAACCTTCAATACTTCCACCAGTAGTACACCGTCTTTATCCATTCGTTGTTTATCACAATCAGGCCGTCTTCGCTTTTCCACCATTCCATTTCGTTATAGCGGGAGCTGGGCGCGCCGCGAATGATTAACTCTACGCCTATATCTTTCAGGGGCTTTCTAAATACTTCATCAACCCGGTGAGTGTGCGTTTTGTGCGATACAATGATGACGCGCTTTAGGTGATGCTGCTTACAGTAGTTCAGAATGATGATAGCCTCCTCTTTGGTGCTGGTGCCATTGCGTATCATTACAATTACCGAGTCGGGTATGCCTTGCTGTAGCAGGTTAGCGCGGGCCATATCGCTTTCCAGCGTATCAATATCAAACACGCAAAGCTCATCCATGGCATTGCCACCGGTGCAAACTATTTTGGGCGCCCAGCCGGCATCAAACAAATTAGCCGCCAGGTTACCACGGTCGAACCCACCACCCGAAAGGATAAAAATAGCATCGGATGGTTGCAGGGTATCTTCTACTATAAGATAGTTAACCACGCTGCGCAGCATGGGTACGCGAAAGATGTAAAGTGTGGCACCTACAACTAATAAAACAAGAAAGGTGATTAGAAGTTTTTTTCTCATCTTCTAGCGCAATTTGGGACCCCAAATAAACTTTCTTACGATTAAATCTTTTTGTGTGAACGTAAACGCAATTACCCATTTACGATTAAAAGTCACACAACTTAGTTTTCTAATGGCGAGTTTTTTATTTCGGCAGAGCGGAAACTTAAGATTGGTTAATTGGCAATAGTCAAGTAGGAAAGATTCTAGCTTATCAATGAATTTAAGTCCTGTCTCAGGAAAGTACTTTTCAGAAATCCATTCAGCTACGCTACTAATTTCGTGCTGTGCAGAAGGTTTAATAACAAGCCTCCTCATTTACCAAACTTATCTTTCAATTTTTTTCTGATTTCTGTAAAGGCTTTCTCTCCCGATTTGCCTTTCCCTTCCTTGCGATCCAGGTATTCATTCCATTGCCATTCAGTTGGGGTTATACCTCCAGGTAGAGCAACATCGGCTGGAGTTAGCTTTTTCCATTTATGAATAGAAACAGCTTTGCTATCATCCAATTTTCGCAGATATTTTAAAACGGCACTACCTTCTTTTGTAGAAGAGTCAAGTTCTACTGTGTATTTCATAATCATAAAGATAAAAGAAAAACGGCACTCTATCTACCTCGCATCCAACCAACCGGTTATATACGCCATTACCTGGTTGCGGTCTGCTTCGGGTTCGTTATGTAATTCGTGGTAAAAGCCATCCCAAAATTTAGAGGTTACCAGGGTTTTAGGCGCGCGCTCAACAAACTCTTTACTGCCATCGGGCGAGGTCAATTTATCGGCGGTGCCGTGCATTATTAATAGCGGGGTTTTTAACTGGGCCGCGTTTTCTAACGCCCATTTACCAGCCTCGAAAAAGCCAAGGAAGGTACCCGCTGTAATTTTACCATGGTTAAAAGGGTCGGCGTCGTATATACGCACCTCTTCTTTATCGCGCGATATGGCCGATGAATCCAGCGCGGCGCTTTCGGTAAAGGCGGGGTATATGTTTACCATTAGCTTGGCCAGCATTACTTTAATAGCAGGCGGCTCAAACCCAAGTTTTAGCAGCGGTCCGGTGGCTATGGCACCGGCAATATTTGGTTTGCGCTTAAGCAGGTAGTTAAGCACTATACCACCACCCATGCTGTGGCCCCATAAAAATTTCTTCGCCGTTGGGTAGCGTTTTTCAGCTTCGTCCAGTATTGCTTTTACCGAATCTAAAAAGGCTTCGTAGCTGGGGGCATGTCCGCGTTTGCCGGTGGTTTTGCCGTGGCCAAACTCATCGTAGGTGAGTACGGCATAGCCGGCATTATTCAGGTGTTCGGCGGCGCGGGCATAGCGGGTGCTGTGCTCGTTAAAGCCGTGCACTATACATACCACGCCCTTTACCTGTGCTGGGGCCCAGCCTTGTGCAAATATGGTTTCGCCTTCTTGTTGCCAGCTAAATTCGAAGTGGTTCATGCTAAAGGGTTATTAGACCCCACCCCTTTGTCCTTCGGACATTTCCCCTCTCCTAAAGGAGAAGGGAAACCGTTTTGACCCGGGGTAAGGTTGTAAAATGTTAGAGAATAGGTTTCAATACTTTATTGTAAAATCGAATCTATAAATTTTTTCGTTCATCACCATTTCAAAACTTAAATTCGTTTTGCATTGATTTGCCAACCCAATTTAAAACGAATGAAACAGTTCCTCCTTTTTTTAGGTATAATTTTAATAGCCGCTGTGCTTTATGTGGGCGGTATGTTGTTGTTTGGCATTGCCACCAAGTTTAAGCCCGCACCCATAGAGCCTGTTGAACTGGTAAACGCCATTGATAGCAGCGCTACTAAACAACTAACCGACAGCACCTACACCTTCATGATTTGGAACGTGGGCTATGGCGGCCTTGGTAAAGAGGTTGACTTTTTTTACGACGGGGGTAAAATGGTAACCTCGCCTAAAGAGCATGTGCTTAAAAACAACGAGGGCATGAAAACCTTTTTGGCACAGAGTAAAGATGTTGACTTTATAATGCTGCAAGAGGTAGACCGCAACAGCAAGCGCAGCTATAAGATTGACCAGGCCGGGCAGTTTGCAAAAGTGTTACCCGAGCACAATTACGCCTTTACCGTTAACTATAAAGTAGAGTACCTGCCGTTTCCGTTTACCGACCCTATTGGCAAAGTATTGGGCGGCTTGCAAACGCTTAGCCGCTACAAACCCGAGGAAAACAAACGCTATGCACTACCGGGCATTACCGATTTTCCGCGGAAGATTTTTTACCTGGAGCGTTGCCTGCTTATGCAGCGTTACAAACTGGCAAACGGTAAAGAGCTTATTGTAATTAACACCCACTTTGAAGCCTACGACGATGGCAGTGTAAAGAAGGAGCAAATGGCCCTTACCAAAAAGCTATTGGAAGAAGAGTATGCCAAAGGCAACTACGTAGTGCTGGGCGGCGATTGGAACATTGCCCCACCTGCCTTTAACGTGCATACCTGGGAGAAGGAGCCCGAGGACGACCAACTGTATTTAAAGAACAACGACCCTAACTACATACCGGGTTGGACGTATGCCTACGACAGCACCACCGCCACCAACCGCAAAAACAAATTTACCTTTGATAAAGCAAAAACCTTTACCACGGTTATTGATTACTACTTTACCTCGCCTAACATAGAAATTGAAGAGGTGAAAGGCGTGGATATGGGCTTTGATTTTAGCGACCACCAGCCGGTTAAACTGCGCATAAAACTGAAGTAAAAACAGGCCTGATATACTTGTTAAAAATAAATCATGGTTAACACTTTTAAGGGTGTTAACCATTTAATTTATTGATTATCAAGCCCAATTTTTTTGCGTGTTAACCATGATTTGATTTTAACAAACTGAAATTAGCCTCTTTTTACCGCCCATTAAAACGTTTGCTTACTGCAGCAAGGAGCTACGCTTGCACTAATCTTTTACGCAGCGTATAGGCAGGCCGTAAATTGCCCACTCGTTACCGGCATTGCCCGAAAAAGATGGAATGCTTAGGCCATTGTTAGTGTTGCTTAGCTTGGCGGTAAATGTCTCATCGCCGTTGGGGAAATTGGGCCAGGTGGTAGTCCAAAATTCTGTAGCCTGCCCCATAGCGTAGCTGCTGTCGAAAGCAATATACCCTGTAGGGTAAGCGCTAAAGCCACTTTCGTTATCGGCGGTGCTGCCTGCGGCCCAATCGTCAGTGGTTTTAATTTTGCCGCCGGCTACCGAGGTTCCGCCCAACGAATCTGCCAGGGCCCTAAACTCGTACACCGATGGCACATGCCAGCCTACCGGGCATACGCCGCGAGGGTCGTCCATAGCATAACCGTTATATAGTTTACCATAGGGGTAATTGTAACCCGGATTATCGTTGTAAAGGCCATAGCCGGATATTTGGGCCAGCGATTTCGTATAAAACGAATCTACCTCAAATTGCGGGATAAGCTCGCCATTGCGGAAGTGCATAGTGCGCAGGTTTTCTTTCATCCAGCACAGGCTGCCTACACGCACCACCGGGTAAACATTGCCATCTATATCAGTAACATCTACCGCGCAGCTGTTAGGGCCGTAGGGGTTTATACTGGCGCCCCCATAAGCCACTATTGCACCCAGCCGCGGGTTATTGTAAGTAACCCGGAAGGTGGGATAAAGTGTCAGGCTGGTATTATTAATAAGGTTAACCACAAAAAGGCCATTCTGCTTGGTTAGCTGTTGAATGGTATAGTCGCCCGGGTCGAAGTCGTCGATAGTAACGTACTTACTGTGCACCTCGCGCAGGCCGGTACGGAAATACGATTTTTCGGCCACCACACGCGGCGGGTATAGCGTGGCGGGCAATTTGCTTGCTATAGTGTTCCAGGCGGCGCGTATTTCTTTTAGCCCGTTTACCAACTCAGCTACCAGCGGTACGGTGCTGGTATTATCGGCACTATACGGCGAGCGGTATTCCATTTTTATTCTAAACTCTTTAGGCAGGTTGCTTATAAAGCTGATAAAGGACATTGTTTTGCCACTGGTAAACAGGTTTTGGTAAGGCACAAATGAGGTGCTCATTAAATCTTCGAGCGATGATTTAAGATCGATAAAATCGTCGCTGAATTTGATGATAGCTATAGCCGCACCTATAGAAGCGCCCACCGCCGTACCTACCACCGGAAAGATAGAGCCCAGCCCTGCGCCAATCAGCGTAAGTTTGGCAATTTTAGGTATGTGCCGTACCACCTTTATTTTGGCGGCTACAAAATCGGCCATGGCCGACTCTACTTTGGCTTCGTAATCTTCCACATCATCGTTGGTTTTAAAGCTGCGTGTGTTGGTATGCAATACGGTTACCGCATCGTGCACCTCATCTAACCACCATTGGTTGGCGGCTAAAAAATCGGCGCACTGTTGTTGCTGTTCGGTAGTAAGGCCATTAAACTGCTGCTGCAAACTATCTTTCCATTGCTGCATAGTCTGAACGTCGCTGGTCCATTGGGCCTTTTCATCGGCGGGCAGGGTATCGGCAAAGGCAGTAAGCATGGCGCATGTTTCCGTTATATCCTGCATTACCTGGCTAACTACGGCCGGTGCGTTGGTTACCGGTGTAGCGGCAATAGTAAAGTCGGCGGTATAGTCCTGGTCGTTCAGCGTTATACTCAGGGTATGGTTGCCGGGGCTTAGCAGCGGCATAACAAATACAAGCTGTCCGCTTTCGCGCGTTACCTCTACCAGTGTAGTGCCAATAGTAGCCGCGTAAACCGAATCGTTTAATTGCAGGTTATCGGTTTGTAACTGTGCAATTTCTAACTGGTAATAGCTCGTTTTCTCAAAGCTTAACTGGGCTGCATCAGCGGCTTTCTCTTTTTTGCAAGCCGGCATAGAGCACAAAACACACAGTAACATAAACAGCAGGGGTAACATTTTTTGTTTCATAGCCGCTAATATATGTTTTGCTTGTTACCGCAGGGTGGCCTGGTGGGAGAAAGCGTGTATTACCACCGGGCACCTCTCTTTGTTGACATATTACACCCCTTCAGGGCTTATGAGGGAATGCTTTTATTTATTTCTATTTGCCACTATACATATTACCAATATGTTTATAATTAGCTTTAATAGTAATGCCCGGCATTGTATGGCATAGTTATATTCGACAATGACTTTTACCGAAGACCAGATTACGGCCTTAGCACCCGATGCCTCGTCGCTTAAAGCGGGCCGCGATTTGGCGGTACCGGGCAAATGGCAGTTAAAAGGCTATAGTGCCAACGCGCTTTGGGGGCATTGCCAGGGCAGCGGTAAATTACCCTACCAAACCCAGGTAGATTTACAAAATATTGCTTTTAAATGCAGCTGCCCAAGCCGCAAGTTTCCATGCAAGCATGGCCTTGGTCTTCTGTTTATGTATACCCGCCATAAGGATTTATTTGATACCGGGGCTGAACCCGATTGGGTAGAAGACTGGTTGCGCAAGCGCACCGAAAAAACAGAAAAAAAGGCGGAGCAAAAAGATAAACCGGTAGATGCCGAAGCACAGGCTAAACGCACCGAAGCCCGTACTAAAAAAGTAGCCGATGGCGTTGACGACCTTCAGTTTTGGATAAAGGATTTAATACGAAACGGACTGCTTACTGTGCCCGAAAACGCAACTACTTTCTGGCAAAACCCTGCCAAACGTATGGTAGATGCCCAGGCTACCGGCTTGGCCGCTTTGGTAAAAAGCCTCGATTCGATAAACTACTATAATGATAGCTGGAAGTATGAACTGCTTAACCGCCTGCTAAAAATTTATACTGTTGGCGAGGCCTTTAAACACATTGATAGTATACCCGATGATTTGGCTGCCGAAGTAAAAAACCAAATAGGTTTTACCCAATCTAAGGAGGAGGTATTACAACAAACCGGTGTAGCAGATACCTGGCTGGTGCTTTGCCGCAACTACACCGATGATGAGCAGTTAACTATAGAAAGAAACTGGCTGTATGGTACTACCAGTGGTAAATATGCAATGGTGTTGCAGTTTATTGCGCCTAATCAGGTGCCCGAAGTAAATTTAATGCCGGGGCAATACCTTGAAGCCGAACTGGCTTTTTATAAAGGTGCAAACAACTACCGTGCACTGGTAAAAAAACAACAAGCAGCAGCGGCTATTACTATACCACAGGGTCTGCCTTCTTTAACCGAAGCGTTTAGGATTTTTAGCGAAGTTATTTGCATAAATCCTTTCCACGAACGGGTGCCGGTTATGCTTAACCGGGCGCGGTTTATTAAAAACGATGGATATTACATTAGCGATACCGAAGGGTATACAGCCCAGGTGCATTGCACCGATGATATGGCCTGGAAAATATTAGCCATTACCGGCGGAGAGCCATTTACCCTAAGTATGCTTATAAACGAGGGCGGAGCTGAGCCGCTGGCTTTATGGGCAAATGAAAAATTTTACGCAATAGCGAGCAATGCAGTTAAAAAGTAATTTAATAAATACAGCCTTGCTGGGCACCGGTAAAAAGCAATTAGACGTTGCTGAGATACCGCAATGGCTGCATGCTGATATTGAGCACATACAGGCAACAGAGCAGGACGAAGAAAGCCGGTTTATAAAAATGGCCAGCCTGGCATTAAATGTATACCGTGCCGGTTTACAACCCGCCAAAACCGATTTACCCATTGATGTATGCCCGCCCGAAACATTACCCTATTGCAATAACAAAGCACAGAACCTATTAAACGACCTGCTAACGGATAAATACAATACCCTGGTTTGGTTTTGGTGCAAGCAATGCGCCCAAAAGCAACAGGTAGTACAACCCGAAATTTTACCGCGCTTTTTTGAATGGGGCCTGGCGAACCGTAAAAATGCTTTGCCCTTATTTACAGCTGTAATTGGTAAGCGCGGGCATTGGCTGGCAAATTACAATCTGCAATGGCAATTTTTAAACCCGGCACCGGAGCAATTTGATTGGGAAACCGGCACGCTGCCACAGCGTGTCAATTACCTACTGGGTTTGCGAACTACCCAACCGGCACTGGCTATTGAAAAAATACAAGATGTGTGGAACGAAGAAAATGCAGCAGGCCGGGCAGAGTTGCTTGAAGCATTAAAAATCAACCGTACAGAAGCCGACGAAACCTTTTTGCAGAGCGCGCTAAACGATAAGAGTAAAACTGTAAAAGAAAAAGCGCTGCATTTATTAAAACAAATTCCGGCCTCCGCTATAATAAAACAGTATTGCGAAGTGCTGCAAAGCTCAATACAACTAAAAGAAAGTAAAATTTTAGGCCTGATAAGTAAAACTACTATAACGGTTGAACTACAAGTAAGCGGTGAAGAGATTTTTAAAACCGGGATAGACAAACTAAGCAGCGATAAGGCAGTAGGCGATAACGACTATATACTGGCTCAACTAATAAGCGAGGTGCCGCCTGCTTTCTGGCTGCAGCATTTTAAACAGGATATAGCCGGTGTAGTAAAGCTATTTGCAGGGCGCGATGAATTGAAAAAATTTCAGCTGGCTTTTTGTAATAGTGTAATGAAATTTGGAGATGCAGAATGGGCGAAACAAGTTTTAACGCAGTTTAATCACAGCAATGTGCAGCTTTTAAAACTATTGCCTGCGCACGAGCGCCAGCAGTTTGCTATAAGCTTTATCTGGCAGGATTTAGACGGTGTAATAAGCGCATTAACCGGCGGCGAAGTTGATGAATGGGGTTTACCCTTAACGCAAAAAATACTAAACGAAACAGCGCAAAACCCACACCGGTACACCAAAGCATTTTACGAAAACATCAGTATTTATCTGCCGGCCTCTATACTATCTACCTTAAGCAGTATACAGGTGGAAGAAGAGTGGCGGAAAAATACCTGGAACAACTATATACCCGAAATAGAAAAACTAATAAACATTAAAGAAACTATTAAAACCCATGCCTTTTAACTATGAGTAACCTACTACGACAACACGCCGAGCAGCAATTTGCGCACGAACTGGATGAACTTAAAAAAAACGACCCCGGCAAAGTGCCCGCTAACTGGCAGCTATCGCCACAATCGGTAGTTACATACTTGTGCGGGGGCAAACTAAAAAACGGGTTCGAGGTAAGCCCCAAGTATATAGGTAACCGGCGCCTGATGGAGATAGCCGTTGCCACACTTACAACCGATAGGGCTTTGCTATTATACGGTTTGCCGGGCACGGCCAAATCGTGGGTTTCGGAGCACCTGGCAGCAGCGGTTTCGGGTAACTCCGCGCTTATTGTGCAGGGCACTTCGGGCATTGGAGAAGACACCATTCGCTATGGCTGGAATTATGCAAAACTTTTGGCCGATGGCCCCAGTGAGTCTGCTATGGTTCGCTCGCCGGTAATGCGTGCTATGCAGGAAGGCAAAATTGTACGTATTGAAGAGTTAACCCGCATTACATCCGATGTGCAGGACTCGCTGATTACCGTACTATCGGAAAAAGCACTACCGGTACCCGAGCTGAATATAGAAGTTCAGGCTATAAAAGGCTTTAACGTAATTGCCACAGCCAACAACCGCGATAAAGGCGTTAACGAATTATCGGGCGCCTTAAAGCGCCGCTTCAATACCGTTATTTTACCACTACCCGAAACGGTAGAAGAAGAAATGGATATTGTAAGGCGCCGCGTAGAAAGTTTTGAAAAAGTAATGGACCTGCCAGCCGAAAAACCTGCGCTTGAAGAAATACGCCGTATAGTTACCATCTTCCGCGAGCTGCGCAGCGGTGTTACCTTAGATGGTAAAACTAAACTGAAAGTACCAAGCGGCACACTAAGTACAGCCGAAGCTATATCGGTAATAAACAGTGGACTGGCAATGGCCGGATACTTTGGCGATGGCTCGTTAAAAGCCGCCGACCTTGCCGCCGGCATATTGGGCGCAGTGGTGAAAGACCCCGTTCAGGATAAACTGGTTTGGCAGGAATACCTGGAAACCGTGGTTAAAACCCGCGACAACTGGAAAGATATTTACCGGGCCAGCAGAGACCTTGCATAATGGCGGTTCACTTATTAGGCATACGACATCACGGGCCCGGTTCGGCTAAAAATGTTGCTGATTTTTTACAGCAGCTAAAGCCGGATATTATACTGGTAGAAGGGCCACCAGAAGCAGAGCCTTTGCTGCAATGGGTTATACATAACCAAATGCAGCCACCGGTTGCCATACTGGTTTATAACCCGGTTAACCCTGCGCAGGCGGTGTTCTATCCCTTCGCGCAGTTTTCGCCTGAGTGGCAGGCACTGCACTACGGTATTTACAATAACATACCCACCCGCTTTTTCGATTTGCCACATGCCCATAGTTTTGCCTTAGAGCAACCGGAACAAAAAGAAGATGTGGTAAAGCCCGGCGAAGCCGGCACCAATAGCTACGCAGCTTATAACAACGCAGAAGAGAATGATACAGCCGCTACTGATGATAACCCTGCCGATGTTTATACCGACCCCTTTAATTACCTGGCCCAAATTGCCGGCGTAGCCGATGAAGAATTGTGGTGGGAAATGAACGTAGAAAGCCGGCAGGATTACACCGGTTTGTTTGAGGCCGTGGCCGAATCGGTAACTGCGCTGAGAGAAGCATTACCGGGAAAGAACGACAGAACAGAGCAACTGCGCGAGGCGTGGATGCGCAAGGGTATACGCGCCGCCGAAAAAGAAGGCTACCAGCGCATAGCCGTAATTTGCGGGGCCTGGCACGTGCCGGCATTAGCCAATATGCCTAAGCAAAAAGAGGATAATGACTTGCTGAAAGGCCTCGAAAAAGTAAAGGTAGAAGCCACCTGGATACCCTGGACCTATAACCGGTTAACCCAGCGCAGCGGCTATGGCGCCGGTATTTACAGCCCCGGTTGGTACAACCACCTGTGGCAACACCCTACCGATGACGGCACGCGCTGGATGAGTAAAATAGCGGAGCTGCTGCGCAAAAAAAATATGGATACCTCGGTAGCCCATGTAATTGAAGCGGTACGCCTGGCTAATACACTGGCTGCTATGCGGGGCTATAGCCGGGCCGGTTTAACTGAACTGAATGAAGCCACCGTAACTATACTTGGTTTTGGGGATAGCCTTTTACTACAGCTTATACACGAGGAGTTGATTGTAAGCGATGTGCTGGGCAGGGTGCCGGATGATGTACCCAAAGTACCTTTGTTAACCGATGTAGAGAAGGCGCAGAAAAAACTAAGGCTGCAACCGGGCGCCGGTGTAAAAGAATTAAAGCTGGACCTGCGCGAAGAAAACGACCTGGCCAAAAGCACCCTGCTGCACCGGTTACGGTTAATGGGTGTAGACTGGGGCAACATTGTAATAAGCCGTGGCAAGGGTACTTTTAAAGAGCAATGGCAGCTAATGTGGCAACCCGAGTTTTCTATCCGCATAATAGAAAAAGGCGTTTGGGGCAATACCCTTCAGGAGGCCGCTACTAATTACTTAGCCCACCAGGCCGGTAGTATACAATCGGCTTCGCAATTAGTGCAACTGCTGGAGCAAACTATACCTACCGATTTACCGGGCTCGGTAAATGCTATGATACAGCGGTTAGATACACTGGCTGCTACTACAAGCGATGTTACCGAGCTAATGCGCACCGTACCCGGTTTATCTAACGTAGTGCGCTACGGCAATGTGCGCAACACCGACCTAGGGGCCCTGCAAAAAATGCTTGATTCGATTGTGGCGCGGGTTTGTATTGGTGTGCCGCTGGCGTGTATAAATATTGATGCTGATGCGGCCCAACACCTGTTAGATTTGTTGATGAAAACCGATTATGCTATCAGCGTTTCCGACAACAGTTACCTTTCGGAGCTATGGTTAAGCGCGCTGCAAAAAATACAGGCTTCGCATCATTGCAACCCACTTATTTCCGGTTATTGCACCCGCCTTTTGCGCGACAGAAAAATACTTGACTACGAAGCGGTTCAACTACAGCTAAGCTATTATATGTCGCCGGGCAACCCGCCGGCCGATGCCGCTTTTTGGTTTGAGGGCTTTTTAAAATCGTCGGGTACTATACTGCTGCTGGATGAAGATTTGTGGGCCCTGATTAATAACTGGGTGAGCGGCGTGGCCGAAAATACCTTTGTAGAACTACTACCGGTGCTAAGAAGAACCTTTGCAGAATTTACACAGGCCGAAAGAAAAAAGCTGGGCGAAAAGGCACGGCACGGTGGGGGAAGGGCAAGGGCTGCAAAGGTTGTAGTGCATGAGAATTTTGATGAAACACGTGCACAAAAAATACTACCGGTTATGCGCACTTTACTGGGTATAAAAACAACAGAACAATGAGCGACGAAACAACCTTGCGTAAATGGCGGCTGGTACTTGGCGGACATGAAAACGATGGCACCGGCTATAGTTTATCCGGTATAGATATAAGCATGGATAATGCGCTGGAAGCCCTGTATGACGGCGAGCGGAAAGGCGGCCTGGGCGGTTCATCGCCAAAGGTAAACCGGTGGCTGGGGGATATACGCAGCTTCTTTCCCAATACGGTGGTGCGCGTAATGCAGCAGGATGCTATTAAGCGTTTAAACCTTACCTCGCTGCTGTTGGAAAAAGAAATGCTGCAATCGGTGGAGCCGGATGTACATTTAGTTGCTACCTTAATGACCTTAAGCCGCGCTATACCCGAAAAAACAAAAGACACTGCGCGGCAAGTGGTAAAAAAAGTGGTAGACGATTTATTGCAAAAGCTAAGCGCCCCTATGCAACAGGCTGTAACCGGTGCGCTTAACCGCTCGGCCAAAAGCAGGCGGCCAAAGCACAACGAGATAGACTGGAAGAGCACGATTGAAAAAAACCTGAAGCACTATCAACACGAATACAAAACCATTATACCCGAGGTGCGCATTGGCTTTGGCCGCAAGCGCAAAGCCATGAAGGATGTGGTGCTTTGCCTGGACCAAAGCGGCAGCATGGGCACCTCGGTAATTTACTCGGGCATTTTTGGTTCGGTAATGGCTTCTATACCGGCTATCGAAACCAAAATGGTAGTGTTTGATACCGCAGTGGCCGACTTAACCGAGGAGCTACAAGACCCGGTAGATTTACTGTTTGGTGTACAACTGGGCGGTGGTACCGATATTCAGTTAGCGCTGGGCTACTGTCAGCAAATAATTACACGCCCAACCGATACCGTGCTTGTTTTAATAACGGATTTGTACGAAGGCGGTAGCAATAGCGAACTGCATAAAAGAGCGGCGGCCTTAGTGCTAAGCGGCGTACAGGTTATTGTATTGCTGGCGCTAAACGACGATGGAGCGCCCTCGTACGACCATCATAACGCCCAATTTTTAAGCAACCTGGGCATACCAGTGTTTGCCTGCACCCCCGATAAGTTTCCGGATATGATGGCGGCCGCCCTCAGCAAGCAGGATATAAACCAATGGGCTGCGTATAATGATATTGGGGTGAAGAAGGGGTAGGGGGTTAATAAGCACAGGACTACATCCTGTGTTGGCATATTACGCCCTTTCAGGCTTATCACTTTGTTCGGAAGATTAGCGTTTAAAGTTTTCTTTCAGGCGGCACCTACGGCGCGCCACAGCTTTATTCTTTTAATTTCTACAAACAGATGGCTCCTCCGGAGCAAAATGCAACATGTAATTACTATTTCGCTCTTAACACCACGGAGTGGTGGCCTGTTTATAGAAACAGACAAAGCCATTAGTTGCGCACCAGAGGTGCCGCCTGTTCCTTTTGCAGTTACAAAAAGGCCACACCCTGTGTTGGCATGTTACGCCTTTTCAGGGCTTATGAGGGGAAGCCCACAACTACCAAAGGGCTAAACCCACAAGTGTTCGAAACCTGACAAAATCAAGGAAGCATGTCAGTCTGAGCGTAGTCGAAGACTAGTGCTTCCGCCTGCGCAATTGCCTGCTTCGACTCCGCTCAGCATGACATTTGCTTAGTTTAGTCAATGAAGAACAATGTTCCAAAAGTTGTGGTAAAACCACGCCGTTCTATGGTTAACCAAGGTTAACCTTTTTCGACCTTGCGGCGATTAACTGCCTGATTACCAAATACAATTTTTGGCGATGTTAACCATGGAACCGTTCTGTTTTTGGGCAGGATTTTCAAATTTTTCGAAACAAATACAATATGGGCCGTCCCTACGGGACTTAATACATTTTACTCTTTTACCCCCGACTTTAGTCGGGGGCTACCATACTTTTCGTTCCTCCGGAACTTAACCCCCGGAAAATAGATAGTCGGGTATATCAGCATCAAAAACAGCGCATTTCTGCCTACTTTTCTGCCTACCTTTTTTGAAGTTATAAGTTGTTTCTAGTTCACTTATTATCAGTAAGTTGTGCTGCATTAAGCTGAATAAAAACAGCTTAAAATTTGCACCATTTTTTGCGCCTGTTTTGTCCGTGCCAGGGGGCTGTAACCCGCAGGTGTTACAGTTTACATTTTTTTTGTAACAATCTTGCTTAAGTCACTGTCAATCACCTAATTGATGCTAAAACGGTGTGTAACAGCGTAACACTTTTATGTCAACCTATTTCAGGACGATGCCTTTTAGATTTGACAAATAAGAGAAAAGTTGTTCAATTGCCAGCACGTAACGGAACCATTAAATCAAAGAACCTTGCTATCATACAAAGATATGAAATAATAAATTAAAAAGAAGATAGATTTAAGACGATAGCCAATAGCGCTACAATTTATAGTTTAGTGATTACGTCTATGGCATATTAACCTTTATACAAACTGAAAACCATTCTGCAGCAGACAAAAAGTTTTAAACTATCATCCATCGCATTCGCAGTGGGCTTATTAAATATGTTAGGCTGCCATGCACAAAACAAAAACCTAATGGGACACGGAGAAAAAGTATTAGTAATTGGACGACATGCCGATATGCTTGTAAAAATTACAGGCCTGTTACAACAACATGGTTACACCGCTATTGGCAAAACAACCAACCAGGATGCAATTGTTGCTTTTAAAGCTGACACTATTGATGCCGTTATTATTGGCGGAGGTGTAGATGATGAAAGCAGGGAACTGTTTCATACAGAGTTTCCAAAAATAAACCCCAACGTGAAAGTTATTGATGCCCACCCCCAAACCGTATTGAGCGACTTAAAAGCTGCATTTTCGGATAAACAATAAACAGCAGGATTGCAAATGCCTATACGGGGTACATAACCTAATGAAAAGTCGCCTCTGCGTCAACTTAAGCACTATTAGCAGTTCTCAGCACCCTTTCCGGGCTTTGGTTTTAGTCGTAAAAGTCCACCTCCGTCATCCGCCTTTGGCGTGATGACACCTCCGCCAGCGGAGGACACTAACAGCCTACTACTGTCGCGCTAACATTTGTGAGCATGGCGCTAATGTCCTCCGCTGGCGGAGGTGTCTTGCGAAGCAAGACGGAGGTGGATTCCTTTTTAAGGTAAAACCCTTAACCACAAAGCCTTTCAGAAATTTCTTTATCACATCAAGTTGATGCGCATGCGACGAAAAGTCGGGACAGGCCCGTGCGCCCTTCGCTAGGCCTGGCTACACGAAACGAACGTTTTAATTTCTTCTTTTCCGTTGCCGGGTAGGTTTAACCGTATGCGTTCAAAGGTTTCTTTAATGCGGTAGTCCATATCGGTGTTAAATATTTCGGGCAGGGTGCAAATTTTATCGTAGTACTTATACAGCTCCAGCGCATTGGTGTAGGCTTCCAGCCACTCGCGGGCTATATGCACCGGTAGCCGGTAAAATGCCACCAGCGATTTTAGCTCATCACCGGTTAGCCACCGCCGCTCTTCGGTGTGGTTAAATACCCCGCCATGGTGCAACCGGATGGTGGTGTAATGAAACATCAGGTAATCGGTATGCGGGCCGTAGCTAAATATGCGCTTTACCCGGTAGGGGTCGTAGCCGCCGCTTTGCATGCGATTAAAATGTTCGGGGTAAAGTTTTTCGGTAAGGTCGGTAAAGCCATGTTTCAATAATAAATCTACTAGTGTTTTAGAGGGTTTCATAAGCGCGCTGTTTCATGTTTCGCTTTCTGTTACGGGGCAAAATTTATAAAGGTTATAGCGCAATGCCTGCCGTTTGTAATAAACAGGTGGCGGGTAGTGAACCGGTTGGTACATTCGCTAACCAGCAGGTTTGTTCAAACCGGTAAAATTATTTTGTGAAGTTGGTGAGACCCGCCTCCCGATGAAAAATCCGGACAGGTCCGGCGAGGAGAGGCTTCTTTTTCATAAATCTTCCAGTGAGCCTTTGGAACACCGGGAAGAACAGGCACATCCCACATAATTTTTAAAAGAAATCCTAAAAGAAATTAATTTCGCAAAAAACATATATGAAGTTTACGTATAAATTATTTTTTATTCGGTTGGTTTTTTTCTGCCAAATACTGCTTGTACATAGCTTAATTGCCCAGACTACAGGGGAATGGGAATGGACTACTGCTGGAGAAAGGGCTAACAACCCCGTAATTCCTTCTTCTACACTTATCACAAGTGTTTGTAATGACAAAGAGGGTAATATGTATACATGTGGTTATTTTGCCTCAGACTCCATGGTTTTTGGTAGAGGGGTTAAAAAAGTTGTAGCATATAATACCTTTAGGGTTATTACTTACTTTTTATTAAAACTTGATCCTCAAGGCGATCCAATTTGGGTTAAAACTGGAGGTGAGAGAAGTAGATTTATAGGCACAAACCAGCTGCCTCATCAGTACGCGACATCTGTAACATCACAAGGAAATTATATTTATATGACTGGAATTTTTGAGGGTGATTCAATTCATTTTAATAGTAACACTATTTATCCTACCACCAGAAACGTATTTCATTCCTTTATAGTAAAATACGATTTAGGGGGAAATGTGATGTGGGTTCGTCATTCGGAGTTAGGCCACGCAGGAAGCCAAGCAAAAGGAATGGATCAACATATCATTGTAGATAAAAATGATAACGTGTTTGTTTGTGGTTCTTACATGTATGATTCCATAAAGTATGGTAATTTACTACTAACTAGCGGCATCACTAGTGCACAACAATACATCGTCAAATTCAATAAAAATGGCAATCCTCTTTGGGCTAAAAATCTTGGAAGATGGAATAGCCAAATTGACAAACCAATTAGTGTGGATACTGGAGGAAATTTAATTGTGTGTGGTTTCTTTAAAGGAAGCAAAACTATTGGCCTTAATAATTTAGTTAGTAGTGGTCTTGAAGACATCTTTTTATCGAAATTTGATCCTAATGGTGATGTAATTTGGGCGATAAGAGGAGGGGGAAATGAAATGGATATTGGACTAGAAGTGGCTACAGATAATGAAAATAATATTGTTATTTCAACAATAAGCAATTCTTCCGATTTTGAAATTGGAGGATCGTACTATCCTGCTAACGGCAATGGTTTGTTAATCAAATTTACGCCGGACGGCAATGTAATTTGGACAAGGCAGATTGGTACAATTCAAGGCCCAATGAGCCTAAGAATAAATAATAGCAATGACATTATTTATGCAGGGAATTTAGAAAATTCTTTCATTCTTACCGATGCGAATGTATCTCTTAGCTGTAACGGTTTAAGCCCGCATAATTATTGCGATTACTTTGTAAAATACTCTTCTGCCGGAATATATCAATGGTCAGATATTACTTCTACTTCATATAATGGATACACTTTGGCCGCCTATATTTCGGTATTCGAGAATAATTTATATGTGGTGGGGAATTTCTTTCCTGACATTTCTTTTGGAAATTTATTCAATTCAACCCCTTCAGGGAGTATAAGTAGTGGACCGCAAAATCTTTTTATATCTAAATATCGGTGGGACCCTTTATCCACTATTGAGCAAAATGTCTCCCAAGATTTAAAAGTTTCTCCGAACCCTAGTAATGGTAACTTCCAAATTTCAACCAGCATTGATGACAATGGACCTTTGGTAATTAAAGTTTTTAATTTGATGGGTCAATTACTTTTGGAAACTAAAATTAACACCCTTGCAGGCAAAATCAATGAATATATAAATACTACTGGCTTACCCTCGGGAATGTATAATTTAGAAATTTCGAATGGTAAGTCATTCCGAAAAAACCTTCTGATAACTATTAATTAAAGTGTTTTCAATCCAATCTATGAAACATAAATTTTTATTGCTTCTTCTAATTTTTTCATTCAGCACGTATGCACAATTAAATCAACCTAAGTTAATTGCAGAAAATGGCGAAAATATTGCCAATGGAAATTGGCAAGAATCTGATTCAGTTTCGTATAAATATGATTCCTTAGGGTTTGTTTCGGAAATTACTAAATACCTATGGAATAATGGCTGGAAGCCGTTGTCACTAATTACATTAGTAAATGATACCTCCGGTAAGAAACTTGTAGAAACTCAATTACATTGGAAGGGCAATACATGGGCCATCGATTCGCATACACTATACTCATATAATGCACAAGATTTATTGATTTTGAAAAGCTATGAAACTTATGATTCTCTTACTGCAAACTTTAAGTCTACAAGACAATTAACTTTTACTTATAATATTTCTGGCAAAATAGATACCCAACTTCATCAATTTTGGATAAATAATAATTGGATAAATGCCGAGTTAACTACGTATAATTATAGTGGGGTAAACTCTGATACAACTTTGGTACAAAGTTGGAATGATGCAAATAATAGTTGGTACCCAAGATACGAGGAAACAAATATTTATGATAATACCCAAAATTTAATTTCGAAAACATTTAAAGTCCCCCGTTCAACAGGGCCACAGAGTTTTTCCCTTTTTAATGACACCCGGTATCTCTATAATTATACTAATTTAAATAAATACGATACCCTTGTATATCAAGTTTGGGATGGTTTAAACTGGATGAATAGAAGCAAAAATATAAGAAACTTCACTAATGATATATTAGACACAGCGATCTCACAATCTTGGGTTGATACTATTTGGCTAAATAGTAGTAAAACTACACTTCAGTATAACAGTTTTGATAGTGTGTTTTTACGTACTTTCTATAAATGGACTGCTGGTTCGTGGAATGTGTCCGGTCTAAGAACCTATTACTATGAAGTCTCTCCTAGTGTAGATATTTTGGAAAAGTTTTTGGAGGATGAAAAAGTTTTTTTATACCCAACTCCTTTTAGTAATGAATTGAATGTTGTTGTCAGTAGTGAAACAGAGGATGCCGGCGCGCAATTGACCGTCTATAATATGCTGGGTCAACTTGTTACAAAGCGAGACATCAAACTTAATACAGGCTTTAATCTTTTTACATTTACCACGGTAGATTTTCAAGAGGGCGCTTACGTTTATTTATTTAAAACAAAAAGCGGCAAGGCTTATGGCAAGTTATTAAAACAATAAAGAATTTCTTTATATTCTTCGGATTATTGAATAAACCTTGATTCTCTAAAAAATGAAAAAATGTGAATTGTGACTCCAAAACTATCTTCTGGCCTGATGGTTTGTAACCAAGTAGACTTCGACAAATTAAAAAAGCCCGGCTGTTTTACATCAAACAACAAGCCGGGCTTTATACAAAATACAACTACTACTTAACCGCTACGCGGTTGTCTTCCATAAGCTTGCGCAGGTTAATAAGCGCGTAGCGCATACGGCCCAGGCAAACCCAACAGCCGACCCCTCTAAATCTCCCCGAAGGGGAGACTTAACAGCCAACAGCCTAAATACAAAAGCACAAGATTGCCGGGGCGGTGAGCCGACCACCTCGCTTTATCAATAAAAAAAGCCCGGCTGTGTGCATCAAACAACAAGCCGGGCTTTATAACTAACACAACAACTACTTAACCGCTACGCGGTTGTCTTCCATAAGCTTGCGCAGGTTTATAAGCGCATAGCGCATACGGCCCAGGCAAACCCAACAGCCGACCCCTCTAAATCTCCCCGAAGGGGAGACTTAACAGCCAACAGCCTAAATACAAAAGTACGAGATTGCCGGGGCGGTGAGCCGACCACCTCGCTTTATCAAATAAAAAAGCCCGGCTGTGTGCATCAAACAACAAGCCGGGCTTTATAACAACTACAACAACTACTTAACCGCTACGCGGTTGTCTTCCATAAGCTTGCGCAGGTTTATAAGCGCGTAGCGCATACGGCCCAGGCAAGTGTTCATGGGCGATTTGGTGTAATCGCTAACCTCTTTAAAGCTAAAGTTGAAAAAGTGGCGCAGTATTACTACCTCTTTTTGCTCTTCGGGCAATTGCTCGATCAGCTCTTTTAGCTTGCTTTCAAATTTTTCTACATGCACATGCTCTTCATGCGGGGTTTCTTCAAACTTCATGTATTTGAATATATCGTCGCCCTCGCTGGTAACAATGCCGGGGGTGCGTTTTAGTTTTCTAAAGTGGTCGATGCACAGGTTGTAAGCAATGCGGGCTACCCAGGGTGCAAACTTTCCTTCTTCGTTATACTTGCCTTTGCGCAGGTAATCGATGGCCTTGATGTAGGTTTCCTGGAAGATATCTTCTGCCAAAAACTCATCTTTAACCATTAGGTAGATGGAAGTGTAAATCTTGTCCTTGTGGCGGATGATTAATCTTTCAAGGGCAAGTTCGTTGCCTGCGAGGTACTGGTCTACCAGTTCCTGATCGCTCAATAATTGAGTGCGCATGTGTTTACGTTTTTGAATTAAGTGATTAAATAGTAAAAACGTAGAGTTGGCGTATAGGCGTTTTGGGCTTTTTAAGTTTTTAATAAAATATATACGAGGGAAATGGGCGTTGCGGGCATCTCTTACTCGTTAATAACCGCCAACCGGCGGCACGGCTTTATCCTAAAAAATCAAAATCCTGATCAGAAGTTGTTAAGGAATTATCCTATAATTTGTTTATAGCTCTTTTCGGCTGCACCTGCGGCAGGTTTTCTTGCCAGAAATATTCCATTATGGCTGCGAAAACCTTTCTTGGTTCGCTCGAAAATAGCTTATAAACATTCTTATCAATAAATCCTTAACAACTTCTAAAGATTGATAAAAAAGAAAAAAGAGTAGAGTGTTTACCCGATATTTGAACCAGAATTTAATTGAAATAAAGCCCTAAAAATTACCTTTGCAAAGTAGAGACTGATTTGATTTGTCTGTATAATTTTTTTATGATTCTTTTTGGCTGCACCTGCGGCAGATTTTTTTGCCAGAAATATTCCATTATGGCTTCAAAAATCTTTCTTGGTTCGCTCAAAAATAATCTATAAAAAATCTTAGCCTACAAATCAAAACCGTCTCTGAGAAAATGTGAAGTAAAATTTGCTTGCTATAGTGGGCCTCGTTTGATTGATATTACTAAAATAGAAAAAGAAATTGAAATCTCCAAATAATAATTCTACCTCCGAAAAAAAAATATTCATTAAAGGTGCGCGCACGCACAATTTAAAGAACGTTGATGTTGAGCTGCCTAAAAACAAGTTTATTGTTATTACAGGCGTTTCGGGCTCGGGCAAATCGAGCTTAACTATCGACACCCTGTATGCCGAGGGGCAACGCAGGTATGTAGAATCGCTAAGCAGCTACGCCCGGCAGTTTTTAAACCGGATGGATAAACCCGATGTAGACTATATAAAGGGCCTGTGCCCCGCTATAGCTATCGAACAAAAGGTTTCTACCCGCACTACGCGCTCTACCGTAGGCTCGCTTACTGAAATATACGATTACCTGCGCCTTTTGTTCGCCCGGGTGGGCAAAACCTACTCGCCAAAAACCGGCGAACTGGTTACCAAAAACGAGGTGCGCGATGTGGTAGACTTTATTTTTAAGCTAACCGAAGGCGAAAAGGTATACATATACTTTGAAGATAAGGTGCGCGAGAAATTTGCCGACGACCTTAAACTGCTGATGCAGAAGGGCTTTACCCGTATTAAGTTTGGCGAAGAGGTGGTAAAGATTGAGGAGCTGCTGGAGAATAAAGATGCCCTGAAGAAGAAGCAAACCAGCATTAAAGTATTGGTAGACAGGCTGGTAGTAAAACAGGAAGATGAAGATTTGAAGAGCCGCGCGGCAGATTCGGTGCAAACGGCGTTTAGCGAAGGCCAGGGCGATTGCACGATTGAGTATGGGGACCCCTCCCAAACCCTCCCCGAAGGGGAGGGCTTAAAGGCCGACCTCTCCCAAACCCTCTCCGAAGGAGAGGGCTTAACAGCCAATACAAAAAAACCTTCTAAAACACCGAAGGAAGGGATTAAAACCAGGCAGTTCTCTAACAAGTTTGAATCGGACGGAATTTCGTTTGAAGAGCCGAATCCCAACTTTTTTAACTTTAATAACCCCTACGGGGCCTGCAAAACCTGCGAGGGTTTTGGTACCGTGCTGGGTATTGATGAAGATTTGATTTTTCCGGATAAGGAACTATCGATTTACGAAGGCGCTATTGCCCCATGGAAGGGTGAAAAAATGAGCGAGTGGGCCGAGCCGCTGATAAAGAAGGGCGTGATGTTCGATTTCCCGATACACCGCGCTTATAAAGATTTGAGCGATGAAGAGAAGCAACTGCTGTGGGATGGCAATAAGTATTTTGCAGGGCTGAATGAGTTTTTCCGCTATCTGGAAGAGAAGAGCTATAAGATACAATACCGCGTAATGCTTTCGCGCTACCGCGGCAAAACCACCTGCCCCGATTGCAAGGGGTCGCGCATACGCAAAGATGCCCGCTATGTAAAAATACAGGGTAAAAACATTGCCGACCTGATGCTGGTGCCTATTAAAGACCTGCACACGTTTTTTAAAGATATTACCCTTAATGAGAACGACGCCAAGGTGGCCAAGCGCATTTTGCTGGAGGTAAAGGGCCGCCTGCAAACCATGATGGATGTGGGCCTGGGCTACTTAACGCTTAACCGGTTAAGCAACACGCTTTCGGGCGGCGAAACGCAGCGTATAAACCTTACCCGCTCTATAGGCAGTAACTTAACCAGCTCGCTGTATATACTGGATGAGCCAAGCATTGGCCTGCACCAGCGCGATACCGACCGGTTGATTAAAGTGCTTAAAAACCTGCGCGATTTAGGCAACACGGTAGTGATAGTAGAGCACGACGAGGATATAATGAAAACCAGCGACCATATAGTAGATATGGGCCCCGAGGCCGGTATTTTTGGCGGCGAGGTAATGTATAACGGCGATAGCAAAAACATGCTTAAGGCTAATACCCTTACGGCTAAATACCTGAATGGCGATTTAGAAATTGCCTACGCGCGCAAACGCCGCAGCCCAAGCAATTGGATAGAAATAACCGGCGCTACCCAGCACAACCTTAAAAACGTAAGCGCAAAGTTTCCGTTGGGGGCTTTAACGGTAGTAAGCGGTGTAAGCGGCTCGGGTAAAACCACGCTGATAAAGAAAATACTATACCCTGCCCTTATGCGCATGTTTGACGGAGCAGGCGAAAAGCCGGGCAGCTTTAGGGAGTTGAAAGGCGATTTGCAGCGCATAACGGCTATTGAAATGATAGACCAGAACCCGCTGGGCCGCAGTAGCCGCAGTAACCCGGTTACGTATGTAAAGGCTTATGATGGTATCCGCGATTTGTTTTCGCGCATGCAGTTGAGCAAAATACGCGGCTACCAGCCTAAAGATTTTTCGTTTAACGTAGAGGGTGGCCGTTGCGAAACCTGCAAGGGTGAAGGCGAAGTAGTAGTAGAAATGCAGTTTTTGGCCGATGTGCACCTTAAGTGCGAAATATGCAATGGCCGCAAGTTTAAAGAGGAAGTTTTAGAGGTGCTTTACAAAGGCAAAAACGTATACGATATATTGGAGCTGAGCGTAGATGAGGCCGTAGCCTTTTTTGCCGATGATGATGCTATAACCGGCCGCCTGTTGCCTTTGCAAAAGGTTGGTTTGGGTTATGTAAAACTGGGCCAAAGCAGCAGCACGCTTAGCGGTGGCGAGGCACAGCGTGTTAAGCTGGCGTCGTTCCTTAACAAGGGCGCAGCACCTAATCCTATCCTGTTTATTTTTGATGAACCTACTACGGGCTTACACTTTCACGATATTAATAAACTGCTTTCCAGCTTCAATCAGTTGATAGAGGCCGGCCACTCGGTAATAGTGATTGAGCACAATATGGACGTAATTAAATGCGCCGATTGGCTGATTGATTTAGGCCCCGAAGGCGGCGACGAAGGCGGGCACCTTGTCTACCAGGGTATACCCGAGGGCATTTTAAGTGTAAAAAATTCGTACACAGCTGAATATTTGCGACCTAAATTGCACCTTAATTAAAAAACAGTCGTTTAATCCTCCTACTCCAACCAGGTAATAAACCGGGCAGGCAGCAGTATGAAACGGCTATTAAGCGCAGACGGGGCTATTGTGAAGCAGAAACTACTTTCGCTGGTACTAATTCTTTTGGTGTGCTCGAAAACCTTCGCGCAGGACTTTTACGGCTTTGTAAAAAAGACCGATACGCTTGCTTCGCCCATTTACCAGGCCAGTGTGGATATAACCGAAGGTGGAAAACCCTTTAAAAGTCTTAAAACCTACTTTGACGGCTCGTTTAAGTTTACCCCTAATAAAGAGCAGGCCTACACCGTAAAAATTACGTTTGATGGCTATAAGGATACCACCTATAGCTTTACCACCGATAAAAAGGCGGTGCCCTCGTTGCAAAATGTAACCGTTAGGCTTAAAAAAGACGGTATGCGCCTGCTGGGCAGTGTAAAAAGCAAGGCCGAAAACTTTCCTATTAAGGATGTAACCCTGGTGCTTAAAAACGTAATGACCCGCAAAGAAGACCGGCAAACCACCGGTATAGACGGGCGTTATAATTTTAAACTGGAGTACGAAACCAACTACAAGGTTTCGATTGATAAGCGCTCCACCGGTGTGTTTAATAAATATAAAGACACCTCCTTTTATGTTTCTACCATCGGGTTTAACCAGCCGCTGGACTATAAGCTGGATATAGCCCTGGATGATATGCAGTATGCCACCACCAGTGCGCGCGAAGGTTACAATGCTGCTGCACAACCTAACAATGCCAATGTAAAACCGGTAATTGCGGTAGGCGAACCGGCCAAACAGCCTTTTGTAGAAAAAGATGCGAAGCTTAAAAGCGCGCAAGATGCCAACGCTAAGCTGTTAGCCGAACTGGAGAAAGCAAAGAAAGAGATTGAAGATTTAAAGGCCCGCGAAAACGAAAAGAAGAGTGGTGGAGGCGGTGGCTCGGCTGGTATTTCGCTGCCGGCAAAAAAAACCAAAACGGATCCTAATATAGAGGTGGTTGTTATTCGTGATGAGCCCAAACCTGCTACTGCGGCCACTAAGGATACTTCGCTGGCAAGCCTTGCCAAACAAAAAGAGCAAGCCGAGGCCCGCGCCCGCGGTATAGAAAAAGAAATTGCCCTGCAACAGGCCGAAGAGGAGATTAGAAAAGCGGCTGAGGAAGATGTGATTGACCTGAACGACCCTAATAGAAAAATAAAAGGCCCAACCCGCGCCCACGCAGTAGATCCGGTACCGGCCACTCAGCCCGGCTTAAGTGCAGCTGATATTGCTAAAGCAGAGCAGGAACGCGTAGCCAAAGAGCAGGCTGAAAAAAGGTTCTACCAGGACTCGGTTAACCGGGCAGCGGCTATTGCTAAAGTTAAGTTTGCCGAAGATTCGGTTGCTAAAGCAAAAGCTGAGCTGAAGGCCAAACAAGAAGCCGCGGCAAAAGCTAAAGCTGACCAGGAGCGTGCAGCAAAAGACTTAGCAGCTAAGAAAGCTTTTGAAGATTCAGTTAGTAAAGCCGCAAGTGTTGCCCGTGCTAAGTTTGTGCAAGATTCTACCGCTAAGGTAAAGGCTGAACTGGCAGCTAAAGAAAAAGAAAAACAAGATTCGCTGGCCCGTGTGAAGGCTGAAGCAGCTGCGGCAAGGGCTAAGTTTGTGCAGGATTCTACTACTAAGGCACAGGCCGAGTTAGCTGCCAAGCAGAAAGCTGCCGCAGAAGCAAAGGCAGAAAAAGAACGTATAGCTAAAGAGTTAGCAACGAAGAAAGCATTTGAAGATTCGGTTAGTAAAGCTGCAAGTGTTGCCCGTGCCAAGTTTGTGCAGGATTCTACTGCTAAGATAAAGGCAGAACTGGCTGCTAAGGAGAAAGAAAAGCAAGATTCGCTTGCCCGCGTGAAGGCAGAAGCCGCAGCGGCACGTGCTAAGTTTGTACAAGATTCTACTACTAAGGCACAGGCAGAGTTAGCTGCCAAGCAGAAAGCTGCCGCAGAAGCAAAGGCAGAAAAAGAACGTATAGCTAAAGAGTTAGCAGCGAAGAAAGCTTTTGAAGATTCGGTTAGTAAAGCTGCAAGTATTGCACGCGCTAAGTTTGTGCAGGATTCTACTACCAAGGTACAGGCAGAGTTAGCTGCCAAGCAGAAAGCTGCCGCAGAAGCAAAGGCAGAAAAAGAACGTATAGCTAAAGAGTTAGCAGCGAAGAAAGCGTTTGAAGATTCGGTTAGTAAAGCTGCGGCTGTAGCAAGGGCTAAGTTTGTGCAGGACTCTACCGCTAAGGTAAAGGCAGAATTAGCAGCTAAAGAGAAAGAAAAACAAGATTCAATTGCCCGCGTGAAGGCAGAAGCGGCTGCGGCACGCGCTAAGTTTGTGCAGGATTCTACTACTAAGGCACAGGCCGAGTTAGCTGCCAAACAGAAAGCTGCCGCAGAAGCAAAAGCAGAAAAAGAACGTGTAGCCAAAGAGTTAGCAGCGAAGAAAGCATTTGAAGATTCGGTTAGTAAAGCTGCGGCTGTAGCAAGGGCTAAATTTGTGCAAGATTCTATCGCTAAGGTAAAAGCTGAGCTGGCGGCTAAAGAAAAAGAAAAACAAGATTCGATTGCCCGTGCAAAGGCAGAAGCCCGCGCCAAATTTGTGCAGGATTCTACCGCCAAAGCACAGGCTGAGTTAGAAGCCAAAAAAGCAGCTGCGGCATTGGCTAAAGCAGAGCAAGAGCGCGTGAAGGCGGAGTTGGCTGCGCAGGAAAAAGCCGCGGCACAGGCCAGGGCCGAAATGGAACGTGCAGCAAAAGAGTCGGCTGCTAAAAAAGCTTACCAGGATTCGGTGAATAAAGCCGCAGTTGCTGCAAGGGCTAAGTTTGTGCTTGATTCTACTACTAAAGCAAAGGCAGAAATAGCAGCTAAGGAGAAAGAAAAACAAGATTCGCTGGCACGGGTGAAGGCAGAAGCCGCAGCAGCACGAGCTAAGTTTGTGCAGGACTCTACAGCACAGGCAAAAGCAGAGTTAGCCGCCAAAGAAAAAGCAAAACAGGAAGCAGCGGCACAGGCTAAAGCAGAGCAGGAACGTGCAGCCAGGGAATTGGCAGCGAAGAAAGCTTATGATGATTCGGTGAGCAAAGCCGTTGCAATGGCACGCGCTAAATTTGTGCAGGATTCTGTGACTAAGGTAAAGGCTGAACTGGCGGCCAAAGAGAAGGAAAAACAGGATTCGCTGGCTAGGGTGAAGGCCGAAGCAGCCGCTGCCCGGGCTAAGTTTGTGCAGGATTCTACTGCGCAGGCAAAAGCAGAATTAGCGGCCAAAGAAAAAGCAAAACAGGAAGCGGCCGCACAGGCTAAAGCTGAGCAGGAACGTGTAGCTAAAGAGTTAGCTATAAAACGTGCTTATATAGATTCGGTAAACCGGGCTGCGGCTACTGCCGAGGCGAAAGCCATGCAGGATTCGGTGGCTAAAATTAAAGCAGAAAAAGAACGTATAGCCCGCGAAGTTGCCGAGCAAAAACGTTTAGCTGCGGAACAAAAAACCCGCGACTCGATTGCTACTGTAGCCGCTCAAAATGAAAAGAAAGCAGCCGCCGAAGCTTTAGCCCGCGAAAAAGCAGAACTTGAAAATGCGGCTAAAGAATTAGCCGCCCTTAAAGCAAAAGCAAGGCAGGATTCGTTAACCAATGCAGCACGGCAAGCAGCCGAGCAAAAACGTTTGGCCGCCGAGCAAAAAACCCGCGACTCGATTGCTACTGTAGCCGCGCAAATTGAAAAGAAAGCGGCCGCCGAAGCTTTGGCCCGCGAAAAAGCGGAATTGGAAAATGCGGCTAAAGAGTTAGCTGCGCTTAAAGCAAAAGCAAGGCAGGATTCGTTAAATGCTATAGCCCGCGAAAAGGCCGAGCGTGACATAGCCGATCGCAGAATTGAACAACAAGCACTAGAAGCGGCACAGAAAAGAACCGCCGACTCGATAGCCCGCATACAGGCCGCTGCGCAAGCCCGCGCAGATGAAGACCTTGCCGAGAAAAAGAGGAACGAAGAAAATGAGCGCGCCAAACAAGCAGCAGCGCGGTTAGAAGCCGACCGCGTAGCAAAAGAAGCTGCTGCTGTTAAAACAGCAGAACCTGCTGTAGCAGATACCTCGGCAAAAGCCTTAGAAGAAGCTTATAAAAGCAATACCAGTGTAGTTGCCAGTACGCAGCTAAGCGCCAGCGATAAGCAGGCAGACTATGGAAGTTTATCGGCTGTGCTGTTTACTAAAAATGAGTTTACCCTAAGCGACGCCGCTAAAGCGCAATTAAAATCGGTAGCACAAAAATTGGTGAAGCAGTCGTTTTTAGTAATGAATATTTATGCCTTTGCATCGGGCGATGAAAACAATGCCAAACAGGTTTCGCTGCGCAGGTCGGATGCCGTATTGCGTTTTTTAATTGATAACGGCGTAGCTATAGACCAGGTTAAATCGTTCTATTATGGCAATTCGCTATCGCGCAATGGCTGCAGTAACCCTAATTGCCCCGAAGGTTTGCAGCAACAAAACCGTGCAGTGGCCTATCAAATAGTTACACAATAAATGCTAAGCAGTTAGCCCCTGTCGTTAATTTTAAACAGCTTCACCGTTCGCTTAACAAAATTTCATTTTTAACATATGTGGGGGCATATATATTTGCCGACCACAAAACAAAAAACACATGGACGTAATAGCAGGAAATACGACTGTAGACATTGCAGCGCTGAACGAAAAAATAAACCGCGAAAGTGCGTTTGTTGATGTGCTTAACCTGGAGTTGGGTAAAACCATAGTAGGCCAAAAATATATGGTAGAGCGCCTGATGCTGGCCATGCTTGGCAACGGGCATATTTTATTAGAGGGGGTTCCGGGCCTTGCAAAAACCCTGGCTATTAAATCGCTGGCTACTGCTATACACGGTAAGTTTTCGCGTATACAATTTACGCCCGATTTATTACCTGCCGATTTGATTGGGACCATGATTTACAATCAAAAAGATAATGAGTTTGTGGTAAAGAAGGGCCCTGTGTTTGCCAACTTTGTACTGGCCGATGAAATTAACCGTGCTCCGGCTAAGGTGCAGTCGGCGCTGCTGGAGGCCATGCAGGAAAAGCAGGTAACCATTGGCGAGCATACTTATAAACTTGAAGAGCCATTTTTAGTATTGGCTACCCAAAACCCGATTGAGCAGGAAGGAACTTACCCGCTGCCTGAAGCACAGGTTGACCGCTTTATGCTAAAGACGGTAATTACCTACCCTAAAAAAGATGAAGAGCAACTGATTATCCGCCAGAATATGCAGCTGGCCAACACCCCTATTAACCAGGTGGCCCGCATAGAAGATATAGTAGCTGCACGCAAAACCGTGCGCGAGGTGTACATGGATGAAAAAATTGAACGCTATATTTTAGATATAGTGTTTGCCAGCCGTAAGCCCGAAGATTTTAAACTGAATAAATTAAAGCCGCTTATCAGCTACGGCGGCTCACCACGTGCCAGCATTAACCTGGCGGTAGCAGCTAAGGCCTATGCCTTTATTAAACGCCGCGGCTATGTAATACCTGAAGATGTGCGCGCCATTTGCTTTGATGTAATGCGCCACCGTATTGGCCTTACTTACGAGGCCGAGGCCGAAAACATTACGAGCGAAGAAGTGATTTCGGAAATTTTAAATGCGGTAGAAGTACCATAGGCTTCACTCCCTTTAGGATTCAAATCAGAAATTCATTTTTTAAAATTCGTGTAATTAGTGGCAAAAGAGATTGCAAATAACGACGATAAGCGAAAGAAACTGCGCCGTATCGAAATAAAAACCCGGAAACTATCTACGCAGATATTTTCGGGCAGCTATCACTCTGCCTTTAAAGGCCGTGGTATTTCGTTTAGCGAGGTGCGCGAATACCAGTATGGCGACGATATACGCGCTATTGACTGGAACGTAACCGCGCGCAACCGCAAGCCATTTATTAAAGTGTTTGAAGAGGAGCGCGAGCTTACTGTAATGCTTTTAATTGATGTAAGCCAGTCGTCTTTTTTTGGAACACAGAACGAATTTAAGAACCACATTATTGCCGAGATAAGCGGGGTAATTGCCTTTTCGGCTATTACCAATAACGATAAAGTGGGCGTGCTTTTCTTCAGCGATGTAATTGAAAAGTTTATTCCGCCTAAAAAAGGCAAAAGCCATATACTGCGGATAATATCGGAGATATACGATTTCCATCCGCAGCACACCGGTACCGATATCACCGGTGCGCTTAAGCACTTCAATAATATGGTGAAGAAAAAAACCATAGCGTTTTTAGTGTCGGATTTTTTAAGCCCGCAATCGGGAACGGAAGCTTTTAAAAACGACTTTAAAAAATCGCTGAGTATAGTTGGTAAAAAGCACGATTTAATAGGGCTGCATATTTACGATGAACGAGAGGCGGTAATGCCGGATATTGGTTTAGCAAAACTGGTGGATAGCGAAACCGGCAGCGAATTTTGGGTAGATACCAGCGATAAAGCGTTACGTGAAAAGTACGCGAAGAACTTTCACGAGAATGTGAAAACCACCAAAGATTTATTTGGTAAAAGCGGGGCACAGTTAGAATCGATTAAAACAGAAGATAACTATGTGATTTCGCTGATGAATATGTTTAAGAAAAGAACAGGGAAAAGGTAATGAAGGGCAAAGGTGAAAAGTTAAAGGTGAAAAGAACAGCCAGTGCAAATGCGGTCGCATTGTTTTGCATAGCTGTTTTTTCTATTTGCCAAATGCAAACTGCCAATTGCCAATTGGTGTCTGCAACCCTGCGTGCTGATTCAAATCAAATACAAATTGGCGACCCGCTTAAAATAAGGTTAACACTTAAGCATCCCAACAACCTATCCATTCCCTTCCCGGTAGCTGCCGACACGTTGGGCAACCTGGAAACAATTAGTGTATCTAAGATTGATACTACAGCAGAAGGAAACAGTAAGATATTATCGCAGGTATACACCGTTTCGGCTTACGATAGCGGCGAGTATCATGCCGGCCCGGTTAAAATCTATTTTAAAAACAGCAGCGGGGAGTTAGACAGTATTTCATCGAACGACATACCGGTAGCCGTAAACACACTGGATGTAGATACAGCTAAACCCTTTAAAGCCATTAAGGCTCCTTTAGATGTACCTTACAGCTGGCGGGAGTTTATCTACTACATAATTGCCGGTATACTGTTGATTATAGCTATTGTGGCAGGCATTATACTTTACAAAAAGTATAAAAAACAAAAGCCGGCAGTAGTAGAACGCCCTAAGCCAAGAGACCCTGCGCATATATGGGCCCGAAAAGAGCTAAAGAGGCTGGAAGAAGAAAAGCTTTGGCAGAAGGATGATGTAAAACTGTATTACAGCCGTCTTACTGATATACTAAGGTATTACCTGGAGTTTAGGTATAACTGGTATGCGATGGAAAGTACCACCGAGGAGATACAAAGTGAAATGGCGCAGTTTAACCTGAAAGAAAAAGCAAAAGAAAACCTGCTTTCTACATTGCGTGCTGCCGATTTAGTGAAGTTTGCGAAAATGATTCCTGCACCGGATGCAAATATCCGTGCCATGGAAAGCGCTTATAAGTTTATTGATTTTACAGAGCCAGGCGAAAACAAAGAGGAGAAAAAGTAATGTTCAATAATCTTACACATATCACCTTTGCAAACAAATGGGTGCTTTACCTTATACCGGTGGTATTGGTGCTGGCCGGTTTGTGGTGGTATTTTTTATCGAAGAAAAACTTTCCGGCGTTAAAGCTTTCAGCTACGAATGCTTTTACAGGCATGGGGCATCCGTTTAAAGCTACGCTTAAAAAATTGTTGCCCGCTTTGCGTGTAGCGGCATTAGTGTTTTTGCTGGTGGCATTGGCGCGCCCCCAAACTTCGTATGATGAAGAGAAAGTAACTACCGAGGGTATTGATATTGTGCTGGCCATAGATGTATCGACCTCTATGCTGGCCAAAGATTTTTCGCCAAACCGTTTAGAGGCTGCTAAAAAAGAGGCTACTAATTTTGTGGATGGGCGCCCGCACGACCGTATTGGCCTGGTAGTTTTTTCGGGCGAGAGCTTTACCCAATGCCCTGTAACTATAGACCATGCTATCGTAAAAAACCAGCTTAAACAAATTAAGAATGGCTTGATGGAAGACGGCACTGCTATTGGTATGGGGCTGGCTACTTCAGTACAGCGCCTTAAGGAGTTGCCTTCCAAAAGCAAGGTGATTATTTTAATGACAGACGGTGTAAACAACAAAGGCCTTATAGACCCGGCTACGGCATCGGATATTGCTTTGCAGTTTAAAACGCGCGTTTATACCATTGGTATTGGTACGAATGGCAAGGCGATGACACCGGTGGCTATGAGCCAGGGTGGCGAACTTATTTTTGATTATGCCGATGTGCAAATTGACGAAGCGCTTTTAAAAGATATTGCGAAGAAAACCGGTGGCCAGTATTTCCGCGCTACCGACAACAAAAAGCTGAAAGATATTTATCAGCAGATTGATAAGCTTGAAAAAACCAAAATAGAAGTAAGCGCCTTTGAACATAAAACCGAAAAGTTTTTTCCGTTTGCACTTATAGCTGGGTTGTTGTTGTTGTTTGAAGTATTGTGCAGGTATTTAATAGTTAAGAGTATTCCGTAAATGAAACACCCCACGGGGTTATGAAGAAGAGTGATTACATAAAATATCTTTGGCTGCTGGTAATACTACTACCGGTGTTAGCAGTGCTTGTGCTATTGCGCGAAGAAGCCTTCCGCTTTGAGCACAAAGAGTATTTGTGGGGGCTTGCTGTATTAGCGCCGTTAACTCTGTTGTTTTTACTTTTTCAGGCATGGCGCAGCCGCAACCTTGCCCGCTTTGCCAACTCAGCCTTACTACAGCAGCTTACACCCGGTATTTCGTTTAATAAGCATTTGCTAAAGTTTATTTTGCTGGCTTTAGCATTTGAGTTTATTGTAATTGGCTTTGCCAACCCACAGGTAGGCACCAAACAGGATAAGGTAAAGCGCCAGGGCATTGATGTGTTTATTGCCATGGATGTGTCTAACAGTATGCTTAGTGAGGATATTAAGCCCAACCGCTTAATGCGCGCTAAAAACTTTGTAAGCAATTTTATTGACGAGCTGCACAACGACCGGTTGGGCATGATTGTGTTTGCGGGGCGCAGCTACATGCAAATGCCATTAACTGTGGATTACAGTGCCGGCAGAATGTATTTAAAGACCATAAACACCAACCTGATACCCACGCAGGGCACCAACATTGCCGAGGCGGTAAATATGGCGCGCGAAAATTTTGTGCAGGGCGAAAACAAACACAAAGCCCTGATAGTAATTACCGATGGCGAGGATAATGAAGGTGGCACCGATGAGGCTATTGCCGATGCGGTTAAAGAAGGTATAAAGGTTTTTACTATTGGCGTAGGTACCGATAATGGCGGCCCTATACCCGTGGGCAGCGATTTTAAACGCGATGAGAGCGGCAACATTGTTCTCTCTAAAATGAACCAGCAAATGCTGCGCGATTTGGCAGCGAAAGGCAATGGTAAATATTACCAGTTAGGTAGCGGTAAAGATGAAATAAACTCTATTTTAAAAGAACTAGGGCGCATAAACACAAAAGACTTTGAAGAGATTGTGTTTACCGATTTTGACGATCAATTTCAATGGTGCCTGGCTATTGCAGCTATACTTTTGCTGATAGAGTGGTTTATAAGCGAACAAAAGTTTTCATTAAAGCAGCGGGTATTATGATACGCAGTGAAGCAATAAAACATTTTGGCAGGCTTGCTTTTGCCTGGGTAGTATTATTTACTTGCGGCCAGGTGGCTGTGGCACAGTTGCCGTTTACCACCCAGCCTGAAAAAACCGAAACACGCAACGGCAATAAGCAGTTTAATAAAGCCAACTATACCGATGCTGAGGCCGGTTATAAAAAGGCGTTGGATAAAAAGAACAATATGCCTGAGGCTACTTTTAACCTGGGCGATGCGGTGTATCAGCAAAAGCGATACGATGAGGCGGCTAAACAGTTTCAGCTTTCGGCGCAAACCAACCCCGATAAAAGTGTAAAGGCAAAAGCCTACCACAACCTTGGTAACGTGCATTTAGAACAGCAAAAGTGGGCAGATGCCGTAAAGGCTTATAAAGAGGCGCTTAAGAACAACCCAAAAGATGCCGAAACCAAATACAACCTTGCCTATGCCAATGCAAAACTAAAGCAACAACAGCAGGAAGGCGGGCAGGACAACAAAGACAATAAGGATAAAAAGGACGACAAAAAAGATAAGAAAGACGATAAAAAAGACCAGGACAAGAAAGACCAACAAGACCAGAAAAAAGACGACCAACAGTCTAAAAACCAAGAGAATAAAGACCAGCAGCAAAAGCCCGGGCAGCAGCCTAAGCTGAGCAAAGAAGAGGCTGAAAAAATGCTACAGGCTTTACAGGGCGAGGAGCAAAAGACCAACCAAAAAATGCAGCAAAAACAGGTGAAGGTGGTTAATGTAAAGATTGAGAAGGATTGGTAGGTTGCTGTTTGTAGCGCTAAACTTAGTTACCACCTCGGTCTCGCTTCGCTCGACCACTCCTCCTTGAATACCGCCGCAGTAGCGGCGAAGGAGGAGATAGCAACAGCCCAATACCGCCTAATAGTACTGGTCTGGCGGAGGTAGTTATTATATGCGGGTTAAAGCCTGAAAAAATCTATTTTCCTAAAAAAAATTAAGCAGCTTGCCCTGCATAGTTACTGAGAGTAACTTCATATTATATTCGTGGCCCCATGAGCGCAAGAACAGAAATAGTTAATACAGGCAAACAGGCCAAGAGATCAATTACAGCTACCACTGTAATGAGTTTGTCTTTTGTATTTCTATTGTCTATCGCCTTTAGTCTAACGTCTTTTTCGCAGGCTAAGTTTTATGCTTCGGCACCTAAGTCGGTTCCACAGAATGCCAACTTTCAGTTAAACTTTACTATCGAGAATGCTAATGGAACTAATCTGAGACCGCCCTCTATTGCCGATTTTCAGGTGCTGGGCGGACCTAATACTTCTACCAGCATGCAGTGGGTAAATGGCAACGTAACGCAAAGCGTTACCTACACTTACACCCTTCGCCCCAAAAACCAGGGCACCTTTAAAATTGGCAAAGCCAGTATGCAGGTTAGCGGCGCCACCATGGAAAGTAACGAACTTACTATACAGGTAACTGCACCCGTAGCCCAGCAGCAAACTCAGCGCCAACGCAATCCGTTCGACCCTTTTGATGACCCGTTTTTTAATGGTGGTGAAGAAGAGCAGGAGCAGCCACAGGCAGCCAGCGCCGATATTGAAAAGCAATTAAAGGATGATGTTTTTGTAAAGCTGATTGTAAATAAAAACGCTGTTTACAAAGGCGAAATGCTTACAGCTACTTACAGGCTTTATTTCCGGCAAAACATTTCATCGCCCGGTATGCCTAAAGCACCGGCATTTGATGGTTACTGGAGCCAGGAAGTTGCTTTAGAGCCAAATCGTAAACCAGGGGTAGAAGTTATTAATGGCAAGCAGTACAATACTATAGATGTACTTAAATACAACCTGTTTCCGCAACGCGCCGGCAATTTGCCCATATCAGGCTGCGAAATGTCGACTGTAGCACAGGTGCAGGTACGCTCGCGCTCGCGCAGTTTTTTCGATAGCTTTTTCGGGCAGATGCAACAAGTTCCATTAAAACTTGTTGTAGGCCCTACTACTGTTAACGTTAAAGAATTACCCGAAGCCAATAAACCCGCCGATTTTGCCGGTGCAGTAGGCAAATACAAATTCGAAACCTCGCTATCCAATAAAGAGGCTAAAACGGATGAGCCTATCACTTACAGCCTTAAAATTTCCGGCACCGGTAACCTTAAGTTTGTAGATGCACCACCGCTTACCTTCCCTACAGAGTTTGAGGTTTACGACCCAAAAACAAAAGAGAACATCAACAATGGACCCGAAGGCCTTAGCGGTACCAAGCAATACGATTATTTAATTATTCCGCGCCAGCCCGGCGACTATAAAATTGAACCGAAAACGTTTTCGTGGTTCGATCCTTCGGCCGGTAAATATTTTACCGTTAACTCGCCGGAGTTTAGTGTAAAGGTTACCGGTGAGCCTTCGAAAAATCTGAATACTACTGCTGCTAATGCAACTACCGGTAAGCAGGAGGTTTCGTTGGTAGGGCAGGATATACGTTACATAAAAACCAATGCGCCCGAGTTTACAAAGGGTAATACCTTTTTTGGCTCGGCAGGTTTTGTGGCTCTTTACTCCACTCCGTTTTTACTGTTTATAGGCTTAATAGTGGCTAAACGCCGCAACGAAACTATGGCAGCCGATGTAATAGGCACTAAACGCCGCCGCGCTTTAAAACAGGCCCGTAAACGTTTAAGCGTAGCCGAAAAACATTTGGCTAAAAGCGATAAGAAGAGTTTTTATACCGAGGTATCGCGCGCAATATGGGGCTACCTGGGCGACAAGCTGAATATTGATATGGCTGAGCTTTCGAAAGAGAATGTAGAGGAGAAGCTACTGGCTCGCAGCGTTAAGCCCGAAACCATTGCCAAACTGAAAGGGCTTTTAAATACCTGCGAGTTAGCGCTCTACTCTCCTATTGGTGAGGGCGGCGAAATGAAAGTAAATTATGATGCTGCCATGAACTTAATGGCCGACCTGGAAGATGAAGTAAAAGAAGTGGTAGCAAAACCAGCAGAGAGCAACCCGTTTTTAATGGTGTTTCTTATTGCCTCGTTGTTTTTTGCCTCAGCCGCTAATGCACAAAGTGCGCCTGAACTTTATAAGGCTGCTAATGCACTTTACAAGGCCGGCAATTTTGAGCAGGCTGCTGCCGGTTACGAAAAAATTATAGTGCAGGGTTACCGCACACCCGAGGTGTACTACAACCTGGGCAACTGCTACTACAAACAAAAAATGACCGGCAAGGCTATTTTAAATTTCGAAAAAGCACAGAAGCTGGCACCGGATGATGAGGATATAAACCAGAACCTAAAAATTGCACAGTTACGTGCGGTTGATAAAATAACACCGGTACCGCAATTGGCAATAGCATCGGCGTGGAGCCACTTTACTGCCTCGCAACCATCTAAAGGCTGGGGTTGGTTTGCTATTGGCGTTTTGTGGCTGGCTTTGGTAATGGCCGCTGTTTATCTTTTTATTACCCGTAGCAAAGTAGTGTTGGTTTTAGGCACGTTACTGATTTTTGTGTCGGTGGCATTTTTAGCGCTTGGTTTTAAGCAAAGCAATGCCGAAGAAAATTCAGATTGCGCCATTTTGATGGTAAACAATGTAAATGTAAAAAGCGCCCCCGATGCCAATGGTACCGATTTGTTTGCCATACACGAAGGGCTTAAGTTTCAACTTATGGACCAGGTGGGAAGCTGGAACAAAATACGGCTGGCCGATGGCAAAGTAGGCTGGATTGAAAAGGGCCTTTTTGAAAAAATCTGATTACAGCATTGCAAGGCGTGCAAAACTTCGCGCTTAAATAATTCCCTTTTTGCGTTTCAAATTTTACTTTTCCGCTATATTTTTCATCCACTTAAAAATGTAATCTATGGGAATGGTATCCGAGTTTAAAGAATTTGCCATGAAGGGCAATGTTGTTGATTTAGCAATAGGTGTAATTATTGGCGGTGCATTTGGCAAAATTGTTAGCTCGCTGATTGATGATGTAATTACACCCCTATTGCTAAAACCAGCATTAGATGCGGCGCATCTTAATAATTTGTCGGAACTAACCGTTTTTGGCACCGTTAAGTATGGTAACTTCTTATCAGCTACTATCAACTTTGTAATTATTGCCTTTGTACTGTTTTTAATTATTAAAGGCATGAACGCTGCTAAAAAGAAAGAAGTGGCAGCACCTGCACCACCGGCGGGCCCATCTTCAACCGACCAATTACTAATGCAAATCAGAGACGAGCTGAAGAAAAAATAGGTTCTTCTGCACTTTATAAAGACCCCGTATTGCGAAGCGATGCGGGTTTTTTTGTTTTTCACAAGAGTTGCATAAATCGCCTGAACACCCTATAGAGCCGTTCAATGCCTGCGGACGATTTGCGCCCATTGTATTCAATATCTCTTCCCCCACCTGTCATTCGCCTTCGGCGAAATGACTTCCTCCCCAGTGGGAGTTTGGCTGCCGTTACCGGCAGTAGGAATGCCTTCGGCCGGAGATACTGCTAGTTATAGCTAATGTGCCTATAATCTAAAATGTGCCCACTCTAACGAAAAGCACACCGCCCACGCCGCTTAGGTCGGCACCGGTAAGGTTGTTTATTTTTTTACCTACTACTGCGCGGTAGTTTAGGCCCAAACCAAAACGGAAATACTTAGAAACATTAAAAACCCCATAAAGGGCAGGTATTATTTCGGCTAAGTGCCTTCTGTAGGTTCTATTCTGGTATTTAAATTTGGCAACAGCCCAGCCTACGGTAAGCTCGGGCTGAAGGGAAAACTTCTTTTTATCGAATAAAATGTAGCTAAAGCCTACCCCCGCAAAATGATGTGTAAGGTTAATAGTATCGGGTATATTATCGGGTAGCACCTTGCTTTTTATGTTCAGCGGGGTGGTAAGGCCATAATATTTGGCGCTAACCACAAATTTGTGGTTAATAACCCAGTTAAGGCTTAAACCGAGGGTCATACCCGCTTTTTTCTTCAAAATTTGGGTGGCTGTGCCCTCAAAACCAAGGTAGCACTTGCTATCGAACTTTTTAGCGGCAAAAAAAGGTTGGTTGGTAGTGGTATCTTCGGTAATAACCTGGGCCCCGGCAAAATGATATAAACATAGCAGAAGCAGAAAACCACAATATTTCAGGTGTTTGTTCACACCACGATTATAAAGAATGTTTTCGTCAAATAATTATTTTCACCCCGCATGTATGCTATTATCGACGTTGAGACCACAGGCGGCAGCCCTTCAAGTGACAGGGTGATAGAAATTGCCGTGTTTGTATACAACGGCGAAAAAATAACCGATTCATTCTCAACGCTTATTAACCCTAAGCGGCCCATAGACCCCTATGTTACCAAACTAACAGGCATTACCAACGAGATGGTAAAAGACTCGCCTTTGTTTGATGATGTGCACCAAAAAATACTTGAATTAACGCACGAAAACATATTTGTTGCGCATAATGTAAAGTTCGATTTTGGCATGATACGGCAGGAGTTTAAACGCCTGGGTATTGATTTTAACCGCCGCCAACTGGATACAGTAAACCTGGCCCGCAAAGTATTGCCGGGTTTTGAATCGTATAGCCTGGGTAACATTTGCGATAGCATTGGTATAGAAATAACCGACCGCCACCGAGCTACCGGCGATGCCGAAGCTACTGTTAAATTGCTGGAGGTAATGCTGGGTAAGCAGGCCTCGCAAAAGTATATAGAGATAGAGTTGAACCACGGTATTGATGTGGACTTATTACCACCGTACCTCTCTAAAGCCGAAATTGAAAAGCTGCCCGAAGATGCAGGTGTGTTTTACTATAAGGATGAAGTAGGCAAAATACTTTACCTGGATGGCAGCAAGAACATCCGTAAAAAGGTAATTAATGAGTTTCAAAAGCCGGCCGACTCGCCGGAAAAGAAACGCATGTTTGAGTTAATGCGTAATATTGATTACGAATTAACCGGCAACGAATTAACGGCTAAACTATTGGCCTACCGCGACACTAAAAAGCACTTACCTGAGTTTAATAAAAAGCCAAAACTACAGGAGTATACCCATGCTATATTTTTAGATACCGATGAGCTTGGCTTTTTACAACTAAAAATTCATCCTCTAGATTGGGGCCAAGGGGAATTGATTTTAAAGTTTCCCGGTAAAGCAGTAGCCAATAAAATTTTAGGTAAAATAATTAAGGAGAATAACCTGAACGGGTGGTTTGCCATGCGCAGCAAAATGAAAGAGAATGGCATTGAACCCAAGGGCCTTAAAACGTTTAATAATAATATAGAGAAAGCTGCGCGCCGCTATTTATATAAGCACCCTAACTTTTTTATTATATCGGAAGGTATACACCCCGATGAGCATGCCGTAATTTGGGTAGAGAATAATACGTATAAAGGCTATGGCTTTTTTAACCCTGAACTTACAGCCAGCACACCCGAAACCCTTAAGGAAGTGATTAAGGCAGATGAAGACGACAGCGAAGTGCAAAAGATAATCCGCTCGCAGATGCGGAAAATGAAGAACCTGAAAATAATTCCGTACCAATAAAATGAAGAAAGTTTTATTTATAGACCGCGATGGTACGCTGATACTTGAAACCGACGATTTTAAAATAGAGAAGTTTGATAAGCTGATTTTTTACCCAGAAGTATTTTACTGGTTGGGTAAAATTGCTCGTGAGCTGGATTATGAATTGGCCATGGTTACCAACCAGGACGGATTAGGCACGCCTGAGTTTCCGGAAAAAGATTTTTACGAAGTACAAAACTTTATAGTGCAGGCTTTTGAAAACGAAAAAATCCATTTTGCGGGCATACACATTGATAAATCGTATCCGCACGAAAACCTGAATACCCGTAAACCCGATACCGGTATGGTAACTTCCTACTTTTCGCCAGACTATGATTTAAGAAACAGCTTTGTAATTGGCGATAGAATTACCGACGTTAAGTTTGCCAAAAACCTTGGCTGCAAATGCATTTGGATGAACGATGGCCGTAATTTAGGCATGGGCGAAACCGGTGCCGATAATGCCGAAACGTTGAAAGATTTTATTGCCCTGCAAAGCCGCGAGTGGCAGAAGATTTATGAGTATCTGAAACACCCCCAAACCCCCTGAAGGGGACTTTGAAGTAAGGCGCTGTTATAAGACTATGCTTAAACCCCTAATGGCCGCGCGCCTTCGATGTAAATAGGCTTGTAACGTTCTGATAAAACATAGAATTGTTATAACCGTTAACTTATGCTATAAGCTTTAAGGGCTTAAACAAAAAAGCATAAAAATGGTTTATATGGTCTATGGATGCTTTAAGTGTAGAAATTAAAAACCTGTCGAAAGTTTATGGCCAGTTTAAGGCTGTAGACGGATTGAATTTGCAGGTGCCCGCCAACTCGGTGTTTGGTTTACTGGGGCCTAATGGCGCCGGCAAAAGTACGACTCTGCGAATGCTGCTATCGCTTATAAAACCAAGCAGTGGCGAAATAAAATTTTTTGGCAAAAGCCTTGAGGAGCACCGGCTTGAATGCCTGGCACAAATAGGCTGCATTATAGAAAAGCCCGATTTCTACCTGTATCTATCGGCGCGCAACAACCTGAAAATACTGGCCCAAACCAGCAAGGTAGCCCTTAGCCGTAAAAAGTCGGATGAGTTGTTTGAACTGGTAGGCTTAAAGGGTCGCGAAAACGAGGTGGTAAAAAACTACTCGCATGGTATGAAACAGCGCCTGGGTATAGCACAGGCTCTGCTGCATGACCCTAAGCTAATTATACTGGATGAACCCACCACCGGCTTAGACCCACAGGGTATAATAGACCTGCGACACCTTATATTAAAACTGAAAAACGAGTTGGGCAAAACGGTTATCCTGTCGTCGCACATTTTAAGTGAGATAGAACTGATAGCCGATAGCATGGCCATTATTAACAACGGCAAGGCCATAGTGCAGGGTAAGGTAAGCGAACTTTTAACCGAACAGGATTTGCTGGTAAGTGTAGAATTTGAAAATAGCGCAGAGGCTAAGACAAAAATAGCAGCCTCGGTTTGGAAAGCTACTTTACGAAAAGAAGAGGGAGCCTTTTTATACTTCAACTTAATGAAAACACAGATACCACAACTGTTGCAGTTTTTAAACGAAAGCCACCTGCGCATTTACGCTTTAAACACCCGCCGCTCGCTGGAAGAGTTTTACTTACAACTTACTACAAACTAACATGCACCTGATACAAGTTGAACTGTATAAAATTTTTACCAAGCCCCGTTCTTTTATTGGTATAGCCACCATTGCCCTGATAGTAGTACTAATTGAATTTGCCTTGTATGTTGATGGGAAAGACTATCTGCAATTCATCTTCCAATCAATGGAGCAGACTTTTGAAATATCGGGCAACATACTTAACGGCAACCTGGTGGCCTTTATAATTTTACAAACGCTTATAGTGCAAATGCCCCTACTGGTAGCGCTGGTAACCGGCGATATGATATCGGGCGAAGCAGCCAGCGGTACCATACGGCTGGTGGTTACGCGCGCTGTATCGCGCAACCACATACTGTTTGCCAAATATGTAGCCGGCAGTATTTACAGCCTTGCTTTAATAATTTGGCTGGGTGTATTGGCTATAGGGCTTGGCTATTTGCTTTTTGGCACCGGCGACCTGGTAGTGCTTAAAAGTGAAGAGCTGGTAATACTACCTGCGGCCGATGTGCTGTGGCGTTTTATGGCTGCGTTTTTAATAGCCTTTTTAAGCCTTAATGTAGTGTGTGCATTTTCGCTAATGCTTTCATGCTTTACCGATAACTCTATTGCCCCAATTGTATCTACCATGTCGGTTATAATTTTATTTACCATTATAGGCACTATGGAGGTGCCCGTGTTTGATTACGTTAAACCAGTGTTATTTACCACGCACATGATTATTTGGAAAAACATGTTCGATAACCCTATTGACTATCCGCAAATTTATCAGTCGCTGGGGATACTGGTGGGATATATAGTGCTGTTTATGTCTATAGCCTTTTATCATTTTAATAAAAAAGATATTCTGAACTAATGTGCACCCTTTTACCTGTTTTTATCCGATCGAAGGTTTACCTATCCGTGTTTACACTAGTATCTGTATTTGTTTTTGCCGGTAGCAGTGTGCAGGCACAAACCGACAAACAAATACTTTACAAGGCCTTTAAAAAAATGGATGCCGTGCAGGATTACCAGGCCGATATTGCCATGAACTTTGATATACCGGGCCTTAACCTGCAGCAACTAAGCGGCAAGGTTTATTACAAAAAGCCCGATAAGTTTCGCATTAAAACCAAAGGCATCTTTTTTCTGCCCAAACAAAATTTGTATTACGGCATGGAGGTAATTGCCGACACGCTTAAATACACCGCTATAAACAGCGGCACCGAAAAAGTAAATGGCGAAACCTGCACCATCATAACCGTGGTGCCTACTACTGAAAATGATTTACTGGTAGGTAAATTTTGGATACAGGCGGGTAAAGGCCTGGTTCAAAAATCGCAGCTAACTACCAAAAGTAACGGTACCATTACTATAGAAAATAAGTTTGCCAGCGCTGCAGCTAATGCCTTGCCCGATGAGATGCTGCTTACGGTAGACGTGCAAAAATTTAAGGTGCCCAAAATGGTATCGATGGAGATTAATTCAAAAGCCAAGGCAAACCCAGGCAATACAAAAAACAAAAACACAGGCACCATACTGCTTAAGTTTTCGCAGTATAAAATCAATCAAAAACTGAAGGATGAGGTATTTGAAGGCGAATAGTCTTTTGCAGGTCTAACACGTTAAACAAAAAAAGCGCATTCGTAAACGAATGCGCTCTTTGCTTTATATGCACTATTCCTCAAAGCCTCCGCCTTTGGCGAGAGATTTGGGGGTATTTAATGATGGCTGTGGTCGCCGTGGTCGTGAACGTGGCCGTGCTCTAATTCAACCGGGTGTGCTTCGCGCACTTCTAATACCTCGCCGCTAAACAACAATGGCTTGCCTGCAAACGGGTGATTTAAATCTACGGTAACCTTATCGTCGGCAATATTTACTATGCGGCCCTGGAAAGGGTTGCCGTGCTGATCCTGCAAAGGCACCACGTTGCCTACAAACAGCATATCATCCTGCGATTGACCATCGACAGCAAAAACGCTTTTATCCAGCTGAATAACGGCTTGCTCATCGTACTCGCCGTAACCTTCTTCGGCGGTAAGCGAAAAGTTAAATTGATTACCGGCAATTAGGCCTTCGAGGTTTTTTTCAAATTGCTCTAATACGTTACCGTGACCGAATAAAAAGGTAAATGGATTATCGCGGTCTGCCGCATCTGCTACTTGTCCGTTGGGCTCATTACGCAATTCGTACGTTAATTTCACCACTGTATTTGGTGCTGCTTTCATTTTTTAAGTTTTAAATTGAAGATTAGTAAAAGTTAGAGGAGAGAATATTTCAGCAGTGAAAAGGTTCAAAACTCTGGGTCAAAATTAGAATTATTCCTTAAAACCGCTTCTAATTGATCGGGCATAGCTCTTCGCTTTTTTTCCACAATTTTTTGCCCAGTTCTTTGTCTAAAGCAAGGGCGGAGGCCTGTTTTTCTTTACACTTATCGAAATACTTGCCGGTAACATTTTTTACCTCGGGCGAAGTAGCCAGGTAAATAGAGGTTTTGGCACCGTCCTCCAGGCTGATACCAGCTATTTTGGTCATCAGCGACCAAAATAGTGACGAATACCAATTGGCACTTTTATTACCAATCTGAGTCTTTACCACACCCGGGTGCAGGCTATTCACAGTCACATTTGTTCCGTTTAATCTATCCGCAAGTTCATTCGTAAACAGCACGTTAGCCAGCTTACTTTGCTCATACGCCCTCATTATAAAGTAATTCTTATCTGCAGTAAATGAGTCAAAGTCTATTTTACCGCGATAGTGCGAGCGCGAGGCCACGTTCACTATTCGTCCATAGTCCGATTTCTTAATTAAGTCAATTAAAAGGTTAGTCAGCAAAAAGTAAGCAAAGTGATTGGTGGCAATAGTAGTTTCCAGGCCATCTTCGGTTAAACCGAATTCAACAAAGGTGCCGCCTGCGTTATTAATCAATACATCTATCACGCTCAGTTCTTTCTTAATATCTGCAGCCAGCTGGCGAACAGATTTTTGAGAAGACAGATTAGCTACAAAATACTTTACGTTGTTGTTTCCGCTGGCGGCTTTTATCTCCTTCACCGCTTCCTCGCCTTTCTCTTTACTGCGGGCTACTATGTAAACATTAGCACCCTGCCTGGCTATTCCAATAGAAGTTGCCAGGCCAATGCCTGCATTACCCCCGGTTATAATCACATTCTTTCCTTTCATAAAACGGCTATGGTTTTTTCTTGTTGTTTAGTAAATCTTCCTATGGGTTCTAAATCAAAATTATTGTGAGCAGCCAGTTTAATAAATTCTTCCTTGCGCGTTGCATCTACCGCTATTAATAAGCCCCCGCTTGTTTGCGGGTCGCAAAGCGTAAGCAGCGATTCGCTGCCAATGCCCTGCACCTTACTTTCAAAAGCTTTCCAGTTTCGCATGGTATTATCTGCATAGACGAACTTCGCGCACAAATCTTTTACACCGTGCAATAAAGGCACCTTACTGTAATTTATTTCGGCCGAAAGCGAAGCGCCTTCGCACATTTCTAAAAGGTGGCCTAACAGGCCAAAGCCGGTTACATCAGTTAGCGCATGTATGTATTCGTGTTTTCCCAACTCGTATCCAAACGTGTTTAAGGCACACATGGCATCAATTCCCTGTTGTATATCGGCCGCAGTAACCAGGTCGCGCTTTAGCGCCGTTGCCAGCATGCCGGTTCCAATCGGTTTTGTTATAAAAAGCAGGTCGCCTTCGCGGGCCGTAGAGTTTTGTTTCAAATTGGGTATTGCTACCATACCATTTACCGCCAGGCCAAAAAACGGTTCCGGTGCATCAATGGTATGTCCCCCGGCAAGCATTACCTCAGCTAATGCACACACACTTTTTGCGCCTGCAATTATTTGTTGTGCTACTTCGGCCGGTATTTTTTCTACCGGAAAACCCAATACCGCTATGGCCAAAAAAGGCTTACCCCCCATAGCGTATACATCGCTTAAGGCATTAGTGGCGGCTATGCGTCCGTAAGTAAAAGGGTCGTTTACTATGGGTGTAAAAAAGTCAACCGTGCTAATAAGCGCCATGCCGTTGCCCATATCGTATACAGCCGCATCGTCTTTAGTTTCGTTACCTACCAACAACTTATCGGAGTATTGTTGTGTTCCGGTATTCTTTAATATTTCCTCTAACACTGCCGGCGCTACTTTACAGCCGCAACCGCTACCGTGACTGAATTGTGTAAGTTTAATTTCGCTCATTTATTTCTTTTTCTAAAGCCTGGATAAAAATTTCGCTCATGCCAAAATCATAATTTGCCATATCGGTTTCGGTAAACACAAATAATACAACATCAAAATCTTTGAGTTGTTGTTGTATATTCAGGTTCTTGATTTCTTTGCCGGTAGGCGATATATTAAAGTCGTATACGGTGTTGGCATAATACCAATACGCAGAATTTTGGCTTGTTGATGCCGGCAATACACCGCATTGATACAAAGTCCACATATAACTATCTCCAATAACTAAAAGCCGCGGCTTCTCTACCTTATCAAATGAATCTCCTAACGCAATTTGCGGGTATGCTAGTTCCGGGCCCGGCACTTCGGAGAATATATTCATTAAATCCTGCAGGTCTTTATCAGTTCCCCGCGGCTTATTTGAAACCTCTATATTCTTGACATAATAGGATTTCTGCGCTTTGCCACTTTTATAATTCATAAATCCTACAATGCTATCCGCTGCACAAAACCCTCCGTATAAACTCCAATGAACGCCCTGCATTGTAAAAAGCGGGTAATCAGTTTTGCCTTTTTGTTTTAAAAAATAACTGTAGAAATCAATATGCTTTACTCCTTCGGCTTCAAAGTCTTTTTGCAATAGCTTGTAGTTGTTCTCTCCTTTAGCCTTTTGCATGTATGCCGCAGGTATATATTCGCTCATGTAAGATGCCTTGCCCGGTGCTATAATGAATAAGCATGGTTTGCCAATACTATCAAACAAGTGTTGCATATAAGCAGAGCGCTTTACCCGGCGCAGCAGTGCCCCGTTGTCGGTAATATCCTGGCCGGTAAAACTTTTAATGTATGGGCTGGCAAACAAACAATTGTTTTTGCCCACTACCAGGTCGGAGGGCGCATCGTTAAACAATCTAAACTTCCACTCGTTCGTAAGTTTAACTAACCACGGTTTGTAACCTGCGCGCTGTTGCAAATATCCATCTGCGCTTTTTTGAAAAGTTTCATTCAGCCAGTTGTATCTGTTAAGTTTTTCGGGCTTTACATCTTCAGTCATGCCGGCCAGCCAGGTATTTTCTATTTTGGGTATACCAAACCAGAACTGTATTACCGGTAAAAACAGCAATAGCATAAGGCTTACCACAAAAATATACCGTACCGTTTTTTGCATTAAAACCTAAAATAGATAAAGGGGTTAAATCCCGAGGTTACCACAGAACCCAGGCATACAATAAAAAGGAATATAGAAACCAGCCACCTTACGGATGTATTTATAAGGCTTACCTGTACACCGAAAAACGCTGGTATTTGTGCCCCTATAGCAGAGAAACAACCCGCAAATGAAATTGCTGTGGCAACAATAAGCGCACCCCAAAAAGTTTGTGTTACAATCAGGTTAAAGGCCATACTTTTAAAGCTGAACATTTGCAACAGCATAGCATTTGCATAAGATAAGGTATCGGCCCTGAAAATAACCCAGCCTACCAACACAATAAGAAAAGTAACCGGCACCTTAATAATAGCCGGCAAGGTGAACCTTATTTTTGCTTTGGCAAACCTTTCGGTTGCAATAAAAAACCCATGATAAGCGCCCCAAATAACAAATGTCCAGCTGCTGCCATGCCAAAGGCCCGAAAGCAGAAAAACAATCCATAAATTAAGATAAGTGCGGTTTTCTGATATACGGTTACCGCCAAGCGGTATATACAAGTATCGCCGCATCCAGGCAGATAAAGTAATATGCCAGCGTTTCCAGAACTCTGTAATGCTTTGCGAAATATAGGGTGCATTAAAGTTTTCGGGAAAATCGAACCCAAGCATTTTACCAATACCTATGGCCATATCGGAATATCCTGAAAAGTCGAAATACAGTTGAAAGGTATATGCCAGTGCACCCAGCCAACACTCACCGGCTGTAAGTTCTGCAACCGGTGTGCTAAAAATTTGAGTAGCTGTTTCGCCAAGCACGTTAGCTATTAAAACCTTGCGCGCCAAGCCAACAATAAACCGGAAAAAACCAGCCAACCAATAGTTGCTGGTCAATTTTCTACGACGGTCTACTATATCATCGGCCAGTACATTATAGGTAACTATAGGGCCGGCAATTAAATGTGAAAAGAGAAAAATAAACAGCATGTAATCGCTAAACTTTCTAAGGGGCTTATGTTCGCCCCTATAAATATCAATGGTGTAACTCATTTCCTGAAAAACGAAAAATGAAATGCCTATAGGCAGAATAATCCTTGCCCAATCAAGTTGGGTCGCGCCCAGGTTTTGGAGTACCGTATTAACGTTATCGATAAAAAAGTTGGAATACTTGTAGTAAAACAACATGCCTACATTGAGAAGAACAGACAGTGCCAGAAACAGTTTTTTCTGTTTTCCCTCCGACTCGTATATCTTGTTGCCTAAATAATAATCGATAACCAGCACCAATAATACTATAGCTATAAATTTAGGGGCACCCCAAGCGTAAAAAAACATACTTGCAGCCAGCAGCCAATAGTTTTTAGCCTTGTAGGGCACCAAAAAATATATAAGCAGCACTGCGGGCAGAAAAAAACAAAGAAAAACAACACTGCTAAAAACCATTCTTACTGCTTTTGTATGGGTCTATTAATACAAGCACTTTCAATTATGGTTTTCGTGGCAGCACTTAAATTATCTTCTATTACAGCAATCCTAATTATCTCTTTGGTTTCTTTCATAGCAATACCCTTGTCGTAAGCCTTATCGTAATAGCGCAAAGCAATTTTAGCCGCGGTTTCCGGGTCGTTCCCCTCTAGTGCGGCCACGGCGGCCTTCCATTGTTCGTTGCCTAAGCGTTTTGTAATGTTACTAAACGAGGCCTTCAACTCTTCGGCAGTAAAAGAGCCATACTCTGCCATCAGATTTTTTACCCTTACCTCTATAGGCACCTCTAGAATATATAAAGGCGACAAGCGAAGTTGATTCCAAAAATTTATATCTAAAAACACTTTGCCAATGGTACGGCTTTCATCTTCCAGCCATATCACTTTATCCGGATTAAAGGTTCTCAACTCTTCCGCCATCCGGTTTTCAAAATACTCTGTACTGGGTTGAGGTAATTGGCCCAGAGCACCAAAGGCTGAGCCTTTATGATTGGCAAGGGCCTCTAAATCTATTACTTGTTCCCCTTGCTGTTTTAGGTGTTGCAGCATCTGCGTTTTTCCGCTACCGGTGTGGCCACCTATAACTACAAACTTAAACTTAGCCAAAAAGGTTTCTAATACATACCTACGGTAAGTTTTATAGCCACCGTTTAAAACAAATACCTCGTAGCCAAATAAATTAAGCAGCCAGGCCATGCTGCCGCTGCGCATGCCCCCGCGCCAGCAGTGCACAAAAACTTTATTATCTTTTACAAGCGGTTGCACAAACCGAACAAAATCAGCCATTTTTTTCCCAACTATATCCAACCCGTGTAAAATGGCTTCATTCTTACCTTGCTGCTTATAAATAGTGCCCACTATTTTGCGCTCATCGTTAGTAAACAGGGGCAAATTGGTGGCGTGTAAAATATGACCGTGACTAAACTCGCCCTCCGAACGCACATCTAACGTAAGGTGCTGGCGCGATTGAGATAGAAAATCGCCAAGGCTAAGTTGCTGTATCAAAGGTATTGCTTTACAAAGCGATATAAATTAAAGTGCGGGGTGTTTATTTCGGCTTCCAATGCGGTTTTTAGTTCTCCGGTATCAAAGTTTTTCATGCGTGCTTTAGCCACTATTCGCAATGCTTTTTGCAAAAGCAATATTATTTTTCTTTCCCGGTTTCCTGCCTGGCCACCCCCTTCGTTAAATTTTGCAATCAGTTCATTAACCCCGCGCCCTTCTACAGCTACTGTTTTAAGCACGGCAATATTTTCGCGCCCGCTTATTTGCAATTGATGCTCTAAAGAGTTTACCAGCGCATCGGCATCGGCGCGGTCGGCTTTATTTATTACAAAAATATTGGCAATCTCCATCAGTCCGGCCTTCATGGTTTGTACCGAGTCGCCGGCCTCGGGCACTAATACTACAACAGTAGTATCGGCCAGGCCAGCAATTTCTACTTCGCTTTGGCCTACGCCTACGGTTTCAATAAAAATATAATCGAAGGGATAACTGCGCATTACTTCTACCACTTCCAGTATTTTGTCGCTAAGCCCACCTAACGATCCACGGGTAGCCACCGAACGAATAAACAGATTTTGATTATTAAAATGCGCACTCATTCGCAGGCGGTCGCCCAACAAAGCGCCCAGGTTAAAGGGCGATGAAGGGTCTACTAATACCAGCCCTATTTTTTTGTTTGCATCCAATAAAACACCCACAACCGCGTTTAGCAACGTGCTTTTGCCGGCGCCCGGGGGGCCTGTAAAACCAATAACAGGTATATTGTTTGGTTGAAGCTGTTGCAGAATTGTTTCAAAGTTTTCTGCCTCGTTTTCTACCAACGAAATAGTACGTGCCAGTGTTTTAAAATCGGTAATAGAATTTATGTTCGGCAAGAGTTTTATGTTTATAGCTTAAAATTAAAATCCTTTTTCAAAGCCAGGCGTGATATACCAATCCTCTTTAAAGCGAATTTTGGACGAAGATAGTTTTCAGTGGCTTATTGTGCTTTGCTGCTGTTTAATTTTTGCCGGCCTGGTAGGCTCAAGGGCGCTGGCCAGCATTGGTATGATATCGCTGCTGGGCCTTTCGGTAGTATACTATGGGCCAGTTACAACTATTAAAAGCTACCTGGCCCGTAAAGAGTTGCTGTTTCTATCCCTCTTTCTTTTAATCGTTGTGTTTTCGGGTATTTATTCGGCCGATAAGCACAGCTGGTTTAACTGGGTGCGGGTAAAATTACCTTATATAGCATTGCCGCTTGCTTTTGCCCCTGCTGCCCGGCTGAGCGAAAAACGATTTACAGCTATTCTTACGGGTTTTGTGGTTATGCTCTCAGCAAGCGTATTAATTGTATTGCTTAATTACTTTGCCAACTATAAAGCTATAACCGAAGCTCTAAACAGGGGTAACGCCATACCAATCCCATTTACGCATAGCCACATCAGCCACATACGCTACACCTTAATGCTTGCCTTTGCATTTTTTTGTTGCTGGTATTTGCTCGGGCAAAAGAAATTCGTTTATAAAGCAAGCGAAAAATGGCTTCAGGGTTTTTTAATGGCTTTTCTTTTTGTAGCCCTGCATATACTTACGGTACGTAGTTCGCTTTTAGCCCTATACCTTGGCATATTTATATTACTTATAAGATGGATTTTTATTGGCAAAAATTTTATACCCGGTGTAGCTCTGCTTTTAATAATGCTTGCCATACCCTATGCCGGCAGTAAAATCATACCCAGCTGGCAAAACAAACTGGCTTATATGGATTATGATAAAAACCAGTTTTTAAAAGGCGACTTTAGTAATCTATCAGATGGGGTGCGACTTATATCTATGCAGGGAGGGCTGCATTTAGCCAAACAAAACATCTGGCTGGGCGTAGGCGCCGGCGACTTAAAAACCGAAATGGATAAGTTTTACAGCACAGCTTACCCCCAGTTACCCGAGGCCGACCATAAGCTACCACATAACCAGCTTATCTGGACACTCGCAACGACCGGTGTTATAGGTCTGAGCATTTTTTTAATAGCTTTTTTGCTGCCCCTTATTTTTAATGGCAACTATAAAAACTGGTTGTTTGTTATTTTTCATCTAACGCTATTCTCTTCTTTTTTTACCGAGGCCACGCTGGAAGAGCAAATTGGCACCGGCTTTTATCTTACTTTGCTGTTAGTTTTTATGAATTACTTTAAAAAGGAATGAAAAAGCTATCGGTAGTAATTATTGCTTTTAATGAGGAGGAAAACATCGGGCTGTGCATTGATTCGGTGCAGGGCATTGCCGATGAAGTAGTAGTTGTAGATTCTTTTTCTACCGATAAAACCGTTGCTATTGCTACACAGAAAGGAGCCGTGGTAATACAACATAAGTTTGAAGGACACATACAACAGAAAAACTTTGCAAAAGAGCAGGCCAATAACGAGTGGGTGTTATCGCTGGATGCCGACGAAGCATTAGGTGATGAGTTAAAGTTAGCTTTAAGCAAATGGAAGTTAGAAAGCAGAAACCAAATTGATGGCTATAAAATAAACCGCCTTAATTTTTACTGCGGAACAGCCATTAAAACCTGCGGCTGGTACCCCGATAGTAAAATACGCTTATGGAGCAGAGGAATCGGAGAATGGAGAGGCCTTAACCCGCACGATAAATTTGAGCTTTATGATGGGAAAGATACCATAGCCACTATGCCCGGGCACATACTGCACAATACCTACCCTACCCGCGATTCGTTTTTAGCACAGCGGGAAAAGTTTGCGACTATAAGCGCACAACATTTGAAAACTGAGAATCTGCTTTTTTTGCTGGCCAAACTAATTTTCAGTCCGCCATTTAAGTTTATACGTACTTATATATTACAGTTAGGTTTTACCGAAGGAATAACCGGCCTTTTTATTTGTTACCATTTAAGCCGGGAGGTGTTTTTAAAATATTACCGGGCTATTAAATACAAATACGCGTGAAGATTGGTTTTGATGCAAAGCGGGCTTTAAATAACTCCTCCGGTTTAGGCAATTACAGCCGCAACCTGCTGAATGCATTAATGCAGCACTTTAACGGCGAAGAATACCTGCTATTTACACCTAAGGTAAAAGATGAGTTTTTCCATCAGCTGCATGGTGATTTTAAAATGCTGTTGCCCGAAACACAATTTCAAAAAGCATTGCCCGCGCTTTGGCGGTCAAGCAGTATTAAAAACCAATTACAAAAAAACAGGCTCGACATATACCATGGCTTAAGCAACGAAATTCCCTTTGGTATTAATGGCGCAGGCGTTGCCACCGTTGTAACTATACACGACCTGATTTTTTTAAAGCATACCGACCAATACCCTTTTATTGACCGACAGATTTATAAACTGAAAACGCAATATGCGGCCAAACATGTCGACAGAATAATTGCGGTAAGTAATCAAACCAAACAAGATTTGATTGAGTTGTATGGCGTGCCTGAAAAAAAGGTTGAAGTGATTTATCCGATTATTGACACTTTGTTTGAGAAACAGGAACAAAGAAACAAGACCAAAGAAGTAATACAGAAATACAAGTTGCCAGGAAAATACATTTTGAGTGTTGGATCTTTCTTTGCGCGTAAAAATCAAAAAAACCTTATAGAAGCTTTTGATTTAATAAAGAACCAGGTGCGGGAAAATTTGGTTTTAGTAGGTGGTGCAGGTAATATGCGCGCAGAAATTGAAGCTTTGATTATGAAGAAAGGGTTGCAAAACAGAGTGCACATTATTGCCAATGTTTCTAATGCAGATTTACCGAACGTTTATAGTGCAGCAAACGCATTTGTATTCCCTAGCTTATACGAAGGTTTTGGAATGCCCGTAGTAGAAGCCTTGCTTTGCAAAGTGCCGGTAATAGCTACCAAGGGCGGTTGCTTTGAAGAAGCCGGCGGCCCAGCATCGTTGTATATTAACCCCTCATCGGTAGAAGAAATAAGCGCGGCCATAGTGAAAGTGCTGAATGATGAAAAGTTGAAAACACAAATGATAAACGCCGGGTTTGTGCATGCACAAACAATGAATGCTGAGAGCATTGCACAGAAAACAATGACGCTTTATAAATCAGTGTAATAATTCCCACAAGTCATCGGATGAACCTTTATTAAAAAAATGGTTACCCCCTCGATTAAATTTTTTATCGCGAAATTCATCCGACGACTATGCCACCATTAGCTGCTTATACCGGGCAGCAATAACAGCCGTAAAGCCTAACAGCAAAACTGAAATGGTAGAAACCAGCAAGCCTATTTGAAACAGGTTTTGATTAAAGGTAATTGCAACACCAACAAGAGTAAGTAAAACCAGGCGGCTAACCTCGGCATAATCGGCCCAGCGTTTGTTTTCTAACAAAGCAGAAAAAATAGAAAAGCTGGTAAGCACAAAAGCCAGTGCGCCTAAACAGATAAGTACGCTTTTTTGTTGCTGGTAATAGTTTATCAATAAAAAGCCCGCTACTGCCACCAGCAGAAAATTAATAAACACATACAGTTTCTTTTCCGGCTGTGGTGTAAATATCAGGCCGGCAGTTTCTTCAACAGTAGTATCGCCGTATATTTTTGATGGGCGGCCCAAAATCCATTTTAGCTTGTTGCTCCACTGCGTCTCGGCAACTATTGTTTTATAAATAGACACGTGGTGATGTATGCTGCTCCAAACCGGGTTCTGATTTTGTAATGGCTTTGTAATACCATATTGCACTTCTTCAATCTCGGGCTCAAAGGTTCCGAAAAGTTTATCCCACACAATAAAAAAGGCGCCGTAGTTCTTATCGATATACTGCGGGTTTTTGCCGTGGTGCACGCGGTGGTGCGATGGTGTAGACATAAAACTTTCTAAAAAACCCAAGCGGTTAACCAAGCGCGTGTGCACCAAAAACTGCCATATCAAACTAACCCCGTAAGCCGCTACAAACATTTGCCACGGAATACCGAAAAAAGCCAGGGGCAGAAAAAACACCCAGGTGTAAATGTTTTCTAAAGCGTTTTGCCGCAGCGCTACACCAAAGTTATACTCGCTGTTGCTATGGTGCGTAATATGCCCTGCCCATAAAATATTTACCTCGTGCGAGAACCGGTGTAGCCAGTATTGGCAAAAATCGGCTACTACCAGAACAAACACGTAATTGGAAAGGGCTAAAAGGCTAAACGGGCTAAAGGGATTAACTACTGTTACTTCCTTCCAGCCAAATAGTTTTTGAATTGAGTAGTGTTGCTGCACAAAAATAAAGGCTGTGATAAAAATAACCTTGCTAAGCACATCGGTAAACTGTTGTAAGAAGGCGATGCTTAAGTTGATAGTTAAAAATTCTGATGAGAAATAGTTCTTCTTCAGTAGTCTTAAAAGGAGAAATTCTATTACCAACCCACCGATAAACACCGAGGCTATTACCAGCCCAACCAATTGCGATATTTTATCGTTAGAGAAATCCATTGCATGAAGATAAAGCAAGATTTTATAATAGCGGGTGCTACTTTTCTTTGCCCGTATTTTGCAAACTACCCACCAGGCAAACAATACAAAGCAATAATATAGCGCCTTTAATAACCGCTACCCAGCCAGAAGATACAGGTGCAGGGTCGGGTTTGTTTAAATGGTCTAATTGCCCTATAAAACTTAAAAACAAACCAGCCGTTGCTGCGCCCCATGCTGCTGAAAGAATTTTTTGTCCGTTTCCAAAATCTTTATGCGCCTTGTAAGCAGCAAACAACAAAAAACCTCCCAGCATATAATCATCGAACCAGCTGAAAAAGAAATGTGGGTCGAGCATTTGATGATACCGGCGCACGGTTTCCAGCAAAGGCAGAGCAATGCCTAATGCAAAGGCGGCATTCACACTAAACCGGGTAAAATTATTCATGGTTCGGTATTTCCTTTGTGCAAGATAAAAGAAACACAATGCAGAGCTATAAGTTCTTTTCTATCTTTGAAATGGCTTAGAAAAATTCGCTTTTGCCAATTAAACCTTGCAAAAAATGAACAGTCACCCAAAACAATTTGACATAATAAGTTTTGATGCTGATAGGCGAACATATTACCCAGCATCGATGCTGCGAGAGGATTGGATGCCGGATAACTATGTCCCACATACGCAGGTTGAAATTAGTTTAGGCCAATCGCGTTATGGCGGTCCTGTGATAGATCTTCCCACGGGAATTTCTCATCCCGAAAATTTACGATTTGCAGCACAACTGGATATGACACAATTCTCTCCATTTGATAAATCCGGCTTCTTGCCCAAAACAGGACAGTTGTTTTTCTTCTATGATCTTTTGAATAATATGGGCAAAGTCATTTATGCAGACGTTCGCAATGAGAATTTGGTAAGAATGGTCAGGGAACATGATGATAATTTCTATACGGGCATTTTGATTGACAAAATTTGGTCCGATACAGAAGAATGGGAAGAGCGCTACCGCGACCCTGAAGACGAATGGGATAACAAGCACAAAAATAAAAATGGTAAGTTGTGGGACGATTTTGCCGGTAGCGAAAAGTCAAAAATATTCGGCATATATACACATTGCCAATACGGCGAAACGGAAATCGAAAAAATTACATTTTCCGATACTATTCTGCTGCTGCAGATCGGAGAAAATGGATTCAATGACGAGGGTGTGTTCAGCGTGGTAATTCAGAAATCGGATTTAATAAACCGCAACTTCGATAACTGCAGGTTTGCCTGGGGACAATCCTAAACTATCATTAACAAAAAAAGCCACCGCAATTGCGATGGCTTTTTTTGTCTTTTGCCTTTAAGTCCCCTTTAGGGGATTTAGGGGTGTTACAACTTACGTTGTATTTCTATTTCTTCGAACACCTCAATCATATCGTTTTCTTTAATATCCTGGTAGTCTTTAACCATTACACCGCACTCTAAGCCGCTTACCACTTCTTTCACATCATCTTTAAAGCGTTTTAAGCCGCTGATGGTGCCGGTATGTATTACTATACCATCGCGGATAACGCGCACTTTCGATTTGTTCAGTATACGGCCTTCTTTTACAAAGCAACCGGCAATGGTTCCCAGTTTGCTAACGTTAATGGCGCTGCGCACTTCCAGGTTACCGATAATCTTCTCCTCAATTTTAGGCTCAAGTAAGCCTTCCATCGCGCTCTTAATTTCTTCAATAGCGTTGTAAATGATAGAGTATAAGCGGATATCCACGCCTTCTGCATCGGCAATCTTCTTCGCATTTTGCGAAGGGCGAACGTTAAAGCCTATCACAATCGCATCTGATGCGGTAGCCAACAATACATCCGATTCAGAGATAGCACCCACACCTTTGTGAATAATCTTGATCTGAATTTCTTCAGTAGAAAGTTTCAGTAATGAATCGGCAAGTGCCTCTACCGAGCCATCCACATCGCCCTTCAGAATCAAGCCGAGTTCTTTAAAGTTACCCAATGCCAAACGGCGACCGATTTCATCCAGCGTAATGTGTTTCTTAGTACGTATACCGGTTTCGCGTTCAATTTGTGCGCGCTTGGTAGCAAGTTCCTTAGCATCCGATTCATTATCGAATACCTTAAACTTTTCACCAGCTTGTGGCGCACCGCTTAAACCTAATACCTGTACCGGTCCCGAAGGGCCTACTTCTTTTTTCTTAGCGCCCACGTGGTCGAACATCGCTTTTACGCGGCCCATATATGGTCCGGCAACAATTATATCGCCCATTTTCAGGGTTCCGTTCTGTACTAATAAGGTAGTGGTATATCCACGGCCTTTATCTAAGGTAGCCTCAATTACCGAACCGGTAGCCAGGCGCTTAGGGTTAGCTTTTAATTCAAGCAATTCTGCCTGAATCAAAATTTTCTCCAGTAGCAAATCGATATTCAAACCTTTCTTAGCCGAAATTTCCTGGCTTTGGTGAGGTCCGCCCCACTCCTCTACCAATAAATTCATACCCGAAAGTTGCTCGCGTATTTTATCGGCGTTGGCACCATCTTTATCAATCTTGTTAAAGGCAAATATCATTGGCACACCCGCCGACTGTGCGTGGTTGATGGCCTCTTTTGTTTGTGGCATCACCGCATCATCGGCAGCAATTACTATTACTGCTATATCGGTAACCTTGGCACCACGGGCACGCATAGCGGTAAATGCCTCGTGGCCCGGTGTATCAAGGAAAGATATTTTACGTCCATCGGCTGTAGTTACCTCGTAAGCACCAATGTGCTGGGTAATACCACCCGCCTCTTTAGCTACTACGTTTGTTTTACGTATATAATCCAGCAACGATGTTTTACCGTGATCTACGTGGCCCATGATAGTTACAATAGGGGCGCGGGTTAACAAATCTTCCGGCTTATCGGCCTCTTCTTCTTTAAATGCGGTTTGGTCGGCGGCCGAGATAAACTCTACCTCATAACCGTGCTCAGCCGTTACCAGTTCAATAACGGTAGCATCTAAGCGCTGGTTAATAGATACGATAACCCCTAACTGCATACAGGTAGAAATAATCTGCACCGGTGCCATGTTCATTAAACTCGCCAACTCGGCTACCGAAATAAACTCGGCTACCTGCAGCTTATTATGTTGTATACCATCCTGTGCCTGCTCAATTTTTTCCTGGTGGGCTTCACGTTTACCTTTACGTAATTTCGAGCGGTCACTCTTAGAGGTTTGGGCCTGAATTTTGGCCATAGTCGCCCTAATCTTATCCTCAATCTCCTTCTCGGTAATTTCGGCCGGCTGTGCCGGTGGTCCGCCTACAGCAGGCTTGGTAAACTCGCGTTTGCGTTGGAAATTCTCTACTTTCTTATCGTAATACTGGTCGCCGCCTAATGGTGGGCGCTCTTTCTTTTTAACCAGTTTGCGTTCGCGTATTTTCTTTTCACCGGCTGCCGCATCTTTCTTGGCATCGTCTTTCTTCTTCGGCTTAGGGTCAAATTGCGAAAGGTCTATTTTACCTACCTCTTTAGTACCCTCCAATGTTTGGTACTTTGTAGTTATTTTCTGTTCTACTTCGGGTGCCGGCTCCTCTTTTTTAGCAACTACTACCGGTTTTACTTCTTCAACTACTTTTTCTTTAACCGGTTCAACTACCGGCTCTTCTACCTTCTTTTTGCCCTTTTTAGGCTTCTCTTCCTCTTCTAGTTTACCTACAATTTTAGGGCCTTCAAGTATCTGTTTTTTGGCAGTAATTATCTCTTCTTCCTTCGGCTTCTCTTTTACCTTTTCGGGCTCCTTCTCTTTTTCTTTCTCCTTTTCCTTCTCTTTTTCCTTTTCCTTGTGGGCTATATTATTGGTAATAAGTATCTCCTTCTCCTCTTCCTTTTTCTTATGCGTGGCAATGTTGTCTTCCTTGGCCTCAATGGTTTCTTTCTTCGCCTTTTCTATAATAGCTGTGCTATCGGCCTGTTGCTTAATGCTCTTATCGGCACCAAACTCTTTGTCGAGTACAGCAATCATCTCCGGCGATAGTTTTTCGTTCGGCCCACCCGAAAGATCAAACTTCGCTTTCTTAAGCGCCTCCAGAATGTGGTCCTGAGAAACGTTGTAAGTAGCCCCTGCTTTTGCTAATCTTAATGCTTTTACTTCTGCCATGTTTTGTTGTTAATTAGTAAAATCAACGACAGGTGATTAACGCCATGTGTGTTTATCACCTGTCGTTAATCACTAATCGCCTTTTATTTCTTTTAAGCCTTTCATCTTTTCAGAATCGGGCCTACTCGTTATCCTTAAACTCACTCTGAAGAATTCTGCGAATCTCCTTAATGCTCTCTTCTTCTAAATCCGTACGGCGCACTAATTCATCATCGCTCAATTGCAATACACTCTTAGCCGTATCGCAACCAATTTTCTTCAACTCATCAATCATCCAGTCTTCAATCTCATCTGCAAATTCATCTAAATCGATATCGTATTCCTCTTCGTTTCCTTCTTCGTTTTCGCGGTATACATCAATTTCGAAACCTACCAAACGGCTGGCCAGCTTAATGTTTACACCACGCTTACCAATTGCCAGCGATACCTGATCGGGTGCCAGGTAAACCGAAATGCGTTTGGTTTCCTGGTTAATATCCATCGAGGTTATTTTAGCCGGTGCAAGGGCACGCTGTACCATCAACGAAAGGTTGCTGGTATGGTTTATAATATCAATGTTTTCATTCTTCAATTCGCGCACTATACCGTGGATACGCGAGCCTTTTACGCCCACACAAGCACCTACCGGGTCAATACGGTCATCGAACGATTCAACTACAACTTTAGCTTTTTCGCCCGGTTCGCGCACTATGTTTTTAATCACAATCAATCCGTCGAAAATTTCAGGCACCTCGGCTTCCATTAGTTTAGCAAGGAAAGCATTGTCGGTTCTTGAAAGGATAATAAACGGTGTGCCGTTGCGTAACTCTACTTTGCGAACTACAGCGCGAACTGCTTCGCCTTTTTTAAAGAAATCTGTTTTTATCTGCTCCGATTTTGGCAACAACAACTCGTTACCTTCTTCATCCAGCAACAAAATTTCTTTTTTCCAAACCTGGTAAACCTCGGCCGAAATAATTTCGCCAATACGGTCTTTATACTTCTTAAAAATTTCGTCTTTTTCTAAATCGCCAACGCGCGAAGCCAGGGTTTGGCGGGCAGCTAATACAGCACGACGGCCAAAACTTTCAAGCGTAATTTTTTCGTATGTTTCTTCACCTATATCAAAATCCTCTTCAATTTTCTTTGCTTCGGTTATACCAATTTGGGTAATCGGGTTTTCAACAGCATCATCTTCCACAATTTCACGTCTGTGCCAAATTTCTAAATCGCCTTTATCTGTATTTACGATGATATCGAAATTATCTACGTCGCCATACTTTTTGCGAAGCAAGGTGCGGAACACGTCTTCGAGCACCTTCATCATTGTAGGGCGGTCGATATTTTTCATTTGCTTGAACTCACTAAACGAGTCAATCAGATCTAAACTATTCATGTTGTTGTGTTTTTGAAGATGTATGAATTTAGTTAACTAATGTTTCTGCTTAAAATTTAAACTGCAATACCGCCTTCTTTATATCACTAAAAGCCAAGGTAAACTCGCGCGGTTCTTTTACCTCTTTATTTTTTTTCTGTGTTTTGCTTTTTGCTTCTTCTATTACTTCAATCAATTTTATAGTGTCGTCGTTTACTTGCAACAGGCGGCCGGTTATTTCTGTTCCATCGGCTTTAATCACCTCCAGTACACTGTTAATTCTGCGTTTATACTGGCGCGGCACACGCAACGGATTGCTCATACCCGGACTACTAACCTCTAAGATATAGTTTTCGGGAACGAGCCCGCTACCATCGAGGTTTTTTTCTAAAAACCTCGAAATATCGGCGCATTCTGAAATGTGGATGCCTTCGTCGCTATCTACATACACTTCAATTTGCCGGCCCATAGGGAACTTAATATCTACAAGAAACAAGTTTTTCTCGTTCAATATAGGCTGAAGCCACTCTTCAATCTTGCTTTTTATTTCCTCAAAGTTCATAGCCGAAAAATAAGAGAGGGGACTCTCGTCCCCTCTTTCTCTAAAAATCTGGTGCGAATATACACTTATTATATTAGAATTTCAAAATACTCCTGTTTATCTTGCGTAATCAATATGACTGCAAGCGGCACCGGCAAAATTCTATACTTTCTTATTGCCTGCATAATTATTGTTGCACTGCTACTGGCTGTTGAAAGCGGTTATATTAAAAATACCATTGGCGGAGAGCAATTATTTTGGTATTCGGGGTTTTTTGGCCTGGGTATAGCGCTCTTATGTGCCTTTTGGTTTAAGCGCTTAAAACCAACTGTTTACAACGATAAAAGCCAGCGCAATTCTATGGTTACCGCCTTGTTTATGGTATGGTTTTTCTTTTGCCCGGTGGTAAGTAGTTTTATTAACCGTATGCTGGCGAGCCCTAAAACTGATTGTAAGCCATATGCCCTTTTAAGCAAAAGCACAGGTGGCAGCCGCTATACTGAGTATTGTCTGTTTGTAAATATTAGCGGTAAAAAAGAACAATTTACGGTTTCGCAAGAGGTTTACGAAAGTTTGACTGCGCCTGGAGAGGTATTGCTTTGCACGCAAAAGGGTGTTTTCGGTTACGAGGTGGTAAAGGAGTTTAAACAACCTAACTAACACTTGTTAGTTATAAAACTATTATTTAGCTTTGCTAACACTTGTTAGTTATGGCAGTAAAAGCACAAACAGTTACTACCCGGCAGAACATCCGCCTTACCGCGCAAAAGCTTTTTCGCGAGCGCGGTTACGCAGCTGTGGGTATGCGAGAGCTGGCCAAAGAGGTAGGTATAGAGGCCCCGAGCATTTATAACCACTACAAAAGCAAAGACGATTTGCTGCGCGAAATTTGTTTTGATATGGCCGCACAGTTTTTTACCGCCTTTGATAGTGCCCTTGTTGCTGATGAGAAGCTAACCAATCAGTTAAAAGCGACTATTAAGGCTCATACCGAGGTTATTTTTAAAAACTTAGAGGCCTCGGAGGTGTTTTTTAACGAGTGGATGTTTTTAGAGCAACCCTACTTGGGCCAGTTTAAAAAAATGCGCTTCGATTACGAAATGAAGTTTAGGGATATCATAGACCAGGGCATTATAAAAGGAGAGTTTAAAAAGATGAACTCTAAACTGATTGCCTTCACTATTTTTTCGGCGCTTAATGCCACTTACGAACTTTACACCAGCAGTGAGAACCTAAGCCAGGAACAGATTGCAGAAGATATTTCGGACTTACTATTAAATGGATTGAAAAATTAAAAATTGGAAGATTAAAGATTGACCGATGGCGAAGTATAACCGGTTTGAAGATTTAGAATGTTACCAGTTGGCCATTGATATAACGAAGCGATTTTACATATTATTTCAAAAGAAGGAATTGAAAAATGAATACGAATTTAAAGCACAACTTTTTGCCGCACTCGTATCTATTACCAATAATATTTCAGAGGGATTTGAATACAATAACAATGCTGATTTCATTCGATTTTTACGGTATGCCAAAGGGTCATCGGGCGAATCGAGAAATATTTTAAATGTTATAAAAGCGTGTGGATTAATTACTAATGATGAATATGCTCCGCTTTATAAGGATATTATCCTGCTATCTAAACAGATTAAAGGATTAAAAACGTATCTGGAAAAGTTTGAGGCAGAAAAAAATAAAAAGCCGAAAGGCAAAAAACCAAAGGGAGATAATCTTTAATTTTTCAATTTTAAAATCTTTAAATCAGGTTATATGTACGGCTCAACTAACTTATCGGAAGAGGATGCAAAACGCATGAACAGCACGATAGAAGACCCCGAAAAACTGGAGGCCTTTGAAGCGCGCATTGCCCGCGGCGAAAAAATTGAACCGCAGGACTGGATGCCGGTAGAATACCGCAAACAGCTTATACGTATGATTGAGCAGCACGCCCACTCGGAAATTGTTGGCGCCCTGCCCGAAGGCACCTGGATTACCCGTGCGCCGAACTTCCGCCGCAAGCTGGCCTTAATTGCCAAGGTGCAGGATGAGATTGGCCACGGCCAGTTGCTATACTCTGCGGCCGAAACGCTGGGCAAAACGCGCGAGCAAATGCTGGATGATTTGCTGAGCGGAAAAAGCAAATACAGCAATGTGTTTAATTACCCGGCTAAAACCTGGGCCGATATTGCGGTAATTGGCTTTTTGGTAGATGGCGCAGCTATTGTAAACCAAACCATAAATTCTAAAGGTAGCTATGGCCCTTACTGCCGGGCATTAGAGAGAATTTGTTACGAGGAAAGTTTTCACCTTAAACAGGGCCACGATAATGTAGTTTACCTGGCCACCGGCAGCAACTATCAGCGCTCTATTTTGCAGGATGCCATTAACCGGTGGTATGTGCCGCTGCTTCACTTTTTTGGGCCGCCTGATAAACAAAGCGCGCACAGCGAAAAGCTGATGAAATGGAAGGTAAAGCTGGCCAGCAATGATGATATGCGCAACCAGTTTTTAGATATGTATGTGCCTAAAATTTTAGAACTGGATATAACCTTTCCGGACCCTAACCTGAAAAAGAACAACGATGGCATTTGGGAGTTTAGTGACCCCGATTGGGACGAGTTTAAACGCGTAATTAACGGCGGTGGTCCATGCAATGCCGAGCGTTTAGCAGTAAGGAAATATGCTGAGCAGGCCGGCCGTTGGGTAAGACAAGCGCTTATGAACCCTCAGGAAAAGTATGTTACGCCGCTGGCATAATGCCAATGTGCGAATTAGTTAATTGGTGAATTTGAGAATTAGAAATACAAAATACAATGAATACACTCGATCCACGAATAAAACGTCTTGACCTTAAGAAAAGTGAAGACGGCGCCGAACCAACCAACAGCCACCTTATTACCTGGGAGGTTTTTCACCAGGAGAAGCGGGGCAAACAGCCTATACACGTAGGCATAGTGCATGCCGCAGGGCCCGAAATGGCGCTATTGCTGGCTAAAGAGCAGTATGCGCGCCGCGGTAAAACCACTAACCTGTGGGTTACCAAAACATCGGACGTATTTACGTTTGCTACTGAAGACGAAGACATTTTTGAAACCACCCCCGAAAAAACTTTCCGCGACCCGGGCTTTTATAAAGTGCGCGACCGGATTGAAGCATTTCGCAACAAAAACAAACTAACCGTATGAGCCAGGCAATAAAAGACTTACTATATAAAATGGCCGATGATGCTTTAGTAATTGGCCACCGCAACAGCGAATGGACCGGTATAGGCCCTATGCTGGAAGAAGACCTTGCATTTAGCAGCATGGCGCAGGATAAAATTGGGCATGCCCACGCACTATACAGCATTTTGCATGATGTGTTAGGCGAAGCGGATGCCGACACGCTGGCTTTTAAGCGCGCCGAAAAAGATTTTAAGTGTTGCCAGTTTGTGGAGCAGCCGATTGGCGAATATGATTTTAGCCTGGTGCGCCAGTTTTTATTTGACCATGCCGAACTTTTGCGCTACGAAATGCTTACGCAAAGCAGTTTTTTACCACTGGCAAAACTGGCAAAAAAAGTAAAAGGCGAAATTAAGTACCACGTAATGCACGCCGATACCTTTTTAAAACAATTAGGCAACGGAACCGAAGAAAGCAAAGCGCGCATGCAATCGGCATTAAATAATGCATGGCATTTAGCGCTTGGCATATTTGAAAAAAGCGAACAGGAAAGTGAGTTGATAGCCGAAAACATTTTTGTCGGAGAAGATGAACTTAAAAAGCGCTGGCTGGCTAAAATAGAACCGATAATTATTGCTTCTGGTTTAAAACTACCTGCTACGGACGAAACCAAAATAGTATATGGTGGCCGAAAAGGATTCCACTCGGAATATTTACAGACTATGTTGGAAGAAATGACCGAAATAACACGGACGGATATAGATGCGGAATGGTAATACCCCCAAACCCCCTTCCCGATGAAAAATCGGGATGAAACAAAAGGGGGCCTTGAGGGATAGTAGGGGTTTATGTAGAGTCGGGCTAATAACCTGAAAAGAAAAAACAATGATACTGGTAACAACAATTACGGAAGAACAGGTTTGGGCCGCATTGGAAAATGTAAAGGACCCGGAAATTCCTGTGCTTTCGGTAGTGGATATGGGTATGATTACCGGGGTAGAACTGGCAGCAGGAAGTTCTTCGGCCATTGTAACCATGACCCCCACTTTTGTAGGCTGCCCCGCCATTGGTGTTATAAAAAAATCGATTTACGATGAGATAGTTAAGCTTGGTTTTGATAGCGTAGAGGTAAAGGTTGATTTTGAAAATACCTGGACCAGCGACCGTATTAAACCCGAAGCCAAACTGAAGCTGGAAAAATTTGGCATAGCCCCACCTATAGATATAAAAGACGAAGACCTTACCGAAGAGCAACTAAACAAGGTGCGCTGCCCACACTGCAAAAGCACCGATACAACTTTACGTTCGGCTTTTGGCTCAACACTTTGCAGGGCCATTCGTTTTTGCTTTAATTGCAAACAAGGCTTTGAACAATTTAAGCCGCTGTAGCATGAAATACTTTGTGTTTGCTTTTTTACTGGCACTAACTATGGGTTTTACCCCACAGAATAAAGTGGACCACTTTAAATGGCTGGTAGGCAAATGGCATCTTAAAGATAAGGATGTGCATGAACATTGGCGCCTCGCAAACGATACCCTTTTATCGGCTGTAAGTTTTCACCATACACCGCAGGGTGCCGAAACGGTGGATGAAAACATACAACTGGTTTACCGCAACGGCAACTACTATTATATACCGGCGGTGCCCGACCAAAACGGCGGTGCAGCTATAGAGTTTAAAATAGTTTCAGAGACTTCTAATTCCTTTGTAGCCGAAAACCTTCAGCACGATTTTCCGCAACGCATCGTGTATAAGCTTATCGATGCGCAGCACCTGCTTGCTTATATAGAAGGCCTGGATAAAGGCAAGCAACGCCGTTTCGATTTCTATTTTATTAAGGGCCAATAGCCTTCTTCCCTCGCTTTCATTCATTCAAGTTTTATTGCTTTTTTTAAGTAATACTAATTTGTTTTTTATCTTGAATTTTAAACCAGGCCGATGAAGAAACTTTTACCCACATTGTTTTTGCTGTTACTAATGGCATTTGTTGCTTTTGCCCAAACCGAGGCCGACGTAGACCAGCAAAATTTAAAAGCCGAAGTGCTGCTTAATCAAAAGCCGGAGCAGAGTATTGTCCTTGCCGGTACTGCAAAAACAACCGCCGAAAGTATTGATTATAAAAAGGGCCTTGCCCGTGCGGTAGCATTAATAGGTGTTGCCAACTACAAAATAGACGAATACGAAAAGGCCCGCATTTTTATAAACCAGGCCGAAATATTAAGTAAAGACCTGAACGACACCTCTGCCATCGCCTTTTGCAAATACTGGCTGGCCAACCTGGAACTTAACCGCGGGCAGTACGGTAAGGCTTTAGACCTTTACCAAACCTCGCTGTTATTGGCGCAAAAGGTTAACGATAAAAAAAATATTGCCCGTGCGCTGGATGGAAAGGCTACGATATATGAATCGTTAGGCGAAAACGATAAAGCACTGGATTTATACAATCAATCTTTGGCAGCGGCTAAAGAGGTAAACTTTACCGAGTGGTTTGGCAACGTAACTTTCGAATTGGGCAACCAGGATTATAAGAAAGGAAAGCTGGATGATGCCATTGCTAAATATAACGAGTCTATCAAGCTATCGGAAGAATCGGGCAACCTGAACAACAAGGCGAGCTGCCTGCAGCAATTAGCCTCGGTTTACTACGATAAAAATAAGAGCAAAGAGGCGATGAGCTATATACAACAGGCCATGGCTATTTTTCAGGAGACCGGCTCTATGTCCTCTTTCAGCCATGCCCGGCTGCTTATGTGTTTTATTTTAATTGGCGATAAGCAATATGACCTGGCAATTGACCTGGCAAAAATGTCGTTAGAAGAAGGTAAAACCAAGGGCGAAACCGACCTGCAGAAAAGCTCGGCCGAGGCACTTTACTATGCTTACCTGTATAAAGGCGATAAGGCTAAGGCACTTGAATACCATATTAAGTTCCACGATTTATCGGAAGAAAACCACAACAAAGAACTGGCAAAAAAAATGACCCAGTTAGAGTTGCAAGCCAGTTTTGAAAAAGAACGCGAAATAGCCAAAGCCATACAGGATAGAAAAGACGTGCAAACCAAAGCCGAGCTGGACCGGCAGAAGCTGGTAAAGAAAGCCTCATTTATTGGCATTGCCTTGCTGGCAGTAATAGCCCTGCTGGCCATTTTTGCGTTTGTGCAAAAGCGCAACGATACCCGCCTTATTGCCAATGAAAAACGTAAGTCGGACGAATTGCTTTTAAACATTTTACCGGCCGAGGTGGCCAATGAATTAAAAGAAAGCGGCCACTCGAAGGCTAAAAATTACGACATGGCTACCGTGTTGTTTGCCGATATTAAAAACTTTACCGGTGCTGCCGAAAGGCTAACGCCTGAGCAACTGGTTAACGAAATAGACTATTACTTTAAAAACTTTGATGAGATAGTAACCCGGTTTAAAATTGAAAAAATAAAAACCATAGGCGATGCCTACCTGTGTGTAGGTGGCCTGCCTAAAGCCGATGTAGATAATGCTTATTATGTCATCTCGGCCGCGCTGGAAATACAGGAGTTTATGTTGCGCACTAAGAAAGAAAAAGAGAAATCGGGTCAAATTTATTTCGAAATTCGCATTGGTATACACACCGGACCGCTAATTGCCGGCATAGTGGGTTTACGCAAATTTGCTTACGATATTTGGGGCGACACTGTAAATATTGCCGCCCGGATGGAGCAGCATGGTGAAGAGGGAAAAATCAATATTTCGGGAACTACTTACGACCTGGTTAAAAACAGGGTAAACTGTACTTACCGCGGTAAAATTGATGCAAAAAACAAGGGACAGATTGATATGTATTTTGTAGATGGCATTTTATAAATTAAAAAATACCCCACGGCAATGAGGCACATTTATTTTTCGTATTCGCTCTTACTCACTTTTGTGTTTGTAGGTTCTTTGGCATTTGCACAAACCGGTGGCGATGCTAAGGCCAAGCAACTGGAAGAGATGCGCAAGCTAAAGCAGCAAATGATAGAGGAGCAAAAAACCATTCAGCAGCAAAATGAATGGAACAACCAATCATCGCAACAGGAGATTAAAAAGCTGAACCAGGAGAACCAACAAAAAAACATTGAAATAGCCGTTACCAAACAAGATGCTGCGCGGGCAAAGCAGGATGTAGCTAAGGCCAAAGCAGAACTGGCTAATAAACAGGCAGAACTGGCCCAAACCCAACGAATGATTGATTCGGCTAAGGCCAGGTTGGCCTCTACCGAAGGTTTGCTTATGCAGTCGGAAATGATTCGCAAGCGCACTGAAGAGGAGCTACTGCACCAGGAAGACAGCGTAAAAATGCTTAAGCAGGAACAGGCTTTACAAGATTTAAAACTGGCCAACCAGGAGATTGAACTGGCATCACAAAAACAACGCAATAAACTTTACATAATTGCTGCCGCACTTGGTATGGGATTGTTTTTGGTGGTGGCCGCCTTATTTGTGTATAGGCAAAAAACAATTAAAGAACTGGGCGACAAAAACAAGATTATACAAGAGGAGAAAAGAAGAAGCGATGAGCTACTGCTAAACATATTGCCCGAAGAGGTAATGCACGAACTAAAAGCGCATGGCAAAACCACAGCGCGAAATTATGCCAAGGCTACCGTGTTATTTGCCGATATAAAAGATTTTACCACCATAAGCGAGCAGCTTTCGCCGGATGATTTGATTGAAGGCTTAGATGCCTACTTTGAATGCTTTGATAAGGTAATTGTAAAATACGATATAGAAAAAATTAAAACCATAGGCGATGCATACGTTTGCGCCGGTGGTATACCTACCAAAAGCGAAGGTAATCCGCACTTAGTAGTGCAGGCGGCACTGGATTTTATGTCGGAAATTGAAAGGCTAAGAAAAGCGCGTGTGGCGGTTGGCAAAATCCCTTTCGAGTTCCGTATAGGTATACATACCGGGCAGTTAGTAGCCGGTGTAATTGGTATACGCAAATTTGCATACGATATTTGGGGCGATACAGTTAACATGGCCGCCCGTATGCAACAAAGCAGCGATGCAGGCAAAATAAATATATCGGGCGCCACCTATGAACTGGTAAAAGATAAGTTTGCCTGCGTATACCGTGGTAAAGTAGAGGCGAAGAATAAAGGGGAAATAGACATGTATTTCGTGGAAAAGGCTATCGTTTAATCGTATAGAAAAGCTAATTTCAAATTAGGGATGAGAAATTTTAAAGAGGTTGAACGACATATTGTAAGGATACTAACACGCGACTTGCCTAATAATCTTTATTACCATGGCTTGCACCATACTATGGACGTGCTGCGTGCTGCAGAACTTATTGGCAGGCAGGAAAAGCTTACCGAAGATGAAATGTTGCTTTTAAAGGTAGCGGTTTTATATCACGATGCAGGTTTTACCAAAGTATACCGCAACCACGAGGAGATTGGCTGCCAAATGGCCCAAACCGATTTACCCGGATTTGGTTTTAGCCCCGAAGAGATTGAAAAGATTTGCGGCATGATACAGGCCACTAAGATTCCGCAAAACCCGCAAAACAAACTGGAGTACATTATAGCCGATGCTGACCTGGAATATTTGGGCACCGATGATTTTGAAAGAATTGGTCGCACGCTGTTTGAAGAAATAAAAATTTATTTGGGCGTAGAAAGTGAGCGCCAGTGGAACATTATACAAATGAACTTTTTGCGGGGGCACCGGTACCACACCAACTTTTGTAAAAAACACCGCGAAGCAGAAAAACAGAAGAACCTAAAGGCTATTGAAAAAATAGTAGGCACCTACGAATAAGTATCGTGCTATCGTAAAAACTGGATATCATTCCAATCCCATACACGGCCACGATTGTCGTCGATATTATTAGGTATATAATTCCATTGCTCGGTTTTAATATCGTTGGCGCCTTTGTAGTGGATGCCGCAGCTTATTAATGCCAGTACGCTAAATACAGAAAGAACCGCTACCCTGTAAACACCGGTGCCCTGGCTTACAACGGCCTGCAGGCCCACGGCCATCAATATCATCATTAAAGGCAGCACATCGGCAAAGTAGCGCGGGCCAAAACACCAACCTGCATACCAGTTATTGAAATAAGAAATAAGTAAGGTATGCAAAACAACTGTTGCTATAACAGTATACAGTAAAGGCGTTAATGCGCGTTGCCTGAAGGCGGTATATAGCAGCGGTAATAACAACAAAAAGAATGGAGAAAAAATAAACAAGCCCCTGTTAGGACTAAACAAATTACCGGCAATACCCTGCAAAAGGTGGTTATCGTTACCCATGTGCGAAGGTTGATAATAGGGAGATAAAATATTGCCATAAACAGCATAGTTGCGAAGCACAAAAAGCAGCAGCACCAAACCGCCGGGTACAATAGCCCGCCAACATTCAAAACGGTACGTATAAAGTATATACAAACCAAAAGCCAAAATGCCAACGCTGTTGGTTGGCCTTATTATGTATGAATACCCCAATAAAAAGCCGGCCAGCCACAGCCAATTTTCGTTTTGCTTACTTTTATTAAGCGCCCATATAGTGCCCGTTAAAAAAAGCATGGTTGGCCCGTGGGCAAATAAGCCACGGCTTGCTACCGACCATGCCGAAGTGCCATAAGCAAAGGCTATTATTAAAAGCCAGTTGAGCCAGGTAGCAATTTCAAACTGTTTTAATACTACAAATAACAACACAGCGGTAAGTGCCAAAATAAGGGCTGCTAAAAAAAGTTCCATACCCTGATGGGCATAGCCTCCCAACAGGTTAGATACATCTAAATAATAAACTCTTTTAGCCGCTTTATCCATTACTGCCAATAGCGGGGCGCACAATAACGAGGTGCCGGGCGGAAAGGAATAATACAGGTGTCCCTCTCTTTCATCAATGGCATAAAAATTATTTTTCTCAATAGTTTCTCTAAACTGATCGAGCTGCATGTTGCGATGGTGAACCATAGCCCAACTGGTATGTAAGGTCCAGCGGCTATCTGTTATGTAACAAACCTTGCTTAAAAAGTGTGTAAAAAACACAATACAAAAAATAGCGAGCAAACTTTTGTTGCCCTTAAAGGATATTTGCATGTGCTGTAAGTTTAAGCGGGCGTTTTTTGCTGCACCGTTTTTTCGTTTTGTGCTTTAAGGCGGCGGCACAATGTTTTTATAATTCCCTTTGCCACTTCAATGCGGCTTTCCATTAACTCGTAAAAAGGCTCCTGGTCTATTTTAAGCAGAAAAGTTTCTTTAACCGTTGTTGCTGATGCGGAGCGCGTATCGGTATCCAATAAACTCAATTCGCCAAAAAAATCGTTCTCTTTTAAAACGGCAAAAGTGTGCTCGCCCTTATGTATGCGCACCTCGCCTTTAAAAATTATATACATGCAGTTGCCCTCTTGCCCGGCAGTAAAAATAGCATGGCCCTTTTCGAACTCCTCTTCGTGCAAAATTTCGGCCAGCTCGGCCAAAACGGTTTCGGGCGTTTCTTCAAAAATAGAAAGCGACTTTAGCAAAAGCACTTTCTCTATCAGCAATAAGCGTTGTTCTGTATGGTGGGTGGCCGACATATATTCTTAATTCATTTCAGCTAAAATCTTTTGTGCTGCTTCTTTCAGCAATATATCATTTTCTTTTTCGGCCCAGTGCAGCCACTTTACTTTTTCCTGGCCTCTGTAAAAAATTACAGAGTGCAGTGCAGCAGCTTTGGTCCAGCGGTGGAAGATGTAATCTACATTATCTAAAATATCATCTACAATCGCTTCGTACGTTAGCTTTTCTTTAAAATAAGCCGACATGGTATTGCACTTATCATCAATAGTGCCCGGCTCAAAAAGCTTATTAAACTTCAACGAAATCTCTTTGGGCACTTCAATTTCTATTACCTCCAGCGCATTGGCAATGTTTTCGCGCTTGTGCATACCAAAAGCATTTCGGGCACGCATCATTTTATCGCGGTTGTATACAAACGAAAACAACAGTAAAAGCGAATCGCGCACATCCTTTAACTCCAGGTGAAGGGCATCTGCCAACACTTTGGTAGTTGTGCTCTTTTCCGTTTCGCGTATCATAAAAATAATTTTGGTAGCCGTTAAAATGTAGCTATGCATTAGTTCTATGTGCTGTACATGGTGGCCGGGCTGTAGTTTAAACTCGCATAAATGCAGGGCGCGAAAAACCTCGGTGCGCAATGCGGGCGCGCTCCAAACCAGGTCATCTAAAATTTTAGTAGCGTAATCGGTGCCTATACGGCCGCATAGCAAAATAAGTTTTGATTGTTGCTGCCGCGAAAGCTTTTGATGCGTGAGTGTATGGCTAACCAATCGTAAAGCAACATCGCCGGCATTATACAAGGCATCTATAACCAGTTTTTCGTTTCTACGTTCTAAAAACATGTGCAATAGCGGCTGGATTAGTCTTTCGTTTTTCACCTTGCCCGCTGCGATAATAGCGGCCTGCAACACCTCCGGGTTTTCGTCTTTCAGCAAATCTACCAGCGGCTTATAAAACGACTGAACACCCAGGTCGCCAATAATTTCGGCGGCCATTCGCCGTTCAGCAGGGTTATATGATGCTATTAACTGTAGCAGGCGTTGGCCTGCTGTTACCACCGCGCTTATGCCGCCGCTAATCATTAAGCCGGTTATAGCAGCTTTCATCAGCCGTTGGTCTTTATCGGCCACAAAGGCGTCCAGCGAGTCCAACTCTTCGGGTTGCAACATACACATGGCCTTTACCGCCTCGGGCAAAAGTCCATCGTCTTTTCTTTCAATAACTATTTTCTCTATTTGCGGCAGAGCGGCAATAATCTTTTTGCGCTCGGCAAGTTTAATGGCCTCCATACGCACTTCCTGCCGTGGGTGTTCTATTGCTTTAAGTACCAGCTCCTGTTGTTCTTCGGTATATTTTTTTTCTATCAGGTTAAGAATATAAATAGACTCGCCTCTTTCGCCGGTCGAAATTTTTTCGAGCAGCACGTTTCTTGTTTTTTCATCGCTCAAATCAATTTCATTGCCTACGGAGTATCGCTTATTAAGCGCCGTTACCAGTGTGCGCACATACTCCTTATCTACCACAAAAATCATTACTACCCACACTACTATAAGTGTAAACAGTAAATAGCTAAGCAAAAACAAATCTACCTTGCCCGAAAGCCTTAATAACGAAAACAACATAAACCCGCTAAAAGCCAAAGCAAAAGGGTCCATTACGCCTTTAACAATAGTATGGCCCTTTAGCCTTAGGTTAGATGAAAGCGGTTGCATAAGCGAAAGAAAAACAGGGTCCTGCAAAGAGGTTTTTAAAACCTCGGTTATAATGGCCATTAGCCCGAAAAAATAAATAATAGCATGGTGGTTGTGCGTAAAAAGCGGCAACAATATAATGCTTACTAAAAACATAAACAGTATAGCCGGACTTAGCAACAACGAGCCTTTAGTACCCAGTATGTTTGCAATACGGCCTGTTAAAACAAGTCTTATAAAAATGGCAAAAATTCGCCCGCCGGCGTAAAACATACCTATAAAACTGGCCAGCTGTGCATCGCTGTGCATCTCGTGCTTTATTTCGGCATAAAACGAAAAACTGATAATAGTAACGCAGGTCATTACTATAAATGATAGCAGGGCCACAAAGGCAATCATGCGGTTGCCAAAAAAGCTTTTTACTACACTACGTATGGTTTCGGTAGCGTGCTCCTGCGCATGGCCATGGTCGTGCGCAACGTGCACATCCATTTTACCGGCGCGCAACAATCTGAAATAGAAAATGAGAGCGCAAAAAATACAAGCCGCTGCTACTAGCAGCATGTTTTCGCTGCTAAAAAACTTTACCAGCACAGGCACGGCAGAATAACCAATTAGTTTGGCCGGAATATCGCCGGCACCAATCATACCAAACAGCCTTTTGCTTTGGCGTATATCAAACTGCAAAGCCGCAAGCCCCCAAAACTCGAGATTGGTAAGCAGGTATACTACGTAATACCAGCTAAACATAAGAAACAGAAACCACGGCGGGTTAACCTCGGCATATCCTAAACGGAACGCTACTATACTGCCCACCACAAAAACAATAATAAGGGGCACTAATTTTTTTATGGCCAGGGCATGCTCTACCTTGCTATAAATAAAACCTGTAAGCCAAAGCAGAACAGCCGAAAAAAGGTACACCTTGGGTAGCTCGAGCACATCAAATTGCTGCAAAAACAAAGCAAAGGCTACCGTATTAAAAATGGCTACCCCCGCCCCCTGAAAAAACTGCAACCAAAAAAGATTGGTAACCAGCCATGCCTCATCCTGCCGGATATTGAAAAGCTGTAGCAGGCGGTTTTTCATAGCGAGGATTACGAGGCTGTTTTGATTTACCTGAATAATTTTTTTCTGATTCTTTTTGGCTGCACCTGCGGCAGATTTTCTTGCCAGAAACATTCCATTATGGCTGCAAAAATCTTTCTTGGTTCGCTCAAAAATAATCTATAAAAAATCTTACCATACAAATCAAGACAGTCTCTAAGATAAATTTTTCTTTTCCTTATCTGCCAGCTTCTTTTTATAAAAATCTTTAGCGGCTACGTAAACCGATTTGGTAAAAGTGGCATACACCTTTCCGTTATCATCTTCGTATTTTAAGGGCAGTTCAAAGCTGTACTCCCCCAATTCGGCTACTTTTTGTTTTACCTCCTCTACTAACTCATCGGTAATTAAAAAGCGGCACTTTACCTTCTCAACAATGGGTTTAACAAACTTCATACTCGCTCCCTTATCCCATACCACATATTTTTTGCCCAACACCTCCATAAGCAGCAGCATAAAATACGGATCTACCGAGCTGTAAATGCTACCCCCATACACGGTGCCTACCCTGTTGCGGGTGCGTATGTTCAGCTTAAGGCTTACATGCAACTCTTTAAAATCGCCGGCAATAAACTCCACATTGCTGCCGGTACACCATATACAGGGCCAAAAGTTAAAAGCCCAGCGCATATTGCGCGAGCGGGTAGATTCTGTTTTTTCGGTGGGGTATTGTTTCATGCAACTAATATTTTGAAGTTTATATTTTCGAGGCTGCAAAACAACAAACTCTATGTCGAACTTGATTCGGGAAAAATATGCAAGGCTTTTGGTTAACTATTGTCTGGCCGTTAAACACAACGATAAAGTGTATATCAATTCAACCTACCTGGCCGAGCCTTTACTGCGCGAGGTTGTAAAAGAAGTATACATAGCCGGCGGTATACCCGTTTTAAATGTAGAACTGCAAGGGGTAAACGAACTGGCCCTTCAGCACGGGCAAGAGCACCAGCTGGCATGGGTTAGCCCCATGAAAAAGCACATAATGGAAAATTTTGATTGCTATTTGAATATTAGAGCACCCTTTACAAAGGGAGATGATGAGCACGAAGTGGCTGATGTAGAGCGCTTTAAAATATTGCAACAGGCGCAAATGGAAGTTAACCGCATATACTTTGAGCGAACCGGTAATGGCAGCATGCGCCGCTGCCTGTGCCAATACCCTACCCAGGCGGGCGCCGACGATGCCCGCATGAGCCTGGAAGACTACGAAAAGTTTGTTTACGAAAGCTGTAACCTGTATACCGATGACCCTGTGGAAAGATGGCTGCAGGTGCGCCAAAGGCAGCAGGTTTATGTTGACCGTTTAAACCAGGCCGACAAAGTACAATACAAGGGGCCTAACATTGATATTTCGTTTTCGGTTAAAGGCCGCACCTGGATTAACAGCGATGGGCGCGCCAATATGCCCAGCGGCGAGGTGTTTTCGGCACCGGTAGAAGACAGTGTAAATGGTACTGTATACTTTAGCTACCCAACTATATATATGGGTAAAGATGTAGTAGGAATTTCGTTAGAGGTGAAAGATGGCGTAATAGTAAAGTGGGATGCCGAAGAGGGGAAAGAAGTATTGGATAAAGTATTTGCTATTGAGGGTGCCCGTATGTGGGGCGAGGTGGCAGTGGGCACTAACTACGGAATACAGCGTATAACGCGCAATATTTTGTTTGATGAAAAAATTGGCGGCAGCATACACATGGCCGTGGGTCAAAGCTATAAGCAGTGCGGTGGCAAAAATGAATCGACCGTGCATTGGGATATGATTACCGACATGCGCGCGGGCGGCCAAATTTGGGCCGATGGAGAGAAGATTTACGAAAACGGTGTGTTTTTAATTGGCGATTAAGCCCACCGCTCTATAAACAGGCTATTTATTCAATCGACGTTTCCGTCCATTCGTTAAATAGCTCGTTTACAAAAATGTTTTCCTCGGTGGTAATACGGTGGTCCGCTTTTACCAGTTTAATGGCGTATTCTATCAACTCGTTTCTTTCTTTCTCAGTGCTGTCCTCATAAAAATCGGTCATACACTTTTGAAAGTGAACCATGTATTCATCTTCTTTCAACTTACTCAGGTATTCCGTTTCTTTATCCAGGTTTACGCGCAGCGGAAACTCATTTTCCAGCCACTTTTCAATAACCATATCTTCTTTAACCGAAAACTTTCCGTCTACAGCCGAAAGTATCATCAGTAAGTGGTAACCGGCTATTGCTTTGTTTTTCTTCATACAATTTTTTGCTTTATGTCTGCTTAAATTTAAAAACTTTTTGGTAAGGCCTAAATTTTTTATGCTCTCAGCGCTAAAGCATTACAATGCAAAAGCCTTCCAAACCACTTCGTTAGGCACAGGCGCTGTAATTTCTACCTTCTCTTTTTTTACAGGGTGTATAAACTCTGCTTTGCGGGCGTGCAGGTGTATTGATCCATCGCCGTTGCCGCGCCTTGCGCCATACTTAACATCGCCTTTTATTGGGCAACCTATTTTAGATAGCTGCAACCGTATTTGGTGGTGGCGGCCTGTAATAGGGTTAACTTCCAGTAAGTGGTAATTATCAATGCTCTTTATCCATTTATAATCCAATTCGCACTTTAGAGCGCCTTTCACTTCGGTATCGTAGGCATGCGACATGTTTTTTTGCTCGTTCTTTTTAAGCCAATGCACCAGGTGGCCACTCAATGCCTCTGGCTTGTTGCCTACTACCGCCCAATATGTTTTTTTAACCTCTTTGGTTTTAAACATTTCGTTAAGCCTTACCAATGCTTTGCTGGTACGGGCAAATAATACCACCCCACTCACAGGCCAGTCTATACGGTGGCAAACACCCAAAAACACATCGCCGGGCTTATTGTATTTATGGGCTATATATTCTTTTAAAAGCTCTTCGAGTGCCTTATCGCCTTTTTTATCGGGCTGCACTAAAACGCCTGCCGGTTTGTTAACGGCTATAATGTGATTGTCTTCAAATAAAATTTCCAGTTCGGTATATTCCATAAAATTGAGGAAAACTTGTTTGGCCAAATCTAACAGAATGGCGTCATCAGTATTGTAAATTACTAACTTTGTTTTGCTTAATAAACAAAAATGATTTTTATGAGAAAGATGATGTACTTTAAACAAAAATTACTGCTTGCCTTTTTAATGCTTAGCGGCCTGATGGGTTTGCAGGCGCAGTTGGTTACAATACCTGCTGGTAATCCGCAGGGCACTACCGGCACGCGCAGGCCTTACGGCTGCTTTTTTGGCTATGAGCGCTCAGCGCTTCTTTATTTACAGTCTGAAATTAATACCACAGGCACTATTACCTCAATAGCTTTTTATGTGGACGCCGTAAATAGTCCGGCCACATCAACGCCAATTAATATTTACATAAAAACAACCTCAGCAGCTGATTTTGGCAGTGGCACGAATGTAGTACCCGAGTTTACAGGTACTACCTTAGTATATAGCGGCACCGTAACCTCGGCTGAGTTAGTAACCGGCCAATGGGTTACCAAAACCCTTACAACGCCTTTTGCTTACACAGGTGGTTCCAACCTGGAAATTTTGGTAGAAGCAAATTATGGCGGTACTGGCGGCGAAGCCAGCAGCGCTGCCAAAACCTTCCGGGTAGGTAATTCAACTGGCTCTACCTACCTTTTCCAATATTGGTACCAGGATAATACCCCCCCTACCGATAACGGTACCACATCATCTAACCGCCCTAATGTTCAATTAAACTTTACACCGTTTGTAGCTTGCAGCGGAAGGCCTACTGCCGGCAACACGGTAGCTTCGGCAAACCCTGCCTGCGCCAGCGATAGCCTTGCGCTTTCTATATCGGGCACTACAAATACATCTGGTTTAACCTACCAATGGCTTTCGTCAACCAATGGAGTTAACTACACCAATATAGCCGGAGCTACTGCTGCTACTTACAAAACTGTTCAAAATACTGCTACTTACTATCGCAATATAGTTACCTGCACCAATAGCGGGCAACAAGATACCTCTGTTGCATTATTTGTAGGGCAAAGTGTTTGCTATTGCTCACCTACCGCAGGTTGTGGTAGCAACGATAGAATAGACACTGTAGTTTTTGCGGGCATTAACAACTACACCTCTTGCGGAGCTAATGGTTATACTTTTTACTCCTCACCGGTAGCCGCAGTGCAAACGGGTCTTTCTTACCCTATCCGTGTATTTGTAGCTGATGGCGGCACAGAGAATGTAGGCGTTTGGATTGACTATAATCAAAACGGCACATTTGAAACTACTGAGTATACCGACCTTGGTACGCAAACCGGCGGCGTTTTCTTTACCAGTAATATTACTATACCCGGCAATGCCTTAACGGGTACAACACGTATGCGTGTACGCAATAAATACGCTAACACGGTGGGATTAACCTCTGCCGATGCGTGCCTTAGCTATACCTATGGCGAAACTGAAGATTACCTGGTAAATATAGCAGCCGGAAGCAGCTGCTCAGGCAGCCCTACAGCGGGTAATACTGTTGCGTCAGCCAACCCGGTATGTGCTACCGACAATTTAAGCCTCTCCATATCGGGCACTACCAGTGGCACCGGTATAACTTACCAATGGATATCTTCCGCCAACGGCATTAACTACACCAATATTGGCGCCGCTACCTCTTCTACTTACTCTACTAACCAAAGTACTGCAACCTACTATCGTAACATAGTTACCTGCACCAATAGTGGGCAAAGAGATACCTCAACCGCTTTATTAGTTGGCCAGTTGCTCTGCTATTGTACACCAACCAGCAGTTGTAGTTCGAGCGATGCTATTGATACCGTAATTTTTGCTGGTATTAATAACTACTCTGATTGCGATACCGGTTATAATTTTTATCCAACGCCTGTTGCTTCCGTTCAGCGGGGCACCCTTGTTCCTATTTCGGTTTACGTTACCGATGGCGGACCGGAAAGTGTAGGTGTTTGGATTGACTATAACCAAAACGGCACTTTTGAAACTTCTGAATTTACCGATTTAGGCACACAGCCTAACGGCGATGTGTTTTTTAATGGCAACGTTAACATTCCCTTAAATGCACTGCTGGGCACTACACGTATGCGCGTGCGCGATAAATATGCTGCCAACTCGTCATTAACGTCTGCCGATGCCTGTCTGGATTACAGCTACGGCGAAACAGAAGATTACCTGGTAAATATTACCGCGGCCCCTACCTGCACTACGCCAGCTGAAGGCGGAACAGCCACAGGGCCTTCGGCTGGTGCTGTAGATTCGGTATATACCTTCGTGGTTACAGGGTCTACCGGAAACATTCAATGGCAATATTCAACCAGTTCAGCTAACGGACCATTTACCGATATTACCGGATATACCGATGATTCTTTACAAATAGTATTTGGTGGTGCGGCTACTTTTTGGCTGCGTGCCTTTGTAACCACACCGGGTTGCGAGCCTGATTCGTCGAATGTATTGCCTGTAGTAGTTACCAAACGCGGTAACGATGTATGCGATGCCATATCGCTTGTTTTTGGAGCCAACGGCCCTTATAATACCACCGGTGCAAATACCCAATTGGGCGAACCTTCACCGGCGGGAAGTGGCTGCCAAACACAACAAGGCTGGTGCAGCGATAGTGTTATTACCAATACACTATGGTTTAAATTTGTAGCGCCCGCGTCGGGCAGGGTAAGGATTCAGGCACCGGGTTTCGATACTCAGCTCGCACTTTGGGATGCAGCTAACTGCGGCGCTATACTAACCGGTGGAGCAACATTGGTAAAAGCCAACGATGATGATGCAAATTACAGCCAGCACGGCGGTGTTTCGGGCTCTTCATATATAGATTCTGCCATTTGCTTAACCCCTGGTAAAACCTACTTTGTACAATTAGACCCTTACGATGCACCGGGCGATTCTACCAGCATTATACTTACCGATTTAGGCGCAGGCCCTAACGCCTCTTTCACCAACCTTGCACAGGGCTATTGCGTTTCGGCACCAGCTGTAACACTTACCCCGGCAGTTAGCGGCGGTACTTTTAGCGGACCCGGCGTAAGCGGCAACACCTTTACAGCAGCTACTGCGGGTATAGGCGGACCATATGTAATTACTTACAGCCTGTATGCCTGCTATACTACCAGCGATACCGTAACCGTTAACAGCGGCCCCGGTATTACACCGGTAGTAACACCGGTAAGCTGCAGCGGCGGCAGCAATGGCGCTATAGATATAACTGTTACCAACGGCTCAGGCAACTACACCTATAGCTGGAGCAACTCGCAGACCACGCAGGATATTAGCGGGCTTACTGCCGGCAACTATACCGTTAGCCTTACCGATGTTACCAGCAACTGTACCGCTACATCAAATACCATTGCGGTTACCCAGCCAACACCCTTGGTTCCTGCCCTGGATGGTATTGTAAACGTACTATGCAATGGAGCCAGCACCGGTGCTGTTAATATTACTATTAGCGGCGGTACGCCACCATATACTTACCTATGGAGCAACGGCAGCATTAACCAGGATTTAAGTAACGTTCCGGCCGGCTTATACACTGCCACCGTTACCGATGACAACGGCTGCCAACTGGTTTCACCTCAGCCAATTCCGGTTACACAATCTCCGGCTATTGTAATAACAGTAGATTCTACCAAGGCTAACGTATGCGGTGCCAACAACGGCGCTATCTATATTTCGGTTGCGGGCGGTGCACCGGGCTATACTTATGCATGGAGCAACTCGCAAACCTCGGAGGATATTACAGGCCTTTCTACCACTACTTACGGCATTACTGTTACCGATGCTAACCTTTGTTCGGTTACCGGTTCGGCTGCCGTAATTGACGATACTCCGCTTAACCTGTCATCGGCTATAACCAGCGTTAGTTGCAATGGCAACAGCGATGGGGCTATTGATATAACAGTAAGCGGCGGCTCGGGCAGCTATACTTATAGTTGGAGCAACTCTTCTACCAGTCAGGATCTTTCGGGATTAGCAGCAGGCAGCTACACCGTAAGTGTAGATGACGACAACAGCACCTGTTCGGTAACCAATACATTCCTGGTTACACAACCTGCAGTGCTGGTTGTTACCAACGATTCATTTACCAATGTAAAATGTAACGGTACCGCTACCGGTGCAGTATATGTAAGCGTAAGCGGCGGAACCACACCTTTTGGCTTTAACTGGAGCAACAGTGCTCAAACGGAAGATTTAACCGCTATTGCTATAGGCTCGTATTCAACTACGGTAACCGATGCTAATGGCTGCACAGCCAGCAGCGCCGCAGTAGTATTAACCGAGCCTTCGGTTTTAGTGCTTACTTATGATTCGGCTACCAATAACCTTTGCAGCGGCCAAACCAATGGAGCTGTGTATACTACCATTAGCGGTGGAACAGCGCCATATTCGCCGGTTTGGAGCAACGGCACAACTACAGATGATATTACAGGTTTGGCTAACGGGACTTATAACCTAACCGTTACCGATGCTAATAGCTGCACCGTTACCCCGGTTTCGGGAACTGTTACTTCGGGTCCTGCTGTAGTTGCTACATTGGATTCAGTTGACAATGTAAGCTGCTTTGGCCTTACCAACGGTGCTGTGTATACAACAGTAAGTGGTGGAACCGGTGCATTAACTGTTACCTGGAGCAACACCAATACAACGGCAGATATTACAGGGCTGGCCGCCGGCACTTATACTGCTACAGTTACCGATGCCAACAGTTGCAGCGTTAGTGTATCGGGCACAGTTACCGCACCAGCTTCGGTGCTTGGTGCTACTTCGGTTTCAACCGACCAAACACAAGGCAGCAGCAACGGCGCTATTAATGTTACTGTTTCGGGTGGTACTCCTCCTTATACTTCGTTGTGGAGCAACAGCGCTACCAGCGAAGACTTAAGTAGTTTGGCTGCGGGCATTTATTCGGTAACTATTACCGATGCTAACGGTTGCACCTTTAACCTTGCCGATACGGTAGGTGTGGTTACCGGAATTGCTACCCTACAAAATTCGTTCGGCGTTAACTTGTATCCTAATCCTACGCAGGACAAATTGTTTATTGAGCTTAGCCTTGTTACTGCCGGCAATGTTACCGTGCAGATATATAATATAGAAGGCCGCCTGATAAATGAATTTACCGATAAGAACATTGTTACTACACGTTACGAATTAAATTTTGCAACACAGGCTGCGGGTATTTACCTGGCTAAAATTAAAGCCGGCGATGCTACTGTAACCCAGCGCTTTACCGTGGTTAAGTAAACCGGTAATACATATTAGATTTTTTATAAACCCCGGGCCTGTGCCCGGGGTTTTCTTTTTATGTTAATAGTTCTATCTTGTTTTTAAATCTACCACACATGAAAGGAATATACATAGTAAAACACGGCGATGCGGATGAAGCCTTTGAAGTGCGCGAAACACCCAAGCCGGTACCCAAACCCGGCGAGGTACTGGTAAAAGTAGAAGGCTTTGGGCTTAACTTTGCCGATGTAATGGCGCGCAAAGGCATGTACGAAGATGCACCACCTATACCAAGTTTAATAGGCTATGATGTGGTAGGCAAAGTAGAAAGAGTAGGCTCTAACGTTACTAATGTAATAGAGGGCGACCGGGTAACGGCCTTAACCCGCTTTGGCGGATATGCCGAGTTTGCCCTTACCGATGCAAGGGCTGTGGCAAAAATTTCGGATGGCTTAAGCATAGCCGTTGGTACTGCATTAACTACACAATTTTGTACTGCCTATTACTGCGCGGCTGAGGTCGTTAACCTTTTTGAGGGCGACCGTGTGCTTATACATTCGGCGGCGGGTGGTGTAGGCACTGCCTTAATGCAATACTGCAAATACAAAAAGTGCGAAATATTTGCCACCACCGGTAGCCCCGCCAAGGTAGCCATGCTAAAGCAAATGGGTGCCGACCATGTAATAGATACCAGCCAAATAGATTTTGAAGAATACATTGATAAGGAAACCAAAGGCGATGGTGTAGATGTAATTTTTGATGCCGTGGGTGCCGACTTTATCCGACGTGGAATACAAGTACTGGCGGCAGGGGGTAGAATTGTTTGCTATGGCGCCGCTCAAATGACGGATGCCAACAACATTTTTAGCAAGGTAGTTAAGGGCCTGCAGTTTGGTATTTACCACCCCGCCCAGTTTATGATGAACAGCAAAAGCCTGATTGGCGTTAACATGCTAAAAATTGCCGATAACAAACCCTTTGTATTACAACGCTGCCTGGAAAATGTAGTAAGGCTGGTTGAAGAAGGCGTATTTAAACCGCAGGATGGAAAAGTATTTAAAGCCAGCGAAATTGCCGAGGCACATAAGTTTTTAGAAAGCCGCAAAAGCACCGGTAAGGTGGCTTGTGCGTGGTAATATTTATAGTAAGAAAAGCAAAAAGGGTCGGCTGTTTGAAACAGCCGACCCTTTTTGCTTTAGTAACTTATTCTTTTACAATCTTAAGCTGACCGTAATTGTCGGCCGACTTAACTTTTAAAAGATAAAGCCCTTTTGCAAGCCCCGAAACATCTAAAGTTATCCTGGCGGCATCGCAAGCTTTTGTTAGGGCTGTTCTACCCATCAGGTCGGATAACTCTATTAAATCAATCTTCGTTTCAGATTCTACTATTAACGCAGAGGACGAAGGATTGGGATGAACAGATAAATGCAACGTGTTTTCCAACCGCCTAATATCTGATGGTAGGATTGGGTTCGAACGGCAGGGCAAAATGTTATTTTCGTAAAAAGCTTGTATCAAGTCAGCATCACGTTTAAGCGTATCTACTATAGTTAAATTAGTAGCGGTTGAGTCGAGGCTGGCAATAAATGCATAATCAAATTTTTGGGTTTCCCCGGGTGCTAAAGCATTAGGCCCTATAGAAGTAATTGTTCTTTTGTCTCCGCTGGGGTAACCGGTACTAATATCCGTCCAATCGCTTGTATCGTTCAGATCGCCGGGATACAGATATTTTGTAGGAATGCTATCGTAAGTTAATGGTCTTCCATCACGCATTAAACCACTTAATACGTTTTTAAGTTTGGTGCAGGTAACTCCCTGCGAGTCAGGAGTTAAAGTTCCACCGATAGCGGCATTAAATGCCGACAGCATCCGGTTAAGTGTTTTTACTCCGCTGGCAATAGTCAGATTTCCATAACCGGCTACGCCATTGCAATCTGGTTCAGGGTAAACGCCATTGTAAGTAAACATTAAATTCCTGTTGGTATCGCAACCAATCCTGTCGTTATCATAGCAACCCAGGTCAACGTCGTCATACAGTCCCACATAAAAATCGGAATACCGATTAGCCGATTTATTTTCGATTTCGTAATTCACAAAAACAGTGCTATTAATAGCACGTTTTTTAGGTGGGTAAGGATCGTCGAAACCATGAAAAGAATAGTCGTTAAACACTTCTGCAAGCCCTCTTATCTCCAGGCCAAGTTTAGTTCCTTGCGTTTCTTCATGTGGGCCACGGTCGTCGTTAAATACAAAAAAAATAGCCTCCTCACCACATATAGCAGGAACATCGCCATGGCTCGGGTCATAAACCTGGTCACCATCTGTATCAATAAAGGGGGCGAGCTTACTATCAATGGTTACACCATACTCACTACTTACAAAAGGGTTGCCCTTAGCCGGCCAAAACAAAATTGCAGAATCGATTTGACTTGGATTAATAATACTGCCCAAGCCTGCGTGCCTTACAATCTGGCTATGCGTTACTTTAAATACGCGTTTGTAATATGTTTTATAGGCTGCAGTATAATTAGCAGCTACAGGTCCATCGTAAAAATCGCGACCGTACTCTCCAAAAGTTTGCCCTGCGCAATGCAGGTTTCCACCGGCATCTTTAGCGCTAAACCAAAGCGAGGTAGTAAAGGTTGTACGCTTGTTACTACCCTTAGGAAATTCTAAAAGACTATACACCGTTTGCTCGCTATCAAGCACTGAGAATAAATTACCCCCTACCCCAATACCTGCGTTTACGTTGTTGGCGTTTAAATAATCTACAGCCTGCGCGTAGCTGCTACTACTAAAAACCGCAAAGGCAATTACAAGCATTGCATTTATGAAGTGGTAGCGTTTTTTCATAGTTGCTCATTTTATAGTGTGTTTAAAAGGTTTTTAAAAAAGCCCCGGTAAAATTGCTTCACCGGGGGCGACCAGCGTTTTCTTGTGCATAGGTTCAAAGCCGGTCAACTAAACGAACGCAACAAACATACGTGGCAAAAAAATGACAAGTGTCACCGGATTGTAAAAAACAAAATGTGTTAAACAAAATGACAGAAATATGACACAGCGTCTATTGCATAACACTAGCAACCTTTAATGCTTTAAACAACACCGTTTATATTGCGATTGATGAAAGACAACGCAGGCAATGTATTAATCGCCCGAAGAGGTGAAACCAATAATTTACTACCGGCGTAAACAAAAGCATTAAAACGGTTGAATGAAAAAGCTTTTTCTTTCTATAGCAGCAGGTTTATTAATAGGTTTTCCTTCGGTGTTTGCAAAGGCACCGGTAGAGAATACCTATACCTTTAAATCGGTAGATGAAGAAGTGGCGCTGGATGTGCAGCGCGGCACCGGTGATGTTAAGTTGCATTTGCTGGTAAAAGATATAAACCAGTACGACCACATAGTAATTGAACGCAGTGCCGAAGCGCCAAGTTATTTTGGCAAGTGCAAATACATTTCGTGCGCCGATGCAAAAACCGATAAGGGTTATATGTTGCAGGTAGATAAGTATCCTTACTCTGCCGCTAAAGATGTTTACTACCGCATTAAAACGGTTACTAAAGATGGTGTAGAGAGAGCCTACCCGGCAGTATTGCTAAAAGCCCTATAAACTTTTCAAACTTACTATAAACTTGTTTTGTTAATAAGCAAAAAAGCGCACCGTTACCGGTAGCGCTTTTTGTTTTTATGTTCGTTACTTATCCTTTTTCAATTACTCAGCTTCGGCCACTACTTCATCTACTTCGGGTACCATGCGTTTTAGTAAACCCTCTATACCCGACTTAAGGGTAAGGGTAGAGGATGGGCAGCTACTGCACGAGCCCTGCAATGAAAGTGTAACCACGCCGTGCTCAAACGATTTAAACTCTATATGGCCACCATCCATTTGTACTGCCGGCTTTACATACTTTTCTAATAAATCTTTGATTTTGGTTTCGGGGCTATCGTTTGCCGCTTCCGATTTTTGCTCCTGCAAAATATCTTTGGGCAGTAATGAATCATCTACCGGCTTTTTACCACTTTGTAAAAATTGCTTCAGGGCTTCTTTCAGTTCAGGCGCAATTTCGTACCATTCGTACTCAGGTTTTTTAGTAATGGTAACAAACTCGTTGGCAATAAAAACACCGGTTACAAAAGGTATTTCGAACAAAGCTTTAGCCAGTTCGGAGCCCGCAGCCAATTCTTTGGTCTTAAAATCGAGCTGAAAATTGGGAAGGATGTGGCGGTTGGTTACAAACTTCTGGCTCTCGGGGTTCGGAGTCATTTCGGTATATATCTCTATAATATCTGCTGGGTTCATAATTTAATTTGTTGCTACAAATGTAATGCAAACACCTAAACAATAGTGGTGGATATTATTTTTGTTGCCAATACTTAACACCTTTGGCCAATGAAACTGCGCATTAAGGTAAAGCCAGCCAGCAAAACCGACGAAATTATACGTGAGGCCGATGGAAGCCTTAAGATTAAAATTAAGGCCCAACCTGTTGAGGGCAAAGCCAATAAATACCTGGTGGAGTATTTAAGTTCGGTATTAGGCCTTCCAAAATCCAAAATTGTGCTGCTAAAAGGCGAAACCAACTCGTTTAAAACACTTGAAATAGATGCAGAAGAAAGCTATATAGCCGGTAAGCTTGGGGTTTAGCTATTTAAAATCTTTTATGGCGTTTAGGGCCTTTGTCATTTCGTATCCCTTACCGAGCAAAAAGCGAAGCATTTTGGTTTTTTTATCGCGCGGGGTTTTTGCTTTAATAGTAGGCCATTTTTTTTCGGCTATGGTTTTTATCTGCTCATCGTAATTCTCTTCGTCCATATCATCCAGGTATTTTTTTATCAAATCCTGGGCAATGCGCTTGCCCGAAAGGGCCGATTTCATTTTGGTTTTGCCCCATTTTTTTTTGGCATGCGCGTTTACAAAGTATTTTACATACCGGTCTTCATTTACATAATTAGCCTCTTTTAATTTTTCCAGGTAGCCCTCATACTCGTCTTTTTCAATTTTCAGCTTTTGCATTTTTTGCTTCACATCGCTTACACAGCGCTCCTGGTAAGCGCAAAAATTTGAAAGCTTTTCGTACAACTCTTTATCTATATCCATTTATTATGCCACAAACTTTTAGTTTCGTTGCCTTCGAAAATAGCAATTGCAAAACTCTCGCGCCATATTTCTTCTGTTACTGGCTAACTCCATTTCGGGGGTATCGCAGGGTATTTCTATGCTGGCCATACCCTGGTACTTTACAGGGGTATTGCATAAAAACGAGCTTTTCGGCCAGGCGTATTTTGTAATTACAGCGGTATCGCTGTTTTGGGGTGTATATGCAGGCACCCTAATAGACCGGTATAGCCGGCGCAAAATTTTTTTGGTAATGAATGTTACCGGGCTGGTAATACTATCGTCCATAGCCTTTACCGGCTTTAAAACAGGCGGTTTACATTGGGTGCTGGTGGCAACAGTTTTTGCCACTACTATGTTTATATACAACATTCACTTTCCTAATTTATATGCCTTTGCGCAAGAAATTACCGACAAAAAGGATTATGGCCGCGTTACTTCCCTGCTCGAAATACAAGGTCAGATAACATTTACCATTGCAGGGGCCCTGGCGGCCATGCTTTTAAGCGGTGTAAGCGGACACATTAATTTTGCAGGGCTTATTATACCGGTTCCGTTTTCGTTCAGGCCCTGGACTATTTACGAAATTTTTGCGGCAGATGCTGTTACCTACCTGGTAGCATTTGCTATAATTTATCGCATTAAATCGCTGCCGGTGGTAGATAAGGTTATTGATACCGATGGTTTGCGCCAGCGCGTAAAAACAGGTTTCAGTTTTCTTAGTACACACCCTTTACTGTTAGTGTTTGGTAATGCATCTTTACTCATATTTTTAACTATCGTTGTTTTTGGCACCTACATTCAGCCGGCTTATGTGGAGTCGTTTTTGCACAAAGGCGGCGAGGTTTATGCTTTTAGCGATATGGCATTTTCGTTCGGTGCTGTAATTGCCGGTTTTATAACTACCCGCCTGTTTGCAAGTAAAGACACCATAGGAGCTATTATTGCTTTAGCTTTTATAGCCGGCTTAATGTATGTGGTAATGGCCCTTAGCACCCTGGTAGCTGTTTTTTTTGCGGCCAATTTTATATTAGGGGCATGTAACTCGGCCGTGCGCATTCAGCGAACAACTTATATTTTTCACCACATACCCAATAACGTAATTGGCAGGGCCAGCAGCGTATTTTTTGTAATGAACGTATTTATGCGCCTTTGCCTTATAGCTGTTTTTACGCTTCCTTTTTTCCATAAAGGCACCAATATTACATACGCAGTTTTGGGGTTAGCTGTAGCCTGTTTTGCCGGCGCCGTGGTACTTGGTATAAATTATAAGCGCCTGGTAAAAGAGCCTGTAGTGATTTAAAGTGGTAAAACGTTGTTTTATGGATTATTTGGCACGGGCTTACTTCTTATTAATCTTCCGGGTTGTAAAATGCCATGGGTTCCGAATTAGTGCAACAGGTTGTAGCATAACTTGCGCAGAGCATTAATATTTGTTACAAAAAGTGGTGCCCGGCTTCTGCATATCCTGTTCCGGTAGTTATATTTACAGAGTGAAAAAAACGGTACTGCTTGTACTTTTTATTTGGCCATGCCTGTTTGCCGGTGCCCAGTATTACCTGGATGCTAACCCTTATTGTACCCGCAGCGAAGAGGGCTTTTCGCCCTGTACCGATACTATCAGTTTTTTAAAGCGCCACGAGTTTTACGATATAGGGGTTATTTTGCCAAGCTGGTTACCTATTGTAGATAAAAACTACGTAGCTATTGTAGAAGGCCGCGCTGGTTATAACCTGGTTAACGGCACACACGGGCCGCACATTAGCCACGAAGATTTACCCTTTTACCACTACTCGCACGATGTGGATTTTGATATAATACCCGATAAAACCCCCGATAACCGGTATACCAATTACCTGCCTTACCTTATTTATAAAACCAAAGATGGCCGAGATACTGTGCTGGATGATGCAGTACATTGCGAATGGGAGTGTGGCCTGGGTATGAATAATCGTATAAATGCCCTTAGCCCTTATAATGAAGTAGGCAAAAGCGGCGGCTTTTATAGCGCCGGGCACGAGCTGGGCGATGTGATATGGAACTGGCCGGGCATTGGCGATTGGGTGCATGTGGAAGGGAACTATGTTTGGGACCGAGGCCACCCGCCGAGCCATGCCGAAATTCACCCTCCGCGGTTTGTAGCAGTTAAGCGTATGCTGCCCGAGCAAATTTTAATAGGCGATAGCTCGGCCAAGTTTGCCACCCGTATAGATATTTTTGCCAGCGGCGATGGAGGAGCATTGATAAATAACCGGTTTAACTCGCCACACTTTGTACTGCGTGTAAACATGAGCAGTAAAGATTATGAGTTTACTGTAAAAGCTAATTTGCAACGCCCATCGCCCAATGCGCAATTGCGCTATAAACTGGAGTTGCGCAAAGGTGATAGCTTTTCGCAATACGAAATGGTAGAGTTGAACAGCGACTCGGGCACTGCGCACATTACCGTACCCTGGAAGACTAAAAACGCCAACGATCTGGAAGTTTACGCCCGCACCATTTACCTTTTTTGGGATGAAGGGAAGGGAACCGTGGCCGATGAGCAGGTAGATATTTACAAGGTAAAGCTAACCAGCCTAAAATTCAGGCATATTAACGACCAGCTTTCTAAAGCCGAGGTGCGCTTGTTTGCCAATGTAGGCAGCCACTGGATTTTTTTAAATGATTACCACGGTAAAAAGGGTAAAATATTATCCAAAGGCCTGGGCAAAACCTACAAACACAAATGGCAGCTAAACAATGAGTTTACCATTTATGTGCCACGCGGTAAAAAATTCAGGGTGTATATAAGCGGTTGGGAGGTAGATGGTATAGATTTACTGGCCGGCGATATTCTGGATTCGGGTTCACCCTGCGATAAAAAGACCAAACGCTTTTTTAAGAACCGGATTTTTTCGCTGCAGAAAATGGTGTTTAAAGGTTGTTTGGATGATGAATACGGCGAAATAAGCAACCTGCACGGGTACGATAGCCTGGGCAAAATCAACTATTTTAATAATTCTCCGCACGAAGGTAAAAACGACGACCCTTGTCCGTTTAGTAAGTACGATTTAAAAGACCGTTACTTTCTTTCGTATTCTATTGAAAAAATAAATTAAAGATGCTTACAGGTTCTATAGCAGGCGATATTAAACACCAGTTCCGGTACGGCAACATGGTAATGAAACTGATTTTTGTAAATATTGGAGTGTTTGTGTTTTTTGGCCTTTTCTACTTTGTAAGCTATATAATTCAAAACGATTCGTTTTATCACATAGCACTTTCGAAGTTAGAAATGCCCGCCTCGCTTTCGACATTTGTGTATCAACCCTGGGCCATTATTTCTTACATGTTTTTGCATACTGCCTTAATGCACATTCTTTTTAATATGCTTTGGCTGTATTGGTTTGGCGAAATTTTTGTACTCCACCTCGGCGATAAAAAAATATTACCCCTCTACCTTATCGGCGGCTTAGCCGGCGCGCTCGTTTATCTGCTTTGCTTTAATCTATTGCCGGTTTTTAAGCCGCAGTTAGACGGATCGTTAATGTTAGGTGCCTCTGCAAGTGTTTTTGCTATTGTGTTTGCCGCAGCCACGGTAAATCCCGAGTATGAAGTAAACTTGATATTGATTGGCCCGGTGCGTATAAAATACATAGCGGCGGTTTCGTTACTGCTTGATGTTATTAATATACCTTATGGCAATGCAGGTGGTTACTTAGCGCACGTTGGGGGAGCCTTAAGCGGCTATCTGTATATAAAAGGCTTGCAAAGCGGTACCGATATTTTTTCGCCGCTTGAGAAAATAAAAGGGCTCTTCCGCCGCAAATCGAAAGTGAAAGTAGCTTACAAAAACACCGACTACCAAAAGGCAGCAGGTAAAAGCATTACTAAAAATGAACAGCAGCGGGTAGATGAAATATTGGATAAAATTGCACGTTCTGGTTACGATAGTTTAAATAAAGAAGAGAAGGATTTTCTGTTCCATTATTCGAAAAAGTAACCGATGCTGCGAGGTTTTTTTAAGTTTTTGAATATACTGGCCCTTGTGGTATTGCTCTGCTCCTGCCTGGCTACTTATGTTCAGCCGGTAAAATACTGGCAGCTTTCGTTTATCGGGTTTGCCTTTCCGGTGGTGCTGGTAGTAAACTTTGTTTTTCTGCTTATCTGGATTTATAAGCGCGATGCCTTTGGCCTTATATCGCTGGTGGCTATTGTACTTACCTGGGCCTTTATACACAGCACCTTTGCCGTTAATTTTAGCGGCGAAAACAAAGAATCGGGCATTAAAATAATGACCTGGAACGTTAAAAATTTCGACCTGTACAACTGGAACAAAAACACCGAAACGCGCGAGCAAATGATGGCGCTAATTAAAAAAGAGAATGCCGATGTGCTATGCCTGCAGGAGTTTTATACCAACAACCAGCATTTTCATAACCTGGAGTACTTGCGCGATACGCTGGGCTATGCGTATGTTTACTTTTACTCATCGGTAGATTTACGCAAATTGCCTAAAAGCAAATTGCAGCAAACGTTATGGAAAAAAGGTGAGCTGCATCAGCAATGGGGCGTAGCCACTTTTTCAAGGTTCCCGATAGTAGATACCGGTCGGGTTGATTTTAAAAACTCGTTTACCAACGATTGTATTTATGCCGACATAAAAATGAAGGATGAGGTTGTGCGGCTTTTTAACGTGCACTTTCAATCTATTCACCTGGGGTACGATGATTACGCCACACTCGATTCGCTGCAGGAAAACCAAAGTGCCCGCTGGCATTCGCTCAAAAATATATTGCGCAAAATGAAACGCGCCTACACCAAGCGCGCCGAACAGGCCATAGCGGTAGATGAGCATGTGAAAGAGTTTGAGGGCAAAAAGATTTTGTGCGGCGATTTTAATGATGTGCCCGTATCGTACACTTACAGCACCGCCAAAGGCGATTTAAAAGATGCTTTTGTTGAGCGTGGCAAGGGTTTTGGCCCCACCTTTGCCAATAAGTTTTCTATCTTCCGGATTGATTACACCTTGCTGGATAAGCGCATACAAATTAACTCGTACCGCACTATCCGTAAAGAGCTTTCTGACCATTATCCGGTGGTAGTAACATTTAACCTGTAGATTTTTTTCGGTCTAAAGTCTGTATTAGGGGTTTTAGCCGTTTATATTCGCACCTATGTCTGAACTGAAAATTTACAACACCCTTACCCGCGAAAAAGAAGTTTTTAAACCCATTAATGCCCCGCATGTGGGCATGTATGTGTGTGGCCCTACTTTATACAGCCACGCCCACCTGGGCAACTGCCGTACTTTTCTTTCGTTTGATGTGGTGTTTAGATACCTTAAACACCTGGGCTATAAAGTACGCTACGTGCGCAATATTACCGATGTAGGCCACCTGGAAAGCGACGCTGATGAGGGAGAAGATAAAATTGCCAAACGCGCCCGGCTAGAAAAACTGGAGCCTATGGAAATAGTGCAGTTGTATGCGGTAGATTTTCACAAAGTATTGGATGATTTTAACCTGTTGCCACCCAGCATAGAGCCAACCGCCAGCGGACACATTATTGAGCAGATAGAAATGACCAAACAGATTATTGCCAATGGGTTAGCCTATGAGGTAGATGGCACTATTTGGTTTGATGTAGAGAAATTTGCAAAAACATATCCCTATACACAGCTAAGCGGCCGCAACCTGGAGGAAATGCTGGATGGCACCCGAGATAATTTAGAAGGCCAGAACGAAAAGCGTGGCCGCTTAGATTTTGCCTTATGGAAAAAAGCCAAGCCCGAACATATTATGCGCTGGCCAAGCCCTTGGGGCGAGGGCTTCCCCGGCTGGCACATTGAGTGCAGCGCCATGAGCACCAAGTACCTGGGCGAAGAGTTTGATATACACGGCGGGGGTTTGGATTTAATACCCACCCACCATACCAACGAAATTGCACAGAATGTTGCTTGTAACCACAAGGCCCCCGCAAAGCTTTGGATGCATACCAATATGCTAACGGTTAACGGACAGAAAATGAGCAAAAGCCTTGGCAACTCGTTTTTGCCAGAGCAATTATTTAAAGGTGAACACAAATTGCTTGACCGTGGCTACAGCCCCATGGTAGTTCGCTTTTTTATGCTACAAGCCCACTACCGCAGCACGCTCGATTTTTCGAATACCGCATTACAAGCTTCCGAAAAAGGCTATCAACGATTAATAAATGCCTTAAAGTTGGTAGATGGGTTAAAAACAGCAGCCACCTCCTCGTTTAATTTTGAGAATATTAAAACCGGCATTTACGATGCCCTGAACGATGATTTTAATACCTCGGTTGCCATTGCCGGTCTGTTTGAAGCAGCCAGTATTATCAACTCTGTTAACGATGGTACTGCTACCATTACGGTGGCCGATAAGGAGCAACTGCAAAAGCTGTTTAAAGATATTGTGCAGGATGTGTTGGGCTTAAAAGAAGAAGCCGGTGCCGGTTCAGATAAGGTAGATGGATTAATGAATGTAATTTTGGAGCTTAGAAAAGATGTGCGCGCTAAAAAAGACTTTGCCGCATCGGATAAAATACGCGATGAGCTTTTGAAGGTAGGTATACAGGTAAAAGATGGTAAAGACGGCGTTAGCTGGAGTATGAATTAAGGTTTCACCACAGATTAAGCAGATGAACGCAGAAAACAATTCGGTTATTAATAACGAAAGTGCTCTAAATAATATCACTTATACTATAATCGGTTGTGCATATAAAGTTCATTTAGCGTTAGGGCCTGGTTTACTTGAAAGCACTTATGAGGTTTGTCTGGCTCATGAATTAATTAATTCTGGTTTAAAAATAGAGCAACAAAAGCCTCTGCCTGTAATCTATAACGGTATACGGTTAGAGGCCGGATATAGAATTGATTTATTAGTAGAGGATAAGATAGTTGTAGAGTTAAAAGCAGTAGAAGCAATTGCCGAAATACATAAGGCGCAGGTATTAACCTACCTTAAACTTTCGGGTAAGCAAATTGGCTTGTTGCTGAATTTTAATGTAACTGATATGAAAAAGGGTATTACTCGTTTAATAAATACAAAGTAGTTTAACATGAATCACTATCTGCGTTTATCTGTTTTTGTCTGCGGTGCAATTTTCTTTTTGGCCTCTTGCGATAAATGCAATAGCCCTAAAACCGATACGCCGGTAGTTGAAACCCCAAAAATTGTAGTAAACGCTCCTGATTTTAGTGGCGATTCGGCTTATAATTATACAGCTGCGCAGTTACAATTTGGCACCCGCGAAATGAACTCGAAAGGACATGAAGCCTGCGGCAAATACCTGATTGAAGAAATTAAAAAATATACCGATACCGTTTACGTTCAAAAATTCGACGCCCCCGGTTTTGATGGTGTAAACCTAAAATGCACTAACATTATTGCTGCTATAAACCCGGCTGCTAAAACCCGTATTTTACTTTGCTCGCACTGGGATAGCCGCCCCTGGGCCGACCAGGACAGCAAAGACCGCGATAAGCCTATTCTTTCGGCCTGCGATGGGGCCAGTGGTGTAGGTACTTTAATTGAAATTGCGCGCGCCATTAAAGCGCTGCCATTAAAAAATGTGGGTGTAGATATTTTTTTTAACGATGCCGAAGACCGAGGTTATTCATCATCGTTGGATGGTATAGTAAAGCCCGGCAATTACGATAGCGAAGGCAGTTGGTGCCTGGGCTCGCAGTACTGGAGCAAAAACCCACACATACCCGGTTACCATGCCGATTTTGGAATACTACTGGACATGGCTGCCGCTAAAGGCGCTGTGTTTTCGCGCGAGGGTAACTCATCGTTTAACGCGGGCTGGGTGCAGGATAAGGTTTGGGCTAATGCCGCTACTCTCGGCTACTCTAACTTTTTCAGCAATCAGACTATTGGCCCTATTACCGACGACCACGTTTACATCAATCAAATTGCCCGTATACCTACAGTAGATGTAATCCATATTGATTTAACATCTCCTTCGGGCACCTTTGGCGCTTACTGGCATACCCACGCCGATAATATGGACATAATTGACCGTTCGACCTTAAAGGCTGTAGGCAAAACACTGTTGTATACGGTTTATCAGTATGATGCTGAGAGAGGTGCAGCCCAGTAATCAGGCCTAAAGAATTTTTTCTTTTACTGCTATTAGTATTTTTTCATACTCCTCAGCATTAACGGAATGCTTAAAAATCATGACCCCCTTGGCCTTATCTATAAGATGGATATAATCGGGGGTTATTGACGAGGATGTAATACCCTGCCACGTTATAATTTCAGTTTTATCATCGTATTGATGGGTTACAGATTTATCGGTAACCATAAGCCTTACAGATTGGTAAGAGGCAATCTCTTTTAAATACACTTTGGTTTGAATTTTCCAATCGTAAACGTGTTTAAAGGACTTATAAGTATCAATCCACGATATAACCAAACATATAAATGCCATTATAGAAAACCAGAAAAGAGGATATGCGTCTAAATAGGATAGATACAAGAATAAGACGAAGGCAATAGTAAAAGCTACTGCTACCTTAAATTTATCTTTACTGCCTTCGTAATTATAAACATTATAAGGTTTGGCATCAAAATAAATTGATTCGATTTTGGCGACTGAATAATTAACAGGCGTATCGACCAGAGTCATTGCCGCTAATTATCTTTGGATTGGCTAATGCTAACCTCGCGCTGGTAATAACCGGTACCATCGTATTCGCGTTTGGCAGGCGAACTCATACATGCTTCACTGCAGCAGCCCTGCATTTTCCAGCCACAATCTTCGCACAGTACAAAGTGCTCGTTGCATTCTGCATTGGCGCAGTTAACCATGTGCGCCGATTTAGTGCCGCATATTTTGCAGGTAGATACTATAGATGGTGAGATAGAGTTTACATCAACCACTACGCGGTTATCGAACACATATAGCTTACCTTCAAAATTTTTACCCCCGGTTTCTTTAGCATATTTTACTACACCACCATCTACCTGGTAAACATTTTTAAACCCGTTCTGCACCAAATACCCACTGGCCTTCTCGCACTTAATACCACCGGTACAATAGGTAACCACTTTCTTATCCTTTAGGTGTTCCAGTTGCTTAAGTTGTTCTGGAAAATCGCGGAAGTTGTCTATATCAAGTTTAAGCGCATTTTTAAAATGGCCTACACCACTTTCATAATTGCTGCGCACATCTACAAAAACCACATCTTCCTGTTCAATCATTTCATCTACCTCGTGCGGTTTTAAATGTATACCGGTTGTTTGGTTGGGGTCTACATTTTTTATACCGCGCAGGCTGCTGTGTACTATTTCGGGCTTAAGGCGCACGTATAACCTTTCAAAGGTAGGTGCATCTACCTCATCTATTTTAAACTCAATACCTTCAAAAAGCGGGTTGGCTTTTACTGTATCCATGTATTTTTTGCACTGCACCACGGTGCCGCTAATAGTGCCATTAAGGCCCTCTTCGGCCACAATAATACGGCCTACCACGCCCAGGCGCTCGCAAAAATCCAGGTGCTGCTGCGCAAATTCGGCCGCATCGGGTATATGCGAATACTTATAATACAGAAGTGTTTGATATGGTTTCATAAAATTACGGTGCGAAGATAGTGTATCATTTTCTTTTCTCCATGATCGGCCTCATGCAGCCGAAAAATCTATTTTTGGCTTTATAAACAAAGTTTTACCATGTATTCCATACAACAACGCCTTCAGGCTGATTTAGAAGAAATTAAAAACAGCGGCCTTTATAAAACCGAACGCATTATAACCACTCCCCAGGGAGCGGAAATAAAGACCAATACAGGCAACGAAGTTTTAAACTTTTGCGCCAATAATTACCTGGGGCTTTCTTCGCACCCCAAAGTAATTGAGGCGGCCAAACAGGCTATTGATACCCATGGCTATGGTATGAGCAGCGTGCGCTTTATCTGCGGCACGCAGGATATACATAAAGAGCTGGAAAAGAAGATATCGGAGTTTTTAGGCACGGAGGATACCATACTTTATGCGGCGGCTTTTGATGCCAACGGCGGTGTTTTTGAACCCCTGTTTAACGAAGAAGATGCCATTATAAGCGACGAACTAAACCATGCCAGTATTATTGACGGTGTGCGTTTATGCAAGGCCGAGCGGTTTCGCTATAAGAATAACGACATGGCCGATTTAGAGCAGCAATTGATAGCCACACAAAAAAACCGATCGCGCATAATAGTGACCGATGGGGTTTTTAGCATGGATGGCACTATAGCCCAATTAGATAAGATTGTAGAACTGGCTGATAAATACAAGGCCATGATAATGGTAGATGAATGCCACGCTACTGGTTTTATTGGCAAAACCGGCAAGGGTACACCCGAGTATTGCGGAGTACATGGTAAAATTGATATTGTAACCGGTACGCTGGGTAAAGCTTTGGGCGGAGCCAGCGGCGGATTTACCTCGGGCAAAAAAGAAATTATAGAGCTGTTGCGCCAGCGCTCAAGGCCATATTTATTCAGCAATACTTTAATGCCGGCCATTGTAGGCGCCTCGTTAGCCGTGTTTGATATGCTGAATGAAACGACAGCCCTGCGCGATAAACTAGAGGCCAATACAAAATACTTCCGTGAAAAAATGACGGCCGCAGGTTTTGATATTAAACCCGGTGTACATCCTATTACGCCGGTTATGCTCTACGATGCTGTGTTAGCCCAAAACTTTGCCAGCCGCCTTTTAGAGGAGGGCATCTATGTTATCGGGTTCTTTTTTCCAGTGGTTGCTAAAGGTAAAGCGCGTATCCGTGTTCAGGTTTCTGCCGGGCATGAGATTGAACACCTGGACAGGTGTATTGCCGCCTTTGCAAAGGTGGGTAAAGAGTTGGGCGTAATTAAATAATGCCGGTGGTTAGTGGGTGATACAACCTTTTTAACAGGTTTGTTGTCTAAAAGACAACACAAACACTAACCACACTATGAAAAAATTTCTACTCCCCCTGCTATTAGTATGTTTTATAAGCACTCTTAAAGCACAGGTAATAGCCAATGCCGGTGCCGATGTTACCAAATGCACCACCGATACTGTTACCCTTGGCGGCTCGCCTACTGCAAGCGGAGGAACAGGGCCATATACCTATCAATGGCTACCTGCAACAAACTTAATTAATGCCACAGGTGCCAACCCGGTAGCCAACCCTTTTCAAACCACTACTTACCAACTGGTAGTAACCGACAATTTGGGAGCAACAGACACCGATGAAGTGGTTGTAAACGTTTTACCACGTATGCAGGTTAGCGTAACGGCCAACAATCCTTTATTATGTGGCGGCGGTGTTGCAAGTTTTTCTGCCAATGTTTCTAATGCTACAGGCCCGCTTAGTTATTTCTGGAACTTCGGAAATGGCAGTAGCTCCAATCTCCCCAATCCACAGCAAGTGTACAATGCCCCCGGCACTTACCAGGTATATCTACAGGTAACCGACTCAAACGGCTGTACCAGCGGCGGCAATACAACTATTCTGGTAAATAATTTAATTACCAGTGTTGCTACCACCAACGTTATGTGCTTTGGAGGTAACGACGGGTCTGTTACGGTTGTAGCTACCGGTGGTCAGCAACCTTATACTTACACCTGGAGCACCGGGCAAACTACCCAGACAGCTACCAACTTACCGGCAGGGGTTTATACTGTAACTATTACCGATGCAGGGGGTTGCTGGGCAACGGTTACCGGCGTTATTACAGAGCCTGCACAACTAACAGCGGTTACCACTGTGATTAACGAATCTACTACAGGCAGTTGCGATGGCTCAATAGTACTTACTGTAAACGGTGGTACAGCGCCTTATAATTTTTTATGGTCTAATAATGCTACCACCGCTAACATCAGCAATTTGTGTGCAGGCACTTATACGGCTACCATTACGGATGCAAATGCCTGTACGGCTACTGCCGGCTCTGTAATAGGCAGTGGTTCTTGCACCAACAATACACTGGTGGTTTCTATCAACTCACAAACGCTTAGTTGTAGCCACCCTACCGATACACTAACCGTGAATGTAAGCGGCGGAACAGCACCTTATACTTTTTTATGGAATACACTTGAGACCACGGAACGTATTATCGTTTCGGATGGAGGCACTTACCAGGTAACTGTAAGCGATACACTAGGGTGCACCCGGGCTGTTAGCGATACTGTATTGGATACGGGCATCATCATTTCCCTGGCAAGTTCAACTCCGGTTTCGTGCAATGGCATTAACGATGGTAAAATTAAAATAGCGGTTAGCGGCGGCATACCACCCTACAGTTTTGTATGGAGCAACAATACTACTGCCGATTCTATAACCGGCATTCCATCGGGGGTTTATAGCGTTACCGTTTCCGATGCCGGCGCGTGTGTAGATTCATTTACGTACTACCTGCCTCAAAGCAACACTAACTGGGGCTACTATGTATATATAGGCCATACGGCGGCTAATTGTAATGCTAACGGCACAGCAACCGCCTATGTATATGGCGGCACACCCCCCTTTAGTTATAATTGGAGCAATGGCGGCGATTCGGCTACTATTACCGGTTTGGTATCGGGAATTTATACTGTAACCGTTACCGGTGCCGATGGTTGCACCCGTACCGGTAGCAATTTTGTTACCACCTCTTGCTATAATATTATCAGCGGCCGGTTAATACGCGATGTAAACAGCAATTGTGTGCTCGATTCGGGCGAAATACCATACGCCCATCAAAGCGTAATAGCGGATGGCCCTACCGATGCTTATGGCTACACCGATGCCCAAGGGTATTTTAACATACAAACAGTTGCGGGCACCTATAATGTAAGGCCTTATTATTCCGATGCCTGCCTGGTTAATTGCAACCCCGATAGTACCCACACCTACACCTTCGCCGGCCTTGGCGACACAGTAACTAACGCAAATTTCTACCTGGTTCCGTCGCCTTTCGATCTTTATGTAAATCAGAACTGGAATGCCTTTAGGCCGGGTTTCACCCGTTCAGTTTATGTATACTATGGCAACGTTGGCGTTAATGCAGTAAATGCCACTTTAACCTTTACGTACGATGCGGACCTTACTTTTGTATCGGCTGCTAATGGCGGTGTGCACAATGGAACAAACCACACGGTTACATGGTCGTTAAGCAATATCCCTGCAATAGCTTATACCTATAATTATTACGGCGCGTATGTTTCAGCCGATTTTCTTACACCTATAGGAACACCGGTTGGTACAGCAATTACAAATACAGCCCGTATAACCGGCCCATCGGCTGAGTGTGACAGTTTAGATAACGTGCAGACGTCCACAGCCAATGTTACCAACTCATACGACCCGAACGAAAAGGAAGTAATGCCTGCCGGCGATATTTATGATGAAACAACCAGCCAGCTCACCTACACCATTCATTTTCAAAATACAGGTAACGATACCGCCTGGTTTGTAATACTAAAAGATACTTTATCCTCCTATCTGGAACCCGCTTCTGTAGTTAATATTGCAGGCAGCCATACTATTACCGAATTCTCCATTAGCCAAACCGGAATATTAACCTGGGTATTTAACCCCATTTACCTGGTAGATAGCGCTACCAACCCAGAGGGCAGTAAAGGCTATGTTAGCTTTAGGGTAAATAAAAAAGCCGGCCTGCCTATAGGCACCGAAATAAAAAATACCGCCCACATCTATTTCGATTATAATGATGCTGTGGTTACCAATACTGTAAATAGCCGCATAGCCGACCCTAACGGTATACCGGGTGCTAACGCCGGTTCGCCAATATCAGTGTTTGCTGCGCCTAATCCATTTACACAGTCAACCCAATTAACGGTTACAGGTATTACTGGTGCTTATAATTTCGAACTGTTTGATGTAAGCGGCAAGCAACTGAAACAGTTAAACAATATTACCAGCCCACGTTTTGAAATTGACCGTGATGGAATAAGCGCCGGCGTTTATTTTTATAGCATTACTACTATTAATAAGCAAAAATCGTATGGCCGTTTAGTGGTAAATTAATTTGGGGCATACAAATAAAAAAGCGGTTCTACTTAAAGAAGGTAGAACCGTTTTTTATTTTAATACTTACCAAATATCTCGTCTACCTTTTTAAACCGGTAGTCGAAAATCTCTTTCAACTTGTTGCGCACTATTAACACGTTGGCTATATCGCCTAAAAAGCCAAAGGGGATTTTATAATGCACAATATCGGTCATCTCTACTCCGCGTGCTATAGGTTTAATAAAATGTTTATGATGCCATAGAGCATAAGGCCCAAAGCGTTGTTCATCAACAAAATATTCACCCTCTTTTACGTGCGTTATTTCGGTTACCCAATCCATTTTTATACCCAGCAGGGGGCTTACCTTATAGCTTATAATTAACCCCGCATACATTCTATCACTGGGGGTATCGGTAGTAACCTCAAAACCCATAGAGGGTGGTGTAATTACCTTCAGGTTATTTGGCGATGACATAAAATCCCACACCTTTTCAACCGGTGCCGGTATGCGTTGTATGGTTTGAAAAGAATATAGCTTGCTCATAGTTTATTTATACAAGACAAACTAAACACCAAAAAGTTTAGAATTATCAACGTTGTGCAGTTTCGCGCTTTTCTATAGGCACAAAATCTTTAACGTAAGCCGGGGTGGCGTTTATTTGTGGAAGATTCTTTTTTTGGTAAAGCGGCATCATTTGCAGCGGAAATGGAACTAAGGCCACATTCAGTTTACACTTATCCAAAAAGCGGCGTATAAAATGCGATTGAAAAGGGTCGGTAGCCACGGCAATTTTTTTAAAACCTAACTGCCGTGCAAGCTGAATTCCAAAATCTACGTTTTCAGTACTATGCTGTGCGCGGTTTTCGGCAAATGTGTTAGCCGATGGTATACCCATCGAATCTGCCATTATTTTCATAGCCTGCCCCTCTACATAAGGGCTATGCACTGCCGAGCCTGAAAAAATAATGTTCTTAGCTATCTTACGGTCAAACAACCATTTGGCCCAAAGCATTCGTGCCCGGTAAATAGGATTAACCTTTATATTGTTATACGGCACACCCGGAACAATTATAACATCGTAAGGCGCACCGGGCATTTGGCTCTCGTGACTGTTATTGGCCATTCGGTTAACCAGGCCACACGAATTCATTATTAAAACTGTAACGGCACAAAGCAGAATTAAAGAAAGTGCTTTCATAACAGTTGAGTGTGAGTTAATATTATAACTCAATTGGCTGTTTTTTATTGCACACTATTCCCCAAATACGGGCATACTGCTACTTCGCATATTATGGTTTAATGGCCTTTGCCCTTTCCGCCACCATGTCCACCGCCACTTTTTCCACCGCCATGTCCGCCTTCCTTTTTGCCGTTTGAAGGGTTTCCCTGATAGCTTCTGTGCTCAGGCTTCCCTTGCGGGGAGCCATGCTTCATTTCGCCCGATTTTTTTATTTGCCCCGGTGGGGCAGCGTAATGTGGATGCCCTTTTACCACATAGTATTTAGGCTCGTTACTGTTTTTTATAATTACCTGGTTAAAACCACCCCCTTTATATTTTACATACTTTACCTTATGGTCGTTATGATACTTATAGGCCTTAGGTTGATTTAGCACCACTTTGTAGGTAGAATAGAGATTAACGCTGGCAAATCGTGGGGGTAAGGCAGCTGCAAAAAGCCATCGGCCTCCATCGTAATAAACATAGCGGCGCGCGGGAACGTCGTAATAAATATCGTACTCGGGCATATAGTAATAGTTTACATAATCATACCCAACAGGTCCCCATACCGGCTGTGCCCCTATATTAATATTAACCGATACCTGAGCCTGGCTACTAATTGCAGCTAAGGTGAAAGCCAATACCATAAAAAATTTCATTCTTTTTTTCATAACTGATGGTTTGAGAACCCTGCCAAAATGAAAGGCTTCTATGATTAATTATTGCAGAAGTTGTGCCATCACAACTTTTATCAAACAAATAACAATTAGGGTGTATTTTTAAGCCGTGCATTTAGATAACGACAAGCTAAAACAAACCATTTTCCTCATTGCCTTGTTTGCTTTGGGTGGCTTTCTTTTTTACCTGCTTAGTGGTTTTTTGAGCGCCTTTTTAGGCTCGATTGTTTTTTACGTGCTACTGCGCAAGCCCAACTACCGGCTTACGCATCAAAGCGGGCGCAAGTGGAATAAGGCGCTTGCGGCCACCGTTTTAATGTTCCTTTCGTTTTTAATACTGGTGCTGCCGGTAATGCTGGTAACTATTATGCTTTCGGGCAAGGTAAGCTACCTGGTAACTCATTATGCCGATATACTGGCCTTTATACAAACCTGGGCCAACAAAGCAGGTTCTTATTTGGGTATGGACTTGCTCTCACAAGATACTGTGGGTAAACTTACTGCATTTTTAGCACGGGTAGTGCCCGGCCTGCTATCGGCTACACTCAGCGCTGCCGCCGATGTTTTTGTGTTATACTTTGTGCTGTTTTTTATGCTGATAAACGCCGACGGACTGGAAGCGCTTGTAAGAAAGCACCTTCCTTTTCATGAGGCTAACAACAAACTACTGCTTACCGAATTGAAAACCCAAACCGTTTCTAATGCAATAGGTATTCCGGTGCTGGCTATACTACAAGCTATTACTGCATACCTGGGCTACCTTGTGCTAAAGGTGGACCAACCGCTTTTTTGGGCGGTTATTACAGGGCTTATGAGTGTACTACCGGTAGTAGGAACCACTATTATATGGGTTCCGCTGGCGGTGTTTCTATATATAGGCGGCTTACATTGGCAGGGTATAGCACTGTTTATTTATGGTGCCGCTATTATTACTAACGTAGATAATGTATTCCGGTTTGTGGTGCAAAAAAAACTGGGTGATACACACCCGCTTATCACCTTCTTTGGTGTTATTATCGGCTTGCCCCTATTTGGCTTTGTAGGAATTATTTTCGGGCCGCTGCTTATTTCGTACTTTATTCTGCTGCTTAAAATATACCGCAACGAATATTCCGAGGTAAAGATTATTGCACCAACTCCATTACAGTAGGGTCGAAAGTGGATATTTTAAGATATAGTGTATCATTCAATCGAAAAGAAGTCCCTTCTGCCGGTATGTTGTTCCGATAGGAATGGCTATTATAAGAATACCTGTATATCCAAACCTTATACCCTTTGCTATATCTGCCGCCGCCCGCAGTACCTTCTTTTGTAATAATGCCGGGTACTATTACTGTTTTGCCATAAAGCAAGTGTTGGCAGTAATATGTATTAAGGAAATACAAAGAAAAAATAAAGCCCCCTCCTACGGTAATCATAATTATACCACTAAGGTTATCGGCAAAGCCCTGATGAGCAAATATGAGCTTGGAAAAAGTATTTACCCGCTCCATACAAAAAACGGCTACTATCACAAAAATGTAGAGTACCGCTATGGTAATAAGCCAGCCCGGATAATAGTGAGCCCTAAAAACAACCAGGGAAATGGCTAGTATAAAAAACCCAACAACATACTTCATGCTTATTTTTAAAGCAGGGTTGCTTTTAATTTACCGAATTCTGCTTCAATCTTCACACTCTTCTTAGTTTGTGTAAGCAGGTATTTCATAGCTTCCGGAAAAGCAATTTTTGAACCGGTTGCCGTTTCGACAACCTCGTTAAACTTAACCGGGTGGGCCGTTTCTAAAAAGAAACCGGTATCCGTCTTTTTTTCTATTAAGTATTTTTCAAGAGCGGCAAATGCTACAGCTCCGTGCGGGTCGAGTGTGTAGTTATAGTCTTTATACACCCGCGCGATAGTAGCTGCTGTTTCTGCATCACTAATTGAATAGCTGCTGATAAAACCCTTTATTTTTTCAAAGTTATTTTCGAATAATTGCTGTAAGCGGACCAAATTACTGGGGTTACCTACATCCATAGCGTTAGATATAGTAGCAACAGCTTGTTGAGAGTTTAGCTGGCCCGATAGAAGGTATTTGGTAAACACATCATTGCTGTTGCACGCGGCCACAAAATGCTTAACCGGCAAACCGGAAACCGCAGCCAGTAAACCCGCACAAATATTACCAAAGTTACCACTGGGCACACAAACCACCGGTGGCTCGGCACCTTGCCATTTCTGCAAGGCATAGAAATAATAAAACTGCTGCGGCAGCCAGCGCGCTACGTTAATAGAGTTGGCCGATGTAAGAAACAGCTTTTGATTTAACTCCACATCGGTAAAGGCTTGTTTTACCATGGCCTGACAATCATCAAACGTACCGTTTACTTCAAGCGCGGTTATATTTTGCCCTAAAGTAGTCAGTTGCAGCTCTTGTATTTTGCTCACCTTGCCCGAAGGGTATAGTATTACCACATCCACACCTTCTACACCCAAAAAGCCATTAGCAACGGCACTGCCCGTATCACCGCTGGTAGCCACCAACACGGTTACTTTACGACTGTCTGTTTTCGAAAAATAACCCAGGCAACGGCTCATAAACCTTGCGCCCACATCCTTAAATGCAAGGGTTGGTCCGTGAAATAGCTCTAATGATGAAATGGAATCATTAACCTTAACCAGTGGGAAATCGAAGTTAATGGTATGCTCACATATCTGGTGCAGGTCGCTTTCTGCTATGGTATCTCCTACATAAGGCCGTATAACTTCGAATGCGATATCAGCTTTCGATTTCTTTTTAAACGAAGCCAGAAATTCTTTAGAAAGCATCGGGATACGCTCCGGAAAATACAAGCCCTTATCCGGTGCCTGCCCCTTTATAGTCGCCTCTTTAAAATCAACCTTTGGCGAATTATTATTTGTGCTGTAGTATAACATTACCTTTTTTTAAAACTTTTAAGCGGCTTCAATTTTCTGTCACTTGTACCCCTTTACTGTTTACAGTGGTAACATATACATGAAAATCAACTCCTACTTTTTGATACACCTCGTGCATTACTTTTTCTACGGCTTTGGCTGTTGCCTCGTCTTTGCTTAGCATAAACACCGAAGGGCCCGAACCGGATATACCTCCACCCAAAGCGCCGGCTTCTTTACTGCGCTTTTTAATTTCATCAAAACCGGGTATAAGCATGCTGCGCACCGGTTCTACCAGCACGTCGACTAAACTGCGGCCTATCAATTCATAATCTTCGCGCATAAAGCCGGCTACTAATCCCGCCACGTTGGCCCATTGGGTTACAGCATCTTTCAGCAAAATCTGCTTTTTAAGTATTTGGCGTGCGTCAGATGTCTTTACCTCTATTTGCGGATGAATGGCCGTTACATACAGTGGCGGAAAGTTGAGTGGAATTATATCCAGTGGGTCGTTACTGCGGATAAGCGTAACACCTCCATAAATGCAGGGCGCAATATTATCGGCATGCCTGGAGCCGGAGGCCACCTGCTCGCCATAAGTGGCAAAGTTAACCAGTTGTTGCTTTGTAAACGGATTACCCAATAAATGATTGGCACCCACTACCGCGCCGGCAGCGCTCGCCGCGCTGCTGCCGATGCCGCTACCGGGCATAATCATTTTAGTGCTGTCTATTTCAAAACCAACTTCTTCTTTTAACTCTTTCATCATAGCCAGTAGAGCACCGCCAAAAACATTCCTTTCGGGCTCAGTAGGCAAGTTATATTCATCCTTATTCGTAATACGAATTACCGGTTCAGATAACAACCGCATAACCAATTTATCGCAGGGTGCATTAAGCGCAAGGCCCAACACATCAAAGCCACAAACAATATTGGCCACAGTAGCAGGCGATAAAACGGTTACCTCTTTCATTTTCAATGTCGATTACGCGGATAATACAAAATACATGATTACAAGATTAAATATACTTTGTGCTGGCTTAAACCGCTCTTAATATATCGGCAAATACACCCGATGCCGTCACCTCAGCTCCTGCGCCGGCTCCCTTAATCACCAATGGTTGCTGCGAGTAGCGGCGGGTATAAAACAACACCACGTTATCTTTACCATATAAATGATACAGGTCGTGCTCTTTACCTATATGCTGCAAACCGACCGATGCCTTACCGTTTTCTAACTGCGCAACAAATTTAAGCTTACAATCTTTAGCAGCGGCAGCATCGTATACCTTTTTAAAATGCGCTTCGTGCTTCTCAAGCGACTTATAAAATGCGGCTACATCTCCTTTCATACATTCTTCCGGCAGAAACACATCATTAGTTATATCAGCCATCTCCATTTTGTAACCTGCCTCGCGGGCCAGTATCAATATTTTACGCATTACATCGGTACCACCCAAATCTAAACGTGGGTCTGGTTCGGTATAGCCTTCATCCTGTGCTTGCTTTACTACACTGGCAAAAGGTTTTGTGCCATCGTAATTATTAAACACAAAGTTTAAGGTGCCCGAAAGCACCGCCTGCATTTTTTGCACTTCATCACCGCTACGCATTAAATCATTCAGTGTGCCTATAACCGGTAGCCCGGCACCTACGTTTGTTTCGAATAAAAACGAGGTGTTGTATTCGCGGGCCATGTTCTTCAGGTGCTCGTAATTAGCATACGCCGACGATGCCGCAATTTTATTGCAGGCAACCACCGATATGCTTTTTTGCAGTAGGGCTTCATAGCTTTTTGCTACATCCTCATTGGCGGTAACATCTACAAAAACAGAGTTGCGCAGGTTTTTTTCGCGTATAAAGTTTACCAGCGCATCCAGTTTCATAGGTGCTGCAGCCTGTAACTCCGTTTCCCATTTACCTAAGTCCAATCCCTCCTCGTTAATAGCAACTTTTTTACTGTTGGCTATAGCCACCACTCTAACGTTTAAACGCAACTGTTGCTGAAGATAAGTCTGTTGCTGTTTTAACTGGTCTATCAACCGTTTGCCCACATTACCGGCACCAGCAATAAACAAGTTCACCTGTTTGTAAGTAGTTTCAAAAAACTCTTCGTGCAATACGTTAATTGCCTTTTTTACATCGGGTGCGGTGATAACGGCCGAAATATTCTTTTCGGAAGAGCCCTGTGCAATAGCCCGTATGTTCACCCCGTTTTTACCAAGGGCGCTAAACATACGTCCGCTTATACCGGGGTGGTTCTTCATGTTATCGCCCACCAGGGCCACAATAGCCAAAGCGTTCTCTACATTCAGCGGTTCCAACTTCTTAGCCGATATTTCATAGTCAAATTCGGCATCTACAGCAGCTTTGGCCTTAGCAGCATTTACTTCATCAATAGCTACGCATATAGAATGTTCCGATGAGCTTTGTGTAATCAAAATCACATTTATCTTCTCTTTGCTAAGGGCATCGAATAAGCGTTTAGAAAAGCCCGGTATACCCACCATACCGCTACCTTCCAGCAACAGCATCGATACTTTACCAATGCTCGAAATACCACTTACCACATTCTGGTTGGCATCCGTTTTATTCTCAATCAGGGTTCCTTCATCATCGGGTGCAAAGGTGTTTTTAATCCATAGCGGCATACCCAAACTCATAGCGGGCTGTATGGTGGGCGGATAAATAACCTTGGCACCAAAGTGCGAGAGCTCCATAGCCTCCTGGTAGCTTATGCGCGGTATTACTTTTACATTTTGCACCAGGCGCGGGTCGGCGGTCATCATACCGCTTACATCAGTCCATATCTCAAGTACAGCGGCTTTAACGGCAGCGGCAAAAATAGCAGCGGTATAATCAGAGCCTCCGCGCCCCAGGGTAGTTGTTATCCCTTCAGCATCGCTGGCTATAAAGCCCGGAAAAAGATAAAGCTGCGAAGGTTTTTCGCTTACAAAGGCGGTGATTTTTTTATTGGTAGCCGTAAAGTTTACAGCGGCAAATGTGTAGTTAGAGTTTGTTTCTATCAACTCGCGGCTGTCTTTCCACTCGTGTTTTATATCCAGCGATTTTAACCGGTGCGAAATAATGATGCTCGACATCAGTTCGCCAAAACTTACAATTCTATCCAATGTTCGGTTTGATAGTTCGCGCAGTAGAAAAATACCTTCGCATATAGCTTCCAGTTCGTTGCATTGTTTTTTAATCTCGCTCAGTATAGCGCTTTGGTTGGCCACCGGTATTAAATCGCGCACGGTTTGTAAATGGCGTTGCTCAATGGCGCTTAGTTTTTCCTTGTACGCTTCGTTGCCGGTGGCTGCCAGTTTACCGGCATCTATCAGCATATCGGTGGTACCGCCAAGGGCAGAAACCACCACCATGGTTTTATCTTTTTTAAGTGCCCGCTCAACAATTGCAATCGTCTTCGAAATGTTTTCGGCATTGGCAACCGAGGTGCCGCCGAATTTTAATACCTGCATGCTCTCTTATTTTGCAGCGAATATCTGTGTACAACCCTATAAATACGAGGGGGCTTTTAAACAAGGGCGCACTAAATTGAATACTAAGCAGTCCGTTTTTCCTTAATAGCATAAACCAGGCAACCCAAAGCAATAACACCCACTGCCCCTGCTATGTATTGCCATTCGGCCGAAAAGAAGATAAATAGCCATACCGCTATGCCTATAATGGCAGGTAAGGGGTAGAGCCACATACGGAAAGGAAAACTCTCTTCTCTGTGCTTTTGATGATAAAGCAGAATACCTACCGCCTGGCCTATAAACTGCACTATAATGCGCATGATGATAATGGCCGTAATTACCTCTTTCATTTTAAACAACAGGCTAAAGGCAAAGGCTATACCTGCCAGTATAAGCAGCGACACATACGGAAAATTTTTGGTAGGGTGCAGCTTGCCAAACACCGAAAAAAAGTTGCCATCTACAGCAGCCGCATAAGGCACCCGCGAATAGCCAAGCAACACCGCAAATAACGAAGTAATAGCAATAAGCAACACCAGTGCTGTGGCCACCTGCGCCACTACATGCCCATATATTTTTTCAAAATAAAGGCTTACAATAAACTCCGAAGCTTTCGCCTCTTGCCACGGTATTACACCCAATACCGATAGCTGCATTAGCAGATAAAGCACGGCTATTATAGCTATAGAAATAAAAATGCTGCGCGGTATATTCCGCTCCGGTTCTTTAATCTCTCCGCCTAAATGGCACACGTTGTAGTAACCCAAAAACGAATAAACGGTTTTAATGCTGGCCTGGCCAAGCCCTACAAAAAAAACCGGTGTAAGGTCAAATGCACCCTCGGGATAGGTGAATGCAAGCGCCGGACTAAAATGCGGAATGGCGCTGGCAATCATCCAAAGTATAGTGCCGCCTACTATCATACCCATCACTACCGAAATTTTACCTATGTCGGTAATTTTGCGGTACAGCAGGGCGGTAATTAAAATTACCAGGCCGCCCGATACCATCTTCTTTTCGATGGTTCCCAATGGAATTAGATAGGTGAGGTATTGCGAAAACCCTATAGCCCCCGAGGCCACCACTAAAGGTGCCTGTATAATAGTTTGCCATATATACAGGAACGAAAAAAGTCGCCCCCACTTTTTTTTGCCATACAGATTTTGCAAAAACGAATAGCTACCCCCAGCCTCGGGCCACTTAGCGCCCAACTCGGCCCATACCGAACCATCGGCAAACGATAGCACGGCCCCCAGTAACCACGCCAACATGCCGGCCCGATGCCTACCATATCAATGGTGTTAATGGCAATTGCCTGCCTTAAACTTAATCCGCGAATGAGTTGGCCCATAAAGTAAATTTAGGATTGCTAAGTTTACTTTATGAAAAATATTCTGCTCCTCTTGTTTGCTGTCATATGCCTAAGTGCCAATGCGCAAAAAACCGGCCCTAAAGTTTTAGTAGTTACCGCCCACCCCGACGATGAAACCGGCATGGCCGCCACTATTTACAAAGTTACACACGAGCTTAACGGTATTGTGGACCAGTGCGTAGTTACCAATGGTGAGGGTGGCTATAAATACTCTACCCTTGCCGAGGCTTACTATGGTTTAGAACTAACCGATGAAAAAGTGGGCCGCGAAAACCTGCCCCGCATACGCAAACAGGAGCTGATGAATGCCGGTAAAATTATAGGCATGCGTAACATCTTTTTTTTAGACCAGAAAGACGCCCATTATGGCCTAGATGAGCATGAGCCACTGGACACAACCTGGAATGTAAACTGGGTAAATACCCGCTTAAAAGAAGTAATGACTACTACCAAATACGATTTTGTTTTTTGCCTGCTGCCGGTGCCAGAAACCCATGCGCACCACAAAGCCGCCACAATGCTGGCCTTGCGCACGGTGCAAACCCTGCCACAAAACCAACGCCCTATAGTGCTTGGCGTAACCGGTTCAAGTTTAAAAGATACCACTACTACGCAGTTTGAGCAGTTGAAAAACTACACCGAAACCAAAGTAGAGAAAGGCGCCATCTACTCGTTTGATAAATCGGTTGCTTTTGGCTATAAAAACAAGCTTACTTACAAGGTAATAGTTAACTGGGAAATAGCCGAGCACAAAAGCCAGGGCACTATGCAATTGGCTATGAACTACGGTGATTTAGAAAACTACTGGTTTTTTGCCCTAAACCCTGCCGAAGGAAAAGAAAAATGCAAAGCGTTTTTTGAATCGCTTAAAAAGGTGCCTTATAAAAGTAAGGAGTATTAGTAAAGTGAGTTACGGTTATTTAGGTTCCAGTACTTTACCAGTAGGAAACCGAACAGCGCACCACCCAGGTGGGCAAAGTGGGCTACGTTATCGTCGGGGTTCATACTAATACCGCGGTATAGCTCCCACACCACATAAAGCGATACAAAGTATTTGGCTTTAATAGGCACCGGAAAAAACAGAAGCATTAATTCGGTATTGGGCCACAGGGTTCCAAAGGCAATTAGAATACCAAATATAGCACCCGAGGCCCCCACTGTTGGGGTGCGGTACATATCAATTACCGCGGGGTATTCGCCCAATACTTCCAATGCTGGAGCAAACGAGCCGGTATAGTTGTGAATAATCCAGGCCTGCACGGCAGTATGTAACAGCATAGCACCTAAACCGGTAGCAAAGTAGAAGAATAAAAACCGCTGCGGCCCCCACACCCGTTCCAATACAGCACCAAACATTAGCAGGGCAAACATGTTAGAAAACAAGTGGCCTATATTGCCATGCATAAACATGTGCGTAACCAACTGCATTGGTTTAAACAGCGGGCTTGCCGGATAAAACAGGGCAAACAACTCATACATCTTCTCTCCATAAAAGGTAGATGCAAACAGCACCAGGCAGTTAATTATAATAATGTTGAAGGTTACACTTCGTGTATTTATGTTATTAAACATGCTGTAAAATTAATGTAGAGATAGACGAACCGATAGCAGGATTATTTGTTTTCGAAACGTTTTTCTAATTCATCGTTGCCAATGGTAATAAATGTAAAGCGGCCGTTAGGGGCGGTAAAGGCGTTTTCGCAGGCAAAAAGTTCATCTATCAATGTTTTCATCTCTTCTACCGAAAGCTTTTTGCCGGCTTTTATACTTGAGCTATAAGCCAGTGATTTAGCCAGGTTTTCGCGCTTGCTAAGCTTGGTAACCTGTGCATTCATTTTAAACTGCTCAATCATCTCCTCTACTATCTTCTTCTCATTTTCCTGCGCCAGGTCGGCCGGAAAGCCGTGGATGACAAAACTGTTTTTACCAAACTCCTGTATATCAAAACCAAGGCCGTTTACTTCGGGCAATATTTCTAATAGTATTTGCGCATCCATAGCGCTCAGTTCCAGGTTTTGCGGAAACAACTGGCGCTGGCTTTCGTTGCGGTTTTTTTCCAGCATACGCAGGTAGCGCTCAAACATTACGCGCTCGTGCGCCGCCTGCTGGTCTATTAATATAAACCCGCTTTTAATTTGCGACACTATGTATTTGCGCTGGATTTGATGAGGCGGCACCGCCTCTTTGTAACTTTCCACGCCGCCCGCTTTATCGCCAAAATCGGATGTAAGGGGCAGGTCGTTATTCAGTTCCGGTTTCCGGCTACCAGTCTCCGGTTTTCCTACTGTATCAAAAGCGTGCTCCCAGTTTTTCAGGTTATTGTTTTCGCGCTGACTTAGCGAAGCAAAATTGGTAGGTGGCGCAAACTTCTTAGCATCTTTAACCGAGGTGGCCTGTTGCGTAATTTCTAACCATGTTCTGGGTTGTTGCATAAAGGCATCGCCGCTGTTAAGGTGGTGTTCCTGGTTAAAATCAATAGTTGGCGAAACACTGTAAGCGCCCAATGCATGCTTAACCCCCAGGTTTACAAAGGTGTAAACCAGTTTTTCGTCCTCAAACTTAATTTCGTACTTGGCCGGGTGCACGTTAATATCAATCTTACTGGGGTCTATATCTAAAAACAATACATAAAACGGAAAACTTCCCTGCGGCATCATCTGCTCAAAGGCCATGCTTACAGCATGGTTCAGGTACGGCGATTTAATAAACCGGTTGTTTACATAAATGTATTGCTCGCCCCTTGTCTTTTTACTAAACTCTGGTTTACCTACAAAGCCATATACATGCAGGGCATAGCTCTTTTCTTCTACCGGTACTATTTTGCCCGCGTAGTTATCGCCAAACATGGCTACTATGCGCTGCTTTTGGTTGCCTGCCTTTAAATGGTAAACCTCGTGCTCGTTACTAAAAAACTGGAAACCTATTTTGGGATGGGCCAGCGCCACGCGTTGAAACTCCTCTATTATGTTTTTCAGTTCTACCGAATCGCTTTTCAAAAAATTGCGTCGGGCCGGTACATTAAAAAACAAATTTTTCATGGCTATACTGGTACCATCGGGTGTTTGGCAGGGCTCCTGCTTTAGCACCTTCATACCTTCTATTTCAATGCAGGTGCCTAACTGCTCGTTGGTTTGCTTTGTTTTTAACTCCACCTGGGCAATGGCAGCAATAGAGGCCAGCGCCTCACCACGAAAGCCCATGGTGCGGATGTTAAACAAATCTTCAGCAGCCCTTATCTTACTGGTGGCGTGTTTTTCAAAACACATGCGCGCATCGGTATCGCTCATGCCACAGCCATTGTCAATTACCTGCACCAGGCTTTTGCCGGCCTGCTTTACTATCAGTTTAATTTGTGTAGCACCCGAATCGATAGCGTTTTCCAGTAATTCTTTAACGGCAGAAGCCGGGCGCTGAATTACCTCGCCGGCGGCAATTTGGTTAGCTATGTTATCGGGCAAAAGGCGAATAATATCCATAAAGGGGCAAACTTAATTAAAAACACGGCCTCATCCATCTCCGCCGCGGCGGATCTTCCTTCCCTAAATGGAGAAGGAAGATCCTTATTGTGTTAAGCTGTCTTAAATCCTAAGCCTTATTGCTTGTTAACAGTCAAAATTCAATCAACATAAAAGAGTAGAAAAGTCGTTATTAGAATAAGAGAGGGCATACCAAATGTTTTGTTCATTCGCACAGATGCAGATTCGGTTCAGTTTATGGGGAGGTAAAAAAGTATGGCGAATAGCCCTGTTTTTTATATGGTCAATGGTCGTTTGTCAATGGTCATTCTCTCAAAACCCCGATTTTCGCAACTGGAGGGCCGATAAGGCCTGCATTAAATGGGTCGACTCTGTTTACAACCAGCTTACCGTTGAAGAGCGCATTGGCCAGTTTTTTATGATAGCCGCTTATACCCAGGGCAAAGATTCGAATATGGATTCGGTGCTCCGGTCAGTAAAGCAAGGCAAGGCCGGGGGCGTTATATTTTTTAAAGGCCTGCCAGAGGCCCAGGCCGAGTGGACCAATAAATTACAGGATTCGGCCAAAGTGGGGGCCTTTATAGCGATTGATGGCGAATGGGGCTTATCCATGCGGTTAGACTCTACTCTTGTTTTTCCGCACCAAATGGCGTTAGGGGCCGTGGCCGACAATAAGTTGATTTACGAAATGGGCCGCGAAATAGGCCGCGAGTGCAAGCGAATTGGGCTGCACATAAACTTTGCGCCCGACATAGATGTAAATAACAACCCTAACAACCCGGTTATAAACGACCGCAGTTTTGGCGAAAACAAATACAAGGTTGCCCTTAAAGGAATTGAATATGCTGATGGTATGCAGGATGAAGGGATTTTGGCCTGCGCCAAACACTTTCCGGGCCACGGCGATGTAAGCACCGATTCGCACTATGATTTACCGGTTATAAATAAATCGGTTGGCGCTTTCGATTCGCTGGAGTTTTACCCCTTTAAAATTCTTTTCGAAAACGGTGTAGGCAGCGCCATGGTGGCGCACCTGAATGTACCGGCGCTCGATAGCGATTCAGGTTCGGTAGCTTCTATTTCAAAAAAAATAGCCACCGGTTGGCTGCAAAATAAACTGGGCTTTAACGGATTAATATTCAGCGATGCGCTAAACATGAAGGGCGTGGCCAAATACTACAAACCCGGCACGGTAGACTCGCTGGCGTTTATGGCCGGTTGCGATATACTGGTGTTTAGCGAAGATGCAGCAAAGGGAATTGAAAAAATTAAACAGGCGGTAGACAGCGACTGTATCAGTCTGTTCGAATTAGAAACCCGCGTTAAAAAAGTATTGGCCTACAAATACAAACTCGGCCTTAATAAACCACAACATGTAGCGCTCGAAAACCTGCGCAGCGATTTGAATAATACACCGGGTAGGTTACTGCGCCAAAAACTGTTTGAACAAGCCATTACCCTTGCTGCCAATCAAAATAACCTGCTGCCATTTAAAGAGTGGAACTACAAGCGGGTTGCTTCGCTATCCATTGGTAATAACGGCACATCGCAGTTTCAGCGGCACATCAGCAATTTTGCCGAGGTAGATATTTATAACCAAAACGCCGAGCATAGCGAGCGACCATTTAACCTTCTATTCGATACATTGGCCGCTTACGATTTAGTGATAATTGATTTGCATGGCATGCTCCGTGCAGCCTCAAAAAACTACAACGTAACGGAAGAGACGCGCAAATTTGTAGAGGCACTTTCGGGGCGCACCAAAGTTGTGTTGTTGGTTTTTGGCAATCCTTACTCGCTTAAAAATTTTGAATACCTGCCCTGGATTATAGAAGCTTACGAAGATAACGATGCCAGCAATTTAGCTGCCGCTAATGCCCTGTTTGGCGCCGAAAAAATATCAGGCCGCTTACCGGTTACGGCATCGGCTGTGTTTCCGGCAGGCACTGGTTTTATGTCGGATACTATTTACCGGCTAAAGCTTTCTATGCCCGAAGAGGCCGGGGTTAAAACCGCCTTATTGCAGGGAGTTGATATTGTTATTCAGCGCGGTATTGATGGCAAGGCCTTTCCCGGTTGCCAATTAATAGTGGTTAAAAACAACAAGGTAATATGGAATAAGTGCTATGGCACCAGGGCCTACGAAACTACCGACCGGGTTAAGCCAACCGATATTTATGACTTAGCCTCTATTACCAAAGTAGCCTCTACCACGCTGGCGATAATGAAACTGTACGAGCAGAAAAAAATAAGCCTTGATAAAACAGTAGGCGATTATTTAACCCTGCCTAAAGATGCCACCATTAAGCATTTAAAACTGCGCGATGTGCTTACCCACCAGGCGGGGCTAAAGGCGTTTTTTATGTTTTATAAAAACACCATCGACAGCAACTTTGAAAAGTATTACTGCAAGGTGCCCGATTCAACTTATAGCTTACAGGTAGCCGATAGCCTTTATATCCGTAAAGATTACCCCGATACCATGTGGAGCATCATCAGCCACGCCGCAGTTGAAGAGCACCCCAAATACATTTATAGCGATAACGACTTTTACATTTTGCAAAAGATAGTGGAACAGGTATCGGGTAAAAAACTGGATGCTTTTGTTTACGACAATTTTTATAAACCCATGGGCCTTACCCGTATGGGCTATAAACCTATGAACCGGTTTGCGCGCATACGCATAATGCCTACCGAAAACGATTCGGCCTTCCGTAAGCAGGTGGTAAATGGCTACGTGCACGACCCTGGTGCCGCTATGTATGGCGGTGTTGCCGGCCATGCCGGTGTATTTAGCAATGCGTTTGATTTAGCTGCTTTGTTTCAAATGTTGTTGAACAACGGTAACTACAATGGCAAGCACCTGTTAGATTCGGCTACTATTAAGTTATTTACCACCCGACAGTCAAAAATATCGCGCCGCGGTTTTGGTTTCGATAAACCCGAACCGGATGTTACCAAGGCATCGCCTTGCTACGATGGCGTGCCGCTATCGGTGTTTGGCCATACCGGATTTACCGGTACCTGTGTTTGGAGCGACCCCGAAAATAAACTCACTTACATATTCCTAAGCAACCGGGTTTACCCCAATGCCGAAAATAACCAGTTGGTTAAAATGAATATCCGCACCGATTTGCAGGAGGTGATTTATAAGGCGATAGGGAAGTAATCCGGATTGCGGAAGTGAGAATGCGGAATAACTTCAAGAACATTTATCGCAACTAAATAATTGTAAAAGTAATAGGTGCAATTTTTCTGGGTTGATTATCTGGCCCAATAATGATAATGTCCTCAAAAGTAACACCATCAGCTTTCTTCGCTTTATTTATCGTTTGCTTCATTTCATTTGAAAAAAAGGACCCTTGTGCATTAAAAACTTGTAACGCCAGACCCGATTCATATCTCATTGCAAAACTCTTCACATTAAATCTCAAATCGAAATCAAAACCTTCTAAACGAACCACCAAACCCAACTCAACAGCAAGAACCTGAGCATTAATTCGTCCTCCTTTTAACTTCCCTCCAACAGTAGCGATAGGTGCGGGAATCATTTTTACACGAAATTGGGTTCGACTTATCTCCTGACCTCTTACCGATACCGCCACCAGACAAAGTCCTACTGATTTTACCATTACATTATAGTGGCTATCCTCAACTTTTTCAATACCACCTTCTCCTATTAATTTCGCCGAAATATCTTTACTTAACACACCAGGCACAGCAATATCCACCGGGTTATTTATCCCAATATAAAGCACATTCATCTTTACCGGAGCCACGACCGCTCCGGCATCGTTATAGGCTCCTTTACTTACACTAAACGTATCTTGCCCCAACACCGGGGAAACGGGCAGTTGGAAAAGGCCTGCTATTATTATAGTTCTAAACATTCTTTATTGGCTTTTGTTATTACAACACTTTGTAAAATAAGCTTAATGCACTGTATTACAATCTGTTTACATTCGCTACGTCTTAATTAAAAACGGAAAATGAAAATTGGTATTGTTTGTTACCCAACTTATGGTGGCAGCGGAGTGGTAGCTACGGAACTGGGAAAGGCTTTGGCTAAAAAAGGCCACCAGGTTCATTTTATTACTTACCAGGAACCGGTGCGGCTGGATTCGTTCCACGAAAACATTTTTTACCACGAGGTTTCTGCCCTCGATTATCCTTTGTTTCAATATCAGCCTTACGAGAGCGCCCTTGCCAGTAAAATTGTAGATGTAGCAAGGTTTGAGAAGTTAGATATACTACACGTGCATTATGCTATACCGCATGCCTCATCGGCGCTTATTGCGCGCAGCATATTAAAAGAACAGGGCTTTAGCCTGCCTTTTGTAACCACCTTACACGGTACTGATATTACCCTGGTGGGTAAAGACCCCGGATACAAACCGGTGGTAGAATATTCTATTAATCATAGTGATGGTATTACCTCTGTTTCGCAGAGCCTTAAAGATGAGACTTACGAAAACTTTAGCATCAGCCGCGAAATTGCTGTTATACCCAACTTCATCGATTTTTCGCGATTTAAAAAAACCAATAAAGACCACTTTAAAAAAGCCATAGCACCCAATGGCGAAAAAATACTTACGCACGTATCTAACTTCCGCAAGGTAAAGCGGGTTGAAGATGTAGTGAAGATGTTTGATATAGTGCGTAAAAAAATTCCATCTAAACTGTTCCTGGTTGGTGACGGACCGGAGCGTATGGGTGTTGAAATTTTGTGTCGTAACCTCTCTATTTGCGATGATGTGCGCTTTTTAGGTAAGCAGGATGCCGTGGAGGAGTTGCTGGCCGTTTCTGATTTGTTCATTCTACCTTCCGAAACAGAAAGTTTTGGTTTAGCGGCCTTAGAGGCTATGGCTGTAGAAGTACCGGTTATATCATCCAACGCGGGGGGCATACCCGAAATAAATATTCAGGGAGTTACCGGCTTTTTAAGCAACGTAGGCGACTATGCCGATATGGCCAAAAACGCCATTTATATATTGGAAGATGAAAAGCGGTTGAAAGAGTTTAAGCGCAATGCATTGGCGCATGCCCAAACCTTTGATATTGAAACTATACTGCCACAATACGAAGCTTACTACAATAAGGTAATTGCCGTATCGAACGATTTAGACTTTATTATTTAATTAGGCAGCATAGCCTTAAAGCTGGTATATGAACTGGCATCAGAGGCACCTCCAATATTGCCATTGCAGCCGGTGCTGCTTTCTAATTCTGCCTTTTTATTACGAATGTTTGTCACGCGGGCGCCCGGATCGGGGTGCGAACTAAGAAAAGCCGGAACACCCTGACTGCCTATTTTTTCAAAAAAATCTGCGGCTCCATCGGCCCGGTACTGCGTAGGGCAAAGATAGATTACTGAATGTGCGTCGGCATCTTTCTCGTGGTCGCGGCTGTAAGCCAGCGAGCTAAGACTGCCTACTATTTGCGCTATTTGATCTTGCCCGGTGGTGCCGGCTATTACACTTACCATTAGCGAAAACCCATACTGTGCCGTTAGCTGCTGGGTGCTGTGGCGCCTGTCGGCGTGGGCCATTTCGTGCCCCATTACCCCAGCCAGTGAAGATGCATTATCCAATGTTTTTATCAAGCCCGTATATACATAAATATAACCGCCTGGGGTACAGAAAGCATTCTGGGTAGCGTCGTCTTTTATAATATAAAGTTTCCAGGCAAAGTCAGTTTTATGCTGCAGCTGGCCACCGTCTAAAATAGATTGCTTCAAACTTTCTAAATAAGCATAAGCCTGCGGATATTGGCTTTGGGGTAGTATGGGATATTCGGCAGGTTTAGAAGCAATTTCGGTTTCCATTTGGGCGCCAAACTTTTTATCGTCTTCTATTGTAAAAAAATTCAGCCCGCCGTCTTTTTTACATCCCCCAAAAGATAGCAGAACACTTACCGAAACAGCAAAAATTATACGTTGAGTTACTTTCATGGATTTTAGAGTGTTGTTTATTGTAAAGGTTAAGGGTTAAGAAACACTACGGTTTTATCTTCCTGCCACAGTTTTTGCTTAATAGTAGCCACTAAAACATCTATGCCCACCTGGTTTTGGCCCCCCTGGGGAATAATAACATCAGCAAACCGCTTGGTTGGCTCAATAAACTGAATATGCATCTCTTTTACCAGGCCATAGCGGTCTATAACCTGTTCGGCGGTGCGGCCTCGCTCGCGCATATCGCGCTCTATTATGCGTATCAGCCGGTCGTCCGGCTCGGCATCCACAAACACTTTTATATCACACAGGTCGCGCACCCCTTTATCCACAAACAATAATATACCCTCTACTATTATTACATGGTTAGGCTCTATATGTATGGTTTCTTTTTGGCGGGTGCTGGTTATATAATCATAAACCGGCTCTTCTATAGCCTTACCGGCACGCAGCAGTTTTAAGTGCTCAACCAATAAATCAAATTCTATGCTCTCGGGGTGGTCGAAATTGATATTTGCCCTGGCCTCGGGTAAAATGTTGCTGTTATCCTTGTAGTAGCTATCCTGCGAAACGATAGTTACCTGTTTGGGCGAAAAAAAGCTCATCACTTTTTTTACCACCGTAGTTTTACCCGAACCCGAGCCGCCTGTAATTCCAATAATGAGCATCGAAATATTTTTTGCCAATATAATAAATGAAGGCAGGCCATCGTTATTTTATAGAACAGTTTTTCGCCGGCTACACTTTTTGTGCCTTTTACAGTTATAAAATCCACCCTATGAAGTCCCTCCTCTCCTTTCTGCTTTTACTATCGGGCCTGTATAAAACCTGCTGTGCCGAAACTACCTATAAGCTGGCCGAGGCTGAACAGAAAAAACTGGTGCTGCTTAATATAACCGGCGCGGTACCCGATACGGCCTACCACGGTGAATACAGCTCGCATTATGGCCCTTGTATGGCTCTGCAGGTTGCCAATACAACCAACCAAGCCCTAAGCCTTAACCTGGAATACGGATATAAACTGCAGCCAGAAGACAGCAGCCTGCAAACCATGATAGTTACGCAAACACTATTGGTAAAACTGCAACCCCGGCAGAAAAAAGACTACCGAATTTTTGCCATGTGCAGCCAGGCGCATGATAAGGGCCCATCGAGGGATGAAAATTTCGTGCTGCGCAGCCGCGCCAACGGAAATCTGCTGGGCGTTACCGAGCTAATTAACCGGAAAAAATACCAATCGGATGCTGCGCAAAATGCTGTTTGGTGCCTTACCGATAACTACGAGTTATCGTCGATAACAAGCGAAGACACTACTATGATGTATACCTTAAGACGCTTTGTAGCCCGTGCCAAAGGAATATTGCCCGAGAAAATTTATACACCCATTTACCAGCCTGCAGAATATATTGAACCGGAACCTGTAAGAACCATGCATACCGTTTACTCGGGCAGCCTTAGCTACAGTTTTTCAAAAGCAGCCAAAGTAACTATCGCTCTTTTTGATGAAGATAACCGGCTTAAAAAAACCTACGTAGATAACGAAACGCAAAACAGCGGCGAACACAGTTTTAATTATAAAATAACCAGCGAAGAGATGGATGATAAGCGGCACTATCTGCGCATTATACGCGATGGAAAACTGGAGGAAGAGATAAGCATTATACCGCGGGATTAATTTTTCTAGCTTTGTTTAATGACATATACTAAAAAACTAATAAATACAACGGCTGCAGCGATACTCTTTGCATTAATAAGTCTCGGGGGTTGCAAAAAAAGTTCCGATACTCCTCCTACCGCATGCTTCTCTGTATCTGCCGATACAATTTATAATTATCAAACCGCCTCTTTTACAAATTGCTCAGAGTCTGCCAGCTCTTATCTTTGGAGTTTTGGTGACGGCACAACGTCCAACGAAACAGCACCAATCCATACTTTTAATACTGGGGGAATTTTCAATATACAACTAACCGCTACTAATGCGAGTGGCGACAATAAAACAACCAAACAACTTTTCGTTATAGAACCTATAGCTATTATTTCACCGGATACAGATTTCGTACGCTTGTTTCCTGCCGATGTTCAGCCGTTAAGTATAAAGTTTACCTCGCCCAATTCTATTGAATGGGTAAAATGTCTTTACGATGTAGGCGATGATGATGCTAATTATGTTCCTACTTATCCTAATACTCTATTTTTTGAAGATCGTACTTCAACGCCGGCCAATTTTTTTACTTACAGTGGTTCATACACCGTACCCGATACAATAGCGCCCTTTAGACTGATACGCCTTAAATTTTCAATGAAATCCGGCACTACTATTACAGATAAAGAACTGCGCATTGAGAGCAAGTAGAATTAACAATCTATAGCTTAGCCTTTTTTCTCCGCATACGACCAGTGCCCTTTATGGATTTTCTTCTTGTTCTCATCTTAATTGAAACAAGCCTCTATGAAAATTTCCATCCCAAAACCCTGCAACGAGAACTGGAATGATATGACGCCCGAGCAGCAGGGTGCTTTTTGTAAAGTATGCTCTAAAGTAGTAGTAGATTTTTCAGCAATGAGCGATGAAGAAGTGATTAGTTATTTCGAACGAAAAAAAGAAGAGAAAACCTGTGGGCGCTTCCGCGCTTCGCAGCTTTCGCCTTACGAAATGAAAATTAATTTACGCGAGGTAGCCGCCAGCGCGGGCTTCCGGAAAATATTTGCTGCTTCGCTGTTTATAATTTTCTCTTCGCTGTTTGTTTGCAAAAGCGATACGGGCCAGCCTTTACAATTCAGCACAGTAATAACGGATGTTGCAGATACGACGTCCGTATTGCTACAGGTAGATACTTTTAAAAACCCTAAAGAAAACATTACCGAGTTAAGAGGTGAAGTGGCCGTTGAAGAACCTGCTGTGATGGGCAAACCGGCAATGCCTGAAATTGCAGATACCAATCTAATAACCCGCGATACTACTATCGAGGTTCATCCTATTATTATGGGCTTGGTAGCGCCTGTGCGCGAACCAATGATTAAGGGAAAGATAAAATGCACGCCCGAACAAAAATCACCAACCAACGAGCGCAGGAAAAAAGAAACCTTTTTTAAGGGAGAACCACAAATTATGGGCGACCTTAAGGTTTTAGAATAACGAAGGCTGCGGATTGATGTTTCTCTTCAGCAATTCTTCCTGCATTTTTTTCATCAGGTCAGGCATTTTCAAGTCGTAGAAAAAGCTGCTGGTATATATGTTTTTCAGCTCCTCGTTATTCAGCGTTTGCAAATAATCGATTACTGTTTTTTTAGGTCCGTTAATGCGGTTATATTTTAAAGTATTCATGGCGTTTTAATTTTTATGGTTTAAAAATTTTCAGAACGATTTTTTCTCGCACATGGAAACGGTATTACCTGTTCTACAAAAAGCAGTCCGTGTGCAGGTTCGGGTTGTATTTCCCCAAGTTCATTTTCATAAAGCGGAGCCTCTAACTGAATGTTCTGTGCCTCAAACAATTGCGTTGTGCCAAACATATCTACCAGGTTAATGGTGGCAGGCACCTCGTGCGGCAGCACAAAAAGATTCTCAATGCGCCACAAAATTTCGAGCCCTGTTTTTGTTTGACTTAACAGCATCTGTAAGTCATTACGGGTTATCAGATACTGGGTTTCTAAAAACTTTCCACCCTGGTGTATAAACCCCAGTAACTGTATTTCGTGTTTAGAGTAAAACAGTATTTCGTTTACATAAATCTCGCGTTTGGTAAATGTGGTGTGGCTGCTTATCATAACCTTGTTTTTAATTATGATACAAACATCGGGCGGCACTACGCAATGTATCTGCGTAGTGAATTTTTTCTTTAAATATTTTTTGTAGCGTTCATTTTGGGGCATAAAAAAACCCTGCGAACATCCACGTACGCAGGGTCTATAAAGGGGACAACAAAAAAGAGGGTTGAAGGGGCATCTTCCGCTCTGTGTTGGTTATTGCTAACAGGTGCAAGTATATAAGCGCACTGCGCAATGTACCTGCGCAGTAAAAATATTTTATCAAATTGCACCCCATAAAGTCTTTTATGCCCTTAAACCACGACGCCTACACCCGCTACCGCTTAATTGACGCCCGCCTGCGCAGGCAGCCCGCGCCACAGCTGGATGACCTGATGGATTACCTGAGCGAAAACCTGGATAAAAAGATTTCGAAACGCACCATGCAGTGGGATTTGCAGGAGATGCGCTATAGCCAGGCCCTTAACTTTACGGCACCTATTGTATATGATAAGCGCAGCAAAACCTATAGCTACAGCGACCCTGATTTCTCTATCAATAACCTGCCCGTTAGTGCCGATGAGTTACACGGATTGGATTTTGCCATCAGTATATTAGATCAGTTTAAACACCTGCCGGCTATACGCGAGTTTGAGGAAGCTATACGCAAAATTGAATCGACTGTTAAGTTGAATAAGGAGGCAAGAGGCGAAAGCGATTACATACAGTTGGATAAGCCCTTTGTAATTAAAGGAATTGAGTTTGTTGAGCCGGTGCTGAAAGCTATTGCCGAAAGAAGAGTACTGAAGTTTTCTTACCAAAAACACGGCAGCGATGATGTTTCGGAAAATTATCTGGAGCCTTACCTTATAAAAGAGGCTAAAAACTTTTGGTATGTAATAGGCCGCCGCACCAATAAAAAAGAGCAACGCATACTAACCTTTGCGCTCGACCGGATACTTGAACTAAAACTGACCGACGAAACATTTACGGCTACCGAGCTGGATAAAAAGAACTTTTTTAAAAATGTAGTTGGCGTTACCATGGGCGAAGGCAAACCCGAAAAGGTGATACTTTCATTTTCGCCCCTGCAGGGTAAGTACATAAAAACAGTTCCCATACATACCTCGCAGCAAATAATAAAGGAAACAAAAACTGAGTTGAAGGTATCGCTGGAACTGGTACTTAACCACGAGTTAAAAATGCAGTTGCTTAGCTACGGCGAAAATGTAAAGGTGTTGCAACCCAAACAGCTGGCCGAAGATATAAAGCAGCATGCGCTTAAAATGGTAAAGTTATACGCCTAAAATTTCTTTTTCTTTTTCGGGGCTTAAGCCGGCCTTTGGCGCTTCCCAGCCCAAAGTATCGTGGTATTGGATGGTAGACTGTATGGCCGTTTTAAATGGCGTTGGGCTAACCGAAAAATCGCTTAGCCAATTGCTGCCTTCTATTACAAAATTAAACGGCACAAATAGTGGGAATGGCGAGGCATGTAATCCTTCATTTTGGAGCAGGTCTTCGGTTGGCTTTACCAGCTCAGGCTTTTTGCTTAACAGGCCAGCCGCAATATCTACCACCTGCTGTAAGCTGGCTTCGCTTTGCGAAACCGTATTATAAACCGTTTTGTGCTCCTTAACCTCTATGGCATTTAATATAGCGTTGGCTAAATCATCGGCGTAGGTAAGCGCCACATTAAAATCGGCGGGCATTAGCATCTTGTCGAAAAACTTGGCGCGATAAAGCCAATAATAGAACCGTTCGGTCCAATCGTATTTGCCATAAATAAAGCTGGGGCGCAGAATAATTTTATCCAGCCAATCTTGGCTTAACAGTATGCGCTCCATCTCTGCTTTCTTTTCTCCATAAGCATCAGGTAGCTTAGAGTTTTTCTGCTCTTCGGTGCAAGCGTATATCGGGTCGCTTTCGGTTATAGTGCGGTTTTCAAACTTTTCTAATTCGTATACCGATATAGTGCTTATAAAAATATAGCGCTTTACCTTACCCTTCAAATCATTCAGTAGTTTTTGAAAGGTAACCGGATAGTAGCCGCTAAAATCAATAATGCAATCCCAACTCTCGTTGCAAATTTGCAGTATATCGTCTGTTTCGCGGTTGCCATGCAGCTGTCTTACGCCGGCAAACAAACCGGTGTTTGATTTTCCGCGGTTAAAAAGGGTAACCTCATACTGTGGTTGTGTTATTAGCTTTTCAACCAGCGCGCGGCCAACAAACATAGTGCCTCCCAGCACCAGCACTTTTTTCTTCATAGGTAAATTTTCAGTTTAACTCAAAATCTAATGTAGCTATTGTTTTAAAACCAGGTTAACCTGGCTAAGCTTTCCTTTATCCAGCCAACAGGATATTGTGTAATCGGCAAATTCAAACTCACAATAGCCGGAACTGTAACTAACCGTTGCGTGGCCTAATCTTTTCTTTACCTCACCCGCCGAAAACCCGAACTTTAATGTTTTTGGCAACACACCGGTAAAAGTGCCATACACGGCGCTTTTACTATAAATATGTATTTCACTCAACCTGCCGTTTTGCAAAACAAGCTCTACTCCGCCCTTAGAAAGATAATGGGCCTCATTCACCATTTCGCATCGGTAACAAGCTTTCAATTCTTTAAGCCTGCTGCTGCTTGCCTCTTTACCCAAATAATTCATTAATGCGTTGCCATCGCAGGCGGTTTGCGCCCATAGCATCGCATTAAAAAAAACTGCAACCGTGCAAAGCAAAAGCCTGCGGATATGTATAATGTAGGGACTTAAATATAAGTCCTTTATGCATATATCCGCAAAAATTTACCGGTTCATTACCCTTCCTGTCTTTTCTGTTTCCGCCTGTCGGCCCATTCTTTCATTTGGGCATAATCCAGGTAGTAAACCAATTTTAGCGATACCGAGTTAGTCTGCGCTGTACGGAACGTTTTACCTACATTATCCAGGTAGTTGTCTTCAACTTTCCGGTCGCTTTGGGCTATGTTTTGTTTCCAGGTTAAAATAAGGTTGCTGCCCGGTGCAAATTGCCAGTTGTATACAAAATCTATGTTCCACAAATTAAAACTTTGGTTGCTGTTGCCTGCCCACTCGCGCAGGTGCAGGTTGCCGGCATCATCCAGGCTATAATAGTTAAGGTAGCTTACACGGCTCCAGTAGTGCCGTGCCCGAAACGTAATATTCATTAGCGGGGTTATAAAGGCGTTAGCGCTAAAGGTGTTGGTTACCGTGCGCAGTTTACGCGCGCCTATAACGGGTGCGCCATCGGCATCGCGCGCCGCAAAACCAAAGTTTTTAAAATCGGTGTTCCAGTTAAAAGCGTGCGAAAGCGTAACCACATTTTTTATGCGCACGTTTGGTGTTACAGAGGTTTCAAAGTAAGGGTCGTTGGGTATTGGCGATTCGGCAAAGCCCGCATTTACATCTACATAAAAAGCTTTGCGGTTATCGCTGCCGGCATAAAAATTAAAGTACACATTTTCGGGCCGCCAGTATTTTACGCCTTCAGTCCTGGCCTCGTAATAATCGAAATACTTGGTGGGTTTGTTGTACGAAGCAATGCCGCAGTACCAAAAATTAGTAAATACAATATCGGCACCAGCGTTAAACGAAAAATCCTGGTAGGCAAAGGGTTTATACAACGATGTTTGCTGCAGGCTGGCATAAAAATCCCAGTTATTTACTTTGTGCTTAGGGTTAAAATCGAAATACTTTACACCCAAAAAATTAGATACCTCGTTGTTGTGGTATAACAAGCCCAAATCGTTATGGTCGTATTTATCGCTAATGGCGTATTGTTCAAAATCGAAGCGCCAGTTGCCGCTTATTTTAGAAAATATGTAATCGGCATAAAAACCTAGTTGTGCTTTGGGCGAAATCTGCTTATCGTAAATTTGCGAAAGGTTGGCAAAGCCGCTATACGAATAGGTATTGGTTGGGTCTTTAACCACAAAATTGAAAGAGGTAACATTGGCATCGCGCCAGTTGCCCTGCCTGATAACACTCGTATTGGTTAAACCTATGCGCGAATTATTTTTTAATGATTGGTCGAGCACAAAAATATTGTAGTTAGCCAGTGGCTCGGTTAACATCCTGCGGGTAGTACCGGTACTTTCATCTTTTACAATAGCATACATAGGTGCACTAACGGTGTTTATCATACCCACACCGGTTTTGCTTTTGCTGCGGCCAGAAAACTTGGTAGCATTATAAAGTTGCGTGGTAGAGGGATTTGAAACCACCGTTTCGTGCTCGTTCAGCAAATAGGGCACATCGTAGTACAACGATGGAGTACTGCCTATGCGGCGCGAATAAAAAAGTTGCCCGGGCCCAAGCCCCACTTTTTGATTGAATAACTCAGTACCCTCGGTAAAAAAAGGACGGCGTTCATTAAAATACTGTTCAAAGGGGCCCAGGTAAAGTGTACGGGTATCGCTTTGCACTTGGCCAAAATCGGGCACCAGGGTAGTGTTAAGTGTAAAGCTTTCGTTAATACCCCAGTTAATATCCAGCCCGCCGCTTAAAATGCGCCGGTTGGCCATTTGCTTTGGATTATATGAAATTGGCTCGCGCTGAAAACCACCGGTTACGTAGGGTATAACGGATAATCGCAGTGGCGGATTTAAATCTTTTAAATGCGAAAGTTCGCCCCATTGGTTTACTATGCCATCTACCTGTGGGTTAACGGGGCTCCAGGCCGAAACCTCATTGGTACGCTGCACAAAACGGGCAAATTGTAAGCCCCAGCTTTGATCGTCGGCCTTAGGAAACCGCAGCGCCGAATAAGGTATTTTAATTTCGGCCACCCAGCCATCACTTTTAAGGCTGGTTTTAGAAAACCACACAGCATCCCAGTTAAGGTCGCTTACCCCCGGCGAAAGGCGCGAATCGGTTTGCACATTAGCAGCGCTTAACTGGAACCGGTATCCGTTTATATTATCATTATAGGTATCGAACCCTATTGAAAGCCAGTCGGAATTACTTTGCCCGTCGCGCACCGATAATTGTCGCTGTACTTTTTGCGGTTCGTTATCGTAGCAGTATGCGCCTATATAAATAGCATTGTTATCGTATATAATTCTTACTTCTGTTTTAAAAGCCGAAGCGGTTCCATACTTGGGTGTATTTACAATAAAATCGGTATGCACCGGTTGGTTAAGCCAGCACTCATCATCCAGGTTACCATCTATTTTGGGTGAGGCAATAGTTTTATGCGCATTAACCGAGCGCACAGTAGCCAGGGTGTTTTCGGGGGGTGGAGCAATAAGCGAGGTAGACGCCGAAATAAAAGGCGCCAATAGCAATAGCTGGAACATAAAGATATGTTTAGAATGAACTTATCGGACACACACTACCGGAGTAAAGTTTTGGTAGCAAAAACTTTACCTTTAAATCACGGTTAGCGGTGCGGAACCAGGGGCGAAGAGAATTGATAATTGCGATAACCTATTTTACTTAACCAATAGTCCGCCCGCAACCGATTATTTTAAATGATGACGTCAATCATCATACTTACCTGCCTTAGCAAATCAACTAACGAAAATCGTGGCACTGCGTGTACCATCTCCGGTGTTTTATTCATCCAGCCTGCATAATAGTATATAAGTGCACCTATAGTAATAAGTAACAGAATGAGTTGGTTTAAATCAAGGGTCATTCGTATGGTGCTGCGCTCATATTCCAACGCCGGTTCGGTGTCCACTACTTTAAATCCAAAGTTTTCATACAGCCGCATGGCACCTTCCAGTTTGCGGCTGGTATCCAATTGCAACGCCGTAGCCTTTTTGCTTTTAGCAAAATCAATTGCCTTATTCATTAATAACTGCCCCACCCCGCGCGACTGGAATTTTTCAGTAACGGCCATTTTTAATATTTCAAATGCTTTGGGTGAAGCCTTTTTTATAGCAACGGTGCCTATCACATCATCTTTATAAAGCGCAAAAAATATTTCTCCTTCTTTATCTATTATTTCCTTTTTGGGGTTATCCAGCACTTTTTCATCCACCGGTTCTACTGTAAAGTATTTTTTCAACCACTCTACATTCAACACCTTAAAATCGTTTTTATGCTTTGGGGTATAGGCTACAATTTCTACCTCTTTAATAAAGTTGCTTACCAGGCGTTCATTCACCCGCTTATACATGCTTTTCATCTCCAGCTGCCGTTCCATTTTTTCAATAATGCCCAGCACATCGGCGCCTGATTCTTTTAAAAACTCGCGGTTGGCAATTTCAATTTCATGCAAAATAGGTTCAATGCCCTCAAAAATATTTTTGCCTTTTGCCGTAAGTTGTATAAGCTTTTTGCGGGCATCTTTTTTATCCTTTACAAAGTTAACCAGCTTCCTGTCCTGCATCTGCTCGGCAAACTGAATAATGGCCGGGTGGGTAAGCCCGAGTAAAGTAGATAGTTCAATTACACTCATGCTCTCGTTATGGTAAAGCGCATATAGCATAGTAAACCACTTGGGTTCAAAGTCAACCTTCATTTCGCGGTAAATTCTACCCACATCGGCCTGCAAGGCTTCGGCCAAACGCTTTAGGCGCGTGGCAAAAGCCAGCTCGCCCAAATGCTTAATTAAATCAGTTCCCGTATTACCCATAATGCGAATGTAAAAGTATTTATGTAAGTGATTACATATTTTTTAAAATATTTTTCTGCCCTCCTTTTTTTATTTCATAAACCCCATGGGTTTGTGCATATTGCAGTATATGCAGGTACCCCAACGTATCCCTTTACAAAAACTTATTTATTATGGTATTGGCGGTTTTGGCTGGAGCCTTTCTATAAACATTATAACGGTTTACCTGCTGTACTTCTATATACCGCCCTCTAACTCGGGTATGGTTAACCTGGTTTCGCAATCGGTATACCTGGGGCTGTTTAATATTATAGCGCTTATTTTGGCCAGCGGCCGCTTATTCGATGCCGTGGTGGACCCTTTAATTGCCCAATACAGCGACCGCAGCAAACACCCTAAAGGGCGCCGCATTCCTTTTATGCGCTGGGCTGTTTTACCAATGAGTTTTTTTGCAGTGCTTCTTTTCTTTCCACCGGTACACGGCGAAAGTACCAGCAACGTTTTTTGGCTATGTACTGTTCAACTCTTTTATTACTTCTTTTTTGGTTTATACGTTATTCCGCATAATGCGCTTATTGCCGAGCTGGGCCATTACGAGGGCGGTAAAATGCATGTTAGCACCGCGCAGGCAGTAGGTTTTATAGTAGGCGCGGCTTTTAGTTCTATTACACCCATTTTTGCCGATATGTTTGCCGGGGCGGGGCTTACTACTACGCGTATGCAAAGCCTGCAGTTTGCTATTATTTTTATGAATTGCATAGGCGCCATAGCCATGGCATTGCCAGCCTATACTATCAGCGAAAAAAAATACTGCATGCCATCGGTAAACGATGAGTCTATTCTACAATCGCTGGGCAAGGCCTTTCGCAATCGCAATTTTTTGGTTTTTGCCCTTACCGATTCGGCCTACTTTATGAGCATTGGTATTATAACCACCGGTTTAATGTATTATACCAAATCGCTGCTGTTGCAGGAGGAAAGCACCGGTACTGTATTAATGGGTGTAATGGTTGTGGTTACCCTAATTTTTTACCCGGTAGTTAACCTGGCCGAAAAAAAATTCAGCAAAAAGCGGATGATGATTTTAAGTTTTCTGGCTATGGTGCTGGTGTTTGCCTGTATTTTTAACCTTGGCCGGTTCCCCTTCCCGCTATTCATCCAGGGCTTAATGTTAATGGTAGTGTTTGGTATACCCGATTCATTTTTGGGTATATTGCCTAATACGGTAATAGCCGATATTGCCAATGAGGATACTAAACGCACCGGGCAAAATAACGAGGGTATGTATTTTGGTATGCGGGCGTTGTTTCAAAAATTCGGGCAGACATTAGGCATAATGGTTTTTGCTATGCTTACTTTATATGGTAAAGACCCCGGCAACGATTTGGGCTTACGGCTTAGCGGCATAGTGGGCGCGGTATTGTGCTTTAGCGCAGCTTTGGTATATACCCGCTACCAGGAAAAAAGTATCTAGCCTTGCTTTCTGTTAAGGAATAACAACAATTTTCTATTGCTAAGCGGAAGTTCGTGCAAACGACTTCCGTTTTTTTATTTTCGCACCCACTATGGACTACGGTTTTGAAATTTTTGCCACGGCGGGTGCCTGGGTTAGTTTACTTACGCTTACTTTTTTAGAAATTGTATTGGGCGTTGATAATGTAATTTTTATTTCGTTGGTGGCCAACAAGCTGCCCGAAGAACAGCGCAAGCGGGCCCGCACTATGGGTTTAGCGGCAGCTCTTTTTGTAAGGGTTATTTTGTTGTTGTGCCTATCGTACATTATTGGGCTTACAAAGCCTATTTTTCACCTGCCGGTTGAGGACCTTTTAAAAGAGATGGGGGTGCACGAACCTGCTGCCTCGGCTGCCATTAGTGTTAAAGACCTGATTTTAATAATAGGTGGCTTCTTTCTTTTATTTAAATCCACCTCCGAAATACATAGTAAGGTAGAGGGCAAACACGAAGTAGAACAAGCGCTTACAGCCAAAAAAGCTTTTGGCATGGTTATATTGCAAATAGTGCTGATTGATATAGTGTTCTCTTTCGATTCGATACTTACCGCCATAGGGCTTACCCAGCATATTATGGTTATGATAATAGCTGTTATCATCTCTATGCTAATTATGATGCTGTTTAGCACCAAAATAAGTGCTGTAATTAACCGCCACCCAACTCTGCAAATGCTGGCGCTGGCATTTTTAATTCTTATCGGTTTTACTTTGATATTAGAGGGGCTGGATGTGCACATAAACAAAGGCTTTATTTATGTGGCTGTGCTGTTTTCGCTTACGGTAGAGCTTATAAATATTAGAATGCGGAAAAAAAGCCCTGGCTTGGTTGAGCATTAAACGTTACCTAATACATACATTTTTTCCATAGTTGGCGACGGTTTGCCGCCCAACGGTTCAAGCGTAATAGCAAAGGCCACCGCATTTTGCACGTTCTTCATTTCGGCAATCGAACAGTTTTTGCTTAGCACACCCATATCTACCGGTTTTCCATCTACTATGGCCCAAAGTTGAAACTGCTCGTTTTCGGCAACTGCCGGCAAACCGCTGCAGTTTATATAGGCACTACCGGTATTTTTGTTCCAGTATACAATGGCGCTGCTGGCCGGCGAAAGCGGCAAGCCTTTTAAAATTACCTGCGTATTGGCCGGACTTGTAACTACGGCCAGCTGCTGTTTAATAGCCTGGTTTTCGCCTTGTATATATTTTGTTTGTTGCGCCAATACAGATTGATCTTGCCTTAATATAGCCAGCTCGGTATTTGCTGCATTAAATTTTGAATAGAAATAAGCAGTAGTACCGGCAAAAACAACAATAAGGGCAACACCGGCGGCGGCGGCAAAGCGCAATACCGGTTTTAAATGAATAATCACACTCTTCACATTCTCCATGTCCAGGTCCAACTCCAATCCCAGGCCAATTCGCTTTGCAATTTCTTCTTTTAACTCAGGCTTAGGCGCACGCGCCTGTGCAAACGCAAACTCTTCCAAAGCGTTTTCTATGCGGAAAATTTCGAGGTTTACCTCCTTGCTCTGTTTGCGCAGTGCATCTATCTCTGCCATTTCTTCGGCAGGTAGTGAGCCCATCACATACAGTTCAAGCGCGCCTGATTCTATAAGTTGTTTTGCATCCACGGTTATGTAAAGTGTTTTCTAAGTTTATTCATAGCTAATCGTACCCGGCTTTTAACTGTGCCCAGCGGTATATTAAGTTCTTCGGCCGCTTCGGTTTGCGTAAAGCCCTTAAAGTACAGCAGTTCAATTATGTCTTTTTGTTCTTTTTCTAATTCGTCTACCAGTTTTTTTAATCCAATACCATCGGTAAACTGCGATTGGCTACCCCCTGCAGCCTGCGCAAAATCTTTATCGTTCTTTAACTCGCGGTCGGTTTTTACAGCTTTAGAGCGCAACTTATCTATAGCATGGTTTCGGGCAATGTTCATCATCCAGGTATACAGGCGCGAACGTTCGGGGTCGTATGAATCGAAGTTGTTCCAAATTTTCACAAACACTTCCTGCAGGGCATCATTACTCGCTTCTTCGCTGTGAAGAATGTTATAAATAACACCATATAATGCGGGGCTGTAATTATCGTACAAATACTCAAACGCCTGCTTGCTTTTGCTCCGCAAGCCGGAGTAAAGAAACTCTTCGGTATATTTCTTTGCCTGGTCCAATAGTTATAATGTGGGTTAAATATATTCCAATCCTCCTATAAGCGTTCAAAAGAATCAGGGGGTAAAGGTCACCCCCTGATATTTAACCCACATTATGGAAGAAAAGAACGATATTATTTTTAGTTACGTAATCCGTATATGTCCGGATCACCACGAGGTTTTAACTGATTTCTTCCCTCTCTTTTTACTGTTTTTCGTTCGCATATAACATCATTTACGGAAGCCTGCCGTAACCGGATCACCGGTAATGTTTTTTAAAAAAATTGTTTATAAAAATTAAGCCGGTTTCTTTTCATCCGGTGATCTGACATGGCTTTACAGGCGTAACTGATAGCATATTTGATTACCATAAAACAAACAACATGAAAACGGGAAAAACAGGAATGATAATAGCAGCCTTGCTTATAACGGCCTCGCAACTATTGAATGCACAAAACATGAAAGAGAAAACAGTAATGGTTGGTGGTGCAGCTATGTATCCATCAAAAAACATTATTGAAAACGCAGTAAACTCTAAAGACCATACCACCCTGGTTGCAGCAGTAAAAGCCGCCGGTTTGGTAGAAACACTATCGGGCCCGGGTCCATTTACGGTGTTTGCACCAAGCAATGCCGCCTTTGATAAGTTACCTAAGGGCACCGTAGAAAAACTTTTAATGCCTGAAAACAAAGCCATGCTTAGCGGCGTACTTACTTACCATGTGGTAGCCGGCAAAGTTGATTCGAAAGAATTGGCGGCTATGATTAAAAAAGGTGGCGGCAAAGCAGAGCTAACCACTGTAAACGGCGCTAAGCTTACCGCTAAAATGGAAGGCAACAAGGCTGTAATTATTGATGCCAAGGGCCATAAGGCGACCGTAACCACCGCCGATGTGTATCAAAGCAATGGTGTAATACACGTTACCGACGCCGTAAGCATGCCTATGAAATAATTATTAAAAATAGGGTAGTACTTTGGTTTGGCGCTCCGGGTTTTTTCGGGGCGCTTTTTTATTTAGGTAATACCTTGCCGGCTTTAAAAAACTTGTAGCGCTACAAGGCGAATGGCTGGTAAAACATTCCATCGGTGCTTGTAATTGCGGATAAGTAAAACGTGCTTAACGTTAAAACAACCGGGCTACTTAAACTTCAACACTTTACTGCGCATTTTCACAAGCTACAGGGTCCGCTTCTTTCTTCATTTGTTGGGTACCCCAATGTTGCAAGTGCCTTATAAATGGTATTAGCTCTTTACCGGTTTCGGTTAGATAGTATTCTACCTTTGGTGGCACTTCGTGATACACTTTGCGCACTATCAATTGGTCTTCTTCCAACTCCCTTAATGTTTGGGTTAGCATTTTAGGCGTGGCATTCGCAATTGTGCGGCGTAATTCCCCATAGCGCAAAACGCCATTTTCATGCAGGTACCAAATTATACGGCCTTTATACTTTCCGCTAATACGCCTAAAAGCGTAGTCTACAGGGCAGGTGCACAGTTCTTCGGCGGCTTTCACATTCATTTGCAAAATTTTATTTCATTGATTATCAGCAATAGTATCTTTTAGGTGCGTAAGGCACTTAAAAGTGCATACTTGCGGCAAAGATAGTAACCTGCTACAATTGCACCCTAATTATTAAAACAAAAATTTTATGAGCAAATTAAAAAGCAAAGTGGTAGTTGTAACCGGGGCAAGCAAAGGTATTGGAGCCCAAATAGCAAAAAATATGGCTGCTGAAGGTGCCAGTGTAGTAGTTAACTATTCTACCAGCAAAACCGGGGCCGATAAGGTAGTAGATGAAATTAAAAGCAAGGGCGGCAATGCCGTAGCCGTGCAGGGCGATCTATCCAAAGGGGCCGATGTAAAGCGCTTGTTTGAAGCTACAAAAACGGCCTTTGGTGGTTTAGATGTGCTGGTAAACAATGCGGGTATCTTCAAATTCGATGCGCTGGAAACAGTAACCGAAGATGAGTTCCACCGCCAGTTTAATACCAATGTGTTGGGGCCAATACTGGCCACCAAAGAGGCTCTGCCTTATTTTGGCGATAAAGGCGGCAGTGTAATCAATATCAGCTCAGTAGTGAGCGAAACAGCACCGGCTACCTCGGTGGTTTATTCGGCTACCAAAGGTGCGCTCGATACTGTATCGCGGGTACTATCCAAGGAACTGGCTGCTAAGAACATCCGTGTAAACACTATTGCCCCGGGCATGGTAGAAACCGAAGGCACCCACACAGCCGGTTTTATTGGCAGCGACTTTCAAAAACAAGCAGTGGCTATTACTCCGCTGGGCCGCCTGGGCCAGCCGGAAGATATTGCCCGTGTAGCCGTTTTTTTAGCCAGCGAAGAAAGCAACTGGGTAACCGGTGAGCGCATACAGGTAGCCGGCGGGTTTAGGGGATAATTTCCGACACCCGAAGTTTTTACAACTTCGGATGTCTACAAGATTTGTGTGGATTTGAGCTAAGCCACCGGGGGACATATACTCCGGTGGCTTTTTAGTTGCAACCAGAAAAGTGGGCTGCATGGATTCTTTTTATTGATAAAGATTTCAAAATTGTATATTGGTTGAGTTAAAGAATTTTGTCTTAAGCCAACCAATTAAAATGCATTTTTTCCCTTATATCTATGAACCGAAAAAAAGTATCGACGTCTATAAACAGACTGAGGAATATTTCATATCTAATCCTAGTATTAAAAATCGCATTGAAGAATTAGGATGGATATATCAAACGGTTGGCAGAGTTATTCCTCAAAACCTTGTGAATTATTGGTCTGGACATTACTTCCCTTTTTCTGAGTCTTGGGATGAGCTACAAATTTCTTTTAATCTTATTTGCTTCGGTTTTTATAAACAAGCATTCGTTTCTCTAAGAAGCGGCTTAGAACTGGGTTTGCTTTCTATATACTACAACATAAACGATGAGGGTCATAATATTGTCCGCGATTGGTTCAAGTCAAGCGAAATGAAGGAAGCAGATACTCCTACAGCGAAGACCATTTGGAATATCTTACTTTCACATAACAACATCAAAAAGTTTAACGATAAACACAATTTAAGAGAATCCTTCAACACCCTACGTTACCTACATAATTACGTTCACACAAAGGGTGTAAAACACTCAAACAACATGGGTATTCGCGGTGGCAATTATCAAACATTTGAATCCACCCTAATTGAGCAATGGCTTGAAAGCTACGCTGCTATTGTTTCTCTTATTTGCACATTACATCTGCTCAAATATCCAATTGCGGTAATTCGATTTGATTATCGTAAAAAATTTGGAATAGATATTCCAAGTTTTGGAGGATTAGAAGAGTTTAATATTGATCGAATAGCAGCAATTTTACCACAAACTTATCTCTCAGACATTGAGCAAATAGCACAAGAAGACCCCATAACACAAGCGACTATTAAAGAGATTAGCGAATTTCCAGACTTAACAGAGGATCAAATTGAAGAACAAATTGATGATATGGAAAAAAGGTTTATTGAACACGGTGATGGATTCATAATATGGTTACAAAATCAAACAAAATGGTATAAGCCACTGGAGCAAGATGATTTTGATCAACCAGTTAAAGATCGAATTGAACGACTTAGAAAATGGGCTATCGAAAAAAACTTTTTAGAACCTGTTCAAACAAGACCAGGGTGGGGTACATAAAACAAACATCCGAAGTTTTTAAAGCTTCGGATGTTTATGTGATTACAGCTGCTCGCTCAATTTCTCCCAGTTGGCCATTTCGGCTTCCAGTTGTTTTTTGAGGGCTTCGTAGTTGGTAAAAAAGTTAGGGTCTTTGCTTAATTCGGCAAACTGGTTGCTATCCTGTAGTTTTTTATCGAGGCCGGCAATTTGAGTTTCCAGTTCAGCGATTTTCTTTTCGCTTTTCTCTACTTCTGCCTTTATCTTTTTCAGTTCCTTTTCACGCTCTTTCGAGTCGTTTACGGGTTGAGGGTCATTTTTTTTTACTTCAGGTTTTGCAACTTTAGGGGTTTCATCTTTTTTAGCCAACAAGCGCATATCTTCCACTTGTTTCTTCTCTAAAAACTCGTTTATGTCGCCAATGTGCTGCTTAATACCATTTTTAGTAAACTCGAAGGTTTTGGTGGTCAGGTCGTGCAAAAAGTCGCGGTCGTGCGATACAATGATAACGGTACCCTCAAACTGCTTAATGGCGTTTTTCAATATCTCCTTGCTCATTATGTCTAAGTGGTTGGTAGGCTCATCCAGTACCAAAAAGTTGCGCGGCTCTAATATCATTTTGCAAAGTGCTAAACGGCCTTTCTCTCCACCGCTCAATACCTTTACCTTCTTAAACACATCTTCGCCTTTAAACAAAAAACAACCCAGCATATCGCGCAGCTTGGTGCGTATATCACCCACAGCAACACGGTCTACCGTATCCAGCACGGTGTTTTGGGGGTCCATGCTATCGGCGGCGTGCTGCGCATAATAACCTACTGTTACATTATGACCTAAGGTAAACGAACCTTCGTGGCTTAGCCCATCTACCAATATACGGGTAAGGGTTGTTTTGCCCATACCGTTTTTACCTACAAAGGCAATTTTTTCGCCACGGTCTATCTGGAAGCTCTGGTCGGTTATTACTTTCTTTTCGCCGTATGCTTTAGAAATATGCTCAGCCACTACCACTACTTTACCCGATGCCTGGGCAGCCGGAAAGCGCAGGTTCATAGCTGAGGCATCTTCCTCTTCTACTTCTACGCGGTCCATTTTGTCCAGCTTTTTAATAAGCGATTGGGCAAAGGTTGCCTTGCTGGCCTTAGCGCGGAAACGCTCGATGTTACGCTCTATCTGTGCTATTTCGCGGTCCTGGTTCTTTTTGGCGCCTATTTGCATTTCGCGGCGCTCTTTGCGCAGCTCAATGTATTTACTGTAAGGCGCGTTATAATCGTCAATATCGCCGCTTACTACTTCTATGGTGCGGTTGGTAATGCCATCTAAAAAGCTTCTATCGTGCGATACCATCATAATGGCGCCGGGGTAGTCTTTCAAAAATTTCTCCAGCCACAGCACCGATTCAATATCCAAGTGGTTGGTAGGCTCATCCAGCAATACTAAATCCGGTTTTGCCAAAAGAATTTTGGCCAACTCTACACGCATCTGCCATCCACCGCTCAGGCTTTTCATCTCCTTTTCAAAGTCGGCCGGTTCAAAACCAAGGCCTTTTAGCACGCGCTCAGTTTGTTCTTCTATGCTATAGCCGTCGTGTATCTCTATCTGGTGTTCTACCTCGCCCAGGCGCTCTATCAGCTCCATGTAGCTGTCGCTTTCATAGTCGGTGCGGGTTTCCATTTCGTGCATTATCTTCTCTTTCTCATTAATGTAGGCCATTACCTGCTCGAACGCCTTTTTGGTTTCGTTCATTACAGATAAAGATGATTGAGAGTGAAGTTCTTGCGGCAGGTAACCTATAATGGTGCCCTTGGGGTACATTATATCGCCGCCATCTATAGGTTGCAGCCCTTTAAGCACCTTTAGCAGGGTAGATTTACCCGCGCCGTTACGGCCTGTTAAACCTATTTTATCGTTGTCGTTTATCAAAAACGAAACTTTGTCGAACATTACGCGACCGCTAAAGTGTAATTCTACGTTGGATACAGCTATCATAAGAGGGCGCGAAAGTAACATAAAACCAGCAGTTTTTGCACGGTTTTTATGTTATGAAAACATATAAAGCATAAAATGCAAAAACGGCTATTGCACCTGCTCATACTCAGTAATAACAAAAAGGGACTGCGTTTGGACAATCCCTTTTTAACATTTTCAACCGCAAGCATTTAGTCTACCTTCATAAACCTGCCTACTGTCAACTCCTTACCATCGCGCGCAGCACGCAAAAAGTAAACACCTGTTGGCAGGTCGGTAACATCAGCAGTTGCCTGGTAACCCGTAAGGCTGAAAGACAGGTTTACCTGCTGCCCCAGACTGTTTATCGCTGTAATCTTTTCAATTAAACTTTCTTCTGCAAAACCTATATGCACTCCGCCGGTGGCAGGGTTAGGGTAAATACTAAATTGGTTTTTTAATAAACTTTCTTCACCTGTTTTGACAGAGCAGACAGCAGGTTGCGGATTTTGTGTGGGTAATCTTATTGATGCTGCACCGGGTGTTCCACCGGGGTTCAATTCGGGGCAAAGAACCTAGTGTGACCCGTCTAACTGACAGATTTTTATTGCATTATCGCCATTAAACCCTACAATAGAATTGAAATCGCCGGTAAACGATGCGGTAACAGCGCCTTCGCAGGTTGGCACGGTATCGTTAATTAAGGTAACACTAAGTATATCGGTGTAGGTACTGTTCATTGTAATTTTTACCAACGGGGTAAGCAAATACAGGTCGTCGTCATACCAGGTTAAATCTCCTGCTGCCTGGTAGCCTATGGTATCTATATAAGTAGAGGCGGCCGTATTTACATTTATCGAATAAAGGTTATCCCCAAATTCCGCAAGCAATGTAGTATCGTTTAAGCCTAAAAGCGTAACCGCACCAATTTCGGTATTGCCAATTAATGTAGAATTAGCAGTAGCCGTATCTATGTTGTAAAGCATGCCTCCTTCAATACCCCATAGCCGGCCGTTTGGTGTAAAAGCAATATCGCCAAAGCCATACCCCGTAACACCTATAAAATGCCGTTTACATTTTGCCAGGTCAAACGAATAAAGATCGCCGCCTCCTATGGTTGCAAAAACCGGCTGTTGCGAAAACGCCGGAAAGTAAATAGCCAGTAGTAATAGTGTGAAGAGTTTTTTCATACTTAGTGTTTTGGTTTCAGGCTGAAGATACAACATTTTTTGTCTAAAAAGCTATCAAAATGTATTCTGTTCTTACGTGTTTAAACAGTTGCTTTAGATGGCATGACTAGCCTGATTCGTATCAGGTAAGTCATGCTATCAATAGTATGGTAGCATAAAAAAAGGCTCCCTTTCGGCAGCCCCTTTCAAATTTCTTACATAGCAAGATAAATTCTTTATAGTTTAACAAACCGGCCTGCGCTGGTTTCTTTACCATTTCTTACTACGCGTAAAAAGTATGGTCCGGCAGGTAGTGTATTAATATCTAATCGTGCCTGGTAGGTAGATAGTGTAAATGGTAATACCACGGTTTGGCCAAGGGCATTTACTGCCATTACTTTCTCTACGTAAACATCCTGCTCAAAGCCTAAAGTTACGTTATTGGCAGCGGGGTTTGGATAGATGCTAAAATCTTCATTTTTAACCTCGTTTACCCCCACCGTAGCACAGCTATCTAAGGTTGCATAAGTGGTAAAAAAGGCCTTCATATTCAATACAGCAAACTGTGCACATTGAAAGTGCGGCAGTGTTTCGCTGGCACAAACGGTATCGGCCTGGGTAAACCCTTTGGCTAAAAAGCTATTGTAAAGGGTTTCTGCATTGCGGGGGTCAACTTCCTCATCGGCACGGCAAAAAACAATGTTAACCGGCACCTCTGGTTTCCAATCATATACATCATTATCGGCTAAGGCCTGGCGGAAGGGGTGGTTAAGATTACTGGTAAAAGAATCAATCATCTCTTGCTTAAAAATAAGTTTGGGTACCGATGGCATTGCCGCATTTATTTCGCCCATGCCATGTGTGCCATCGAATAACGGGGGCAGGGTGCTATCGTATGGGGCGCGTAAATATTGCGATGGGCTATTGTAAAAATTGTAGCGTTGGTTCCAACCAAAAACAAGATAGGGCAGGTAACCCGGCACGGCATAATCTGAATCGGAAAGCATTACATCTACCATTACACCCGATAAATCGTACGGGCCGCTCATAGGGCATGAGGCGGTAACAGTAAACTCGTTGGCTAACTGCGTTTGAATAGTGCGGTGCGTAGCCATTGTGGTATGGCCGCCCTGCGAGTAGCCGGTAATAAATAGCTGGCCATTTAAGCGATAGTTAAACTGCGGTGCCAGTTCGCGGGCTGCACGCAATAAATCAATGCTGGCGCTGGCCTCGGTGCGGGCATCCTGGTAAGGGTGTAGCAAACCCGCGGGCGCGTCGCCAAGGCCAATATAATCGGGCGCGGTAGATACATAGCCTAAAGAAGCTACAACCATAGCTATCATGGCCTCTCCGCCATTAGCTCTGGATGGTACTCCTTCTTTATCGGTAGTTGTGCCGTGGCCAAAAGTGCCTAAAGGCATTTTGCAGCTTACATTGGTAGGAAAAGCTAAAAGACCGGTAGCAAAAATGGCGTTTGAATCGAGCCCTACGGTTTGATAGCGCACTTTATATACGTCAATATCGTAAATGGTTCCAACAAAAGACGGTGGCACTCCATTGGCATCAAGCGTAGAATCAAGTTGCGCTTTTGAGAGTGAAAACAAGTGCACTAAACTATCTACCCTGGCGGAGTAACCGCACATAAAAACAAGCGCAAAAACACTGGCTAAAAACAACTTTTTCATAATATACCGTTAATTTGATTTTAAAATTGATGCCGAATGTAGACTTATTTAAGTGTGCGGCATAAATAATATAACACAAAAGGTAATGCGAAGTTTTCGCACTTTCTACTTATTTTTTTGGAGGGGCCATTAGCCTGAAGCATAGGGCTTTTTTATTGGTGCAAACGGCAAGTGCGGTAAAAGAGTTAACGGCTTTTGTATACTTTACAAGCCTATGCGCACAAAACAGCGTAAAAACAAATAAATCTCATTTTGCTTTTTCTGTTTTTGCTTTACATTCGCCCCCGTAAATAACAACAAACTATGAGCAAGGTAATTGCAGGTATTTTTACAATTGTAGGCGGTCTTTTAACGCTTTACTTCACATTCGTAATGGCAAATTCATCGTACAACTTAGAGTATAACGACCCTAAATTGCACATGAGCATGAACCAAACCGGCCAAATGATACCATTAGTATTAGGCGTTTTGTTGCTTACTATTGGCTTAACCTTCTTTTTTGTAGCTAAAGAGGCTAACCCGAATATTAAGGGATAGTTTACTATACAAAGGCCTTCTTAAGGTTTTTGCACTAAAAAGACCTCTACCTAATCTTTCATATTATACATAACCGTATAATTTAGTTATTGCAGTTTTCTATTTGGTTGGTATACAACCCAAAATACCGTCGATGGTTAAAAAATATATTAATAACATAGACGCTGTAAGGGGTATTGCAATTTTACTCGTACTATCCTACCATACCTTTTTAATTCTTTACCCCGGCAATAATTTAAAATCGTTCTCTGAAAACGGAGTTCTTATTATACCGAGTGTAAAGTCGTTTCTGTTGTGTTTTAATCCCATTGCACAAGGATGGGTAGGTGTGGAATTGTTTCTGGTAATAAGCGGATTTTTAATTCACTTCATCTATTTGCAAAATCGAAATTCGTTTAAGTGGGGTGAGTTTTTTAGTAAGCGCTTTTGGCGCATTTATCCGCCTTATTTAATTGTGTTGCTTTTCTTGTTTATTCACCGACCCGATACTTCCAGTTCCGGCATAACCAACATTGTTGCGCATCTTTTAATGGTTCATAACTTAAGTGATACCACATTCTTTTCAATAAACGGCAGTTTTTGGAGCGTGGCACTTGAGTGTCAGCTTTATTTAATCTATCCGGCTTTTCTTTTTTTATTAAACAAACTCAATTTACACAAAACAGCTATCGCTCTTTTTTCATTGCTAATTATTTCTATTCTAATAGAGATGTTTTTTAGCATCTACTCTCTTACATATGGTACTTTTGTTCTCAAATTTTGGTTTATATGGGCAGCCGGTTCTTTTTTAGCGGAAAAGTATTACACCAACCAGCGAATTTTCAATAAACCACTATTATGGTTTATTGTTTTTTATTTTTTGTTTTTTGCCTTCAAGCTGTTTTGGTTTAGCAGCTTCTTCATTCTTATTCCTGCAACATTAGCCTGCCTGGCTTTGATGGAAACCTTTTTATATAACCAACTATCAACTAAGCATTATTTGGCCGGATGGACTATTCAATTTCTATCAACTACCGGCCTGATTAGTTATAGTATATACCTCATTCACCACCCTTATTTGCCAAACTTGTTACATTTCTTTAGCCCAACCTCTTCTATTATGGGTAACCTGTTGGGCATAGCATTTACATACACCATACTATTTTTAATATCGTATGCCCTGTATAAACTGGTTGAATTAAAAAGTATAGAATACGGTAAGCTTTTTAGAAAGAAGTAATAACATAAGCCGCCGCAAACAAACTGCAAACAATGTTTCTTTAATTTTTACCCATTTTTCTGTGAGATAAGAATCGTCTCCTAAAACTGGTACCTCACCCCTCCTATTGCACCCAGATTGTATTTGCGTTTATCCTGAACACCTATTTTTTGCAGGCTCATATAAAACTGAGGTTCCGTAAAAAATATCCAGTTCTTCTTTACAATAAACTCAAAGCCGGCCGAGGCATAAAACGAGGTGTAATATCGTTTGGCATTATTAATTGAAAAGTCCTTTGTAGTGGTTTCAGTTCCGCCGCCTGCGCCCAAAACATCGGCTGTTTTTGTTTGGGTGCCAAATTCTGTCTGGTTGGGCAAGCTGTAAGGATCGTTCTGCCCAATGTTAGCTAAGGAAGATGGAGTATCCGGCACCAAAGTATAACTAAAGGTCTCCTTCAGTTTTATATGGTTAATAATACCGGTGTTTATATAAAACTTAAAGCCTGGTTTTACTACCGGGTATACTTTAATGCCTATGGGTATAGCCAGCTCTTTAACCGTACTGGTATACGAGGTTGGCGCTTTGCTATAACTAACTGTTTTAGGAGCGCTTACTTTAAAGGTGGTTTGTCCGTACAAAATTGAATTGGTAATAGCCACGCGGTTTACAAATAAAAAATCGTGCGTAAAACCAGCCATGTACGATGGTTGGTTATAAAAAAATCCGGTTTGGCTTTCCGCATCCGTTCCGGCTGTTTGCCTACCTAATGTAGTACCGGTAACGCTTGCCAGGGCGCCCAGCGAATAGTTAAATATTTTTTTCTTGCTTTTGGGCAGCAAGTCTTCTGTACTTGCTTTATCGGTAGCAGTTACTGTATTTTCAGTAGGTATTTGTAATAAGGCAACACCCATTTTATTAATGATTACCTGCTCCTGGCTAAGGCTGCCACCTACTGCGGCTGAGTTAAGCGCTATCACTTCTTGCTGTGCCTCGTTAAACTTTGCTATTGTAGTACTACTTGTATTACCCTTGTTTGGGTTACTTCTGCTATTTGATTTTTTTAACGCCCCACCGGCCGCAACAGTACCCGTATTAACGGCGAAGCCGGATTTTTTTGATTTTTTCTGCGCCCTGTTTTTTTGATTTTCAAACTGCCCGCCATTAGCAGTGCCTGCATTGTAAACGCTTACTGTATTACTTTTTTTGTGTTTGATTACTTCTGTTTGTGAAACTTTAGCCGTCTTACTTGTATGCAGTTTATCCGGTGCCGCACTTTCCTGCACCGGTTGTGTTGTTTTTTCCTGTGCTTGTGTCTGACCGTTAGTTAGGATTGCAGTATTGTTTGCTGGTATGTTTTCTATTTTCCTTTGTTCTGCATTACGGCCATGTGCGGGTACTTCGCTTTGCGTACTTTGTACTTGTGTAATGGCCAATTGCTTATTACCCACCAGCTCATGCGTTTGGTAGCCGGCAAACATGCATAGCAAGGCGGCAGCAATGCCACCGGTCCACCACCAAAAGAAGCCGCGGCGCTTTTTCTTTCCATCCAGCATAGCTTCCATTTGGCCCCAGGCATGGGGGTCGAATGCAAACTCGTTGCTGTTTAGTTTGTCGCGCAGTTGTTTATCGCTGTTTTCCATATATACCCGAAACGTTTATTCTGTTCATTTCAATAATTTGTTCCTGCAGTTTTGCTCTCGCCTTTGCCAGGTTCGATTTTGAGGTGCCCTCATTTATACCCAGCAATTCTCCTATCTCGGCATGGTTATACCCCTCTACTACGTATAAGTTAAATACTGTGCGGTAAGCGGGCGTTAACCGGTTAACCATTTCTAAAATCTGTGCGGCATTTAAATCTGAAATAACATCCGATGCATCTTCTACATACACTGTTTTTTCAATATCGGCATGCTGATGGCGTATTTCGCTGCGCAGATAATCAATGCAGGTATTAACCATAATGCGGTAAATCCAGGCTTCGAGGTTGCCGCCTTTTTTACTAAAGGCCTCTATGGTTTTAAATACTTTAAAAAAACCGGTGTTCAGCATTTCGGTAGCCTGGTCTTTATGCGTTGCATAGCGCATGCACACCCCCATCATCTTGCTAAAGTGGCGTTCGTATAAACGCTTTTGCGCAAGCCGCTCGTTTTTTACACAGCCCCTGATGAGTTCTTCTTCCGTCACACTGAAAACAATTTTCATCTCTAAGTTATCCGTTTTAAAAGAAGTGCGACTTCTAAAAAGCCTTTATTTTTCTACCGGTATACGGCTTAGTTGCACAATGTTTTGCAGGTTACTGTAGTTGTATTGGTATAAACCGTCGCTGCCAATCATCAGCAAGCGATTATTAAATGGAATAACATCGGTAGCCTGTATACTGTTTACCTGCACTGCGGGCGTTGCCGAAATAGCGGTTGGGTTGGTAGCATCAAATACTTTAAGCCCCGCAGTGCCATCGCAAACAAAAAGTATATTACCATCCTTACCTAAACCATGCGGGTTGGTCATTTGCACGGTGTGGCTTAAGGTTGGGTTAGAGAGGTTTTGAATATTTACTACCTCTAACTGGTTAAGCGATGTGTTGCAGGGGGTGCCGCTGCGCAGGGTAATGTAGGCATAGTTATCATCTACAACTACCGGATCGCAGGCGGTACCATGCACGTAAGTTGAAACGTATGATGGTGCAGTTGGGTTGCTGATGTTGTAAATAAACATACCGTTGCTGGCACCTATAAACAAATGATTATTGTAAGGGAAAATTGTTTCGATATTGCGGCCAACCGATGTAGTGCCTAACGAAGTAAGGCCACCGGTAATACTAAACATACGCAGGTTAGCGTTATCTACCACATATAAAATGTTGCCGGCAATAGTAAAACGCGCCATAGAGCCGCCTACGCCCGGTGCACCCGTGCTGCTTTTATTAAACACCGCTCCGCCTCCGCCGCTGTTAGCTGTAAATACGTCGCCTTCCACCCAGGGGCCACGGCCCCAATAACCGCCGCCGCCGTTTGTACCACAATCGCCGTTTAGTTTTTCGGTTACCATTTTTTCTGTCCAGTCGGTTACAACGCCTTTGGTGGCATCGGCATAATATCCGTTTGTATAAACACGGTTGGGCAGGGCATTTTCTACACGGTTTATAACAGTAACATTTTGGGGGTTGCTAATATCAAGCGCTACCAAATCAATATAGCTATCGGCATATAGTGTGTTGCCTACAGCCGCTATATCCATATTACCAGGCACTTTTATAAAGCTAATGTTTTGTGGCGCCGATGGGTTACTGTTATCTATTACGTGTATGCCCTTATCTACCTCGTTTACAAAAATGTAATTGCCTTTTATGTAAATTTTACCGGGTGCTTTAAGTACCTGTGCCGGTTCCGATTTAACTGAGGCGCGTAAATCGGCAAAGCTTAAATAAACAGGCTCGTATGTTTTATAGGTTACCGTTTGGTCGCACTTATCTTTTTTGCAAGATGAAAAAAGCAGCAACATGGCAAATACCAGAGTGGCGGCGTTCAATAGATTTTTCATGTGGTTTATGTTTAGTTTGGTGTTTAGGCAACGGTTTACGGTTTAAAAACGTTTTGTTATTGAAAAGCGTTGCCTGCCTGCTTAAATAATTTAAAGAGGCCTAACTACCCGCTAAATTACAAACTATGAAACACCTTTGTTTTTATTGCCTGCTACTTTGCTGTTCGGTTGTGCTGGCCCAGGGTAACACAGAAGACGTAATTTACCTTAAAACCGGCAGTGTAATAAGAGGCAAAATACTACCCCCACCAGCGGGCGAACTACCTATATTGGAAAAAACGAAGGTAGAGTTGCTGGGTGGTAGCGTGTTTGTATTTGGCAATAGCGAAATAGACAGCATTAAGCGCGAAAACGTATTGAAGAATAAGCTGCGCGAAATAAAACGCAATTACTTTAGGCGCGACCGGGGTTTTAGAAACATGACGGAGTTTAGCCTTATTTATGGGGTCGACCTTAAAAAATCGGACCCTGACCTTTATGGCTATTATAATAACCCCGAAGATGATTTTGGCATTTCGCTGCACACAGTAAACGGTTACCAGGTTTGGCCTTACCTATACGCAGGTGTGGGTGTAGGTATAGACCGGATGGTAACCTACAAGCAAACCTTTTCGCCTTTTTATGTGCGGATGGCCAGCGAGTTTTTAAAAAAGAAAGTTACCCCTTATGTTTTTATAGATGCCGGTTACGCTGTAATGTGGCAGCAAAAAGATAACGACTATGTAAGCTATAAAAACAAGGGAGGGGTGTATGTTTCGGCGGGTGGTGGGGTGCGCATATATACGCGTAGCCGGGCTTCGGTAATACTTTCGGCCAGCTATAAGCGCACGGCCAGCGAAACCAACTGGACCTATACCGGCTACCAGGATATGAGCTATAACATAAAGCGCAGTTACCAACGCCTTGCGGTAAATATTGGGGTTACTTTTTAAAAAATTTCGTGCGGTATTGTTACAGTTAAGCGATTTGTTAAAATAAAAACATGGTTCCCAAAGGTTCCCACTTTTTATTTTGGCCCCCTGTAATTAATTGATTATCAATGGCTGTTTTTTTGAGTGGGAACCATGTTACAATTTTAACTTTCTCATTTTAGGTGCAAAAATAAAGGTGCCGGCTACTACCACCAGGGTCATACAGCCGCCAAAAACTACCGAAGGTACGGTACCCATTAACTTTGCCGCTAGGCCGCTTTCGAAGGCGCCAATTTCGTTACTGCTGCTAATAAACACCTGGTTAACGGCGCTTACCCGGCCCCTCATGTGGTCGGGGGTCATAGTCTGCAAAATGGTTTGTCGTATTACCACACTTATATTATCGAAGGCGCCGGTTAAAAACAGCATAATAAACGATAGTGTAAAACTGGTAGAGTAAGCAAAGCCGATGGTTGCTAAACCAAAGCCCGCAACAGCCACTAGCAAGTTTCTGCCGGCCTTTTGGGTTGGCGGATTATAAGCCAAAAATAAGCCCATAACCACACTGCCTAAAAACGGCGAGGCGCGCAGTATGCCCAAACCCTGTGGGCCTACGTGCAAAATATCGCTGGCAAACACCGGTAGCAGGGCTACTGCACCGCCAAACAATACGGCAAATAAATCCAGCGAAATAGCCGAAAGCATCTCTTGCTTATTAAATACAAAGCGCAAGCCGGCTGTTAGCGATTCGTACAGCGTTTCGCTTTGTTCTTTTGCCGGAGTTTCCTGCACCGGCACACGTAAAAACAAAAAGAAGGACGAAATCATTAATACCACCGCTACCGAAAAAGCAAACTCTACACTGGTATAGCCAAACAATATACCGCCCAGGGCCGGGCCCATTACCGCCGCCGTTTGCCAGGCGTTGCTACCCCACGTGGCGGCATTACTATAAAGGTGGCGGGGTATAAGCTGCGGAAAAATACTTTGGTAAGCCGGTGCCATAAAGCCTCGGAAAATGCCGCTAAGCCCTATCATAATATAAATGGGTACCGCACCATAGGTTTGCAACATGCTTGCGTGGCCGCTCATTAAAAGGCCCACTATGGCAAAACAAAAAGTAACACCTATAATAGTTGAACGCGCAATTTTATACCGGTTAAAAGTATCGGCTGCATGACCACTGTAAAGCGATGTAATAATAAATGGCAGGGCCTCGCTTAAGCCTAATAAACCAAGGGCTAACTTATCGTGCGTAAGCTGGTAAATTTTCCAACCTATAATGGTTTCGGCCATTTGTATGGCAAACGTTAGCATAAACCGCGATAGTTGAAAATTGCGGAAAGCCGGAATTTTTAGCGCGGCGTAAGGGTCTACTTTTGTTACTTCATTCTTCTTCTCGTTACTCATTCTGCAGTTCGTTGTCTAACAGCCTCAAATAAAATAATACCGGCGCTAACGCTTACGTTTAGCGAGTCTATTTTACCCAGCATAGGTATTTTTATTTTTTCGTTGGCCGCCGCTATCCACTCTGCACTTAAGCCGGTGGCTTCGGTGCCCACCACAATAGCGGTGGCTGTTTTAAAAATTTTTTGAAAATGGTACTCTTTTGCACTCAGCTCTGCCGCGTATGTAGTAACACCTTTCTCTTTTAAAAAGTTTATGGCTTCGGCTGTTTCGCACACCGCAATTTGGTTGGTAAAGGCAGTGCCTATACTTGAGCGGATTACGTTGGGGTTATAAACATCCGTTTTAGCATCGCAAATTACTACGGCATCTACCGCAGCGGCATCGCAGGTGCGCAGCATAGCGCCCAGGTTACCGGGCTTTTCTACGGCTTCTATTACCAGTATTAATGGGTTAGCCTTTAATTTTAAACTTTGCAGCGTATGGCTTTTGGGTTTGGCGGTAGCTATAACACCCTCGGTAGTTTCGCGGTAGGCCAGGGCATCGTACACGGTTTTAGCCACCTCATACACCGGCACCTCCGGTTGGCCTTTTTTTATTTCGGTTATAGAATACTCTCCGTCGCGCTTTAATAACTCGTGGCATACAAACACTGCCGTAAATGTATAACCGGCACGGTGTGCCAGCACAGCCTCGCGCAGGCCCTCTATTAAAATAAGGCCCTGCTCCCGACGCTCGCCGGCTTTCTCCAGCTTTTTCAGGTTTTTTATTTTGGGGTTTTGTGCCGAGGTTATCTTTTCCATCGGGCGCTAATGTAGTTATCAGCCATTTGTTTTGATTATTTTGCAGCCAATCTTTATTTACCAGTGGCTATAAACGAGCAATCAAAAATTTCTTTTTACCATTATAATGCCGCCGAGTGCATTTATACCGAAAACTATTCGCTGCAGCAATGTGCGGCCGAGGATAAGAATACGCACGTAAATTGGCTGAACATTACCGGTAACGACCCTGCTGCTTTGCAGCAGGTAGGTACTATTTTTAAGTTGCACCCTTTAGTAGTAGAAGATATTGCCAATACCCACCAGCGAGCCAAGGTGGAAGAGTACGACGATTACCTTTTTGTAGTACTCCGTATGTTCGCTGTTATTGATGGCAGCATTAAGGACCAGCAAATTTCTTTTATTCTGCGCGACAATTACGTTATCGCCTTCCGCGAAGCGGATTTTTTTATTTTTAAAAAGGCCGTTGGCGATAAACTAATCAGCGGTACGGGCAACATCCGGAAAAAGGGCGAAGACTACCTGTTTTATATGCTACTGGATGTAATTATTGATAATTATTACCTGGTGCTTCACTTTTTAGACGATAAAATAGAGGCACTCGAAAAAGCCATGTTCCGCCAGCCTAACGGTGCGCACCTGGCCGAGTTACAACGCCTTAAAAGCCAGGTACTTTATATCCGCAAGCACATTATACCAGCGCGCGACCTGGTTAACCAGCTTTCGCATAACGAGGTAGAATACTTTGATAAGGCTAATAAGTACTATTTACGCGATTTACACGACCACATGACCCGAAATGTGGAAGAGGTAGATTTTCACCGCGACCAGCTGAGCGATTTAATGGAGCTATTCTACTCGCTGCAAAACCAAAAGATGAATAACGTAATGAAAACCCTTACCGTTATCTCAACCATCTTTATGCCGCTTACTTTTATTGTAGGTGTATACGGAATGAACTTTGAATACCTGCCCGAGTTACACTGGCACTACGGCTACCATTTTGTTTGGGGTGTTATGATTTTAATGATAATAGCCATGCTGCTTTACTTTAAACGCTTGCGCTGGTTTGATGTAAGTGAATTGCGCTCGGAGAAAATAGAAGACAACGATTAATTAAGGCCTAATTACCGGTTTGAATTCTCCAGGCAGCTGTTATAATCTGGTAAAAGTCCTTTCAAATCATAAGGCATCGGCTTTTTTGCTTCCCGAAAATCTTGTTTGGTTTGAGCCGTTAAAAAGCCGATGGTATAAAAAGTGAATATTACAATTGCCAAAGGCTTCATAGAAATTCTATTTTCTTTGCTAAACTAATTTTTGCCTGTGAAAATCGGTTTGTTTTTCGGCTCGTTCAATCCTGTACACAACGGGCACTTAATTATTGCCAATTACCTTTGCCAAACTACCGACCTTGAAAAGGTTTGGCTGGTGGTAAGCCCCCAAAACCCGCTTAAAGATAAAGACAGCCTGCTTAGCGAGTACGACCGCCTGCACCTGATAAACCTGGCCATTACCGATAACCCTTATCTGCAGGCCAGCAATATTGAGTTTAAGCTGCCAAGGCCCAGTTATACTATTGATACGCTTACTTACCTTACCGAAAAATATCCCCAACACCAGTTTTGCCTCATAATGGGCAGCGACAACCTGGCCACCCTGCATAAATGGAAGAACTATCAACAGATATTGGACCGCTATCCACTTTATGTGTACAACCGCCGCGGAACGGTTGCTAACCCCTACCCCGATAACACCAATATAAAGCTGTTAGAATTCCCTTTTTTAGATATTTCGGCCACTTTTATCCGCCAAAACATCAAAAAAGGGGTCAGTATGCAATATTTTCTGCCCGATGCGGTTTGGAAATATGTGGACGAAATGAACCTATACCGCCGCTAATCGTCCTTTTACACATACACCCTGTTGGTAGTGGTGGATAACTGTGGGTAAGTGGCTCAAAATTATTTTTGGTTGGCCGCTTAAAAATACAACGGCTGTTCAGAAATTTTTGAGAGTGGAAAACCGGCCGAAATCCACATTCAGGTTAACAGCATGTTAGCAGAAACTTATCCCGTTTGGGCTGTCAACATAGCTATCCACAGCATGTGCATAAACCTGCACTTTGCAGTATTTACGCGGGTTTGCAAGCTACAGGGTATGTTGATTGATGTGAATGAGTACGTGATTTTGTGAGTACAAAACTATGGCATAGGTTTTTATACATCAATTCACAGTGCTAATAATAAGGGTTTAAGAATTTTAAATATTTAATAGGTTTTAATACAGGGTGGACATTGTGTAAAATACAAGTTTTTTCGGAACTAATGGGTATGGGGTTAACGTATAAAAAGGAGAGATTTGGCCCCCTGTTAAAAAAAGGTAGAAAGAAGGACGTTAGTAAACTAAGCATGAAAAACATTTATTCGAGTATCTTCTTAGTGGCATTTATCACCTTGTCGGCATTTATGCCGGGTAATATTTCTTTTGAAGAAAGCCAAAAGAATTATGAAAGGGTGGGCGATGCTTATTCCCGTAAAGAGGAATATGTTAAAATGAGATGCCGGAATAAGGAAATTCCTGAAGAAACCTTCGGTAATATGTTTTTACGGGTATTTAAAAAAGAGGAGATAATGGAAATTTGGGTGCAAAAGCCTGATGGACAGTATATTAAGTTTAATGAATTTAAGATTTATGCTATGTCGGGCACTTTGGGCCCTAAACGCCAGCAGGGCGACTGCCAGGTGCCTGAGGGCTACTACTATATAGATGATTTTAACCCGGTAAGCAATTACCATTTATCGTTGGGGGTTAATTACCCTAACGAATCGGATATGGTGCTTAGCACAGCAGCCAATAAAGGTGGCGATATATATATACATGGTGGAAAAGCCAGTGCTGGCTGTATGGCTATGAGCAACTATTATATTGAGGACATTTATATATGCGCAGTAAAGGCACGCACCAACGGACAGCAAAAAATTCCGGTGCTTATTTATCCTTTTAAAATGACGCCGGCTAACGTGGCTACTTATTCTGCCATACCCCAGTTAAGCAAAAACGCAAAACTTTGGAAAAACCTGGCTGAAGGGTATACCATGTTTGAAAAAACCAGCCGCTTACCCGAAACTTATGTAGGCGCCGATGGATACTACCAGTTTATAGACCCGGCTTCTTTTTCTGCTTCGTCTAAATAATACATCAATTCATCCGGCATACGCTAACATCCTGCTGTTTTCTATCAGTAAAACATAACCAACTTCGTTTAGTTTAGCGCAATGAAAATTCTGAAAAGAAGTTTGTATGCCCTAATTGCTGTTAGTTTATTAATGGCCGCTTACTACCAGTTTTGGTTTTTGCGCCAGCCGGCCCGAAATATTCCTAATAACAACAGTTTATATGTAGCACCAGCTAACGGTGTAGTGGTATCGGTTAAAAAATGGACGGCTGAAAGTATGCTGGTTACCAAAGGCGAAATGGGAGTTATAAAGGTGTGGACAACAGATGTGGATACTGCCGGCACTATTATATCTATACAAATGGACCCTACGAATGTGCATTTTCAACGCGCACCGGTGGGTGGTAAAATAATAAGCAAGCATCATCAAAAAGGCAACTTTAATAATGCCATAGTAATGAGCAACGAATACGGTATCCGGTTCGAAAATGAGCATAACGAAATATTGATGGAAACCGAAAGTGGTAAGCGCTATAAAATAATTCAGATTGCCGGGTTTTTGGCGCGTCGTATTGTTGATTTTGTTCAACCGGGGCAGGTAGTTAAACAAGGCGAAGTAATAGGCCTTATAAAATTAGGCAGCCAGGTTACCATTATATTACCGCACGATGTAGATGTGAAGGTTGAAAAGGGCCAGGTTACTATTGACGGAGAGAGTATACTGGCTACGCAGCAGTAGTATTACGACCCCAATAAAAGGCTAACAAGCCACCACTTACCAGGTGCCATACGCCCCAGCTGGCTGCTACTATAGCCATACCACCCAAACCATTAAAAAAAGTAAATATTAAAACCAGGCCAAGGCCTGCATTTTGTATACCGGTTTCGAAGGTGATAGTTTTTACATCGCGCATTTGTAAGTGCATTAACCGCGCAAACAAATAGCCTCCGCCAAGTGCAATAGCATTATGCACTATTACCAAAGGCATTATTACAGTTAGGTTAGCTGTAAACACTTTGGCATTGCCGGCATAAGCGGCTATTAAAAAAAAGCCAAAGGCTATTAAAGAAAATCGTTTCATCCATTTACTCAGTTTTTCTGCAACAGCGGGGTATTTGTAGTTTACTATAATACCAACTAATAAAGGTATACCTACTACCAGTATAATGGTTTTAAACACATCCAGTACATCCAGGTGGATGGTTTTGAGTATGGCAGCGGTGCCTGCATCTAACCCCCCGTAAAAAGAAAAATTGAAAGGTGTAAGTAGAATAGCCAGAAAGTGCGATACGGATGTAAGGCCTACAGCCAGTGCTGTATTGCCTTTGGCAAAGTGAGTAAACATGTTGCTCATGTTTCCACCGGGGCAGGCGCCTACCAGTATCATACCCAACGCCACCGATGGCGGTGGATGTAATAGTTTTACAAGGAAGAAGGTAAGTAAAGGTAATAGTATAAAGTGCGCCGATAAACCCACTATCGAAACTTTAGGGTTTTTAATAAGCGAAGTAAAATCTTCTTTCTTCAGTTCCAGCGCTATACCAAATAGTATAAGCCCGAGTATGATGTTTAGTATCATCAAACCGTTTTCGCTAAAAGATATATGAAGGGTATCGAGTTCGTTCATAAAAGTAGGGTTACCACTAAGTACACTGAGAACACGAAGGTATTTTTAAAACTACCGCAAATAAGGTAGCAAGGTTTGTTATTTAAGAAGGCTTTATGCCCTTTGTGTTCTTAGTGGTTAGTATAAGTATTTACTGCGTACTCCAGCAAACCAATATTTCGCGTTTGCCTTCGAATGGTAAGCGGCCGTGCGATGTGCTGAAGTTATCTACTGCTATTATGTCATTTTGTTTCCAGGGCAGTATTACCATGTTTTTCCAAATCACTTCTTCCAAATGCTCCACATAGCTATTGGGTATAGCTGTACCATCACCAAACAATACGTTCATACTTTGGTCGATAGGTTTGGTAGTAGCCTCTTTAATTTTAACCATCACATTTAAAAAGTGTTTCCAAAAAAATGTTTTCGTGCGGTGCTGGTGGTTGTGTATGTATTTGTATTCTACATCGGCTGCATGCGGATGAAAAACCTGTAAGTGGTTAAACCACACTTTATCTTTAGTAACCGGGTGGTTAATGGCTGCCGGTGTGCGGTGTATAAGGCGTAGCTTATCGCCTGCCATCCATTCAAATTCTATGTGCTGGTCGCGGCATTGTTTTTCTACTTCGGCTTTATCGGTTGTATTGAATATTTCGTTCCACTTTTTTAATTCAAACAAATTGAATTTAGAGCCGCTCTCAAGGCCCGAGTAATTACGAACAGTTATTACGCCCTTCTTATCAAACTCATCGCGTATTTTAGGATTCAACTCAGCATACACTTTTCTAAAGTTGCATATTGGTGATTCACCTCCGTATTCAGGCTGTATGTGGCAATAAAAAAAGATGGTTACCGGTGGGTTGGTTACATAACTCATTTCGCAATGCTGCATAATGGGGTAATAACTGGGTAACTCGCTTGCGGTAAAAATATATTTTGCACCGGGCACCCGGTTGCGTGGAGAGGTGCCGTAGTAAGAATGCTCTAACCTGGGGTCAACGGTTACTGCTACATCTTCAAAATCGGGTGGTGTAGGTATTTCGAAGCCGCGAAAAAGTATGGCGCCATGCTTAATAAACTTAGCGTCTACCGATGCTTTATTAGCCTTTAGCCATTGTATTAACTCAGCCTTAGAGTTGCCATTGCCATTAGGTTCTATAATTAAAGGCAGCTGCTGGCTATTAATAAACGATTCTTTCATTCTGCTTTCGTATTACTGTTTGATAGTATGAATGTAAATTAACTACGTTAAAAAATTAACGGAATAGGCAAAAATTAGTTATTGAAAGACTTATGGAGCAACATTTGTAAGGTATAGGTTGTTGATACGACAGATAAAAGAAAAGCGATGCAGAAATCAGTTTCAAATTTGGTGGTAGCTATTTTAGTTTTGGGCTCTCTTTATTCGTGCGGGCAGCAAAGCAATAGTTCTAAAGCAGCAGGTAAAAAAGTTAACTCAAATAAAAGTATGGATACAAATGCAAATGTAGATACCATTACCATAGGTGGTGGTTGTTTTTGGTGCACCGAGGCTATTTTTCAGCAGTTAAAGGGGGTGCTTTCGGTGGCTTCGGGTTATAGTGGCGGGCAGGTAAAAAACCCCGGCTACCGCGAGGTTTGTACGGGCACTACCGGCCATGCCGAGGTAATACAAATAACCTACGACCCTAAAAAGGTATCGTTAGCCGAAATTTTAGAAGTGTTTTTTAAAACCCACGACCCAACCACGCTTAACAAGCAAGGTGGAGATGAGGGAACACAGTATCGATCGGCAATTTTTTACCGTAACGAAGAGCAAAAAAAGGTGGCCGAAGATATAAAGGCCGGCCTGGATAAAAGCGGTGCCTTTAACGATCCTATTGTTACTGAAATTACACCATTTGAAGTGTTTTATAAGGCCGAAGATTACCACCAGGATTACTATAACCAGAATAAGGATAAGAATCCTTATTGCAGTTATGTAATAGTACCTAAGGTAGAGAAGTTTAAAAAATACTTTGCCGATAAGCTGAAGAAGCCAGAGTAAAGAATTGGGCGCGGGAGTAAAATAAGGGCCACAAAATTCTAATATTCCATCCATCGGCCTATATTTGGCAAAACCAAGAGGGAATGGAAAAGCTGGTTAAGCTTAACGACAGAACATTCAGGCTTTATAAAAGCGAAACGGAAATACTTAGCGCCGTTAGGGATGTAGCACATCAAATTAATGAAGATTATATTGGTAAACGCCCATTGATAATACCGGTGTTAAACGGTTCGTTCATGTTTGCATCGGACTTAGTAAAGGAGCTAATGCTGGATTGTGAGCTGTGTTTTATAAAGGCGGCATCGTATACCGGCACCCAATCAAACGGAACCATTAATACGTTGATAGGCTTATCGCATGATGTAGAAGGGCGCCACATAATAATTGTAGAGGACATAGTAGATACTGGTAATACCCTGGCTAAAATATTGCCCGAGTTAATGGCAAAAAATCCTGCATCGCTTAAGGTGGCAACCCTGCTTTTAAAGCCACTGGCGTTAAAAAACGACCTTACCATTGATTATGTAGGCATAGAAATAGCCAATGAGTTTATAGTTGGTTATGGCCTTGATTACGATGGCCTGGGCCGCAACCTGCGCGATATATACCAGGTAATAGAAGATTAATAACAGCCTTTAGTACACCTTTGAAAAAACACGTTTTTATTGTTGGCGGCGGCGCTGCCGGCTTTTTTGCCGCTATTAATTGCGCTGCCAATAACCCCGGTGTTACGGTTACAATTCTCGAAAAATCATCTACTGTTCTTAATAAAGTAAAAATAAGCGGTGGCGGGCGTTGCAACGTTACCCATGCTTGCTTTGATGCCCGCGAACTGGTGAAAAACTACCCCCGGGGAGAGAAGCAATTGCTGGGGCCTTTTACCCGGTTTAACCCGTCTAATACTATTGATTGGTTTAAGCAGCGTGGTGTAGCTATAAAGCGGGAAGAAGATGGCCGTATGTTTCCGGTTACCGATAGTTCGCAAACCATAATAGATTGCTTTACCACCCAGGCAAAAGATTTAGGCGTTAGGCTTTTGCTGCGCACCGGTTTAGATGCCATGCAGCGGGTAGAAGATAAATGGCAGTTAGAACTTAGTTCGAGTGATAAGGTAATGGCTGATTTCGTAATTATTACTACCGGTTCCTCACACCAGGTTTGGAAACTGCTGGAAGGCCTGGGCCATACTATTGTTCAACCGGTGCCTTCGCTATTTACATTCAACATAAAAGATGAGCGTATTAAGGGTTTAGAAGGCCTTTCAATGCCTTTAGCTTCGGTGCGCATAGTTGGTGCCACAAAATACACACCCGCGCCTGCTCCGCTTTTAATTACGCACTGGGGTATGAGCGGCCCGGCTATTCTTAAGCTATCGGCTTTTGCGGCCCGGCAACTGGCCGATTGTAACTATCAGTTTGAGTTGCTTGTTAACTGGCTTAATAAGGATTTGAACGCGGTTAAAGAAACACTAAAGCAGTTTAAGCAAACTAACCCTAAAAAGAACGTAGTGGCCAACCCTATGTTTGGTGTGCCCAAGCGCTTATGGGAAAAATTAGTTTTGGCTGAGATTGGTGGGGCAGCTGTAGGTGCCCGCCTTAATTTCGCCGATTTATCGAATGCGCATATTGAGAAAATAGCCGGATCGTTAACCGGTTCAAGGTTTTTGGTTACCGGAAAAAGCACTTTTAAGGATGAATTTGTTACCAGCGGCGGGGTAGATTTAAGCGAGGTAGATTTTAAAACTATGCAAAGCCGAAAGGCACCCAACGTTTATTTTGCCGGCGAAGTGCTTGATATTGATGCAATTACAGGTGGGTTTAACTTTCAGGCTGCCTGGACCACGGCTTTTATTGCCGCAGGGTTAAATACCTGATTATTGGCACCCTAATTGTTAAATTAGCGTATAAACCTGTACGTATTAAAACCCATTTACACATAGCGTTGGTTATTGTATGCTGTTTAGGCTGTTCGGTTAGCCGGGCAGGCACTAAGGATACAGTATATGCTTACATATTGAAGTATGAAATTAAACACCCCGAAATTGTATTAAAGCAGGCTATACTCGAAACCGGTTGGTTTACCTCTAAGCATTTAATGAGCAGAAACAATCTGTTTGGTTTTAGGTCTACCAAAAAGTATAAGCACTTTAAATCGATAGAAGCTTGTGTGGAGTATTATAAAAAATGGCAGGACGATAAATACACCAACCCCGAAGAGAACTATTACCACTTTTTACAACGCATACGGTTTTCGCGCTCGCCGGAATATATAGCCACCCTTAAGCGCATTAGCCTTAAAAGAAACGAAGGTGCCCCGCAGCCGGTAAAGAAAACAACTACCACTAAGAAGAAAGTGGAAACTAAAACAACACAAGTAAAGACAGAAACAAAAAAGCCGGCACAGAAATAATCTGGCCGGCTTTTAATTATTTATAAGGCACGCTTAGTTTGCAGAAGCGGCTGTTTTCTTCTTACCAAAGTTTACAAAATCAAAAGTCCAACCTACGTAATACATGGCGCCTATTTTAGGCGAACCTACAGCCTCGATGTGGCGGTTGTTATAAACGTTAGAGCCGCCAATGCGAATGGTAGAATATGCTTTATCAATTTCGTAGTATAACTGTAAGTCTAAAACATGGAAGCTAGGCACTACCCCATCGGCAAACGGGCTTTGCCATTTGTAGCTTGTTACCCATTTAAAATTGGCGTTAAAACCTAAACCTCCTACCACGCGTGCTGCACTAACGCCCACATTAAATTTATGCTTAGGTGTATTAAAGCCAGATAGTACAGTAGCTCCGTTATTTACCAGTTTGCTGTCATCTAAATCGGCGTAGGTATAGTTTACGTAAGGGGTAATACCTTTACCTACATAATAAGCTAAGCTGGCCGAAACGCCCCATGAAGGAACTTTTGTTGTTGCGTTAACCCACATTTGGTAAACGGTATATAAAGGTTTGCCGTTAGATTCTATGGTGCTTAAAGAATCGCTGCCTGCTATATTATCAACTGCAGCGTCAAAGGCATCTTTTTCTGCCTGTGTACCATTTGGATTTGCAGTGGCATTTCCCGAAGCGGTTCTAACCACTCTTTGAAAACCGATAAAACTGCTATACCGGCTCCAGTAGGCCGAAACATCGATAAATACTTTTTTTGCAATCTCGGTACGGTAACCAAAATCAACTGATAAAACGTGCTCTGGTTTTAATGGTGCCAGCGTAGTAGGTTTAAGTACTGATTTAGCCAGGGCCTGATACTGATCGTAAGTTTGGTCTCCGCGCTGGCGATAAAACTCGAGCGTAGATTCGCGGGTAAATAAGTTATCGTATCCGTTTAGGTTACCCACCAGGAACAAGCGGCCAATATCTAAGTATAAATATTGGTCTTGCAATGTAGGTGTGCGGAATGCTGAAGTAACCGATGCGCGGAATGTATGGTCGCTCTTTTTACCGGTATAGGTGTAAACAATAGATGCACGTGGCGAAAGCTGTGCTTTAAAGTTAGAGTTTTTATCAACCCTTAACGAGCCTATAATTTTAAGGTTTTCGTCTTTTAATAATCTTTTTGTTGCTTGTAAATAAGCGCCTACTTCATGTACGCGAATAGTGCGGCCTGCAGTATCTTCAAAAATGGTTCCGCGGCTGTTAGGCATATAAATGCGGTACGAGGCACCGGTTATAATATCTAACCACTTTACAAAGTCCCAGTTATACTGGCCTTCTGCATGCCAAAGCATACTCTTATCAAAAAACTTAGTTCCTTCCAGCGAGTTGGCATTGTTTACCAATAAGTTGAAGCTATCTTTAAAGTGTATGCCACCCGGTTGGTACCCGGCCCAAACTTTCTCGGCATTAATTACGGCCTGGCGGCGGGCTTCATCTATATTACCCTGGTTAACACAATCTTCGCAAAAGCCATTTGTTAAGGTATCCAATACATCAAAGTATTTATCCAGGTAGTCAGAAACATAACCCGAGCGAATGGCCATACGCGATAAGTAAGCACCTGTTAAACCGATGTTGTACGATTTTCCGGCATCTTCAACAGCGCCATAAACACGAACAAAAAAACTTTTGCCTCTTAGTTCTACTTTAGGCTGGTGGAAGGTGAAGTTTTTAATTTGGTAACGGGCAGTAGCCTGGTAAACGGCAGTTCCGTAACCGAATTTATAGGTACCGGTAAGTTCTAAATCTTTAGTAAAGCGGTAATGTAGTTCGGTAGATATTTTCAGGTTCTTCGCGTTATAGTCGGCAAGGTCTTTTTCCATGTAGCCCGGCGCACGTATGTTAAGTTTAGATGGCGAAGCGAGTGGGTTAAAATCTAACCAGCTGTTAAGGGCGATTATATCATCTTTTTCTTCCTGGGTAAAATCGGCAGTTACCGGTGCATATTGTTTTTCGCGCAGGCCCGACGATGCGTTTACTTCCGTTTTTAAATTTCCATAACGGTTAAATGAATCATCGTCGGCAACCCAATCTTTGGTTTGGGTATACTCGCCGGTTAGCTTTAAGGCAAACTTTTGTTTTTTGCCGAAGGCTTGTGCATAGCGGAACTGGGCATCAAAGAATGGGCCCGGTACAGTTGTTCCGCCACCTTTAAGCTGTAATGAAAGTCCCTGAAAATCGTAAGGGCTTTTGGTGCGCATAGATACTACCCCCTGCATGGCGTTAGCGCCATAGAGCGAAGATGCTGCACCCGAAATAATTTCAACACTTTCCAAATCCAAATCGTTGGCACCTACCATGTTGCCTATGGGGAAGTTAAGGCCCGGGGCCTCATTGTCTACACCGTCAATAAATTGTTTGGTTCTAAGTGAGCGGGTATCGCCAAAGCCGCGGAGGTTAATTACCTTAAAACCTGCAGAGGTAGTTACAATATCTACTCCTTTAAAGTTACCTATGCTTTGGTAAAAATCGCCCGAGGCAGCCGACTTAATTTCGCGCGAGGTCATTTTTTCAATTTGCACCGGCGCTTGTTTAATCGATTCGGCAACGCGTGATGAGGTTACCACTACTTCTTTGCCCGGTATATCGGCAGTTTGCAGGGTTACGTTCCAGTTGGTGGTGGTAACCGGAAAATCTCTGGCAATATAGCCTACGTAACTAATAGTTACTGCTTTTGCCGTAGCCGGCACTTCCAGGGTAAATTTACCGTTAGCATCTGTAACAGTACCCGTTTGGGTTCCTTTTACCAGCACCGTGGCACCAATTAAGGGCTCGCTGCTAACGGCATCTGTAATTTTTCCCGAAATAGTTTTTGTTTGAGCGAAAAGGCTGATCGTTAGTATAACTAACGAAAGAAATAGTAAAGTTTTCTTCATTTTGTTTGAGGGTTACATTAGGTTTTGAGCTGTCCGAATATAGCAAAATATTGAAACCACCAAGCTATTTAAGAATTTATAAGAAGAATTTCTGCTAATTGGCCTAAATGTGTTTTTTTGCAGGGCTTATATAAATGTAGCTATGGCCATAAAAATTTTGATAACCGGTGGAACTTTCGATAAGGAATACGACGAGCTGAATGGTAAGTTGTTTTTTAAAGATACGCACCTGCCCGAAATTTTAAAGCTTGGCCGTAGCAACCTGGTGGTAAGCATTGGCACCTTAATGATGATTGATAGCCTTGAAATGACAGATGATGACCGCGAGGTGATTGTTGAGCATTGCAAGAAGTGCAGCGAAGACAGGGTGGTTATTACGCATGGTACCGATACCATGGATATTACCGCCCAGCAACTTGGCGAGGCCAATTTGAATAAAACCATTGTGCTTACAGGGGCTATGATACCCTATAAATTTGGTAGCTCCGACGGGTTATTTAACATGGGCAGCGCCCTGGCTTTTGTGCAAACCCTGCCGGTGGGGGTATATGTAGCTATGAATGGACGGTATTTTAACTGGAATAACGTGCGCAAAAACCGGGCTTCGGGCATTTTTGAAGAATTGGCCTAAGCCCTGAAAAAAATTTAGCAGATTCATTTCTCTTTATATCTTCGACCGTCAGAAAAATAAAAACATGAGTAAAAAATTACTTTCTCTGCTTGTTGTATTGGTTGTAATTGCTGGTTGCAACAAAGAAAAAATTTATAAAGATAACCTGAACGGTACCTGGGAGGTTTACAAATACCTGCTAAACAATGCCGATAAAACCAGCACCTTTAAAGCCCAGCACCCGGGTTACAAAATTTCGTTTACCAACGATGGTAAATTTACTGAGTTAGTTACCAATCCGGATTCGACGTTTGTATACGGCACATATTCGTTTACAGAAAACGACGAAAAAATACGTTTAGAGAATGTGTATAATACTTACCGTGTAGATACCACCAACGGGGCAAATGATACTATAGTTATTCCAAATACGGTTAAGCGCGATTACACCATTTTTAACCTAACTAAAGACCATGTTCAACTGCGCAACGATACATCGCAGTTGTATATGAATAAGCTTGAAGTAGAATAATTTTTAAAAGAAAAAACCCAAAACACCGTGAAGAAAAACATTGTAATTGCCCTTGGCCTTTTGTTATTGCTGGCAGCCTGCGATAGGAAAGCCTTTGTAAAAAAGATTGTTGGTACCTGGACATTGGACAAATATCTTTTTGCCGGCCTGGATAAAACGCGTATGTACGATACTACTTACCGCGATTGGCAACTAACTATTGCCGATGACCAGGTATATACAAAATCGTGGCAGACGTTTACTTTTACACCCGATTCTATCATTAGTTACGATACTACTGCGTATGATTCGGTAACTATGGTTTATACAATAGATACTACCCGCTACTACTTTATAGATACTGCTAAATTCCCTCATTTCGAAGTAGGCAAGTGGGAATTGATTAACAGCGAAGAAGATCTGCAATTACGCAACGATTCATCTTCGGCAGTTGAAATTTACCGCATATTGGATCTTACTAAAAAGAACCTGAACCTGCGTAAAGGCAACGAAGAGTTTTACCTGAGTAAGTAATTAGTAATAATATAAAAAGCAAAAGCCGGTTCTACTGAACCGGCTTTTGCTTTTTTGTATATGCCCTAGTATGGTGTTTTGGTTTTTTACTTTACTAAAATATCTATGGCTTCTCCAACGGCATGGTTATCGGTATAGTTGGTGCCTATAAGTTTGGCAATGGTTTGAGCAATTTGGCTCTGGTGGTATTCTTTACCCCCTTTTACTTCGCCATTGGCAGGCACATCGGGGCCAATAGCTGCCAGCCAAATTTCGTGGGCCTTCAACACTATTTTGCCGTGGTGTCTCCACATAGCAGGGCGTTTGGCACCACGGCCATGGTCGCAGGTAATTATAAGGGTGGTTTTATCTTTATACTGTGGGTCGGTTTGTATAAAGTTCCACAGGTCTTCTAAAAAGCGGTCTTCCATATTGGCCGTATTAAGGTAAGCATCGTATTGCCCCTCGTGGCCAAAGTGGTCGGTTTCATCAAAACCGATAAACGCAAAGCGCGGGTGATTGCGGTGCAGGTATTCTTTGGCAAAATGGTAAGTCATTGAATCGGTTTGTGCGTATGGGCACAGGGGTGGGCAGGTAGTTTGCCAGTTATCGTAGCTTACGCTGTTGCAGGTAACTATGTTGTTCTCTTTTTTAAAGTTTACAAACACCGGTATCTTATTACGGTTGCTGTTTATTATGCGCGGAAAGGCGTCCCAGGTTGCAAAGGCTGCTACTTTGCCTTCAAAGCCGGGCTGTTTGTTTACAAAATCAAAAATGTTGGTATTAGGGTTATCGGGGTAGTCGTTACTGTTTACGCGCTTATCGCCATAGCCGCAAAATATTTCGCTGTAACCGGGGTACGAAAACTTGTAACCATTCGTAACGGCCATTTTACTACCCTTTGTACGGTTGCCTATTAAAGTACCTTGTTTTTGAATGGTGCTCCAAAAAAAAGGCATTAATTTTTGGCGTCTTTCTTCGGGTGTTTCGGCCCAATATTGCCTTTTAAGCTTGTCAACATCGGTAACAAACTTATTTTTCATCCACATTTTATCAGCTCCGCCAAATAATTCCTGCCACCGGTAGCCATCCAGTGTAACCAATATTACATTTTCGGTTTTGTTTTGGCTGTAACCGGTTAGTGATAAAAGCAGCAATAGAGCAAACAGGTGTGTTTTCATATTTGTAAAAGTGGATGGTTTAAATAAGTAAGAGGTTAAAATAAGGTTATTTATTTTTTATAGGCTCTACAGTAAATCCCTTTTGGCGCAGCAGAGCTATTACTCCATCAGCTTTAGGCAAGTGCAAGGCCCCTACAGCTACAAAAACAGATTGTTTCTGTATAAAATCGGCAATCCGGTCGGCCATACGTACGTTACGCACGGTTACCAGGGCTTTGTAAAACTTTTCGGGCATCATAGCATCTGCATCGTTGGTTGCCAGGCTATCTAAATTTTGGTCCAGGTAGTATTGCAGCACATCGGGCATTTCTTTGCTATCCTGCATGCTTTGCAATTCTTTTAAAAGCAGGTCGGCTTGTTCCTGGTAGCTAAGCGAGTTTAGGGCGCTTAGTTGTTCATCTACCGTTTCAATACCAATAATTTTCTTCTTTTTCTGCTTGGCCAGTTTGTAAAAATAAAGGTCCAGCACTTCTTTGTTCCCCTCTATTGAAGAATCGCTTAACTCCATGGCGCCGGCTTCTATAATCGTCATGGTAAATACGGGTGCTACATTATCAAACACCCCCACCGAATAGCCTATTTGTTTTTTTACAAGCGAGTCCAGCAAGGCATATTCCTTAGCGGGCAGCATAGTTTTAAGCGAGTAGCCGCGGCCCATCATTAACTTGGTTATAATGCTCATATCAAAGCCCTGCTTAGGGTCAAGCTCCATGGCGTAAGCCTTGGTTTGTGCAAAATAGGGCAGCACGCTATCGCCAAAAGCAAATACCCGGGCATCGGCAGTATGCATAGTGCCGTATATATAGGATGGGTGTTTTATACCATTGCCGGTAATTTTCCAAAACAACGAATTATATTGGGCCCTTGCAGTTAGCAGAGAGGAGAGGAGCAGAAAGAGAAATATTTTTTTCATCTCAGAAACTGTTTTGGTTTGTATGATAAGATTTTTTATAGATTATTTTTGAGCGAGCCAAGCAAGATTTTTGAAGCCATAATGGAATATTTCGGGCAAAAAAATCTGCCGCGGGTGTAGCCAAAAAGAAGCATAAAAAAATTATTCAGGTAAAGCAACACAGTTTCTTCAAAGTAAAAAATATAAAAGCGTGATAGTTATTGACGATAAAACAATTAGCGACGATGTTGTTGAGGAGCAGTTTGTTTGCGATTTAAATGCCTGCAAAGGTGCCTGCTGCGTAGCCGGCGATTTTGGAGCGCCGCTGGATAAGAGCGAACTGGCCATACTGGATGATATTTACGAGAAGGTAAAACCTTACCTTACCGAAGAGGGTATTGCTACCATAGAGAAAGAGGGTAAGTATGTTTATGTAAAGGAGAATAAAGAATGGTGCACTACGCTGATGAACAAAAGCGATGGTTGCGCGTGGCTGGTACGCGATAAAAACGGGGTGGTTGGCTGCGGCATAGAGAAAGCATATTACGATGGGGTAGTTACCTGGAAAAAGCCCATTAGCTGCCATTTATACCCCATCCGCATTACCAAGTATAAAAACTACGATGCTGTTAATTACGAGCGCTGGCACGTATGTAAGGCGGCCTGTAAGAATGGTAAGGCACTAAAGGTGCCGGTGTATAAATTCTTAAAAGAGGCTTTAATCCGCAAATACGGCGAAGAGTTCTACTCGGCACTGGAATTAACTGTGCAGCACATGCAAAAATAACCGGTGGTTGGTAGCAGTTTTCATTGTCCTTTCCTCTATGCAAGTAATTTACCTTTGTTATAATGATTTGGCGGTTTTGACGTTTATGTATGGCACATCGTCATAAATTTGTATTGTGGCAAAATCTAAGTCGTCGGGTTTTAAGTTTTTTAAATTCAATCCGAATAATTTTTGGGAAGTCTTTATCCGTATCCAAATACTGCTTTGGATTTTTCTGCTGTTTGTAGTGTTGTTTTTTGTTGGTGTTAACTATGGCTTATTGGGCAAAATGCCCGATCTGGTGGCCATACAAAATCCGAATAACTCCGTTTCAACTACGATCTATTCGGCCGACTATGAAGTTCTGGGCTCATATTATACCGAGAACCGGATAGAGATTGCCTACGATGAGCTTTCGCCCTATTTAGTAAAGGGATTAGTAGCTACCGAAGATAAACGCTTTTACAGCCACAGCGGTATCGATTTAAAGGGGCTTTTTCGTGCCCTTACACTAGCTTTTGTACCGGGCCGCGATGGGGGCGGCGGTTCTACACTTACACAGCAGTTAGCTAAAAACCTTTTTCACCAGGATTTTCAAAAGGCGGGTTTACCCAGGCGCTTATCGCAAAAAATTAAAGAGTGGGTTCTGGCGGCTAAAATTGAACGAACCTTTACCAAAGAGGAGATTATAAATCTTTACTTCAATACGGTAGGGTTTCACTATAACAGCTACGGTATAAAAACGGCTGCGTTCACCTACTTTTATAAAGCACCTAAAGATTTATTGCCCGAAGAGGCCGCATTGTTGGTGGCCATGCTTAACGGACCGGCGTTGTATAACCCCCGTACCCACAAAGAGCGCGCGCTTGAAAGAAGGAACCTGGTAATGCGCCGTATGGTGGAATCGAATGCTATTACGCAAAAGCAATACGAGGAACTTTCGAAAAAGGAGATAAAGCTTAATTTCCATAACCCCGATTACAGGGAGGGCTCGGCTACTTATATACGCGAGTATATACGGCAGGAGTTGAAGAACTGGTGCGATAAAAACCCTAAGCCCGATGGCAGTAAGTGGGATGTGTATGAGGATGGCTTAAAGGTGTTTACTACCATCGATTCGCGGATGCAGAAATATGCCGAGAGTTCAGTAGCCGAACACTTAACTACTTTGCAGGATGCATTTTTTAAAGAGTGGAAAGGCAAGGACCCGTGGAAGAGTGGTATGCGCGCTAAGCCCGATTTGCTGGATAAGATGATGAAGCAGAGCGACCGGTACCAGGATTTAAAGGCAGAAGGTAAGAGCGATGCAGAGATAAAGAAAGTGTTTAACACCAAGGTTAAAATGGAGGTGTTTAGCTGGCATGGCGATAAAACACAAACGGTAGATACAGTTATGAGCCCTTTGGATTCGCTGCGCTATTACCTGCAAATTATACAGGTGGGCTTTTTAGCAGTTGATGCCAAGACCGGTGAGGTGAAGGCGTGGGTAGGTGGGCCTAACATTCGTTACTTCCAACTAGACCACGTTAAGCGTACCACTAAACGGCAGGTGGGTTCTACCATGAAACCGTTTTTATATGCCTTTGCTTTAGAGCGAAATTATGAGCCCTGCACGCTGGTGCCGTACTTACCACCGGTATGTGGAGGTAATGATGCCAGCTGGGACCCTGCCGGTACCGGTAAGTGGCCCGATGGTGCAATGGTGCCTATGAAGGATGGCCTTGCCGCTTCGGACAATCGCATTACCTCGCGCATTATGTGCGATATTGGCGACCCGGCAGGCTTAGTGGAGTTTGCCAAACGCTGTGAGATAGAGAGCAAATTAGATGCAGTACCTGCCCTTTGTTTGGGCGTATGCGATATCTCGATGTTTGAAATGGTAGGTGCTTATACCTGCTTTGCTAACCTGGGTACGTACAGCAAGCCTTATTTTATTAAGCGCATAGAAGATAAGCAGGGTAATGTGCTGGCACAGTTTGGCGAGGTGCATAAGGAGGCTATTGCAGAGAAAACAGCCTATGAAACTACCGAAATGCTGAAAGGTGTTATTAACCGCGGAACCGCAGCCTCGCTAAGGCCTAAGTATGGTTTGCAAATGCCGTTGGCGGGTAAAACCGGTACTACGCAGGGCAATGCCGATGCCTGGTTTATGTGTTATAACCCCGATATCGTGGTTTGTGCATGGGTGGGCTTTGAGCAACCAAGTGTGCATTTTGCATCGAACAAATCGGGTGCCGGTGCTACCGGTGCCATGCCTATAGTAGGTAACTTTTTGCGAAAAAGCTTTAACGATCGTCAGGTACAGTTGAAGCACAATGAGTTTTCGTTGCCTGAAGATTCAGCTTCGGTAACCAGTGTTAGCTGGGATTGTGTGCCGGTGTTGGATACAGTTCAAAAAAAAACTGGAGTAGTGGCCAGTTGGTTCCAGAAAGTGTTCGATAAAGATACTACCGACGATAATGACCCCAAATTAAGCCGTAAGCAAAAGCGTGAAATAAGAAAATACGAGCGGCAACATAAGAATGATTGATAGAGTTTAGTCATCCGATGAATTTTGGTACCAAATAGGGGATATGTTAGGGTTTACACTTTCTTTGATGCAGAATTCAACGGATGACTAATTATACCCTATGCCAGGAAAACTTTATTTAATACCCTCTTTTTTAGGAGAAGATAATCCTGCTATTATACCCCAACAGGTGATTGACGTAGTAATGAGCCTTGATGAGTTTATTGTAGAAGACGCCCGCACCACACGGCGCTACTTAAGAGCTATCGGCTATAAAAAGAATTTCGATACGGAGGTTACTATCCGCGAGTTGGATAAACATGCAGCGAAACAAAATTGCAGCGCGCTTTTTGAAGGTATATTAAATGGTAAAGATTGTGGTGTGGTATCAGAGGCCGGTAACCCCTGCATTGCCGACCCCGGTAATGAGCTGGTGGCCTATGCACATAACCTGAATATTGATGTTGTTCCATTGGTAGGCCCTTCATCCATTTTGCTGGCGCTTATAGCCTCTGGCTTTAACGGACAAAGCTTTTCGTTTAGCGGTTACTTACCTATAAAAGAACCGGACCGGAGCCGCCGTATTAAGCAGTTGGAGACCTACAGTGCAAACGGCACGCAAATATTTATGGAAACACCTTTCCGTAATCAGAAGTTGTTAGATGAAGTGCTGAAGATTTGTAATGATGAAACCGAACTTTGCCTGGCCTGCGATTTAACTTTGCCTACTCAAATGATTCGCACTAAAACGATAAAGGCGTGGAAGCATCAGCTTCCGGATATTCACAAGCGGTATTGTATATTTTTGATAAGCCGGCCTAAGTAGTTACTCGCTTACTACCAGTGTTTGCCCCGGCTTTAACTCTGCACTCTCCAGGTTGTTTATTTCCTTCAACTGTTCTACTGAGGTATTGAACTTTTTAGCGATGGAATACAAGGTATCGCTACGTTGTACATTGTATTGGTTGGCGTTGGTTATTGGCTGATTTTGTTTGGGCAAGGCAGCGGTGTTTTTTGTTGCAGCTTTGGCTGTACTCTCAGCCCTGTTTTGGGCGGCTAAAAATTCGGCATAGCTCATTATACGCGGAGGGCTGCTCTTTTTATCTTGCAGATAAACTGATTCGCCGGGGTAAACCTGCTCGTTCATCTTCATCATATTGCGGGTATATAAGTCGCGTGTTTTTACCCCGTGCTTCTGTGCTATGTCGCGCATGCTTTCACCCGCTTGTACTGTATACACGCGTTCTGCACCACGCGATTTTTTAGCTTGCAGAAAAATGTATTCTCCATCTTTAAAACGGTCGCCGGTAGTTAACTCGTTAAACGACATTACCTGCGAGTAATCGATTTTATACTCATAGGCTATTTTAAAAGGGTCTTCGCTGCCCTGTGCTTTTACAGCGCGTAAGCCGTTTACTGTATATTCTTGTCTGGTTTCGGTACTGGTTTTTGTTTCCTGCATTGGAGTGTTGCTGTGGTGCGCTATTTCTTTTTCATGCGGTTTAGCTACATCGCTAATTACTACTTTGCTGCTGGCCAGCACCGGTGCGGTTTGCTCTGCCGATGGTTGTTTAAGTAGCTTTTCCTTTTCTGCAATCATAGCCACTGCTGTTTGATCTAATTCAAACAGCTTGTAATCTTCTATATAGGTAATAAGCAATGAAGCGTATTTAGGGTTAGTTGCATAACCTGCCTCTTTTAATCCATATGCCCAATATTTATAACTGGTTATAGGTAGTTGGAATAAAGGCGCGTAGCGGCTACGGGTAAGTAGAAAGTCGGAGTGGTCGGCATACGATTCGGCAACCGATTTATAAACACGAAAGCACTCTTGGGGTGCATCGTCATCATAGTAATACTTCTCACCGTTCCAATTCTCTTTACACTTAATGCCAAAGTGGTTGTTGCTGGCTTTTGATAGTACTGAAGTACCAGCACCCGATTCCAGTATACCTTGAGCCATGGTTATGCTGGCAGGTACCTTACTGCGCACCATTTCTTCAATAGCCGCTTGTTTATACTGTTCAATGTATTTCTGTATATCAGTCTTCTGCTGAGCCGTTGCCGGTAGCAATGAAAGTGACGCAAAAAGAAGGACCAAATATCTCATCATAGGGCAGCTATTTACTGACTACGAACTTATTAACACGCTGTCCACAGTTTAACGTAAGGTATCTACAAAATGTTGTGTGCTATCTTGTTTTTTGGACAATATTTAACCCATCGCGTAGCGGCAAAATAAAGTTAGTTACGCGTTTATCGTTGGCAACCATCTTGTTATACTGATGTATAGCCAGGGTATCTTTATCTTTTTTTTCATCCAGCACCTTGCCGCTCCACAATACATTATCAGCAACTATGTATCCACCGGTTCTAACTTTATCAAAAACGAGGTTATAATAGTTGGTGTAGTTAATCTTATCAGCGTCTATAAATACCAGGTCGAAGGTTTCATTAAGGGTAGGTATTATCTGTCGTGCATCGCCTGTGAGATGTTTTATTTTAGAGCTTAAGCCGGCCTTCTCAAAGTAACGTGCACACATAGGTGCCAGTTCTTCGTTTATATCTAAGGTATAAAGTATTCCATCTGAGGTTAATCCTTTGGCCAGGCAGATGGCAGAATAGCCCGTAAACGTGCCTATTTCTAAAATTCGGGTAGGTTTTAGAAGGATTGATAGCATAGTTAGAAACTGACCTTGTAAATTACCCGAAACCATTTGAGGCATTTGTATCTTAAGATGTGTTTCGCGCGATAGTTCCGCCAACACATCGTTCTCGCATGATGAGTGCTGTTCTATATAATTTTCAAGCGCATCAGAGACTAAGTGCATATTATTGGTTTTGGCGTTTCTTAAACTCTTCCAGTATTATTTTATACCAAAAAGAATATTCATTCGGCTTCTGTTTCAACTCTGCTTCTATTTCTTCCGGCGCCATCCAGCGAACTTGCGCAACCTCTTCATGATTGAACTCGAAGGGCCCGTCGTATACACCGGTAAATACAGTGTCGTATTCCCATTCAGTTAATCCGCTTATTTCATCATAAGCCTTGTAAATAAAATGGAACTCTTCTTTAAGCGGTGTCCTTATACCAATCTCTTCAAACAAACGGCGCTCGGCTGCATGTGTAAACGATTCATCTTTTCGGGGATGACTGCAGCAGGTATTGCTCCATATGCCGGCCCAGTGGTATTTACTTAATGCACGCTGCTGCACCAGTTGCTCTCCTTTGCTGTTGTATATTATTACGCTAATGGCCCGGTGTAGTAAACCTTTTTTATGAGCTTCCAGCTTGCCCATGTAGCCCAGCACACTATTCTCCTCGTCTACCAACACTACCATTTCTTCTTTATTCAAATCTTCCATGTTGCTGCTTTTGTTTTATTGCTGTTCCACGTTATTCTTAAACCACCCTGAGTACATCACATAGTTGTTGCTGATGCGTTCTATCAAGTCTTTAAATTTTTCTTTGTCTACATCTTTAACGCGCTTGGCGGGTACGCCAGCGTATATACTACCCGGTTCTACAATAGTATTTTCTAACACTATAGCCCCGGCTGCTATTATCGAGTTTTCGCCTATTACAGCATGGTCCATTACTATGGCGCCCATTCCTATTAATACATTATCGTGCACAGTGCAACCATGCACAATAGCCCTATGGCCGATGCTTACATTGTTGCCAATGTTAAGTGGGGCTTTTTGGTAAGTGCAATGCAGTATAGCTCCATCCTGCACATTTACTTTGTTGCCCATGCGTATATAATGCACATCGCCGCGCACCACAGCCTGAAACCAAATGCTGCAATCGCTGCCGGTTATTACATCACCAACTACGGTAGCATTTTCTGCCAAATATGTATTGTTGCCAAACTGTGGTGCTGTGCCGTTAACCGGTAGTATAAGAGCCATGGTGCAAGATTAAAACTTTACTTCTACATCCAGGTCCCACCCGCCCTTTAATTGATAAACATCTTTGTAAGTAAATATCTTCTCGGGTTGTAAGCGTTTTTTAAAATCACCCGAGTCCCATTCGCCGTTTCTATTGTCATCTTCAATTACCACAAATTTGTATCCACCTGCCAATATATTTTCGGCCGATACTTTTCGCTCGCCATTACCGGTTAGGTAAAACTCTTTAACCGGTTCGCCCGCTGCGTTCTGTAGTTTAACAACATAGTATTTTTCGGGGTGCTCTGTTTTAAGCGTTATACGCAGGTTACCGTAGCTATCTTTACTGTTAGTCGTAAAGCTGTATTGTGTCTTTTTATTATATGTTCCAAATATATCTTGGAACGCAGAATCCGGAATTTGTATGGTGTATTTTGTGTTCTCCTTTTTAACAAAGTCAACTGAGACAAATAATTTACTCTTTTCATCAACTGTAACTATTGGTTCCACGTGGAGAGGCAACGAATCCTCAATAATTTGAAGGCGCGCAGAATCGTTTATCCCGATGATTGGTCGGGTAAAAACTATTTTAACCGCCCTATTAAGCTCTTGTAAAGTTGAAATAGAGGACTTGGAAGTATCCATCTTGCTTTTAACTGGCTGATTTACAATTGCTAGTGAATTTCTTGGATTAGAAAGCAAGCTATCTTTTTCAATAAATCTTAATTGCAACCTCACCGTGTCTCTTTTAAGGCTGTCTGCGAGAAGATAAACGCTATCAAATTTGGTGTAATATTTTGAATACCAATAATTTACGGTGTCATTCGTTGGGTTAAAATAGGCAAAATCACCTGGTGTATAGAAGTTTGAGTTTAGTTCAAACGTCTTAATTGGCCTACTATAGTAAAATTGAAGGTATCCGGGGCCTATTGCTTTCGATTCATTTAAAATTAACTTTCTTCTGTCATCTTCAAATGCACGCAATTGAACAGGTTTTGTGGTGGAATCTGTTAAATATAAAATAGAGTCGGAGAAAGCGATTAGCTCATTAGGTTGATCGTATATGTAATTGTAGTTCTGATCTTTCAATGCATAGATATAATACCTGCCAGTTTTGATGTGTTCAATTTTATATGAACCGGTTTTATCTGTTTTTGCAAAGTATAATGGTTTAGATTTTCGGATAGCCGAGAAAGAATCAGTGGAATACAGTGAGACTACAACATCATCAGCCGGGCTATTGTCTTTTGCAATTAGCACGGTGCCCGATACGCTTGCCGAATCGAGGAAGTCGCCGGTTGAAAAAACGTAAGTGAAGTTAGAAAGCTTGTTGCCCTCATTTAAATCCTGAATGTCGTCCGCAAAATTGATGGTATAAGTGGTGCTATCGCGTAGCGGCGTCTTAAACTTAATAGTTACTGTTCGTCCATCTACATGAAAATCGGGTTTCTTCTCCAATGGTGGAGATACAAGGGTTTGTCCAAAACCTGATTCTTTAATAAACTCGTTGAACGTTATCTTTACTTTATTGCTGCTAAAGCGCACTGACTTATCTGCAGGCGATATTTTAAGGGGTTTGGGGGTAGTTTTATCTACTTCACCTCCCTGCGGTACACTCTCATTAGCGCAGTTGGTAAGCAATGCGGCTGTTATTACTAGTAGGGTAAGGCGGGTATATGCGAGTAAGAGAGGTCTAAATCGTTTATTCAAAGATAAAGCATTGATTGTTGGAGCATCTTATCTGCCCATATGAACTAATAATACAGATACATCTGCCGGCGAAACCCCGCTTATTCTGCTAGCCTGACCTAAAGAGGTGGGCTTTATTTTGCTCAGCTTTTGCCTGGCTTCTATACTTAATGACTTTAGTTTGCTGTAGTCGTAATCAGCCTGTAGTCTAATATCCTCCAGCTTACCCATTTTACCTACCAGCTCCATCTCTTTTTCGATGTAGGATTGGTATTTCATCTCTATTTCAGCCGACTCGAGGAACTCTTTATCGTATTTACTTAGGAACTCGTCCGCAGATTTAACCCCTTTACGGATGGTATTCATACTTACCTGTGGGCGGCTAAGTATCTTCTCCAGCTTGCTTTTTTGGTTTAAAGGGGCGCTACCAACCTCTACCAAGGCTTCATTTATTTCATTAGGGTCTGCTCCATGGTTGGCAAAGTATTCCTTTACCTCGTTAATAGCAGCCTGCTTATGGCGAACCCGTGCCAGTCGCTCATCGTCTGCAAGCCCTATTTTATAGCCTATTTCGGTTAATCTAATGTCAGCATTATCCTGTCTAAGTAGTATGCGGTATTCTGCCCTGCTGGTAAACATTCTATAGGGCTCCTCTGTGCCTTTGTTTATCAGGTCATCAATTAATACCCCTATATAAGCATCAGAGCGCTTTAATATCAGTGGTTCCAGTTCTTTAGCGCTGTTGTGGGCGTTAATACCTGCCATTAAGCCCTGGCATGCGGCCTCTTCGTAGCCTGTGGTGCCATTTATTTGTCCGGCAAAGTATAAACCCTTCAGTAGTTTGGTTTCAAGGGTTAAATCCAACTGTGTAGGCGGAAAGTAGTCATACTCTATGGCATACCCGGGGCGGAACATCTTCATGTTTTCGAAACCTGATACCTGCACCAGGGCTTTATACTGCACATCTTCCGGCAATGAGGTTGAGAACCCATTCACGTATATCTCCACGGTATTCCAGCCTTCAGGCTCCACAAACAGCTGGTGCCTTTCCTTATCCGCAAAGCGGTCTATTTTATCTTCCACTGAGGGACAATAACGTGGCCCCAGCCCTTTTATTCTACCACTAAACATTGGTGACTGATCAAAGCCCGTTCGTAGGATATCGTGCACCTTTTGGTTGGTGTAGGTAATATGGCAGCTTAGTTGAGGACGTTTCTGTTCTCCCGTAGAGAAAGGATTCATTCCCGGTTTAAAGGAGAAGCCAGTTACTTCTTCATCTCCAAACTGCTCCTCCATTTTGCTGTAGTCTAAGCTTCTACCATCTAACCTTGGAGGCGTTCCCGTCTTCATCCGACCCGATTCAAACCCTAGTTGAACGAGTTGTTCTGTTATTCCATGCGCTGCCTTTTCTCCGGCCCTGCCTCCCCCAAACTGCTTTTCGCCTATATGTATAAGCCCATTCAGGAAAGTTCCATTCGTCAAAACCACGCTTTTTGCCAGTATCTCTATCCCCATACTAGTGCGTATTCCGCACACTCTACCGTCCCTTATCAACAGTCCACCAACCATTTCCTGCCAGAAGTCCACATTTTTAGTGTCCTCTAGCATGCTTCTCCACACACTTGCAAACATCATTCTGTCGTTCTGTGTGCGGGGGCTCCACATGGCCGGGCCCTTGCTTCTGTTTAGCATTCTAAACTGAACCATGCTCTTATCACTCACTATTCCCGAGTAACCACCCAAGGCATCAATCTCTCTCACTATTTGCCCTTTGGCTATTCCACCCATGGCGGGGTTGCAACTCATTTGGGCAATGGTTTGCATATTCATGGTTACCAGCAAAACGCTGCTACCCATGTTGGCGGCTGCGGCAGCTGCCTCACAACCGGCATGTCCGGCACCTACTACTATAACATCGTATTCCTTAAACATAGTGCGAAAGTATAAATTGATTAGGTATATCTAACAAGACTCCAAATGTGCCACGTGGAACAAAGGGTAGACTTAACCCTTTTTGTATTGCGGAATTGTGCCACGTGGAACAAAAATCCCTTTCGTAACTTTCTTTTAAAGGCAATAAGGTTTTATGGTTATTACATATCATAGCAAACACTTCATGACAAACTACTACACAGCCCTTTAGGCGCCATTTTGGGGGTTATTACTCTTTAAAATGCTGATTATTGGTATTAAGTTATTGATAATCAGGTTTTTATGTTCTTTTGGATAAATAAACCATATTTTTTTAACCACAAATCTTCCATCTTACGCATTTCGGCCTGATGGGCTTTGCTTTTATCTTTATAGCCCAGTAAGTGTAACACTCCATGAAAGATAACACGGTGTAATTCCCTTTTTATAACTTCCTCATCAGCAGCCAAATTGTTTGCAGCTTTAGGCTTATTAAACTTAGCAGCATTATCCCTTACTCTATCTATCGATATATATATTTCTCCTGTAATATGTTCTTCGTTTTCACTCAGCGGAAAAGTGATGATGTCGGTATAGTAATCGTGGTTTAAAAAGCGGCGGTTAATATCCAGCAGGTAATCGTCGGTGCAAAAAACGAAGGATAAATCGCCCGGCATACATTTGGCCTGTTTTATTCGCTCCACTAAAAACAAACGCAGCTCCCTCTTGTTTTTTAAAACAAATTTTAAGTCGGCGTTATGAAAGGTAATGGCCATTGGCGGTTAATTAATAAGCCAACAAAGGTAGGCTATGGCTTTCTTATTTTGGTTTTACTACCAAACCTTAAAGTGTGCGTACATTAAAACCAGCCCACTATTTTAGCCAAAACAAAAGCCGCTCCGAATTTTCGAAGCGGCTTTTGTTTTTAAAACTAGAATAACTTAGGCGGGTCGTTTAATAAGCCCGGCGGTTTAAGTTTTAAGCCACATTTTTTATTTAGTTTCTCTACCATGTAGGCCGAAAGCTCGGGCGAGTAAAGTTCATCGTGCTGATGGATAAAAAAATACAGGGTTTGCAGTCCGTTATCCAGCCAGGTATCAATGCGGTTAATCCAATCATCTATGCGCTGGTAATCGCTTTTGTGCAGGCTGTTGCCTACAAAACGGATAAACGCGGTGGGCGTAGTAAGCTTCATATGCATTACATCGCGGCGACCGGCAGTGTCCGTTATAACAGAGCTAACACCCAATTCCTTCATTACTTTGTAGGTTTCGGTTACCTCCGGCAAATCTAAACACCAATCGGGGTGGCGAAATTCGATAGCCACATCAAAATCGCGCGGCAGTGATTTTAAATAGCCTTGAATGCGGTCGGCAAATTTTGGGGCAAAACGGTCGTCGAGCTGAATGAACGAAGTGCCCAGTTTGTTGCCAAAAGCAGAATAGGTATCTAATAAAGCATCGGTTTCTTTTTCAGTATTAATAAGCCGCTTGCGGTGGGTTATAACCTGGGTAAACTTTGGGCAAAACTTAAAGCCCTCGCCTGCTGTATCGGCCCACTTTTGCACGGTAGCTTTTGGAAACAACTGATAGAACAGGGCATTCAGCTCAATGCTGTTAAAGTGCTGCACATAATGCTTTAAAAAATCAGCCTCTTTGGTTTTGGGTGGATACAGTTTGCCAATCCAATCTTTTCGGCCCCATTTGGCGCAGCCCAGGTAAATTTCGGGTTTACCCTTTTTCGCCTTCTTCAGTTCCTTAAATAGCTGTTTGGTAATTGCATGGTCTGCAGGCATGCTAAAATCTACCTTATCTACATTTTCAACGCGGCCAAAATCCATAAGCTCATTTTTAAGTAAATATAGGCAAGCAAGCCTGAATTATTTCGGACTGAAATTGGTCATAGGAATAACCATTAAAATTTTGCTTCTTTGTTAAATAACAACGCTCAATGAAAAACAATTTTACACTTCTCTTAATTGTTTTTGTTTTCTGTAACACAGCTCTTGCACAAATAACTATTGACGATAACGACTTTGCCCGTGCAAATGATACTGCCCGTATGAGTGTGGCGCGTTATAATCCCCTGGTTGATTATAGCGCTACCGGCCCTAACCGTACCTGGGACTTTTCGGACCTTAACTGGCAAAGCCAGTATGTAGATGAGTTTTTAAACCCACTACGCACCGGTACTACTTATGCCCTTACTTTTCCCGATTTATCCATCAGCCCCTACCGCAGCAACATTGCCAAAACAGCCGATAACCCGCTTACCACATTGCCCATTTTATCGAGTGTATTTACCGATGGTTATAATTTTTACTACAAAAACTCATCGATGTATCGCCAGCGCGGCCTGGGTATGAAGGTGTCGGGTTTTCCTACGCCCATACCTATGACACATGCCGATACTTTATATCGCTTTCCTATGAATTTTGGCGATGAAGATTCGGCGTGGAGCGATTACAAGGTACGCGTGCCTAACCTGGGTACTTACGTACACAAGCAGCAACGCAAAAACCGGGTAGATGGCTGGGGCACTCTAATCACTCCCTTTGGCACATTTGACGTGCTGAAGGTGCGCACCGAAATCCGCGGGTCCGATTCGTTGTATGTAGATACGCTGGGCGGTGGCATAAAAGTAAACAACGATATTATACGCGAGTACAAATGGTTTGGCAAAAACGAAAAAGAACCACTGTTGCAAATAAATACGCAGGCAGGTCTGTTTGGCCAGCTACAGGGTTTTGAATTTGTTACCCGCATAGTTTACCGCGATAGCGTTCGCTTTTTACCTACCGGTATTTTTGAACCTGCCGCAAGTGCCATTCAGTTTAGTGTGTTTCCTAACCCAAGCGCCGGCAAATTTTTTGTAGCAGAACCTACTAACTTAAGCAAAGCATCCATCTCGGTTACCGATTTAAGTGGCCGCGTGTTGCTAAACCAGCCTTTGGATAATGCTACACAAATGATAGATGCCTCGGCTCTTGCGAAAGGTGTTTATCTGATTACGCTGCAAAGCAGTGAAGGCGCTGCCACTAAAAGGGTAGTGATAGAATAAATACGCAACCGAAATTTAATTTCTGCTTTGCCGTTTTAACTACATGCGGTTTACCTGTTTTTTATTGTTGTGCCTAGCTCTTGCTGGTTGTGGCCATCCGCAAATCGCAATTGGCATAAAGCCCATTGGTAATGTGCCCGCCGAAGAAATAGAGATTTTAAAAGAGGCTCTGGATTCTGTCTATAACACCCGCATAATTACTTTAGAACAAACGCCGGCCCCAGAGCCGGCTTTTGTAAATATTAAAACACCCCGCTACCGGGCTGACAAACTGATTGCGTGGTTAAAACAAAACAAACCCGACACGCTCGATTATATTATAGGATTAACCGGGTATGATATTTCTATTACTAAATCCGACATTTGGGGTAGAGTTAAAGAGCCCAAAAGCCGGTATGAAGACTTTGGCATTTTTGGCCTTGGCTATAAACCCGGTAAAAGCTGCGTGGTGTCGTACTTTCGATTAGGTAGCGATGCGCACAAATTAAAAGACCGGCTAGCCAAAATAGCCGTGCACGAAATAGGCCATAACCTGGGTTTAGACCACTGTAAAAACAAGCGTTGCGTAATGACCGATGCGGTTGAAAAAATAACTACCATTGATAATGCCGAAATGAAGTTGTGCAGTAAATGCCGGCATAACCTTTAACCACTACCACAAATTTTATATTTTCGGAAGATGAAGAAGATAGCCTTACTTTTTGTTTCGCTGCTGGTACTGGTAGCTGCTTGTAAAAAAGAAAAAAACGTTAGCCCCGAATGCAAGAACCCGAGGCTGAAAGAAAAATTTGATAGCTGTGAGGTTATTATATCCGGTATACTCGAAAAGCGCCTGAGTAATTACACATTATATGGCCGCGCACCTGTAACCGGCGATTCCTCCCGAGCTATTGCTTATGGCCTTAAAGACCTCGTAGATTCATCCTCTACCTGTTTTACTACTATTATGGATTACCGTGCCGCTGTATATGCTATGTCTTATGGTGCCGGCGATATTTCGGCCGATGTAGACTCCTTAGAGGTTGTAGATCTTAAAAATCGTTGCGATTTAAAGTGGGCCGAGATTGAGAAGTATTTGGAGGAGCAGCAGTAATTGTTTACTTCTTCTTTATAGGGGGAATGTACTCATCAAAGACCCACGATTTTTCTTTATGTCGCTTGCTGGAGAAAACCATAGATCTCTCTAACAGGTAATTTGGACCATTTGGGTAAAATTTATAAAGAGAAATAAAGGTGTAAGGGCGCCCGGAAGAATATTTTTTAGTACCGCGATAGCTGAAACTTAATGTATCGCCGTTTTTATGATAATGGGCATAAATAGTAGTATCTGCATATAGCCTACCCAGACGCGTGCGAGAGTATTCTTCCTCCAAAGTTTTACCACTGTTTCTATACAGAAATATCAAACTGTCTGTTATTCTAATATAACGGGTAGTGTCACTATTAATATAATCAGCCTTACTCCAGAAAAGCTTAACCGGTTGGGGCTTCTTAACTATGAACTCTTCCTCCTCTTGGGCTAAAGCTAAATAGCTGGTAAAAACCAAAAGAAGTGTTAGGCATTTCATAATACAATATAATATTACCTGCACAGGAAAGTAACATTGCCTATTCCCATTATATTCGCCCCCTCAAACTACCCCGCACATAACCGTGTCGGGGCTTATGCTTTTTTATGAAATTAGAGGAAATTGTTAAACGCTACACCGAAACCGAACAGGTAAAACAACTGGCCGACCAGTTAACCAAGGGCGACGACCGGCAGGATATTTATTTGCAGGGTCTTATTGGCTCGCAGGATTCGTTTGTGGCTGCCGCTGTGTTTAAACAAACCAGCTTTAACCACTTTTTTATTTTAAGCGATAAAGAAGAGGCCGCCTATTTTCAAAACAACCTGAAAAACCTGTTGGGCAGTAAAGATGTTTTCTTCTTTCCCGATTCATTCCGTCGTCCGCAGGATTTTGGAGAATTGAATAACAACAATGTACTGCTGCGCACCGAAACCGTTAACCGCTTAAGCAACAGCAGCACTAAGGCCGAGTTGGTAGTAAGCTACCCCGAGGCGCTGATAGAAAAAGTAGTAAAAGCCGATGCACTGAATGAGCAGACCCTGCACATGAAGGTGAACGAAAAGCTGGATACTGATTTTATGATCGACCTGCTGGTGGGCTTTGAGTTTGAGCGGGTAGATTTTGTGTACGAGCCGGGGCAGTTTAGTATAAGAGGAGATATTGTGGATGTGTTCTCTTTCGGTAACGAATACCCTTACCGGGTGGAACTGTTTGGAAAGGAAATTGAAAGCATACGCACCTTCGACCCGCTTACGCAGTTAAGCCAAAAGAAAATTGCGAGTGTTACTATAGTGCCTAATATACAAACGCACTTTGCTAACGAGAAGAAGGCATCGGTGCTTGAAGCCTTGCCCCCTAACACAATTGTATGGGTGAAAGATATGCAGATACTTACCGATGTATTTTTAGCATCGTTAGAGAAAGCGCAAAAGATACAACCGGATATACGCAAGAATAGAATTGAGCACCCAAACCACCCGCTGTTAGAGGCAGATGCCGAAGAGGTGTTTCTTTCATCGGCCGATTTTTTAAAAGGTATTTCGAGGTTTAGAGTGGTAGAGTTTGGCCGCAGCTCATTCTTTAGGGCACATAATAAAATCGAGTTTCACGCCAAGCCGCAGCCGTCGTTCAATAAAAACTTCGACCTGCTTATTAAAAACCTGCATGGTAATAACGAGAAGGGTTACACTAATTTAATTTTTGCCGAGAACCCAAAACAAATGGAAAGGTTCTATTCCATTTTTGAGGATTTGAAAGCAGATGTTAAATGGGAGCCTATTCCTATTGGCATACACCAGGGGTTTATAGATGATGATTTGAAGATTTGTTTTTATACCGACCACCAGATATTTAACCGGTACCACAAATTTAATTTGCGCCAGGGCTTTAGCCGCGATAAGGCTTTGCTGATGAAAACCCTGCGCGAATTAAAACCCGGCGATTTTGTAACGCACATCGACCACGGTGTGGGCGTGTTTAGCGGCCTCGAAAAAATTGAAGTGGCCGGCCAAATGCAAGAGACGGTGCGTCTGATATACGCCGGTAACGATATTATGTATGTGGGCATACAATCGCTACACAAAATATCGAAGTATGTAGGTAAAGATGGCGAAGCCCCAAGGGTTAATAAACTGGGTACCGATACCTGGAACAACCTGAAAAAGAAAACCAAGAAGCGGATTAAAGAGTTGGCGTTCGACCTGATTCAGCTATATGCCAAGCGCAAAGCATCGAAAGGCTTTCAGTTTGCACCGGATGGTTATATGCAAAACGAGTTAGAGGCGTCGTTTATGTACGAAGATACACCCGACCAGGCTAAAGCGACCGAAGATGTAAAGCGCGATATGGAAGCGGTTGCCCCTATGGACCGGTTGGTATGCGGTGATGTGGGTTTTGGTAAAACTGAAATTGCGGTGCGCGCAGCTTTTAAAGCCGCCACCGATGGTAAGCAGGTAGCTGTGTTAGTACCTACTACTATTTTGGCCATGCAGCACCATAAGGTGTTTAAAGAAAGGTTGGCCGATTTTCCGGTAGAGGTAGATTACCTGAACCGGTTTAAAACAGCGAAAGAAAAAAAGGAAACCCTTCAACGTTTAGCAGAAGGGAAGATCAATATCATCATAGGTACGCATGCGCTGGTGGGTAAAAGCGTAAAGTTTCAGGATTTAGGTTTAATGATTATTGACGAAGAGCAAAAGTTTGGCGTAGGAACTAAAGAGACTTTAAAAACTATAAAGGCCAACGTAGATACACTTACGCTTACAGCTACACCTATACCGCGTACGCTTTCATTCTCGTTAATGGGTGCTCGCGACCTAAGCATTATTAATACACCGCCGCCTAACCGTCAGCCAATTACTACCGAGGTACGGCCGATGGATCCTGACTTGATTAAAGAAGCGATTGAGTACGAAATATACCGTGGCGGCCAGGTGTTTTTTGTACACAACCGCGTGCGCGATATTGGCGAAGTGAAGCAGATGCTGATGAAGATAGTGCCAAACATTGATATTGGTGTGGCACACGGGCAAATGGAAGGCGACCACCTGGAAGAAGTGTTGCTTAAGTTTATTAACCGCGAGTATGATGTGCTGCTTTGCACTAACATTATCGAGAGTGGTATAGATATTGCCAACGCGAATACGATTATCATTAATAACGCGCACCAGTTTGGTTTAAGCGATACGCACCAGTTGCGCGGGCGAGTGGGCCGAAGCAACAAACATGCGTTTTGTTATTTGCTGGCGCCGCCGCTTAGTACGCTTAGCAACGAAAGCAAACAGCGCCTAAAAACTATTGAAGAATTTTCTGATTTGGGCAGCGGCTTTAATATAGCCATGCGCGATATGGATATACGCGGCGCCGGTAATATGCTGGGCGCCGAGCAAAGCGGCTTTATTGCCGAGATTGGTTTAGACGTGTATCAGAAAATATTAGACGAAGCTGTACGCGAGTTAAAGCAAACCGACTTTAAAGAGCTTTATAAAGATGAGTTGGAGCGCACCAACGATTATGTGCGCGACTGTGCTATTGAGAGTGATTTGGAAATGCTGATACCAAGTGATTTTGTAAGCAACACAACCGAGCGTATGTTGCTATACCGCGAATTGAACGAGGTGAAAGACGAAGAAGGGTTGAAGAAGTTTGAAGATGGCCTGCACGACCGCTTTGGCGAAATACCGGCACCGGTGTATGAGCTGTTTGAAGCTATGCGCTTAAAATGGATGGCCACCAAACTGGGTATGGAACAGATTATTTTAAAGAACAAAACCATGCGTTGCTATTTTGTCGCCAACCAGGAATCGAGTTTTTATAAGAGTACGGTGTTTGGTAAAATAATGCAGTATGTGCAGCATCACCACCATGGCGTGTACCTGCGCGAAACCGAAAAGTTTTTGGTGCTAACGTTTGAAGGCATAAAGAGCATGAAGAAAGCGGATGAGAGATTGAGTGAGGTAAGTGAGTTTGTGAATGCGTAGAAACCCTAAAAGAAAAAACAAAACTAATGCCCCTCCAACCCGAACTTACCGACCTTTTGCAAATGGCTTACTCTGCTGAGAAAGCAGCTGCCTTTGCCTATATAGGGCATGTAGGTTCACTAAAAGACCCCGAGGTTAAGCGGGCAGTTAAACAAATTGAAGATGATGAATGGAACCACCGCCGCGAGGTGCTGGCTATAATGAACGAATACAACATACCGGTATCGAAGTGGTACGAGTTACGTTTTCACATTATTGGCAAAACCATTGCCGCCAGTTGCTATGTTATTGGTTGGTTTATGCCCATTTACTTTGCCGGCCGGTTAGAGAGCGGAAACGTGTGCGAATACATCCGCATGAAAGATTACTTCAATAAGGCAGGCATTACCAAGCACGATAGCGTACTATACGAAATGGGTTTGAAGGAGCGTGAGCATGAAGATTTCTTTTTACTGCAAATTAAAGACAGCAAGCTGTTGCCCTTTTTTGAAAAGTATTTTGGCTGGGGCAGTACCAAAGGGTTCAACAATTTGGATACTACCCAAAAAGACAAATCGCTCGATTCGGTTAATCAAAATAGTATGGGCTGTAAACGCTAAATAAAAAAGCCGCTTTCATTAAAAGATGAAAGCGGCTTTTTTATTTAGTACAAGCTGTTACTTCTCAATCACAAATTTCTTTATCGCAAATTTGGTTTGCTCCGATTGCAGCGTTAAAAGATACACGCCCGGCGCAAGGTTGTTCAGTGGAAGCTGTGCAAGGTTTGTTCCACCCGTTGCTTCAATTGTTTTGGTAAATGTTTTTTGCCCAAGCAGATTCGCTACTTCCAGCGTTACCTTACCGCCTTCTGGGTTTTCGAAAGAAACGTTTAACAGGCCGGCAGTTGGGTTAGGATATAGAAGCACGTTTGTTGCAGCAACCGGTAAAATATTGCTGGGCGTCTCAATAGTATTTATTACCGTGTTTGTAAATATAGGAGCATTGTAGTCAAAATAAATGGCCCCCCTGTTTTTGATTTGAGTGCCGTAAGCAAGAGCGGGCCTTTGTTTTATATAAAAAGAAACAAAGCCGTGGCTGGCTGGTTCGTTGGTTGTACTATCGGGTAGGTAAATATTATCGAAGTAAAAGGCAAGTGTCTTATTCTTAAAAAAATCGGGCTTAACCGGGTGTGACGAAACAATCTGTTCTATTGAACCGGGGTCTACATCGCTATCCAGTGAGTCGAGTATAAGCACATTCTGAGCATAATAAGTGCCGGTATTTTGAAACCGGATGGTATAGTGAAGCAGAGAATCGTTGCGGGTTATAAAACCGGGAGCTCCTACACCTGCCGGAATTACCTTTTTATCATTCGGGTCGTACGAGCCTACAACCGGTGTTTGCGCACAGTAATCATTATCAATAAACTTTACATCGTTAACTACCGGCGTTATGTGCACACAATTTTTTATATCGGTGCCTAAGGCAACGGTTGCGGCTGTGTTAAAGGTTAAGGTAAATCTATCCTGCTGCCCGGGTAGCATATTATCGGCTATGCCATTAAAATAAATTTTCCGGTTCGCAATATCATGTACATAAGCGGACGGGGAAATACTGCTGGATATAAAGGTTTCGCTGCTGTCGTATTCAAATTCAAGCGCACCTGTGGTTACAAAATTGCCATGGTTACCAAAATTAACGGTCACTTCATGGTCAAAGCCAGGCCGTGGATCGGTTTTAAAATTTAGTGTATTCCATAAATCAAGCGCAATGCGCACCGTATCGAAAAAATCGTTGTTCACCATATTACTACCTGCCGTTAAGCCGGTTAAAACAATAGGGCCAACCGGACACTCCTGGAAGGTATGATAAGGTGGTGTATGATTAATGGCATAGCTACCCGCAGGCAGAATAAACGAATAATCGCCGTTGGCATCGGTAAAGTCGTAGTAACCGGCTATGGCCTGTACATTAATATTCGGTATACCTTCATCGCCGGTAGTTAAAGCACAATTGCGGTCCCAATCGTTTATTACCCTGCCGCTAACTTGTGCGGCGCAGCTTAGGTTGTTATAGCCTATGGCAACCGGGTAGCTGTTAGCCTCGCAACCATTAGCATCAGTTACGTATACACGGTAACCAAATTGCGAAACCAGGCCTGTAGCAGTTTGTGTGTTTTGTCCATTGCTCCAGTTATAGGTTATGGGTGGTGTTGCATTGGCTACTGTAGCAGTAGCAGTGCCGTCATTTACAAAAATGCAACTGGCATTAGTATGCGTGGTTGTCACCTGCAGGTTGCTGTATTTGCCCACATATACACTTTTAATAGTAGAGCAGCCGGCAGCATCGGTAACCGTTACGGTATAATAATTGGTAGGCACAGCGTTAAGATCTTCTGTAGTTTGGTTATTACTCCAACGGTATGTATAAGGAAGCGTGCCACCCTGAGGCGTAATATTTACGGTGCCATTACTGGTAGTGCAGTAAGCGGCATTTGCATATGTATAAACCGAGATGGTATGAACATAAGGAATATACACCTGGTAATTAGCTTTGCAGCCATTTACATCGGTAACAATACAATTATGGTAGCCAAATGAAAGGCTTGTAGCTGTTTGGGTGGTTTGTGCCGGAGAGGTGTTCCACAAATAAGTATATGGCGAGGTATTGCCGCTAACGTTTGCAGTAGCGGTACCGGTAGCTGTAGTGCACGAAGTAGCTGTGTAGGTAAGGTTTACGTTAAACGATGGCACATCGTTTATATAGGCACCCGAAACTACCGAGCAACCGGCTGCATCGCTTACGGTTACTGCATAATGCCCCTGGCTAAGCCCGGAAACAGAACTTGTGTTTTGGCCATTAGACCATTGGTATGTATAAGGCGTTGTGCCCAGCGTAGGAAATAGTATAATACGCCCGCTATCGTTATGGCATTTTTCATCGGTACTAACCAGGTTTAGTTGTATGGGCGATGTATAGCCTACATACACATCTCTTGTGGCCATACAGTTATTAGCATCTAATACCGAAACCGTGTAATAGCCGGTAGAAAGGCCTTGCGCGGTAATAGTTGTTTGCGCAGGTATCGTATTCCAAATGTAAGTATACGGAGCAACCCCGCTTTGAGGGATAGCAGTAGCGGTGCCATTGTGCATAATACATACCTCTGGGGTATTTGTTGTAATAGCATTTATTGGTAAATCGTTATTAATAACCACGGTCCTTACCACCTCGCAGCCTGCGGCATCGCTAATGGTAACGGTGTAGGTGCCGCCTAAAAGGCCACCTATTGAGTCGGTTGTTTGTACGGGTGTAGTGCTCCACGCAAAACTAAATGGAGGCACTCCCCCACCGGTTATATGTACGGCGGCACTCCCTAACTGCGGGCAGTGGTGCGGCAGGGTGGTAATATTAAAACCGTATGTAGCACTATCGGCAATAACAACCGGTATAGAATCGCTGCCCCAAAAACCGTTTCCATCATACACAGCAAAACAACCCTCCGAATCGCTTATCCGCACGAAATAATTTCCGGCATTAAGATATTGCAGGCTATCGCCGGAAGTTCCGTCACTCCACAAAATGCTAAACGGTGGGGTACCGGTAATGCTGTCAATCCAGGCGGCGCCATTTTGTTGCCCGCATATTTCGGGCCTTGTATTTATTGCGGCTTTAACTGCTGCAGTTGCTATGCCCGAAAAAGAAGCGGTGGCCGTTATGCTTAATGCATCAGTAACTGTAAGGGAATAGTTACCACCATAAAGGTAGCATTGGTTTTGGGTGGTTACACCATTAGACCATGCATAACTGTATGGGGCTGTTCCCCCGCTCGCGGTAATGTATAAGCATCCGGCGTTGTTCCAGTTGCAAAAGGCAGAGGTTGAATCGAGGGTTATGGTAATTGTTTGCGCTCTCGCGCTATTTCCTAATAACAATAAAGTAATTACAACGATGAAGGTGAGTGTGTGTTTCATATGTGTGGTTAGTGGGTCGCTCATTTAGAGCGAGAAATAAACCGGTTGGTTGCATGGCAATTAAATCATATCGATAACTGCTTCTGTATGGGCACTAAATCGTATTCGCCTACTTTGGTTAGGTCCATTACTATACGGCCCTGTTCGTTTATCGAAAACGGTTTGCGGAATTTTGCACCGTATACAAACTGCTCGGCAATAAACGAGTGGCGGCTGTAAATGGTTTGCGAAAAAACATCATCAAACCCCTTCATTAAAACAAACACTTCAAAATCGAGTTTCTTAATTTCATCTAACGATTTTCCGTAAAGAGCGCTTTCTTCATCTATCGGGTGGTTAACCACCCAGCTGGTAGGGAACATCGCAATTTTATCAAACTCCAGCTTACCCTGCTGAAACCTACGTAACGGCATACCGTTATCATCTTCATCCATCCAGCTAATATTTACCTTGGCCTCCATTTCCATCAATGTGGTTTCAACGCCGTTGGCCACCATAAACTGCATACCGGTAATATCTTTATAAGGGGCAATTAAAATATTGTCGCTGTATTTAAGCCTCGATACCGGCTTAGAAAAACGGCCGTATAATGAACCGGTGGCAACCGCAAAAACCATTAAGCCTAGAAAAGCCTCCAGGGCTGCTGTGGCGCTGGCAATTTTACCAACCGGGTGTAAACCGCCATAGCCTACGGTGGTAAAGGTTTGGCAACTGAAAAAAAAGCAACCCATAAACTTATCAAAGGCGGTAGTACCTATAATGCCGTTTAGTTTTTCGGGCCCCATCAGGTAGTAGATGGTTCCAAACACAATGTTATCTACAATGTAAAAACTTACAATCGCCATCCAGTAATGTTTCCAGCTGGTGGTAATTAGCCAGCGGTAAAGCAAAAAATCGCCGAAAACATTTCCGGTGATGCGCTCCATGTTGTAGCTGCCATCGGCATTTACGGTACGTTGGCGGCCTTTTTGGCCGCTACGGTCAAGGCCAATATCTTCGCCGGCTCTCATACGGTCTATAGTGTTTCGTATTTTGCTCATAAACAAAAATTTGTTGACACGAATAACAGGATTTTACACGAATGATGATGCCTGTTTAAAAACAAATGGTGTAATTCGTGGCCAGAAATAGACATGAAAGCAGAATATAAAATAGCAGAGGTAGTAAAGGCGATTGGCGGTAAGCTGCTATCTAAGGAAAAAAGAGAAGCGGTTATTAATGAGTTGCTGCTCGATTCGCGCAAATTAATACACCCGGCACAAACCTTATTTTTTGCCTTAGGCGGACAAAAGTTAGACGGCCATAATTACATAGATGACCTGTATAAAAGAGGGGTTCGCAATTTTGTAGTGGCCAAAGAACCCGATATTGAAAAATATGCCGACGCCAATTTTATAGTAGTAAAAGACGTATTGGCGGCACTGCAAAAGTTAGCCGGTTTTCACAGAGGTAAATTTACAATGCCTGTTATTGCAGTAACAGGAAGTAACGGTAAAACCATAGTAAAAGAGTGGCTTTACCAATTGCTGCACGAAGACTATAACATAGTGCGCAACCCTAAAAGCTATAACTCGCAGGTGGGCGTACCACTATCCTTGTGGTTGATAAACAGTGAAAATACATTGGGAATATTTGAAGCCGGAATTTCGGAACCGGGCGAGATGCCTAAGCTGCAAAAAATTATACAGCCAACTATAGGGGTGTTTACCAATATTGGCGAGGCGCATAGCGCGGGCTTTTTAAATATAAAGCACAAAACCAAAGAGAAGCTTACCCTGTTTACGAAAAGCGAGGTGCTTATTTATTGTAAAGATTATCCGGATATCAATCAAAGCCTGGGCGAGATAAATGCACTGCGCGATGAGCCTGTAAAAATAATGAGCTGGAGCATGAGCGGCGAAGCCGACTTGCAGGTAACCAGTGTAATGCAGAAAGATAACCGGTCGTTTATACATAGTGTTTACAAAGGCAGAGAGCTGGATTTTGATATTCCTTTTGCCGATAAAGCCAGCGTAGAGAATGCTATACATTGTGTTTGCGTAATGCTATATCTGCAAAAAGATTTTGATGTTATACGCGAACGCATGAAACACCTGGCCGGTATTAAAATGCGTTTGGAGATGAAGGACGCAATTAATAACTGTTCAGTAATTAACGATACTTACAATTCCGATATAGGCTCTTTAAAAATCGCTATCGACTTTTTAAAGCAGCAAAACCAGCACCCTAAAAAAACAATTATCCTCTCCGATATTTTGCAGAGTGGCAGGGGCGAAATGGATTTATACTCCGAGGTAGCGGCCTTGCTACAAGAGAATAAAGTAAACCGGTTGATTGGTATCGGCCCATCTTTATTAAGGCAAAAAAAGCTGCTCGAAAAGAACGAGTCTTTACAAGTAGAACTGTATGAAAGCACCGAGGAGTTTTTGAAAAAATTAGACTCGGCATCGTTTAGCAACGAGGTTATTTTGCTTAAGGGGGCACGTAAATTCCGGTTTGAGGTAATAGGTAAATTTTTAGAACGCAAGGCGCATGAAACAGTTTTAGAAATTAACCTGAACGCCCTAACCCATAACCTAAAAGCTTACCAGGCGCTGCTAAAACCCGAAACTAAAACCATGGCTATGGTTAAGGCATTCAGCTATGGTAGTGGTAGTTTTGAAATTGCCAATGTGCTGCAGTTTAGCCGGGTAGATTACCTGGCCGTGGCTTATGCCGACGAAGGAGTGGAGTTGCGCAAAAACGGTATTACCTTACCTATAATGGTAATGAACCCCGAGCAAAGAAGCTTTGATGTAATGTTTCAGTACAACCTCGAGCCCGAAATTTACTCGCACAACCTGCTGGATAGGTTTTCGGAAATTGTAGCCTTGCTGCACAAAGGCGATGGCAACCGTTATAAAATACATATAGAATTAGAAACCGGTATGAACCGGTTGGGCTTTACTAAAAACGAAGTGCTGGAGTTGATAGAAAAAATTCGCCAAAGCGAACATTTGCAAATTGCTTCGGTGTTTTCGCACTTAGCCGCCAGCGAAGACCCTGCTTATGATGAGTTTACCAAAGAGCAGATAAAGAACTTCGATGCTATGAGCACCACCATTTGCTCGCAGTTCGATTACCCGATACTGCGCCACATTTTAAACAGCAATGGTATTACCCGCCACACCAAAGCGCAGTTTGATATGGTGCGCCTGGGCATAGGCTTATATGGTATAGATGGCTCGCAAAAGGTAGAAGGCAAGCTGATGAATGTGTCTACACTTAAAACAACCATCTCGCAAATTAAGCATGTAAAAAAAGGCGAAACGGTAGGCTACGGTCGGGTAGGTAAGGTAAGCAAAGATAAAACTATTGCCACCGTGGGTATTGGCTACGCCGATGGACTTAGCCGCAAGCTATCCAACAAAACTGGCCGTATGCTGGTAAACGGCAAACTGGTGCCCGTAATAGGCAATGTATGTATGGATATGACCATGCTGGATATAACCGGAGTAGAAGCACAAGAGGGCGATGAGGTAATTGTGTTTGGCAATAACCCCACGGTAGAAGAAGTTGCCTTAGCAGCCGAAACTATTCCTTACGAAATTTTAACCGGTATATCGGCGCGGGTTAAGCGGGTTTATTTTCAGGAATAAGACATTAAAACTGCAAAAAATTGGAGCGGTTCTATGGTTAACATTGGAAAATTAACCAGTTGTAAATCAACTAAGTAGAAAACCAAAATTGAAAACATGTTAACCTTGGTTAACCATAGAATGGGGCCTGGGTTTGTATTCAAAATGAGGTTTTAATACGCTTATGCGGCACATTGCTTAAAGCCTTTTATCGCTTATCCCACATATGTTCCTTATCTTCGCAAACTATTTATGAAGCAGGATATCCGTAAGTTTTCTGAAGCCCAACTAATCACCGAGTTCGAAAAGTTTGGCGAGCCGAAGTTTCGCGCCAAACAGGTGCATGAGTGGCTTTGGAAAAAATCGGCCCGCTCTTTTGACGAGATGACGAACCTTTCGAAAGACTTGCGGACCAAACTCGCTGAGCAATTTGCCTTTTACTCGGTTACCGAAAACATAGTGCAAAAAAGCAGCGATGGTACCGTAAAGCTGGGTATGAAGTTGCACGATGACCGGTTGGTAGAGGGCGTAATGATACCGGATGATGAGCGGAATACAGCTTGTGTATCATCGCAGGTGGGGTGTACTTTAAGCTGTACTTTTTGTGCAACGGGCTTTTTAAAAAGAGAACGCAATTTAGAAGCAGGTGAGATATACGACCAGGTTGTTTTGCTGAACAAACATGCGCTTGAACATAGCGGCCGGCCGCTAACCAACATAGTGTACATGGGTATGGGCGAACCCTTGCTGAACTATGATAACGTAATGCAAAGCATTAGGTATATTACCTCGCCGGAGGGATTGAACATGGCGCAAAAGCGCATTACAGTTTCTACATCCGGTGTAGTACGCAACATCAGGCGCATGGCGGATGAGGGAATGAAGTTTAACCTGGCCCTTTCTTTACACGCACCTACCAACGAGAAGCGCAATAAAATAATGGACATTAACCAAAGCAACCCTTTGGAAGAGGTAATGGATGCCCTGAACTATTTTTACGAGAAGACTGGCAACAAAATAACCTTCGAGTATATCCTGTTCGATAAGTTTAACGACTCAATAGAGGATGCCGACCACTTGTTTTATTTAGCCGATAGGGTTCCTTCGTTCATAAACATTATTGAATACAATAACGTGGTAGGGGTAGAACTTAAAAAAGCAAAACGCGAAAACCGCGATGCTTTTGTTGCCTACCTGCGCGATAAGGGAGTGAGTGTAGCCATACGCCGCAGCCGCGGTAAGGATATAGATGCCGCCTGCGGGCAATTGGCGAATAAGAACGGATAACTGGCTTTTAGTTCTCCTCCTTCACCGCTACCGCGGTGGCATTTAAGGAGGAGTGTCGGGCGAAGCCCGACGAGGTGGTCCTAAAAAAATCGGTGGAAACCATATTGCTACGGCCTCCACCTTTAACCAAACCCACACTTACTACTCCGCATATAGCGGAACATGATTATCTTTTAACGGCTCATTTTTAAGTTGCCGTCTTGTTTAAATTTATCTAAGAAGAATGTAATCCCTAACAATAGGTTAGTTGAGTTGTTATAAAACTTACCAATGTATAGGTCCGTATTACCGGTCTGATTTATAAACCCGGTATTATTGCGTGCTTCAACCGTAAATGCTGCTACCTTGCCTATAGGTAATAACACCCCAAGCCCCATGGCAGCACCCGCATCAAAACTGCGAACATCGTTCGTTATATCCGTTTTAATTGAGGTTTGTTTGAAAGTTCCCTCACTACCGGGTTGGTAATAAGTATCATTCATTACCCTGCGTGCGGCTATAGTTACGCCGGCATATACACCTCCATTTACAAAAAAACGCACATGCTTACCAAATGTAAATCGTGCCATTACCGGCACTGTTACATAGTCAATCCTGTCATAAGCCGAACTACTGTTAAAGGTGCTGTTTCCATCCCACGAACTATTTAAATAATAAATATCGCCTTTACGTTCATAATTGGTTTCTATATGCAGCCCAATCATTTTTGTAAAGTTATACTGGTAAGAAATACCAGCAGCAACTGAACCAAACACAGGGCGCTTACCATTGCGCGGGCTTTGTACGGGGTTCTGATTAAAAAACACCGAATAACCCGGGCCTGCACTTATGCCAAACTCCATTTTTGCGGGCACCACAGCATCTGCAGGTCCCTGGGCGGTGGTTGTTACAGCCTCTTGCGCCAAAGCCGGGTAAACGCATCCCACGGTGGCCACTATAATCAGCAGTTTATTTAACATAACACATTGTTTTAGGTAAAGTCTAGCCCATTGCCTGAACTGTTACTTCAATTCCCGTTCCACGTGTAATTGTTATCTCATATAATGCCTACGTAGCTTTAACATAATTAGGTATAAATAGTTGCGGGCATAGCGCTAAACCATCAAAAAGATATAAATGAATGAATTAGGCTATACGTTCGGCTTCTGCCTTAAGTGCGGCGGTTTGTCGGTCAAAGCCATTTTGTACCTGGGCGAGTGGGATAAAAGCCTTTAATAGTCCATTAAATTCCTCGCGGGTGCGGTAGGTAGTAGTTTGGCTTCCGGCATTTTGCTCCAACCAATGATACCGTGTTGCCTTTACCAGGCCTAAATTATTTAAAGGCCCGGTAAACCGGTAGCTCCAATGTGCACGCTTACTGCCATCTTTATCGGTAAACGGTAATTTTGTATCGGTAATTTCTTCGTTTGATGATGCCTGCCCTCCATTTTGCCAGCGCACAAACAGTTTCATGGTATTGCCCGGCACAGCCATATCGCCTTCTCCCTCTGCTCTTACTACAAACGGATTCCATTTGGGGTAGTTGTTTATATCCAGCATTGTTTGCCACACCTTTTCAATAGGTGCATTAATGTTAATGCTGGCTTCGGCAGCTATTTTGGTGGCCATAGCAACTATTTAAAAAACCAAATATAAACCGTAAGCAGCGATATAACGCTTACCATTATCCGCTTCATCCAAACCTCATCTACTGTAACACTCCACCGGCTGGTTAGCCAGCCGCCTAACGATGTACCGGCGCTCATAACCAGCCCATAATACCAGTGTATATTGCCCTTCCATAAAAAAACAGCAAGTGCAGCAAAGGTGTAAAACAAGGTAATAAATACTTTGTAGTAGTTGGTCTTGTTAATGTCGAACCGGTGCAACAGCAGCATAGGCGCCATTAAAAAAAAGCCTGAGCCGGCTTGTATAAAGCCCCCATATATGCCCACAAAAAAATAGATAATAACACCGGCTATTTTGTGTTTTAGCTGTATGCACTCTTCGGCCGGGTTTTTATTTTTAAGGGGGTTAATAATGGTAATAGCCAAAAACAGCACCATTACACCCATTAATACCTGGTTAAAAATGTGTGACGGTATTTTTACCGCAAACAAGGCACCTATAACCGAGCCCGGAATGCAGGCCATGGTTAACCACCACTTATAACTATCGCCGGTTACCCCTTTGCTTTCGAAACCTTTGGCCGAAAAAAAGCTTTGAAAAATAATAGGCACCCGGTTGGTAGCGTTCGCTTCGGCAGGGGTAAGGCCGGCAAAAATGAGCGCCGATAGCGATACCAGCGAGCCAGCGGCCGAAATGGTATTAATAAAAGCCACCGCAATGCCCGCTATAAAAACGATGATTATATACAGAATATCCACGTGCCGAATATAAAATAAGCCCCGATAGGTCCGTTTCGGCATGTTATTTAGACAATAAAGCCTAAAGGTGTTAAGAGCGGAGGCCTTTGGCACCCTGCAATTCTTATTTTTGGCACAATGGCAAAAACGGCTTTAATTATTGGTGCAACAGGATTGGTAGGGGAACAATGTCTGAACGGATTACTTAACTCAGTGGCTTACGAAAAGGTGATAGCGCTTACCCGCAAGCCTATTAAAAGCCCTAAGCAAAAATTACATAACATAGTTACCGACTTTAATAACCTTGCTGAAATTAAAGAACAATTAAAGGCCGATGACGTGTTTTGTGCTATGGGTACTACCATTGCCACGGCCGGCAGCAAAGAGGCTTTTAAAAGAGTAGATTTTGATATTCCGCTGCAGGTGGCCGAAATAGCCAAAGCAAATGGGGCCACCCGGTTTATATTGGTATCGTCTTTAGGCGCCGATGCAAAATCATCGGTTTTTTATAGCCGCATGAAAGGGGAGCTGGAAGAAGCGGTTAAACGGCTTAGATACGATTGGCTGGTGGTTTTCAGGCCCTCGCTTTTATTGGGCGATAGAAAAGAAAGACGCACCGGTGAGCAGGTGGCCAGGTTTGTGGCCGAAAAGTTTTCGTTTTTGTTTACAGGCCCTTTTCGGAAATATAAAGGCACGCCTGTATATTTATTGGGCAAACAAATGGTTAGAGTGGCGCAGGAAAGAGAGCCATCATCGTTAGAAAAGATACCGGTGGTGCGCATTATCGAAAACGAAGAGATTTTGAATAAATGAAAAACGGATTACCCACAACGCTTAACGGACGCCCGGTTATGGGGGCTTTTTGGCGCCGCTGTATGGCAGTGTTTACTGCTGCTTTTCTTTTTACCGGTTTAGTTTGCGCGCAGGAGAAAGAATCGCCGCTTATATCGTTTAAGCAAAAAATGCTAATGCAAAAGCGAGAGGATAATGGCATAGAGAAAATAGATTCGTTCAGTAAGTTGCATTTAATGATTGGTGGTAACGTTTACCAAACCGAAAAGCACGCCGCCTACGCCTACGATAAAGCCACCCGCAAGTACGATTACAAAAACGAGTTTAAGTATATACAGCCCTTGCTTAACCTGGGCGACATAACCCTTGTTAACCTTAAAACATCGTTTAGCAACAACACTAAAAACATGTTTTCGTCGCCCGATGAGTTTGGGCTGGCGCTTAAATATGCCGGTGTAAATGCAGTAATGCATGCTAACGTGCATACAGCTAACATTGGCAAGGCTAACCTTAAGCGTACGCACGAGGTGCTGGATGAATATGACATATACCACACCGGCGCATTTACCGATAAGCAGCAGCGTAATGGTAACTTTCCGCTTATTATCAACCGTAAGGGTTTTCGCATAGCCATACTTAATTACACCAACCTGGTGGCAAGGCCATCGGTTTCGCGCGATTTTGTAATTAACGAAATAGACAAGAGCGTAATAGACCGCGATATGCGCATGGCACATGCTTACAAACCCGATTTTACCATTGTATATTTTGATTGGGGTGCGAATACGCAGGACGCACCCAGCTATGCGCAACAGGAATTGGCCCAATACGTTTTTCAGGCCGGTGCAAGTTTGGTGGTGGGTACTCACCCAAACACACCTATGCGGCTTGAGACCATGAACTATAGTTATAATGGCGAACAGCACGAAGGTATTATAGCCTACTCGTTAGGCAACCTGCTTAGCAGTAACGAAGACCTTCGCAACCGCAATGGTTTTTTAATAGATATGGAGTTGCAGAAAAACAACTTTACCCGCGAAACCCACGTGAGCGACTGGGGCGTTATACCGGTATACACTTATTACGATACCACCTCAACCAAGGGTGCAACCAAGGTGCTTTCGGTACCCTGCTCTAATGTAGAGAGCGCCGACATTTTACCCAATATACCGTACATTGAAAAACGCCGGGCAGTAAACAGCGCATATGAAGTGCGTAAGCTGTTAGGTACCATTGCCGATGAGATACAGTATAACCTGAATGAGCTGATTGTAAACAACGTGATGGAAAGTATTGATATAACCAATGCGCCGCTAAACAATAAATATAACCCCAAGCGCGAAGATGAGGTAATGCCAAGCGAAGCGCCGGAGTTACCAGTGGCTGTTGCCGAAAACTCACTCAACACCCCATCGTTGGCTTTGCTATATGAGCAACAACCGGCCGAGGCAATGGCCAGGGCAGCAGGCACACCGGCAACTACAAAAGCAACAGCCAATGGTAAAAAACCGGCTAAAACTGTTGCTGAAAAAGACAATTCGTATTTGGCACAACGCGAAAAAGCGCAGGCGCTGATGGATGGGAACGCAGAACCGGTGCCCGCTAATAACACAGCAAGCCCCGCTACTACAGCCGGTGTAAAAGCAACGCAAGCAGCTGCCGAAAACCCGGCCGATGAAATACCGGTTGAAAGAATTAAAGAAACAAGTATAGATATTGCTCCGGCCAGTGCGGTGGCTATACAGCCTGTTATTGAAAAGAAACCAGAAGCTACTATAGAAATGCCCAAAGCAAAGCCTATGGAAGTAGAACTGGATACCTTTTACCGCATTCAGTTTTATGCACTTAAAACGTTTATCCCACTCGACACGAATTACTATACCCACTTAAAAGGCTACGAGGTGTGGCCCGAAGATGGCTTGTACAAATATATGCTGGGCCGCTACCGCAGCTATGAGCAGTGCGAAAAATACTGGCGTACACAAATACAGCCCCGCTATAAGCAAAGCTTTATTGTAAAGTTTGTTGATGGTAAACGAGTTGCCAAATGAACGTTGCTATAGACATAGGCAATACACAACTTAAATTTGGTATTTTTGAGGGCACCGAGCTTAAAGAAGTACTTTTGGGCGAAAATGCGCTGGGCACTATTTTAATGCAGTATAATTTAGAGCATGCTATTATTTCGCAAACCGGTAGCAACGATTTTATACAGCAACAGCTGCGCGACAAGGGCGTTAACACCTTTTTTCTTTCGCCAAAGCTAAAGCTGCCATTAAAAGTGCGCTACAAAACGCCCGAAACTTTAGGTGCCGACCGGCTGGCCGGGAGTGTGGCTTGCAACTTTACCTACCCCGGCAGCAACATTCTTAAAATTGATTTTGGCACCTGTATTACCTACGATTTTATAACCGCCACCGGCGAATACATAGGCGGGGCTATTTCGCCGGGTATGATGATGCGGTTTAAATCGTTGCATAATTACACCGCCAAACTACCTTTGGTAGACCCTATGCAGTTTGCGGCTTTTGACCTTACAGGCACCGATACCACTACTTCTATAGCAAGCGGAGTGGTAAATGGCATAAAAGAAGAGGTAAATGGCATAATAAAAGAATACGATGCGCGTTTTGGAAACCTGAAAGTGGTGGCTACCGGCGGCGATTCGGGTTTATTTGTTACTCTGCTCAAATGTGAGATATTTGCCCGCCCATATTTAGTGCTGGAAGGTTTGAACCTTATTTTGAATTATAATTTATAAAGTGAAAGAGCGAAAAGTTTACAGTTTACATATTGCCGGTTATAGTTTAAAGCTGTTGCTTTCGTTGCTTTTAGTGGTTGGCAGTTTAAGCCTTTTCTCACAGGCATCGTCGCCTTATTCGCGCTATGGCCTGGGGTATATTAACTCTACTGTGTTTTCGGCCAATAGGGCTATGGGTGGGGTGGCAGCGCCTTACGCCAGCCTGGCTTTTATCAATTATACTAATCCGGCCTCTTATGCCTCGCTTACCCGCACAACTATCGAACTGGGTATGAATGTAGAGGGCGCCAGCGTTAACCTGAAAGACTCTACTTATAAATCTACCCAGGCAGGTATCAGTCACTTTGCACTTGCTTTTGCGCCAAACCCATATGGCAAAAAACAAGGCTGGGGTGTTAGCCTCGGGTTATTGCCATTTAGCACAACCAACTACACGTTTATTCAAAATTTCAGCGATTCTACCCTTGGCAATTTCAGGCAGATATATCAGGGCAAGGGCTCTTTATACCAGGCCTACGTGGGTGGTGCTTATAAGATAAAGGGCTTCTCGGTAGGTGCTAATGTGGGCTTTTTGTTTGGCAAAGTAGATTATCAAAAAACTATTACGTTTCCCGATACGGCTTATGCTTTCAGCAGCCGCAACACTACCAGCATGAACGTGCGTAGCTTTGTTTACACCGTAGGTGTGCAGTATCAGCATATAATTTACCACAATACCGAAACGCCGGACCCGCGCACCGATATTTATGTTACCGCAGGGGCGTATGGCTCGGGCGGTATGAAAATGGACGCCAGGGTTTCCAGCAACTGGGACCGCTTTATTGTAGATCCTACTTACGGAATTATAACTGTAGATACTGTAAGCGCTACCTTTAACCAAAAAGCGAAAGTGAACCTGCCTGCCAACATGGGTGCGGGTGTTATGTTTGGTAACGAGCGCTTTTGGATGGTAGGGTTTGATTTTAAGTATATGAACTGGCAAAAATATACCTCGCCACTTAACAATGGTGGGCTGGGTGATAGCTGGCGTTTCTCGTTCGGGGCCCAAATTATACCAAAGTCTGACGAGGTGGACAAGAAGAAATACCTTAGCACCGTGCAATACCGTGCGGGGGTTTATGTGGGCAAAAGCGAAATAAGATATGGCGGCAAGCAACTGAACGAAGTGGGAGGAACTGTTGGCCTGGGTATTCCATTTAAAAAAGTTGCCTTTTTAAACCTAACAGGCGATTTTGGAAATCGCGGAATAAACGACGCAACAGCCATACGCGAAACCTATTACCGCGTTACCTTTGGTATTACCCTAACCGATATTTGGTTTATAAAACGCAAATACGATTAGTATGAAGCCGGAATTCGGAAACCGGAAACAGGAAAGAAATCCTAACCCGAAACCAAGTTCTCCGGATTTTTTACTTATAGCCTGCCTGGTGGTAACCGTCGCATTTTCATCTTGCAATAACTCTTTAGAGGAAGTAGAACTAATTAAATCGCGCGCCAACGTAAACATTGAGAAGGGTACCGATGTTTCTATTAATTATTCCGATAATGGTGTGGTACGTATAAAAGCATCGGGGCCGCGTGTTACCCGCTTTAATGCCGAAAAGCCATATTTGGAGTTTTCGGAGGGTATAAAAATATTGTTTTACAACGCCGCGCACGAGGTAGAAAACACCCTTACGGCCAAGCGCGCCACAGCTGTAGAAAACAGCCGTAGCATGACCGCCCGCGATAGTGTGGTGGTTGTAAACAACAAAGGGGAAGTGCTGAACACAGATGAGCTGATTTGGGATGAAGAGAAGAAGATAATATACTCCAACACGTTTGTAAAAATTGCCACGGCCGACGAGATTATTTATGGCAATGGTATGGAGGCCAGCGAAAACTTTTCAGATTATACCATAAAGCACATTACCGGAAAAATAAAAGTAAAAACTAAAGACCTCCAATAACAAGCATTAGCAGGTATTGCTTACATTAGTACCTACATTTACACAATGAAATTTTTAGAATACTTAGAAAAAGCGTGGATTGGAGCGGCAATTGTCAGCTTTATAGTGGTTATTTATAACCTGGTTACACTACGCGTTTTCGATAACCACATTTACTTTCCGTTTTTTTGCGGCCTGTTTTGCATACTGCTGTGGTTTAATGTAAGGGGGCAACGCCGCTTTCGCGAAAAAATGACCAAAAACGAAAAGCAGCCAAACAATAACTAATGGAGCCTTTTGCTATAATAGCCGCGCTGTTGCTTATCGCTTTTTTTTCGGGTATAGAAATAGCTTTTGTTTCTGCCAATAAACTGCGGGTAGAGTTACTAAAAGAAAAAGGTTCAAGTCGGGGCAAAATAATATCGCACTTTAATCAAAACCCCGGTCGCTTTATAAGCACTATGCTTATTGGGCTTAATATTTCGTTAGTGCTTTTTGGTAGTGTAACGGCCAATTATTTTACCCCTGAAAACTTTCCCTTTTTACCATCGGGCGAAATTGCATTGCTTATCATTCAAACAGTATTTACCACGTTTGTGGTACTTATTTTTGGAGAGCTTATTCCTAAAATATTGTTCAGGGTAAACAGCGACCAAAGCTTGTTGTTTTTTGCGTACCCCGCGCAGGCCATTTTTGTATTACTAAAGCCCTTGTCTGATTTGTTTCACGCGCTTTCGCGCCGGCTTATAAAGCTGGTGGTGGGCAGCGACTTAATAGAAAGCAAACAATCGTTTACCAAAGAAGATTTAGAATACCTGGTTAAAGAAACTGCCGTTACCGAGGGTGAAGCCGGTGATGAAACAGACCACCTGAACACCGAGATTTTCGAAAAGGCGTTATACCTTAAGGATGTGAAGGTGCGCAACTGTATGGTGCCCCGCCCCGAAATACAGGCCATTGAATTGACAGAAGGTATTGAAGCGCTTAAAAAGAAGTTTGTAGAAACGAAGCTGTCGCGCGTGGTTATTTACGATGATACCATAGACAAAATTATAGGTTACATACACCACTTCGATTTGCTTAAAACCGGCGAAACCTTCAGGCAGTTAATACGCCCCATACAGGCTATACCCGAAAGTATGACCGCCCGCGATTTAATGCTGCAATTTATACGCGAAAAAAAGAACGTAGCCTGGGTGGTAGATGAGTATGGTGGTACCGCCGGCATTATTACGCTGGAAGATTTAATGGAAGAAATTTTTGGCGATATACAGGACGAACACGATGAAGAAGACCTGGCCGAAAAGAAAATAAGCGAAGAAGAATTTGTGCTCTCCGGCCGCCTTGAAGTTGACTACCTGAACCAGGAATATGGATTGGGTATACCCGAGGGCGAATACTCTACTTTATCGGGCTATATCATCAGCGGTTTTGAAGATATACCAGAGGCTGGCACCACTATTAATTTGAACGGATTTCACATGAAGGTTTTAAAGGCCAGCGATAAACGCATTGAACTGGTTAACCTGAAGATAAAGAAGGATAGTTAGAAGCGGCGCTTCTTTCATCTTTTTGTTTCCAATAAACTCACATTCTAACCGTCTTAACCCAAGCAGTGCATTTATGGCATTGTATATTAAACCCAATTAAATGAGCTCAAGTAACTGGACCGCTGAAAGTATACCCAACCAAAGCGGTAAAACATTTTTAATAACCGGTGCCAATAGCGGCCTTGGTCTGCAGGCTGCCACTATATTGGGAAGCAAAGGCGCTACTGTAGTAATGGCAGTACGTAATATGGAGAAGGGCAAAGAAGCAGAAGCAAAAATACGGAGCCTTTACCCTAAGGCAAAGCTCGTTTTAATGCAGCTTGATTTATCAGATTTTGATTCTATCCGCAATTTCTCTGATAAGTTTCACGCGCGCTACAACACGCTGGATGTGCTAATGAACAACGCTGGTGTAATGAATCCCGTAAAGCGCGAGCTTACCAAACAAGGTTTCGAAATTCAGTTTGGCACTAATCACCTGGGGCATTACCTGTTAACCGGCCTGTTGCTGGATATGCTTAAAAACACACCGGGCAGCCGCGTGGTAACCCAAAGCAGCATAATGCACAAAATAAAAGCCGATATATACTTTGATGATTTGAACTGGGAAAAATCGTTTGATACAGTGAAGGCATACTCACAAAGCAAACTAAGTAACCTGCTGTTTACGTACGAGCTGGACCGTTTGTTTAAGGCCAATAAAGTAAATGTTATTGCCACGGCATCGCACCCCGGCTATACCGATACTAACCTGCAAAACACCTCGGGCTTAATGGTAGCTATAATGAATAAGGTAATAGCCCAAAGCGTTGATATGGGTACCTTGCCCATTTTACGCGCTGCCATTGAGCAAAACCTGGCAGGTGCCGAATACTTTGGCCCCACAAAAATGATGGAAACAAGAGGTTACCCGGTAAAAGTAGAAAGCAGCCCAAAATCGCGTGATAAAGAACTGGCGAAAAAGCTGTGGGCTAAAACCGAAGAGTTAACCGGGTTTAAGTATAACTTTTAGCGAAGGTAACCGTTCCCAAAAACAAAAAGCCCCGACATTTTAAAGTCGGGGCTTTTTATATTCTGGTAACCTTAATACTAGTGCGGAGAAACTGCAGCTGGTGTTGGGTTAGCCGCAGGTGCCGGCGTTTTGCCTGCATCCGGGTCGTTAACGGTACCTGTAATTTTCAGGGTTTCGTTAGCGCTTTTTGCGTTGCTGGTAACAGTAACTGTTTTGGTAAAAGCACCTACGCGGTTAATATCGTAGTGTACTTTAATGTTGCCACCTTTGCCAGGTAAAATAGGCTCGGTAGGGCAGGTAGGCACTGTACATCCACAGCTACCACGGCAGCTTGATATAATAAGCGGCGATTTGCCGGTGTTTATAAATTTGAACTCGCGCGAAGCGGCGTTTTCATCGCCTTTGGTAACAGTACCGTAATCGATGGTGGTGTTGTCCCACTTAAACTCCGGCGCGTTAGGATCCGGTGCAGGTGTTGCGGATTGTTCCGCAGCAGGGGCAGCCGTTTGGGCTACCGCAAACATGGTTGCACCCGCAAAACTTAACATCAGAAATAACTTTTTCATTGTTGTGTTGTTTTTGTTGGTTAAAAAATTTTTTGTTGTTTGATGTAACTCAAATGTAATGCCTTTTACCGTTCAACCAATACTAAAGGGTAGGGTGTTTAACGTTTTTTACAGACTAAATGCAAAGCAGCGATAAGATGAGCAACGCTGCCTTTACCAATGAAAATCACGCAAAACAAGCTATCGTAAACTGTTAAAAGCCTTTGTTATTTAAAGGCAGACTTTAAATAAGATGGTTGCTGTTTTTACCATCATTAGCCACAGAAGAGGTGGTGTTTAACCGCGCGCACTTAAGGTGAAGTTGCCATTCTATCGCCCTTATCTCATTGTCTTTCCATAGCGGGTTAAGCCGGGGCAGCAATACTTCTGCTATAGGTTCGCTGTTATTTTTAGTAGTATAGTTGTTATAGGCGCTCCAACTCATAATATAGTTAAGCCACTGCTGCTTGTTCCACTGCATACGGCAATAAAAATCGGGCGTATCAATGGGCTTGTAAGGAAAGGGCAGCGTTTGGTATTTATTGCGCACATACCATCGTCCTTCGGGCCAGTAGTCATACAAAAAGTCGTACATAAACCACTCCATCAGCTCATCAATAGCAGGGTTTATTTTTGCTTCGCTATAAGTCCAAATAGCTAACAATCCGTTAGGCATCGCTACGCGCTTAGCTTCTTTGTAAAAAGCATCGTGGTTAAACCAGTGGGCAGCAGTAGCTACGGTTATAAGGTCCACAGAATGATCGGGCAGGCCGCTTTCTTCAGCAGTACTTACCCGGTACTCTATATTATCGCGCTTTTGCGCGTTCTTTATTTGCTGTTCGCTGCCATCGGTAGCAATTATTTTTTTAAAATGCTCAGCCAGCGATATGGCTGCTTGTCCGTTACCGGTGGCACAATCCCAACATAAATTGTTTGCCGGAGCCTGTTCACTAAGGTAAGTAAATAGCTCTTCGGGGTAGGTAGGCCGGGCCTTTAAATACATTTCTGCCTGTTTCGAAAAATGATCCTGGAAGCCCATACGCTTACAAACCTATAACAATCGGGTTAATTAGAGAAAAGTACGCTTTGGAAACTTTCAGAGTTTTTTTGGTTTCCATGCTATTTATCGTATACATTTGCGCCGCTTTGAAAAACCAGCAACTAACAAACTTACTGCAAAAAACGGGCGAGCTGTTTAAAAAGTATGGCGTTAAAAGCTATACTATGGATGATGTGGCCAAAGAGCTTGGCATGAGCAAAAAGACCATTTACCAGTTTGTAGAGAATAAGGCTGAGTTAGTAAGGCTAACCATGCAGGCCTATTTAGAGGCCGAGCAAAATCAATTAGAAGGTATACTTACGGCATCGAAGGACTCAATAGATGAAATGATACACATGGTGGCCTACTTTTACAACCAGGTGCGCGAGTTTAACCCCTCGGTGCTTAACGACCTGCAAAAGTACTACCCGGAAACCTGGGAGATATATAATAACTACCGGTTCGATTTTATGCTGGCTATGATTACCAAAAACATTAAAAGCGGAGTGGCACAAGGGGTGTACCGGCCGGATTTAGATGCCGATGTTATTGCAAAAATATACATTGCAAATATAGATGTGCTGATAAACCAGGATATTTTTCCGAGCAAAAAGTATGTGTTTATTGATACCTATAAACAGTATTTAAACTACCACCTGCGCGGAATAGTTTCAGAAAAAGGCCTGAAGTATATAGAACAACACAATTTATTTAAAGGCTGAACGACTTAAAGATGATGCAAAAAACATTACTACTAACTACTACTGCCCTATTTTTAGCTTTTGTAGCCTTTGCGCAGCAAAAAGAGGTAAAAGCCTATACTGTAAAAGAGGCGGTAGACTATGCCCTGCAATACAACACCTCGGTTAAAAATGCCAAGCTGGATATAGACAAGGCTAAATGGCGCAACCTGGAAATTTACAGTACCGGCTTGCCTAAAATAGATGCCAACTTCGATTATACGTATTATTTCAAGCCACCTATATCACCGGCCTTAGCAAAAACGTTTTCGGATCCAAATGGCGGTTTTGGTAAACTATATAAATATCTCGGAACCCAATTTGGCCAAAGCTTTTATGATCAAGTTGTAGCAGGCTCGAATAGCCAACAAATTTCATTTGTATTACCACACAATATATCTACCGGTGTTCAGGTAAACCAGCTTTTATTTGATGGCCGGTATGTATTTGGTGTAAAGGCCTCTAAAGACCTTACGAAAACAGCGCGCCTTAGTGCCGACATGAGCGACTTTGAGGTTAAGTATTCAGTAATGAAGGCTTATTACAATGCCGCAGCGGCAGAAGAAGGTAAGGCCTTGCTTACGGAAAACCTTACATTAATTGATAAGCTGCTAAGCGATACCCGCAAAACATTTCAGGAAGGTTTAATAGAAGAGTTAGACGTAAACCGTCTGGAGCTGGCGCAGGCAACTTTAAATAGCCAAATAGCTTTACAAAACCAAATGGCCGAAGTGGCGTTGGCTAATCTTAAATTTCAAATGGGCCTTTCGCTTAATGAAGAGATAATATTAAAAGACAAGCTGGATGAACTTAAAACTGCAGTTCAAGCTGAATTAGGGGTTACTCAATTCGACCCAAAGAACCGGATAGAATACAACATGCTCGAAACTGGTATTAGGCTGAAAGGTTTTGAGTGGCGCGCGAAACAGTCTCCGTATTTCCCTTCGCTGTATGCGTTTATGAACTATGGCTGGCAATCGCAGGCCCAGGCAAGTAAAGATGTATTTAAGAAAGATAGCTGGTTCGACCAGGGTCTTGTAGGTTTAACGCTTAAAATTCCAATTTTCGACTCGGGAGAAAAAATGGCGCAGGTGCAACAAACCAAACTGGACCAGCAGAAATTGAAAAATGATTTTGAAAACTTTAAAAACGCATCGGAGTTACAGTACCGGGCTGCGCAAAGCAGTTTTGCATCGGCACTTACCGATGAAGCCAACAGCCGCCGTGCCAACGACCTTAGCAAGAAGATTTTCGACCGAAACACCATTAAATATAAAGAAGGTGTAGCAAATAGTTTTGAGTTGCAACAAAGCCAGCAGGACCTGGTAACAAACCAGTTGAAATTTATTCAAAGCTCGCTGAACATATTAAACACCAAGGCTGATTTAGATAAGGCCCTGGGCAAAAAATAAAGCAGGTAAACAGGATTAAGTAAAACAAAAAAACCACGCAATGAAGTTTCAGAAATTAATAATGGTTGTAGCAACCGGGCTTATACTTTCGGCTTGTACAGAAAGCGAAAAACGTACGGTTGAAGAAAAAAAGAAACAACTGGCCGAGTATAAAACTAAGGCAAAGGAACTGAGCGGCAAAATTGAAGCTCTCGAAAAGCAAATTGCCAAGCTGGATACCGGTTTTCATATAGCGCAAAAAACAAAGCTTATACAGGTAGAGGCTTTGAAGAAGCAAGACTTTAACCACTTTATAGAAGTGCAGGGTAACATAGATGCTGAAGAAAACACAACGGCGCTTAACCAGCAACCGGGTATAGTAACAGCTATTTATGTAAAGGTAGGCGACCGTGTAACCAAGGGGCAGTTATTGGGTTTAACGCAAACTACTGCGGCGCTCGAAGACCAGGTGCGTAGCACCGAAACCCAATTGGCTTTGGCTAAAACTGCGTTTGAAAAACAAGAACGCCTTTGGGAGCAAAAAATAGGCAGCGAAATACAATACCTGCAGGCCAAAACACAGAAAGAAGCTGCCGAAAGCGGGTTGGCTGCGCTTAAAAAGCAAGTGGAGATGACAAAGATTATTGCCCCTATTAGCGGAACGGTAGATGCCGTAAACCTGCGCGTAGGCGATATGGCGGCACCCAGCCAGTTAATGCCGGGCATACGTATTATTAATACCCAAAACCTAAAGGTAAAAGCTAAGCTGGCCGATAGCGACTTTGGAAAAATAAAACAAGGCGACAAGGTAGCTATTGAGTTTCCCGATATTAATAAAACAGTGCAGAGTACCGTTAGCTATGTATCTAAAACAATCGACCCGCGCAGCCGCACTTTTCAGGTAGATGTTGATTTGCCAAGCGGTTCTGACTATGCAGCTAACCTGATAGCTAAACTGAAGATTAACGACGCCAAAATGAAAGATGTGTTGCTGGTGCCTACCAACGTTATTCAAAAATCGGAAGAGGGAAAATATGTATTGGTGGCGGTAGATGAGAAAGGGGTAAAATTAGCCCACAAAAAAATGGTAGAAACCGGTGCCGATTACGGTGGCACTACTGTAATAACCAAAGGCCTTGACGAAGGCGACCAGGTGATAACTTTTGGATATAGCGAAGTTGTTGACGGCCAAAGAATAGAATATTAGTAACAAATTGCTTTTTCTGCTAAACCGGAAAGAACAACCACAAGAAATTTTACATGACTACCGAACGGCTCAAAGAATTTTCGATTACCAGCTGGTGTATTAATAATGCTACCAGCATTTATGTGTTTATTGCCATAATAGTATTTACCGGTTTTTCCATCTACCAGGGCTTGCCTAAAGAGCTTTTTCCGGATGTGGTGGTACCTACTATTTCGGTGGTTACTATTTACCCTGGCGCTACACCGGAGGATATTGAGAACCTGATTACAAAACCAATTGAAAAACAGGTAAAGGGTCTTAACGGGGTTAAAAAAGTAACCAGTAACTCACTATCCGATGTTTCGATTATTACCGTTGAGTTTAGCACCGACCTTAAACCCAGCGAGTGTAAGCAAAAGGTAACCGATGCGGTGGCAAAAGGCAAAAAAGATTTACCTTCTGATTTAGATAACGACCCGCAGATACAAGAGTTTGATATTAACGAGCTGCCTATTATGAACATTAACCTGGCCGGCGATTTTCCGCTGGACCAGATTAAAGAATATGCCGAAGACCTGAAGGATAAGATTGAGAGCATGAAGGAGATTACCCGCGTGGATATAGTGGGTGGCGTAGACCGCGAGGTGCAGATAAATGTTGACCTGTATAAGTTGACCAGCTCGGGCATAACCTTTATGGATATTGAAAATGCCATACAGCGCGAGAACCTGAATATATCGGGCGGTGAAGTAAGAGTTGACCAACTGCGCCGTAATGTGCGTGTTACCGGAGAGTTTAAAAACCCGGCAGAAATTGGAGAGATAGTAGTACGCTCTTTTGTAGGAACTACCGTGTTTTTAAAAGATATAGCCACCATTGAAGACGCTTTTAAAGACAAACAGGATTTTGCGCAGCTTGACCATAAACCGGTAGTAACATTAAATGTGGTAAAGCGCAGTGGCGAAAACCTGATTAACGCTACCGACCAGATTTATGAAACCCTGGAGGAGTACCAAACAACCAAGTTTCCGCAGGGCTTAAAAATTAAAGTAACCGGCGATACATCAGAGAATACCCGTGTGCAGTTGCACGACTTATTGAACACAGTTATCCTTGGTTTCATTTTCGTGGTGTTTATCCTAATGTTCTTTATGGGCTTTAGCAATGCGTTTTTTGTGGGCCTTTCGGTGCCGCTTACTACGCTGGTTGCTTTCTTGTTTATGCCCATGTTGGGTATGACCATGAACGTGATGGTACTCTTCTCGTTATTGCTTGCATTGGGTATAGTGGTAGACGACGCTATTGTGGTAATTGAAAATACGCACCGTATATACAACCGCTACGATTTTGGCATTGTGCAAAGTGCCAAGTATGCCGCCGGTGAAGTGTTTTTACCGGTACTGGCCGGAACGCTTACTACGCTGGCGCCATTCTTCCCTTTATTAATATGGCCGGGTATAGTAGGTAAGTTTATGAAGAACCTGCCTATTACGCTTATTATAGCATTGGGTGCTTCGTTGTTTGTGGCCTTTGTAATGAACCCGGTGTTTGCGGTTACCTTTATGAAAAAGGATGACCACGACAGCAAATCCAATCTGCGCGATTATATAAAAGGCTTTATAGTATTTACCATTTTAGCAGTAGGTGGATATGCTACCGGGCATTTTGGAATAGGCAATTTTGCAATTACTGCCCTGGTGCTTATATTTTTCTACCACTTTGTTTTAAGCCACGCTATACATGCATGGCAAACAAGGGTATGGCCTAAGGTTACTAACGGGTACCGCAAAATTTTAGTGGCCTTTATAAAAGGCTACCGTCCTATTTTTATTCCGCTGGCTGTAGTGGGCTTATTAATTGCAAGCTGGGCTATATACCTGGGCAGTAAACCGCAGATAGAATTTTTCCCTAACGGCGAGCCAAACTTTGTGTATGTGTACTGCAAGTTGCCAATGGGTACTGACGCCAACGTTACCGACTCGGTAACTCGCCTGATAGAAACGCGCGTTTACGATGTGATAGGTGAAAATAACCCCGATGTAACCTCTGTAATATCAAACGTTGGTTTGGGTGCAGGCGACCCGCAGAACCCCGATAAGGTAGCAACGCCAAACAAGAGTAAGGTAACCGTTGCCTTTAAAAAGTATGCCGATAGAAAGGGTGTGGTAAAAGGGTTTTTTAAAAACCTGAATCCTTTTGGTGGTAAAACCAAAGATGCGCCCGCTACAACCTATTGGTTAGATACGTTACAAAAATCTTTTTCGCGGGTGGGTATAGCCGGAGCCGAAATTTCGGTAGAAAAAGAAAGCAACGGGCCACCGGTAGGCAAGCCAATTAACATAGAAATAAGCGGCGATGATTTTGAGGTAATGAAGGATATGGCTGCGGAACTTAAAAGCCGTATTGACAAAGAAGGTATATCGGGTATTGCAGAACTGAAAAGCGACTTACAAATTAGTAAGCCCGAAATAATTATTGATATAGATAAGGAAAAGATGCTGCGCGAAGGCATTTCGTTGGGCCAGGTAGGCTCTGAGTTGCGCACAGCTTTATTTGGTAAAGAGGCTTCTAAATTCCGTGATAAAAACGACGATGCACCAATTCAGTTGCGTTTGCGTGCCGAAGACCGCCGTAATGTTGAACAGCTAATGAACCTGAATATCTCTTACATGGATTTTAGCACCGGTTCATTCCGCCAGGTGCCGATATCGTCTATTGCAAAAATGCACTACGATAATTCGATAAGCGTTATTAACCGCAAAAATCAAAAGCGTGTAATTACACTTTCATCGGACCTTAGCGAAGGCTATGCTGCCAATGAAATAATACCACTTATAGAGCAGATTATAACCAACATGGATATACCGGAAGGCTATGATGTAAAGATGACCGGTGAGCAGGAGCAACAGGCCGAAACGGGCGACTTTTTGGTGAAAGCTTTTGGTATTGCGTTAGCACTTATGTTATTGATAATGGTATCGCAGTTTAACTCGGTAGTTAAGCCGATGATAATTTTTAGCACGGTGGCATTCTCACTAATTGGTGTGGCGCTGGGCTTTGCGGCTACCGGTAGAACTTTCTCGGTGGTAATGACCGGTGTGGGTATTTTTGCGTTGGCTGGTATAGTAATACGAAACGGAATTTTGCTGATTGAGTTTATCGATGAATTACGCCAGCGGGGTATGACGGTAGAAGAGGCTGTAATTGAAGGTGGCGCTACGCGTATGACACCGGTGGTGCTTACAGCAGCTGCGGCTATATTAGGTCTTATACCATTAGCTATTGGTTTGAATATGGACTTTGAAACCCTGTTCAGCCATTTAGACCCCCATTTTTATTTAGGTGGCGATAACGTAAGTTTCTGGGGCCCCTTAGCCTGGACCATGATTTATGGCTTAATGATGGCTACCTTCCTTACTTTATTAGTAGTACCTACCATGTATATATTAGGGTATAAAACACGAGCAAGATTTAGAAGGGGATTTTTTAAAAAGAAAACAATTCCCCCTACAATATCTGCAACTGAATAAAACGAAAGGCTCCGTATTAACGGAGCCTTTTTTATTTTTAGCCCGCACTGTTATTCATCGGATGAATTTCTACTCAAAAAATGCAAACCTGCAGCAATCGTATATTTGCTCAAACATTCATCCGATGAATAGGATAATATTTGAACAATAAAAATAACGAAGTGGAGAACCGGATAGCACAAAAAATGGACCTTATACAGGATACCTTTTTACGCATACAGGATGTTTTTTTTAAAACACCCGACTGGAGGGGCGATATAAAAGATTTGGTAGAAGCCAATTTAGAGTTTCGGTCTATTGCTTATGAGTCCGCCTCTATGAGCATTGCCCTGGATGATTTGAAACAGAATAACCAACTGGCTAATTGGCTGGAATTTGTAAATACAGTAGGTAAGGCACATGCCACGCAAGTGCATGTGGGTTTAGGTTGGGCGTTTGCACAAACACTAACTCCACCAACGGATTATTTGCCGCTGTTCCATCCTATGCAGCGCTACCGGGTGTTGGATGGCTACGGTTATTACGAAAGCCTTTTTAGAAGGCGCAGAAGCATTATACACCACTTAAAGCTTAACCTAACCGATGCGACTGGCTCTGGCGCTTTAGACCAGGGTATTGGCCGCGGCACCTGGTATTTAAACAAAGGTGATTTTGCAGCTACTAAAGAAATGATTGCCGGCTTTCAACCTGAGCGACACAACGATTTATACAGGGGGCTGGGTATTGCCATTGCTTACGTTGGTGGGGCTACAGAAGAAACATTGAAGCAAATAATTGATGCTGCAGGTAATTTTAAAGCCCAATTAGCCACCGGTGCTGCAATGGCCTTAATAAGCAGGAACAAAGCGGGTTATATTACCAACGATGCGGAGCTGGTGTGTAAGGTATTTAGCGGGAAGAGTGCGGCGGAAGTTTTGAAATTGGATGCAGAAATAAACAGTGCTATAGCTTCGACAGACTCAGATGCTTATAGTAAATGGTTAATCAACCTTGAAAACGCATTGGTGAGCAGCCTTAATTAATTACTAAAAACGCCTTCCAATATCCTCGTTAAATCATCAATATGTGAGGGCTTAATGATTACCGAAGTAGCACCCAGTGCCAGTGCTTTTTGCTTATAGGTGATATCGGCCGAAGTGGTATAAATATATATCGGTAGTTGTTTCAAATGTTCTATGCGCTTTATCTCTTCAAGACACTGTAGCCCGTTAACGCGCGGCATATTTAAATCGAGAAAAATATAATCAGGCCTAAAAAAAATATCATTTCTAAGCTTCTGTAAGGCATCGTGCCCGTCGTCAGCAGTAACAAGCGTTACGGCACTAGTAATGTTTTCAAGCGCAACCGAAAAAATCTCCTGGTCATCTTTATCATCATCTACTAAAAAACATGTTATCTGCGCCTGCATCCTTTGCAAAAATAAGTATTAAATCAACTGTAGGGCGAGGCCGTACGTTATAAACTCTTAAGATGTTAACGGAAAATATAAGCTGAAGGAAGCCCCTTCGCTCTCTTTACCGGCGGCAATAATAAACCCTCCATGGTTTTGCATAATCTCTTTACAAAGCGCCAGCCCTATGCCCGTACCCATATAATTAGAGTTAGTATGTAAGCGTTTAAACACTTCAAAAATCAGCGTTGCATAGCTATTGTCGAAACCAATACCATTATCTGCGATGGTAATTTGATGGTAACTGCCCGGGTGTTCTATCCCATCTTGCAGTATGTTTTTCTGTACGCTATAGCTGATAGTAACAACAGGTAAGCGATCGGTGTAGGTATACTTAAGTGCATTGCGGATAATATTTAAAAAAAGCTGCCGCAACTGAAATTCTATACCCGTAATTACAGGTAAATTTGCTATGGTAAAGGCGGCTTTTTTTTCGGCAATTTCATCCTGCAATTCGGTAGTAATGGCTTTAAGTAGCAGGTTTAAATCAACCTGGGAAATTGCACCTTCTTTATTTCTAAGCAGGGAGAAAGATAAGATATCGTTTATAAGCGAACTCATTCTTAAAGCCGAAGCACTCATGCGTTCAACATAGTGTGTAACCTGTTCCGAAAGCGCAGCATTCTTTTTATTTAAGATGAGCGATGCAAAGGTTTGTATTTTTCTTAGCGGTTCTTTTAAGTCGTGCGTGCTTATCCAGTTAAAGCTTTCCAGTTCCGTATTCGCTTTTTGCAATTTTGCATTTAATGTACGGTAGCGTGTTTCTTCCTCCTCTAATTGTATAGTGTGCAGTTGCTTTTGTAAAGAATAAGCAAACCGCCCGGCTGCTGAAATTTCCATTTCTGTCCATTCCCCGCTTTCTAATTTTCTTAGCTCCTGCCATAGTGCAAACGATTTACGGGGCGACAGGCCTTTATCATCTTTTTCTATTGCCTTTGCAGGGTCGCCTGCCCAATTGACGGTTTTTAAAATTTCGGGCTTAAACCAAATAACACAGTTCTCTATAGATTTTCCCAGGCTGTGATAAATTATGCCGGCGGCAACATCTTTAATTGCTTCGGCACCTTTATATTCGTTGCTAAGCTTATAAGTGTTATAAACACCATGGGGCGCACTATACGAAAGCCAGGCAATTAAATCTGTTATTTGCGCTGCTGTCGGCACATTACCCTCGGTATAAAGTATTCCATCGGCCATAACCGCTACACCTTTTGAGCAGGTAAGGTTTAAAAGGCTTTTGTCGTGTATAAGGTTGCCAAGTGAACCTTTTTGTAATACGCGTATTTGAGACAGTAGCCGGTCCAGGTCTTTTTCAATCTCTACAACACGGTCGTGCCGTTCGGCTATTTGCCTTACATCTATTTGCGAGGTTAAAAAGCTTCCCTGCAATTGAGCCGCTAACTTTGTAAACGGAGAAATGTTGCGTGCACTATAGTGATGGCAGGTTATTAAACCCCATAACCGCCCGCGGTACAGTAGCGAAATTGTAAGGGTAGCACCCACCCCCATATTTTTAAGGTAGCTAATATGAATAGGCGAAACACTACGGTATAGAGTTTGGCCTAAATCGAGCGGTGCCGTGTTTACATCGTTAATAGTAAAAATTGGTACAGGCTCATAGTTTACATCTACAATTAACCGGAGTAGATTTTTAAGATACAGCTCTCGCGCTTGCACCGGTATATCGGTGTGCGGATAATGCAACCCCAAAAAAGGTTCAAACTGTTCTTTCTTACTTTCGGCAAATACTTCGCCGTTGTAATTACTGTCGAACCTGTAAACCATCACGCGGTCAAACCCCGTTATGCTTCTTGTTTCGTTGGCAACTGCCTGGCAAAGTTCAGCTAAATTGGAGCTGCCCTGCATTTGTTTTACAAACTTACGCGTTTGTGTATATAAGGCGTTTACATCTAAAATCTCTTCAATTACCGGTTCAAGTTCCAGTATATAAGTGCCATTGCTTAAATGAAGCTGGGCGTTAAAAAACTGTCCGCTTAATTCAATTATAATTGGTGGGCGCGATTCATCATCTATCACGTTTAAGTAATCACTTAACTTTTGCGCCTGGCTATTACCTAAAACTGCTGTTATACGCTGGCCTAAAACCTGATTATAGGATATGCCAATAATAGATTGGCTATTGGCACTGCAATATTCTATTATGCTGGTTTCACTATTATAGCCCAATAAAAATCCATGGGGCTGTATGCTGCCCGGTATATGTATCGGCTCGCTTTCGCAATTTTGCAGATTAACCAAATCGCGGTTTACAATGTCTCTAAAATTCATGTTACCCTTTTAACTCAGTTGTTTGTGGAAGGCATCAAACGCAAAGTTTGCACCGTCTATAATATCTTGCTGCTCGCCAGGGTGTGCGGCAGCATAATCATTTAAATTTTTAATAAAACTCTTCCACATGGTGCCGGTTTCATTGGCATAGCCGGCAAAATAAGCAGCACCGGTTTGTTCATTTAAGCCTAATACTTTATTGGCATTGTTGAACAAAAACCGTCCACCTAAAGTAGAGCCTTCCAGCACGTATAGCACGCCCAATAAAAAGCCATCACTAACATTGTTGTTAAACCACTTAATGGGCGGTTGTTTATGTAAGGCTGTACCGGTTCTCTCAATATCCAGTAACATATTTTGTGCCTTTTTACGGGCCTCTATATCGCTTACAATTGTCGAAAGTCTTTTGTAATAGGTTTCCTCAAAAAGGCTAACCAGGCTATACATCTTTTGTAAATAGGTATTGTAGACAGTAAGAGTAAGCGCAGGGCTCATCATCGATTTTGATAGCTCTGTTTCTTCTAACTGCCTGTGCTTTCCGGCTGTATCTTGTTTTAGTTTCTCGTTAAACTTTATTTCCTCTGTCATAATAAAACGCTCTGCGAACCGAATATACTAATGTTGTAAATAGGAAAGTAGATTGGAAAAAAATTGTGAGCAACTTACTCGCTAAACAACTCGGCATTTTCAAACCATTGGTTACCTAACAGGTTGCCATTAGTATCGATAAAGCCCCAGTTTTTTTCGCTTTTAATGCGGGCAAGGCCGTTAATAAAACCTTTCTCTTCTTTTTTACCGGTTAAAAAACCAAAAGCTACCGAGATGTCGTATTTGGCAGGAATAACCAAGGCCCCCTTGGTATCAATAAAACCCCAATCGGTTTCTTTAACCGGTGCCAGTCCATCGGCACTAAAAATTTCGGCATCGTTATATTTGGGCTCTACTACTACGGTACCGGCTGTATTTATATAACCCCACTTTTCGCCCACCTGCACCGGTGCTAATCCTTTTACAAAAGCCCTCGCTTTGTCGTATTGTGGCTCAATTACCCAACGCCCGGAGGCATCGATAAAGCCAATTTTTTTGCCTTTGCGCGCATAGGCATAGCCTTCGCTGTAATCCCAAATTTTATCTACACCATCAAGCACTATAAACTTACCATTGGTTGTAATTCCAAATTGTTCACCTTTTTAAGCCCAGGTTACATTTTTATAATAATCGCCAATTTCATCATAAGCAAATTCAACTTTGGCAATTCCCTTGGTATCTATTATTCCCCATTTATCGCCCTTTTTTGCTTTAGCAAAGCCATTTTCAAAAGGTTTAATAACCTGATAAATGGCCTGTATCACTATTTCGCCTTTTGTATTTATAACACCAGTGTTGTCGCCAACCTTATAAAATGCCAAGCCGTTTTCGAAATCGTAGCGCTTATCTGAAGCTGGTGCAGTTACTACAGCACCTTTAGCATCTATATAACTCCAATCTTTGCCCTTTAGTACTACACAAATGCCGCTGTTAAACAGCTTAGCATCGTCAAACGCTGGTTGTATTACTGTTTCGCCTTTAGCATTTATAAAGCCCCATTTGCCGTTATCATAAATACCAGCCAGCCCTTCCGAAAAACTTCTGGCTTTTGTATACTTAGGCTGTATAACAAAAGCTCCCGATTTGTTGATGTAACCATACTTGCCATCTTTTTTAACTAAGGCCAATTGCTGGCCCCAGGCAAAATGTGCAACAAAAAGCAATAGAATAAAACTTGATTTCATAATTATAAGATTGTGGTTTGGTGGTTGCAAGGTATAAAACCGAAAGAAAATCAGAAACCCTATTTTACTGTGGTAACACAAAAAGATTGCTGATATTCTTTGTTTATAATTCTGCCAAAAATATAGGCGAGAATTAAAAAGGCGAAAGCCCGGCAAAGAACATTGCGCCAGTATTAAAAAGTATGGGATTTATGGCTAAGCAATGGTTGTGTTGGTGGGCAAAATGCGTAAATTGCAATCGCATATGATGACTCTTGTTGACTTACCATTTTTAATAAGTGAAAAGCATGGTAAAGAACATATCGCCTTTAAGCAGAAATTCGGCAATACAATCAATAAAATCTCCATTAGCGAGTATATTATCAAGAGCGAACAGGCCGGTGCGTTTTTATCCGGATACGGATTGCAGCCCAAAGAAAGAGTTCTAAGCATATTAATCAATTCGTTCGACTGGTTTTGTATTGAGCAGGGGGTTTTTTTATGTGATGCGATACATGTGCCGCTATCCATTATGACCAGCAGTAGCGAGCTGGAGTATATTATTTTAAATACTGAACCCGCTCTTATTATTCTAAACTCGCAGGCTAAAAAAAAACAAGTAACGGAAATATTAAAGCGATTAAAACTTAGTATTACTGTTATTAACTTAAAAGAGCAAGATATATTTCAAACACCTCCGGATACCCTGCCCAAAGGCAGACCAACGGAGGAAAGTATTGCGGTTATACTTTATACATCCGGAAGTACCCGGCAACCCAAAGGCGTTGCCCTAACGCATAAAAATATTGTTACAGCAATAACGGAATTTTCTGCACTCGATATTTTTGATGATTGCAAAAATGCCCTTAGCCTTTTACCTTTTAATTTTAGCGGCGAAAGAAAGTTGTGCTACTCTTATTTATTAAGGGGAATTTGTATCTGTGTTCCGGGCAAAGCTGACACTATACCTAAAAGTGTGCAGTTTTTTAATCCCGATATAATGGGGCTTGTGCCTTATTTAATGCAAAACCTTTTAGATGTAGCTGGCAACGGGGGAAGCAGTAATTTTAAAGGGTTAAGAATAATTTGTGGTGGTGCGCAGGTGAGTCAATATTTAATTTCGCGTTTTGAACAATTGGGCAGCAACGTTTTTGAAGTTTATGGATTAACAGAAACGGCCTCTTTGCTTTCGTATAATACTTTTAGCGCCAGGCGAACAGGAACTGCCGGAGTGCTTGCGAAAAGCGTAATGGTTAAACTCTCAGACCAAAGTGAAATTTGGGTTAAAGGAGAAGTTTTAATGAAGGGATATTGGGTGAAAAACAATGTAGCAGAGAACGGCTTAAACCGGGAAGGATGGTTTGAAACCGGCGATATTGGCCACCTGGATGAAAACGGTTTTTTACATATTACCGGAAGAATTGGTAACGTGTTTAAAAATACTAAAGGCGAATTTATTTATGCAGAACAGATAGAGAAACAATTGACAGAGTTGTTTGCAACACCATTTGTGATGGTTTTTGGCAACGATACAGGCTATTTAAGTGTTATAATTAAATCAGAAAACCAGTTTGCGCAAGAAGATATTGAACACAAATTAAACCTGTTTAATAGGCAAAAAGTGGAATCTTTTAAAATAAACCGTTATCTAGCAGTAGACCAATGGGACGAAAAATCTGTCTCTAACAATCTTAAGTACAGTAGAAATGGTCTATGGAAAAAATTTAAAAACGAACCTTTTCTTAATTTGTTTTGATATATGGATGTTTATGAGTTTATAAAGAAAATAGAGGCAGAATATGAAGACGTGCCGGTTGGTTTGCTTACACCCGCATCAAATTTTAAAGAGATAATTAATTGGAGTTCAATAAACGTAGTGGTATTTTCTACCCTAATTGAGTATGAGTATCATGTTCTGCTTAACCCGGATGATTTTAAAACTATAAACACCGTGAGTGAGCTTTTTGAATTAATTAGAAGCAAGCAGGGCTGATGTCAGTATACAACATAGCTAATGTTAATGTGGTTGGGGTTTCTGCCTGCGTTCCTAAGGAGAAATTTAGTATTGATGATTATGAGCATTTTACCCGCGAGGATGCGAGTGATTTTAAAAAGCGGGTAGGTATTAAAAGTAAGCGCTGTTCGCACGGCAAAACTACCGCGGCAGATTTGTGCTTTCATGCCGCCGAAAAACTAATCGATGATTTAGGTTGGGAGCGCAATAGTATAGGTATACTTGTGTTGGTTACACAAACACCCGATTATACAGTTCCAGCTTCGGCCATTATTTTACAAAACCGTTTAAACTTAAGCACCTCCACAATCGCCTTTGACATTAACCTGGGTTGTTCGGGATGGGTGTATGGCTTGTCTGTTGTAAGTAGTTTGATGAATACCATGAAAATAGGCAGGGCCTTATTGCTTGCTGGCGAAACAAGTATAATAGCAGAATATACCGACAAAAAGTCATTTCCTTTGATGGGCGATGCAGGCACCGCAACTGCGTTAGAGAATGTTGCAAATGCCAATATGATATTTGATTTAAACTCGGATGGTAGGGGGTATGATGCCATTATTGCACCTAATAGTGGGGCAAGATTTATCTCTGATACAGACGCCAAAGAGAGATTAAATTATAAAGTGAGTTTAGATAGCCAGAAGATATTAGCATTTTGCCTGCACCATGTATTACCCTCAGTTGCGCGGGTAATTGAAAGGGCGGAAACCACCGCTATGGATATTGATTATTTTGTACTGCATCAGGCAAACAAAATTATTAACGAAAACCTGCGAAAGAAATTAAATATACCGGAAGAAAAACTACCATACTCTTTGCCGGAATTTGGCAATACCAGTTCGGCTTCAATTCCACTAACTATAGCCACGCAGCTTGCTACCCCTCTAAAGCGGAATACTCTTTCAATTCTTTGTTCGGGTTTTGGTGTGGGCTTATCATGGGGTTCGGTTCTTCTTAAAACAAACAACTTAGTATGTTCTGAATTAATTGAAGTTTAACAAGCTGCTTAGGTTTATACTATAAGTTAATTTTGTTTTCAGCATGAATACCCTAATCACTCCTGATGTTTCTCTGGTTATACCTGTATTTAATTCGCAGGAAGTGATTATGCCATTTTACCAGAGACTGAGTAATGCTATAAGTAAAAGCGCCGGACGTTCTTTTGAAATTATTTTTGTAGACGATTTTTCGTCTGACGGATCAGTTGAAAAGATTTTGGAAATTCGAAAAACCTCAACCTATAACATTAGTTTAATTCGGTTGAATAAAAACTACGGTCAATATCTGGCAACTATTTGCGGAATTTACCTGGCCAAAGGTGCACATGTAATTACCTTAGATATAGACCCATCTCTGCCAGCCTTAATTAATGAGTTACTTAATGCCTCAAACCCCGAAAATGATTTAATATATGCCGAATTAACCAATGACGCCAAAAGCCTGCCACGAACTATTGGAAGTAGATTGTTTAATACTTTGGTTAAAGCGTTTGTAAGTAAAACAGTTAAACCGCAGCTGCATGGCCGTTCGGGGTCTTCCTTCAGGTTAATAAAACAAAAGCTTGTTCAAAAAAGCCTTGCAAAACTTTCGCGCTCTTCCTTACTTGATGTTTGCCTTATGAACGCTGCAGAACATAGTATAACATTTATACCCTTAAAACCTGCTGCTCAAAATAGTAAATCGAATTACTCAGCGCCCAAGTTAATAGGTTTAGGTGTTTCTCTTATTTTTGCTCAAATAGGAGGGCTTGCAGGAATGAGTAAGCCAATTAATCCGCGCGAGTTTATAGATGAAGTTTATAATTAAAACTATTTCGCTATGCCAATAATTCAGACAATAAAAAATTTGTTCGCAGCGCCGCTAAAACATTCCGTTCACAACATAAGTATGAAAACGCTTGAAGGAAAACCTTTCTCTTTTAGGCAATTTGCGGGAAAGAAACTGCTGATTGTAAATGTAGCCTCGGCCTGTGGCCTTACGCCCCAGTATGAAAAGCTACAAAAGCTTTATGAAACTTCAAAAAATAAATTGGTTATAGTAGGTGTGCCCTGCAACGATTTTGCCGCGCAGGAATCAGGAAGCCCGGCTGAAATCCGCAATTTTTGTACGGTAAATTACGGAGTAACTTTTCCAATAACCGAAAAGGTAAACATTAAAACAGAGCCGATGCATCCGTTATACCAACTGCTCACAATGAAGGAAAAGAACCATCTTGTAGATAGCGAGGTAGAGTGGAATTTTCAAAAGTATTTGCTTAATGAACAGGGCATTCTAACCAATGTGTTTAAGCCCAATGTGCAACCGGACGATGAAGCCATAACCCAGGCTTTACTTTAATAGAAACGAGAAGGGCATTGTTAAAGCATATGAAATTGAAAAGCTAAGTTTTGGCTTTTGTTCCATTTCCACTTTCGCCATTTATTAGAATAATTACTATCGCCGTTAAGCTTTTTAAAACTTCCTTTTTGCTTTAATTACCTGCAAAAAAACGTATCTTAGTTCAAAATCTATATTATGGCACACATTACACTTCAAAATGAGTTTCCTGGAATTGTAGGTTTAATGAACCAATATCCACAGACGGCCGAGCCACTAAATTTTTTGGCCGAAACACTATTACGCGGACCATCTACCTTGTCTTCAACAGACCGCGAGTTAATTGCCGCATATACCTCGCATTTAAACGAATGCAATTTTTGCCATTCTTCGCATGCAGCCGCTTCCGCTGCATATATAAACAATGATTATGCGGTTATTGATGCGGTAAAGCAAAACATAGATACTGCACCCATCAGCGAAAAAATGAAGGCGTTATTGAAAATTGCGGCTAAGGTTCAGAAGGGCGGCCTTTATGTTAAGGAAGACGATGTTAAACTGGCAAAGGACAATAATGCTTCAGACGATGAAATACATATAACTGTTCTTATTGCGGCGGCCTTTTGTATGTTTAACCGATACGTAGATGGATTAGGAACATGGTCGCCTGTTGGAAGAGAACATTATTTGCAAACCGGAAAAATGCTGGCAGAAGCTGGTTACGTAAATTCTATTCCGAAGTAGAGACGATGGTTGCGGCAGTGTATGTACGAACTCCGGTTTTAAACAAAAGCGGCCAATTAGAATTATGATTTTACAGTTACCAGGTTTTTGGGCTTCATGATTATTACCTGTCAAAATATCCGGTTAAAAACCGTAACGTTAGAGGATATTGAGTTAATCCGTTTATGGCGTAATTCGGAAAATGTAAACCGTTTCCTGGTTTCCCGCGATGCCATTTCGCCTGCAGCGCAATTAGATTGGTTCGGTTCGCTTAATCCGGCTACCTCTATATATTTTATAATCTCGGCAGGCGATTTAAAAATTGGGCTCATTTACGCGAGCAATATTAATTCAAGCGAAAAAAGTTTTGAAGGGAATATTTTTATCGGGGATCCCTCTTTTGCCGATTCTTTCTTGCCGGTGCAGGCCTCGTTGTTGGTAACACTTCTTTTTTTTGAGCACTTTGGATTTGCTATGTCCTACTCAAAGGTGCACGAATCCAATACCCGGGCTATTGAGTTTGATCGCAAATTAGGTTTTCGGGAAACAGAAAAACACAATGGCTTTATCCTATCGCGATGCGTTAAAGAAGATTTTTTTATTGCTTGCAGCAAGATGCTCAAATTGTTATTAAGCGGAGATGCTGGCATGAAATTGGTTTACGAACCTGGTGATGAAAAGTATCCTTTTATAAAGATTAATACCTTTGATAAGGTGTAAAGATTAATGATCCGATTTCCTAACGGGCCATATATGTAAAAACAAACCGATGGCAAGAGTCTTATTCGTTCAGGATATAGTTTATGAATACTTCGGTGTTATGTATATGAGTGCTTTACTTAAGCAACATGGGCACGCTTGTGATGTTGTAATTGAGCATGCCGATAAAAATTGGTTGGATAAAGTCCAGGTTTTTCAGCCGGATATTATTGCGTTTTCGGTTTTAACTGGTAGCTACCGTTGGGCGCTGGATAAGGCAGCTTTGCTCAAAGCAAAATTTAATAAGCCCATTATTTTTGGCGGGGTCCACGTTTTTTTAAATCCGGAAAGCACCATAGCCAATCTTGCAATTGACGCCGTATGCACCGGCGAAGGAGAAAATGCTATTTTAAATCTGTGCAATTCATTCGATAAGGGCGGAATAGATTATAACACAGAAGGTTTCTGGTTTCGGGCAACAGATGGAACAATAAAAAAAAATGCACCGGCAAAGCTGATTGATGATTTGGATAGTCTGCCATTTGCCGACCGTAGTATATATTATAAGTATCCTGCTATTGCCAAGCGTAACATCCTTCCTGTATTAGGCAGCCGCGGGTGCCCATATACCTGCACCTATTGTTTCATTCCATCTGCCAAAAAACTTTTTAGCGGATTGGGCAAATTTATAAGGGAGCGTAGCGCAGAAAATATTTTACTGGAGGTAAAACAGTGTATTGAACAATCACCTTCAAAGGAGTTCGTTCACTTTGTAGAAGATCATTTTGGAAACAATAGAGAAGTGGCGCTGGAGGTACTACAGGGAGTTTCGAAATTTAAAAACGGAAAGCTTGGCTGGGGCGGAGCAATAAGGGTGGAAAGATTTAATAAGGAAGATTATGTAGCAGCCCTGAGTAAAACCAACCACGGACTGTTAGGCATAGCAGTGGAGTGCGGTGACGAAAAATACCGTAAAGAGGTATTAAAACGCGATGTAAAAAACCAGGAAATAATAGACAGTGCTAACCTGGCGCACAAATACGGAATCAAGTTTGATACGTTGAACATGGTAGGCTTGCCCGGCGAAACTTTTGAGCAAGCCCTGATGACTTTAGACTTAAACATTAAGATAAGACCGGAGTTTGCTAATTGTTATGTATATCAACCTTTTCCGGGAACAGAGTTGCAGCAATACTCCGTTGAGCATCGCTTAATTGATCAATCTGTAATCAGCAACTTAGGTTTATCGTTTTATGATCGGTATTGGCAAAGCAATAAAGAGTTGAACCGAATAATAAATGTGCAGCGAATATTAGGCCTTGCAGTTAAATTTCCTGTATTGAAAAAGCCGCTTGTGTACCTGGCAAGAGAGAATTGGCGAATTACGGTAGATCTGATTTTTGGCATGTATTATCTTTGGTGGTTGGCGTATTATTATCGCCTTACCCCGGCGCAGATATTTGATTTGGTAGCGGTTTGGCTAAAATCGAAACTTCGCAATGCCGATCCGGCTTCTGAAAGTATAAAACAAGGAGAAGGGCAGCTTTATCCTCAAATGAATAAGATTTAAGACACTCTAACCACCAATAAAAAGTGCCGGAACAATATTTCGGTTAATCTAATTTGAGTGCAAACAGGGTTGAGGTGAAGATACCTATGCCGGGAATTGAACCACCCGTATAATTCTGCCAAACGGCTATGCTGTAGTTGGTGTTATTGCTTACCGGAATAATAGTAGTAAGTGTCTGAATTTCTCCCGAACCGCCGCCGATGTTATCAGTGGTAAGCACCATAAGGCCATTGCTCACATTCCTAACGCCCCATTTAACACTGCCCAGGTACCAGGACTTAAAGACACATAGAAATTGCCGGTATCTGGTATAGCCCAACTGGTGTCTGGGGTAAAATATTCCGAGCAACTCTGGACTTCGCAATCAGCAATAAACCCTGCGGCGTCGTATCGCTTATGCACCTGCTGCCCCGCTATACTGGTGGCTCCGGTAGCTCCTGTTGGGCCTGCAATCCCGGTGGCTCCGGTGGGGCCGGTAGCCCCTGGTGGGCCGTTTGCACTATTTGCTGCAAACAAAGCATAAGGCACGCTCATTAATTGCGTAGTTCCCATATCAGTATAAAAACCGGCATTGTTTACATTGGCTTCCACCTGCAAATATTTAGCACCACTTGCCCAGTTTATGGTTGCCAGCGATACATTAGTTCCTATCATAAGGTTTACCAACCCAAACGCATTGGCTAAAGTTGACTGTATTTCGGTATAAACAATAGTGCCACCGGGCAAACTATCGTGTATGGTAAAACGAACCAAAACCGGGGTGTTACTTGCTACAGGTTGCCCTGCGGCATTGCGCACAATAGCCTGATAACTTAATTTTTGCGGTGCTTGCGATACCACAGCAGAGGATAAACCGAGCATGCAGATAATAAGGGTTAAATAATTTTTCATGCAGGGGGATTAGGTATTCTAAAAGTAAAATAATTTTCACGGCTGAAAACTGGTTTATTACAAAACCTTTTGAGCTTCCACACTATGGGCCGTTAACTCCCATAGATTACCTCTTTCTACCTATAAATAATACCTTTGGTTAACCTACAGTGTTAACCATGTCTAAAATTGATTGCCTTTTTATTAATCCGCGCGACTTGATAGGTGCAGATGCTTATATCCGACTTGCTCAGCTTGCAAGTGTGCTAAGAGTTAACTCAATAAAAAGCGAAATTATTGAACCCGCTGCGTCTAACATTGATCATAGCCAGATACTTGATATTATAAAAAGCAAACAGCCCTCCATAATTTGCATTGGGGCTTTTCCATCAACCTTGCCCGATGCGTATTTAACTATCGGTTTAATAAAAAAGAATTTTCCCGAAAAAATTTTAATACTTGAGGGATACCATGTTAACGCCGACCCTTCCATCATTATATCTTTAGGAATTAAATATGGTATACGCGGCGACTGCGAATATTCCTTTGTCCAATTTTGCCAGCATATTTTAAAAGGAGAAAGCCCCCCTTTAAATCTGCCGGGTTTGGTAACTTATGATGGTGGCAGTTTAAAAGTAAACGATGCCGCTTTCATCCATGATATTGATGCGCTCCCTATGCCCGCTTACGATATGCTTCCGATTGGAAAATACTATAGCGCGAGCACTAACAAAACGTACATGAAATTTTTTACAACCAGGGGCTGTCCTTATGATTGTAATTTTTGTTCAAGTGCTCCGCAAATGAAATACAGGTGGATGAGCAACGAAAACGTAATAAGCCAACTGGATGTATTGGTAAACAAGCTACAGGTTCAGTGGGTGGAATTTATGGATTTGACATTTACAATGTCGAAGAAAAGAACTATGGAACTATGTGAAGCGATTATTTCTTCCGGAATAAGCTTTGACTGGGGATGCGAAACACGCGCAGATAAAATTGACGAGGAGTTGGTATTAAAAATGAAACAGGCGGGCTGCAGAAAAATTACGTTTGGGGTAGAGGCGGGCAGCGAAAAAATAAGAAATCAAACAGGGAAACGGATAAGTAATGAAGTTTTTAAAACCGCGTTCGATTTGTGCCGCAAGCATGGGATAAAAACCATGGCCAACTTCATTTTCGGACATCCGAACGAAACTGCTGAAGATATGAAGGAAACAATCCGGTTTGCAAGGGAGCTAAAACCTTTTAATGTTTTATTCCTTCGCATGGTACCTCTGCCCGATGTGCAGGTGTTTACCCAGGGCGTGAAAAACGGAGAAGTAAACCCAGATGTATGGATCAAATATATGAAAGGCGAAACTGGTCATCCGGTGTACTATCCTGTTACTATCCACAAAAAAGAAATGGATAGACTGTATAACCGGGCTTATCTTAGTTTTTATTTATCTGCCTTTGCCATTAAAAATTATTTGCCTTTTGTTTTCGATTTCGGATTCATGAAAAAATCTCTGGGTATTTTTTTTAGAATGGCTTTTGGTAAGCCGGTTTTCAAATAAAACGACTTGTGATGAATTGCTTATGAAGGCGGCGCAACTATGGTTCTGTGACTATGATAAACAATATGAAGGCAAGGAGCCATCCTTTTATTCCGTTCAGGAAATAAACGTAGCAATGGCACTGGAAGCCAGTTATCCTGTTTTGCGTGAAGAATTAAAAATTTTATGGGAGAAAGACGGAAGAGAATCTACTTTTCAAGGATTCGGCGACTACGATTCTTTTGATAACAAGCAATTTCCCCCCCGCTCGTGGCAAAAAATGGTATTTAGAGTGTGGGGACTTAGAAATAACCGTATTTGTTCAAAGTTTCCCATAACTGCTTCACTACTCGAAGCACATCCAAACATTACCAGTTGTTTTGTAACAAAAACCTCGCCCCGCTCCATTATTAAACCGCATTGCGGAGAAACCAACGCTCATATTCGCATTCATCTCGGGTTGCATGTACCAGAAGCCGACGCTACAATTTGCGGAATGGAAGTATTGAGCAAAAGGATAGGCTGGCAAAATGGAAAGACCTTTGCTTTTTTAGATGCGCACCAACATCATGTGTGGAACAACACTAACAGCGACCGGTATGTTTTGATTGTAGATGTTATACGGCCGGAATTTGTACACCGCAAACATTTCGTATTTGCCCGGGTAATTGTTAGCCAGCTGTTTTTCTATTTTGCTCACAGGTTTAAAATGAAATTCTTATATAATATTTCTACAACGGTGTTGGATGTGGCTACGTGGCTGGTTTATGCTCCTATCCGTATTGCCATGGCGTTTAATAACAAATTCAATATTGTAAAACTTTGACATTTTACTCCATGAGGAATTAACCCTTTAATGGTAACAGTCTGCAACCCAAAAACTATGCAAAGATTTATCCCCACTTCTTTCGTCGCATGTTTTCTTTTTAGTTTAATAGCCGCGTGCAACCAGCCATCGAAAAAGGCAACAGGTAGTATACCTTCTGCGATTGTATCTGCATCGTTAATTCATCAACTCAACAACCAGCTTGCCGAGGCCCTTATTCTTGGTACCTTTTCACCTCCTGCAGCTGCAAGAGTTTATGCTTACGCAAATATTGCTGCTTATGAAGCCGCTATACAGGGAAATGATTCCTTCATTTCTTATTATTCGCAATTGAAAAACATGCCGGCTATTCCCAAAGCCGATCAGAAGAAATATATTCCTGAGGTTGCGCTTACAACGGCCTTTTGTAAAGTGGCCAATACAGTGGTATGGCACGATTATATTCTTGATAGCGCCAAAGTAAAAATGGTGGATTCTTTGGAAAAAAATTTCAGTAGCGAAAATGTCAGTTATTCTATTGGGTTTGGCGATTCGCTTGCGAACGTTATAATTAGTTGGATGAATACGGATGGTTATTCAAAAACACGGAAAATGCCTTTTTATCAGCCATTGAAAAAAGAGTGGAGTTGGGAGCCAACGCCTCCCAAATTTGCCGAGGCCATAGAGCCCTGGTGGCATACTATTCAGCCATTTGCTATGGATTCGGCCGCGCAGTTTAGAGGTGCGGGCCCTCCACCGTTTTCTTCGCAAAAAAATTCTGCTTTTTATAAATCAAATTTACGTGTTTATGAAACATCGGGTAAGGTGATGATGGATGATACTGCCATTGCAAATTTTTGGGATTGTAACCCTTTTCTTACAAAAAGAGAGGGGCATACTACGTATGCCGTGCGGCAAATAAGCCCGGGGGGACATTGGATGGGCATTACCCAAATTGCTTGTAAACTAAAAAATCTTAATCTTCAACAGAGTTGTGAAATCTATTCGCTAACGGCAATTGCACTTGCCGACGGTTTTATTAGCTGCTGGGAAACCAAATTTCATTATAATCTTATTCGCCCGCATACATATATAAACCGGTATATAGACCATAATTGGAACCCCTTGCTGGAGACACCTCCGTTTCCGGAATATACCAGCGGGCACAGTGTAATTTCAGCGGCTGCCGCCACCGTGCTTGAAAATTATTTTGGAAAAGAATTCAGCTATACCGACAACGTAGAGCTTCCTTTTGGCAAAGCACCCCGTAGTTTTAACTCGTTCAGGCAGGCTTCGGATGAAGCCGCTATCAGCCGGCTATACGGAGGCATTCATTATATAGAGGCCATTGAGGACGGAAAGCTGCAGGGGAATAAAATAGGCGGCTGGCAAATAGCGCATATTAAAACTCACCGCTAAGTCCGGAAATAATGCCTTTATTTTTTGATGCTGAACAATTGCAAGGTATCGCCATTGTTACCACACAATAAGTATGGGTTGCTTTCGCTCCGGATAACTTCCAAATGGCGCACAAACCCTGGCAGTTGTATGCCACAGTCGGTAAAAGAAACAGTTGAAAAAAATCCTTTGTTATCTCCTTTCAGCAATACTCCCTTTAAGGCATCTATATCACCCTGGTCATAAAAATTCTGGTTGGTGTTGCCTGCCAACAGCAAATCTTTTTTGCCATCATTATCAAAATCAAAATATACAATACTGTTTACCGGGGCCGTCTGGCATTGGTAGGGCAGTGGTTGCTTTTCAAATTTCCCCTTTCCTTTGTTAATGAAAATGCAAGAACGCAGTTCGGTGGCATATAGTTTTCGGGCCTCCTCATACAATTGTTTTGAAAACAAATCTTCAACCTTCGTATTAGCAAATGATTCGTAAGTATTGTATTTATTGAAGTATTTGGTCATTGCCTGGCAAATGAAATCCCTCCCTCCAAAGGTGCCCTCTTCACCCTCCAGAAAACAACAAAGGATCGGATCAGTTGAGCCGTTGTTGTCAAAATCGTTTACCAGCAGGCATATTGGCTCCTCTTCGGTCGCCTTCCAAATCGAGTTCTGCCCCCAATTGCCGCAAGCCATATCTACATCTCCGTCATTATCAAAATCGCCGGTGGTAACGCAGTTCCACCAACCGGTATGCGCCTGCAGGCCGGTGGTTGCCGTTATGTTTTCCAGCTTAGCACCCTGATATTTGAATACAGTGGGCGGCATCCAATCGCCGGTTAACAGCAGCTCCGCATTATTATCTCCGTCCAGGTCTGTCCAGGTGGCAGTTGTAAGCATACCGGCAAACTCAAGTAACGGAGCTATAGCATGTGTCACATCTGTAAATTTGCCCCCGTTGTTTTGCAGGAGATAACTACGTGGTATTTTACCGTAACTCCCCGGCACGGTCCTTCCGCCCACAAATAAATCCAGGTCTCCGTCTTTATCATAATCGTAAGCGGCAATACAACTTTTACTTTCGGGCATTGCGGGCAAACAATCGAAACATTGAAGCAGGTTTCCATTGCCCGTGTTCATATAAACCCTATCCCAATACCGGTTATCGTTCTCAGGAAATTCATTGCTGCCACTAACTACATATAAATCATTTTTTCCGTCACCATTCAAATCAGCAATAAGCGCTGCCACATCTTCGCTGTGTACATTATTGGCTAACGCAATTTCCTTTTTAAATACAAAGGCACCCTTGTTTTGTTGCAAATAAATCGCCCCGCTTTGTCCCGCTGCACCACCGGCAAAAATATCGTCTTTCCCATCTCCATTCAAATCGCCTATAGCAAGAGCGGGCCCCTCCTTTGAAAACATTCGGGGAATTAATTTGTCTCGCTTAAAATCGCTGAAATCACCTTCGGCGTGTACGAAAGGATGTGAGATGTTTTCAGTTTTATCTTCCAGCACATAATTTATCCTTTCTTTCTTCTCATAATTATAGCGGGCACCCTCTGCTTTATCTTCAGTGAGCAATAAATGCTGATTGGCTTTTACACTATTAAGAACGGTGTATTTGGCAGAAGGAAACACTACCAATACACTATCAATGGCCGTATTATCTCCCAGGCCAAAGTGTAGCACCGGCTCGCACGAAGATTGAAAACCACGCGCATTGGTAAGCTCGGCATACTGCACCTTGCCTTTATTGTAAAGCCATACCTTAGTTCCCAACCCTGCTGTATTGCCTTTTTCGCCGGCTACAGAAATCCGTAAATAATGATTCGGATTGCTGCCGCCCGTATTGCGGTAAATAAATGCGGTAGTGTCCACATTATTCAATATCAAATCAAGATGGCCGTCATTATCCAAATCGGCATATACTGCGCCCTGTGTATTTACTAGCTGATCCACTCCCCATTCCTTCATTGCTTCTGTAAAGGTTTCCCCTTTATTGCTTTTGAAAATGTAATTAGAAAGCAGGTAGCGTGGCATTTTCTCAATAACAGATGCCTTTTCCCGTTTATATTGTACATTCTGCCCCTCCTTAAACATCAGCCGCTCATAGTCCATATCACCTTCATCCCGTTTCATGCCATTGGTGATAAAAATATCTCTCCATCCATCGTTATTAAAATCAGATAGCAAATTACTCCAGCTCCAATCAGTTTTTGCAATACCGAAAGCTTCCCCTATTTCACTGTACGAACCTGAGGGCTGGCTTACCTGCATAAAATTACGGCTGTATTGAGGGATGCCTCCGAATTTTTTTTCTAGAAAAAAATAGTCAATAGGAGCCTGGGAAATATGGATATTTCTGCGGTAGTGCGTTGCGGGCACCATATCGCAAACAGAAATATCGGGGACTGCATCGTTATTTATATCGGCGATATCAACCCCCATACTAAAGAATGCAGACTTAGAAAAGTAATCGGTAGTTCGGTTACTGAAGCCACCTTTAGCATTGTTGATATACATAAAATCAGGCATTGCCCAGTCGTTTCCTACATAGATATCGTTCCAGCCATCCTGATTTATATCAGAAATAACTAAACCCAAACCGTATGCTTTTTCGATTGGCAGGTTGGCCTTTATGGTAATGTCTGTAAAATGGTTCTTGTTATTTATATACAGGTGATCACTATTGATATAATCGTTCTCTGTGGTTTTATAACCATAAAAATTAAGGGGGTCATTGTCTAATGAAGGGTAATTCATTACATACAAATCCAAATCCCCATCATTATCATAATCAAAAAAACTTGCCTGTGTAGAATATCCTGCATCATCAATTCCATATTCAGCACCCGATTCCTTAAAAGTTAAGTTGCCCTGATTTATAAACAGAAGATTGCGTGTATTACCGGTTGCACGCGATCCTCCCCGGCATACGTATATATCTGTCAATCCATCGGCATTCACATCAGCCATAACTACACCGGTCGTCCATCCGCCACGGGTATCTATCCCGGCACTGGCAGTTAAATTTTTGAAATGGAAACTACCGAGATTGAGATAGAGGCAACCATTATCCTGATTAGATGTAAAAAAAATATCCTGCAGGCCATCCTTATTAATGTCGCCCACCGCCACCCCCCCACCATTATACATATATAAATTGTTAAATACGTTTATCTCGCCGGTATCGTTTACAAAATTTGCAAAAGTAATACCGGTTTTAGATGAATCTAACAGTGTAAATAAAGGGGCTGTTATTTTCTGCCTACAGGCATCAGCTGGTTTATCGCGTTTACAGCCAAAAAGCAATACCAGGAAAATGGGTAGCATGAGTTTTTTCATAGGCTTAAGCAAGATACAGAATTTATGTATTGTTCTAAATGTCTTACCTTGGCCTGATGAAATTTTCTTTATTTATTTTTGTTTTCCCGGCATTATTGCTTTCATCCTGCTTCCGCGATTATAAAGGCTCAACCTTCGAATCGGTTGTACCGGCAACTACTTTATCCGGTTTAAAAGAGTTTCCTGAACGGTTTGCAGACATGAAATGGCTGCTCAAAACACTAAACGACACCGCTTCCTTTCCATACAATCTTTCGCTGGATGACGAAGCGTTAAAATATTTTGAAGCTGAGGTCAAACAACCCGGAAAGGAAAATGATCTTCACACCAATATAGGTTGTGCAGAATACCTTCTTATTACAGGGCGCTCTGAAGCAGCAGCAGAACGCTACCAATATGTGTTAGCTAAAATACGTAAGGGAGAAATACAAGCAGGCCCTGAAGAAATTTCAGAAGTAAATTCCATGTTGGCGATTTCGTATTTCCGTATGGCTGAGCAAAGTAACTGTATAGTTGGGCATAACCCCGATGCCTGTATTATGCCATTTTCGCCCAAAGCATTTCATGCTGATTCATTCGGTACATTAATGGCAATTAATGTGTTGGCAGAAGACTTGAAACGCAATCCCTCAAATGCACAGACTAAATGGATGCTCAATATTGCTAATGCGGCTATTGGGCGCAATGCACTAAACATACCTGTTGAAAACCGCATTAATTTAGAGAAGTTTAAATCCAATTTCAAAACAAAACCCTTTCGCAATATTGCCGAAAATGTTGGTTTGGATATAGAAAGACACGCCGGGGGTGTGGCTATCGCGGATTATAGTAGCAATGGGCTGGTAGATATTATTGTAAGTTCTAGTAAAACGGCTGAAAACCTGGAGCTTTTAATCAACAATGGCAATGGAACTTTTACCAACTATACCGATGCATACGGGCTGCGTGGAATTACAGGAGCCATTAATGTAACCCACATGGATTTTAATAATGATGGCTGGGAGGATATTTACATGATGCGCGGCGGATGGTTTGAAGGATATGGCAATTATCCCAATTCGCTTTTACGCAATAACGGCAACGGAACCTTTACCGATATCACTTATAAAGCGGGATTGTTATCTTTTCACCCTACCCATAGCGCATGCTGGGCAGATGTTAATAATGATGGCTTTTTAGATGTGTTTGTAGGCAATGAAACACCTAACCCCAGCGACCCACACCCTGCCGAATTGTATATCAACAATGGGGATGAAACTTTCACTGAAATTAGTAAGCAAAGTGGGGTAGATGTAAAAGCATTTATAAAAGGAGCCTTGTTTTTCGATTATAATAATGATGGCTGGCAGGATCTGTACTTATCTAATTATCTCGACACCAATATTCTTTTTAAAAACAATGGAATAGATAAAAAGGGACAGGTAACATTTACCAATGTAACAAAAGAAGCAGGCGTAGCATTACCCATAGCCAGTTTCCCTGCTTTCGCCTGCGATATTAATAATGACGGGTGGGAAGATCTGTATGTAGGCGCCTTCAGCCAGTCTAATGATAATATCAATTTAGTTGAAGAATACAAAGGTGCGCCTTCATCCTTTCCTTCAGCTGTATATATCAATCAAAAAAATGGCACCTTTAAAGATATGGCCCAACAGTATGGGTTAAACCGGACTATTTTTGCTATGGGATTAAACTATGGCGATATAGATAATGACGGGTATGAGGATTTTTATGGCGCCACCGGCAACCCGGATTTTCGCTCCCTTTATCCAAATCTTTTGTTTCATAATTTAAACGGCGATGGGTTTGAAGACATTACGGTAAATACGCACACCGGGCATTTGCAAAAGGGCCATGGGGTGGCCTTTGCCGACCTGGATAACGATGGCGATCTGGATATTTACAACAATGTAGGTGGCTTTTATTACAGCGATTTCTTTCGTAACGCTGTGTTCGAAAATCCGGGATTTAATAATCAGTATGTCACTTTAAGGTTGGTGGGGACTGCGAGTAACCGCAATGCTGATGGCGCACGCATTAAAATCACTATTAAAGAGGGCAACATTACACGCACTTTATATAAGACCATTTCTACGGGCGGTAGTTTCGGCGCTTCGCCTTATGAGCAGGTAATTGGTATAGGTAAAGCGACCAGTATTAGTCAAATAAGCATTACCTGGCCAGGTACCGGCAT
>JBGAUW010000045.1:0-13059 GCA_044228435.1 Chitinophagales bacterium
AATGACGATTCAGAAGCATCACTAATAGAGATTCTAAAGGTAGCTAATAGATTTAATTGGCAAGCAATAGACTACTTTTTTCCTGCACGAGGTGCATTATCGTATGGAGAAATTATCTATGTCGATTTTAAACAAAAAAATGACAAGGGCGCAATATACAATCTCAATTCAGTCTTTGGCAAGGGCTTGGTTTTAGCCCATGAAAAAGCAGAAGGGCAACATTGGGCAGGTACAGTTCTAGATAAAAGCTTTATAGCTGAATTAACGAAGCGAAACTATGATCTAGATACATTTTTAGCCCCTTATGCGAAAAAGTATAAGGTTCCTTATAAAAAAGCGATTGATTTACCAGAAGAATATGCAATGTGCTTAGTTACTGGTGGCGTTTTACCTAAAGAAGCCTTCAATAATTTTCAAAATGGTATTAGGGAAAACTTCGCTCGACACAAAAAATCTGTTGATGCTGCTGATGTGAAACAAAAAATCGAAAATACAATAACCTTTCTAGCCAGTTTCATGTAATTCAATTACGTACTAAATTTAAGCCTTGCCCACACTACTTTGTTAACTGATAAAAATCAATTGCATTTGGTGCTTTTTAGGCTAATTTCACGTCACAAATTATGAGCATGAGACGTGTAATGAAAGACGATGCCCTGGAAAAGAAATTCCAGAAAGATGGCTATGTTGAAATACCTTTTATTTCGGCTGCTGAGGTTGAGGCCTTAAAAGCCAAATTTTTTGAATTGCTGCCCAAAAGCGGCGGTAATATTACCGTTGATGATTTGGGCAACGACAGCAGCGCCATTACCTACGATTTTACCTTTATAGATAAGAATATAGAGTTTAAGCAGGCTGTGTATGATGTTATTACTGAATACTTTAAGCCGCATGTAGAAAAATGGCTGGCCGATTTCAGGCCTATTATTGCCAACTATATCCGCAAGCAAAGCGAAACCGGCGAGGTGCCCCTACACGAAAACTGGGCCTTTGTAGATGAACGTAAATACACTTCGGTTTCTATATGGTGCCCTTTGGTGGATAGCTTTGAAGAGAATGGCACCCTACAGGTAGTGCCCGGCAGCCATAAACGCTTTGGCGAGGTGCGCGGGCCTATGATACCGTGGGAACTTGAAAATATAAAGCACGAAATTATTAAGGATTACCTGGTGCCTATGAATATAAAGGCGGGTACTGCTATTGTGTTGGACGACAGCATAGTGCATTACTCAGCCCTTAACAAAACCAACCAGCTGCGCCTGGCTATTCAGCTTATTTTGGTGCCCGGCGAGGTGCCTTCTATACACTACCACATGAACCCCGCCAAAAGCAAAGAGGTGGTAGAGGTGCTGGAAGTAGATACTGATTTTTACATGCAGTTTAACCCCTGGAAACAGCCCGAAGGCGCCAAACGGTTACGCAGTTTTAACTTCGATTTTAAGCCCATGGACATTAAAACCTTTAACCAAAAGTTACAGCAGCCAAGGTTTGACGAGCCGGTTGGTTTTGTTTCTAAACTAAAGGCTATGCTTGCCTGATTGTTGCTATGAGCGCTTCTATTTTCAATAACGCTAAATTACAGCAGCAGTTTGATAAAGACGGCTACATAGTAGTGCCTTTTCTTTCGGCTGATGAAGTAGTGCGCCTGCAACAACTATATAAGGATGTGACCAGCCAAAGCCCTTCCTCGTTTCACTCCAGCAGCTTTAGCAAAGATGAAGGCATTAAACACAAAATTAACCGGCAGGTTGAAGAGCTTTATGCAGCAAAGGCCGAGGTGCTTTTTCATGATATAAAAAAGCTGGGTAGTGGGTTTTTAACCAAACCAACAGGTATAACCGGCACCATGCCAGTACACCAGGATTGGACGGTGGTAGATGAAACACAGTTTTGCTCGGTAACTATTTGGGTGCCTTTGCAGGATGTAAATGAACATAACGGCGCCATAAGAGTTCTGCCGGGCAGCCACAAGTTTTCTAAAACCTTGCGCTCGCCCAATATGCCTAATGAGTTTGATGGTATAAGCGAAGCCATTGCGGCCCGAATGAAGACCCTGCCCATGAAAGCCGGCGAAGCCTTTATTTTTAATCATGCCCTGCTGCACGCCTCTACGCTTAACCAAAGTGCACAGCCCCGCATTGCCGTAACGTATGGGTTAATACCGGCAGCGGCAAAGCTTTACCTTTACCTGCGCAACCAGCAGGGTAAAGTAGAAAAATATGCCATGCCCGATGACATGTTTACCCGCTATACTAACATAGGGCAAGTGCCGGAGTGTGGTGAGAAGATAGAGGAGTTCGATTACGAAATTAAACCGGTAGACGAAAAACAACTGAAGCAAATGATAGCCAACAACCGCGAGTTTAAAATGAAGCCGATTTTTAAAGACCCTGCACAACAGGAGTTTTTTGAGCGCGAAGGATATATTGTATTTCCGCTATTAAATGAAACAGAAGTAGCTGATCTGAAGCAGTTTTACGAAGACCTTAAAATAAAGGACCAGATGGGCTTTGGCTTCCACGTAAGTATGGACCAGGCCGATAAGGATATGAGCCGCCGTGTGCGCGAGAAAGTTTGGGGTGTAGTGTTGCCCCGCCTGGCTGAACATTTGAAAGATTTTAAGCCTTTTGTAGCCAGCTATGTAGTAAAAGACCCGAACCCGAAAGGGGTAGTGCCTGCCCATCAGGATTGGTCGTTTACCGATAACGAAGAAGAAGGCTATTGCTCTATTACCTGCTGGACTACGTTAGTGCCTACCAATATAGATAACGGCGGTATGGGTGTAATACGCGGCAGCCATAAAATGATGCAGAACCACCGCCCGTCGCCATCGCCGCAAACACCGGTGCCGTTGGAACAGCACATGTTCAGCATTTTTCCGTACCTGAAAACTATTGATATGCAACCCGGCGAAGTATTGATGTTTGATAATCGCACGTTCCATGCATCGCCGCCCAATACCAGCAGTGAAGTAAGATTGGCTGCGGGCGTTGGCGTTACCCAGGCCGATGCGCAGTTGGTTCACTTTCACCTTAAGCCCGATGGAACAAAATCGGTAGTGCAGAAATATAAGGTAGATGAAGAGTTTTATTTAAAATACAACAATGCCGCGTTGGCAAAGATGTATGATGCCGGCATACCTATTGAAGGCTATGAGCTGTTGGAAGAAGTGCCCTACACGTTCGATAATTACACCTCGGAAGAATTGATTGAAATAATTAAAGCAGCAGGCAACGAGTTTAATGTGCCTATGTGCGAAAGGCTGGCCAAGTTGTTTAATTATAATATGGATGGCACGGTAAAAGAAGAGCCGAAGGCAGAGGCACCTGTAGCAGAAGCGCCACCGGTACAGGAAGAATGGAAATGGGTAGATGAAAGGCCATTTTTTGAAAAATATACACCGCTCAATATTGTGCGCGAATTGAAAAAACGGGTAACCGGCGTTTAAAAATCATCGATATGTTTACTTTCCCTAAAATGATGAAGGTTTTTCGCGACGATGCTTTACAAGAAGCATTTGAGAGAGATGGATTTGTGGTAGTTCCCTTTTATACCAAACAGGATATACAGGAGCTTACCGACCTTTATCACCGGCTACACCCACAGGATGAGAAGGGCTTTTTTCCCAGCACGTTCTCTAAAGATAAAAACTATAGAGCTACTGCCGATATTGAAATTCGCCGTATTTGCGAGCGCCCGATGAATCAATATTTACAGGATATTAAAACAATGTGCGGTTGCTTTATTGTAAAAGCACCCGGGCCTGAAAGCGCCATGTGTGTACACCAGGATATGACCCTGGTAGATGAATCGAAATTTACCGGCATAAATATATGGGTACCGCTAATTGACCTTACACCAACTAACGGTGTACTGCAAATTTTGCGTGGCAGCCACCGCTTGTACCCTACTTATCGCGGCAGCACCATACCGGGCATTTATGATGAAATAAGTGACCAGATAATGCCTTATTTGGAAACCCTTTATTTAAAAGCGGGTGAGGCTGTGTTTTTCGACCAAAGTATTATTCATTATTCCGGCGCTAACCTTTCTAACGATGTACGCATTGTTACCAATACTTACTTTACCCATAAAGAAGCGACCTTCCGCACCGCCTACTGGAGAGAAGACTTTGGCAATAAAGTAGAGTTGTTTGACCAACCGGATACGTTTATGACCGACTTTGAACAGTTTGGCCACAACATACACGACAGGCCAAAAATTGGAACCAGCCTGGGTTTGGTAGATTACGATTTTCCGAAGATTACCGGTGACCAATTAAAACAGCGCTACGGTAAAGAAGAAGCTGTAACCGCAAAAGAAGAAAAGCCTTTTTTCAAAAAAGTATTAGACAGCATATTCGGTTAACATGGCACAACGCATTTTTAAAGACGATACTATGCAGGCCCGCTTTGATAAGCAGGGCTTTTTAGTAGTGCCATTTTTGGATGAACAGGAAGTGAAGCAATTGAACGACACTTTCGATGCGTTACATCCGCAATTGCCCACCGGTGCCGGTTTCGTATCGGGCAGCTACTCGCCCGATGCCGGCTATAAACAAAAAGCCAGTGATGAGATTGTAAAGGTGTTTGCAAAGCACTACGAAAGATTGTTTGTAGACTATCAGCCATTTGGCGCGGCCTTTCTTTTTAAAATGCCTTCGCAAAACAGCGAGTTAGGCATACACCAGGATTGGACTATTGTAGATGAAGATAAATATGTAGCCCTTAACTGCTGGGTGCCTTTAACTGATGTAAATGAAACCAACGGCGCCCTGCACATAATGCCTGGCAGCCATTATGATGCACTGCATACTTTACGTGCACCTACTATCCCTTTCTTTTTTACCGGTAGCGAGGCCGAAGTAATAAAAGCCTCGGTACCTATGTATGTAAAAGCCGGCGAGGCGGTAATTTTAAACCAGAGCGTTATACATTACTCGCCGGCTAACCGCAGCGATAAAATACGCAAGGCTATAACAGCCGGCGTAAAATCAAAGGGCGCAGGCATGCAGTTTCATTATATTGATAAAACAAAGAATGATGGAACTGTAGAAGTGTTTGAAATGCCCGAAAACTTTTTGATTAGCTTTAAGGACTTTGCTACTGATATTTTTAATCGCCCCAACGGGCAAAGCAAAGGGTTTAAACCCTATACCGCACAACCTTTACCGGCTGCGGAAATTCCAACAGTAATAAAGCGCATGAAAGCCAATGCCGGTTTTGCCACTGCCGAACCCGAAACACCTAAGAGTATTTTTAAACGCATAGCGCAAATTTTTCAATAATGCAATCAACCGCGGCAATACTTGCCAATGAACAGTTAGATAAAGAATTGCTGGAACAAGGCTATGTGGTAGTGCCTTTTTTGAGTGCCGATGAGGTGAAGCAACTGGTAGATTTTTATTACGAAAACCATCCCAAACAGAACGAAGGCATGTATGCTACCGCACACGTGCCCGATGTGGACTTTAGGATGAAGATGAATGAGTTTATTAAAACGGTTTTTGCCCGTGCCATACAGCAGACCTTTGTAAACTGCACGCCACTCGGCGGTTCGTTTATAGCTAAGGGTAAAGGAACTAATGGCACGCTGCACCCGCACCAGGATTGGAACATTGTAGATGAAGAAAAATTCCGCTCGTTTAATATTTGGGTGCCCCTGGTAGACCTGCACGAAGATAACGGTGTAATTAAAGTGTTACCCGAAAGCCATGACTGGATAAAAACTTATCGTAGTGCGAATATCTCATCGGCTTATGAATCGGTTAACGATGTATTGTGGCAAAAAATGGTTTCGCTGTTTATGAAAAAGGGCGAGGCATTAATTTACGACCATCGTTTGCTGCATGCCTCGGGCGAAAATAAAACCGATGAAATACGCTTAGCAGCTGTTTATGGCATTATACCCGGCGAAAGCAGTATGAAATATTACCACCAGGCCGATGAAAATACGGTTGAGGTTTTTGAATCGAACCCTGAGTTTTTCCTTTACGGAAATATTTTTGAAGGGCCAAGGGGTTTAAAGAGCCTTGAAAAACTACCTTATAACTTTGGGCAGTTTAACCGCGAAAGAATGCTTGGCGAATTAGTTAAAAACCGGGTAATAGAACCTATACCAGTGGCGGCTGAACCTGCTAAGCGGACACCTTCATTTTTTGAAAAGATTCGCAGTCTTTTTAGTTTTTAGCAGAAACAATGGGTAAAGAATCGATAAGCGCAGGGCCTATACTTTCATATACCACATCAGCCATCATTTGGTAGCCTTTGGCATTGTAATGAAGGTCATGTTTCCAAAAATATTCCTCTGGTTTTGTATTGCTTTTTTGCATGTAGCTTTTATAGTAAGGGAGTAAATTAACAGCCTCTATCCCCGATTCGTTAACTATAGGGGTAAAATCGTATTCAAAGTTGTTGCCTTCAATTTCAATTTTATCGGGTCGTAATAAAACAAAAAGCTTTATTCCATTTTGCCTGCAAAACTCTTTGTATTCTTTAAACAACTCCGTTGTTTGTTGATTAAACCTGGCTGTTTCTGCCGTGCTTAAATTCTTCTTAAACATTTCATCGTTGTATCCAATTTTACTGACTATACACCTGCATATATTACTTACCGCATATAGAGGTTCCCACCAGGGTGGGTCATTAAATTTTAAGGTGCCATTTTTCTGAAACCGCTCCATCCCTCCACGTATATATAAATCGCCTTTAATATCATAAGAACTCAGTGTTTGTATTATATAATCCGGCTTATAAACTAACAGTTGATTTTTAAGTTGCACAAAATTAAAAAACGGGTCGCTGCCTAATACGCCCCCATTCATTAAATAAAAATTGCTGCTTTTTTCCGATAATCTCTTTCCCAGCAAGGCTACATAATCGGAATCATCCGGTGCTCCGTCGCCTTCAGTAAAAGAATCGCCCAGTGCCAGGATACGTTTCTCGTTCGGCTGTTTTTTAACCGGCCACTCTACATCGGGCAGCCCCAATGAATTAGTGGGCCTCCAGTAGGTATATTCAGGCTTTTTAATCCAGTGCTCTTTAGGACTTGCCCATACATAATAGGGGCCTTTAACCAGAGGCACCGATGAACTATGATAATATCCCCCTATCTCTTCAAAAGAAGTTTTGGTTTTGCCACTAATTTCTAAAGCCAACTCCACTAAAAAAAGCGATACAACTATCGAAGAAAAAAGCAGGAAAATATTATTTATTCTTTCTGACCATCTTTCCTTATACAAGGCATTAAAAATATAGTAGCCTGCCAACCATATAAAGGCATACGGCGCTAAATGAACATGCCATTTAACAAAGCCCAAACCCACCTTTTGGTACCAGTATGCTTCGCGTACCGCATATACAATTAGCAACGCTGTTGCTATGGTTGTAATAGGAATTTGAACAAATGTTTCGGGTATTGTAAACCGCCACTTTAAGTTTCGCAGCTTCAAAAGAAAATTCATCCTGTTTTTTTTAGATTTTTTCTACACCAAACTTAAGCAGGGGCCGTTAATTACTTTGTGCCATTAAGGAATCGCTAACAATGGGTGCTATTCTTTCAAATATTACATCCGCCATCATTTGATAGCCTTTAGAGTTATGGTGGCCATCTATTCGCCAAAAATAATCTGCGGGTTTGGTCTTGTTTTTTTCGATATAAGCATTGTATAAAGGCAGCATATCAATCGCTTCTACTCCCGATTCCTTTACAATAGAAGCAATGTCGTATTGATATTCGTTTTGTTCAATTTCGTACTTTTCGGGCCGTAGCAATACGTATAAACGAATTCCCCTTTCACTGCACAAAGCCTTGTAATGTTTAAATAGCTCAACTGTTTGTTTGCTTAGCTTTTTCTTTTCTGCTCCGGTTAATTTTCCTTTTTCTAAAAGCTCATTGTAACCAAGCGCTTTAAAAAAAAGCCGGCTAATGTAACTTACCGCATAAACAGGCTCCCACCAAGGTGCCGAATTGAATTTAAGCGTGCCATTTTTTTGAAAACGCTCCATGCCTCCTTTCATTTTTATATCGTAAGTAATATCCTGCGAACTTAGAGTTTGCAAAATATAGTCGGGCTTATAGGGTAGTAATTGATTTTTTAACTGGATATAATTGAAGAAAGGGTCACTACCTAACACACCTGCATTCATTAAATAATACTCGCCACCGGTAGCATTTAGCTGTTGCGATAGTAAAGCTACATAATCGGAATCATCCGGTGCACCATCGCCCTCTGTAAAAGAGTCGCCCAGTGCCAAAATACGCTTTTCATTTGGCTTTTTGTTAAGGGGCCAGTCTACATCAGGCAGCCCCCAACGGTTTGTTGGGCGCCAATATTTGTATTCAGGCTTTTTAATCCAATGCTCTTTAGGAATATGCCAAACGTGGTAAAAACCTTTATCCTGAGGCTGATAAGGGCTATTATAATAGCCGCTAACTTTTTCGAGGTAGGTGGTAGTTTTGCCTGTTAGCTGCATGATAATTTCCACAGCCAAAAGTGAAGCAATTACTGATGAAAACACTAAAAAATGATTATTCGCCCTTTCGGAGTAGGATGTTTTAGCCAACGCGCCAAATATATAATAGCCTAGTAACCACAAATAAACGTAAACAGCAAAATGAGCGTGCCATTTTATAATATCTAACCCAACTTTCTGGTACCAATATACCTGCCATGCGCCATAAGCTACAAACAAGGCCGTTACAATAGTTATAACCGATGCTTGCAGGTTGACCCTTACTTTAAAACTACGTACCTTTTCAATTAAATTCATGCTTATTTTTTGGCACGACACCTAAAATTAATTGTAACCTATTTGCTTACTACCCTCCAAAAAAAATTACCATGTCGCGTTTTAACTCATCCACATTGCGATTTTCAATTAATGCGATAAAATCTGCAGCAGCAACGGCCGACATTTGTTTTAATATTTCATTTCGTTTGGGTTGTTGTTCCAATAATTCTGCAACTATTACAAACTTCTCGCCTAAACCATCATCAGGCATCTCTTTTCCATTAGACGAAACCGCCAGGTAACATTGAAAAACTTCAACTAACCGGCCCTTAGGTGTTTGCAAAAGCAAGTGAGCCAGTTTATTTTTCAAATTCGCAATCCGGTTAGGATAGTATTTGGGAACAAGTCCGGCAAGTGAAGTCAATGTTTGATTTATTGCTATTAACGACCACTCTTCACTCATCTCATCAAGCACCGTCACATCGTCACCACGGATGGCAGCAAGTTTTGCTTCCTCTTCGGCAATCATCTCGCGTTCGCGCAACCAGCCCTTAAGCTGTTTTACATAATCGTTGTAGGCCCGTACGCTCCAGTTATAAGGCCCCGAAAAATTTCCAAAATGAGTTTCTTTTTTACAAAAGGGTTCCAGATAAGTTATAATCTCTTTTAATAAAGGAATAGGTTGTTCGCGTAGTGACAACTCCACCGGGTGAAAAACCGCATTAAAGTATAGCACAATGTTTTTCGAAATGCAAAACTCCAACATTTGCGGCAGTTCCTTCCAATTATAAATAATGGGGCAGGCAGCCATAGATATAAATGTTTTTTTGCGCTGGCTGTATGCGATAAAGTAGTCGAGGTTTTCCATTACCTTTTCATAATTGCCGTTTATACGTATTTTATTATACGTTTCTTTTACTGTAGAGTCGATAGAAAGAATAATGCCCGCACGTAACCCTTCTAACAATTGTTTAATCCGGTTATTTAAAAAAGTGCCGTTAGTAGTGATGTGTATTCGCATTTTAGGGTTTAACCGTAAAATACTCTCCCATATTTCTAAGTAGATATCAATCATAAACGGTTCGCCACCCAAAAACTTAGCATCGGTTAGATGCGGTATAAAAGGCTCCAGTTGCTTTACAAATTCGCTATTGTAGGGCGAGTGAATGGCCGGCAGCTTTTCGCGGTTTTTGCGAATGCTGGATGAGAAATAACCCGTGCACATAACACACTCCAGGTTACACTGATTGCTTAACTCAAACTCCATTACCCTCGGATAGGGCAACTGGCTGCTTAATTTGTTCTTAATAAACTGCACAGGTGTCCAAAGCGGCGTTACAGCAAACTCATCATAAGACCGCGCACGTACACCTTGATAATTTCCTGCTTCAATCATACGCCCGCATGTTTCGCAACCTGCGCTAAAATCGTTCTTACTTATATATCCCCTCAACTCACCGGCCTTGGTACCGTTCCAAATTTGTTCAATAGTTTGTTGCGGCCACTGGCCAAGTATATGTGTAACATTATAACAACAGGCACGTACATTGCCGTTCTGCTCGAAGTTTAAATTTAAACTTGGTGCATGGCAAGGCAGGGTTTTATCGGTTAAACTGCGTGCGCTGTTATATTGCTTTAATATATCTTCTGAAAGAATCATTTTTTATAATGGGCATCAAAGTATTAATATTTCTGTGGCTTTACTTTATGAATATACCGGTTTGACGCTCTACTGCCTGCCAAACATCCCACTGCTTATCGGCCCAGTGGTGGTAAACATGAATAAAATGGGGCTTAATATTTTTCTGTTGCTCATCAATATCAAATATAAGGCCCCCTTTGTGAACCATAGTTAAATGATTGTAATCGGCAATAAGGTTAAACCTCACCGGCAAGCGTTCCTGGTTTTGCAGCTTAAATTCCCATGCTGTTGCTATTAGCGTTCCCTGGTCGCGCGTAGTCCACTCCGGCAAATTGAATATGGCCATAGTTTTATCATGCCAGGCATTTAAAAAGGCATGGCTCTTTTCGTTAAAAAGAAAAACTCCCCCGTTCCAGTGCTGCCATCGCGCATCAGTCACTTCAATGCCAAAAGTTTTTTGTATTTGCTGTTGCAGGTGATTGCAGCGGCAATCGTATACGTTAAAGCCATTTATGGTCCAGGTAGGTACGTCGGCCCTGTCGCACCGGTAATCACTGGTAGCCTCAATAGCAGCAACGGCATCGTTCGCTTTTACATAAAGTATAGGCTTGCCTTCGGCATCTACCCACACTTCTTTCTTTTTATCTAAAAAAGCATCATTGTGCAGCTTAAACTTGAAAGGCGATAGCAGGAACTTAACCGTTGTAAGTGCGTATTTTAACCGATGCTTTTTCATCTCGTCGAAAAGCAACATCAGTTTTTCCTTTTTCTCCAGATTTTCAGGCTGGCGCGTTACATGGTTATACTTTTTAAATAAGGCAGCTAATTCATTTACCCAATTTTGATACATAACGGTACAACCACATTTAACAGCCGAGGGGCTAAATTGGTCCATTACACAATGGTCGTTGGCAAAAAGTATGGGCGCTTTAAATTCAGCAAAAATTTCATCTACGCTGCTATCCAGGGCAACCACATCTGTATCCAGGTAGCAATAATTATTACCGGCCGGCACAAATCTGTGCAGTGCGGTTTTAAGGTAAATGCTGGCCTGGTGGTTATTTAAGTGCTCCGGTGTTTTAATATCAATAACCTTACTATGTTCAACAGCAACTTCGTTGCGGCCCGAATCGGTAACTATAAGTATTTCGTTTTTTGTGCACTGTTTTAAGGCCTGCAGCGAAAAATGCAGGGTATCAATGTGCTCGCGGCCTCCGCATACCACAAAAACAAAAATGTTGTTACCGTTATTCATTTATTGTGCCCGCGCCTTTTTTTTAAATAGCTCAGTGCCGTTTGGTTTTCTTTCTTCAAGTCGACCCCAAAAAGAAGAAAAGAATAATAAATGGGGTAATTAATTATTACCGAAAGCCATCGGCGCATGGGTATTTGTATTTTGTTAATCCAGTTATCGCGCACTACCGGATATATAACCTTATAGCTTTCAATATAAAACTCCAGATTAAACAGCAATAAGTGCAACCCCAAAATAGCGGCAAAAGCTATTTGGTTGAAAACCAAAATAATCAGCACAGCGGCCGGTAGCCATTTTTCGTATACGTTATTGGGGTAATGCTTTACCCGTATATCAGATAAATCCAGCTCGTTAAACCACTTGTAATTAATCCAAACAACTATTGCCCAGGTTGCAATTAAAACCACACACATTAAAAACCACAACTGCGCAGCCGCCAGTAAACCGAAAAACATAAGGCTGGTAAGTGTTTCGGCTACTATTAAAAATTTAATGCTGCTTAAAAATGAGGATTCTGTAATTGAAGCCACCCAATTTTTACTTCCCGCTTTTGCATCGGCGTTCAAATCGTCGTGCTGGTGTAACAAAATATTGCGCACACCGCTTAAAGTTTGCCAACCTATTAGCAAGGCCATGGGCGACAGGGGTATTTGCTTTTGAGCAGCCAATGAAAATGTATAAGCCGCCAGCACTACCGGTACAGTATGAGCATATAAAGCATCGGTAATGATACCCGCCAGGCCTCTCTCTTTTAACCGTATTGGCGGTAAGGAATAAACTAAAAGTAAACCTATTTCGAGCGCCATAAGCGCAGCTGAAATAGTTGTAAATGGCAAATACAGCCAGGGAAGCAATAAGCACAATAATGCCCCGGTAAAACATACCGCAATTACAGCCGGGCCACGGTTTACTAAAAAATTGCGCTTACCGGCTTTTAAATCCTTAGCGCGGTCGAAAAAATCGTTTAGTAAATAGCCGGTAGCCGCAAAGCCGCAAATGGTAGTAAGCGAAAGCACGGCAAGCAAAGCAAACTGAGCAAACGGAATAGAAAACCAGAGTGTAAACAGGTAAACCATACCCATTAACATAGCGGCCTTGCTACGCCACCAGTCGTCTACCCTAAATGCCCGCAGGTTTGCCATGGGTAATCAACTTTTAGTTGCTTCAGCAATTACTTCGGGGCGGTTAAGAAAATAAAGGTGCTTTTCTTTATTCAGGTCAAAAGTGGGTTTCATCACTTTTATTTCATAAAAATCGATAGGGAACACGTAATCCTCCCACGAAATAATTTTTGCAATATCAAACAGGTTCTGAAAATCGTTTGATATGCTCAAATGTTCAAATTCGCCGATTTTAACCTCGGGTGTTTTTACAAAAAGTAAAATAAAATTGAGGCGGCGCATAGCAGCCAAAACCTCGTATAAATCGGC
>JBGAUW010000046.1:0-12888 GCA_044228435.1 Chitinophagales bacterium
TGCCACCGGTAAACGAGATGGCCTTAATACCTTCATGCTCTATAATAGCCTGTCCAACTTTGTTCCCCAGGCCATGCACTATATTTAAAACGCCTTTAGGCAAACCGGCAGCAATGCAAACCTCGCTAAGCAGGTAAGCGGTATAAGGGGTTATTTCACTGGGCTTAGCTACCACACAATTACCGGTGGCCAGTGCAGGTGCAATTTTCCAGCTAAACAAATACAGCGGCAAATTCCACGGCGAAATACAACCCACTACACCTATAGGCGAACGTAGGGTATAGTTAATGCCAACGCCCGGCATTTGGTGGCTTTCGCTGGCAAAGTGTTGCAAAGCCGAAGCATAAAAACGGAAGTTAGAAACAGCCCGGGGTATATCTACCGCCCTTGCCAGTTTTTGCGGCTTGCCATTATCCTTACTTTCTGCCGCAACAAATTCATCCATGCGCTGCTCAATACCATCGGCTATTTTAAGCAGCGTCATCATCCTGCTTTCAAGCGGCGTATTAGCCCAGCCTTCAAAAGCGTTTTTTGCAGCTGCGTAAGCCAATTGCACATCGCGCTCATCGCTATCGGGGCAAAGGGAGTAAACGGCACCCGTGGCAGGCTCGTAGTTATCGAGGTATTGGTTGCTAACCGGCGCCACTAATTCGCCGTTGATATAGTTGAGTAGTTTTTGCACTTGTTTTTTGTTACTGCCGTAAAGATGAAATGATTTGCGTAAATTTTTATTTTGTGGGGCAAGCATTATGAAAACCTCCGATTCGCTTTTTCGCCTTATTAAATCCCTCAGTAAAAACGAGAAGGGCTATTTTAAAAAAATGGCTGAAGCCTTATCAGGTGGCACGGGCAGCAACTACCTTTTACTATTTGATGCCATAGATAAACAGGGCGATTACGATGAGCCTGCTATAATTAAACAGTTTAGTAAAGAGAAGTTTACAAAGAACCTCTCGGTTACCAAACGTAACCTTACCGATTTAATATTAAAAGCACTGCGCCTGTACCAAAGCAGCCATAATACAAAGAGCGAAATAACTGCGTTGCTGGAAAATGCGGACATATATTTTGCCCGACAGCTGCACAAAGATGCTTTTGATTGCATTAATAAGGCGCGCCAACTGGCCGCCGAGATTGATTTGCCCCTACAGGTTTTAGAAGCAGATAACAAAGCGCGGGGTTTTAATATGGAGATGTCCGGGCGGGATTGGGGTACGAATGTAGAGCAGTACCTGCTTTCGCTAAAAGATGTTTCGGCACAATACCGGCAAAGTGTAGAGATTACAGAGCTGCATTACCGGCTTTTTCATTTCTGGAAACATGAACGGTTGATACGCACCGAAGAGCAGGAAAAATTTATAGATGCCTTTATGCAAAGTCCTCTACTTCTATTGGACCCTGCAACCTGTAGTTTCTTTCCGCGGCAAACGCTGCTTACCATCCGCATGATATACTGCTTTTTAAAAAACGATACACAACAAGCGTTTGAGTGGTGCCAGCAGGTATTAAACCTATGGGAGGCGCACCCTGCTATACAAAAGGACCAGCCCATCCGTTACATAGCTGCGTATACTAACTATTTCAGCAACTGCCTGCGCATAAAGCGCTACGACCTTATAGCCAAATACCTTCAAAATGCAGATACCGGTTTTATGGCGGGCAATGAAACGGCAAAGGCTGCGTGGTTTGTACTGGTATCTACTTTTACGCTAATAGTGCTTGAAGAAAAAGGCGATACAGATAAATTGCTGGAGGCTCTGCCTCCCATATTAACCGGCTTAGAAGAACACGAGCAAAGATTGAAACAGATAGATGTGGTTATGCTGAGGTATAACCTGCTGATGGTTTACTTTGTTGCTGAAAAATTCGGCGAAGCACTGGATATAGTAAACCGGTTAATGGATATTAAAGACCTTGACCTGCGTACCGATATACAGGCGGCCGTACGCATTATTAACCTGATAGTGCATTACGAATTAGGCAACCAGGTATTGCTGGATAACGCTATTAAAAATACCCGCCGGTACCTGCAAAGCCGGGAGAAATATTTTGAGCTGGAGAAAATATTTTTCAGGCATTTTTCAAAGCTTACACTATCGGCCGATAAAATACAGCGCGATGAAGTATACCGGGCCATGAATGAAGAATTAATGCAGATGGTAAACGAAAACCCGCTGGAGAAGAATTTTCTGCAAACCTTTAACTATACCTGCTGGCTGCAGGCCCGCCTGCAAAATATATCGCTGCGCCAGTATTTTAAGCAATCGGGCGGTGAGGTCAAATAGCATTGATTATTAATTGTTTATACATATTTTGAGCAAATTATTTTTGCTTCGGATTTATAGAATGAGCCAAATTTTGGGTGGATTTTGGGGTGTGTTTGCGGCAGCTTTGCTACCGAAACAAACACATTATTATGAAAAAAACCCTCAAAAAAACCTTGCTGGCCCTTGCGGCCCTGGTAACCATTACCGCTTTTAGCGGCTGTAAAAAGGATGGCGGAAAAGCCAATTGCGAACTCGCCGAACAGGAAATTCCGGCAGCTTACGCCATGTGCTCAAAAGCCTACTTTGAAATTCCGCCAACCAACGCCGCCAACGGCAAAACGTTTAATTACACCAAATTTATGGCCCTGCTGGAAGATTCGCTTTCGGGTATTGGCGGCTATCAAATCTGCCTTACCGAAGGCGGCTTTACCAAGTTTGCTGCTAGCAAGGGCTTTGCCCGCGGGCCTAAAGAGTGCCCGCCTATGAACCTGACCACCTGCCACCGGATGAATGCTGCTTCTGTTACCAAAATGTTTACCGCTGCGGCTACATTAAAGTTGCTTTACGCTCAAGGGCTGGATGAGGATGATAGCATTGGCCCTTTTATACCTGCCAGCTGGAATGCACCGGTGGGGGTTAGAAACCTTACCTTTAAGCAAATGTTCTCGCACCGGTCGGGTATGCACATGAACAGTACCAACTCGGATTTTGACAATACATTAAGCTATGCCGGCCTTAGAACATTTGTGCAGGCAGGTGTAAACTCCGACAGTATAGGGTTGCAGCGCTACCGTAATGCCAATGTGGCTCTTATGCGCATACTTATTCCGCAAATATGGAAAGGCGCCCCCGGTTGCCCGGCCGACCTGTTAGCTGCTGGCGAAATTGATGACAACGAAAGCCAAAAGTATTACGAGCAGGCTATTAAGACTTTAATATTCAGCCCGGTGGGTGTAGATGCCGAACTTGATGGCACCAACCTGGATGAGTATAAGGCTCTGTATTATGTTTTGGATAGCAATGTAACAGGCCATGCCGAGGGTAACTGGAAAAACAAAGCCGGAGGTGGCGGTTGGTTTATTAATGCCAACGACATGTGTAATGTTATCAATGGTATTTTTTATGGCCCTATAGTAAGCAACAACATTGCTACAGCCATGACAAGTAATTTTATGGGTATATGGAACACCTTCAACACACCGGATGGCACCTTTTTTGGGCACGGTGGCGATATAAGCACCGGTAGCTACGAAATGCACAGCATGCTGGTGTTTAATCCATCTAACGGAATTGCCATTGCTATTAATATTAACTCTAAACCCAAAACAGCCGGAGGCCTTACCTCTACCGTGCAGCAAGCCTATATAGGCGCGTGGGAGTAACCAAAAGTTGCTTTAAGTCTACGCATTTCTTTACCATTTCAAAACAAAACATAATGAAAAAAAATATAACTACGATACTTATAATATTTGTTTTTGCAATTATTGCACAAGCGCAGGATGGCTCCCGTGCCCTTACCGAAAGATTAACAGGTTATTACGCTGAAAGATACGACCAGGGCGTCTGGAGGGTTAATGATACCGCTAAGTATAGCTATACCGGCACCCGTGGTGGTGGAGTTTCTGGCGCCGACTATTCCTGCGATATGACTACCCGGTTAATGTATAACAATAACAGTACCGCGCTTGAGAATTACGACCGCCGTACAAATACCTTTGATAACAACGACCGGCTTACCAGCTACACTGACGAAAAATGGAACGTAAATGCATGGGTAAATACATCAAAGCTTACAATGACCTACACCACCTCTGGCTTAACTGAAACATTTCTGCAACAGAAATGGCAGAATTTATGGGTAAACGAATTTCTTACCACTTACACCTATGACAACAACGGAAATATGCTTTCGAACACTTCGCAAAAATGGGTAAACAACGCGTGGGAGAACATTGACCGCGATGTTTATACTTTTGATGTAAACAACAATGAAACCTCTCGCCAGAATGATGATTGGGTAAACAATGCCTGGAAACCTGACACCAAAACGAGCAAAACATATAATAACAATGGGTTATTGATAGAAATACTCAGGCAGGAAAATCTAGGTGCAGGTTTAGAGAACGTGAACCGATATACTTATTTATATAATGCCAACCAAAAGGTCTATGAGTCGCTGTCGGAAAACTGGGTGCTTAGCAGTTTCTGGATGAACGATACTAAAGGCACCTATAGCTATGATGTAAACGGGAGCCAAACCGGCAGTACCCAGCAGTTATGGGATAGCGATTCTGTAAAATGGGATAACAACACTAAATACACAACGGGTTACGACGCTAATAGCAATAAAATTAACGAAGTTAAGCAGGATTGGACCGGCAATGCATGGGTAAATAATTATCAGATTACAAATACATATAATACAGGTAACAAACAGCTAACCACACTTTTTCAGCGATGGATAAACAATGCCTGGGAGAATGATAACCGCCGTGTATTTGAATATGACAACAATGGCTATAAGAGTTTTGAAGAGTATAACGAATGGGCAAACAATGCCTGGGAGGGTGGAAATAAGTGGATATACACCAATACAATTTATGGCAACGTAGCCACCAGCCAGTATGCCACCTGGCAAAATGGTGCTTACGTTGACTACTCGCGCCTGGTTAACTACTTCGAGCAATTTGATAATGGCTTATCCGCCATTAAGGACACAAAATTTGCTCAAAGCCGCCTGTATCCAAATCCATCTGGCGATGTAGTTAATGTTGAGTTTTTCGCGAACGATGCAAATGATATTACCATTAACATTTACAATGTATCCGGTGTGCTTGTATCTTCAAATGCACAGGCCGGCAACCATGGCGACAACCGCTTTACATTCAACACACAACAAATGCCTAAGGGGTTTTATACCGTACAGATAAAATCGGCAACCGCCGAAAGCAATTTAAAGCTATCGGTTAACTAATACTTCTACGATTTAATGGTTTGTTTCAGAAAGTCGGTGCGCAAGCACCGGCTTTTTTTGTTTTGCAGCGTTTACAAATTACCGGTTCTTCCGCCATCTACCACTACGTTGGTACCGTTAATATAAGCTGCTGCCGGCGATGCTAAAAAGGCCACGGCTGCGGCTACCTCTTCGGGTTTGGCAAAACGTTTCATAGGTATTTCGTGCAGCATTTCGGCGCGCACGTTTTCTTCGGCCGTAGCGGTTTTTTCGGCTTTGGTTTTTATAAGGCTGTGCAATCTGTCGGTTTCGGTAGCGCCGGGCAATACATTGTTTACGGTTATGCCAAAGGCGCCCAATTCAACCGACATGGTTTTTGCCCAATTGGCCACTGCCGCGCGTATGGTGTTGCTTACGCCCAGGTTAGCCAACGGCTGCTTAACCGAGGTAGAAATAATATTAATAATACGGCCGTAGTTATCAGCCTTCATGCCCTCGGCAAATAGCTTGGTTAGCATGTGGTTGTTTAGCAGGTGGGCCTCAAACGCCTTTACAAATTCATCCTCCTGTGCATCCATTATTTTTCCGCCCGCAGGGCCACCGGTATTATTTACCAGTATGTGGTAAGTTTTGCCGGTCCGTTTCATGTGCCTTTGCACAGCGGCATGCACTTTTTCTACGTTCGCAAAATCAACCCCCAGCGAATCGTGGTGCTGCTCGGCCTTGCTTACAAAACTTAAATCAATCTGCCCCTGCACCAGGGCAGCTTCATCGCGGCCTACAAGCGTAATATTGGCGCCCAGCTTTGCCAGTTCTATAGCTACGGCGCGGCCAATTCCTTTACTACTTCCGCCTATAAAGGCATTTTTACCGGTAAGGTCCAGATTCATTTTATTAATTTAGTGGTGCAATTTACAAATCATACTGCCACTATGGTAACAGATGAAAAAAAGAAAATGACGCTGGAGGAGTTTATGAAGCTGCCCTATGAGCGCGCTGAGCTGATTAATGGAATTGCGTACATTAACGAACCTGCGCCAAGCTATGGTCATCAAAGAAGCGTTTCTGATATAGCAGCACAACTTTTCCTGCATTTGAGCAAGGCCCACAACGGAGAAATATTGTTGGCTCCAATGGATGTTACCTTAGGAGAGGTGGTGGTTCAACCCGACCTGCTTTTTATCGATAATACGAATCGTGGAATAATAAGTGAGCAGGGCCTGCATGGTGCTCCCGATGTAATTTTCGAAATCATTTCACCATCCAGCGTTTACCGCGATACCAAAGAGAAATTCGATTTGTATGAGCAGTATGGGGTAAAGGAATATTTCATTGTTTTTCCCGAAGATAAAACGGTATTCAAATACTCATTGGTAAACAATGAATACGAAGAGCAGTATAAAGCGCAGGGCTTAATTAAGTCAGAAGTAATAGGACTGGAGTTCAACTTTTAAAAACCACAAGCACATGGCTATTAAGCGACCTTTTAATTTTAAAAAATGGATTGATGAGCACCGCCACCTTTTAAAACCACCGGTAATGAACCAGGTGGTATACACCGGCAACGACGATTTTATTGTAATGGTAGTAGGCGGCCCCAACAAGCGCAAAGATTTTCACTACAACGAAACGGAGGAATTCTTCTACCAGTTAGAAGGCGATATGCTGCTTAAAATTGTAGAAGACGAAAAGATTGTAGATATACCCATTAAAGAGGGCGACATATTTTTGCTGCCTGCCGGCACCCCGCACAGCCCCCGCCGCTTCGAAAACACCGTGGGCCTGGTAATGGAAGTTACGCGCCCTAAAGATGTAAAAGACGGCTTTCAGTGGTATTGCGAAAACTGCGGCAACAAGCTATACGAAGAAAAACTGCGCGTAGACGACATTGTAAAAGATCTTCCGGTAGTTATGGACCGCTTTTACAGCAATAAAGACCTGTGCACCTGCAAAAAGTGTGGAACGGTAATGGAAAGGCCGTAAAGCCAGCAATCTATCAATATGAGTTTGGGTGCAACGCCTTTACGTGTTTTTAAAACAACATTTTACCCTTATGTATTTGTTATTGCGTTTTTGGGCTTACTTGCTATAATATGTTTAATGCAATGTTTTAATGTGGACCCAAACGTTAAATACGCACGTCATTTTTTTATCGTGTTTACCTGTGCTTTCTTTATGTTTTTGTTTATGCTGATTGGGGGCTACACTTCGCTCACTATCTACCAGGACAGATTGATTTTAAAGCTGATTTTCACAGGAACAAGAGATGAAATATTGTTTGAAGATGTGGAAACCGCAACAATAAAAAATTTGCTGTATAGCGGTATAGATGCTAAAAATAGGGAAACTTCCAGCAGAAGCGCCTCTCTGAATTTGTGGATGAAAGACGGACAGGAACTTCAGGTGGATTTAAATAACTATCCTGATCTGGAGGAAATAATAACTACTATTAAAACAACCGATGTTTGGAAAGATAAGACTCAGGCTTAAAACACCGCCTCTGCTGTCTCAATGGTGACCCCGTCCGCCGAAGGCAGGACAGTTCGGGATGAGGCGGCTGCTGGCTGCTTGTAAAAACCAAGCCAATGTCACACTGAGCGTAGTCGAAGTGCGGCATTGGCGCAGGCGGAAGCACTTGTCTTCGACTGCGCTCAGACTGACATGCTTCCTCAATTTTGTCATCTTCCGAACATTTGTATTGCGAGACAGTTCGGGATGAGGCGGCTGTTGGCTGCTAAAGTCCCTCCTTTTGTCTCATCCCGATTTATCGGGAAGGAGGGATTTAGGGAGGTTTGCCTTTAGCCTTTTCCAGCCCTAAACTTTCCCCCATTCTGCTACCTTTACGCCCCGATTAAAAAGGCTGCCCGGCGGGCTGTTACCTAACAACCATCCACCGGCAACCCCAACTATCAACTGGCAACTGAAAACCGACAACTGAACTATGAGTTTACAACTGAAAAATAAAGTGCGGATTGTAACAGCCGCTTCGCTGTTTGATGGGCACGATGCCGCTATTAATATTATGCGCCGTATAATGCAGGCCAAAGGCGCCGAGGTAATCCACCTGGGCCACAACCGCACCGCGCAGGAGATTGTTGAGTGCGCCATACAGGAAGATGCACAGGGCATTGCCGTAACCAGCTACCAGGGCGGGCACATCGAGTTTTTTAAATACATGTACGACCTGCTAAAAGAGCGCAACTGCGGGCACATTAAAATTTTCGGCGGCGGCGGCGGCACCATACTGCCTACCGAAATTGAAGAACTGCACAACTACGGCATTGCCAAAATATACTCACCCGATGATGGCCGCCACATGGGCCTGGAAGGCATGATTGAAGACGTGGTTAAACAGTGTGATTTTGCCACCGTTTGAGAAAAAGGGTGGCCTTGGAACCTCCGCCGCGGCGGAGCGGGGCACCATTCCTGTCCTCGGCATCACCGGCACCGGTGGGGCCGGCAAATCATCGGTTACCGATGAAATTGTGCGCCGTTTCCTCCGCAACTTTACCGATAAAACTATTGCCGTAATATCCGTTGACCCCAGTAAAAAGAAGACCGGTGGCGCTCTGTTGGGCGACCGCATACGCATGAACAGTATCAGCAATGCCCGTGCTTATATGCGCTCGCTGGCTACCCGCGAGAGCGACAAAGCCCTAAGCGAACACGTGCAGGAGGCCATTGATATCTGCCGTGCGGCTAACTTCGATTTCATCATTCTCGAAAGCGCCGGTGTAGGCCAAAGCGATGCCAGCATTTTAGATTACTGCAACGTAAGCATGTATGTAATGACCCCCGAATACGGTGCGGCATCGCAACTGGAGAAAATAAACATGCTCGATTATGCCGATGTTATCGCCATCAACAAATTTGATAAGGCCGGTGCTTTAGATTCGTTGAACGATGTGTGCAAGCAATACAAACGCAGTCACACCATGTTTCAGGCTAAGAACGAAGACCTGCCTATTGTAGGCACCATTGCTTCGCAGTTTAACGACCCCGGCGTTAACCACCTCTTCGAGGTGCTAATGCAAAAGGTGAAAGAAAAAACCGGTGGCGAGTTTACCGTTAAACACACTTCGGCTAAAGCAACCAGCAGTAAATCGCAGATAATACCACCGGCACGGGTACGCTACCTGGCCGAAATTGCCGAGAACAACGAAAGCTACGACCAATGGGTTAGCGAGCAGGCCACCATTGCCAGCAAGCTATACAAGCTAACCGGTGTTAGTGCGGAGCTGAAAGACAACGCCGAGATTAAAAATCTGATAGATACCTACACCAAAAAACTGCACCCCGATAACAAAAAGCTGCTCGACGATTGGGAAGCCCTAAAGAAAAAATACAGCGCCGAAACCTTCGCCTTCCAGGTGCGCGATAAGGTATTGGATTTGCCATTTACCTATAAATCACTTAGCGGCACCAGCATCCGCAAGGTATACCTGCCGCGCTACTCCGATTGGGGCGATATACTTAAATGGCAATTGCAGGAGAACGTGCCCGGCGAGTTTCCTTACACCGCCGGTGTATTTCCGCTTAAGCGCGAGGGTGAGGACCCTACCCGCATGTTTGCCGGCGAAGGCGGCCCCGAGCGCACTAACAAGCGCTTTCACTATGTATCGTTAGGGCAACCGGCTATCCGCCTCTCTACGGCCTTCGATAGCGTTACGCTTTATGGTGAAGACCCCGACCATCGCCCCGATATTTATGGTAAAATTGGCAACAGCGGTGTAAGCATTGCAACGGTCGACGATGCCAAAAAGCTTTACAGCGGTTTCGATTTATGCAGCCCCAAAACATCGGTAAGCATGACCATCAACGGACCGGCACCTATCATCCTTGCGTTCTTTATGAACGCGGCGATAGACCAGGAGTGTGAGAAGTATCTGGCGAATGCGGAAGGCGGAAACCGGAATGCGGAATTGAATGCAAAAAGCGAACTACCAAAATACAACGGGGAATTACCGGAGGGAAACAATGGCCTTGGCTTAAAGCTATTGGGCCTAAGCGGTAGCGATGTATTACCGCCGGATGTGTATGAGCAGTTAAAGGCAAAGGCTTTGCAATCGGTACGCGGTACCGTGCAGGCCGACATTTTAAAAGAGGACCAGGCACAGAACACCTGCATTTTCAGCACCGAGTTTAGCCTGAAGCTAATGGGCGATGTGCAGCAGTACTTTATCGATAAAAAGGTGCGCAATTTTTACAGCGTAAGCATTAGCGGCTACCACATTGCCGAGGCCGGCGCTAACCCTATTACCCAGCTGGCGTTTACGCTTAGCAACGGCTTTACATATGTAGAATATTACCTCAGCCGCGGTATGAACATTGACGATTTTGCGGCTAACCTCTCTTTCTTTTTCAGCAACGGTATGGACCCCGAGTATAGCGTAATTGGCCGCGTGGCGCGCCGTATATGGGCCAAGGCCATGAAGAACAAGTATAAGGCCAACGACCGCAGCCAAAAGCTTAAATACCACATACAAACCAGTGGGCGCAGCCTGCACGCGCAGGAGATTGATTTTAACGACATCCGTACCACCCTGCAGGCCCTGTATGCCATTTACGATAACTGCAACAGCCTGCACACCAATGCCTACGACGAGGCCATTACCACCCCTACCGAAGAGAGTGTGCGCCGCGCCATGGCCATACAGTTGATTATTAACCGCGAGCTGGGCACCGCCAAAAACGAAAACCCCAACCAGGGCAGCTTTTTAATTGAAGAGCTAACCGACCTGGTAGAAGAAGCTGTGCTGACCGAGTTTAAGCGCCTTACCGAGCGCGGCGGCGTGCTGGGCGCTATGGAGCGCATGTACCAGCGCAATAAAATACAAGAGGAGAGCCTGTTTTACGAACACCAAAAACACACCGGTGAGTTTCCTATTGTGGGGGTTAACACCTTTTTAAGCAAAAACGGCTCGCCTACCATTATACCGGCCGAGGTTATCCGCAGCACTACCGGCGAAAAGGAGTTTCAGATAAACGCCCTAAACACCTTTAAGCAACGCCACAGCGCCAAAAGCGACGAAGCCCTTAAGCGCCTGCAACAGGTTGCCATACAAAATGGCAACCTGTTTGAAGAACTTATGGAAACCGTTAAGCACTGCAGCCTGGGCCAAATTACGCATGCGCTGTTTGAAGTCGGAGGACAATACAGACGAAGTATGTAGACCGGAGATTCCGAGGTTTCATCGGAATAGGTGCACAGTATAGGAGGAATATGTAATTCGTATTTAAGAAGTCGGTGACTTATATTTAATTAACATCCCGAAGTAATCCTATTTTGAACATTTCTAACAACGGATAGGACTTCATAATTAGTAGGAATTTACATAAAGTTCAATGGACACAAAAGATAATGTCGTAATCGCAGGAATTCTAGCATCACCTGAACCTTTTCGGATTGTTAAACGCAGTATGGGAGATGAATGGCTCCCAACAATCAAAGAGATAAACCAGCATAGCTATGATTATGTGAAATTACATCGATTTTCAGGAACTATTGATATAGGTCTTGCTGACAATCACACTCTAGCAATTACGTTTGATGGTGGTTTTATTCTGCCTGCTACGACTGAATTCAAGAATATTACTAAAGCGGTAGAGAAGTTTAATGACTTTTTTGGAAGGCTCTTGTTGGGAGGAATTTACATACAAGCAATAGATGCAACTTACGTTCAGCGTTGTATTGTTTATACAAACCATTATTTCAAAACTATAGATTCCGCAAATAACGCATTTGTGGAGCTGAAAAACGCTTTTAGACACAAGCATTCTAGTGTAAAAGATAACATAGTATTATTGAATACAAACTGTATACTACTTACCGACTTGATAGACGCATATAAAAAAGGCACTGCTTACTTAGATACAATTAAAAACTTAACTCCATCGATTTTAATTAAGGGTGTTAGTTCCTTTATTACTAATTCTTATGCGGAATCATTAATTTATAATTGGGTTTCTATCGAACAGATTATAGATTGCATATGGGAGATAGAATTTGTTGAGCAGGCGTCTTCGAGCAAAATAGTTGGCAGAAAAGAATTCTTATCAGATACTAGGTCTTGGACCAGTTCAACTCGAATAGAGATGCTTTACGAGCGCAAAATTATAACAGAAGATTTATACAATAGTTTATCAAAAATCCGCAAAGCAAGAAATAAGTTTGTGCATACAGGAAAATCACCGGAAATAGAGGCAGCAACAGTTGCATACAATACCCTTTTCGAAATGATTTCTTTAGCTAATTCCCAATATCAATCTGTTTCAGACCTAAATGGCCTACGACAAAAATTTGCGGAATTAGACCCTATTAAAAGGACGTTTTATGAAAGGAAAGCTAAGGATCTAACAAATGTGCAGTTTTGGCTAGATAAACCTATTCCTGACATACCTGGAGATGACACTTGGAATGCGGATGAATATAAATACCAAACAGGGTTTAATTTCTAAATAGAAGAATAGGCATATCTTTAGTTAATTTATTTCTATTATCCTCAAAACTAACTTCTTGTCCTACTGGGCATAGGCTGTGCCTACGTCTCCACAAGCAAGTAGCCCCCTTTGGCGCAAGAATGGAGCCCGGCAGTGAGTAAAGCTTTTTGTGCTAAGCAACAAGGCAGTAAGCGCAAGAAGCTAAAATCTAGGTTTAAATAATGGCAC
>JBGAUW010000025.1:0-68311 GCA_044228435.1 Chitinophagales bacterium
CTGGTGAGTTGCTCTTCAGCATTGCTCACTTCCGTTTCCTCCTCGCCACAAATGTAAAGGGAATGCAGGACTAATTTATATTTGTAAACCTATTACAGGATTAAGGCCTAAATGTGTCAACTTTTTTCAGGACGACACACCGCTTAAACCAAAAATGTTACGTTGTTACACACAGGTTTAAGGTCAGTTATCTGATTCCCAGCCGCTTAACTCAGATTGTTACAAAAAAAGTGTAAACTGTAACACCTGTGGGTTTCTTCAAATTCCGGGCCTGGAGGGTTGGTAAAAAAAGCGCAGAAAATTGCTGTAATTTTTAAACTACTTTTATTTCGGTTAAAGCGATACAACATATTGATAGTAAGGCATTTTTAAAGACTTTTAATGAATGAAAAAGGTAGGCAGAAAAGTAGGCAAAAAGGTAGGCAGAAAAATGAAATTATAGGGTAGTATAAGCCTGCAACACACGTCAAGCCAAATGGTGTAAAATCATGCCCCATCTTTTAACTATTAACTACCTTTACTAATTAAATACCCGCTATGAGTTTGATTGTTTTTGCCATACCTGTTTTCTTTTTGCTTATAGGCATTGAGTTGCTGATAGCCAAAATGCAAAACCTTAGCTACTACCGGATGAACGATGCCATCGCCAACCTAAGCTGTGGTATTGGCTCGCAAATAAGTGGCATCTTTTTAAAAACATTCACCTTTATTGGCTACACCTGGCTATACGAACATTCTATCTGGAAAATTGATGCCGATACTGTTTCGGCGGCTTTGTTCGGCGGCAACGTTTCTGCCGGCATTAAAACCACTATTGGCGTAGTAATTTTTGCTGCGCTGTTTTTCGGAATCGATTTTTTCTATTACTGGTTTCACCGCCTGGCCCACGAAATTTCTTTTTTATGGGGTAGTCATATCGTTCACCATCAAAGCGAAGAGTATAACCTTACCGTGGCTTTGCGCCAGGCCTGGTTGCAGGGGGCTTTTAGCTGGGTATTTTATCTGCCGTTGGCAGTATTGGGGTTTTCACCGGTGGCCTTTTTAACCATTGCCTCGCTGCAAACGCTTTACCAGTTTTGGATACACACCAAGCTGATACACAAAATGCACCCGGCCTTCGAATATGTTTTCAATACACCATCGCACCACCGGGTACACCACGGCGTAAACCCTAAATACATCGATAAAAACCACGGGGGCACACTCATCATTTTCGACCGCTGGTTTGGCACTTTTCAGGCCGAGGAGGAAGAAGTGGTATATGGCATTACCAAGCAAACCAATAGCTGGAACCCGGTGTATGTAAACTTCGAATACTGGATTGATTTATTCCGCCAATCGTTTAAAGTAAATAGCGTTGGTCACTTCTTTGGTATGATGTTTAAAGCCCCCGGTTGGAAACCTGCCGAGCTGGGTGGTGTAGAGCCTCTTAAAGAAGTTACCCCCCAAACCTTTCATAAATACGATACCGAAATATCATCGGGCCTTACCAATTATGCCTTCTTTCAGTTTGTGTTGGTATTGGTAGGCACTACCACTTTTTTACTGTTGCATTCTAAACCGCCTTTTAGCCAAAACTGGGCGCTAACCCTGCTGGCCGCAGCGCTTATTATATTTTCGCTTACCAATATAGGGGGCATATTTGAGCGCAAAAGCTGGGTAACAGCGCTGGAATATTTGCGCATTGTAGCCATCAGTGCCTTGTTTATTATGCTGCTTAAGGGCACTGCGTTTTTTATGATGGCCATCATTGCAATAGCTGCTGTAGCCTTATTATCTTTGCTTTGGTTTACAAAATACAGAGAGGAGTTTACGACTAAAAGAACTGATTATGCACCTGCTGCAAATATTTAAAAGTATGGACCCTGCCACCGACCCGGTGGTATACGCCATTCCGTTTTTTTTAATTGCCATAGCTACCGAGCTTTATATTAACTGGAAAGAGCAGCTACAGTTATACGAAAAAAAAGAAGCGCTTTCTTCTATCGGCATGGGCCTTGGCTCGCTGGTTATTAATGTGGTAATGAAGGGGCTGGCCTTTGGTGTTTACACTCTTATTTTTAATGCCGTGCATGGCGAAAATGGAGGCCTTGGCTGGCACTGGTGGGTTTGGGTGCTTATTTTATTTGCCGACGATTTTACCTTTTACTGGCACCACCGCCTTAGCCACGAAATTAGATTGCTGTGGGCCGCGCATGTTAATCACCACTCATCTACTACGCTAAACCTGGCTACTGCCCTGCGCCAAAGCTGGGCCGAGCAGCTTTACAAATACGTGTGGTGGCTATGGTTGCCCCTGGTTGGGTTTCCGCCGCTAATGATTTTAATGATGATGAGTATTTCGCTTATCTACCAGTACTGGGTGCATACCGAGTTAATCCGCCGCATGCCCAAGTGGTTCGAGTTTATTTTTAATACGCCTTCGCACCACCGCGTGCACCATGCCAGCAATGTACGGTATTTAGACCAAAACCACGCCGGCATTTTAATCATCTGGGACCGCCTATTAGGCACTTTTGCTCCGGAAGATGACAATGAAAAGCCGGTGTATGGCATTACCAAAAACATAAACACCTATAACCTGTTTGTAATAGCAGGGCACGAGTTTGTAGATATTTGGAAAGATGTTAAACGCGCCCCTAAGTTTTCCGATAAGCTGAAGTATATTTTTTACCCGCCGGGCTGGAGCCACGATGGCCCCGATTTACGTGCTAAAACATTGCGCAAACAATTGCATGCACAGAATAAATCGTAACGATTACATTCGCACCGAAATTTTAGTGTAATGAAAAATAGTTTCTCTTTTTGGGCTACAGTTATGTGTAGTATGTTACTGCTTAGCGCCTGTAAATATTCGGGCGATTACCAAACCGTAAATGCCAATAACAAGTTTTCGATAGCTCTTCCCTCGTGGATGAAGGAGACCAAAGATTTAAAGCCGGGTGCCGATTTGCAGTATGCCAACCGGTTTAGAAACTTTTATGCTATTGGCGAAACAATATCCAATACCGATTTACAAAAGGAAATGCAGGCTAACATTGCTACACTGCGTAAATCAATGCCGGATGCAGTAGTTTCTGATTCGCTGGATATTACCGCCGGCGATTTGAAAGGGGTGCGGGCAGAAGTATTTGGCAAAATGAGCAAAGAGAACATTTATTTTAGCGAGGTGCTGTTTACCGGTAAAAAAGGCATCTACCACCTCAGCATCTGGACCCGCAGCGAAAGCCGCAAACTGCACTTTAAAGAAGATATTAATAAGATTATAGCTACTTTTAAAGAGATTTAAATCGCCTCTATTCCGGCAAACAGTTTATTGGGTTTACCTTTATTGGGCTTTTCAAACCCCTCCGATTCACCGGTTCAATAACGGGTACTTTCCAATTGTCATAGAACTGTCATTTTTTACAAAACTGATGTATTTCATAGGTATTTGCGGTCTGGCGTTTAGTCGAAATAATACATTTGCGGCCACAAAATCATTCACAACAAAAAATAAAAAATGAGAACAAAATTTACCCTTTTGGCTGCTCTTATGGTAGCCTTTTTTGCAGTTAACGCGCAGCAGCAAGTACCTAATGCAGGATTCGACACCTGGACAGATCCTAAAAACCCTGATGGCTGGGCAACCTGGGAATCTGCATTTGGCACCCCGCTTGGAATTACTTCCAGAGATTCGGTAGATAAGATACTGGGTAGCGCTTCGGTTAAAATTAAAACAGATTCTATACAAGCCGGCCCTACCAAGCGATTGATTGCCGGTTTTGTTTCTACAGGCACAGGTTCATACTCTCCACCGCCAAATGGCCCGGGATTAGTGTTATTGGGTACCCCCTTTACTTCAAGACCAGACTCTATCTACTTCTTTATTAAATATACGCCGGCAGCCGGCTCTACCGATAGTGCCTTTGCAGCTTTAGAAGTTTCTGGCAGTGGCGGCAATACCTTATTGGCGGGTGGCCTTAACTTGCCTTCAACAAACGGTAGCTGGGCATTGGTTGGTGTAGGTTTAGGTATTCCTGCCGGAACACCGGATTCACTACTTCTTTCTTTCCACTCAAGCGTACCAGGCACTATTGGCACTGCAGGCTCTGTATTGAACGTAGACGGCGTTTTGTTTACTTATAACCAACTTCCTAATGCCTTGCGCGAAATTGCCGATAAATTAAACGTGCGCATTTACCCTAACCCTACTACCGATGCTATTACTGTAGCTACTGCCGAAAACGCAGAAGGGTTTAGCGCAATAGTTACCGACATTAGCGGCCGCTTTGTTTCGGCAACGCAGTTAGCCGGCACTCAAACTGTAATAAATGTTTCTGAATTAGCCTCTGGTACCTACGTTTATCGCATTGCCGATAAAGCAGGCAACGTTTTAAAACAAGACAAATTCAACGTAATTAAATAAGCAGTATTAATACATTTTAAAACGAAGCCCCCTCTGATAAATCGGAGGGGGCTTCGTTTTTTATAAGGAGGTAACGACTATTTTACTTATAAACCTGGCGCCGTATAATAGCATACAGCCATATTACAAACAAGCCACCGGCAATACAATAGCCCATAAAGCTCCAGGCATTCATACCATAGTAAAACTGCATTTCGGGCGGGTAGTGCGCCAGTAATGCAATAGTACTACTTACCATTAAGGTGCAAATAATATACACCAGCGATTGGCGGGTGCTTATGCTATCCCACTTTTTAAGCGCATAGCCGTAACCCTGCAACTCAATTTCGCCATGCAACTTGCCCTTGCTTATTTGCTGCAATATACCCCGCAACTCAACCGGAAAACTGTTTAAAAACCCGGTAAGGTTACTGAACCTTTGCGACGCTTCTGCAGCTAAGTTCTCTGGCTTTAGCTGGTCGGTAAGCAGCTTTTGTCCGTACGGCCGAATAAACTCGTACGTTTTAAAATTAGGGTGCAGTTTTTTACCAATACCCTCTAAAATGGCAAAGGCCCTAAACACCAAAAACACACCACCCGGTACGGTAATGTGGTAATCGTACATTATTTTTTGCAGGCGCTGTATTACATCCTGAATCGAACTTTCGCTTACATCTAAGTGTGCGTAATCTTCAATCAAATCATTCAAATCATATACAAACTGGCGCATGTCGGTAATATTATCTTCTACCGCCAGCTTTTTAAGTTGTGTTGCCATTTCGCGGGCATCAAAGCGGCTCATGGCTATAAATATACCGGCAAAGGCATACTTATCTTTTTTCATTAGCTGCCCAACCATACCAAAATCCAGCAGTATGATAGTGCCTTCTTCATTTACCAATATATTACCGGGGTGTGGGTCGCCATGGAAATAGCCAAACTCAAAAATTTGCGAAAGGTAAATATCCATTCCCTTCTCTACTATCCTTGCCGGGCTTAGGTTCCAGGCGCGTAGTTGGTCTACATCAGTAATTTTGCAGCCTTTGGCAAACTCCATTATCAATACCTTTTGGGTACTAAATTCGCGGTAAGCTTTTGGCACGTAAAAATCGCTACGGTGGCGGTAGGTGGTTCTAAACCGGTCAATATTGCGGGCCTCGTTCTGGTAGTCCAGCTCTTTTGTAATAGCCCGTTCAAAAACCCGCACTACTTCTTCACCATTAAGCACGCCCTGCTTTTTCATGTAGCGGTCCATCCGCCTTACAGCTTCGGTAATAATGGCAAGGTCTTGTTCAATTATTTCGGCTACGCTGGGGCGCTGTACTTTTACAACTACTGCTTCGCCGGTGCGCATTTTGGCCCTGTAAACCTGGCCTATAGAGGCCGAAGCTATAGGGCTTTCATTAAACTCTTCAAAAAGCTCTTCTATCTTTCGTCCCGTTTCTCTTTCAATTATCTCTTTGGCCTGCACAAACGGCACTGGGGGTACACGGTCTTGTAGTTTTTCAAACTCCTTTACCAGCCCCTCGGGTATAATATCGGGCCTGTTGCTTAATATCTGTGCCAGCTTTATAAAGGTGGGGCCCAACTCTTCAGCTGCCATGCGCACGCGTTCAAACCGCGTATACTCCATTACGGGCTTCTCATCGCGCAACCACTTAATACGCATACTTTCCGATACCAAATTGCGCAACGTAGAATTAGCAATAAAATCTTCGAAGCCGTATTTAATAAGGATTCCGAGAATTTCGCGGGTGCGGTTTAGGTTGCGGAACGTTTGGTCGAATATCATTTCGGTTTAAAAATAAAAAATGTATTGACTTACATTACAAACAATACACATAAAGCTCACTTTGGGTAAAACCACCTGAAAGCGGGTCGTTATAATCCTTACACGTTTAGACCATACCTTAAAAAAAATGCCCCCGGTTTTGCGGGGGCATTTTCTATTACGTTTCGGGGCTTAATTAAGCGTTCGAAGCAGTTTCGCTGGCAGCAGCGGCTGGTTTTGCAGCTGGTTTTGCTTTTTTCTTAGCTACTTTCTTTTTAGCTACAGCTTTAGCGGCTGGCTTAGCGGCAGCTTTAGGAGCTGGCTTTGCGCCTCTTTTAAGTTGGCCTTCAAGTTTTTCAACTTGTTTTTGAAGCTTGGTCATTTCTGAAGTAGTAAGCTTTACAAATTTGTGTACAGCTTCATTGTACTTAGCTTCAAGTTCAGGGCGACGAGCCTCAACTTTCTTAATAGCATCGCCTACGATTCTTTTACCGTCAGCTTCGCTAACTTTGCCTTTTTTTACTAATTCGTTTACTGATTTTTGAACTACTTCAGCAGTGTGTGCTGCAAGTCCAACGCCTGAGTAGAAGTATTTCTTCAGGTTTTCTTGGAAGTTGTTTGTTGCCATTTCCTTTTTTTGATTTGGTTAATTAATGTTTACGCTTTAGTCAGATTTTATGCCAACCAGAACGCAAGCACAAAAATCCTTTAAAAACGCGCTGCAAAAATATAAAATTGTGTTAAGCAAATGCTAATAAAACATAAGCCCTGTAAGGGTTTCAGCGTAATTTAATGCACCGGAATAAAAATTTTATTTTGTTTTCGAGGCCATTTTTGTGTGGCAATAATGACAGCACGTATTGTCCGATGCCGTGTTTTTTACGGATTTTTTGACACATTTGTTGACTCGGTAGCGTATTAAGTAAGCAACCGGTAAGCATTTTCTCAACCCAACATTACCCAATGAAAAAATCGCTCGATTACCTGTACCTCATTTTGGCAGCTATACAAGTTTATGCAGTAGCCACCGGCCACGCCACCCTGCAATTTGCCTCTAAGCCGCTGCTAATGGTGCTATTGGTAGCCTATTATATAGCAGCTGTAGAGGGCAATTGGAACCCAACACACAAACTAATGGTGGCCGCTTTCTGTTTTTCGTGGGTGGGCGATGTGGCCCTTATGTTTGTTGAGCAAAATGAAAACTTCTTTCTGCTGGGCCTGGTAGGTTTTTTAATAACCCATATACTTTACACAGTGGCTTTCGCAAAGGTTACCAATAGAGAGGCAGAGGCTTTGTTTCCGAAAAAGATATGGGTTACTGCGCCTTTGCTTATTTACATGGGAGCCCTGCTATCGTTGCTAATACCAGCCATATATGGCAACGAACACAACCGGCCGGTGTTGGTACCGGTATTGGTTTACACAGGGGCCATATCGGTAATGGTAGCATTTGCCATAAACCGCTTTAAGCGGGTTAGCGATAAAAGCTTTTTACTGGTTTTTGCCGGGGCCTTGCTTTTCATGGTTTCCGACTCTATAATTGCCATAAGCAAATTCTTAAGCCCTTTTGAAACGGCCGGCATTTTTATAATGGTCTTATACATGGCCGGGCAATATTTAATAGCCAAAGGCATGCTGCGGCAGTTTTTAAAAACAAAACCTTAATTTCACCATCCTTTTTTTTCTGAAACCTTGTAAACCTTGCAGCCATGTATGTAACTAAAGAAAGAACTTATAACTCCCTACACGAATATTTTGACTACATAGTAGAAACGGTGGGTTTTCCGCCCGTGCATACTTATTTTAAAACCGATACCGTGATATCTGACGGGCTAAAGCTGCACGTAGATATTTACGAATTTGAACCCGATGCCCCTACCATAGTATTTATACCAGGCACTGCCATTTACGGCCTTTGCTACGGCGAAATACTTTACAGATTGGGGCAATGTGGTTATAACATAGTCTCCTTCGACCCGCGCGGCCATGGCCAAAGCGAGGGCATACGCGGCGATTACACCATTAGCGAGATAATGAAGGATGCGCAAAACGTAATTACCTACGCTATTAACCGCTTTAACCCAAAAGTAAGTGTAATGGGCAGCAGCCAAGGAGGTATTGTAGCGTTCTATCTGGCGGCTAAAGACAATCGCATAAACTCGGTTGTTTGCCAAAACTTTGCCGACCTCACTTCGCCCGATACCTTACAGCTTTCGCGACACCCGCGGGTATTTAAATACCTTAAACTATTGATTGCCAAAGCAGGCGACGTATTGCCCGACGTGCAAGTGCCGGTAAATTCGTATATCGATTTAGATAAAATTCCGGTTAAATACTTTGGCAGCGCCAAGGCTTTTATGGAAAGCGACCCGCTTTGCCTTAAAACCATATCGCTACGCGCCCTGCAGTCGCTGGCGCATACTGCTATGGATAAGCCCGTGGAGGAGATAAAAGTGCCTGTAATGGTGCTGCAAGGCACTGCCGACTCTATTTTTCCGGTGGCCTATACCCAAAAAATATTCGATAAAATTACCTGTAAAAAGAAGTTTTCGCAGTTTCCGGGCCGCAGCCACGCCGTTTTGCATGAGGATGCCGATTCCGTAGTGCCCGAAATAACCAGCTGGCTTAAAGAAATTTACCACGTAAGCTACCAACATCAGCTAAATCCATAAAAAAGTTAATCTTTCGGCAATACCTAACAATTTTAGCCCTGTTTTATCGTCTATAGGTTGTAAAAACCAATATACAAATGTTACTAAAGGCTAAACAAACACTTGCTTTTAGGCGTTTTACTAATTACATTGCTTGTATTTAATTAGAAATTTTATTTTCGCGTTCCGCCGCTTTTTGGGGTAGGGCCATCATATAAATACGGATACCTATAATGAGACAACTAAAGATTTCGAAATCAATTACCAACCGCGAAAGCCAGTCGATTGAAAAATATCTTCAGGAGATAGGTAAGGAAGACCTGTTAACACCGGAAGAAGAAGTGCATTTGGCGCGCAGAATACGCGCCGGAGACCAAACTGCCTTAGAAAAACTTACCCGCGCCAACTTACGTTTTGTGGTGTCGGTGGCTAAGCAGTATCAAAATAACTCATTGTCGCTTAACGACTTGATAAATGAAGGAAACCTGGGCCTTGTAAAAGCGGCTCAAAAGTTTGATGAAACCCGCGGTTTTAAGTTTATCTCTTACGCTGTATGGTGGATTCGTCAGTCTATTATCCAGGCATTAGCCGAGCATAGCCGTATGGTGCGTTTGCCACTTAACAAAGTTGGCTCGCTTACCAAGATTAATAAAGTGTTTAGCGAATTGGAGCAAAAATACCAACGCGAACCTACGCCGGAGGAAGTTGCCATGGTGCTTGAAATTACGGTAGAGGAAGTTGAAGCTACGCTAGGTATTTCGGCCCGCCACGTATCGATGGATGCGCCGTTTACCGATGGAGAATCGAACGCCTTGATTGACGTGTTAGAGAACTTTAACGCCGATAAAACCGATAGCCACCTGGACTACAAGGACAGCTTACGTATTGAAACCGAAAGAACTTTGGCTTCACTTACCGAGCGCGAAAAAGAGGTTATCAAATTATTCTTCGGTATTGGTGTAGAGCACCCAATGACTTTGGAAGATATTGGTGAACAACTGGGTATTACCCGCGAGCGTATCCGCCAAATTAAAGATAAGGCTATTACCAAACTGCGCTCTCAAAGCCGCAGCAAGGCACTAAAGGCTTACTTAGGACAATAAGGAGATTTTAGATACATGATAAAAGCGCCGTTCTGATTCCAGAACGGCGCTTTTTGTTTTAATATGATCAGGTTAGGCTTCTCCGCAATTTAGATGCAACATTGCGTTTCCGGGACAACGGAAAAGAAACTATTTAATTAAGCGCTAGAAGATTAGAAACTTGGATAAAGTTACTGTCATTTATTTCAATGATTAAAGACGATTCCGCCTCTTCAACATTAAACTCTTCTGTAACTAACACTGCTTCTTGTGAAATGTTCAAAATAGATAATGCTGAAAAATTGAGTTTTGATTTAATAAGCCGCTTTCCAATTAAATCTATAACTACAATGGAAAATCTAATATCTTTTCGCCAGTTACCCAAAGTTTCTATTTGGATTAACGCACAATAGCCTTCGTGTATTTGAATACAATCTTCTAACAAATATTCCCCTGGCAGTTGAATACTATCTAAACTAAAATTTGTCCTCCAAGGGCCTCCAAAGTTTAAAAACTCCTCCTCGTTAGAAGATTTCAGGACATGATTATTAAAAAGCTTCAACTCCATGCTTTCCATTTAATTATTTCAATCCCAATTCTGTAAAAAGAATGGCGCTTTTATTTATGAAATTACTGCTAAGCATATAACTCCCTATTCTATGCAAGCAAAGACCCATGAATGAAATCGTATACTCTAAACTCACCATACTCTATTCTAAAAGCGATAACCCACCCTTTGTATTGAACACAGGAATAAAACTTAGCAGCCAAATAATGGTGGTTACATAATTGCCATTGCACATTATCTAACTTTGAATGTTCGAGAAGGAAATCAATTAGACGTTCAGCCCATCTATCGCCTGCACCGGGTAAATTAAGGTCATCTACAAACTCAGCCACGTCCCTTGTTTTCTCCTGAGCAGTTTCGCTGATATATAAGTTCACGATGCTTTGCGTTTGTCACGCCGCTGTTTTAGTTCAGCTTTAAGGTCTTTTAAAACCTCCTTTGCCTCCTGAAATTTACCTACCGGCCTTTCCAGGTATTCCTGCAATTCTTCGCTAGTCGCTTTTCGGCCTATACCGAAAGCCACATCACGGTTGGTTAGTTTTTTTGCCGGATTTTTAGTTGACATAGTGTAAAGCTACAAATTTTGCCCCAAATAGCTCAAAGTTAATGACCCTCCGCCATAACATTCGGCACCGACCTAAAACTATCCAGCCCAAAATAAAACAGGTGCAGGGTAGTAATGGCAATTAATGCTTCCAATGGTTTCATTACGTGAAAATCGATATGGTGGGTGGGGTGGGGGCGCCAAAAAGGCTCTTCGGTAAGCCGGTGGTTAATTAGCAGCAAAGTATTATCGCAAACCTGGTTGGCGTATGGCGCTATGATACATAGCTTAACCAATACTAACACCAATACTACCCCCGATACAAGTGTAATAAACTCAGTTCGTTGCCAGAAAGGTTTTACATTTTCTGAGCCTTTAATGCCCAATATCATTAGCGTAAGCATAGCAAGGGCGCACCCGTAGGTGTCGGTCATAATATCGTTCAAGTCCAGGTAGTCGAGCGGGTATAAAACCGTATACTGATACCACTCATCAAAAAGCATAAATGGCAGGGTGAAAAATATAGTAGCACCAAACCGCCGTGTAAGCGGAAATATTAAAAATGCAAGGCCGGTAAACTCTAACGAGTGGATAATCTCAATGTTAGAGTCGAACATGAAACGGGAGTGTGTAAACAAAAAAAGCAGGGTAAACAGCAGGTAAAAAAGTTTTAAAGGCCGGTTGGCTTTATCTGCCATTAATTTGCGCAGAAGCACAGAGCCGACAATTGCCACCAGCAATACAAAAACCGCAGCTACTACCATATTGTATACCTGCAGGCCAAGTTGCTTTTCAACCCACACCGAAACATGCACCAAAGGGTCGTGCATAAAAAGCAGGAACAGAAAGTATCCTACTATCAGTACCAGGTTTATCAGCCTGCGGGTTTGGAGCCAAAAGATGATTTGATGCAGCATGTATTATAAATCTAACCCAAACTTCCGGCTTGTTTCTTTGGCAATTTCGTAACCGGCATCGGCATGGCGTATAACACCCATAGCAGGGTCGTTGTGCAATACACGTTTTAAACGGCACTTGGCATCGTCGGTTCCATCGGCCACTATTACCATACCGGCGTGCAGCGAGTAGCCCATACCAACCCCACCACCATGGTGAAACGATACCCAACTGGCACCACCGGCAGTATTAATTAAAGCATTTAGTATAGGCCAATCGGCAATGGCATCGCTGCCATCCATCATGGCCTCGGTTTCACGGTTTGGCGAAGCAACACTACCGGTATCTAAATGGTCGCGGCCAATAACTATAGGGGCTTTTACTTTTCCTTCTTTTACTAACTCGTTAAAAGCCACGCCTGCAATTTCGCGGTCGCCCATGCCCAACCAGCAAATGCGGGCAGGTAAACCCTGGAAGGCGATTTTCTCTTTCGCCATTGTAAGCCAACGCAAAAGCCCCTTGTTGTTGGGAAACAGCTCTTTCAGCTTTTCATCGCATACGGCAATATCATTCGGGTCGCCGCTTAAGGCAACGAAACGGAAAGGGCCTTTGCCCTCGCAAAACAGCGGCCGGATATAAGCCGGTACAAAGCCCGGAAAATCGAAGGCGTTTTCTACCCCGCGTTTATCTTTAGCCTGCCCGCGTATGTTGTTGCCATAATCAAAAGTAATAGCACCCCGCTTTTGCAGCTCCAGCATCTGCCTTACATGCTTAGCCATTGTATCTAACGAGAGTCTGCTATATTCCTCAGGATTAGATTCACGCAGCACCTTTGCCTGCTCTACACTTAAGCCTTCCGGAAAGTATCCTATCAACTCATCGTGCGCCGATGTTTGGTCGGTTAAGGTATCGGGTGTAATGTTTCTGTCAATCAAGCGCTGTAACAAATCAACTGCATTGCAACAAACGCCAATCGAAACTGCTTCTCCATTTTCTTTAGCCTGCAGCGCCCAATCAATACCTTCATCAATATTGTGCGTGTATTTGTCTAAGTAACGGGTTTCGATTCTTTTCTGCATCCGCCACTCTTCCATTTCGGCAGCCAAACACACTCCTTCGTTCATGGTTATAGAAAGCGGCTGTGCGCCACCCATTCCACCCAAACCGGCAGTTACATTCAACTTCCCCTTTAAGGTGCCACCATAGTGCTGATTAGCCAACGATAAGTAGGTTTCGTAAGTGCCCTGCACAATGCCTTGTGTGCCTATATATATCCAACTACCGGCAGTCATTTGCCCGTACATTATAAGGCCCTTTTTTTCTAACTCACGAAAGTGCTCCCAGGTAGCCCATTTGCCTACCAGGTTGCTGTTGGCAATTATTACCCGCGGGGCATCTTTATGCGAGCGCAATACACCCACCGGTTTGCCACTTTGTACTATCAGTGTTTCATCATCTTCTAAATCGCGCAGGGTTTCCACTATTTTATCAAAGGCCTCCCAGTTGCGGGCGGCTTTTCCTATGCCTCCATACACTATTAAATCCTCAGGGCGTTCGGCTACTTCAGGGTCCAGGTTATTATGTAACATGCGCAAGGCAGCCTCTTGTATCCATCCTTTACAGGTTAATTGGCTGCCCCGTGCAGCATGCAATAAGCGCTTGGTTTCGGTTGTCATATTCAGTAATAATAGTTAATACAAACCTATGTAAAAAATTTCTCCAAATTCTTTTAAACCCTACATTTACGTTACACCAAACCACATAACATGAAAATTTTAAAAATTGCGGGCATTGTTATAGCAATTATTGCTTTAATAGTCATCGTTCTGGGATTAGTGGGTGCCAAAACCTACAACGTACACCGCGAAATAGTAATTAATGCACCGGCAGCAACGGTTTATAAAACAGCTTCGCACTACGAAAATTTTCCGCGATGGAGCCCCTGGCAGCATTTAGACCCCAATATGAAAACCAATATTGAAGGTACTGATGGCACCGTAGGCGCCAAATATAGCTGGGTGGGAAATAACAAAGCCGGTGCCGGCGCTATGACCCTGACCAAGCTGGAAGAAAATAAAACCATTGGGCAGGATTTGGATTTTGAAAAACCCTTTAAAAGCCACGCCACTACCTATATGAATTTTGAGCCTGCCGATGGCGGAACCAAAGTAACCTGGGGCATGATGGGTGAAAGCGGCTTTGTAAGCAGGGTAATGATGACCCTAATGGGCGGCATGGATAAAATGATTGGCCCCGACTATGAAAAAGGACTGACCAATTTAAAAAGCTTAACCGAGGCAGAGGCCAGCAGCGCACCAGCTTATGAAATTAAAGAAGTTGATTGGGCGGAAAAAAACTACCTGACCAAACGGGAGGTAGTTAAGTTTCAGGATATGAGTAATTTTTTTGGCACCCACTTTCCTAAAATGGATGAGGCTATTGGCAAAGCAGGTGCTAAGGCCGGTATTATGGCGGGCATATATTACAAGTATGATGAACAGGCAATGAGCGCCGATGTGGCCGCTGCTGTGCCTTACGAAGGCAAAAAGGTTTCGGCTAAAGGCTATGACAATTTAACTATACCTGCGGGCAAAGCCTATATGGTGGATTACTACGGTGACTATATGAAAATGAAACCGGCGTATGATGCCATAGATGCCAAATTGAAAACAATGGGCAAAGAAAATCCGGACCTGGTTGTTGAAGAATACATAACAGACCCTATGAGTGAAGCAGATACCGCTAAATGGAACACTAAAATTTACTTTTTTGTAAAATAAGATGTAACCGGTACCGGTTGCCTGTTATATATAGTAACAAAGCCCCGCAAAAGCGGGGCTTTGTTATTTAGTGGTAACTAAACATTAGAAAAAACGATATACTATAAACAACACATATACTGAAACTTACATTCGCGAACCTATGCTAACAACCTTGCCTTATGCACCCACTGCTTACTCTGGTATTAATGCTTGCCGCCTTTATAACCTACGAATGGATGAAGAAAAAAAGCGAAGAATAAAAACAGGCCACCGGTGGCAGGTTACCGGTAATTTATTTTTCCATTACACTACCCTGGTGCCTTATGCTTTCGTTATGCACCTGTTGAAAAAGTTTAAGAATAAAGCCCTCGGTTAGGCCACCGGTTTTGCCTTTGGCTAATGCCCGCTTTACAATTTGTGCCCAGCGCTCGCTTTGGTGTATGGCTAATTGGTTTTCCTTTTTTAAGGCTCCAATTTCTTCCGATATACCCATGCGCTCACTCAAAAGCTCTATAATATAATCATCAATACGGTCTATACGCGCCCGTAAATCATGCAATGGCTGCAACCCATCCTCCGAAATTTTTGGCTGGCGGATAATCAGCTCATTTAGTATTTCGCCAAGCCTTTCGGGTGTAACCTGTTGTTTGGCATCGCTCCATGCCTTATCCGGGTTTATATGGCTTTCTATCATCAGGCCATCAAAACCCATATCCATACCCTGTTGCGAAAGCGTATAAATCATATCGCGGGTGCCGCCCATATGGCTGGGGTCTACTATAATCGGAATTTCGGGATACCTGCGGCGCATCTCTATGGGTATTTCCCACATTGGCGGGTTGCGGTAAATTGTCTTTTCATAAGATGAAAAGCCGCGGTGTATGGCCCCCAGTTTTTTAATACCTACCTGGTTAAAGCGCTCCATGGCCCCCAGCCACAATTCCAAATCGGGGTTAATAGGGTTTTTAACCAATAAGGGTATGTCTACTCCGCGCAACGAATCGGCAATTTCCTGCACTGCAAAAGGCGATACCGTGGTGCGGGCCCCAATCCAAAGCACATCTATCTCGTTTTTTAAAGCAGCCTCTACGTGTTCGGGGTTAGCTACTTCTACCATTACAGGCAGGCCAACGGCACGGCCGGCGTTTTTTACCCACGGCAAACCAATTTCACCTACACCTTCAAAACTATTAGGGCGGGTTCGTGGCTTCCATATTCCCGCACGTATCATATTTACGCGGCCTGCGCCAAATTTTACAATCTCTGTTACTGTATTCATAACCTGCTCTTCCCCTTCTGCACTGCAAGGCCCTGCAATTACAAAGGGATGACGGGTAGTTCTTGTCCAGTCCTCCAATTTACTTATATCAAATTTATTACCCATCATTTGCCGGTTTTGTAAGTACAATATTAGCCCAAACAACTTTTAAGCAAACAAGTTTTAAGATTTCTTGTTTAATAAATCACTTATTTCACTAAGTGGATAAGAAGGCTTTTATTTATAGCACTACAAAAAAGGAATCCACAAAAAAGTAATTTATGGAACAGGTTTACGATTACATAGTTATAGGTTCGGGCTTTGGGGGCAGCGTTAGCGCCATGCGCCTGTCGGAAAAAGGCTATTCTGTACTGGTAATTGAAAAGGGTAAACGCTGGAAAACCACCGATTTTCCGAAAACGGATTGGAACCTGCCCAAATATATATGGGTGCCTTTGTTAAAGTGGTTTGGGTTTCAGAAACTCACTTTTTTTAAAGAGGTGTTTGTTATTAGCGGCGTTGGTGTAGGTGGGGGTTCGCTGGTATATGCCAATACCCTAATGCTGCCTAAAGAGAATTTTTACACCAATAAAATATGGGGTGGTATTAAAGATTGGAAAACAACCCTTGCACCTTTTTACGAGCGCGCGCAGTTTATGTTGGGCTCGGCCAAATACACTAAAGACAATGCAGAAGATTTGGTTTTAAAAGAAGTGGCTGAAGACATGGGCCATGGTGATTCGTTTAAAAGTGTAGACGGCGTAGGCGTTTATTTTGGTGACACAAAAAAAGAAGTAGATCCTTACTTTAAAGGCCTGGGTCCATTGCGCAAAGGCTGCACCGAATGCGCCGCCTGCATGACCGGTTGCCGGCACGGTGCTAAAAACACGCTGGATAAAAACTATTTATACCTGGCCGAAAATACCTTTGGGGCGCAGGTACTACCCGAAACTGTAGTTACTAAAATTGAAAACATAAATGATGAGTATTTAATACATACCGAAAGCTCTACCTCTTTCTTTTCTAAAAACAATAAGGTATACCGCTCCAAAGGGCTGGTGTGCAGCGGCGGAGTGTTAGGCACACTTGACTTATTGCTGAAGCAAAAGCACCAGACCAAAACACTGGCCAACCTATCGGATAAGTTGGGCGACAATATTTTAACCAATAGCGAAATGCTTAGTGGCGTGGGCGGTGCCGACCGTAAGTTGAATAATGGCGTAGCTATAAGCCGCATTTTTGCACCTGACGAGAATACCAATATTGAAGTATGTAAGTTCCCCAATGGTAGTGGCAGTATGATGCACCTGGGCACTTTAGCCGTAGGTAACGGTACGCCGGCCGTGCGTTCTGCCAAACTAATAGGACAACTTATTAAGCACCCCATTACTTTTCTTAAACTGTTTTTTACCAAAGCGCCGGCCGAAAACGGCATTATCTTTTTGATAATGCAAACGTTGGAAAACTCGATGCAGCTTAAATGGAAACGAGGACTATTTGGCAACCGCATGACTATGGTAAACGAAAGCAACCAACCGGTACCTACGTTTATACCGGCAGGACAAGAGGCCCTTTACCGCTATGCTAAAAAAGTAAACGGTATACCTATGAACGCTCTTACCGAGGTTACAATGGGCCTGGCCTCTACCGCCCACATTTTAGGTGGCTGCCCCATGGGTAAAACAAAAGAGGAAGGTGTGGTAGATGAGTTTTTCAGAGTGCATGGCTACAAAAACTTTTTGGTGCTGGATGGTTCCATTATGCCTTGTAACTTAGGGGTAAACCCATCGCTTACTATTACCGCTTTAAGTGAATACGCCATGAGCTATATACCGGCAAAAGCAGGCAGTAACGTAAAAACCTTAGCTACCCGGTTAGATGAGGTGTTAGCTTAACACCATTAAGTTAAGCACCACCTCGGTCTCACTTCGTTCAACCACTCCTCCTTAAATGCCGCCGCGGTAGCGGCGAAGGCGGAGAATTTAACAGCCAATACAGCTTAACTTAATGGTATAGCCTTAGCTTAGTGGCAGTGAAAAGAAGAATTTGGAGCCTTTACCCAGTTCACTTTCCACCCATAACTTACCACCTAGGCGCTCTACTATTTTTTTGCAGATAGATAAGCCCAGGCCTGTGCCCTCGTACTCGTGTTTGGTATGCAGCCGGTGGAAAGGTTCAAATATGCGTTGTTGATGGTCTGGCTTAATGCCTATCCCATTATCGGCAAAGCAATAAGTAATTTCTTTAGCAGTTTTCTGGCAGGTTACATTTACTTCCGGCTGTGCCGACTGATTGTATTTAATACCATTTAAAACCAGGTTTTGCACTACAAGCATTAGCAAATTCCTATCCGAAACTATCAAGCCCAATTCGCCATATACAACCATTGCCTTTTTGGCTTTTACCTCCATTTGTATATTGTTCAACACCTCGCTAAACAAGGCATTCATATTTATATCATTCTGCTTAAGCTCAGTGCGCGTAATGCGGGCGTAGGCCAGCAAATCGCGTAGTAATTGCTGCAGGGTAATAGCCCCTTTATTTGCAAACTCAATATACTCATCCGCCTGGGCATCGAGCTTCCCATCGTAGCGCTTTTTTAAAAGCTGCATATAATTCGAAATCATACGCAAGGGTTCCTGCATATCGTGCGACGATACAAAAGCAAATGTTTCCAAATCAGCATTACTACGTTCCAGTTCGCGGCTTCGCTCCTCCAGTTCCATCTGATATTTTTTGCTGCGGCGTATATCGCGCGACTGACTCAGCACTACATCGGGCCCGCCATCGGGGCTCTTAAGCAGGCTAAAGATGGTTTCGAACCAGCTATACTCTCCATCTTTATGCTTTAACCGGAACTGAATAGGTTTAAAAATAAGCGGATGATTAGTAGTTGTAAAATCTACTCGCTTTGCAATGGTAGCATCATCGGGATGTATTATTGATAAAGGGTATTTACCCATCAGTTCTTCCTGCGTGTAGCCTAATAACCTTTTTACCGAGGGACTGATAAACTCCAACCGCGCACTTACATCGTGCAGGCAAATAAGGTCGAATGAATTTTCGGCCACCAGCCTATACTTTTTTTCGCTTTCAATTAGTTTCTCTTCAATAGAAAAACGGAAATGAATAAGTATGGCTTGCGCAAACGAAGCTATTACGTAGGTGGCGTAAAAATCGAAGGTTGTTTTAGCTGTACTGTTTGCCAACACCGCCACTACTATTAACAGTGCATTTATTACCAACGTATGCACCAGCCAGTTTTGCTTATCGCGAAAAAACCAGCCCGAAATGGTATAGGCTATAATAAACTGGTAAGCGTACTGCACATTAAAATCAGTACCGTATAACAGATAGATATTAATGATATTCATTACATACATAAAAATGTATGCAGCCTGCTGATAATACTTTTGTGCCGGCTTGTAGAATACCAATGCCAGAAAAACAATAAAGGCTACCGTGGCGTCAATAGCATTTAGCATCTCGTGGCTAAAAGGCCCTTTAACATGCAAATTGTCGCCCAGAAGTGTAAACGTAGTAAACCCCGCTGTCATAAATAAAAACAGCATTTGCGCGGCGCGCAACTCGTGGGTAGCTAAGTGGGATAAAAGCTGGTTTAAACGCTTAAGCATATTAGACTAAACCCGAATTTAATCTTTTATGGCATGTATAGTATGGAAGAAGTAAATTAATACTTCGGCATGCTATCATCTATCTGGTCAGCCCAGGCTAAAATGCCCCCTTCCAGGTTGTATAAGTTTGTGAAGCCAAAATTGCTTTGCAGGTAATTTACCACATTACCACTGCGAGCCCCGCTGCGGCAATGTATTACTACAGGCTTATCTTTCGCAATTTTATCCACGTTATCGGGAATGGTGTTCATGGGTATTAGCTGTCCGTTCAGGTTGCAAATTTCAAATTCGTGCTCCTCGCGAACATCAATTAATTGAAAATCTTCTTTGTTGTCGAGCATTGCTTTAAGCTCGGTTACTGTTTTTGTATTCATAATACCCCTAAATCTCCGCCGGGGCGGAGACTTTGATTTTTAGTGATTTTAAATTGTTTAATTCAGCTAATATAACTAAGGAAAATACCAAAACAATACAAACGAGAGGATATCCTCAAAGTCCCCTTTAGGGGATTTAGGGGCTTAATCAATTATCATACAAGCACCCACGGTAATATTGGTCCCCTCGTCAATCAATATAAAGCTTCCGGTATCGCGGTTTTTGGTATAGGCATCAAAACACAAAGGTGCGGTGGTGCGGATAGTTATACGGCCCACATCGTTGGTTCCTATGCTTACATTTTCGGTAATACGCCTTAGGCTGTTTATATCCAGTTTATACTTAACTTCCTTAACCACGGCTCTTACATCTTTGGTGGTATGCTTTAAAGCATACTTACCATTTAATTGCAGGGGTTTATCGCCCATCCAGCAAACCATAGCTTCTATATCCTGGCTTTGTTTGGGCAAATTGCCTTCGCGCACCAGCATATCGCCGCGCGATATATCAATATCATCTTCTAATTGTATAGTAACCGAAAGGGGCGCAAAAGCTTCTTTCAACTCTTTGCCATCCAACTCTACCGATTTTACAGTAGAGGTAAAGCCCGAAGGCAGCACTGTTACCTTATCGCCTTTGCGTATTACGCCACTAGCAATGCGGCCGGCATAGCCCCGATAATCGTGAAACTCGTCGCTGTAAGGGCGCACTACATATTGCACCGGTAGGCGTAAATCAATATGGTTAATATCAGATGCAATGTGGATGTTCTCTAACAAATACAACAAGGTAACACCCTGATACCACTTCATTTTCTCCGAACGGTTAACTACGTTATCGCCATTTAATGCCGAGATTGGAATAAAGTGGATGTCCTTTGTTTTTAGGCGGGTAGCAAACTCGCGGTAGTCGGCTATAATCTTATTGTAAACCTCTTCACTGTAGTCTACCAAATCCATTTTATTTACACAAAGGGCAATGTGCGGTATACCCAATAAGGAGGCTATTATACTGTGGCGGCGGGTTTGTTCTACTACGCCCTGGCGCGCATCTACCAATATAATGGCCAGGTTGGCCGTGCTGGCACCTGTAACCATGTTGCGGGTGTATTGTATATGCCCGGGGGTATCGGCAATAATAAATTTGCGCTTAGGGGTGCTAAAGTAACGGTAGGCCACATCAATAGTAATACCCTGTTCGCGCTCGGCGCGTAAACCATCGGTAAGCAGGGCCAGGTTAACTGTGGTTTCGCCACGGCGTATGCTGGTTGCTTCTATGTTTTCAAGTTGATCTTCAAAAATAGATTTGCTATCGTATAACAACCGGCCTATTAAAGTAGATTTACCATCATCTACGCTACCGGCGGTAGTAAAGCGTAGCAGCTCCATATTTAAATAGCTATTCGCATCGAAAACTTCTTTTGCCTGTTCAGCCATCTGTGATTTTTCTTGACTCATAATTTCTTTTGTGTTGAGGGGCGTTCTTAAAAATACCCTTCTTTCTTTCTATCCTCCATACTTGTTTCACTACGCTTATCATCGGCCCTGCCGCCGCGCTCAGTAGTACGCGAACTGGCTACTTCCTGAATAATATCATCCAGTGTGCCAGCCTCCGATAATGCAGCACCGGTAGATGTTATATCGCCTATGGTTCTAAACCGCACTATTTTTTCTTCTGCAACTTCGTTAGGTTTCATAGGTATATAAGGACTTTCGGCCAGCAAAACTCCATCGCGGGTAAACACACGGCGCTTGTGGCTAAAATAAAGCGAAGGCATTTCAATGCCTTCCATAGCCAGGTATTGCCAAACATCTAATTCCGTCCAGTTAGAGATAGGGAACACACGGAAGTTTTCGCCTACATGCATTTTGCCATTAAACAAATTCCAAAGTTCGGGTCGTTGATTTTTAGGGTCCCACTGACCAAACTCATCACGGTGCGAAAAAAACCGCTCTTTGGCGCGTGCTTTCTCTTCGTCGCGGCGGGCACCGCCTATGCAGCAGTCAAATTTGTATTTCTCTATAGTTTCTAGCAAAGTAGTTGTTTGCAGGCGAATGCGCGAAGCACTAAAACCTTTCTCTTCGGCAACCCGCCCGCCATCAATACTTTCCTGCACCGAGCCAACAATCAACTTAGCATTTATTTTTTTTACTAATTCATCGCGGTAACTAATCGTTTCAGGAAAGTTATGTCCGGTATCGATATGCACCAGCGGAAAAGGAATTGCCGCCGGGTAAAAAGCTTTTTTTGCCAGGTAGGTAACCAGTATCGAATCTTTACCACCGCTAAATAATATAGCCGGGTTTTGAAATTGTGCTGCCACTTCGCGCAGCACAAAAATACTTTCGGCCTCCAGCGTTTTTAAATGATTTAATGTATATGCCATAATTAATAATGCGTTAAATAACCCAACCGGTTTCGTTTTTATCTTCTCCTTTAAATTTTATCATCGGCAGCAAAAAATCAGCCACGGCCCTAACCGACTCGTAAATGGTTTTGCCGGTAGTAGAAATACTTAAATCCGCATTTTGCGGAATTTCGAACGGGGCATTAATGCCCGTAAAATCTTTTATCTCGCCTCTGCGCGCTTTGGCATACAAACCTTTTACATCGCGCTTTTCGCAATCTTCAATAGATGTATTTACAAATACCTCTACAAAATTCTCTTTGCCTACAATGCCTCTTGCCAAATTTCTAAGTTCCTCTGTAGGGCTTACAAAGCAGCAAATAGCTATAACCCCCGACTCCATTAAAAGCTTAGCCACCTCAGCAATGCGCCGTATATTTTCTAAACGGTCGGCCTCCGAAAAGCCCAGGTTATTATTAATACCGGTTCGCACATTATCGCCATCCAGCACCATAGTAACGTGCCCCAATTGATATAGTTCATTTTCTAGCCCCTTGGCAATAGTGCTTTTGCCCGAGCCCGAAAGCCCCGTAAACCAAATAACTTTTGCCCTTTGGTTAAGCAATTTCTCCTTGCTCTCCCGATTTAATAGGGTATCGAATACTGGATGTATATTTTCTGGAGTTTTCACAATGGGCGGCAAAAATACAATTAAATGCAAAAAACCTGCCGTAATGCTTTGAAAAGTAACCGCGGCGTCTATTTTTGCACCCTCAAATACAGCAAAAGTGACTTTCGTTAACACTCTTTCTATTTCTGCAGGCATGCTAAAAGCATGTAAGGCTTGCTGTATTTGTTGTTGCTGTTGTTAATATACAGCCGCCACGTTTTCCATAATACGATTTTTTGGTTCAAAGGCTTTAACATTCACCGCAAGGTTTAGGTTGTTTTTATAATTATTTTTTAAATGAACACTGCACAAATAGAAAACGAAATACAAGGCAAAAGCATAGAAGAAGCCCTTCTGTATTTTACCGCTTTGTACCCCGGGCAGGTGGCGTTTTCATCTTCGCTGGGGCAGGAAGACCAGGTGCTTACCGATTTAATTTTCCGCAACAACTTGCCGGTGCGTGTGTTTACTATTGATACCGGTCGCCTTTTTAATGAAACCTACGAGCTTATACAAACCACCGAATTGCAGTACGGCAAGCGGATAGAAATTGTTTTTCCGCCGGCCGAGCCCGTAGAAGAATTAGTGAAAGCAAATGGCATTAACTGCTTTTACAATAGTGTAGAACTGCGCAAGCAGTGCTGCTTTGTGCGAAAAGTGTTGCCTTTGAAAAAGGCCCTGCAAAATGTAAAGGTTTGGGTAACCGGTTTGCGCGCGGCACAAAGCGAAAACCGCACCACTCTTTCGCCGGTAAGCTGGGACGATAACTACAAGGTAATTAAGTTTAACCCCCTAACCGATTGGACATTTGAACAGGTGAATGAATATTTAGATATAAAAAACGTACCTTTCAACCCGCTACACCGCAAGGGGTTTGTAAGTATAGGCTGCGCGCCATGCACGCGGGCTATTATTGAAGGGGAAGATATACGGGCAGGCAGATGGTGGTGGGAGACCAGCAAAAAAGAATGCGGATTACACGAGCAGCCAATTAATTTTCAGATATAAAAACATAAAAAAGCAGCATGCAAAGTTTTAGAACCGAACTTGAAAACCCTTTAGTAGAACAGGACATTATTGACCTTGAAAAGAAAATACGCTTGTTCCGCGAGGGCAAAATGGACGAACAAAAGTTTCGCAGCCTGCGTTTAGCCCGGGGGGTTTATGGTATGCGCCAGGAAGGGGTGCAGATGGTGCGGATTAAACTGCCTTACGGAAAACTTACCGCTAAGCAGTTAGACCGCATTTGCGATGTAAGCGATAAATACTCGCACAAAATACTACACTTAACCACCCGCCAGGATATTCAAATACACTATGTGAGCCTGGAAGATACGCCGGAGCTTTGGGCCGAACTGGAACACGATGATATTACGCTGCGAGAAGCCTGTGGAAATACCGTGCGCAACATTACAGCCTCGCACTTTGCGGGTATTGATAAAGACGAGCTGTTTGATATTACCCCTTACGCGCATAGCATGTTCGAATACTTTTTGCGCAACCCTGTTTGCCAGGAGATGGGCCGGAAGATTAAGATGGCTTTTAGTTGCAGCGATAAAGATGATGCCTATACCTTTATGCACGATTTTGGTTTTATACCCCGCGTGAAAAATGAAGGTGGAGTTGAAAAGCGCGGTTTTAAAGTATTAGTAGGTGGGGGCCTTGGGAACCAGGCGCACCACGCATTTACCGCCTTTGAATTTTTACCCGAAGATCAACTAATACCATTTGTAGAAGCAGGCCTGCGCGTTTTTGACCGCTACGGAGAGCGCGAAAAAAGAATGGCCGCGCGTTTAAAGTTTTTGATTGCCAAAATTGGCGCCGAAGAATACATGCGTCTGGTGCATGAAGAATGGAAATCGTTAGTTAACCAAACTTATAAAGTAGATACCAGCGTAAACACAGCCACATTTACCCAGCCCAAAATAGTGGTGCAGCAAGTAGATGCTGCGAATACAGCTGCTTATAGCAACTGGTTAAAAACAAACGTATTTGCACAAAAGCAGGAAGGCTATAGTGCTGTAGCTATTAAAATTTTGATAGGCAATATAGATACCGCCACATCAAGAGTGGTTGCTGAAATAGCCCGTCAGTTAACCGGCGATGATATTCGAGTAACCGTTAGCCAAAACTTTTTATTCCGCTTTGTGCCGAATGAGAACCTGCCGGCAGTTTTCAATGCGCTGAACAAAATTGGCCTTGGCGAAACCGGCTTTGAAAGCACGGTAGATATAACAAGCTGCCCCGGCACTAGTACCTGTAACTTAGGTGTTGCCAGCAGCATGGGAGTAACAAAAGTAATGGAGCAGGTGATAAAAGAAGAGTATCCGGAACTGGTAAACGAGAAAGGTATTATTATAAAAATAAGCGGCTGTCTTAATTCCTGCGGGCAGCATGTAATTGCCAATATCGGTTTCCAGGGAATGAGCACACCCGTTGGTAAAGATGTAGCACCATCGTTCCAGGTACTGTTGGGTGGCGGTAAATTAGGTAGTGGCAACGGCCGTTTTGCAGAAAAATCGCTGAAGGTGTTTAGTAAACGCGCGCCGGATGCTTTACGTGGTTTGCTAAACGACTTTGCAGCTAATGGCAATGCTGATGAATTGTTTAACGACTATTACGACCGCCAGGGCAAAGCTTATTTTAATGATTTGCTTAAGCCTTTTGGAGATAAAGACTCCATAACACCAGATACCTTTGTGGATTGGGATGCCGAGGAACATTACTCGAAAGCAGTGGGCACCGGTGAGTGTGCCGGTGTAATGATTGATTTAGTGCAAACCTTGTTTGTAGAAGCCGAAGAAAAAATAGAAAACGCAGAATATGCCTTTGGCAAAAACAAGCTGGCCGATGCTGCTTACCATACTTACTCTTCATTAATACAATCGGCAAAAGCTTTATTGGTAAGTATAGGCGCGCGCACTAATACCCAAAAAGGGATTATCGATTCATTCGATGCCGAGTTTGTAGTAACCGGTAAGATTACATTAAGTAAAAAATTCAGCGAGTTAGCTTTAGAAATTAAGGACCAAAGGCCCGATGAAGCTTTTGTGCGCAACTATATAAATGAAGCCAAAGAGTTTTTAAAACTGGTTCGTTCGTATCGTAAAGAAGATGTTACACAAGCGTAGTTTGAAACAATAAAGCAGGTATGAAAAAACAACCCAAACTTATTTTGGTAGGTGCCGGCCCCGGCGACCCGGAGCTAATAACCCTAAAGGGATTAAAAGCTATTGAGCACGCCGATGCTATTTTGTATGATGCATTGGTTAGCGAGGAACTGCTAAAATATGCACCGGCTAACTGTGTAAAGCTTTATGTAGGAAAACGATTTGGGCAGCCTTCGCTGCCGCAACAAAAAATAAGCGAACTGATTGCCAAGCATGCTTTAAGCTATGGCACCGTTGTAAGATTAAAAGGCGGCGACCCTTTTGTATTTGGGCGCGCTACCGAAGAGATTGATTATGCTGAACAGGCTGGTATTGAAGTAGAAGTTATACCGGGACTTTCATCCGTTACGGCAGTGCCCGCAGCCGCTAAAATTGCCATAACCCAGCGTGGAATTAGCCGCGGCTTTAGGGTAATAACAGCCACCACCTCAGCCGAAGAATTGAGCGAAAACATAAACTGTGCCGCTAAGTGCGACGAAACGGTTGTTATACTTATGGGCATGAACAAACTACCGCTTATTGCCAAGATTTTTTCGGGTAACGGTAAAGGGCAGGTGCCGGTGGCAGTAATACAAAACGGAACACTACCCGAAGAGAAAATAATTTTTGGCAAGGTGGATGATATCGCCTCAAAAGTTGAGCGGGCTAACCTGGGCTCTCCGGGCCTGATTATTATCGGCGAAACGGTAGCGTGGTCACACAAGTATCTGGCACTTATTGAAAGCAATCTTGAAGGGGTGGCAGAATTAGTAACTGTATGAGCAACCTGCTTTACCCCGTTTTTTTTAAAATGGACAAGCTACAGCTATTGGTTGTAGGCGGCGGTAATGTTGCCGCCGAAAAACTTAGCTTCTTATACAAATCAAGTCCAAATGCAAATGTTACTATAGTTGCTATTGCGCTAAACGAAGAAACAAGAAAACTGGCAGGGCTGTTAAACGCGAAGGTTATTGAAAGGGAGTTTAGAAAAGAGGATATAATCGGTTTTAACCTGATAATTGCCGCCAGTTTTAAAGATGTTAACCTGCACGTGCAGCAAATAGCCAAAAGCGCAGGCATATTGATTAATGTAGCCGATACGCCCGAACTATGCGATTTTTATTTGGGCGGTATAGTAACGAAGGGCGATTTAAAAATTGCCATCTCTACTAATGGTAAATCGCCAACCATGGCAAAGCGCATCCGCGAGTTTTTAGAGGATATATTGCCTGATGAAACCAATGAATTATTGCAAAATCTTCACCATTATCGCAGTACCTTAAAAGGTAATTTTGAGGATAAAGTAAAAGCGCTAAACGAACTGACAACCACCTTTTTTAAAAAGTAATATGGCAACCATACTTGATTTAGTGGGCAACACACCAATGGCCGAGTTGAAAAACATCAACAAAAACCCGAAGGTTAAAATATACGGCAAGTTAGAAGGCAATAACCCCGGAGGCAGCGTAAAAGACCGTGCCGCCTATGGCATGATAACCGGCGCACTTGAACGCGGCGAAATTAAACCCGGCATAAAATTAATTGAAGCCACCAGCGGCAATACAGGCATTGCCCTGGCTATGATTGCGCGCCTTTGCAATGTGCCTATTGAACTGGTAATGCCTGCCAACAGCACTAAGGAGCGTGTACTTACCATGGAAGCCTTTGGAGCCAAAGTGGTTTTAACCTCTGCCGAAGGCAGTATGGAGGCGGCTATTGATTATGCGCATGCGCAAGTAGCTAAAGGCGGTTACCTGATGTTGAACCAATTTGCTAACCCGGATAATTACGGTGCCCATTACAAAACCACCGGCCCAGAAATTTGGAAAGATACCGATGGTAAGGTTACCCACTTTGTAAGTAGCATGGGCACTACCGGCACCATTATGGGGGTTAGCCGCTTCTTAAAAGAACAGAATAGCAACATACAAATAGTAGGCGCACAACCTACTGATGGCTCTCGCATACCGGGCATACGCCGCTGGCCCATAGAATACCTGCCTAAAATTTTTGAGCGCGAACGGGTGGATAGAATTGTAGATGTATCGGAACCCGATGCGGTAGCTATGACACGCCGCCTGGCAAACGAAGAGGGTGTGTTTTGCGGCATGAGCAGCGGCGGTGCGGTGCATATTGCCACTAAAATTGCCGAAGAACTTGAGGAGGGAATAATTGTAGCTATCATCTGCGACCGTGGCGACCGGTATTTAAGCAGTGATTTATTTGGATAAAAATTCCCCCGGTTTTATAATTCATACCGCTACATTTGCGCTATGTACGTTTACGTAAAGGCGCTTCACATCATTTTTATTGTAACCTGGTTTAGCGGACTGTTTTATATAGTGCGGCTATTTATTTACAATGCCGAGGCTGCCGAAAAAGCAGAACCCGAAAAAGGTATCCTTCATCAACAATTCAATTTAATGATAAAACGGCTTTGGCTGGGCATTACCTGGCCATCGGCTGTGCTTACTTTTATTTTTGGCTTTTGGATGTTGTATTTATATGGCAGCATACCACAATGGCTGTTGATTAAACTAGGCTTTGTAGCTCTGCTTTATGTATATCACTTCACCTTACACATACTTTACAAACAGCAAATGCAGGGCAATTTTAAATACAACAGCCAGCAACTTCGCATATGGAACGAAGTAGCCACCATTTTTTTAGTAGCTATTGTAATGCTGGTAGTAGTAAAAGATAGTCTCAGTTTGTTATACGGGCTTGGCGGCCTGGCCTTACTTATTGTAGTATTACTGGGGGCTATACATATTTACAAAGCACTGCGTAAGGCATAATACTCCTTTAGTTCCACAATTGCTTATAGTGATCATCAACCCCGGTGCAGTAACCGGCAAAGGCATTCACCCAATCAGGTGAAGTATTAAGACATGGTATGCGCACAAACACTTCTCCTCCGCCTTGCATAAACGTTTCTTTTCCGCGGTCGTCCATTTCTTCTAAAGTCTCAAGGCAATCCGCTACAAAGGCCGGGCACAAAACCATCAGTTTTTTTATGCCACGTTTGGGTAGTTCTTCTAACTCTTTATCGGTAAAAGGTTGTATCCATTTATCAGAGCCCAAGCGTGATTGAAAAGAAACAACTACTTTATCATTAGGTAAGTTTAGCTTTTCGGCCACTAAGCGGGTAGTAGCTTTAACCTGGTGCTTGTAGCAGGTATCCCACGCCAGCGATTTTATTTCGCAGCAGCTATTGCTGCTATAGCAGTGCCCTTTAGTAGTATCTGACTTTTTTAGGTGCCTTACAGGCAAGCCGTGGTAACTAAAAAGAAAGCCATCAAACTTCTGCTTATCTAAGTAAGGTCTTATGCTTTCAGCTAACGATGAAATGTAAGCGGGGTCGTTATAAAATGGTTTTAGTATGCGCAGTTTTGCTCCTTTTCTTAAAGCCTGTATTTCGCCCACAGCATGCTCAAGCGCCGTTTCGTAGGAACTCATAGCATAGTGTGGATACATGGGAGCAATCAATATCTCATCCAATTGAGAAATACTTTTTTCTAACTCTGCAATTGCATTTGCCGGAGTAGGACTACCGTAACGCATGGCTATCGAAACCGGCATATCTACTTTCTGTTTTACCAGCCCGGCAAAATCTTCGGTAATTACTTTTAAGGGCGAACCGCGTTCTGTCCATACAGATTTATAAGCCTTTGCCGATTTAGGTGCCCGAAAAGGCGCAATTATTCCTTTAACCAGTATGCTTCTCCAAATAGCCGGTATATCTATTACCCGCTCATCCATTAGAAATTCGTTCAGATATTCGCGCACATCTTTTACCGCGTAACTATTAGGAGAACCTAAGTTTATAATAATCAGCCCCCTGTTTTTTTCTTTCATGGCGCGAATTTGTTTTGTTATGTTATAGTAACACACCCTGCGTAAAATAGTTTTGTCATAGAAGTGTCATTTTTTAGTTTTTGAGTGATTTTAGCACGGCCATTTATCTTGTAAGCATAGTTTTACCCCCGCTAAACGAACATTAGCAGAAATTTAATGAGAGATAGTGAGCAGCGTTTGGTAGTAACAGGAGTAAATTTTAGAAAAACGGCTTTGGAAGTGCGCAACAAGTTCGCCCTTACAACGGATAATATCAGGCATATATATACTGACCTGAACTTTGAAAAGCCGAAAGATTTTTTCATCCTTTCTACCTGTAACCGCACAGAAATATATGGTATTACCGATAAGCCGGAAGCATTAGTAAGCTTTCTTTCGCACTATAGCCATGCGGAAGAAGAGGAGGTTAAGAGCTATACTTTTTCCAAAGAAAACGATGAGGCTATGCAGCATCTTTTCCAGGTAGCATCGGGGCTCGATTCGCAAATTTTGGGCGACTATGAAATTATAGGGCAGCTTAAAAATGCCTTTGCACTTTCTAAAGCCAACGATTGCCTTAGCGGATACATGGAAAAATTGGTGAACGCTTCTTTACAAGCCTCGCGGCAGGTGCGCAACTCTACATCTATTTCCGATGGCACCACCTCGGTTTCTTATGCGGTAATACAATTGCTTAAGCAGCAAATAGGCGATCAAAACCCTATGAACATTTGCCTGATGGGATTAGGCAAAATAGGTACGCTAACCTTAAAAAACCTGAAGAGCTATTTGCCCCAGCATAAAATAACCCTTATAAACAGGAACGAAACAAAGGCGCAAATAACAGCCGATGAGTATGGGGTAGCCTTTGCCAAATTAGATGAGCAGGATGAAGTTCTTCAAAATTCGGATGTGTTAATTGTAGCCACCGGTGCCGACCACCCTATTGTTACCAAAGAGCAAATTGAATCATCGAAAGTTAAAATACTATTTGACCTCTCTGTGCCATCCAACGTAAGCCCCGAGGTAAGGGCCCTAACGGATTTAAAGTTTTACGACATTGACAGCTTATCGAAAATTGTGAACGAAACGATTTCGAAACGCAAAGATCAGGTGCCCTTAGCGCTTGAAATTATTGACGAGCATATAGCCGGCTTTAGGGAATGGGAAAAACGTCGCGCATTATTTACTAAAGTAGAAAAAGATAAATGACTGCCGGCCACAATATAAAGATAGCCACACGTAGCAGCCCGCTCGCCTTGTGGCAGGCAAATGCTGTAAAGCAACAATTAGAAGCCAAAGGCAACATATGCGAACTGGTGTTAATTGAAAGCACCGGCGACCTGCAACTAACACAGCCTATTTACCAAATGGGCATTACCGGTGTATTTACAAAGCAGTTAGATATTGCCTTAATAAATAAACAGGCAGATATGGCAGTGCATTCGCTAAAAGATGTGCCCACCCAACTGGCAGAAAACACTTTTTTAGCTGCTGTGTTGCAACGTGGCGCACACGAAGACGTGGTGGTGGTAAAAAACAAAGCAGTGTTAGATGCTTACGATACTACGGCCATTATAGCGACCAGCAGTTTACGCCGAAGGGCGCAATGGCTGGCCCGCTACAAAAAACATGCGCCGGTACCTATACGAGGCAATGTGCAAACAAGGCTGCGTAAGTTTGCTGAAGAAAATGTGGACGCGGTGATTTTTGCAAAAGCCGGCCTTGAGCGGTTAGGCCTGCTTACCGATAACTGCATTACTCTTGACTGGATGTTGCCAGCCCCTGCGCAGGGAATAATTGGCATAGTGTGCCGCGATGATGACCAAGGCATGAAAGAAATTTGTGCAACAATAAACCACAGGCAGAGCTTTATTGCCGGGAATGTTGAGCGGGATTTTTTAAGGAATTTACATGGCGGTTGTTCGGTGCCTATTAGCGCGCTGGCACAAGTAAATGGCAACGAACTTTCATTTAAAGGGGCAATACACTCCTACGATGGTAGCAGGTGCGCAGAGCTTAATTTTTCTGCACCGCTATCCGATTGGGAGGAGATAGGAGAGAGAGCTGCAAGAATGATTTTGCAACAACCGCAAGCACAAGACTTAATAGAAGAAATACGAAATACACCGTGGAATGATAAAAGTGCTGTCGACTAAAGTATTAGAACCCGAAACATTAAGCTACGCAGCATCATTAGATATGGAGGTGCAATGCAAGGCCTTTATAGAAATAGTGCCATTTGCATTTGAGCTGCAGCCTATACAAGCAGAAACGTTTGATGCCATTGCCTTTACCAGCTCCAACGCTGTTATCCATTTTTTCAATCAACCGGATGCGGTCAGGCTTTTGGATAACAAGGATATTTTTTCTTTATCGGGTCGCACCAGCGATGAATTATTGAAAAGAAATATTCAGCCAACCTTCACCGCCATCAATGCCGATTCACTGGCTCGCTTAGTTATAGAAACCCACCTAACAAGGTCGGTGTTACATATAGGCGGCAATCTAACATTGGATACGTTAGAACAAAAACTAAAAGCAGCCGGTATTCTATATAAACCGCTTACGGTTTATACCACTGTTTTACATAAAGAAATTTTGGTTGATGGCACCTTTGATGCTATACTATTTTATAGCCCAAGCGGAGTAGAAAGTTTTATTACTAACAACAAACCCGGCAACTCAACTGTTTGTTGTTGTATAGGTGCCACTACGGCTATAGCTTTAAGAGCAAGTTTTGCAGATGCAATAATTGTTTTTCCTAAGCAGCCCACACCCGAATCTATGCTGGATGCAATTTCGCTACATTTTAAAACAGGGAGATAATTATGAATACTTTGAAAAACTCATTATTACTGCAGGCCTTGCGTGGCGAAACTGTTTCGCGTCCACCGGTTTGGATGATGCGCCAGGCAGGCCGCTACCTTCCGCAATATTTAAAACTAAAAGCGAAATACGATTTTTTTACCCGCGTGGAAACACCGGAACTGGCGTGTGAAATAACCCTACAACCTATTGATACTATCGGTCCCGATGCAGCTATTATTTTTTCAGACATATTGGTTATACCACAGGCACTTGGTGTAAAGGTATTAATGGAGGAAGGCAAAGGCCCTCTGCTACCCGAAACAATCAGCACGCAAGCAGATATTGATAAACTACAAACTGAAGGCGCTGCCGAAAGATTGGATTATGTATGCAAAGCAATTTCGCTTACTAAAAGCGAATTAAACGGCCGTGTGCCTCTAATAGGTTTTGCCGGTGCACCATTCACCATCCTTTGCTATATGGTAGAAGGTAAGGGCAGCAAAACCTTCGATAAGGCAAAACAGTTTTGTTTTACAAAGCCCGAACTGGCACATCAACTACTGCAAAAAATTACCGATTCAACTATAGCGTATTTAAAAGCGCAGGTTAAAGCCGGTGCCGACTGTGTGCAGGTTTTTGATAGCTGGAGTGGTATGCTTGCACCTGCCGATTTCGAAACCTTTGCCCTGCCCTATTTAACTCAAATTTCGGATGCGCTCAGCCCCTTATGCCCGGTAATTTTATTTCCTAAAGGTAGCTGGTATGCACTAAAAAAACTAAGCCAGTCGTCAGCATCGGCAGTAGGTATAGATTGGACGATTACCGCAGATTATGCGCGCGCAGAAACCGCTAACACAATTACACTGCAAGGTAACTTCGACCCCGTTAAGTTGCTTCTACCACCTAAAGAGATTGCACTGGAAGTAAACAAAATGATAAACGCTTTTGGCCCGCAGCGCTTTGTAGCTAACCTGGGCCATGGTATTTTGCCGCATATACCGGTTGATAATGCCAAAGCATTTGTAGATGCCGTTAAAAACTACAAGGCATGATGCGCGCAAGGTTTTCGGCCTGGATAAAAGAAATTCAAAATGAGATTACCGCTTTGGTAGAACAAGCTGACGGTGAGGAAAAGTTTTTTGAAGACCGTTGGCAACGCGCCGAAGGTGGTGGTGGCATTACACGCGTTATCCAAAATGGCAAAGTGTTTGAAAAAGGTGGCGTAAACACATCCGAAGTGCATGGAAAAATTACCACGCAGATTCGTGAACAGCTAAAAGTAGAAGGTGAAGATTTTTTTGCCTGCGGTATTTCGCTGGTGCTTCACCCCTACAGCCCAATGGTGCCCACGGTGCATGCCAACTTTCGGTATTTTGAAGTTTATGATAAAGAAGGAAAGATTACTGATAGCTGGTTTGGCGGTGGAGCCGATTTAACGCCCTATTATATATTTGAAGAAGATGCCAGACATTTTCACCAATGCTTTAAAGATAGCTGCGACCAGTTCGAGGCAGATTTGTATCCCAAATTTAAAACGCAGTGCGATAACTATTTTGTCAATCATCACCGCAATGAAGAGCGCAGGGGTATTGGTGGTATTTTTTACGATCACCTTAAACCTACAGGCAGATTTAGCTCCGATGATTGGTTTAGGTTTGCGCAGTTAAATGGCGAAGCTTTTATAAAAGCGTACTTGCCGATAGTTGAAAAAAGAAAGAACCTAACATTTACTGAAGAACAAAAACACTGGCAGTTGGTACGCCGTGGTCGCTATGTAGAGTTTAACCTGATTCATGACAAAGGCACTATATTTGGGCTAAAGAGCAACGGCCGTACCGAAAGTATTTTAATGAGTTTGCCTATGAACGTTCGTTTCGAATATAACTTTCAACCCAAACCCGATTCACCGGAAGAAAAGCTGCAAAAGATTTTGAATAACCCTGTTGATTGGATTTAAACCCGTGGCTATGAATAGAAGAAACCGCACCTTACGCAACTCGCCTGCCATCCGCGACCTTACCGCCGAAACGGTACTTACAGCTAATGATTTCATTGTTCCACTGTTTGTAACCGAAGGCAAGGGCATTAAAGAAGAAATCTCCTCTATGCCCGGTTATTACCGCCTAAGCCTCGATCATCTTAAGTTAGAAATAAAAGAACTGTGGTCGCTTGGATTAAAGAGCGTTTTGCTTTTTGTAAAAGTGCCCGATAATTTAAAAGATGATAAGTGCTCGGAAGCATTGAATAAAAAAGGACTGATGGTGCGCGCGATACAAGCGGTTAAAGAAACCGAGCCGGGCATGTGCGTAATGACTGATGTAGCCTTAGACCCTTTCTCGCCTTACGGGCATGACGGCCTGGTAAAAGATAAAGAAATTGTAAACGATGAAACCGTAAAGGTTTTGGCCGAAATGAGCGTGCTGCACGCATGGGCCGGAGCGGACTTTGTAGCACCTTCGGATATGATGGATGGACGGATAGCCGGAATAAGAAAAGCGCTTGAAGAAAGTGGGTACACTAAAACCGGCATATTGGCCTACAGCGCCAAGTACGCTTCGTGCTTTTATGGGCCTTTTAGAGATGCGCTTGATAGTGCCCCCGGCTTTGGCGATAAAAAGACTTACCAAATGGATTATCGCAATCGCATAGAGGCGATTAAGGAAGTGCAGCAGGATATTGAAGAAGGCGCAGATATTGTAATGGTAAAGCCTGCGGGTTCATACCTGGATATTATACGCGAAATAAAAAACTCAGTGCATGTTCCGGTAGCTGCCTACCAGGTTAGCGGCGAATATGCCATGATTAAAGCAGCGGCAAAAAACGGATGGTTAAATGAAGAAGCGGCAGTGCTGGAAACATTAACCGCCATTAAGCGCGCAGGGGCTGATTTGATAGCCAGCTATTTTGCGAAACAATTCGCACAAGGAGTTAGGTAGTTTTTGTCCTTTCACATTTGACCTTTCACTCTAACACATATGATAACTAATAGCGAAACTCTTTTCATCCGAGCACAAAAATCTATCCCTGGAGGTGTAAATTCACCAGTAAGGGCTTTTAAACAAGTAGGGGGTACACCCATATTTTTTAAGTCGGCAAAGGGCGCTTACCTTACTGATGAAGATGGGAACAAGTATATAGACCTGATAAACTCATGGGGGCCAATGATATTAGGCCATGCCCACCCTGAGGTGACCAATGCTATTGCAGAACGCTTACCCTATTCAACTTCGTTTGGCGCGCCAACGGAGTTAGAGGTACAAATGGCGGAGTTAATTATAAGCATGGTGCCCAATGTAGAAATGGTGCGCATGGTTAGTTCGGGTACCGAAGCCTGTATGACGGCTATACGCTTAGCGCGCGGCTACACCGGTAAAAACAAAATCATAAAATTTGAAGGCTGCTACCACGGGCACTCCGATGCGCTGTTAGCTAAAGCCGGCAGTGGTTTAGCAACCCTGGATATTCAACAGGTTCCGGGTATACCATCGGAGGTGTTGGCCGATACTATTACACTTGCCTTTAATGATATTGCAGCGGTTGAAGCGGCTTTTGCAAAACAAAAAAATGAAATTGCGGCCATTATTGTGGAGCCCGTGGCCGGTAATATGGGCTGCATACTACCTCAAAACAACTTCCTGCAAGGGCTAAGAGCATTATGCACCGATAATAAAGCCGTGCTGATATTTGACGAAGTGATGACCGGCTTCCGCCTGACAAAAGGCGGTGTACAGGAGTTATTGGGTGTACAAGCCGACCTGGTTACCTACGGTAAAATTGTGGGTGGCGGTATGCCTGTGGGCGCTATTGCGGGCAGCAAAGAAATTATGAGCCACCTTGCACCGGTTGGTAAAGTTTACCAGGCTGGCACCCTTAGCGGAAACCCAGTGGCTATGATTGCTGGCTTCACTACGCTTAGTATTTTGAATAATAATCCGGAATTATATAAGCAACTTGAAACAACTACAGCGGGCTTAGCACAAAAACTGAATGAGCTAGGAAAGCAAACAAACGTTCCGCTTACTATAAACCATTGCGGCAGTATGATTAGCCTGCACTTTACAGAAAAACCGGTAAACAACTTTGCCGATGCAGCAGCAGCGGATAATGAACGTTTCAAAAAGTATTTTCACTTTATGTTGCAACAGGGCATTTACCTGCCACCATCACCCTTCGAAACCTGGTTTATCTCTATCGCAATTACTGAAGCAGAGGTAAGTAAAATAGTTGAGGCAACGGAGGCCTTTTTAAAATCACTATAGCTTTATTCCATTGCCTCCTGTTTCTTCCATTGTTTAGTCTTTTTATCCCAATACTCCCAGGGCTTATTAATAGTTAGTTCTTCATAGGGTTTACGCTCGCTTGTTTTTTGTTGTGGGTCGTTGGTAGTGCTAAAGGTTATAGTGGTTTCGTACCAATACATACTGGCACCCGGGTTTTCGCTTATTTTCATTTGCGCAACGGCACCGTTTGGATGAAAGTTTAAATGCGCTATTACAGAATAACTTTTATGCACGTCTTTATGCCGGTAGGTTTCTTCTCCCTGCAAATTATATAGCAGCACCCACCGTTCACCATTAAGCCATGGTGTTGTTTTAACCGATATACGTTTATTTACATAGTAGTTAAATGCCGTATCGGTCTGCAAAGCCTTAGGGGCTGATTGCCCCGGTAGGGGAGGGGTTTTCTTTTTTTTATCAAGCTTAACTTTGGTTTTAGCCACAAGCGGCTGTTGTTTTATAGTGCCAGTGGTATCTGCCGCCGGTTGTTGCACTACAAAAACAGTATCGCGATGCACAATAACTAAGGTGTCGGTTTTTACCGTTACGGGGGAAACATTGGTTGAGCGGTTGCAGCCGGCACAAATCACAACAACAAAAATGATATAGAAAACAAAGCGCATACTACTTGGTTTTTTGTAGGGTGCAGGTAAGGAGCCAAGTTCATAAAATATTCCGCCATTTTCACAGAAATTGTATCTTACAACAACTAAACCACACTACTATGAAGAAACTTCTATCTGCAGTTTTAGTTCTTCTTTCAGTTTTTGTAAACGCACAAGTTACCCAACCCCTACAACCAGCTACCGGCCCCGGCGGAAGCGAGTATACCAATGGCGGTGTAACCCAATACGATTACGGCACTAATGGCAGTGGCGGCGATTTTTGGTTATATGAACCCAATTCTCCTACTCCCGATTCAGCAAACGTGGTGGTGTTCATTCACGGCCTTGGCGAAACCAACCCAAAACTTTATGGTGCCTTTATTAAGCACTTGGTGCGTAAAGGCAACATTGTAATTTATCCGCGCTACCAAAAAGACCTTAATGCCGCCAGTGCCACATTTAACGATAGTTGTGCTAAAGGCATTTTGCGCGCATTAGACACCATCCAACAACCAGGCCACGTAAAGGGCCGTGTATCTAATTATTTCGTTTTAGGCCATTCGGTTGGCGGTGTGCTTACCGCTAATATGACCATGCTGCATGCACAGTATGGCTTACCCAAGCCACTTACTGCTTTTTCTATGCAGCCCGGTGCAGCTCAGTACCTAATGAATGACTATTCATCCTTTCCGGCTGATGTAAAATACCTGATTGCGGTGGGCACCGAAGATATAATAGTAGGTACAGCCCCTGGCAATACGCTTTATAACCAAACCGTAAATGTTCCTACTTCGCATAAAAACCTAATCACCCAACATACCGATAGTCATGGTTCTCCGGCATCGGACGCCACCCACTTTGCCCCTTTGGCCGGTGATGCTGCCTTCGATAACGGTGAAACAAACCTATTCATTTTAGCCTCGGGTAGCGGACCGGTGGATGGAGTGGACTTCTTTTTATATTGGAAATTGCAGGACGCCCTGATGGATTGTGCCCTTTACAATCAAAACTGTGAGTATGCTTTTGGCGATACACCCGAGCAACACGGTATGGGCAATTGGAGCGATGGAACACCGGTGAGAATTTTAGATGTGTTACCGGCAGCTACCACAGCTATTAATGATTTAGGTAAAGAGGTTTCTGTTTCAGTGTTTCCTAACCCAACTAATGGTAACTTTGGTTTAAAGCTTAACCAGCCCGACATTAAAGCGCCGCTAAACTTTAGTTTGTATGATGTAAGCGGCAAGGTAATACTGCAACAAAATATTACAAGCAGCTATACTGAACTGAATGCTGATAAGTTGGCAAGCGGCGTTTATAATTACCAGATTAAAACTGCGCAAAACGAAACCATAAGCACCGGCAAACTCGCTGTAGAATAATCAGGCATTGGCCGCCAGATAAGCCATAAGGCCAATACTGGTTTTTAAAGCGCTTTCATCAACATTAAACGTAGCTGTATGCAGACCCGAAGTAATACCCTGCTTTTTATTGCCTACGCCCAGGCGGTAAAAGCAGGCCGGTAGTTGATGAGTATAGTAGGCAAAATCTTCACTACCCATCCGCGGTGGTAGGTCCACAATATTTTTAGCATTGGCATAATCGCCTGCATTTCTTTTTGTAGCGGCGGTAAGCGCTTCGTTATTGATAAGCACGGGGTAACCTTTTAAAATATGCACATCGCAGTGGGTTATATACTTTTCAGCTACCCGCTCACATATAAAATCAATTTGCTTATGCAGTTGCGTCCTTAGTGTTTCATCAAAGCAGCGCAGAGTGCCTGCAATTTCAACTTTGTCGGGCACTACGTTGGTAGCGCCTTTGCCTTCTATTTTACCAAACGAAAGCACTACCGGTATTTGCGGGTCGGTTAGCTGTCGCAGCTCCAATAAAATTTCAGCGGCAATTAAAAGCGGATTTTTTAGTTCCTCTATCCGGGCGGCATGCCCGCCCTTTCCGTTTACGGTAAGGTATACCTCATCGCTGCTGGCCATAAACCGGCCACCGCAAAAGCCAAAGGTTCCGGCTTCTAATTCGGGCGATACGTGCAAACCAAAAATTTTATCCGGCCTGGGATTTTCGAGTACCCCTGCTTTAATCATAGCCTCGGCCCCGCTGGGTATTTTTTCTTCACTGGGCTGAAAAATGAACTTATAGGTGCCTTCTATTTCGCCGCGCATTTCTGAAAGAATCATAGCTGCACCTAATAAATTGCTGGTATGCACATCGTGACCGCAGGCATGCATTACACCCACGTTTTTCGAGCAATACGGCACTGCATTCTCTTCGGTAATTGGCAAAGCATCCATATCGGCACGCAGGGCAATGCACTTCGATTCAGGATTGCGGCCTTTTAAAATACCCACTACCCCGTTTTTAGCCAAGCGGGTTTGCACCTCTATACCGCAACGCATTAATTCCTGTGCTACCAGTTTACTTGTTTCTACCTCTTCCCAACTTAATTCGGGGTTGGCATGTATTTGCCTGCGCAGTTCAATTACTCTCGCAAAGTATTTTTCGGCCAGTGCACTTATTTTATCTTTCATTAGCTACTTACCTTATTTTTATTTTATCGCGTACAATAAATGCACCCGGATACAATGCCGCAATTTGCTGCAAGTAGTAAGTTGCTTCAAGGCGTGTTTTAAAATCTCCCAATCGCAGTTTGTAATAAGGCTGTTCGTACTCCACATACGAGGCCAGCTCGGCAAATTCCTTATACATGGTTGCCTTGCTGCGGTAAACATCTTCGCGCACATCGGTATACATAATTTGCACTCTAAAGCCCTCGCCAAATTCGCGCTTCGCATTATATGCTTTGTAGCTATATAACAAACCTGCTATACCGGGGTCCTGCTTTATAGAAAAATTTTTGTTACTAAATACGGCACTGGTATCTTGTGCTGCGCAGCCTAAAGTACCACCCATAAAAACAAACAGCAGTATTAGCAATCTGCCGCTCCATCTATCTTTTTGCATTAATTGTTCGTCTTTCATTCCTGCACTATACTTACACTTGCCGAGCAACCTAACCGGTCGGCACCGGCTTCTATCAGCTGCAAAGCAAACTCTTTATCTCTAATTCCACCGCTTGCTTTAATTTTTATTGATTTTGGCAGATTTGCTCTTAACAACTTAACAGCTTCAACGGTGGCTCCCGGCTGTGTAAATCCAGTTGATGTTTTTACAAAATCAACTGTCATTTCGGTGCATAGTTCACAGGCCTTTACTATTTCCGCATTGCTAAGCAGGCCGGTTTCTAAAATCACTTTTAATTTACCGCCGCGCAACTGCACAATGGTGGTAGCGCTGGTTAATTCATTTTTCAGGTAATTCCAATCGCCGGCTTTTAGGGCAATAATATTTATTACCATATCAATTTCATCGGCCCCTTCATCAATAGCCCTTCGCGCTTCTTCCACTTTAGCCGGTGTATGTGCATAGCCCAATGGAAATCCTACTACCGTTGCTGTTTTTACATTGGTATCGCTTAACCAAAGTTTACACTTGCGCACAAAATAGGGTGGAATGCAAACAGCCGCAAACCCATACTCCTTGGCCTCGGCGCAAATCTTCTTTACTTCCCGTTCAGAGGCATCGGCTTTTAATAGGGTATGGTCAATTTTTGAGGCCAGGTTCATGTTTGCTGTTAAATCAGTCTGGAAGTTTAGTTAAAGTATAAAAATAGAAAAATAGCCGCAGAAACCGTTGCAAAATAAGCTATTGTGCGTTGATGACAAGTGGGGTGGTTTCTACCGAATTGCTTTGATTGCCCGCCCTGTCTTTTACATAAATTGAGTAAGTAGCCGTTTCGGAAGTATGGCTATCGTCTACAAACCCTTGTGGGTCTAAATTAAACTTAAGCTTGCCGGTTATAGCAATAGTAGCTGTATCTGGTGCCAGTTGCCTGATTCGGAATTGATATGTAACGTTATTGCGGCTATCGGTGCAAAAAAGATTCTTTACATCGGCAACATTCTCGCCAAGGTCGCCATCGCCATCGGTATATTCTATAGTTATGCCAATCTGGTCGCGATACTTTACTGCGGTACCGGGTTCTATAGAAACAAACTTTATAGCAGGCACTATCGAAATCGGCTCCGGTTCCACTATTTTTTCTTTACCACAGCCGGCAAACGCTGCCAGTAGCAGAAAACAAAGCACTATTTTATTTACAGCTCTCATCTTAATTGCATTTGTTATTGCCTGATAAACGACCAGAATGTTTTATAAGCGTAGGGCATTTCGTTCTTTGGGAACTCTGTATTGTTAGGATGATTGCCATCGTTTACATAATAGCGCATATACAAGGTATCGTTAACCGGCAAATTGTTAGTCGGTATAGTTAGCAACCAAAACTTATATCCCGATACGTTTACATAAGAAGCGCTATACTGCAAGGCCGAAGTAAAATTATCGGCGCTGGTAGAAATTTTCAGCTTGTTGTATTGCAGGTTACCCAATTCAGTACTATCATCGGTTGGCACCACAAACATGTAAAAAACACTTTTTGAAGCCGGCACCATAAAAGGATTATAAAACACTCCTCCCGATCTTACAGTGTCATAACGAAGCGAAGGGAAAGCATACGGTGGTAAAAGCGATAAAGTATCTACAGCCAAATAATATTGCACCACGGGCTCCTTATTAGGCAGGCGGGGCACATTACCAAACATATCGCGTGCACCGCGCATAATCCAGGATGCTATAAGGTTAAGGCTTGAATCGGGTAACGGAACACTTATATTATCTTGTGGCATCCGGTCGTTCTGGTTAGCAAAACAGCAATTAATTACCCGTTGGTATAAAACTGAGTGCGTTGTATCGAAAGGAATAACCCGGTAGTCAAAAGCAGTATCAGCACTATTTTTAATTATTGGCGCATAAATTAGTGTAGAGAAAGAAGATTGAGGTGTTCTGAAATCCGGCTCGAAGTGGCCATCATGACAACCCGGCAGTGCGCAACGGGTAGATAAAACTTTTTTATGCAGATAAGTGATAGTTAATGAATCGAGGGGAATACCGTAAGTGGTTGTATCGTTGGTACGGTCAATATCATCGTATGGATTGTGCGGTGCTGCCGACTCATCTTTCACCCGCTTATTGCACGAATACATAAGCAGGATAAAAAATCCGGCTATGGGTAACATTACTAAAACACTGTTTCGTATTCTCATTATTGTGCTTTGGAATTATAAGAATGCTTCAGAAAGAACCCTGCCGTCTAACATGCCAAAAGGTATTTCATTGTCAAATCCTAAAATATTGGCAATGGTTGGCACTACGTCCACACTCTGCCCAATATTAGGGTGGTTGTAAGGCAGATCGATTACCTGGGCCGGTGCCATTCTTCCGGTAGGCCCCGCTATCAGGCAAAAAACTTCGCGGCTCATTTGGTCGTTATTATGGTCTAAGGCGTAACGGCCATAAGCATCTATCACGGTATTAGGCTGCTCGTTTCTTCCATGCTCGGGCATTACAATTAAAATAGTGTTATCGCGCATACCATCCGTAGTTTGAATAGCATCCCACAGTTTATACAAGGCATAATCGGCCACACCTATAGCACTGGCATACTTGGTATAGTCAAAATGAGCAATGTCAATATCGGTCATATTTATAACCATCAACTCGGGCTTAAACTCTTTCATAACCTCTATACCAAAAGCAATATTCAACGTATCGCCGGTAGCAACTGAGTTTAATGGTGAATTAAATTCACCGTTTGTAGTGCGGGCAATCATACTATTTAAAAAGGTTTGCAAATGCTCGGCATCGGTTTTGGTATTTACAATTCCCGATGAAGCGGCCACTTGTGGCACTTTAAACTGGCCACTCATAAAATCGCGCATCATATCACATTTCGCTTTCTCGGTTTGCGAAAGCGTAAGCGGGCTACCTAACTCATAAGCCGAATTGCCGTTGAAAATAGAATACGGCTGTATCATATTTGCGCCGTAGGCAGCACCATACCCATCAAAAAGACTATAGTTAAGATATGGATACGGCCCTAAAGCATTGCTAACCCACCAGGCATTAAGCGCACTGTTTGTAGGTGAGTTGTGCTTACGGTAATATTCGAATATGGTAGGGTATTTAGGCGGCTGCTTTAGTTGAATAGATTCATCGGAATACTTACCGGTAATAGCTGTGGTATGCCCGTTGTAGTGCCCGGTCGGGCCATTGGCATATTTTATACGTTTAAACAGAGTGCCATTGTTTTGCAAAGGAGAAGATGCAATCAAAGGCATTTGCGTAATGCCGGGGGCAATGTCGCTGCTGATAGATTCACTTCCATTAAGCGTATTCTTCATTAAGTTGCCCTCAGCTTTTAACACCGATTCAAGGTTACGCACCCCACCGGCAAAAAGGCAAAATACTACGTGGTCTGCCTTGCGGTTACCGGTAGCAGCAAACAACCGGCCGCTGGGTAAAATGTAAGGCACTACCATGCTGCCGGCAGCAGTTAAAGCAGCATTTTTTATAAATTGTTTCCGTTTCATGGAAGTTGATTTGAACCTTTCAGTTTTAAGCAAAACAAATTTTAGTAATAACGGTATTCGGTAGCGGTCATCATGGAATAATACACCATTTTAGAGGTTATCTCTGTATTCTTCTCAATCATATCTTTCATTTTCCAGCTTTCAAACTCATTAGGCTTTCGGTTGTAAAAACGCAGATAGGTTTGCTCAACAAACAAAGGCAGGTTGGCGCGCATTTCGGCATCGGCAACCAATTGAACTCCGCTGCGGTTTATCATACTCTTCACTATCATATCCTGCATCGTTTCTTTATCGCCTAAAGCCTGCAAGGTTACATTGTATTGCCCTAATTCCTTATTGGTAATAGATACCCCAAAAAGGTGCGCATAGGCTATTGAAATAAACTGGTCGCTGCTTTTTAGATACAGCTTCTGCGCCGAGCTTTTGTACAACTCCTGGTCTTCTACCTGGTACAGATAACGCTTTTTCTCGATGGTTTTAGTGCATGAGCTTTGCAGCAATAATATGGCCGTAAAAAAAAGTATCCCGCATTTTATTTTCATAACGTTCTCTTTAAACACTGTTTTAAATACCGGCATACTCATCCGTAATAAATACCGCTTTTTCTAACTGCTTAAAATCGTTGGTAGATTTATAAAGATTCGCATATAAATAAATCTCTGCCGAGGTTGGTTCACGGAACAGATATTTTTTAAACACAAAGCGCACCTGCCCCTCATAGTAATCATCGGTACCAAAAAAGATATTTATGTAATCGTGTTTAGAACTGCCAAGCTTTAAAAATACGGTTGCTTGCCCGCCATCTACAACGGTTTTACCGGCTAGCAACTCGGCATCGCTGGGGTACCTGAAAAGAAAGTTCTGATAAATACTTACCACAAAATTTTCCGACCCCATGTTTATCTGGTCGTAAAAATAATTGTCGGTCATGCGGGCCAGCATCTGTTTGTAGTCCATGGTTCCGGCAAGCATTTGGGGCAATACTGTTTTTAGGGTATCAATGCGCTTAATCTCTGCATTTATATAATCGTAAAAGCTGCTGTATTGCGGCTGCCCAAGCAAATAATTAAACAAATCCATCTGTTGCTTAATCTCTAACGAATCAAGGTTGCGCAAATACTCGTTATTGGCAACATTAAACACATTGATGCTATATTCAGGTTTTGAAAAGAAAGCGTTAATAAATTGCTCTCTATCATCCTTAGAAAAATTATGCTGGCGCAAAATAGTTAAGCCGTTTACTTTCTCTACAGCGGTAGGTTCGCGGCCTATAAGGTTAATATAGGCTTTGTTAATATAAGCGCCGGGTATTACTGAATCGGTAGTATAATCAGGCGGAGGAACATTACCGGGTATATTAACGTCTATTACTTCGGTTTTGGTTTTAGTGCAGCCGGCAATAGTTAGTAGTATAAAAAAGGCCAGTGCTATTTTTTTCATTTTAAGTGTGGGTTGCTTAAGTGCTGTTGCTAAAAGTAGCAACATATTTGATTTTGCCAAAATCTAAAAAACACCAACTAAACGACTGGCCTGGTTACCATCATTTTACTCTTTTGCTGCCAATAACTTCAGGTTGTATGCTATTTAATTTCAGCACTATTTCTTCTTAGTTCTTTCAATTCTGCAATCCGGTCGTTTACTTCAGCCAAATAGGGCTTATTCCCTATTCGTTCCAATATTTCCCTGCTCTTTATCAAAAAGCTTTCGGCCTTGTCAAAATCGCCCTTTTCTTTACTAACTACAGCCAGGTTGTAATACGAAATACTTAAATCATCCGGCGAAGCAAACTTAAGGCGCAGTTCAAATGCCTTTTGATGAAACTTTTCAGCTTTATCCAAATCGCGCAGTTTAATATGGCAATTGCCAATATTGCTATACGCACTGGCCATATTACTTAATACATAATGGGCCTCAAAGGTATCTGCTGCAGCGGTATAATATTTCAGAGCTTCCTCTACTTTTTCGGCGTTATTATAAACGTTGCCGAGCCCCATTTTACAATTGGCCTGCTTTACGGCGTATTCTTTGTTGCTTAGCAATTCAATAGCCTCACTTAAATAGGCTATCGATTTTGCACTACCCTCTTCCATCATTTCCTGGTTCATGGCAAGGGCATGCAGCGTATCTGCCCGATTGGTGGTATGCTCAATGGTAAGCTCAGTAGTAAAACTTAAAGCTTCCAATAGGCTTTTTTCGGCTAGTTTAAACTCGCCCATGCCGGTATAGCACCGGCCCACAACTTTTAAATGCCCGTTTATAAGCGCCCGGTATGCAGAGTTTGGAAACTTACTTAAAACTGCCAGAGAGTTTTTAATGGCCGCTTCATAATTAGAATAAAAATACAAGTCGGCCAATGATTGATTTAGTTCCAGGCTAATACTTACCTCCTCATCTATTAAATGTTTGTAATCATTCTTAAGCATTTGCAAATGCTCGTAAGCATGCATATTGTTATTAAGAATAAGATCACGGTTTGTTTTTATTTGCTGAAGCAGTTGCGCGGCATTCATCCTTTGGGGGCTTTTTCCCTTTGGCTAAAATAGCAAGCAGTATTAGTAATAACAAACAACCATCATTGTTATTCTTTTTTGTTTTCCACACCGGTAATCAAACACCGGCAGGTTTCATAAACACATTAGTAAAAAAATTAACTATTGGCAGCATTTTTAGCGCGCGCCAGGTCATCTATTTCTTCATTTACCTGGGCTAAAAAAGGGCGGTTGCCAAGTTCATCAACTATAGTTTGGGCTTTAAACAGGTAATCCTCGGCCAACACAAACTGCTTACGTGCTTTAAAAAGTATAGCTAAGTTAAAATACGATATACTTAACTCATCCGGCGAGCCAAACTTAATCCGTAAATCGAGCGATTTTTGCAAATATTTTTCAGCCTCATCAAAATCCTCCAGCTTAATATAGCAGCTGCCTATATTACTGTAAGCGCTTGCCATATTAAGCAGGGCATAGCGCCGTTCAAATGTATCGGCTGCCAGGCGATAATTTTTTAACGCCTCATCCATGCTATCAATATTGTTGTAAATGTTTCCCAGCCCCATCAGGCAGTTTGCCTTGGTAATTGCATATTTTTCATCGTTAAGCAATTCTATAGCCTGGTTAAGGTATTCGATGGGCTTAGTGCTTTTATCGTCTTTAAACTCGTGCGACATGGCCAGCGTATGCAAAATCCCGGTCTTGTCATCTATGTAGTCTTCATCGGTTTCCGCTACATTATCAAGGGCATCTAACAAATACATTTCAGCCAAATCAAAATCGCCCAGGTGGGCATAGCAGTGCCCTATAATTTTAAAATGACGCGCAATGGCATGGCGGCATTTAGTATCCTTATATTTATCTACCGCCGCCACCGAGTTATCTATTGCCGATATATAATTCGAATTAAAGTATAACTCAATAAGCGAATTACTCAACTCTATACCCAGGCTGGTTTCATCATTCAATACAGGTGCATAGTCCTTTTTAAGCATTTGCAAATGCTCTTGCGCTTGCTCGTTGCGCTGCACTATCAACTGGCGGTTTATACGTAATAGATCAAGCAGTTGTCGCGCGTTCATTTTTAAATTATTTCGGGTTACTACTAAAATAATAAAGGCTTTTTAATACCTCCCTTTTTAACGGGTTAGTCTGTGTTTTGTTTTCAAAACATGCCAGGTATTGTAATCATTAATACGCTTAAACTATCACTTCTCAACCAAACTATCCTCAAAACATTCCCGGCACCTTGTTCTCAAAACCAATTGGTTAGTTATTTCGGTTAAATAATCACCGTTATTATCTCCAAACCAGCCCATTGTACGGGTTTCGTAAGTATTAAGCTTATACCTGCGGCAATCTGTAACATAACCCATATAGCCACCATTAAAACTGGTAACAATCAATTTTAGTTTTTTTGCGGCAGCAACCGAATCCATTTCATTTACAAGTTCGCCGCTATAATCGCAGGGCATACCGCCAAAAAACAAATTGCCAATCTGCAAGGTATTAATATATACAGCCTCATCGCCAAACAATTTCTTAAAAAGCCATGGCCGCAGCACCACATTTTGGGCTATACGCAAATTAGGCGCTCGCAGATAAAGAGGTACATGCATCATATTCAATCCAAACGCGTAAGCTGTGGGTATGCTATCAAAGTTATCTTCTACAATTTTAGCGATGCTATTAGCCATGTAGGCAGCTTCTGTTTCCTGGTCATTAGAAAACTCATATGGGCCATGGCTACCTACCGCACCGGCGCTAAAGCTGGCGAAATCAATTTTGCCCGATTTGTTTAACCTGCCCATTAATAAACCGCACCAATCAGCCGATAGCTTCATCAGACTTTCGTGGAACACCGTGTTGTGCGCTGCAAATGTGATTATCGCCGCTTTTTCACCATTGGCCTTTTCAATTTTTACCACACGCAGTATAGAATCTACTTCGCCCAGCGAATCAGGTAGGTGGGCCATTTGCGTTATCAAACGGTTAAACACCAGTTTTTGTGTAGGATAGCTTGCATAACCAATTTTTGCCGGCGCACATTGCTTCTCTGCTTCAGTTACTGCTGCGGCAATTGTTTGGGCAATAAACACAGGCACCCGCTCATCATACTTGCCGGCAAAAATTTCACCCACCACACTATTATACCAGGCACCTATGCTGGTATGCGTATGGGTGGCAGTGTAGTAAATGTTCTCATTACTAAAACCTTGTTGGGCTAAAAGAGTATCTAAAATACGGGTTATGGTAGGCGGAATAATAAGCAGGTCGGCAGATATATAGGCAACCTTATACATGCCCTGTTTAAAAACAAAAGCCCGCAAGTAGATAGAATCGTGCACACCTTCAAAATGATTACCGCCCCTGTGCGCATCAATGGCAATGGGCGTAGTAAAAGGTGGCTGCAAATTAACACAGCTCCAGCCCACTTGCATTGTATCAGCCCTGCTGTCAAAACTTTTTAAATGTTTATCGTTCGGCGCAACCAACGAATCGATAACAGCCATTTGGTTTTTGTAAAAGGCGGTGGATTTGTAGGGTGTTGTATCTAAGGGTTTAAAACAAACTGCAGCAAGCACCAGCACCACAAAGAGCAAAGCAATCGAAACATACAATAACTTTTTCATACAAAGGGTGCGGGTTTTAAAAGCGAAATTTAAATAAGTTTACGCGGCATATAACTAAACACTTGTCACCCAATGAATAAAACCCGGTTAGAAGCTTTTAGCGATGGCGTAATTGCCATTATAATAACCATAATGGTGCTCGAACTAAAGGTGCCCCGCGATACCAGCCTAAACGCTATTGCGGCGTTGTGGCCCACATTTTTCAGCTATGCGCTAAGCTTTATTTTTATTGGTATTTATTGGGGCAACCATCACCATTTATTGCATGTGGTAAAAAAGGTAAGCTTGGGTATTATATGGGCTAATCTTAATCTGTTGTTTTGGTTATCGCTTATTCCTTTTGCTACCGGTTGGATGGGCCAAAACCACTTTGCTAAATATACCGTAGTAGCTTATGCCGTGCTGCTTAATATTTGCGGCATTGCCTATACCATTTTGCAACGTTTAATTGCCAGCTGCCACCACTACACTCCGGCCATGCAGGCTGCTATGGATAAACAAACCCAAAAAGGAGTTATCTCTATGGTGGGCTACTCTGCAGCATTAGGGCTGGCCTTTGTACATCCGCTTATATCCGAAATTTTATTTGTATCGATAGCTATCCTTTGGCTGGTGCCCGATAAAAATATTGAACGGGCTTATGGCGGTGAGTAGCATTCGTTTTTAGAATTTAAAAATTAGAGTAGGTTTAATAAAAATAATGGGCATGTCGATACTAGAACGTTTTAAGCAATTTCCGAAGGCAGCGCCTTATATAGTAGTTACCGAATCGGCCGAGCGTTTTAGTTTTTATGGCATGAAGGCCATTTTATCCACCTTTCTTATATCGCAATTTTTTAACCCAACAAATAACCCTGCGCTAGCAGCTACCGCCGAGGCGCATTCAAATGAAGTAACCCATTTATTTGTAGCCTTGGTTTACCTTCTATCCATTGTTGGCGGCATACTGGCCGATTATGTTTTAGGCCGATACCGAACTATTCTATACCTCTCTATCATTTATTGTATCGGTCACGCGTTTTTGGCCATGTTCGACACCAACTACCAGCTTTTTTATGCAGGACTTTTGCTTATTGCGGTAGGCGCGGGCGGGGTTAAGCCCAATGTATCGGTAATGGTTGGCGACCAGTTTGAAAACGAAAGCGATGCCAACATTGCCCGTCTATACGATATTTTTTATTTCGGTATTAATGTAGGGGCGTTCTTCTCCATGTTAATTACACCGGTGCTTAAAAACAGCCGGTATGGCGCACCGCTGGCTTTTGGCGTACCGGGCATTTTAATGTTTGTGGCCCTGGTTATTTTTTACCTGGGTAAAAGCAAATACAAAATTAAGCTGCCTAAAGATACCCGTAATGAAGATAAGGTGCCTTTTAAAGAACAGCTTATATCAGTTTGGAAAGTGCTGGTAGTTTTCTCTTTCATTCCCATTTTTTGGGCCTTGTACGACCAAAACGGAAGTGAGTGGGTAATACAAGCCGGCAAAATGGATTTGCACTTTATGGGTATTACCTGGCTGCAGGAGCAAATACAGGTGGTTAACGCCCTGCTTATTTTAATACTGATACCGGTGTTTAGTTTTGGCGTTTACCCTCTACTCGAAAAAATGGGCATCCGGGTAACGGCCCTGCGCAAATTTGGCTGGGGCTTAATAATAACCGCACTAACATTTGCATTAACTGCCTGGATACAAATGCAGATTGACAAAGGAATAAGGCTTAACATAGGCTGGCAATTACTGGCTTATGTGCTAATTACAATTGGTGAAATTTTTGTGTCTATTACCGGGCTGGAATATGCTTTTTCACAAGCACCAAAAAATATGAAAAGCACCATTATGGCTATTTTCTTCTTCACTGTGTTTTTGGGCAATATACTGGTTACGTATATCAATAATAATATTCAGGCGGGTGGGTTCTTTAGCAACTACAAAGGGGCTAGTTACTTCTGGTTGTTTACCGGTATTATGGCTATTAATGCGCTGCTTTATTACTTCGCTGTTTACATCTTCAAAATCAGAGATACAACTACAGTTGAGCTTATGAAGGATGAGTTGCACCAATAAAGGCAGAATACCAGCACTTACGTTAGCAAAGAACCATGAATTATCTGGTAAACCGTAAGAGTGTCCTCATTAATTTTAAAAGCAATTACCCAGTTGTTGAACACAATACATGATAATAATTTTTGAGCGAGACCTGCGTTATGGCACATAGTGTATTTAACGCCCGGTTTTGCATACTCAATAATAAAATCAAGTATTCTATCAGTCCACCTTTCTCCGGCACCCGGAGTATTGATGCCGTCTACAAACTCCGCAATTTCATCGATAGTATCCTGAGCGAGAGGAAGAATAACAACTTTCACGAGGCTTTTCTTTTATCCCGTTTTTGTTTCAGATTTTCTTTTATCTCTTTCCTAACCTGTTCCACATCTTTTCCTTCGCCGGTAGGTCTGCTAAGAAGTTCATCCAATTCTTCCGAGGTAGCTTTTCGCCCCAGGCCAAAAGCAAGATCATGTGCGGTTAATTTTTTTAGCGATTTCATTTCCCAAAAGTAAGTAAACTTTCGCTGTTTATCTTTACGTTTTTAAGCATAAGCATAATGCTGGGTTGCGATTGCAAACTTGAAATATTCGGGCCAAAATAGGGCGTTTCAATATCCGGTTGCTTTGCCCTATTATGGCTGTTAATGCGCTGCTTTATTACTTCGCTGTTTACATCTTCAAAATCAGAGATACAGCTACAGTTGAGCTTGTGAAGGATGAGTTGCATGGTTAGTAGCTTTTTAGTTTTGCGAAACGGTTGAAGCTACGTAGTTGCCAAACTGGGCTACCAATTGGTTTGTCTCCTTATTCAAAAAAGAGTAGAACTTATTAAACTCTTCGTGGCTCTGCTCATTAGCAACCAGGTAATCGAAGGTATTTACCGGGTCCAGCGAAGTAGAGTTGCCCCAGTTTTGTATTCGTTTAAACTGGTAGTTATGCTCGTTAAAGTGGTTATAGCGAATGTCTTTTATTTCGCAAACAATCTGGTGTTCTACCACACTTACAATTAAGTAATACTGAACATACATGGCGCGGATGGTGCTGCTACCCGAACCAAAGTACTTGGTTACCACCCTTGCTGCAATGCGGTTCGATTCAGGGTCTAACGATTGCACCGGGCTGCTGTTTGCAAACTCGTGGTTTACTTCTGCCAGGTTAGCAGCATTTGTGCATTGTGCACACTGGGCGGCTTCGCTAAGGTTAGAGCGGGTTAACTGACTGCCATTTTTTGCAAACCATTCGGCGGCTAATTCGTAAGCCTGTTGGTTGGTAACATTGGCGGCTACCGGTATGGTAAAGGTGCATTTTAACTTTCCGGCAGATGGGTCCTGCGCTAAGGCTTTAGCGGCAGATGCTATTAAAAAAAAGAAGATAGAGTAAAAGGCGATAACTTTTGGTGTGGTCAGAGTTTTCATTTGCTTTTCGTTTTCTTTCTTATACAGCAAATATGGCGGGGTGGTTCCTTTTTTGCTATCCCCCGATGGGGTGAAACGTTTGGATATATTTCCAACACCACCTTTAGCAAAACATGGATACAAACCGGCCATAAACAGCCATAATTTAGCGGTATTAACTATTGTTGTCAAGTGTTACTATTAATTCTCTGCTCTTATTAATTCCCATATTGGCCGCCAGCTATTATATTCGCACACTCAAAAATTTAAAATGTTACAACTGAACAACGGAGTTTATGAAATTGGCGGAGTGCCGGTTTCGCAACTATGCGAAAAATACGACTCGCCTCTTTATGTATATGATACAGCCATTATGGAGCGGCAATACCTGCAGCTAAAGAATGCCTTTGGCGGTGCTAACACTAAGATAAAGTTTGCCTGCAAAGCGCTTAACAATATAAACGTTCTGAAGTTTTTCAAAAGCCTGGGCTCGGGCCTCGATACCGTTTCTATACAGGAAGTATGGACCGGTATACGTGCCGGCTTCGACCCTAAAAATATCATCTATACGCCCAACTGCGTTTCGATGGAAGAAATTGACCTGGCGGTGAAAGAAGGCGTTCAAATCAATATCGATAACATATCTATTTTAGAGCAGTTCGGCCATAAATGTGGCAGCAGCGTTCCGGTATGTGTGCGTATAAACCCACACGTAATGGCGGGCGGCAACATCAATATCTCTACCGGCCATATCGATTCTAAGTTTGGCATCTCCATTTACCAAATGCGCCACCTGGAGCGTGTAATTAAAGCCGAAAAAATACGCGTTAATGGGTTGCACATGCACACTGGCAGCGATATTTTAGATGTGGATGTATTTTTACGCGCCGCCGATATTCTGTTCGAAGTAACCGAGCATTTCCCCGATTTGGAGTTTATCGATTTTGGCAGCGGCTTTAAAGTGCCTTACAAGCCAGATGACTACTATACCGATATTAACGAGGTAGGCACTAAACTAACTGCCAAGTTCAACGATTTTTGCAAAAGCTATGGGCGCGACCTGGAACTTTATTTCGAGCCCGGCAAATTTTTAGTAAGCCAAAGCGGCACCTTTTTAGCCAAGGTGAATGTAATTAAGCAAACCACCGCCACTGTATTTGTGGGGGTAGATAGCGGTATGAACCACCTTATACGCCCTATGTTTTACAATAGCTACCACCACATGATTAATACCAGCAACCCCGAGGGAACGCAGCGTATTTATACGGTGGTAGGCTACATTTGCGAAACCGATACCTTTGGTTGGGACCGCAAACTGGCCGAGGTGCGCGAAGGAGATGTTATTGCCTTCCAAAACGCCGGGGCCTATGGCTTTACTATGAGTTCTAACTACAACTCCCGTTTCCGTCCGGCAGAGGTGCTTATACATAAAGGAAAAGATTACCTGATACGCAAGCGCGAAACGCTGGACGATATTTTACGCAACCAGGTAGAATCCGATATTTTTGAGGCAGAGCCTGCAAATGCGCTATAACTAAATTGGGCTTTAGGTTTAAACCAAAAACCGACTTTAAGCTTTAATGGGTCATAAATGGCTAAAAATAAGCCAATTATGACCCATTCTCTTTGTGACTCATGCTTTATCGCTTTGTTAAATATGCCCTTGGAATTACCCGTAACTTAATTATATTTGCCGCCCGCTAAAAAACATGCGGATTATTTTATAACCCAAAAAAGCAGAGAAACATGCTGACACAGTACGAAACAGTATTTATTCTCACTCCTGTGTTGTCGGAAGACGACGCCAAGAAAAGCATCAGCAATTATGTTGAGCTTCTCAAGTCCCAGGGAGCTGAGATCGTTCACGAAGAACACTGGGGCCTTAAGAATTTACGTTACCAAATTGGTAAAAAAACAACCGGTATCTACCACCTGGTAGAATATCGTGGAACGGGAAAAGCCGTTAACACTTTAGAAGTGGCCTTCCGCCGCGACGAGAGCGTTCTTCGCTTTTTAACCGTTAAGCTTGATAAATACGCCATCAAATACAATGATGATAAGCGTGCAGGCATTGTAGGAAGAAACAAAAAAGTTAACCCTGTAAAAGAGGAGGCTGCATAATGAAACCACAAAAATCGAACGATAGCATCAAATATCTAACCGCTACCAAAATTGGTTTGGTTAAGAAGAAGTACTGCCGCTTTAAAAAGAACGGTATTAAATATATCGACTACAAAGATCCTGAGTATTTGCTTAAGTTTATAAACGAGCAGGGTAAAATCCTTCCACGCCGTTTATCGGGTAACTCGCTTAAGTATCAGCGTAAAATTGCACAGGCTATCAAGCGTGCACGTCATATTGCCATTCTGCCTTACGTAGCAGACCTTTTGAAATAGATGATTGAACCTTATAAAGATTAAAACAAATGGAACTTATACTTATAAAAGATGTAGAAAAGCTTGGCTACGCCGATGACGTGGTTAAAGTTCGTCCGGGTTTTGGGTTAAACTACCTTATTCCACAAGGATTAGCTGTAGTAAAAAACGGCGGAACCCTGGCACAACTTGCAGGCAGAACTAAAGCACGCGAAAAACGCGAAGCTAAGTTGCTTGAGCAGTTTAACGAAATTTCGGCACGCCTTACTTCAGCTACCTTAAAAATTGGTGCTAAAGTGGGTACTACCGGCAAAATATTCGGTAGCGTTTCGGGTTTCCACGTAGCAGAAGCTATTAAAAACCAATTACAGGTTGAAGTTGACCGCAGAAAGATTAACATCGTTGATGGCGAGGTTAAAAATCTGGGTACTTACACAGCCGAAGTTGGCTTAGGCAGCAGCCACAAGGTAACTGTTACCTTTGAAGTAGTTGCTGAATAAAAACAGCAAAAATTTCACAACAACATTTAGTCCCTGCCGTTTATTACGGCAGGGATTTTATTTTTAACACCTAACGGCCTTACGGCTCGATTAAGCAGATGATACAAATGATGACACAGATAAATGCAAGTAAGGGCAAGGCCCTTGTTCTGTCTTGCATCTTGTGTCTTGTGTCTTGCGTCTCATTCTCGCAGCTCAACTACGACTACACCGCCGGCAAATTTCTAATAAAGGGCAGGGTAGTAGATGTTCAAACCAAAACACCTCTGCCCTTCGCCAATATTATTTTTGTAAAGAACGGTAAAGGCATTAGCTGCGATAACGATGGCAATTTTACTCTCTACGTTTACCCTACCGATACCCTCCGGTTCTCCTCTACCGGTTACCTGCCTAAGGTAATACACATGTACGATATAGACTCTACAAGGTATTACACCTTAGAGATTGCGCTAATGCACGATTTTATTAAAATGAAAGATGTGGTTATTTATCCCTTTAAAAACCGCGATGAGTTTGTTGATGCCTTTATGGGTGCCAAAGACATAAACAAAATAAGCATTGCCGGTATTGCACCGCCTAAGTATTCCACCATTCCCCCTAAGGCAAAATTCAGCAATCCCATTTCGTTTTTATACGAAAAAGTTAAAAAGCGCCGTGCCGCTAACCCCGATTTTAAGCCTTAGCTTTTCTTCTTGAATTTTTCTTTGCCTTTTCACCTTTCACTTTTGTTTCCCTCTGCACAATATTTCTATTTTAGTTTTTCAGATTTAGATTATGCTGGTAAAAACATTTGGCAGTGCAGTTTATGGTGTAGATGCAGCAACCATTACCGTTGAGGTAAGTGTAGAGAACGGGCAACTCAATTACTTTACGGTAGGCCTGCCCGATAATGCTGTAAAGGAATCGATGTTCCGTATAGAAACAGCCGTTAAGCAATCGGGTTATTTTATGCCCCGCCGCCGGATGGTAATAAACCTTTCACCGGCCGATGTGCGCAAAGAAGGAACCTCTTACGACCTGCCAATGGCTATTGGAGCATTAGCTGCCGATGGACAAATAACGAACGAAGAATTAAGCAAGTATATCATTATGGGTGAGCTGTCGCTGGATGGTTCTATTCTGCCCATTAAAGGGGCCCTGCCCATTGCTATACAAGCCCGTAAAGAAAAGTTTAAAGGTTTCATTTTGCCAAAGCAAAATGCACGCGAAGCAGCCATAGTAAATAACATAGATGTAATAGGTGCCGAAACCCTGCTGGAGGTAATTGAGTTTTTAGAAGGGAGAAAAAAAATTGAACCTACGGTAGTTGATACCCGTGCCGAATTTGAAAACAACATACTGCACAGCGACTTCGATTTTGCGGATGTAAAAGGCCAGGAAAACATTAAGCGCGCCTTGGAAATTGCTGCCGCAGGTGGACATAACGTTATACTTATAGGTCCACCGGGAGCCGGCAAAACCATGCTGGCCAAACGGTTCCCAACCATACTGCCGCCACTTAATTTGAACGAGGCACTCGAAACTACCAAGATACATTCGGTAGCCGGCAAGCTCGGTAAAAACTCTTCGCTTATTTATCAGCGTCCCTTCCGGTCGCCGCACCATACGGTAAGCGATGTTGCCCTCGTAGGGGGTGGCAGCAATCCGCAACCAGGTGAGATATCGATGGCGCATAACGGCGTGTTGTTTTTAGATGAATTGCCAGAGTTTAAGCGCACTGTGCTGGAAGTAATGCGTCAGCCTATGGAAGAGCGCAAAGTGACCATATCGCGCTCTAAAATGTCGGTTACCTATCCTGCCTCATTCACGCTTGTGGCTTCCATGAATCCTTGCCCGTGCGGGTACTATAACCATCCCGAAAAAGAATGCGTATGCGCGCCAGGTGTAGTGCAAAAATATCTGAACAAAGTATCGGGACCTTTAATGGACCGTATAGATTTGCATGTAGAGGTTACACCCGTATCGTTCAACGAGCTTAGCAGCGAAAAGAAGTTTGAGAAAAGTGAAAGCATCCGCGCCCGTGTAATTCGCGCACGCGAAATACAGGCTAAACGTTTCGAAGGCCGCGAAAACCTGTATAGCAACGCACAGATGGAGCCGCAGATGGTAGAAGAGATATGCATTATCTCCGATGCGGGTAAAAATCTTTTAAGCCGCGCCATGAAAAAGCTAAACCTATCGGCCCGCGCCTACAACCGCATTATAAAAGTAAGCCGCACCATAGCCGACCTTGCCGGCACCGAGGATATTAAAACCGAACACTTAGCCGAAGCCATTCAGTTTAGGAGTTTGGATAGGGAAGATTGGGCGATGTAAGTTACAGTAAATAGTAGCTAGTATTGAGTAATTAGACTAATACAATTTAGTCTGCAAATAACCAGCATGCAATCATTATCAACTTTTACTGGCAAGCAGTATCAATTGGTTAAAGGGTCTCGAGAAACCTTATTCGGTTACTGTAGAGCAATAGCACCGGAAAAGTTTATTGAGCAAAGTCCTTTATTCGGTCGCGGGGGCAGTATGCGTAGCCTAATGGTGCATGTAAATAACACTTATCAATTCTGGATACAGCAGGTTGCGTTAGGTGGATTAGCCACCTACACAGGGCATGAGGATATACAAACCATTGATGATGCAATAAACATGTTTGCCCTAGTTGATAAATTGATGGAAGAGTTTATTCAAGCGCTGGATTCAATGCCCGAAGAATTGGTATACGAGGAAGATGGCGAGAAAATTATAATTCGTCCGTTTGAGGTATACAGCCATGTTGTAACTCATGAATATCACCACAAAGGTCAAATCGTATCCCTAAGCCGGCATTTAGGTTATACACCTATCGATACGGATATTATGAAATAGTCGGTAGATACCTGTCCTATCAAGCCTGTATATCTTACTTCAGCATTCCAATCTGCTGCATAATAGCCAGGTTGTCCAACAGGTTCCAGGTTTCAATAATTACACCTTCTTCATTAAACAAGTGTAAATCCCAAAAAGTAGCGGTAACTTTTTTATTCGTTGGCGGAACACCTAAAACTACCTGCGAGTGCGTGGCAGTTGCAACGCTACGACCCATTACCCAATTATCTTCTGCCATTGCGTGTTCAACCGTAATCTGAATATCCGGCCATGTTTGGTGCAGACCTTCAAAAAATTTCTGTATGTATTCCCGTCCTTTCTCGCTCGGCTTCGATTTAATTAAATGGTCGGGCGAGTAAAACAAGGCACACTCATTTACCTTTTTCTCGTTAAACAGCTCTTTTGCTTTTAAGTAATTAGTCTTGTTTCTGGCCGCCTTTTCAATGGTGGTAAGGTTATTCATATTGTTCATTTTGTTTCTAAGGTAATCATCCGTTTTTATTAGCCCGTATCCTCTTTTTGTTGAGCAGAATACATTATATTTATCACCATATATTGCATTTTTATTTCACTTAGTGCAACTTGTAAATTAAACTCATGCGCTTTCTATTTATACTTCTTTGTTCTGTATGGGGTTTAACAAGTAATGCCACTATTACTTTAAACAATATAATTGTTACAGCCAGTACCTGCCCCAATAACGGGACCGCAACCATTTTTGCTTCAAGCAATCAGTCCGGTGCAGCCTTGTACTATGCCTTAGGCCCTGGCTACACAGTATGGCAAAACGATTCAACTTTTCGTTCGCTGGCCTCGGGCAATTATACCGCCAGGGTGTACGATATTAATAGCTTCGATTCATTGCAGGTAAACTTTACCATTGCCGGCAATTACCGCGTTCCGGCGTATTACCCCACGGTAACACCGGCGCTTTGCAACCCTCTTGGAGGTAGTATAAAAGGTAACGCCGATTCACTTTCCGGCAAGTTGCCTTTTACCTGGGAAATAGTTTCTCCCCAGCCCAGGGGGCCCAGAAGCAGTGATGTTTTTGACAGCCTTCCTTCTGGATACTACACCCTGCGACTAACCGATGCATGTGCTAACTTTCAAACCCGAAGTTTTGATTTAAACAATGCACAGGTAGTTTTAGTATCTAATTATCCCCGTATTGGTGCTGATATTAATGGTTGCAGCTCCGATATAAGAGCAGACATTACTTTAAATTCCACTTACTCTTCTTTACCATTAACCTTAAAAATAACCAGTAAAGTTGGCATCTCAATTGCCACTATGCAAGCGCATCCAAGTAGTGCAGGCTTCAATGATTTTTATCTGGAACAAAACCTTAATATTAGTTATGGTGATACTTTTAATTTGTGTGTGACAGATTTTTGCGGAAAAACCATTTGCGGCTCCTATCAAATCCCCCCGTTTTCCCCGCGAATTTCATTTCTTAACGTTGTAAATGCGTGCACCCCCTTAGCGCAATTAACCTTACCTTCTACCATCGACTCCTTAAAAATAATTGACAGTATTACCGGTAACTTAATTTATGATGGTTTATATAGGCCAAACGTTACGAACTACCTGGTGCCCGGCCATGCATACTATATAAGGGTAACCGATGGATGCGGGCATAGCTCGCAGCAAACAATTACTGCAACTACTTTAAATTCATCAATGCCGGGCTGCACATATTTTTCCGATTGTAGCTCTCTTATCGATTCTACCGCTTCTTATTCATTCCGGCAATTAAATTTTAGCAATCCGATTAATTTCACTTTTCTCTCAGGGCCCGCTGTAGCAAGCAGCACTACCCCCCATTTCTCATACTACCATACACTTACATATCCTATAACTTTTAATATCCCCTACCAATATTTCAATATAGAAGGTATGCCCGCCGGAAAATACATTTATCGCATATCCGACACCTGCGGAAATGTGCTCACCGATTCATTAATAGTAACCAAAGTGGCTGGCAAAAATTTTTCTCAGTACTACAAACGAACCTGTAACCAGATAAATAACTTATATATATCACTGTTTGATAGAAATAATACCTGCCTTTACTCCAATGCCTATATAAAAGTTAATAATTTAAATAACGGGGCTACACTTTTATATAATAATAGTAATAGTTTCTCCCTACAAAACGTGCCGGCCGGAACGTATGTAACAACCTATTCAAAGAGCGGAAGTGGCTTTTCGCTTGTGCCCATATCATCCGTTTATTTTAAAGATACAATTGTCATCCCTCAGCAAACTAACCAGTTAATCAAATCAATTACCACCATTTTATGCCACGGCGCTATTTATGTGGATGTTGTTTCTAATCAAAACAATGGCCCAACACCGTTCAAGTATCAAATCATCAGCGGCCCGCAAACTTTTCCCTTCCAAAACGGTAGCTTATTTCAGCTAAGGCAAACGGGCACTTATGTAGCCAGGGTAGTAGATTCCTGTAATAACAGCAATGTAGTGCAGGTAACTGTTGATACAGCTAAACTCGATACTGTTTTTAGGGGTGGAAATTTATGCGCTAACAATATGGTAAAGCTGTGGTCTGTTTCTTCGCCTTATATTAGTTATAAATGGCAGCAGCCTAACGGAAATGTATATTACGGCGATACACTGACAATACCTTGGTTTTCGATGAACGATACAGGATATTATCAAATACAAAAGGTGGTTTATATAAATGGTTGCCGCGATACTTTTTACTTCCGCTATTATGTAGGCGATAAAAACATTTACTACCAGGATGCTTCGGTATGTAGCGGCACTACCTATAACATAGGCAACCATCAATATAGCCTGCCGGGAATTTACACCGATACGCTCATCAGCCAAACGGCATGCGATAGCATTGTAGTTACAAACCTTTCTGTTTTACCATTGCCCACGGCTTTAATTACCCCCCACCAGAATACAGCGTGCTATCCCGCCGATACTGTATTTAACTTTACCGCTTCCGGCGGCAGTTACTATTCGTGGAATAGTGGTCAAACAACTTCCGTTATTGCTACATCCAAATTTCAGCCTTCCTATACGTACGTGGTTACTGTTACCAATTATGTTGGCTGTACGGATACGGATACTGCTGAAATGCTTGTTTTACGTCCACAACTCTCATTACCATCTCCCTTCGCCGTTTGCAACAACCAAAACAATATTTTATGTCCTTCCGATACCAGCCTCATGTCCTATCAATGGTCTACCGGCGACACATCAAGTTGCATTATTCCAAGAACCGCCGGATCTTACCGGGTGCAGGCCGTTGATAATTATGGCTGCACAGCTACCTCAAATTTATCTGTAGCAAATTTTTACTCACCACGTGTAACTATCACCGTTGCCCCATCAACTATCTGCCCTAATGGATTATCTGAAATTTGTACGCGCGGCAACTGGACAGATTATTATTGGAACAGTGGTGAACGCAGCGATTGTATCTACACTTCTTCGGCCGGCAATTATTATGTTACTGTAACCGACGCTAACAATTGCACAGTTGAATCAAACCATGTGGCAGTTACTGTATTGCAACCTCCACCAGTTACCATAACAGTTAACGGCGACACGCTTACGGCTTATAATGCTCAGATTTATCAATGGATATTAAACGGCGTAAATATTACTAGTGCCAATTACCCTACCTTTATACCTACCGTTAGCGGAAATTACCAGGTTAGGGTAACGGATGCTAATGGTTGCACCTCTACTTCGCTTCCGGTAGTTGTAACTATTACCGGTGTTCCGTTCATAGACGGCGAATACGGGGTGAATGTTTACCCAAACCCTACCAACGCCAACTGCACTATTTCATTTAAAACAGATGATGATTACCCTGTATTTTTAAAACTATCAAATGCCTTAGGCGTAGTTATTAAAGATGAATATTGTGGAGTTGTTTCGGGGGTATTTAAGAAGCAGCTCGACCTGAACCAGTTTCCTAAAGGGGTTTATTTATTAAAGCTTTCTATTGGCCAACACGAAATCAATAAGCGAATAGAACTATTTTAGATACACTTTTTTTACACTAAGCGCGCATGGCAAACCGTACAGAAATTATCGATGCTATTTCTTCGGCATTTGTAAACAAAGATTATGCGTTAGCTTTTTGGCAGGGTGGCTCCGCCGCTTTTAACCGGCTCGATGAGTGGAGCGATTTGGATGTTGTATTAGTTGTAAAAGACGGCGCCGAGCAAGAGGCCATGCAACTTGCTACCGAACTGTTGGAAAGCACCTTTGGTATAGAAGAGAGGTTTGAAATTGACCCGCCGCATTGGCCCGGTATGGTGCAAACTTTTTTCAGGCTTAAAAATACCAGCCCGTTTCTGCTGGTCGATTTTTCAATTCTGCGCCAATCGGCGAACGAAAAGTTTTCGGAGCCCGAAATACATGGTGATGCAGTGGTGGTTTTCGATAAGCAGGATGTTTTAAAAACGCAACCCGTAAACCTGCCCGAACTTTACAAGACATTAGAGTTACGTATTGCCAAACAACAGAAACGTTTTTCGTTTTTTAGCACCTTGGTTGATAAGGAAATAAACCGCGGCAAAGAAGTTGATGCCTTTATTTTCTATTGGTCGTATAGCCTGAGTCCATTAATAGAAATACTCAGAATCAAACACAGCCCCTACCACTGGAACTGGGGCATGCGTTATTTAAAAGATGATTTGCCTGCGCCGGTATATGCACACTTGCAGCCGCTGTTTTTCGTAAAAGATATGGACGACTTAATTGCAAAAAACGAATTGTGCCGCAGTTGGTTTAACAGCGCCTGCAAAGAAGCGGCGAATAGCTTATAGTAAGTATCTAAATCAATATTACCTAATCAACGTAATCGTCCCTTTATACTTATTCGATTTACCATCGGCACTTATCACGTTTATGCTGTAGGTAAATACGCCCGGTTTGCATTGCTCGCCTTTGTTAGTGCCATCCCAACCATCAAACATGTTATTGGTATCAAATACCTTTTCGCCCCAGCGGTTAAACACTTTAATATCGGTAAATATCACGCCGCTACCAAAGCATTGAAACTTCTCGTTATTGCCATCTCCGTTAGGCGAAAAAGCATTAGGTATAAATAGGCTGAAATTCTCTACCACGCACGATTCAAAAGTTACGTTAGCCGAACCGCTTGGGCTACAACCATTGGCATCTTCTACCGTTACAGAATAGGCACCCGCTGTTTGCGTGCCTATAGTTTGTGTTGTTTCGCCGGTGCTCCATAAGTAACTTACAAAACCGCTGCCTGCATTTACTACTGCTGTAGAATCATCGCAGGCTGTTACATCTGCCAGGGCCAGTGGCGTTACTACTGTTTGGGTTACATTGGCCGAAGCTGTGCCCGAGCAACTGGCATCGGTAGCCGTAACGGTGTAAACACCCGCCGTGGCGGTTATAACATCGGTGGTAGCGCCGGTGTTCCAGGTATAGCTGGTGCCACCGGTAGCGGTTATAGTAGTGCTTGCTCCCGGGCAATAAGTTAAAGTGCCGGTAATGCTTACCGCCAGTGTAGATGATTCTGTAACATTAACTGTGGTGTTGCCGGTGCAGCCGGTAGCATCGGTAGCGGTAACGCTGTAAGTGCCTTGGGTAACAGTAACCGAGGCTGTTGTTTCGCCACCACTCCATAAATAACCACCACCACCACTGGCAGTTAAAGTCGTGTTGCCGCCTGTGCAATAAGTTAGTAAGCCGCTAACAGTTACTACAGGCGCTACATTTTCGGTAACAGTGGCAGTGGCCGTAGCGGTGCAGCCTGTGCCATCGGTGCCGGTTACTGTATAGCTACCTTGTGTAACTGTAATGCTTGCTGTAGTGCTGTTGGTTGGGTCGTTCCATACATAGCCCACAGCGCCATTAGCCGTAAGCGTGGTATTGGCACCCGGGCAATAAGTTAAGGTGCCGGTAATGGTTACAACTGGTGCCACAGTTTCGGTTACGGTAGCCGTAGCTGTGCCGGTGCAGCCGGTGATGTCGCTGGCAGTTACAGAATAAGTGCCCTGAGTAACCGTAATAGCTGCAGTAGTGCTAGCCTCGCTCCACACATAGCCGGATCCACCGGTGGCGGTAAGCGTGGTGCTGGCACCCGGGCAATAGGTTAATGTGCCGCTGATATTTACTGTTAAACTGGTAGACTCGGTAACAGTGGCTGATGAAGTGGCTGTGCATCCGTTAGCATCGGCTACGGTTACGGTATAAGTACCTTGTGTAACGGTAACGGTGGCTGTTGTTTGGCCGTTGTTCCATATATAACCTACCCCGCCGCTGGCGGTTAAGGTGGTATTGCCCCCGGTGCAATAAGTTAACGAGCCACTGATAGCTGCTGCCGGAAGAGGGTTTTCTGTTACTGTAGCATTGGCCGTAGCAGTGCAGCCGTTACCATCTGTACCGGTTACGGTGTAGCTGCCCTGTGTTACAGTAATTGCCGGCGTAATACTGTTGCCGGCATCGTTCCATACATAGCTGGTGGCGCCATTGGCGGTAAGGGTAGTGTTGCTGCCCTGGCAATAAGTTAACTGGCCCGTAATAGTTACAACAGCACCGGGCGTTGCAGTTACAGTAGTAATAACGGTATCTTTACAACCGTTAGCGCCAGTTACCTCTACGGCATAGGTGCCCTGTGTTACGGTAACGCTTGGCGTGGCACCTATTATGGCTGGTGGGGCAACACTGGCCCAAATATAGCTTGCTCCGCCGCTGGCAGTAAGCGTGGTATTGCTACCTGCACAATAAGTTAATGAGCCGGTTATAGAACCCACCGCCGGTGGCAATTGCGCAACGTTGCTAAATGGGTTACTTGGGTTAGAGGTACATTGGCCATTGTCAGCCGTTACCGTGTAACTAGTGCCTGTTATCATACCGCTTATTGCTCCGCCTGCACCTGCTGTAGGCCCGGCAGGTGTAAATGCATATGTAATGGCTGCGTTGTAAAAGTCGATGGTGCTGCTGCCATCTGCGGTACAAGTTGCTGGTGTACTGGTAATAGTAGGGGGTGCCGGTGTTAACAATTGTGCTGCATTGCTGAACGGCAAACTTGCGCCGGAAGGTGGGCAACCGCCAATAGCTACTGTTACCGTGTAGCTTACGCCGGTTACCATATTATCGATAACACCACTTGGTAATATAGTGGGGTTTGATGGTGTAAATGTGTAGGTATTAGCAGCATTATAACCAACTATGGTACTGGTGCCTGTAGCCGAACAGGTTGGCGGCGTACTTGTAATTGTAGGCGCAGGCGATGCACCGGTAGCTGCCGCATTGCTAAATGGAGTGCTCGGATTAGAGGTGCAATCGCCGTTATTTACCGTTACGGTATAGCTTGTGCCCAATACCATACCACTTATTAGCCCACCTGCACCTGGTGTGGGCCCTGCGGGTGTAAAGGCATAAGTGTAAGCAGCATTGTAAAAGTCGATAGTACTGGTGCCATCTACCGTGCAAGTGGCTGCCGTACTGGTAATAGTAGGCGCTGCCGGGGTTAATAACTGCGCACCTTTGCTAAAAGGCAAACTTGGCCCTAACGACGGGCAGCCGGGAAGACTTGCTTCTACAGTATAGCTTAAACCGGTTACCGTATTGTCAATAACACCGCCCGGTAATATAGTAGGGTTTGAAGGATTAAACGTGTAGGTATACGCAGGATCATAATTGGTAATAGTATTGATACCAGTAGCCGTACAAGTTGGGGGTGTAGTTGAAACTATAGGTATGGGAGGATTTGGAATGGTAGTAACATAATAAATAAAAATAGTGCCTGCCGCACCGGCCCCACCAGCAGAGTTGCCACCACCGGCTCCGCCCCCGCCATAGATGGTACCCGCTGCCCCTGTACTGGGTCCACCGGCACCGCCTGCAGGCCCAACGCCTGCACCACCGGTGCCGCCATTGCCACCACTGCCATTATTGCCCGCACCTGCCATAATATTAGTGGAGCCTCCACTTGCTGTGCCGCCGGCCCCGCCATTTCCGGGGCTGCCCGCAGTGCCCGAGCCACCAGTGCCCCGTGCGCCGCCATTGGCTACCAGGTTTACTGGTATGCCGCCTGTGGCCGTACCTGTAAAAGTGCTGTTACCACCGGCAGATCCGTTTCCGCCTCCAGAACCATCGGACCCATTGCTACCACCGCCGCCGCCCGCGCCTACACCGTAAGTAAAGGATGACCCCGGAACCACATTTATAGTTATAGTAGTGTAGCCTCCACCGCCGCCTCCACCGCCGCCACGGGTATTAAAAAGCCCGCCATTGCTACCACCGCCGCCCCCGCCTGCACCACCACCACCGCCATATACATGTACAGTAACCGAGGTAACGTTACAAGGTACTACCCATGTTCCGGAGCCGGATAATGTTACATCCTGCGCACCGGCAACAATAAAAAGCAACATACAAACCCAGGCAATAGCAACAATTTTTTTCATACAAAATTTATATTTCGAAAAATTTAAATCACCCAAATATATAAAGTTAGACCGCATGTTATACAGGGGCGTTGCATGAAGTTACAAGAGGTTGTACATAAGGGCAAAAGGATTTATAAAGCGTAAGCTGAATGTTAAATTAAGTGGAAATATAGTCCCCACTTGAGGGTTAAGCTTGCTGGTGCCAATGCATTATTTTCTAATACTTCAGTTCGAATTCGGCAGGTTGGTTCACACTTACAATAACTTCATTGGCAAACATATATTCATTATTAAGGCGCAACCCAAGCGTGCCTGTGTAACCACTGTGGCTGCGGTAAAATATGACCAAAACCCTGAATGTATTGCATACTTCCATAGGCACGTTTACCACCCATGCATGCTAATTTTAGTTTCTGTATGGCTAATATGGGCAGTTGGCTTACCTTTTTTTACGCAGCCCTTTTTTTTAAGATTGGGACAACTTAAAAACAAAAACACTATGCCGCAGGTGGTTTAATAATGCCGGCACAAAAGCAGAGGAAAGTTTAACCTAACTGCACTGCTTTATATTGTTTGCCAAATTTTATCTTCCCATTTAAAATCTTGCCCTTGTATTATAAATCGATAGTTACAAAAGCATTTAGCGCATTGCCGTTATTCATCTATTGCAGCTTTGCATTTTGTCAACCTTATTCAAAAGGAACTTTACTATACAGCAATAATCTTTCAACAGCCGGCGATACCACAGGCTGGGTGATGGAAGGTGCCGGTCATATTGCGTTTAAAGATGGCTGGATGCAAATGCAATCGGTAAAAGAAAAAGGACACCATGTGTTTTGGTGCCCAAAAAATTTGGCCGACAGCTTTATTGCGGAATGGGAAGTGCAAAACCTGCATACCGAAGCCGGATTATGTATTGTGTTTTTTGCTGCCAAAGGGTTAAACGGCGAAGATATTTTTGCACCGGCCCTGCCTAAAAGAGATGGAAGCTTTAAAGGCTACATTAAAGGGGCTATTAATAACTACCACATATCGTATTACGCCAATGGTAAAGATGATCCCGGTCGAGAAGTAGCTAATCTGCGTAAAAATAAAGGGTTCTATAAAGTGCAGTCGGAGCACCCGGGCATACCCATTAACTCTACGGCCGTGCATAAAATAAGACTGGTTAAAATGGGTGGCTTAATACAGATGTTTGTTGATGAGCGAAAAGTTATTGACTGGACAGATGATGGCAAAACACACGGCCAGATTTTGGGCGATGGCAAATTAGGTTTAAGACAAATGAAGTGGACTCACTTTGCTTACCGAAACTTAAAAGTGTGGGAATGCCTGGCGGTTAAATAGGCCCGCTATTAATACCTACTGCACCACACGCCGGTTTATAAAAATGTAAAGCTGCTCTACCATCCAGGTAAAAAACAACCAGGCGGGAAAATATTCCAGCTGAATAAGGCCCATAATAT
>JBGAUW010000005.1:0-271294 GCA_044228435.1 Chitinophagales bacterium
GGCAATAAGGTTAAACCTCACCGGCAAGCGTTCCTGGTTTTGCAGCTTAAATTCCCATGCTGTTGCTATTAGCGTTCCCTGGTCGCGCGTAGTCCACTCCGGCAAATTGAATATGGCCATAGTTTTATCATGCCAGGCATCTAAAAAAGCATGGCTTTGTTCGTTAAAAAGAAAAACACCGCCATTCCAGTGCTGCCATCTGGCATCGGTTACATCGATGTTAAAGGTTTTTTGTATTTGTTGTTGCAGGTGGTTGCAGCGGCAATCGTAAACATTAAAACCGTTAATAGTCCAGGTTGGTGCGGGAGCTCTATCGCAACGAAAATCGCTGGTAGCCTCAATAGCAGCAACAGCATCATTTGCTTTTACATAAAGTATAGGCTTGCCTTCTGCATCTACCCACACTTCTTTACGTTTATCTAAAAAAGCATCATCGTGCAACTTAAACTTAACCGGCGACAGCAGGAACCTTGCAGTAGTAAGCGCATACTTTAACCGGTGTTGTTTCATCTCGTCGAAAAGCAGCATCAGCTTTTCTTTTTTTACCAGATTTTCGGGCTCCCTGGTTACATGGTTGAATTTTTTGAATAAAGCTGCTAATTCATTTACCCAATTTTGATACATAACCGTGCAACCGCACTTAATAGCCGAGGGACTAAACTGGTCCATTGCACAATGGTCGTTAGCAAAAATAATGGGCGCTTTAAACTCTGTAAAAATAGCATCTACTCCCCTATCCAATGCTACCACATCGGTATCCAGATAGCAATAATTGTTACCGGCTGGTACAAATCTGTGCAGGGCAGTTTTAAGATAAATACTGGCCTGGTGGTTATTTAAATGCTCCGGTGTTTTAACGTCAATAACATTGCCATGCTCTACCGGCAATTCGTTGCGGGCCGAATCGGTAACTATAAGTATTTCGTTTTTTGTGCACTGTTTTAAGGCCTGCAGCGAAAAATGCAGGGTATCGATGTGCTCGCGGCCTCCGCATACCACAAAAACAAAAATGTTGTTACCGTTATTCATTTATTGTGCCCGCGCTTTTTTTTAAAATAGCCCAGTGCCGTTTGGTTTTCCTTCTTTAAGTCGACCCCAAAAAGAAGAAAAGAATAGTAAATGGGGTAATTAATTATTACCGATAGCCATCGGCGTGCAGGTATTTGAATTTTATTAACCCAGTTATCGCGCACTACCGGATATATAAGCTTATAGCTTTCCACATAAAACTCCAGGTTAAATAGCCATACATGCACCACTAAAATGGCAGTAAAAGCTATTTGGCCTACAGCCAAAATAAGCAGCACCGCAGCCGGTAGCCATTTTTCGTATACATTATTGGGGTAGTATTTTGTCTTTTCATCTGCTAAATCAATTCGGCGTTTTTGTAGGTATGTATTAAGCGCCACCAAGCCCCAGGCAATAATTAAAACCACACAAAACCAAAAACCCGGTTGCCTTATTGCCAATAGTACAAAAAAACAAAGGCTGACAATTATTTCGGCGGCTATTAAATAGCTTATAGCACCTAAAAAAGTGTTGGAATTAACTGAGGCTACCCAGTTTTTACTATCGGCTCGGGCATCGGCATTTATGTCATCATACTGATGCAGCAAAATGTTACGTATACCGCTTAATGTTTGCCAGCCAATTAACAAGCCAAAGGGTAGCATGGGAATATGTTGTTGAGCGGCCAGCGAAAATGTATAGGCCGCCAGCACCACCGGCACAGTATGGGCATAAAGTGCATCGGTAATAATACCGGCCAGGCCCCTTTCTTTTAACCGGATTGGCGGTAAGGAATAAACTAAAAGCAGGCCTATTTCGAGCGCCATAAGCGCAGCAGAAGTAGTTGTAAATGGCAAATACAGCCAGGGGAGCAGCAAGCACAATAATGCCCCGGTAAAACATACCGCAATTACAGCCGGGCTACGGTTTACTAAAAAATTGCGCTTGCCCGCTTTTAAATCTTTAGCACGGTCGAAAAAATCGTTTAGCAAATAGCCGGTGGCGGCAAAACCGCAAATGGTTGCCAGCGAAAACAATGCAAGCATTGCAAACTGAGCAAACGGAATATAAAACCAGAGCGTAAACAGGTAAACCATACCCATTAACATAGCGGCCTTGCTACGCCACCAGTCGTCTACCCTAAATGCCCGCAGGTTTGCCATGGGTAATCAACTTTTAGTTGCTTCTGCAATTACTTCGGGGCGGTTAAGAAAGTAAAGGTGCTTTTCTTTGTTCAGGTCGAAAGTGGGTTTCATCACTTTTATTTCATAAAAATCGATAGGAAACACATAATCCTCCCACGAAATAATTTTTGCAATATCAAACAGGTTCTGAAAATCGTTTGAGATGCTCAAATGTTCAAATTCGCCGATTTTAACCTCGGGTGTTTTTACAAAAAGTAAAATAAAATTGAGGCGGCGCATAGCAGCTAAAACTTCGTATAAATCGGCTACATGGTAATAGTAAGCTTTATCTATCTCAGCCACTATCCGGTCAATTTTTACAGCATCTTCGGGGGTTGGCGCCTCGCGCTTAAACAAATCTTTAATGTAAAGAATACCGCCCGGCTTTAGGGCCTTAAATGCCTTTTCAATTAGTAAAGGTTTGTTGCTGCTGTGCCCAAACGATTCCAAAAAAACAATTCGGTCGAACACCTCGTTACCGTATATAGTATCTATATTATGATAATCGCCCTGGCGGATATTAACTGTTCCCTTTAAGTTAGCTGCACCCAGTACCTCTTTGCTTTTATCTACCTGAAACTGCGATACCGTTATACCCTCTACAGCTATGTTTAGTTTAGAGGCAAAATACGAAGCGGGGCCCCCTACACCACAACCGGCATCCAAAATTTTCTGCCCATCTTTAAGTTCGGCATTTTGAATAGTATAATCCAGGTAAATGGTAACATCGTTAGTGCGAAAGGCCTGTATTATCTGGCCATACACCTCCATAAATTTATCGGTAGTGCGGTTGTAAAACTCGCCTACATCCTTTGAATGAGCGGCCGGATTAACCTGCGGGCCATCCTGCGATGGTTTGAATAAATCTGCAATTTTTTTAAGCATATATAGAAAGGCGAATTTAACGAGGTTACAGGTAATAACAATAAGGAAAAAAGCCGAATTGGCCCGCTATGCTGCGTAAAATGGGTGTAAAAGAGCTCAATTTTTGCCACGATGAAGTCCATTGGCTAAAACAAATATTGTAGTAACTATTTGGTTAACCAGTAATGATTGGAAGTTTTCTTTGATTTTTAACCAAACAGAGGCAGCAATAAGTTTTAATTTGCAATAAGTAATTTTATTATTGAAAATGTGGCAAATGCAGGCCTAATCCTGCCCTTGTTTTAACTAAGAATAAGCCTTTATTATGTGCGGTATTTGCGGATATATAAGTTTAAAGGATAGAATAAGCGATAAAAACATTTCGTATGTTAAAAGCATGGCTGCCGCCATCCGGCACCGCGGACCCGACCATACCGGTTATTGGAATAACGACAAGGTTGCTTTAGGCAATCCTCGTCTATCGGTAATTGATCTTTCGGAAAATGGCAACCTGCCCATGAGCAGTGCTACGGGAGATGTTTGGCTTTGCTATAATGGCGAGGTTAGCAATTTTAAGGAGCTGAGTTTGAAATATAAGCTGCGCGAAAAGTTTCCTTTTAAGTCTACCACCGATACCGAAGTACTTATTTATTTATACAAGCTATTAGGTATAAGCTTTTTGAATGAGTTGAGCGGAATGTTTGCCTTTTGCCTGGTAGATTTAGCGAATAACAAAGTTTTTATAGTTAGAGATTTTTACGGCATTTTGCCTGTGTTTGTACACTCTACGGCCAGCGGTATTTATTTTGCATCCGAAATCAAGGCTTTGTTAGAAATAGGCGATTTAAAACCTACGATTAATAAAACGGCAATACACCACTTTTTTTCGCTGGCTTATATACCTGCCGAACTAACACCCTTTAATGAAATAACCGAATTAAAAGGTGGCGAGCTAATTGAAATTGATTTGAACACGGGCGCCCTAGAAAAGCGCAGATACTATGAATTTGTATATGAGGAAGACTTTAGCATAACGGCCGATGAAGCAATTTTAAAAACCCGTGAATTACTCATATCGGCGGTTGAAAGAAATTTGGTAAGCGATGCCCCATTGGGAATGACCCTTTCGGGTGGAATTGATACCAGCGCTATGCTGGGTATAGTAAAGCACTTAGGGCTTGGCAGTAAAATGAACACCTTTTCGCTTAAAATGGGTGAAAAGAGTTTTGACGAAAGCCCTTATCAGCAGTTAATGGCTAAGTACGCCGGCTCTATACACCACGAAATATTGGTTTCGCCGGACGAGGTAATAGAAAACATGCTGTCGCAAATTGCCCATACCGATGAACCGAACGGTAACGGCGCCTGCATACCATCTTTTATACTGGCCAAAAAGGCCGCCCCTTATGTTAAGGTGCTCTTAAGCGGAGAGGGTGGCGACGAGTTATTTAATGCCTACCCTACTATTGGAGCCTATCAATACCGTAAGCTATACCGCAATTTACCATCGGCTATTAGGCAACTAATTGCCGCCGGTGTAAACAATTTGCCGGCCAACTATAGCAAACTGAGTTTTGATTTTAAAGCAAAGCGATTTACAGCGGGTGCAGAGTTAGATATTCCCGATTCGCACTTATACTGGCGACACGTATTTACCGAAGACCAGAAAAAACAACTACTGGTACAAGATTACGCAGCAAACCCTACCGTAGATTTTTATAATGATTTATATTATAACAGCGGCATAACCAATGAGATTAACCGGCTTTCGTTAATTGATATGAAGCACTTTTTTATTGATGATTTGATGGTTAAGAACGACCGCACGTTTTTAGCCAACTCGGTAGAAGGGCGCTTTCCGTTTATGGATAGAATGCTGGTTGATTACGTTACCAAGCTACCGGTTAAATACCGTGTAAACGGATTTAACAACCTGCGGTGGGTAGAAAAAGAAGCTATGAAACCATTTATGCCCGCAGCTATTTATAAGCGTGGTGGGTTTGGGCTGGAAATGCCACATTCCATTTGGTTTGGCGATAAACTTGGAAAGTTTGCTGCTACATATATCAATAAAGCATTTGTAGAAAAAACCGAACTGCTTAACTGGGAATTTGTTGAACGTATTTGGAAAATACATCAAAGCGGCAAACAGGATTATGGCCGCCCACTATGGTGCGTTCTTAATTTTCTAATCTGGTTCGATCTTTTCGTATTGCAGAAAAACAGTGCGCAATACAGGGTTAAACGCTAGTTGCCTGATTACTGCAGCCGGTAAATTCGATATTCATTTTCTTCAAAAACGCGCTTAAACACAAACCGCTTGTAGGTTTCGGTTTCGCTAATGAATTTTAAATGCTTAGTTAATGCTCCGTTTGGAAAAAGCACCAGGTATGTATCACCTCCCTTTGCCAATATTCTTTCTATTTCGGCATAATCGGTTGCTTTAAATTGGCTTTCATAATCGTTTACCATATAAGCAATGGTTCGCTTGTTAGCCCCTTGTGCTGCTACACTCGCTTTTATAGCCTCAAAATCAATAAACTGCTTTAAATACCAATGTTCCTTTTCCGGGGCAATGGGTAAGTTGGCCAATGCAATCCATGAATATGATTGCGCGCCCCCATGATGGTCGAGGATAAAACTGCCCTTTTTTATTGAATTGACATAAGCCAGGGTTCCGTTAAATCCCTTTTGAAATTTAAATTCCGACATGCTTGAATACTGGTAGCCAAAACTTATAACTCCAAAAATAAGTGCGGTTAATAAAATTTTCGCACCAAGACTTTTTCTAATAATTCCATCGGTCAATTCGAACAGCCCTTTAATAAACAACGGTAGCAGTAAAATTACATAGTAAATAAGATACCGGAAATCGGGCATTATTGAAAACGTGCTTACCTTATATATAAAAGGCAGACTAAATCCCAAAATAATTACCGCATAAAGCAGTATTGCAAAATTGTTCCTGTGTTTAAATACCGTGTAACATGCCAGGGCCAAAATACCCGGCACCCAGGCTTTTTTATATCCATTTACCAGCACAAACAAATTTCTACCAATTATATCGTAGCAGTAAGAAACCTGCATATCGCTATACAAAATACCACGCAGGGGATGAAAACCCTGATAATAGTTTAAATACATAATGGCTAAAGGAGCAAACAGCGTAGAAAGAAAAAACAATTGCCGTTTATTAAACCTAAACTGCATTAAGCCAATATGCAAGGCGGGGAACATAAAGAGTAAAGGCCAGCCTTCGTACCTTATTAAACAAGCACAGGTAACAGAGAGTGCATAAAAAATATAATACTCACGCAGGTCGGTTTGTGCCAGTTTTAAAAAAAAATAAACCGTGGCTAACACAGACAGAACAAACCATGGTTCGCTCATTATAGCAGTTGTTACCAATACATTTGCCGGATAAACAAGAAAAGCCAGCACCGTTAAAAGGCTAATTTGCCGCGATGCAAAAAGCCGGGTTATTTTATATAAAAATACTGCGCCAGCAATGCCCGCCAGCGCGTGCAAAACCAAAAGTGCAGTTTGGCTATGCGTTAATTTCCATACTAAGCCACTAAGGTAAAAATGCAGGGGAAGCCAATCAACATTAGGGTTGAGTATTTTATCAAGGCCGGCATAGCCTAAGTAATAGGTTGACCAAAGTTGAACTATTTCGAACCTGCAGGCAGCGTCTACCTGCGAAGAGTTTTCGGCCCAAAAGGCAAAGGCTAACCTGGCCACAACCGCAACTAAAATTAAAAAAGCTACTAACCGGTTAAAAACAATGTTGCTTTGGAAATACAATAGCGATACAGCTATTTGACGGATGCCCAACCGCGCATTATAAAAGCTAAGAGCTAATACTATACCTATAAAAACAAAAAAAATAGTTTTTATAGGTAAAAAAAGCATAGCTATAAATAGTGCTGCACCCATAAAGGCGCTAACAATTAGCGATGTGCTACGAGCATTTTTTGATATTAATAACGAATATGCTGCTATGCCTAAAAGCACAGGAAATAAAAACTTAGCAAATACAAAAGCTACAACATACCCGTTGGGATACCACCGACTGAGTTGAGCATAAGTAGCATTGAACAAGAATTGCAACGGCGAAAATGCAGCCAAAACAAAAAGCAGAAAGGCAACTAACGGAATGATTTTTTTTGCAGCTTTCAGCGGTGCCATTTACGGTATAATGCTATTTTAGCTGCAATATGACCTTTTTTTCGCCATTTGACATCTCAATAATTGTACCTTTTTATAACGAAAAAGGGAATATTGAGCAATTGGTAAAGGAAGTAAGCCGCACGTTTATAAACTATAATTACGAATTAATTTTGGTAGATGATGGCTCTACCGATGGGGCGGGTGAAGATTTAAAGAATTTACTATCGAAAAACATAAAGCTTATATCGCTTGATAAAAATTACGGGCAAAGCGCTGCTATAAAAGCGGGATTTGACTGTAGCCGTAGTGACACCCTTGCCCTACTGGACGGTGACCTGCAAAACCTTCCGGAAGATTTAGTGGTAATGCTGCAAGCGCTAAAAAGCCAACATGTAGAAATGGTGCAGGGCTACCGCGTTAACAGACTTGATTCAGCCGGCAAACGGTTACCCAGCTTTTTAGCTAACCGCCTTATACAAATAATGTTCGGATTGCCCTGCCGCGATGTAGGTTGCTCAACTAAAGTTTTTAAAAAACAATTGCTGCATAACATGGTATATTTTAAGGGGTTCCATCGGTATATACCCTTAATTGCCTACCTGCAGGGTTTTAAATTGTTAGAATTAGAGGTGGGTCATAATGCCCGCACCGCAGGCCAGTCCAAATACGGTGCCGGCAGGATTTGGCCGGTTATTTATCATTTATTTATGCTAAAGTTTTTTCCTCAAAAGTTAGTAACGCCATTACCGTACTCCCTATCCGGGCCCACCGGTGCGGGCAACTTGTACCCAATGGAACAACTATCTTTTTAAGCCATATTTAAGCAATGGTTAAAAAATTTGCTGGGTTGCTTATAAGCGCATTGTTGCTATGGCTTACGCTTAGTAAAATACAAACCGGCACTCCCCTTTTATTACCAACTTTACATCAGCTACCGTTCATACTAATCTCCATTCTGCTATCGCTGTTTGGGTTTGCAATACAAGCAATAAGGTGGAGTTTCTTTTTTGAGGTTTCAGGACAAAGCCGGCTTTCTAAATTTCTACCCTCTACATTAATGGGGCACTTTTTTAATTCTATTTTACCCTTTCGTATGGGTGAATTTATACGGCCCATGCACCTAGCGGCAAAGCATAAAATGAATTTTTTAGAGGTACTACCTACCTGCGTAGCCGATAAATTTTTAGACCTGGTTTTTATCGGTTTTTTTGCCGGCCTGCTTATGTATAAATCTATTGTTGAAGAGTTGCAGCACTTTACGTTCATAACATCTGCACAAAACATTGTGTTTGCCTGCTTAACCGCTTTTATAGTTCTCGCATTATGTATATGGTTTTATAGTAAAATTTTTACAGATGCTCCTCTTCTTAAAACTATTTCGACCAATATTAAAAATTCACTCTCTGCCTTAAAGCCAGTGCGCATTAAAGATAGCTTTGGGGCAATTGCATTACTTACTGTTTTTTTATGGCTGATTATTTTGCTGGGCAACTACCTGCTTCTGTATGCCACAGGCTTACCCATTCAACTGATATCGGTTAAAACAGGCCTTTACCTTACCGTTTTTACAACATTTGCTTATGCAATACCCGCAGCCCCTTCAAGTATTGGCACCCTAAACTTTGCGGTAGTGGCGGCGCTGGAATATTTGTTGCACCTGCAACACCAGGTAATAACACCTGAACTACAAAACACCATAATTGTAGCTTCGGGTATATTTTATGTGGCAAGCGTACTACCCGACTTAATTTCGGGCGCTTTTCTATTGTTTTTTGAGCGCCAATTTGTTGCCGAAATAATACGCAATAAGAAATTAACTGCAAATGCGCCTAAATCAGGCATTTAATTTTGCCTTATTACTACCTTAGCGGTGCAAAAACACTGTAGAGAATATGCACGCAAATAACACCAGTACGGTATTTAAATCAGGTGGCAGAAGTATACCAAGGCCGGACTATAAAATTTTGAAAGATGAGGCCAGCAATAACCACCTCATAACCAAAGGATATGTAGTGCTGGACATGTTGGATGACGAACAAGTGAAGTTTTTTAGAGCGCTATACGCCCGGTGGCACTCTGCAGCGCCCAGCGAGTTTTATAAAAGCTATTTTAGTAATAATCTGGCTTATAAAAAAGAGGTAGAAGATGCCATTATAGAACATTGCTACCCCAAAATAGAACAACACTTTTTTGATTTTGATGCCTTTGGGGCCATGTTTGTAGTTAAACCACAAGGCAATGCCGGCCACATTCCACCGCACCAGGATTGGAGCTTTGTAGATGAAACCAGGCATTGGAGCCTTAACATGTGGCTACCCATACAAGATGTTTCGGAAAGAAATGGCTCGATGCGGTTTTTAAGTGGCAGTCAATTTTTTTTAGAAACCATAAGAGGTGCTAAAACCCCGCAATTATACGACCACCTGGAAAGCGAAATTGAGGCAAACCTTCAGGATGTTCCTTTAAAAGCCGGGCAAGCTGTTTTTTTCTACCATGGTATTGTACACTGTTCGCATTATAACGAAAAAGAACAGGAGCGGGTTTGCCTGGGCCTTTCACTTTTACAAAAGGGAGCACCGGTTTATTTTCATCACCTTAAACAAGGTGAAACGTTTGCCGACAAATATGCCGTTAACACTACCTTTTTTATAAATTACTCCCCAACATCTGATAATATACCGTCCGATGCACAACCTTTAGGTAAAGATATGCGCCCTTTTGCCAAACTTACAAAAGAGGAATTACTGGATAGAGTGCATAGTGTTTAAATAAGCGTTTCCAAATGAGCTGTCTGTTAGAATGTAGAGATATTGAAAAAAGTTATACGCTAAATGGCAAAGACGGAACGTTGCTAAAAGCGCTCGATAAAATTTCATTTTCGCTTTATGAAGGTGACCGTTTAGGCCTGATAGGATTAAATGGATCGGGTAAATCTACCTTACTTAAAATTATAGCCGGTATAGTTAAACCCAGCAGCGGCACAGTTACGCTTTACAAAAAAGTTCAAAACTTGTCGGGTTTCGATTCCATGCTACACCCGGATATGACGGGCCGCGAAAACATAAAGTTTCAGTTAAAGTTTATGCATTTAAACGGCGTGGGTGCAAAAACGGCTATGGCGGAAATTATTGCATTTTCTGAGCTGGAGGCTTTTATAGATGAACCGGTAAAAAACTACAGCTCGGGAATGATGCTAAGGCTTTCTTTTTCGATACTGAAGGTTATAAAGCCCGAAATTTTGCTTTTAGACGAAGTACTTTCGGCAGGCGATATGATTTTTGGCAAAAAGCTCGATTTGCTTTTGAATGAATATTTCGATTCGGCCTCTGCAATAATAATGGCCAGCCACCAACTATCAGAAATAAGCATGTACTGCAACAAATGCATGGTGCTTAATAAAGGTAAAATAGAGTTTTGGGGCAGCGTGAGTGACGCGGTAAGTTTATATATACACAAGAACAAGCAAGCAGTTAACAATGTGCTGGAAAATGAACTTGTACGGTTTGACGGTATTGAACTACTGGATAAAAAGGAATTTTTCTTATACTCCGAGCCTATCAGTTTCAACTTTGAATACACTAAAAAAACCAGCACACCTACGGATATTGTTGTGTATGTAAACAGCGACTTTGAAAATGTGCTTACCGATTGCCCTTTGTACCACCAAAACTTTAACAACGAGTATTCTAAACCGGGGCGGTACAAGGTAAGCGTAACTATACCAGCCCACCTGCTTAATAAGGGCACCTATTATATAAAAATGGTTTTTGGCGATGGGGTTAACGATATACTTGTTTTAAACGAAATTCTATCAGTTGCAGTTAAACCCGATGCCTGGGAAGCTGAGAAATTATGGAACCTGAACCCTACACATTTGGTACGACCGCAGTTTAAATGGAACATTAGCCAATTGACTTAATATGCAGGCAGCTATACAACTATACCATAGGGGCCGGCAAACAGTATTTTATTTTTTGCGGTATAGGCTGCACCTATCCCTCATTTTCGCTTTTTTACTTTACTACAATAATTTAAGAACCGGAACACCTATAAATTCCTCTTTTATAGTGTCGTTTACGTTATGGCACTTTGCCCTATTTTTATTCGACAGAATATACGACCGACAATTAGATCAACTTTCGCAGCCCGATGAGTTTATTCCGGATTCGCAGGCCAAGATGCTATATGGGGTGGTTGGCTTATGCCTGTTGGTTTCGCTTATATTTTGGCTTAAAAGTGGCGCTGCCTTTTATTATTGGTTGTTTTTATTGCCTGTTACTTTTTTGTATACCGTACCGGTTTTTAAGGGGTTGCGGGCAAAAAACATCTTCCTATTGAAAAATTTTTATTCTGCCGTTCTCATTTATGGGCTGCCACTTGCATTGCATAGCTTTTTGCTTAACAACAATCAGTTGCAAAGCATTAATTATTCCCCCATTGTTTCTTTAATGATTTACGTACTAATAGGCGAAATTTTTTGGGATATACGCGATTGCAGTGTAGACAAGGCAAATAATATAGCCACATTACCCAACGTGCTGGGCTTGTGGCCAACCAAGTTAATTATGCTGGGGTTAATTTTAGCCGATGTAGTTAAATCGGGCTACCACATAAGCGAAAGTGGTATAATTTATATTCTCTTACTTTCGTTTACTAAAGAAAACACGGATAGGCTGATTTTTCATTTACCACCGCTAATAGCGCTTTTAAGATTTTGTTTATGAGCACAACAACCGATTTATTTTCCTTTATAAGAGTTAAAAGTACCGGGGCTATGCCAGATGGTGCTATGGATGAATTACTAAACGAAAAAATTACGGGCATACTAATTGAAGATTTTTTAACCGCATCTGAAGTGGCCCTGCTGGTAAACGGATTCAGAAACTTACCGGTGGAGGAAAAAACTGTTATAAACGATGGGTTTGTTTCTTATCCCTTAAGTTTTGCCCAGTTTACCCAGCAAAAAAACAGCGGTCAAATTACGGTGGAAGAGTATGTGACTATAGCGGAAAGGCTAAATGAAAAATTGATTAATTTTTTTGGCATAAACATTACCGATAAGCTATGTAGTTTTTTAAAACAGTTTAAACAATTGGAGCAGGTAACACCCATAATGCACAGCGAATTAAATAAACCGCTGGTACCATTAAATTTTCGTGAACTTTTTCCGGGGCAGGGCGAGTTAATTGCGCACTGCGAAAATCTGTTTTTTGAAGAGTTTCCGGGGTTCTTTAGCTGGCTGCAATTGATGAATATTAAAGATAATAAACTAAGCTATTTTATAACCCTGCAACAAGCCGAAGAAGGGGGCGAATTGTGCTGCTTTGATATTAATTGGGCCAATGTGAAAACAAGGCAATCGCCTACTTTATTGCAAGATAAACTACATAATAATATAGACCTGGAAGATGAAGCGCAGGTAAAGCATTTTTTAATTAAACCCAAAGCAGGCGACTTACTTTTGTTTGCCGGGGGCAACGTGTGGCATAGGGTAGAAAAGGTAAAAGGAAGTAAAAGCCGCATAACCCTGGGTGGTTTTGTAGCCGAAACAACTACGCCTGGCAAATATTATATTTGGTCGTGATAAAACTTGAGGATGGAGCGCGATATATTACTTAACGGCGAGCTAAATACTGAGCTAAAACACAAGGGGTTTGTAAAGCTTAACGCAATTGATGCGGGTGAGCTGATGAAAGCCTACAAAGAAATTTCGGTTGCCAATACCGCGCAATTAAATGGGCATCAAAACAAAGTAGTAGACGTTTCTTACCACAGCACTTTTTTTGAAGATAACAGGGCCTACAAACAACTGGTTTTTGATGTGGTAGGCACGCTATTAGCGCCGCTGCTTAAAAGCTATTTTAACGGATATAAAATTATTCAGGCCAATATTTTTAGTAAGCCCACCGGCTCGGGATACGTTTGCCCACATCAAAATCTTACCACTGTAGATGAAACGAAGTTTACTTCTGTTTCCATTTGGATTCCGCTGCAACCAACCAACATCTCCAACGGAACCTTATTTTTTGCCCCCGGTAGCAATAAAAAATTTTCAAAGTTCCGCAACTTCAATATCGACTGGGAGCCACTAAGAACATTTGCACGGCTGGAAGATTATGGCATGGTAGGCGTGGATATGAATGTGGGCGATGTGCTGATATTTGATGATAGTATAATTCATGCCTCGCCGGTAAACGAATCGGGTGCTGATAGAATCGTTTTCCATTGCCTGGCAATACCGCAGGAAGCCAGCGCTATTTACTGTAAAAAAAACGAAGCCAATATTGATGTAATTGAGGTGCCCGATAATTTTTGGCAATTCTTTACACCGGGCAACCCGGAACCAGTAGGCCCGGTTATAAGAAGTGAAAAGCTGGTTATAGAAAAATATACGCCCTCATCTATACTACATGAGCTTAGTCGCTGATTGTTTAAACCTGTTTAAAAAATTGCAAAGCCGGTTGGCCGCCGATGCCGACTGCAACCAGATGTATACATGGTTCCACAGGGGGCTTGCAGTAGTTTATTTATTCGCTTTTGTTCCGCTTTTTTTTCAAATAGATGCACTTATAGGGCATAACGGGCTTTTACCGGCCAATACCTTGTTGCATACATCTTATAACCATCAGGGAGTTGTGGCCTCCTTCATCCAGTTCCCATCTCTATTCCATTTCTACCCATCTGATTATACCCTTTTTGCTTTACTAATTTTGGGTTGCGCCGGTGCGCTCTTAGTGTTGTTCGAGGTACACATATTTGCCGGCTCTATAATGGCATGGGTGGCCTTTCTTTCTATAACTACTATTGGCGGCGATTTTTTTATAATAATTATCGATCTGTTTTTAGCAGAGGTGGGCTTTCTGGCCATTTTTTCGACTTACTTTTTACGTTATCACGGTGCTATACCTACGCTGCTAGATTTTGTTTTTCGCCTGCTAAACTTCAGGCTTTGGTTTTGCATGGGGGTTAATAAATTTTACTTACCCAAAGAGGTATGGCGCAACTTTACTTTTTTCAACTATTTTTTTCAGGCCCAGCCAATGCCAACTCCTATGGCATACTATTTTCATTATTTGCCGGCCTATACAAAATGGATAGCAGAAATTTTTCTTCTTATAGGCGAGGTTATAGTTCCTTTTTTTGTTTTTGGTGGCCGCAGGCTACGGCTTTTAGCCTTTGCAACTTTCTTTATTATATCGGCATTAATTGAGCTTACCGGCAATTACGGTTTTTTTAATGTGCTATCGGTAGTAGTAGCTTTTACCCTGTTAAAACGTGGCGATATACCTTTTTTAAAAACCAATTTATTACCACCTGTTGCTATTCGCATTCCACAGGGCATTAAGGTTATAATGGCGGTGCTTGTTGCCTTTCAATTAATGTATTGTGTAAGCGTTTTCGACACCAAACCATACTCTCCGCAAAACCATTTCAACTATGTTTTTAATAATTTAAAACCGACAAATCAAGCGCTGAACAAGATAATTGAGCCTTTGCGCTGGGTAGGTTATTGGAGACTTTGCAACCCTTACGGAGTATTTAAGGGCATACCGCACTATCACGGCGAACTGAGGTTTAGCGGCAGCGCCGATAGTACTAACTGGGCTTACTACCGGTTTAAATTTGTGCCGTCAACTTTAAACAAAAGCCTGGCCTATTTTGCGCCGACGTATCCGCGCTTAGATCATTTAATGTTTTATGAAACGTTAAGTGATGGGTCGTATAAGCATAACCCCTTAAATCCATACGCCATATTGCAAAAACCCTGGATGTGCACTTTTATAAATAAACTACTAACTAACGATAGCGATGTTTTAAAGTTGCTGGCGGCAAACCCGTTTCAGAATAAAGCAGCACCTGTTTACATTAAAGCCGAGGCTTACAGGCTGCAATTTGCCCCTTTGGGCAGCGGCCATGTTTGGCAAGAAACCGCAACAGGTATAAGTAAGGTATATACTGCAGCCTCGGCAGATACTTGCAGCACTACCATAATTACAGGTAAAGAAGCTATGAGTATAATATTTTAACCACGTTTAGTATTTGAACTCGTGCAATAATTCTCCGTTTACGGCCGAAAAAATTTTGGCTCCGCCTCCTTCGCTGCCGGCTAATATTTTTGTTCCGTCGGGAGAAAAATGAATTGTATTAACCCTGGTACTGAACGCAGCAATCTTGAGCAAAACATTAGAGAGCGTAGTATCGAAAATATAAATAGACCCTGAGGATGTAGATGCCGCAATAACTTTATCGGCCGCGCCAAACGTAGCTACAAATGCCTGTCCATCCAACGGGGCAGACTTGTAAATCAATTTTTCTGTATAGCGGTCAAAAACGCGCACAACACTATCGGCCGATGCTGTAACCACCAGTTTTTTGCTGTGGGCGGGCATTATACAATAAGCAGGCCGGGTATGGCCATTATATTGGTGCAATATGGCACCCGAGGCTACACTTACCTCAAACCCTTTAAGTGCAGAAGAAATAAGCAACGCGCTATCCGGTTCTATGTAATACAAAAAATAGGCCCCTTCTTTTTCCAGTGTTATCTCCTGCTTGATGTTTTTTGGTATGTTAAACAAAATCACTTTACCACCCAGCCCGCATGCTGCAATGGTGTTATAACCGTATACACTGGTAAAAGCGTGAAGATTAAAATTGTAGGATTTTACAGGCAACAGATTATCTGCCTGCCATATCTTTAACAACTTATCCTTACCGCCGGTAACTATAAATTTATCATTCAATGAAAAAAAGCTGGAGGTAGCATTTCCTTCATGGGCATCTACCTGGCCTAAAACACCAAAAGTATCATCGGTAACGTACAACTTTCCTCTATCGGTGCTTAGCGCTATTTTACTGCCATTACTGTTATAAAAAGCAGCATGTATACCCTGCGGTTTAGCGGCTGAACTGGTGTTGTTATTTTGATTAGTTTTGTTTCTATAGCAGCTAAAGTTGAGCAGAGCAATAAGAATAATAATATTTATACTGGGTTTTACCATTGTGTTTTCTTGCAAAAATGTAAGTAAGCAGGGCAGTACGGCAACTGCTGCCAGCAAAAATGTGCCTGTCAAAGATACTACTATAAGCAATATTGCTTTGGTTTTTGTTCCTAAAGGCACTTACAAAAGTGGCTTATATTCCAATCAGGATACTATAAACTACGATTTTTTTATAGGCAAATACGAAATTACAAATCTTCAGTTTGTTACTTTTTTAAAAACAGCCCTTGCTAAGGGTATTATTTGGGCCGATACGAATGCTTTTTACTGCAACTATGCAGGCGACGATTTGGTTGCCCCCGGCATTTACCGGGTAAAAACTTATGATAACAGAATAGCCTATAAAAACGGTCATGTTGTTTTTGATACTATATACGGTAACCACCCGGCAACTGCTGTAACGTGGTATGGTGCTATGTGCTTTTGCAACTTATACGGATTTAATATGCCCAGCGAAAGAGAGTGGGAGAAAGCAGCCAGAGGAAATAACGACTATTGGTTTCCGTGGGGGAACGCGATAGACAGCAGCTATGCCAATTACTATTTAAGTAATGACCCTTTTGAGACCGGTACTACACCGGTAGGCTATTACAACGGCGAAAAACACGATGGCTTTCAAACACATAATGCAGTAAGCGCTTACGGCTGTTACGATATGGCAGGCAATGCGTGGGAGTGGACAAGAGACTATTGGTCGCACAAGGTGCCCTACCATACCGGCAAAGGTGGCGGGTATCATTACCATACCCCTGCTTTTTTGCAGGTATATTATGTTAGCTGCTATGGCCCATCAACATCTCCGGAACTGGATATGAATGATATAGCCGACGGATTTAGAGTAATTTACAGAAACCCATAGCTTATGAAATACACCTGGCTTTTTGTGGTTTTGTTAGTTGGTTGTAAGCCTAACCATTTGCCCAGGTTAGCGCCAACTATTACAAGTGGCGATACTGTTTTACTTGATTTTAAGCTATCGCACCAGGGCAATTTAAAGTTTGATGGATCGGACCATGCCAATCACCAGGATAAGCAAAGAGCCAATTACCCGTTGCGGGTGGTTGCCGGGCGAAAAGATGTTATTAATGGTTTTGATGAGGTATTGCTATCAGGGTTACGCAGCGGCGATTCGTTAACTGTTTCTATACCCCCCAATAAAGCTTTTGGTATTGGCGGAGTGCCAGCAATTATATTACCTAATGAAACTATCTTGTTAGATTTGAAGATTATAAAAGTAAACAAATACCATGCTAACCCCGCTACTGAAACCAGGTAAGCTGCAACAGGATTTTGAAGAAAACGGCTACGTTGTAGTGCCTTTGCTTGATTTAACTGAAGTAGAGTTGTTGCAAAAAATATTCAATAAGCATTTAGGCGGCCACACTATTGATTCATTCACTTCTACCAACATTATAAATTCGAAAGACTGGCGTATAAATGTTGCTAATGAAATAAAGCAGATATTGGATAGCAGGCTTAATGCACTTTTTGAAAACACAAAGTTTTGGAACCCGGCATTTTTAATAAAGCCTACCGGTGAAAATACCGAGTTTAAGCTACACCAGGATTGGACCTTTGTAGATGAAAGCAACTATTTTTCAGGCAACATTTGGATACCATTGGCAGATACGAACGAGACGAATGGAACAATTTGTGTAATACCTAAAAGCCATTATAAGCATGTAAAAACCCTGCGCTCCCATACCATACCAGAGATTTTCAGAGGCCGGGAGGATGTGATAAAAAACCTAAGCATTCCTGTTAATTTGAAAGCCGGCGAGGCTATAATTTTTCAGCACAGCCTTATACACTATTCACCCAGCAACACAACGAATAAAGCAAGGGTAGCCGTATCTTGTGGCTTTAACAGTAGCGGAGCAACCCTACTTAATTACTACAAGAACAGCGATACCGAGGTTACGCTTTATGCAATGCCCGATAACTTTGTGTTTGATTATGGCAACGTAAGCGATATAAACGGAGTACCACAAAATGGCACAGTGCTTAGCAAATCAGGCTATAAACCTAATCCATTATTGTCAGACCAGGAACTACTATTGTTCTTTAGCAGCCGATAATTTAAATATGGCATTTCCACCTCTAAAACCTTTTAGGGTAAGGCTATCGCTATTAAGTTCCTGTATGGTATACTTCTTATGGTAAACACTATCCAGGTAGGTTTGCAAAACCTCTATCCGCTTCGGATTATCGATTAAGAGTGCAGCCTTATCGCCCTCAGTTAAAAAATCGTAGAAGGGATATAGGGGCGCAATATTACAGTTACATTCCTTTTGCAGGTAAGGCCTGTACATAGGCGAAAACTGAGTAGAGTAGTAGTTGTAAGCATAAAATTTTTTGAAAAACTTTTGCTGGTAAAAAGTTTCGTATGGCCGGTTTTTAGTAACAAAACCGGTGTTATACACCAATACCTCTTTCGCATAATTTTGGTGCAACCAGTCAAACCCATTTTTAAACTCCCGGGTTTCGTTTTTAGCGTAGTCTATTTTTTTGAAAATATATTTAAAGCTTATAGGGAACAGCAAAAAAGCAAAAATAAGCAGGTAGTAAATGTTCCGCTTTTCGGAAAATAAGCGCGGCTGATGAAGCGTAATAATGGTAAACAAAAAGAGCACCTGAAAAGGAACTAAAAACCTGTTTTCCATTTTAATAAAGCAGATAGCGAATACGGTAGCGTAGAAGAAAAAGAAAAGGGCAATAGTTTTAAGCTTGTAATGCCTGATTTTATTTCCACCCAAAAAGATATAGAAGAAAATAAGCACCACATCGGCAATAATGAAGTAAATATTTTGCGCAGTGGCCGATACAAAAGTTGTAACAGCGTACATTAACTGGCTAAAGCTGAATTTGTTTAAGTTAGAGAAAACGCCAACACGCTCATAAAACGCAACACCCAGATTTTGTTCATCGGCGAGTATATCACTCTTAATGGCCAGATACTTTATACTATCCAGCGGTTGTGTAAATTTTAAATCGGGCACATACTTTCCAACAAAGTACAGCTTAAACTCAGCGTTATAAAGAAAAAATGAATTAAGGTCTTTAGAGTGATCGTTTATAAAAACAATTTTGCAGTAGAACATAAAAAACAAAACAAAAGCAACCCAAAATGGCAGCAGGGGCAGCAAAGGCTTTTTATGTACAATAAAAACCGCGGTTATAAAAACGAGAATAAATAAATGAACGTTACTGCGTATCCAAAGGGCCACTATGAACAGAAGCAAATACGGCAACGCTTTTTTTGAAAGAAGACGATTTTCATCATTTACTATCAAATAAGAAACTGCGGCAATGCCGGCAAACATGGTAATGCGCACCATGTGGTACAGCACCACCGATTCAAAAAACAGTAATGCAAAAAATAATAATACTATGGTACGCGATAACCATGGAAAAGCGAGGCTATATTTAAGAATTTGCTTAAACAGCACCCATACCGATACAAACAACACCCCATTTAAAAAAAAGGCAACCCACCGGATAGGAAGCCATGCCCCAAGTCGGTTTAACACAAAAGCAGCCCCCGGCATATACTCGGGAAAAGGATTGGCTGCAGCCGGCAGGTAATAATTAGTTAGCTCGCCACTTATAGCAGTATCGTAAATATGCTGGTAAGCATCTACCCACCACCCTACTGCAATATAGCTGATGGCAAAAAGCAAAAACGTAAGCAACAAAGATTGTAGCGCCAAACTTTGAGTGACATATTTACGCCAACTCATAGTGCATAGCTATTAAAACAAAAAACACTTATATTCAGCAGGGCAGGCATTAGTAACCGGTAGTGATAGTTTTGTGGGCAATGGTAAGCTACAGGCGCTATAAAGCAGGGGTATATTTTTCTATTAACCCAATTAGCTCACTTTCCGTTATATCAAATGATTTGTAAGGTATAACTGTTTTTTTCCAAACTTTCTCATCCGGTTTAGATGCAAAATCGTAGGTTCTGAAAAACTCATCGCTAACGGCGAACCTTTCAACAATATCGGCAGGGGTATTTTCGTCGCGGTAATAATAAATAAGATCCGGGTTATGCTTTACCGCCGTAATGGTAATAGCATGGCGCGTTTCGTTAGATAAGTTAGGCTTAGATGAGTGCACTAAAGCCGGATCGAATATCAAAACATCGCCGGCATTTGTATATACCGGTTGCATATATTGATTTAAAACACTGCTGTGCTTTTGCAAATTCCAGGGCACACTAAAACCGCGCTGCGTATTACCCCATAAGTGACTACCCGATAAAACCGAAATAGCCCCGTTTGTTTCATCAACGTCGCAAAAAGGCACCCATACAAATAAGCTATAATTCAACTCTTCATCAATAAAACTGCTATCCTGGTGCACCGGTAACTCGCTATCTTCGTGTGCCGGTTTTACCGCAAACGATCCGCCCGTGTGACCCGATACCTTATTCATATCAAAAATGCGGGGCAATATGGTCTGCCAGTTTTTATTAATTACTTCCGATGTTTTTTCGCGGATTTCGGGATTATGCAGACAGCCAGTATTCAAAAACTGGTTTTCCATATGAAAACCTTCAATATTGGTAATATAATTAAAGGTATCTAAAAACGACTTAATCTCTTCGGGCGTAACAACGTTGGTGATTTTACACCAGCCATGTTTAAGAAAGTGCTCGTGGTTTTCGGCATTTAAAAAGAAACACTCTTTGCGAACTTTATAATGCACACTATTCTCTATACTTTCTAATACCTCTGTATTTGCAATAGTTTCAGCGTTTACCATAGCTTTCATTTATAGTGCTAAAATAGCAAATGTCTTAAACTTATTGATTGATTGTTTGGCCTAAAAACCAATAAAAACAAGTGAAAAAGAGTGCCAAATCTCAACCCAAAACGTGTTCTATATCCTTGGTAGCAGTTTTTTGCTTTAAATTTTTTAATACGTTCTGAATGTAGGGAGAAACCCTAATGAGGTGGGTAAGCAATAGCGATATCCAAACCAGGGGCGCTGGCATTGGGCGTATAAAATCAACATATAAAACAGCCCTTTTTTGCGAGCTTTTATTCCAGGCACTATGTAAAAAGGTGTCGTCGAAGATTAGGCTTTTGCCGTTCTGCCAGTGGTAGGTATCATTAAGTATGCGAATACCGCAGTTTTCGTAGTCGGTGGGTATATCAACTCCTAAATGAAACCGCAAATAGCCTTTAAATGCCCCCCGGTGCTCTTTTACCACTGTATCGCTATTTAAAATAGAAAAAAACGCTGTTGTTACGTTAGGTATGTTTTTAAGTAGCCGGTCTGTTTGCGGACATAGGGCGATATTATCGCTTAACGGAACACCGTATATATAAAGGGGAAAAAACCTCCATTGCGCCTCATCAACTACCTTTTGCTGCTCGGCCGATATTTCGGAAATATCATGAGTCAACCCCGGCTTACTAATGGCTAAGTATTCCGCTTTTATTGCTTCGTAATTATTTTCAATTTCCGGAACCCAATCGAATTGAGCAGGATTTAATACTGCCGGTTGCTTTGTAGCCGCCGAAATCAGTTTTTCCAGCCCTCCAATTACATTTTTACCTACAAAAGAAACTACCTTGTAATACAAGCCAGTGTTTTTTTCCATTTACTAACTATTTATAAGCTTAAAGCAGTTAGTTTAAATCTTGTTCTCCCTTATAATTTTAGCCGGAGACCCTACGGCAATAACATTATCGGGTAAATCGTGCTTTACATACGAGTTGGCACCTATAATACAGTTTTTGCCAATTTTTACGCCCTCGCCTACCATAGAGTTAAGGCCAATAAAAGTATAATCGCCAACTACGGCATTACTTAACGCACAATGGGCACTTACAAATGCATAGCGCCCAATTACAACATCGTGGCCAATGCCGCCATACGGATAAATAATAGCCCCTTCTTCAATTCGGGAACCCACACTTACCGTAGCAAAGTGCATTATTATAATATTGCCATTTCCAATATCGGTTAACCCCGGATTTATCATTGCCTTATCGCTTATATGGTTAGCGGCAACACCTCCGTGTTTGGTTATAAATGCAGCCTGTTTTTCGCGCGCGTAATTATTGCCAATGCACGATATAAATTCTTTGTCGTTATTACTAAAATAGCTTGTAAGGCCTTCAACGCCTTTATATACAATGCACCCATTTTTTTCGAAAAAGGGTAAGTATTTATCGTTTAAATCATCGGTATAAAAACGCAGATTGCCGAGCGAATATTTATTTGCCATATCAGCCAAAACATCTTTGCAATTGCCACCCAGGCCCGCTATTAACATAGTTTTCGTTTTATAATATACTTTAAAGATTTATGAGCGTATTTAACGCGGCTAATGAAGGTCCAGGAAGACTTATCAAAAGTATCATTTATTCGCTCACTTGGCAAAAAGTAGGTTTTCCGGCTTAAATGAAGCACCTCTAATTGTAAAAAAACTTTATCGAAATCATTTTTTATCAATTGCTGATAGAGGTAGTTATTCATCAGGCAAAAATCGAAGCCGCCCCTGGGCATTTTGGGCTCAAAAAGCGAAAGCAAACCAAAAAATGCCTTCGAAAATAACACCCCCAGCCCGGTATCGCTTCTGGTAGCCCTGTAGCCGGCTGCCAAATCATTGCCTTCGGCAATGGCATTAAACAATGGGATAATAGTTTCAAATGAATTTTGCATATCGCACGAGTAAACGGCAAACAAATTTCCGGTAGCAGCTTTTAATCCGGTTTCAATTGCCCTTACCTGGCCCATGTTTTTTGCATGCTTTATTACTACCACATGCTCATCTTTCATTTGTTGCAGTATTTGCAGCGAGTTATCAGTACTACAATCGTCTACATAAATTACTTCGTATCTTTTAATGTTTAAGTCCTTTTCTATTATTCGCTTAAGAAGGCCCGCTATTACAGTAATAGAATTCTGTTTGTTATAAACAGGAAGAACAACCGACAGCCTAACCTGATCTTTATCTATATACATGCAATTAAGGTATTCGCCTGATTTGGAGCACAAAATATAAATTTGGCTACGTTATGAATAACTTCGTTCTATATTTATGGATTATAACTTAAAAAACACCTACGCTGCTTAGTAAAGATAAAATATGCCTTGTTACCGGCGCAGGCTCCGGCGTAGGTTTGCAAATGGCTATAGGGCTTGCAAAAAAAGATGCCACCGTAATTATTATTTGCCGAAGCACCGAAAAAGCCCAAGAAGCGGCTGAGCTTATACGACAGATAACCGGTAGCAAAAAAATATTTTGTTACAACGCCGATTTGAGTGTACAGAACGATATTAAACTTGTAGCCCAAGAAATAGCCGGTGGTTTTGACCGAATAGATGTGTTAATTAATAATGCTGCCTGTGTAACCTCTACTTTAGAGTTTACCGCGGACGGAGTTGAAAAGCAGCTGGCCGTAAACCACGTTGCTCCTTTTTTGCTTACGCATTATTTACTGCCCTTAATTACAAAAAGTGCCGATGGCCGCATTATTAATGTAAACTCGCGCGCCCATGGCAGGGGCACTATGCATTTTGATGATTTGTTTTTACAAAAGGGTTATAATATTTCGGTGGCGTACAATCAATCTAAACTGGCCAATATGCTGTTTACCTATGCGCTTGCCAATAAATTAGCGAGTACCGGCATAAGTGTAAATGCATTTCACCCGGGGCTTGTAAATACAGAGTTTGGTGTAAAGGGTGTGTCGGCGCTGCATAAATTTGCATGGGTAATCATAAGCAAATTGGGCCGTTCGGCTAAGGTGGCAGCAGAAGATGGCATTTACCTGGCACTTGATGAAAAGTTAAAGAATATTACGGGTAAATATTTTCACAACAAGCAACCAATTTCTTCTTCTGCACTTAGCTATAATAGTGTTTGGGCCGAAAAACTTTGGGCTGTTACTTTGCAATGGACTAAACTAAAAGCAGATGGTTACGGAAAAGTATCCTAAACAAGTTCTTTCATCATACGGCTTGCTGCAGGCAACATCCTATGTGTGCAGACCAAAAAATTATGACGAGGTATTGACCTGTATTGCCTATGCAAAACAACATGGATTTAAAATTTGCCCCTCTGGTAGCCGCTTAAGTTTTAGCAACGTGTGCCTGGCAGATAAGCAGATAGCAATGGATTTGCGCGACCTTAACGCCCTGTTGCACTTTAATGAAGAAAAAAAAGAAGTAACGGTGCAGGCCGGTATGCTTACCGCTAAACTGCTGGCTATTATTATGCCACGGGGCTTTACTTTGGTTAGCCTTTCCGGTTCGTTAGGCAACACCATTGCCGGCGATATAAGTAACGATGTAAATGGCAAAGATTGCTTTAAGCACGGCAACTTTGGAGCTAACGTGGCTTCGCTTAAAATAGCTACCGCCAGTGGCACCATAATGGATATAAACGCTCAAAACAACGAGGAGCTTTATAACGCACTTATTGGCGGATTGGGACTTATAGGCGTTATACTGGAAGTAACTTTAAGGCTAAAAAGTATACCCTCGTTTATAATAAAGTCTGCGGGCATAAGGTTTAGCAGTATTAGTGATTTGGTACAAGGCATGAATAGTATAGACCCCGGTAAAACAGACTTTGCCTACTGCTGGACCGACCCCTACGCCCCCAATAATTCGCTGGGCCGCGGCATTTGCGAAATGGGCGCTTTTACTGAAGATAGCCGCAACTATTCTGCAGCGGATTTAGTGGCCGGATTTGAACAAAAAAATCAGTTTGGCCCTTTTGAGCCCAAAGCATTTTGGTGGCTTTACCGGACGTTAGAATTTAAAGCGGCTTACCAATTAGCCGGGTATTTAAAGTATTTTTTTAATAGTAGCGCTTACCGCCAGCAACTATTTACCGCTTATCAATACCCCATGGTTAAGTATTTGCCACAATGGAATTTAAAATATTATCCATTGGGGTTTCGCGAGTGGCAGATTTTGTTTTCGTCAAAAAATTTCGAATCGGCTTACAAAACTGTTTTGCTGCTATGCAGGCAATATAATTTTGTGCCGTATATCTGTGCCGTAAAAAAACATAAAGCACAAAACTCCTACTTATCCTTTTCGGGCGATGGCTTTTCGATGACAGTAAACTATGCCCTTGCAGACCTTAAAATTAACGACCGCTTAGCGTTTGAAGAGGAACTTTTAAAAACAATCATTTCGCTTTCGGGCAAAGTTTACATTGGCAAAACTCCTTACTTTTCTAAACCTGTATTAGAGGCCATGTATCCCGATACCGGTAAGTTTTTGCTGGCTAAAAGCAAAACAGACCCCGGTAATTTATTTTGGTCGGATGCTGCTGAACAGTTGTTGAACTAAAAACTAAGCATAATCAACCATTTTATCTTCGGCCTTAATAAAGCACCAAATACCAGCCAGCATTACCATTAGGATAAAAATTATAGCCCACCAATAGGCCTGTTCAGGAAAAGCTTCGCCTAAAATCGCATACCGGTACCCTTTTATTATACCTGCCATAGGGTTTAAATACACAAAAAAATCATACCTGGGCGGGATAACCGTTGTGGGGTAAAAAACTGGGGTTATCCATACCGCTATACCAACTATTGTGGGCAATATCTGGTTAAGGTCTCTAAAACGAATATTAAGCACGTTCATCCATACCGCAATTGCAAATGCGGAAGCAATAGTTAGCAGTATAAAAACAGGAAGTAAAAACAGGTTAAATCCTACATGCACTTTTTCAAACAATAAAAGGGCAAAAAGAATAATTAGTGATATACCGGTTTCGGGTAGTGCAACAAGAATTTTAGAAAGTGGCAATACAAGTTTAGGAAACTTCATTTTTCTAATTAACCCCTGGCGCTGAATAATTGCTGTGCTTGCTGTAATGGTTATTTGCGAAAACAGGTTCCAGGCTATCATACCTGCAAATGCAAAAAGGTAGTAGGGTGATTGTGTTGGCACTTTTAAAAACAACCTGAATATGATTGTAAATACGGCCAGTGTAAATACGGGCCTTATAATGGCCCACAATATGCCCAAATAGGTTTGCGCATACAGTGTGCGCAATTCCTGCCCGGCAAACAGAGCTATTAAGCCGGCATGGGCTTTCATTTCCTGCCAATACTCGCTAACAGTTGGTGGGTGAGGCGTTATTATTACCGGGCTACGCATTGTGCAATATAATTTTTAAAACAGAAACCTTTTAAACGCCACTTTGCAGCATTGTTTAGCTTAAACAAATTTCTACTTTTATAAGGTGATTTTACGAAATGCAATTGTATTGATTTTTTGCTGCTTACTTACCGGTTGTAAATGGCAAAGTAATACATACAGCCAACCTATAAGTTTTGCAGATGTAAAAGAGTATTTAAATACCAGTGCGGCAATACCACCCGCCACCATTAAAGCCGATTGTGCTGAGACCACAGATACCTTATATAGCAACTTACCTTATACCTATAAACAAGGGCTGGCAGTGCTCGATTCGTGTTTTAATAAAATAGATTCATCGCAATTAGGCGCCTCGTCAAAACAATACTGCAAGCTGCTGCTGTTGGCTGATTTTACGTATGCTACCTTTAGTTACCAATTTTTGGGGCCAGCCCTGGGTATGGAAAAAGACACCAATTGCAACTGGCACACCATCCCCTTAGCCGACTTTTATGAGTTAGGCAATAAAAATCAGTTCTCTTTTTATTGCACCGAACGGAGCATTTTTTTTCTGCGCATGGCAGATACATTGTTACACATTAAGGGCCGCATTATCTCCGTTGAGGGAGTGCACGACTACCCCATTGTTTACCTGCACACCGATACTTTTATAGTAGACCCCTTTGACCCTTTTGTAATTTGCGACAGCGCCCGCACTAATTTACTAAACTATAATACTGCCTTAAATAGTAAGTTAAGTAATAGCTGTATGCCTGTGCGCACCCGCCGTTTTTTTGGGAACACCCGGCAATTAATTTCGGGCCAGTTTGCCGATACTATAAATGCTGATTGCAATCACAAAAACGACTATTGTTTTTGTGTAGCCCTCACCCGGTACATTTTAAACAACCGAAATAACCTTGAGGCTTATGTTAAACCCTGCTTTGAACTACCCGATAAACCACTTTATAATACCCTAAAAGTAATAGGCGCTAAAGGCCAAAACAGGTATGCGATGGAAATGCATGGCCGTGTAGACGGACAATTAACCAACTACGCCGATATTCGGCGATACTATGTTGGCTTCCGGTGCGATTCTTTGTAGGCTACATCTAATTCGCCCACTGCCACAAAATGCAGTTTGTGCGCTTTAAAAAACACAGCCAATTACAATTTAAACTCCTTCTAATACGTTCGTTTTTTACGCGCAAATTTTCATGCTTTAAATACCATTTACCTATTGGAGCGACAAAGCGGGCTTTGTAAGAAATTACCCTGTGTAAAGTAACCTTAACACGGGGTGTGCCGTTTAGGATGATATAATGATTAACAAAACAAAAAACAATAACGTGAAAACTAAAAACAACAAAATTTTAATTGGAGCACTGGTTGTAGCTGCTCTGGGCTTTAACTCTTGCAAAAAAGAAGAGGCAGTAGTAACAAGCAACGATACTAAAGTTACAAAAACTGAAGCCTTCAAAAAAACAGTCGAAAGACAAGTAACAGCAAATGCTACATTTGTTAAAATGGCAACAGTTTATGTTCCTCAAATTATAGCCAAAACTTCGCGCTATATGAAAAATGCAGATGGCATTGAGGATGGTATTGACGGATGCGCTACCGTTACAATAGATAGCAGCAAGGCACTACGGGTTGCCACCCTGGATTTTGGAACCGGATGCACCGCGGGCGGTAAAACATACTCTGGTGTTATTGCTATCCAATATACCAACCCAAATTTGGGCGCAGCCAACATATCTGTTTCATTCTATGGCTTTACGGTAGACGCGATGACATTTGACGGCACATTAGATTATGCAAATAACGGAAGAAACGTTAACGGAAATATTGAGGGCCACCTTACTGCCAATATGCAAACAAGTTTTGTGCACGATGGCACTAAAATTAACGGAACAACCGATATTGACTTTGAATACATTGAATCATCAAACACATCGTTCTTAAACATCAGCGGCACCGGCCTGGATGAATATGGTGTAGGCTACACACAATCAACTAACCAGGTTATAGGCCAAAGCCTTGAAGATGGTTGCGGCGACCACTTTGTAAGCGGTAAGTTACTGATACAAAGCGCAAACCCGGCAGTGCCTGATGAAGAAATAAACTACGGCGATGGTACTTGCGACGACCAGGCAACACGCACAATAAACGGAATTGAAACTCCATTTACGCTTACTAACTAAAAACTAATAAGCTGAACATTAAAAAAGCCCTTAGCATTCGCTAAGGGCTTTTTGCTTTATCCACAGATTAAAAGTGCCGGTTTTATAGAATAATCTATATTTAGCCCGTATGGCTAAGAAAAGTGAAGGGGTTAAGAAAAAAGCGATTAACGACTCTGGTAGTTTTTTTACCAAGCACTTCTATGAACTGATTATAGTTGTTTTTAGCTTCCTCCTTTTTGCCAACTCTATAGGCAATGGATACAATATGGACGATGAACTGGTTACTTCCAACCACAAGCTCACGTCGAAAGGCATAAGTGCCATACCCGAAATTTTCTCATCCCCTTATTATTCCGATGCCTCGGGCTATGCTTACGAATACCGGCCTGTTGTACTTACTTCATTTGCTATAGAAAACAGCCTCTTTGGCGATCACGCAGGTGTTAGTCATTTTATAAGTTGCCTGCTTTATGCGTTTTGTGTGTGGCTGGTGTACAAATTAATGCTGCAACTACTGGTGGGTGTTCCTCCGCTGTTAAGCTTTGCATTAGCTATGCTGTTTGCAGCCCACCCGGTGCATACAGAGGTGGTTTGCAGTATAAAAAACAGAGATGAAATACTGGGTCTTATATTCGTATTACTTGCCCTTCACTTTACACTTAAGGCTGTTAGATTGAACAAATGGCCCTGGCTTATTTTAACGGGTGGCCTCTTTTTATTGGCGCTAATGTGTAAAATAACGTTTATCTCTTTTGCCGTAATCATTCCCATGCTGGCTGTGTTTTTTAGCCCAATTAGCCTGCGCACACTATCTCTGCTTGTTATGCTAATTGTTATTCCCTCGTACTTAATGCTTGATGTATTAAGTTTTTACATCAAGGTAGTTGTGTTGGCGGGCGTAGTTTCGGGTAGTTTTTTCTTTTACATTTTATGCCGCCCGGCGGCTACCAATGCAGCCTGGCAAACCTTAAAACAAGGCATACTGCAATTGCCGGGTCAAATATCCCAATCTTCTATCGATGCCACCCCTTTTACCGGGTTTAAAAGCATCGTCGGCAATCTCCTTCCACCGGCCTCTTATTTCTCTTTTAGGGCAATAATAATTCCGGCTTTACTTTTTATAGCTTATTTGGGTGGGCTAAAGTTGCAGTTTAGTTATATGCTGTTGGCATTGCCGGTAGTGCTTTTTCTTTTATCCTTTTCAGGCAACCCTGCGCGCACTTATTGGGCAAAGCTTTTTTTATATGCTTGTTTAAGCGTAGGTGGTAGTGTCTTTTTGCTAGGTAATACACCGCCCTTGTACATGCAAATTACATGGGGTGTTTTGGTGCCTCTGTTTCTGTACGAAATATTTTTTAGTAAATCCGGGCTTGCCATTCCCGCATTTGTTTTTCTGGCGGGGTTATGTGCTGCTTTATTATCGTCGGCCACTATAGGTTATGGCCTGTTTGATTTTGCTATAACCATTTTGTTTTTTGGCCTTTTGCGTTGGCAAAAAGGCAAAGTGGGCGTATTCATTATAGTTGCTCTCAGCCTAATCTCTATAGCAAACCAGGTGGGTTACATGTTTAAACCACAAACGTTTGAAGCTTCAGGCAATTTGCTTCCTTACACCAGGCTCTTGTTTGGGGCGTTTATATATTTTAAACGCAGCCCCAGGCTTATTGCAGATGCATTTACGTTACTTGCAATATTTGTTGTCGGCCTGTTTTACTCATCGGCCCGCATTGATTTAAAACAAAAAATTGAAGCCACGGGTAAGGTAGTAGATGTAAACTTGTACAAAGTAAAAGCCGACAGGCCGCTATCCTACATCGAAAACCCATTAGTAGGCGAGGTTTCTTCGCAAACCCGTGCGGGTACCGTTTTCAATATTTTACTCTTTTATTTACAAAAGGTAATACTGCCTTATCAGTTTGCTTTTTACTATGGTTATCAATTCATAAAACCTCAGCCTTTAAGTTCGCCCGCTGCTATAATAAGCTTACTGCTTCACACTATCTTATTATTGCTGGCATTGGCGCTGGCCCGAAAAAATAAGTTATTAAGCGCCGGCATTTGGGTATACCTCATATCTGTAGCCATCTATTCTAATTTTGTAATGCCGCCACCCGGTATAGTAGCCGACCGTTTTATTTTTATTCCCTCATTGGGGTTTTGCATGGTGCTGGCAGCTATTTGCTATCGGGCCTTTGAACGGCTTAATCCGGGCAAAGAGTTTTCTATGCTATTTATGCCCAAAGGAATGAAGTATGCTTTTGTGGTGCTGCTCGCCGGCTATTCGGTAATTACTTTTTCGCGCAACCTGGATTGGAAAGACCACCTTACTTTAATGCGGCACGATATAAAGTATGTAACCGAATCGGCACAGGCAAACAATTTACTTGCCCTTAACATCATGAAACATTCGCTTACGCCCATGGCGCTATCAGAGCAGCAGCAGTTATGGAATGAGGCGATATTACACTTTAAAAAATCGTTAGAAATTTACCCCAATACTTTTAATGTAGCCTACGATATAGGCCGGGTTTATACAGCGCTTAAACAAACCGATAGCTCACTACACTACTTCAAATTGGCCGAACAAATTTCGCCCAATCATAAATTACCGGTGCTTAACACCAATATTGCTATGGGCTATTCGCAGTTAGGCCTTACCGACTCAGCTAATATTTATCTGGAAAAATATATCAAGGCAAAACCCTCTGATTTTGAGGGCTATAACAGCCTGGCCCTCTCATACTTCCGAAGCAACAACATACCTAAATCTATTGAGGTAAGCCGGAGAGCATTCGCGGCATTGCCTTCCAACTATCGCGCGCCGTACAATATAGCCCAGGCTTACGCCGCTATTAACCAACGCGATAGCGCTTTATACTATCTTACGCTGGCGCAAAAGCTTAATACAGGTAACGATCCTAATGTAGCCCAGGCTATTCAGCGCTTAAGCCAACCAATAAAATAGCCCTCTTAATTGGCTTTTTAGCAAAACCTAAAGCACAGGCAAGCTTAGGTAGTTGCACGCTGCAAAAAAATATGCAAAACAAACCTTTGCCTATTTGTATTATTGTGTTTAACCACCAAACAGAATACCATGGTTGTTGTTAGCGGAATAGAAAAAAATATAGCCTACCAACAATGCCGTACCTGTATTTGCGATGCTACTATACCAGGCTTTACCCTTTACCAGAATGGCACTTGTAACTACTGCGAGTTTCAAGCCTTAATGGAACAGGAATATCCTAATGATGAGCGGGGGCGGAAAGTATTACTGGCAAAAATGGAGGGCATTAAGCGCGATGGGGCCAATAATAAATACGATTGTGTAATTGGAATAAGCGGTGGGCGCGATAGTATGTTTTTACTCTATCTGGCTGTAAAAGAGTGGGGGCTAAGGCCACTTGCAGTCCATTTTAATGATGGTTTCGACAACCCGGTAGCGGGCGAAAACATGTTATATGCTGTTCGTAAATTAGGCGTAGAACTTAGAACCATAACTTCCGACTTTAGAGAATGTAAAGATTTAAAACTGGTAGATTTAAAGGCATCCACCCCTTTGCTTAATAATGGTACCGATATAGGCCTTGGCGCTGCGGTGTATGGTGTAGCCTATAAGGAGGAAATAAAACATATTCTTTTTGGCCAAAGCTTTAGAACGGAAGGTATAAGGCCTATTGCCTGGGCGTATTTTGATGGAGACCATCTGCGGGCTGTGCACCGTAAGTTTGGCAAATACCCTCTGCAAAAATGGAAGCCCGAATCGCCCGGTTATAACCTGGGTATTAAAGAAATGTTCTTTTACCAGGTGCTAAACGGCATAAAGGTGCACGCCCCCTTTTACAATTACAACTACGTACGGCTGGATGCGGAAGAAATTATAAAACGAGAACTTAACTGGGTTTATCCGGGGGCTCATTATTATGATGATTTATACTGGAGCCTGATATCGTACGTTCACCGGGTAAAATTTAAAATCGACTTTAGGCTGATTGAATATTCTGCCCTGATACGAAGCGGCCAAATGACGAGGCAGGAAGCCCTTGAAAAAATTGCAAAACCATATCAGCTGCAAGACCCTAAAATAATTTCACTTTGCATTAAGCGCCTGGGCATTACACAGCAGGAGTTTGAAAGCTACATGCAATTACCGCCCAAAAACTTTTACGATTACCCCAACAGCTACAACGTAATGCGCCTGTTTAAGTGGCCTATATATGTATTGGCAAAATTGGGTTATGTGCCTTCGCTTGTGTATTATAAATACTTTACACTAAAGTTTAAATAAGTTTATTTATAGCCGAAACAGAAACAATGCGTTTAGCACTAGCTCAAATATTGGTTGAAGGTGGCGAGCCGTGGCGTAATTTTGAGCGCGCCGAAAAAAAAATTAAAGAGGCAAAAGAGCAGCAGGCCGATATTGTATTGCTGCCCGAAACCCTCGACCTTGCCTGGACCCACCCCAGTAGTTTTAACGAAGCCGAACCTATACCCGGAAAGTTTTCCGATTTTTTTTGCAGCCTTGCTGCGCAACATAAAATATGGCTTTGCCTAGGCCTAACCGAACTGGAGGGAGATAAACGATTTAACACGGCGCTTTTAATAAACGACCAGGGAGAAATTATTGGCAAACACCGCAAAATAAATTTGCTTACGGTTGAGTTTAACTACTACGAAATAGGGCAAAGCCTGAATGTATACAATACCCCCTTTGGTAAAATTGGCTTAAATGTTTGTGCCGATAACTACCTGGATGCATTGGATATTGGCCACACGCTGGCACGCATGGGCGCGCAATTAATTTTGTCCCCCTCAAGTTGGACGGTAGATTTTTCGGTAACCGAGGCCGAAGACCCTTACCGCGATAAATGGATAAAACCTCTGAGCGTATTGGCCCAAACGCATGGCCTGGTAATAGCCAGTGCTACCAGCGTAGGGTATATAGTAGGCGGGCCGTATGAAGGCAAAAAAATGGTAGGCTGCTCGCTTTGTATAGATAAAGATGGGATAATGGCGCGCGGAGAATTTAATGAGTTTGCGGGCGACCTGGTGATGGTTGAATTTGAAATGCCCGAACGTAAATTAAAGGGGGTAGAAATTGGGCCGCTTATTTATAAATAGTTTGACGGCAGAATAACGTAGGGTGGCGAAACAAAAGTTATTACAGAAGCAGGATGTAAGGCAGGTTTAAACTAAAAGTTTAGACGCTTTGCGGCCAGCAACGAAACAAGCACACCGAACACTGTTTAAATGTGATATGGTCAGTGATTAAGCCGGTATTAATTGTGTGTTGTTTGCTTTATCGTGCATTTAAGGCCGGTAATGGTGTGTTCAATTAATTAGGCCAACAGCCGTATAACAAGGCAGGCAATTTACTGCTTAGCCTGTATAAAAAGTAAAATTAAATTTGCCGGGCTAAAAATGAAACTAAGACCTTACTCGCGCTACTTTTTAGGATTAACCCGGCTTTTTTTAACCGTGGTAAAGGGTCTGTATTATAAACTTAAAGCATTAGCCTCCTTACTGGTAAATTATTCTATTTATTATTTCCGCCGCACCTTACTTGGCCAAACCGACCAACAGGCACGCAAAATGGATGATGCGACCTATGCGCACTACTTAAAAGACATAAACGCCCGCAAGGAACTGAATGAACTTAGCAGTGAAGAAACCCTGGCAGCGCAACAGGCAGTTAGTGCAGCCTTTACCGGTGGCCCGCTAACAAACGATAACCTGCATGTTAATTCACTCTGGATTGGTACTACCTTGTCTAATATAGAGCTACTTACATTACAGTCTTTTATTAAGCAGGGGCATAAGTTCCATTTATGGACCTATGATAAATTGCTAACGAAATTACCCGAAGGAGTAATTATTGAAGATGCTAACGAAATTTTACCGCGCGAAAGTATTTTCCGCTATAACCATGTAAATAAATACGGGCACGGAAAAGGAAGCGTTTCAGGCTTTTCAGATATTTTCAGGTATAAACTACTGTACGAAAAAGGCGGTTGGTGGATTGACATGGATGTAACCTGCTTTAAAGCCTTAAACACCACGGCACCCTACTTTTTCCGTAAGCACCACGACCTGGACCTAGTAGGAAATGTAATGAAATGCCCGCCCAAATCTGAGTTAATGCTTAGCTGCTATGAGGAGGCCTCGCGCGAGGTAAACGAAAACAATACCGATTGGCATAAGCCTATAGCCATTTTAAATAAGTATGTTTTTAAAAACGGATTGCAGCAATATATTTTTCCGTTTATATCAAATGTAGATGATTGGGCAAATATTGTAGATTATGTAGTAGGGGGCAAACCTGTGCCCGAGGCTTATTACTTTATACACTGGATGAATGAAGAGTGGAGATCGCGCGGGATAAATAAAAACGATTTTAGGTACCGCTCTGTTTTAGGCCAGTTAATGCTAGAGGCGGGCCTGATAAAAAGACCCTGGTTGCCGGGTGCTTACTTTTTTAACGACCTGAAACACTTGGTGCTATTAAGGGTTTACTACTACTCATAGGTAAAGTATAAATGAACGAGGGGGCTTTTGTTTTTGTGGTATGTGGCGACAGAGAGTATATAGATACCCTCCATTTTTCGCTGCGTACTTTAAAACATTTTTCGAAGCACAAAATTTTGGTAGTAACTGATGTAAAGCGGAACGCCATACCGGTAGTGCACGATGCTATATTGGATGTGCATACACCCGAGCATCTAAATAATCACCAGGCAAGTATTTACCTTAAAACCGGGCTACACAAATTTTTACCACCCGACAATTTGTATTGCTATTTGGATACAGATGTGGTAGCGTTAAACACCGGGGTAGATGAAATTTTTAAGCAAAAAACACACCTTATAAATTTCGCCTCAGACCATTGTCGCATGCCTGTTTTTAGCCCTTATGCCGTTAACTGCGGCTGCCTGGAACGAAACCATGCGGAATGGGGACAGCTTAGCAGCATGTTGCAGCGGTTAGATAAATCGCCGGCGGTAACCAAACCTTTACTTATTAAAAAACAAAGGGAGCTTAAGAAAAAGCTTGAACTGATAAAGCTTAGCCCGATTAAATACTTTTTATACGCAGTAAAGTACTTTTTACCCGGCAATGTACTTAAGCTGGACGAAAACACATCTTACAATAAAGATAGCGGCGTATGGTACGATACTATGGGCAACCCTATTTTATACGATACGCCCCGAAATGTAATAGCCGAAATTGAAAAAACTTCTGCCTGGCGCTGGAACTATTTAAAGCGCCGCTGGATTAGCCCCCAGGGCGACAACATACACGAACTTAGCTGCACCCATTTAAAAGAACGCATAACCCAAAAATTTAACCTGCAGGTAAAAGCAGAAAACTGGCAGCACTGGAATGGTGGCGTTTTTTTATTTGAAAATAATAGCCACTCTTTTATGGAAAGTTGGCACCTTAAAACAATGGAAATTTTTAAAGACCCCAAATGGAAAACACGCGACCAGGGAACCCTGATTGCCACCGCCTGGGAGTTTGGATTGCAGAATGTACCGTTGCTTTCAAAAAAATATAATTTTATTGCAGATCCATCTAACCCAAGATTAATGATTAGTGAGGACAGGCAGTATATTACCGACGATGCTTTTGTTACGCAATATGCGCCATCATTTATCCATTTATTTCACAATTTTGGCGTGCGCGGTTGGGAGGTTTGGGATTGGGTAGAAAGTATACTTGCGGGCGTATTGAATGAGCATGAAAAGTGAACGATAAAAAATGACTGACAGGAACGAAAAAGTTTTGGTTTGTGGCGCAGGTGGATTTATAGGGAGCCATTTGGTAAGGCAGTTAAAGAATGAGGGGTTTTGGGTAAAAGGGGTAGACCTTAAGTACCCCGAATATCAAACCACGGCCGCGGATGAGTTTATTACCGGCGATTTGCGCAACCAACAGTTTTGCCGAAGCATTTTTAATACCAAATATGCGCGGGTTTATCAGTTAGCTGCCGATATGGGTGGCGCAGGTTATATTTTTACCGGCCACAACGATGCCGATGTTATGTATAACTCATCGCTTGTAAACCTTAACGTGCTAAATCTGTGCCGCGAAACCGGGGCCTCAAAAATTTTCTACTCCTCATCGGCCTGCATTTATCCGGTGCACAACCAAACCAATTCGGCAAGCCCGCTTTGTAGTGAAAACTCTGCTTATCCGGCCAACCCCGATAGCGAATATGGATGGGAAAAACTGTTTAGCGAAAGGCTTTATTTATCGTTTATGCGCAACCACAATATGGATATTAAAGTGGCGCGGTTTCACAATATTTTTGGGCCGCTTGGCGAGTGGCAGGGCGGCAAAGAAAAAGCCCCCGCAGCCCTTTGCCGTAAAGTGGCTATGGCAGCCGATGGAGGGGAGATTGAAATTTGGGGCGATGGAAAACAGACAAGGTCTTTTTTGTACATAGATGAGTGCCTGACGGGTATACAAAAACTAATGGACAGCGAATGGAGCGGCCCTGTGAATATCGGTTCGGAAGAAATGATTTCGATTAACGATTTGGCGCAAATGATTATCGAAATTTCGGGCAAAAAGCTGGCTATAAAAAACATAGCCGGACCTACGGGTGTACGGGGCCGAAACTCAGATAATAAACTGATACAAGAACGCCTAAACTGGCGGCCCAATTACGACCTTAAAAAAGGTATTGAAAACACCTACAGCTGGATAGCCGCCCAGGTGCTGCAAACCAGGTAGCAAAAAGCAGCCAGTTTCTGCTTTCCAATCTTTTGCCTACATTCCGATTTACAAAATCGTAACGTATGAGAACAAGCCACACACTTCTCTGCCTCTTATTTTTTATTGTACCTTTTTTTGATGCCAAAGCTCAATGCAGCAGCGGGCGTTTTTACGACAAAATTTTTACGCAAAGCACAAGCACAGTTACCTTCGGTAACGCCATGAAATTTGACAGTACTTACACCGATTTAAAAATGGACATTTATCAGCCCGATGGCGATAACGCTCCACGGCGGCCCCTTATAATTTTGGCGTTTGGCGGCAGCTTTACGGCGGGCTTTCGCATAAGCCCCGATATTGTGATTTTGTGCCAGGAGTTTTCTAAGCGTGGCTATGTTTGCGCCAGTATAGATTACCGCCTTGGTTTTGAGGGCGGCAGCGATAGCGATACCAACCAGTTTAAAGCCCTTATGCGCGGCGTGCAGGATATGAAAGCTGCCGTACGCTTTTTTTATAAGGATGTGGTAACCCTTGATGAATACAAAATAGATACGAACCAGATTTACATAGGCGGTGTTTCGGCAGGCGCCTTTATTGGGCTTAATTATGCCTATGGCAAGCAGGATACTTTATCGCGAACCGACCCACCCTGGGCAAGGCCAGCCCTGGCTGCTTTAGGCGGACCCGAAGGTAACAGCGGCAACCCCGGCTACGGCACAAAAGTAAAAGGCGTAATTGATTTATGCGGAGCCATTGCCGATACTGTTTGGATGATGCCCACCGACCCAATACTGGTAGGTGTCCATGGCACAGCCGACGATTTGGTAGCCTGCTATTACGACAGCGTATATGCACTTACCCACCCCGAAAGTTTGTTGTTTGGGGGCGGCGATATTAAGAATCGTATCAGCCACATTGGCCTTAACAGTTCATTCTATCTTTTTGAGGGGGCAAAGCATGTACCATTTATTTTACCCTGCATTTTAAATGTATCGCCCTGCAAGGAATATATGGACACCACCATTTGGCTCATCCGCGATTTTCTTTACAAAAACGGGGAGTGTGGAGAGCTGGCTAACAGCATTAAAAATGTGGGGCCGGTACCTGCAGTTTCGGTTTATCCCAACCCTTCGGAAGATGTTATTAATATTACGGCATCGGAAGATGAAGATTTAACGATAGAAGTTTTTTCGGTAGAGGGTAAATTAATGGCGCGAAAAACGCTTTATGTTAACGGCATGCAAACTATAACCAAACAGGAATTGGGTGCAGGCATTTTTCAGTTAAGCGTTGTAAATACGCGCAAGCCGGGCCTGCGAAAAACAGAACGAATTATTTTTTACTAGAACCAGTGAATTATTTCAATGAAGAAACTCTTACTTATAATTTTTCAGGTTGCCATTTTTTCGGCAACTGTATTAGGCCAACAAATTTCGGGCATTCTGTTAGACAAGCAAAGTGGCGAAACACTTATTGGAGCTACTGTTTCCATTAAAGGTACCGCCATTGGAACCACTACTGATTTTGATGGTAGATTTAGCCTGACTGTTACGCAGCAGCCGCCCTTTGTAATTTCGTTTTCATACATAGGCTACACCACCCAGGAAATAGAAGTTAAAACAGCCGCCGATTTAAAGCGTAGCTTTAGTATAAAGTTAGGCACCGAAGAAAAAGTTTTGGGGGCTGTAGAAGTTGTTGATAGCCGCATTACCCAAAAGCAACAGGAGTCGCCCCTAACAGTAGAAAGCATGGGCCTAACGGCTATTAAGCAAACCGCCTCGGCAACTTTTTACGAAGGTCTCGGTAATTTAAAAGGGGTAGATATGACCGCTGCATCTTTAGGCTTTGTGGTTATAAATACCCGGGGCTTTAACTCAACCTCGCCGGTGCGTTCGCTGCAACTATTAGACGGTGCCGATAACCAGGCGCCGGGCCTTAACTTTAGCGTAGGCAATTTTGCCGGAGCCACCGAAATTGATATACAGAAGGTTGATTTAATTGTAGGGGCATCATCATCTTTATATGGCCCTAACGCCTTTAACGGCGTTATTAATATGCAAACTAAAAACCCGTTTTATTACCCGGGCCTTACCGTTTTTGTAAAGGGTGCCGAACGTAATTTGTTTGAAGGTGCATTTCGCTATGCGCATGCATTTAAAAATAAAGCCGGTGCCGATAAGTTTGCCTTTAAGGTAAACTTTAGCTACCTGCGAGCCAACGATTGGGTGGCCGATAATTACTCTGCCGCTACCAACTCGTGGCAACCTTCCAGTAATCCGGGTGGTTACGATGCCGTTAACCGCTATGGCGACGAATTGCTTTCGAAGGATGTAAACAATAACGATAACGAATACTTCAACCGCGAGTCGCCGGGATTAAAGCAGTTTTTCCGTACAGGATATATCGAAAAAGATCTTGTAAAATATGATGTGAGAAACATAAAAGCCAACGCCGCCCTGCACTACAAAATTACCGACAAAATAGAGATAAAGGGAACCTACAATTTTGGAACGGGCACCACGGTTTACCAGGGCGATAACCGCTATAGTTTGAAAGGCCTGCGCTTTCAGCAAATAAAGCTGGAGGTTTCGCAGCCCGATAAATTTTTTATCCGCGCTTACACTACGCTCGAAAACTCCGGCAACTCCTACGATGCGGTATTTACAGCCCTTAAATTGCAGCAATACTCTAAAAATGATGACCAGTGGGCAAGTTATTACGATCGTTTCTGGAACTCGGGAACGGTTGGTGTTACAGCACCCGAAGTACGGGTACGGGCGCTTCCCGGTTTTCCGGCCTATAACATTTCATGGATAAACCAATACGACTCTGTTAATCGAATAGCAAACAATGTGCTGAGCCAGTACAACGACTCGTTGGTGCTATGGCACCAAATGGCACGCAACTTTGCCGATACCGCCACCGGCTTATTTGGCGGCCGTGCCGCTCTGATACCCGGCACAGCGCTTTACGATTCGGTATTCAATAACATTATTTCGCGCACTGTTTTTGAACAGGGAGGTACTCTTTTTTACGACCGTTCGAAATTAGTACATGTGCAGGGTGAATATAAATTTACACCTAAGCTAAAAGGTAAAGAAACCCCGGTAATGGACATAATTACAGGTGCAAGTTTCCGTATGTATTTGCCCGATTCTAAGGGCACTATTTTTAGCGATACCGTAATACGTACTTATGCCCGCGACACCGCCGGCAATATTCTAAAAGATGCCGACGGGCAGCAGATAGTTTTAGATACACGCCAACGCAAAATACGAAACTGGGAGGTAGGTGCGTACATCAGCCTTTCGCGCAAATTTAGTTTTGGCCCAGGCAAACTTCACTCCATTATTTTAACGGCTACCTGCCGGGTAGATAAGAACCAGAATTTTCCGGTAATAGCCACTCCGGCAGCATCTATCGTATACTCTTATAACAACAATCATTCTATCCGCCTTTCGTTTGCGTCGGCCATTCGCAACCCAACCTTGCAGGACCAATACCTTTATTACAATGTAGGCCGGGCGCTTTTAGTTGGCAACCTGAACGGCTTCGATTCACTGGCTACTATTGAATCGGTTAGAACATATTTAAATAGCGGTAAAGAAGCAGATTTGCGATATCTGAATGTACCTAAAGTAAGGCCGGAAAGAGTACAAAGTTTAGAGGTTGGCTACAAGGGCATAATTGCCAAAAAGGTATATGTAGACGGAAGCGCCTATGTAAGCTTTTACAAATATTTCCTGGGTTACCAGATTGGAGCCACCCTTACCGAATCGGGCCTTACCCGCTTACCTAAACAGGTTTACCGCGTAGCCGCCAACTCGCCCGATATGATAATGACTTACGGTGCATCGGTAGCCATAAATTATTATTTCGTGCGCAGCTTTTCGCTTAACGGAAACTACAGCTGGAACAAAATTAACAAGCTGGGCTCCACCGACCCTATCATTCCGGCTTACAACACCCCCGAGCATAAATTTAACGTAGGCATAGGCGGCAACGCTATAAAAATAAAAAATACGCAAGGCCTTGGCTTTAACGTAACTTATAAATGGATACAAGGCTTTAGGTTTGAAGGCTCGCCGCAATTTTCGGGCGAAATACCAACCTACTCTATGTTAGATGCGCAGGTAAACTGGGAAGAGAAAAAAATTTATACCACGTTTAAACTGGGGGCCTCTAACCTGGTGTCTAAACGCAACTACCAGGCCTACGGTGGCCCGGGTATAGGCCGCATGGTTTATGCTTCGGTGCTGGTAGATATTGGCCCCGATGTATTCAGAAAAAAAGCCCGCCAAAATTAGCATAAACAAGTTTTGGCTAAAGCATTTTTGGGGTAGTGCATTTCTATATCTACCTTTGTTTGGTAAACAGCAGAATTAATATTTACTTCACTTACAATTAAAATAAACCACATGAAAAAAATTGTACAATTATTAATGCTTGCGGTACTTATGTCAGGTGCCCTTGTTACAAATGCCCAGGTGCGTTACCTGGATGAAGTGTTTACTACGGTAAACGTGCAGGATTCAATTATTTATTCGCAAAACTACGATTTTACATCGGGTGCTTTAACTCCGTTAATGATGGATGTTTATACTCCGGCCGGAGATACAGCCACTAAGCGCCCCGTAATTTTGTTATCGCACAATGGTTCGTTTTTGGACCACAACTTTACACGCAACTTTGTAGGCCTTTGCTTTGCAGGTATTAAAGATACCTCGATAGTGGAACTTTGCCACCGTTTTGCTAAAAGAGGCTACGTAGCAATTTCTTTCGACTACCGTTTAGGCTGGTCGTTTGGTGGAGACCAGATTGCCCGTACTAAAACAATTATACAAGCCGTATACCGCGCCATGCAGGATTCGAAAGCCCTGGTTAGATACCTTAAAACTGATTATGCAGGCAGCAACCAGTATGGCGTTGATACAGGTAAAATTATTATTGGCGGAAGTAACTCAGGCGCTTATGTAGCTTTAGCTGCGGGTAACCTGAATGATACTACCGAATTAGTAGGTTTAAAATTCCAGGATATTCACGGCTCTTTCATCAAACAAGATTCGTTGGGCGATTTTGAAGGCCACGGTGGCCTTGCTGGTGTTAACTACGATAATTACCCGGGTGTTTCTTCAAGATTCCAGGGCGTTTTATCGCTTGGTGGCGCAGTAGGCGATACATCATGGATACAAGCAGGCGAAGTACCGGTTATTGCTTTCCACGGTACGCAGGAAACCAGCACCCCATACAACACGGGTGTGGTAAGAACATCGAGCGGACAGAACGTAATTGAAGTAAGTGGTTCGGGCGATTTTATGCCAATTGTTGAGGCTTTAGGCAATAACGATGCATTTAAACCAAACAACTTTCCGCAAGGCCCCGCTAACAGAAACGGCCAGGGCCAAACTACAAGCAGCATAGAGGGCTTATATCCTTTTTATGGTCAAAAATTTGAACCATGGAACTGGTACGATACCGCTTGCTACAACAACAAACCGGTAATGAACACAACCCTTACTACCGGCACCAACAGCCCTGCACAGGGTAACCGCTATATTGATACCATTATGGGTTACGCAGGTCCGCGTTTATACAAATTGTTAATCAATCCCGCTTACGGCACTACCGGCATTAACGAAGTGGCTAACCAAATTGAAATGGCCCTGTTCCCTAACCCGGCTTCGACAGAATTAACTGTTTCAATAAGCATACTTGAAAACCCAATAGCTTCAATTCAGCTATACGATTTAACAGGCAGATTGGTTAAAGAAACAACAAACCTTAATACACACCGCACCACATTGAATATTGATGATATGAATAACGGTATGTATTTGCTATCGCTAAAACTTAAGAGCGGCTTAACTGCCACCAAAAACTTAGTTATCGCTAAGTAAACGTTAACAAAATATATATTGCTTAAAGCGCGGGGTACATACCCCGCGCTTTTTGTTTACATAATATTTACATACTTTCAGCATCGCTTAAAACAATAACATGAAAAAAATTTACTTGCTCGCAGTAGTTCTCTTTTTTTCCTTTACGGGAAAAGTATTTTCGCAATGCACCGAAACCAATGAGACTAAGGTTCTTATGGTAGGTGATAGCTGGTCGTTTTTTATGCACCTGGATGCAACGTTTAATAACGTTTTTAAAAGCTGGGGCTTTTCTAATTACAAGTATTTATCCAACTACACCGTATCAGAAAACGGAGCCCAAACCGATGATTTTATGGGCGGCGCAAAGCAAACCGAAATCAGAAATCTTTTAGATGCAAACCCATCAATAGAAGTAGTACACTTAAGCATTGGCGGTAACGACCTTTTAGGTAGCTGGAAAGTAAGCAGCACGCCGGGCGAAATAGATACCATGGAAAACGAGGTGTTTTATCGCCTTGATTCGGTTATGCGCTTTATTAAAAGCTGCCGCCCGGGCATCCGCATTGTATGGAGCGGTTACGTATACCCAAATTTTGAGGAGGTAATCAGCACCTTCCCTGCCGGCGCCAGCAATCACTTTTTTTACGGTAAGTGGCGCGATATGGAGTTCCCTACTTTTATTCAGATTAATAACCTGCTAAACAGAGTATCGGCGCGTATGGAAACTTATGCCGCCAGCGACCCTCAGGTAGATTTTGTAAAATGCACAGGCGTATTACAATATGTATATGGACAAACAACAGCTTTAGCTGTGGCCCCGGGTGGCACGTATGCTCCGCAAAGCGTACCACTTCCGCTTGGCGATCCTACTTACCCGTCTCCAAAATCAACCATGCGCAACCAGGGTATCGGTTTAGATTGCTACCACCTTAGCCCACAGGCTTACCGCGATTTTATCAGCTACCAAACACAAAAATTCTATCATAAATTTTTGATGGATGACTTGTATTTGTTGTCAGAAAACAATGCACAAACAGGTTCGGTTTCTTCTACCGGAACAGTTACCGATTCGTTGTTTATTGGCGGCACCGCTAACGAGCAGTATGCCACCGTATTGTCGTTTAACACTACCACCATGGCCGATACAACTTTGGCCAAGGCAAGCCTGTTTTTACGCCGTGCTGGTATGTCGGGCACTAACCCGATAAACGGCACCATGCAGGTAAAAGTAAAAAGCGGAAATTTTGGTACTACCGTGGATGTAGAAGCTGCTGACTTTACAGCTGCCGACAACGCAAATGCAACACCGTGCTTGTTTGGCTCTACATCAACCGATAACGAGTGGATTCGCCTTGATTTACCAAGCCAGTTGTATCCTTATATCAACAAAAATGCGGCTACACAATTCATTATTTCATCGCCAGGCTCTACCGGCAAAACCACTTTTTATAACAGTAGCGACCCGGATTTTGCTCCTGTGTTAAATCTTAAATATAGCCAGCCAACAGGCATTAAAGAAGCTGTTGCCACTATTAAGTTTAATGTTTACCCTAACCCAACTACCGGCAAATTAACGGTTGAAAAAGATGGCGAGGTTATTAAGCACATTGAAGTAACCAATCTGCTTGGCGCAGTAGTATTACAACCTAAACTGCAGGATAAGACGATCGATATTTCATCGCTGGCTAACGGCATGTATATTTTAAATATTACTACCCAAAGCGGTCGCGCCGCGCAGCGCGTGTTTAAGAACTAATCTTAGCTGACACATCAGTAATGGTGGAAAGATGAATTGGAGAAATCCCCCTATCATCTTTCCACCATTTTTATTTTATACCCTTTTGCTTTTTAATAAATGAACAACCTGTAGTTTTCTTTGTTTTTCCATTGCCGAATGCACACTTTCGCACGGCCTTAAATGGAATGATATGACGGCATTAGCACGCAAAGTAGTAGGCACCTGGTTATTGATTGGTTGCTGCATGGTCTTTTTTCAGGTAATAGTGGGCGGAGTAACCCGGTTAACCGAGTCGGGTTTATCTATTACTCAATGGAAACCCCTAAAGGGAATTGTACCCCCCTTAAATGAGCAGGAATGGAATGCTGAGTTTGAACTATACAAACAAAAAGTGCAGTATAAAACCATTAACGAGGGCATGGAGTTGAGCGAGTTTAAATGGATATTTTTTTGGGAATATTTCCACCGTTTTTGGGCGCGTTTTATGGGCTTTGTGTTTATCATCCCCTTTGCCTTTTTTGTAATAAAGGGCTGGTTCGATAAATCGTTTTTTAAAAAAATAGGCGTGCTGTTTTTATGGGGCGGCCTTATAGGCGTGTATGGCTGGATAATGGTAAAAAGCGGCCTTACCGGAGTATTTGTGCCGCCGGTGCACTTAAGCATACACTTAATACTTGCCTTAAGCTTATTTGCCTACCTGGTATATATGACCCTTTCGGTATATCGGGGCAATAATCAATGGGCTGCTGCCACTAATCTAAAGTCACTCAAAACACTATCGGTTATAATTTTACTTGTGCTGTTTTTGCAAATTTTTCTGGGTGGCATAGTATCGGGTATGAAGGCTGGCTTAGCATACCCTACCTGGCCCGATATGAACGGGCAGATTATACCCTCAGCCCTTTTTAATGAGCCCGCTACTACTGCCGGGTTTGTAAACTATAATGCGCAGGATTTTTGGGGCCGCACCTTTATTCAGTTCTTCCACCGCTTTACGGCTTATGCGCTGGTAGTGCTAGTAGTGGTTTTCTTTTTAAAAGCCCGCAACATTACTACCGACCGCACTTTTAAACTGGGGCTAAACCTGTTTCCGTTTTTTGTGTTACTACAGGCTACTATAGGCATACTTACCGTTATAAACTGCGTAGGCAAAATACCGGTTAGCTGGGGGGTACTGCACCAGGCCGGGGCAATGCTTTTAATTGCCGAAACAGTTTTTGTTATTTTCCATTTACATGCCACTAATGCAACCGATAGAATTTAAAGTAGAAGGAATATTTAACCTTACCGGAACGGGCTGGAGCGTATTAATTGAATGTACTACACCCGACTATGAGTTTAGCTACAACACACCGTATTTTTTAAATGGAGTAGCAGGCAAAATATTTGCTCCCATGGCGGCTAAAGATAAACAGGGTAATCCCCGATTGCACTTATATTGTTTTATATTGAAATCTGAAACGGACAGGCTTAAGTTTAAAGAGGGAGATATTGTAAAGCTAACTATCAGTTCCACACCCAAATGAGCGATAAAAAAACGCCCTTAATTACCTACTTTATAATTGTGGTGGCTGCCCTCGGCTATTTTGTGGATATATACGACCTCATTCTTTTTAACGTGGTTAAAAAGGAGAGCCTGGAAGTTTTGATGCAGGGTGCAGCCCCCGAAGTTTTAAAAAGCACGGGCATCTTTCTTTTCAATATGCAAATGCTGGGCATGCTGGCGGGTGGAATTATTTGGGGTATATGGGGCGATAAAAAAGGGCGGCTTTCGGTGCTGTTCGGCTCCATACTTTTATACTCGGCAGCTAACCTGGTAAACGCCTTTGTAACATCGGTAGAAATGTACGCAGTAGTACGCGTAATTGCCGGCATTGGGTTAGCGGGCGAACTGGGTGCCGGTATTACCTTGGTAAGCGAAACCATGAGCAAAGAAAAGCGGGGTTACGGTACTATGATTATAGTTTCGTTTGGTGCGCTGGGCGCAGTTGCTGCGGCTTTGGTAGGGGCCAACGGGCAAATTATTGGCAGTGTATTGGGCCGCATTTTTAATACCACATTTGCCAATTGGCAGGTCGCCTACATATTAGGCGGTGTTATGGGGCTGCTGTTATTAATGCTGCGAATAGGCACTATAGAGTCGGGCATGTTTCGCAACGTGCAACATAGCAGTATAAGCAAAGGCGACATACGCATGTTGTTTAATAACCGCGAGCGGTTTTTGAAATACCTGCGCTGCATTTTAATAGGGCTTCCTATTTGGTACTTTATAGGCTTAATAGTAGCCAACAGCGAACTTATTTGGGCTAAAGATTTAAACGTGCAGGGCAAGGTAGTAAATGGCACCGCACTTATGTATGCCTACATTGGCCTTAGCGTGGGCGATGTATTTAGCGGCCTTATAAGCCAGGCCTTGGCCAGCCGCCGTAAGGTAGTATTTTTATACCTCGGGCTTAGCGTTGTTCTGCTTACCTACTACCTGTTTTTTGCGCAAGGCATTTCGGTACAGGGTTTTTACATACTTACTTTTTTAGTGGGTATTGCCACCGGCTACTGGGCCATTTTTGTAACCATTGCAGCCGAGCAGTTTGGCACCAACATCCGCTCTACCGTTACCAATACAACCCCCAACTTTGTACGGGGGGCTGTTCCGCTTATTACCATGCTTTTTCAATTTCTTTCGGCTAATGTTACCACTAACATTATAAGCGGGTTTATAGTCGGGCTGTTTTGCATCGGGCTTTCATTTTGGGCCATTTGGCATGCCAAAGAAACCTTTGCTAAGGATTTAGATTATACCGAGCCTTATTCTTAAAATATAAGTTCATAAAACACATCAATTATTAAATTGTTTTTCAATTGGTTATAGCATTCATTTTCGCCTCACACACAGCTCAAAGCAGCAAAAATGAAGGTGTAAGGCATAATATGTTGTAACACTAAATTTGTTGAAAAAGCACCTGAACCCTCTATAAATATTTTTTTGGCAAAGGGCAGGATGTTTTTACTTTCGCACCACATTTAAACCAAATAGACATGTCAAACATCGCAGAAAGAGTAAAGAAAATTATCGTTGATAAGCTGGGCGTTGAAGAAAGCCAGGTGACCCCTGAGGCTAGCTTTACCAGCGATCTTGGTGCTGACTCGCTGGATACGGTGGAACTGATTATGGAATTCGAAAAGGAATTCAATATCTCGATACCGGACGAGCAGGCAGAAACCATTGGCACCGTTGGCCAGGCCATCGAATACCTTGAAAAAACGATAAGTAAGTAATAGGTTTTACAACCATTTGAAACGGCAGGTATCCCCTGCCGTTTTTTATTTGCGTTACACAATAAAATTTTTTACCCAACTAAAAGAAATTCATTTTTATTCGTGGCATGAACTTAAAACGAGTGGTGGTTACCGGCATTGGGGCGCTTACGCCAATAGGAAATACCGCCGGAGATTTATGGAAGAACCTGCTAAATGGTGTTAGTGGCGCAGCCCCTATTACTCGGTTTGATACTTCTAAATTTCGCACCCGTTTTGCCTGCGAGGTTAAAAATTTCGACCCCCTTAATTTTATCGACCGCAAGGAAGTTAAGCGCATAGACCGTTTTACCCAATATGCCCTTGTATGCAGCGATGAAGCTATACGCGACGCCGGGCTGCACACTGCCGTGCTGAATAAAGACCGCGTAGGTGTTATTTGGGGTTCGGGCGTGGGCGGGCTGGATGTTTTTCACGAAGAGATTATAGCCTACGCCAAAGGCGATGGCACGCCGCGGTTTAATCCGTTTTATGTGCCTAAAATGATTATTGATATTGCTGCCGGGCTTATAAGCATGCGCTGGGGCTACCGTGGGCCTAATTTTGCCACTGTAGCAGCTTGCGCAACATCTAATATAACCCTGGTTGAAGCCTATAATTTAATCCGCTTAAATAAGGCCTCGGTTTTTGTAACCGGTGGCTCCGAGGCCCCCATTAGCCCCGGCGGAATTGGCGGCTTTAACGCCATGCGCGCTATGAGCGAAAGAAACGACTCGCCCGAAACAGCCAGCCGCCCGTTTGATAACGACCGCGATGGCTTTGTAATAGGCGAAGGTGCCGGTGCTATTGTGCTGGAAGAAATGGAGCATGCCTTAGCCCGTGGTGCCAAAATTTATTGTGAATTGGTAGGTGGCGGACTAAGTGCCGATGCACATCATTTAACAGCTCCTCATCCCGAAGGTTTAGGCGCTGTAATGGCCATGAACAACAGCCTGGAAGACAATAACATTCAGCCCAACGAAGTTGATTATATAAACGTGCACGGCACCTCTACTCCGCTTGGAGATATTGCCGAGTTGACCGCTATAAAAAAGGTGTTTAATGAGCATGCCTATAAACTGAACATCTCCAGCACCAAATCAATGACCGGTCACCTGTTGGGTGCTGCCGGTGCAGTTGAAGCTATTGCTTGTATAAAGGCAATAGAAGAAAACATAGTTCCACCCACCATCAACCACTTTACCGACGACCCTGCAATTGACCCTAACTTCAACCTCACCTTTAATAAAGCGCAGGCCCGTACCGTAAATGTGGCTATGAGCAATGGCTTTGGCTTTGGAGGACATAATGCAACGGTAGTATTTAAGAAGTTCAGTCGTTAGGAGCCTGACACATCTTGTTTCAAAACATTGTTGTAACTTTATACAACTAAAGTTATTTATCCATGAGAATTACCATAGACATAAAGGATACCGAAGCCCCCTTTCTGATTGAATTATTAGAGCAGTTAAATTACGTATCCATAATTCGCGATGAAAATTTTGAGGTACCTGAATGGCACAAAGAGATAGTTCTGAACAGGATAAAAACCTCCAAGCCTGAAGATTATATAAGCTGGGATGAAATGAAAAAGCAATTGAAAATTAAGTAGCATGAAGCGATATGCTATTGTTTTAGAACCCAGAGCTTTCAACGACATTCAGGATACAATATTTTACTACGATGCTTTAGTAGCCGGACTTGGTGAAAAATTCTACAATGAATTAGATAAATGTTTTGAATCGTTGGAAGTATCGCCTTTTTTCCAATTTCGCTATAAGGATATACGATGCCTGCCGCTAAAAAAGTTTCCTTACATGATTCATTTTACGGTTGATGAAACAAAAAACACCGTCTACGTTCACGCCATCATCAACTGCTACCAAAACCCTGATACAAAATGGCTCGTAAACGAGCCATAATATGGTTAATAAAAATTACCTGTTAATTTTACCCTTAACCGTTTAACCCTTTAGCCGTAACAGTGATTAGAAAAATTTACAACACCTTTCTTTCCAGCGATAAAAAGCTTTCGGCCTATATTAAAGGTATTACCGGCATTACGCCAAGCAAGTTAAAGCTATACAAGCAGGTGTTTCAACACCGCTCTAAATTTAACGAGCCAAAAGATAATAACGAGCGGTTGGAATTATTGGGCGATGCCATTTTAGATGCCATTGTATGCGAGTTTATTTTCAAAAAATATCCGTACAAGGAAGAGGGTTTTATGACGGAGTTGCGATCGAAAATTGTAAACCGCAAATCGTTGAATGAGGTAGGCACTAAGCTGGGCCTGGTAGATCAGTTAAGCTTTAACCGCAAAAGCATGAATGATGTATCGAAAGATTTAGCCGGTAATACTTTCGAGGCTTTGGTGGGCGCCGTTTACCTGGATGCCGGCTTTGCTGCTACCCAAAAGTTTATTCTAAAAAGGGTATTAAAAAACCTTATAGACGTTGATACTTTAGAACAAACCAATACGGATTATAAGAGCCAGATTTTCCATTATATACAGCGCGAAGGCAAAAGCATTGAGTTTAAAGTGGTAGAAGAAAAAAGCAAAAACCGTCGTGCCTACTTTGTTATAGAGTTACAGATAAACGGCAAGGTTATTTCGCGGGGCGAGGGCTTTAGCAAAAAAATAGCGGAACAAAATGCAGCCATGAACGGGCTGAAACTGTTGGGGGTAGAACCGGTGGCTGAAGCTTAAGGCTTATTTACTATTCACCGGCTGCTTTCTTTTCATCTTTAAACAAATCCTTCTCGTCTACCACTTTAACGGCATCGCCGTTTTTAAGCGTTTTAGATATTGATTTGAAAGGAGCTTTTACTACTTCTGCACCCTCGTTTAAGCCAGATAAAACTTCTATATAACTTGCATCCTGTATGCCTGTTTTAACCTCTTTGGCCAGCACTTTTCCGCCTTCAACCACAAACACAATTTCTGTAACCGATTTCTTCTCGTCGGCTTCTGTTTTGTTTGCTTTGGCAGCCTTAGCATAGTCTACATCCTTTTCTTTCAGGTCTTTTTCTTCGCGCGTAGTTACCGATTGTATAGGCACTGTAAGTACGTTATCTTTTGCCTCTGTTTTAATAACAACCGTGGCGCTCATACCCGGTCTAAAGGGGTATAGCTTACCAAGCTCCGGTTTTATTAAATCGGCATACGATTCTTTGAGCAATTTGATTTTTACAGTAAAGTTGGTAGCCTGCGAGGTGCTTATAACCTGTTGCACCGAACTGGTACTGGAATACGAAACCTGGGTAACTACTCCCTTAAATTTTTTCTTTACGTAAGCATCTACTTCAATCTCTGCCGTGTCGCCTAACGAAATACGCAATACGTCATTTTCGTTCACATCCACTTCGGCCTGCATGTTATTTAAATCGGCAATACGTATTATCTCGGTACCCGCCATTTGTGCAGTACCTACTACGCGCTCGCCCAGCTTTACATTTACCAGCGATACAATACCATTTATAGGCGCATAAATAGTCGTCTTTCTAAGGTTGTCGTTGGCCTGTTTTAATTGGGCTTCGGCACTGGTAACGCTAAAAGTTGCAGCATTTACCTGCTCCTGCGCGGTTTCGTAATTGGCATTGGCCTGGTCAAACTGCAGTTTGGCAGCTTCAAACTCGGCGTCAGAAATAACATGCTCGTTATGCAATTGCTTGTTACGCTCAAAGTTACGCTTGCCCTGGTCGAAGGCTGCTTTTGCTTGTATGGTGCTGGCCCTGGCGCTTGCCAAATTAGCCTTTAACTGATTTACGCTGGCCGTAGCCTGGTTTACTATGGCCTCGTAAATAGCAGGGTTTATAACCGCCATTAATTTGCCTTTTTTTACCGAGTCGCCTTCCTGCACATACAGTTCAATTACCTCACCCGATACTTCTGAACTTAGCTTTACTTCTGTTTGCGGATTTATCTTTCCGCTGGCGGTTACCGCTTCTACTAACGAACGCTTAGCCGATTTTTCTACCGCCACTTCTACTACATTCCCTTTGCCAATCCAACCCTGTTTTTTGCCAACTACTGCAACTATTAAAAGCAGTGCAAGGGCAATTCCCAGTCCTATTAAAAGTTTATTGTTCTTCATACATGCATTTGCGCGTATTAATGCGCGCGGTGGTTATTGGTTTAAGGTAATTGCTTTACCCTGGTAAAAATCGAGCACTTTCAAACGAAAAACATAAGTGTATTTAGCCTTTATCATCTCTGACTGGGCGTAAGCAAGATTTGTTTTAGACTGCTGCAACTCAAACGTGCCCAACATACCCGCGTTATATCTTTTTTCGAAAGCCTGGTACGATTTATCGGCCGTTTCTAAACTCTTTTTATTGGCATAGTAGCTTTGCACCGCAGCTTTGGTATTGGTATAAGCTTGCTCAATATCGGTGCGTAACTGGTTTTTATTTGCTTCTACCTGCAAGGCCCGTATTTGCATTTGCAGCTTAGCGTTTTGTATATTGGTTACACGTTGCCAGCGGCTGAAGAGAGGAACATTAAGGCTTATCCCTACTACTTTTCTAAAATTATCCTTTAATCCCTCCGAAAATGTTTTGTACCTGTCAAACTCGTTTTGAGGAAAGGGAATTGATACACCGCCAATATTAAGCGTATCTACACGGCTGCGGTAAAGAGCATCCTGGCTAAAGTAACCACCGCTAAGATTGCCAAAAACAGCTATAGTAGGGCTTAAGGCACCCAATGCCATTTTGCGACTTGCGTTAGCACTTTGAAGGCGTGCTTCTGCACTCATTATGCTTGGTTGCGTCCGCAAGGCACCGGTGTAAATATTTTGCGAAGATAGGGCAGAAACATCGGCTACATTTTCTAATATAATAGTGGGGCTGTCAATTTCAAACTTCTCATCCGGCAACTGTAATAACTGGCGCAGTGAAAGCAAGGTTAAGTCTACTGCATTTTGTGCGGCTACAATATTGGCCTCATCGCGCGACAATTGCGATTCTACTTCGTAGCCCGATGTTTCGGGCAAAGAACCTGCGGCAATACGCGATTGCAAAGTTGTTCTTTGGCTTTCGGTAAGCTGTTTTTGCTTTAAGGCAACACTTAAAATTTCGCGGTTAAGCAATACTTGCAGGTATACCGAGGCAATATTTAAGGCAATATTTCTTTTGGCATTTTCGTAGTCAAATTTAGAGGCCAGCAACTCATACTTGGTGCGTTCAATATTAAATATTTGCTGCAAGCCGGTAAAAATTGGAAGAGTACCCTGCAACGACATTTGCACCGATTGCGAGTTACCATCGGCAAAGCTGTACGTTTGAGGGTTAAAACCGTTACCAAAGTTGTTGCTAAAATTAAGATTACCTTCTACACTGGGCAACAGGTTAAGCTTGCTCTGCAGGTTTTCGTTTTTTGAAATGCCGGCCGTAACATCGGCTTGCCTAATCTGTATGTTATTCTTAAAAGCGTAGTCAATACACTTTTCTAAAGTCCATTTTTCTACGGCTTGCGAAAAGAGCGTTTGCTGCAAAAGCAACAGAAAAAAAACAAATGCGGGTTTAAAAAACTTCACTTGTAAAAATTTGAGTGCGCTAAAGTAAAAGATTTGGTAAGATGCTATTGAAGGTCAACCCTTTTTAGGGGTTAAATTTTTGCAAAAACCCTCATTTTAATCCCACCACATTAGGTTAGACGGGTATACCTTAACGGTATTTTAATTCTTCCCGCTAAAGCGCTAAAAAAACAAGTTTGAGCTGCACTTACCAACCAAAGTGCTTATGCACCCGTTGCTTTTGGCGCATGTGGTGGCGAAAGTGTATGTTACACAGGGTAATCCATTCAGCCGTGTTCAGCCAGCCCAAAAAAGGGTGTTTAATTTTCAAACCGGGGTCGCTTTGTGGTATTCGCTTTATATAATCGCTGGCAAGTTGCTTTATCTCTTCCAGTTTGGCTATCAGTTGCTCCTTGCTTTCCGGTTGCTTTGGCACCACCGACACCTGTTTGGGCATTTCGTACTTTACCGGTGGCAGGGTTTTGAAGGTAAAAATAAGGTGGGCTGCAAATTTTTTGCTCTTACCACTTTCGGTTCCCTCTTTGCTAAGGCACTTTTCGGCATTTTTAAAAAAAAATCCTTTAGCGCTCATCCAAAGGTGTATACCTATTTGTCCCAGGCTCCACTCGTTTTCAGATGGTTTAGCCACTATTTTATCAAAATCAAGGCGCTTGTATTCGTCAATCCAATAATCAATAGCCTTATGGGTTTGCTTTTCTAAAGCCTCTAAATTCATAATGTGTGGTTTGTATGTAGTATTAAAACAAAAGGCAGGCAACAATTGTTTTTGCCAACAATAAATGTGTTTATGCTATTACTTCCACTTGTTTTGAACCCCTATAATTTTGTGGGCCTCATCTACCTTTTTATCTATCTGAAAGGTTAGAATGTGAAAAAACATCACAAAATCTGACCCCAAGCTGTAAAACGGATACTTAAAGGTAGCCGGCCTGTTTTTCTCAAGGCCAAAGTGGCCAACCCAGGCAAAGCCATAACCGGCCAAAGGAGCACCTAATAAGAACCAGGCATTTTGTTTTACAATGGCCAAAACCACGCAGGCTATTACAATAGAGGTGCCCACAAAATGCAGAGCGCGGTTAACCGGCCTGGCATGTTCGGTAAGGTAGTATGGATAAAAATCCCAGAAGGTTGTATACTCTTTTTCGGTGCCCATGGCTTACTGTTTTATGCGAATATAATTAAGCCCGCGTAAAAATACTTTGCCTTAAATGTTGCTTTTTCAAAAAGTACCATTTACTTTGCACCACAAAGTGCTTTTAATTATATGGAAAACCCTAATGAACAGCTAGAGCAGATTAAAGAAATACGCAGCATGATGGAACGCTCATCGCGTTTTATATCCTTAAGCGGATTAGCCGGGGTATTTGCCGGTTTTTTTGCCCTTGCAGGCGCCGGTGCTTTTCATGTATACATGAACACCAATATTAACTACGGTTACAGCGAAATGATGCGCTCATTTCCAGTAAACATAAGCATCGACTTTTTGCGCTTTTGCATACTCGATGCTTCTGCCATCCTGTTTTTTTCTATCGTGTTTGCTATATTTTTTACTACCCGCAATGCTAAAAGCAAAGGGCAAACCATTTGGGATGCCTCGGCCCGCCGCCTGATAATAAACCTGGCCATACCCCTTATTGCAGGCGGCTTATATTGCCTTATACTATTAAAATACGGCTGGTTTGGCATAATTGCACCTACTACCCTTATATTTTACGGTATTGCATTAGTAAGCGCCAGCAAATACACGCTTGATGAAATCCGCTGGCTGGGTATATCTGAAATTATTCTTGGTATTATTGGTTGCTGGTTTATTGGTTACGGAGTTACCTTGTGGGCTATAGGTTTTGGCGTGTTGCACATAATTTACGGTTTACTAATGTATGTTCGCTACGAAGCAAAACCGCAGGAGAAAAAATACTGGTAAGCAGATGTTGGAAAGAAAATTTAATATAGAAAGTGGTATTGGCAAAGATGCACTGGCCGATTACTTAATCGCCATTATGTACGATGCAAGGTCTACTACTTTCAGATATATAAGAGGCATTACGCAGCACGAGCTGGACTGGCAGCCTTACCCGGATTGGAATACCGTGGGTGCCTTACTGGCGCATATAATTGCCGGCGATTATTTTTTTAAGCTCTACTTTATTGAAAAGCGCGAAATGACCCCGGAAGAAGAGACAGCCTTGCTGCCCGGATTAGATTTAGGGAAACATGTAAATGAGTTAAAAGGCAAACCCGTTGAGTTTTACCTGGAAGAATTGATAAAATCGCACGAGGCGATTAAGGAAGCTGTAAAAAAGCTTACTGTAGAAGAATTGTTAGAGCGCAGGTTTGATGTTTACGATAAAGTGAATGGCAGCGATTTAGCCTGGACACTTTACCACAACGCAGAGGATGAAGTACACCACCGCGGGCAAATATCAATACTACGCAAGCTGTATAAACAAACAGGAGAGCCAAAGCAGTGAAAGACCTGATTGAAAAATTAAATAAGAGTTTCGAAAACCGGGTGCGGCTGGGTATAATGAGCGCGCTGATGGTTAATGAGGGTATCGATTACCTGGCATTAAAAGAGCTATTGAACGTAACCGACGGAAATTTGGCCAGCCATATAAACGCACTGGAGAAGATAGATTACATAGCTATTAAAAAAGAGTTTGTGGGTAAAAAGACCCGAACTACGTATGTGGCAACCAATCTGGGCCGCAAAGAATTTATTATGCACCTGAATGCCCTTGAAAAACTGGTTAAACAGAATAAGAAATAAGACAACAATTTTTTTTGCCCTTTTACTTTGTAACTCAAAGCACTTTTCATGAATAAGAAAATACTGGCCCTTAAAAAACAGATACAAGCCATCCTGTTATTTTTTATGGTGGCCCTGGCCCTTAGCGGCGCTACCGCTATACCCGCCCGCGAGGGAATAGAGTGGTTACTCAAATACTTTAACTCTGGCTCTTTTATAGAAGTATGGTTACAGAAGGTATATACCGGACTAAATGAAACGCAGAGCAAATATCCGTTTCTGCTTTATGGGTACGATTGGCTGGCCTTTGCTCACTTTGTTATAGCAATTGCCTTTATAGGCCCTTACAGAAACCCGGTGCGCAACATTTGGGTAATTGAGTTTGGTATGATAGCCTGTGTGCTTATTCTGCCTTATGCCTTTGCATTTTGTGCCTTGCGCGGTATACCTTACTGGTGGACCTTGATTGATTGCAGCTTTGGGGTGTTTGGTATTATACCCTTATGGATTTGCCGCAAAAAAATACTGGAAATGGAGAAGCTGCTGGAAGAAGAAAAACATAACCTGATATTTTAAAATGAAACGGCGCAAATCGGATACCGGCAGTTTGCTGGGTAAGCTTTTAGTAGTGGGTGCCGCAGCGCTGGTAGAAAAAATAAGCGCACCAAAAACCAAATCTATAAAGACCAGTGACGATGAAAAAGCAATAGAGCGCAAGGTAACCTTAGCGCATATTATGTACCATGCCATAGGCATATTTTATAATGATTAAGTAATGGACAATAACGAGTTTACGGTATCGGGCTGCATTATAACCCTTATACGTATACTTAGCTTTTTGGGGTTGCTGGCTATAAATCTATTGGTGATTTTTATATGCATTATAGGCGCTACCGGACTTAAGACGTTGCTCTTTATTCCATTCACCATAGTAGTTTGGGGTGTCTGGTACGGGATAGTATTAGTGGTAAAAGCTAAACGCCCCTCTGCATGAAATAAGTTTTACCTCATCAAATAATCTCATCATGTCTAATTCAGTAATTAAAAAGCTACTGCTGCTTTCGGGCTTTTGCATAGTGCTTGAAGCATTTCGTATGTTTACTACCGCCTCGCTCAACTACATTTTTTTGCCCTTTAACTTACTACTGGCCTGGATGCCCCTCGCCTTTGCATTGTTAGTGCATAAAGCGCAAACACCGCTTCGTATTTTTACGGGCTTCTGTCTGTGGTTGCTGTTCTTTCCCAACTCACCCTACATCATTACCGACCTTATTCATTTAAAGCCGCGCAACGATTTTCCGCTTTGGTTCGATGCTATGCTTATTTACTCTTTTGCCTTTACCGGTTTAGTGGTAGGTATGTTTTCGGCTATTATCATTTACCATAAACTTAAAGGTATGGTTAGCAACTTTACAGCCAAGGCAACTATGTTTTTGCTAATGCTTATTTCGGGCTATGGCATTTACATCGGCCGTTTTTTGCGCTGGAATTCGTGGAACGTAATTACCGACCCACTTCTTATTTTTTACGATACCGCCAGCCGCGTAGCGCATCCCTTATCGTACCCCCGCACCTATGGTGTCACCCTTATGATGGGCACACTGCTGTGCCTGGTGTTTTTTGTATTTGAATCGCTCACCTTAAAAGAAGAAGCATAATACCTCTTCTACTTCACCAACTAAAAATCCTATTTATGAAAAAGAATGACTGGTTTATTCTACTAGCTACTGCCTCCTACACATTTTTGTTTTACGAACAATCGGCGGGATTCAATTTTCTATTATTCAATATCGTATTAGTAGTTCTTCTACTTATACGCGACAAATCGCTCTTGGCAAAACCTGCCTGGTTAGCAGCCGCCACGGGCAGCTTGCTTTCTGCGGCTTTTGTTTTTGTATACGGCACCTGGTTACCTATAATCGCCAACATCATCTCGCTGCTTATGCTGGAAGGTTTGAGTATTAATGCGGAATCATCATTGCTTATCGCCGTTGTAAATTCGTGGTACACTATACTAATAACCCTTCCTTTTGGTATTAAGCGTGTGTTTACTGAGTCGGAGCAACCTAACGAAAACAGTTTGCTTAAAAAATTACCGTTGTTACTTATACCCTTAGCCATTTCAGGTATTTTCTTTCTTCTCTATAGGGAAGCCAACCCCGTTTTCGAAAAATATACGGATGAGATAAGTTTAGATTTCATAAGCTTTAGCTGGATAGTTTTTACCGCTACAGGGTTTATACTTATGGCCGGCTTTTTCTACCACCATGTTATTGCCTGGCTATATGAAACAGACAGAGTATCGCCAGATAACTTAAAAGTTATAACGTTAGAAGACCACATGCATGCCAACCAGCTGTTCTCTTTTACAAATGAAATGCTCTCCGGTATTATTTTGTTCGTATTGCTCAATTTACTTTTGCTAAGTGTAAACATTCTGGATGTCTATACCTGCATTACTCAAAAACTACCCGAGGGTGTAAAACTTGCGCAATACCTTCATGATGGAACCAACACCCTTATATTATCTATCTGCCTTGCTATAGCTATTATACTGGTAGTATTCAGAGGCTATCTTAATTTTTTCGAAAAGAACAGGTTGCTTAAAGCACTTGCCTTTGGCTGGATTATACAGAACGCAGTGCTAATAATTACTACGGCGCAACGCAACTGGTGGGTTATTGAATCATCGGGCCTTACCCGCCGACGGATAGGTATATATGTTTATTTAACGCTTTGCCTTATAGGCCTGGCCACAACCCTAGTTAAAGTGGCGCGGAAAAAAAGCAATTGGTTTTTGTTTCGCAAAAACAGCTGGGCGTTTTACGGAGTACTTATAGCCTGTTGTTTTGTTGATTGGGACGATTTTATTGTACAATATAACTGCAGCCATTTTAAGGCGCTGGACTTTGGGTACATTGATAGAAACTATCAAGCCGATTTAGGTCATACATCTCTCGCATCGCTGTTTGAGTATTACAAACAGGAAAGGAAAGAGGCGCAAACACAAAACAAAATATTCAACATGGTTATTGTCTCCAATATGTTTAACCGCTATGATGCACTTAAAAAGGAAACTGCAGAAGCTTCGTGGAAATCTTACTGCTTAAGTAAAACGAGCAACGTTAAAGCTATTGATGAAATGATAGCAAAAGGAGAAACACCCAAACCTTAACCAGGTTAAGGCTGTTTCTCGATGGACTTCTTTATAGCCTCTTTTAAGGATGTAGCAGAAGTGGGTGTAACATTCTCCTCTTTGGCGCGGATGATAGCATAATCGCAGGCAAGAGCCGCCTCTTTATAAATATTTTGCTTGTAAAGCAGGTAGGCGTAGGTGAGGTTATAGGTGTACTTATTATCGGTGTTTATTGCCGTGTAGGCCCACTTGGTAGCCTTCTGCAACTGTGCCTCGTCGTTTACATTTAAAAAATAGGTCCAGGCAACATCGTTTAGCAGCGCTGCATTTTTACCGGCGTATTTTTTTACATACTGCGATGCATTCTTATCAAAATTTACCCAGTCGTTCATATGGGTATAGTAATCCATTGAAAGCTTTAATACCTGCTCTGCGTGGTCAGGTGCTTTATTAGTTTTAAGCAGGCTTATGGCCTTATCAAAAAGAGATTTATCATCGGCGCGGGGTGCCTCGCTAACCGCTTTAGCGGCTATTTGGTTTATCTTTTTATTATAAACGGCTTCTCCTACCAGGTTTACATAAAAATCGCGGCTTTTTTGCAGCACCGGTAAGCCCGGCGATTTAATATCGTTGGTAAGGTTAAAAATGGTCTTTGTCTGCTTTGTATTAGTTAAATCGCTTAGCGTAGCCTTGCTTAAATATTCGGCAAATACACTTTCATATTTTTCGCCCGATGCATATAAAGTACCGGCATAGTCATTCAAAAATTCAGCATCGCGCTTTCCATCGGCATACAGTTTTCTCATGCCGGTTAAAATACCGGGGGTAGGGTCTACCGCTTTTTGTCCGTTTTGTAACAGACCGGCCACATCTAATCCACCTACTATTTTATGTTTCACATTACCGTCGCCGTCTAACCAAAGCAGGGTTGGGTATGCTCTAATACCATACTTACCGGCAATAGTTGGGCCCTCTTCTTTTTCCATATCAAACTTGGTATTGATAAATGTGCGGTTAAAAAACTCGCCCACCGCCGAATCGGGAAACACCATAGCCGATAAGCGTTTGCATGGGCCGCACCAGCTGGTATAGCAATCCATAAACACCAGCTTATCCTGCGCCTTGGCCATATCCAGAATTTCCTGGAATTTTTTGTCGTGTATAAATTCGATACCATCAGCCGATACTTGTTGAAAGGTAAAGAGGCTGAAGATTAAGTAGAGGGCAATCTTTTTCATAATACAGAAATGTGTTTCAAATTTAAGCTATAAAAAGCAAAGCCTGTTAATACTAACAGGTAAAGCCCGGTTTTAGTTTCCCCAAATTTTGCAAAGTTCTAACTGAATCTCCTTGCCCCAAAAAACTTTCGTTGTCTTTTCGAACGATTCCGTAAAGTCGGTTACATAAAAAGTATCCTTCCCGGTTTTGCTTTCGGCGGCCAACCCTTCTTTCTCTAAAATCCATTTCAGCTTTTGCGCTACCACTTCGGCCGAGTCGAAAATTTTCACTTTACCTTTATAGTAGGCCGAAATTTCGTTTTTAATAAGCGGGTAGTGCGTGCAGGCCAGCACCAGGGCATCAATGCTATTCAATGCGGGGTCCGAGAGATACTGTTCTATCACCGCATGGCTGATATTGTTGTTATGAAAGTTCTCTTCAATCATACTTGCCAGCAAAGGTGTAGCCAGTTCAGTATACTGTAAGGAAGGCTTCCGCCGGTTAAACTTTTCGCGGTAAACGCCCGAGGCAATAGTTGTTTTAGTAGCTATTACACCCACCTTATGTATACTATCATCAGCTATCACAGCTTCTATCATAGGGTCTATAACTGTAATAACCGGGTAACGGCCCTTGTAAGTATCGCGCAGCACTTCATAAGCGGCGGCCGAAGCCGTGTTGCAGGCTATAACTACCGCCTTGCAGTTTTTTTCGTGCAGTAAAAAATTGGTGATAGTAGTGGCGTAACTGCGGATAAGTTCTTTCGATTTATCGCCGTATGGCACATGGGCGGTATCGCCAAAATAAATAATCTGCTCGTTAGGCAACAGCTTAGAAACAGCATTGGCGACCGTTAAGCCGCCAATGCCTGAATCAAATATTCCAACCGGTTGTTGCGAACCGCTTTGCATATAATTTATTTTTTAGGTGCAGCAGTGCCGCCAGCCGGTGCTGTTTGTGTGGTAGCGCCGGGAGTAATACCTAATTTTTTCATTACTAAATCAGTAACGTTGTTTTGGTCTTCGGGGTAGTAAGCAACTGAACCTTGTACGATATCTAAAATGTAAGCATAGCCGTTTGAAGTAGCTACATCTTTAACCGCCTTCAGGTATTTATCGTTAATAGGCTTTAATTTTTCCTGTTGCGATTTTTGTAAATCGTCGTTCACCTTAGCTTCAAAATCAGTAATTCTTTTTTGCAGATCCTGTAACTCCTGAATTTTAGATTCAAGAATTGCATCGGGTGTGCCCGAGCCTGCTTTACTTAAGTTCTGTAAGTCTGCCTGCTTTTTTTCGTAATCGCCATACATATTTTCAAGCGCCTTGGTATACGAGTCCTTCTGTTTTTGAAGTTCGTTGCTCATACTCTTAAACTCAGGCATAGCTTGTAACACCTCAATAGAGTTAATGTGACCAAGCTTTTGCTGTGCGCTGGCAGTTCCCACTAAGGCAAATACAGCTACGATAATTCCTAATACTGTTTTCTTCATTTTATTTGTTTTTATTCTGTTGACTAATTAATGCCCATTTTCTTTTTTACCAGTTCGGTTACATCGCCCGTTTCGGGGTGATAGGCTACCGAGCCGGTTGCAATATCGAAAATATAGGTATATCCGTTCTCTTTGGCCACCGACTGTACTATTTTAAGGTACTTATCGTTCAGTGGCTTCATTAGCTTACCCTGCAGTTTTTCAATTTCGCCCTGCGCTGTTCCTTCAAACCCCTGTATGGCCTGCTGCAGACTGTCTACTTCTCTCATCCGCTCTTCGCGAACCGCTTCCATCATGCTCATGCCATAGTCGTTCAGCTCTTTACCTTTGCGTTCGTAATCCTCATACATCCGCTGCAGCTGTAAAGCATATTGCTTTTTTTTGTTTTCTACAGTTGCATTCAACTGCTTAAACTCAGGCATTGCATCCAGTATATCGCTGCTGTTTATATGCCCGTACTTTTGCTGCGCAAAAACGTTGCTGTTACATGCAAATAACAATAAACCTATCACCAGCACTTTATTCATTGGGGCGCAAATATATATTTTTGGACTTTAATGCTAATTCTTAGGCTTTAAGCTAATACCCAGGGCGGCCAAAATATCGTCGCTTTTATTAAACCGGTCGCTGGCATATAGCATACTTGGGCCGCTGCTGCGGTCAAAAATAAAATCGAGCCCTTTAGCTATGGCGTATTTTTGCACCTCGTTATAAATTTTATCCTGTATGGGCTTTATCAGCTCCTGGCGCTTTTTAAACAGCTCGCCGTTAGGGCCAAACTTAGCCTTTTGAAACTCCTTTACTTCTTTCTCTTTTGTTTCTATTTCCTTCATTTTCTGCTGTTTCATGGGCTCGGTCATAAGCACCTGCTCTGCCTGAAACTGCTTGTACATATCATCTACACCCTTCATTTTCCCTTCTACATCCTTTTGCCAGCCCTCGGCTATTTTATCAAGCTGTTTTTGCGCCTCGGTGTATGATGGCATTTTATCCAGCATATACTCCATATCTACATAAGCAAACTTTTGGGCATAGGTAGATGCGCTGATAAACAAAACAAACAGGGCGGCTATCACTTTTTTCGTACTCATGGTTTTATATTTTTTGCTGTATGACCAATTATATTGCCAAAAGAAAAACGATGGTTGTAATTTTCACAATTGCTAACTAATTCTCCGACAACGTTCAGTTATGACATCCCCTTCGACTACGCTCAGGGTGACGTATCTATTAATCCGGTTCGCGGCCCAAAATAATTCTGAACTTACCGTATTTACTGAAAATGTTGTTTCCGCTAACCGGGCCGTAGGCTCCCTTATCAATACCAAAGCCATAATCGAAGCCCAACAAGCCAAACATAGGCAAAAATACACGCACACCGGCACCTACTGATTTAGCCAGTTGGTAAGGCTTGTAATCGCGTATACTCATCCAATAGTTACCGGCATCGGCAAATATAAGGGCATAAATAGTAGCCGACTGGTTAAGCGATATAGGGTAGCGAAGTTCCATAGAGAACTTATTATAAATAGGGGCACCACCCTGCGGCGTTAATACATCGTAACCGCGGAACGATACGATATCGCGGCCTAATTGCGTTCCCGCATTCAGGTTGCTCAATCCATCGCCACCAAACTCTATCCGCTCAAACGGCGATAAGCCTACGCGTTTGTTGTATACACCCAAAAACGCCATGTTGGCCGATGTTTTTAAAATCAGGTTTTTTACTATTGGTACATACCACTCAAACATCAACTTCCACTTATGGAACTCAACAAACTTGTAGCGGTCGGCCGGTGTAAGGTTCGGGTCGTCGTAATCAAGGTTTTTGCGCGAGTTAAACATAAGCGAGTATGGCAATGTAAACTTGCCCTGCACCATAAAATAAATACCACGATTGTAGAAAGTAGGGGCTGCCAGTTCGCGGCTATCGCGCGATAGGGTTAATTGTAAGTTTAAGTTAGTAGCCTTACCATTAGTAAAAATGAAGTAGGTAGCGTAGTTTTTAAGAATGTAATGCTGAAACTCTAAACCAATTTCGGCAGTAAAGAAATCATCCGGCCATTTTAAACGGGTACCAAGGCCCAGGTAAACGCTGGTTGAGTAGTAGCTACCATATATTTTAGAATAGTCAGCAGGGTCGAAGGAATTGGCGCGCAAGCGATTAAACGCAAAGTTTAGCGACTGTGGTTTTTTGCCACCCAACCATGGTTCGGTAAATGAAACGCTGTACGATTGGAAAGCCCTTCCGTTACTATTTACACGTATGCCCAGGCGCTGTCCATCGCCGGAAGGTAGTGGAGTCCATGATTTTTTATCACCAATATTACGCAACGAGAAGTTAGTGAAGTTAACCCCTAAAGTACCAAACAAACCACCGGCACTGCTGGTGCTGCTCTGCCCGCCATAACCGGCCGAAAGCTCTAACTGATCGGATGGTTTTTCAACCACGCGGTATTCAATATCCACGGTTCCGTTTTCGGGGTTAGGTATAGGCACCACATCTAACTGCTGAGGGTCGAAATAGCCGAGGTTTACAATTTCGCGCTGCGACCGTATCAAATCTGTACGGCTGAATTTATTGCCCGGCAGTGTACGTAACTCGCGGCGGATTACCTTCTCATTGGTTTTGGTATTGCCCAATATACGCACCTCGCGTATGGTAGCCTGCGCGCCTTCGTTTATACGTAATTCCAAATCAATCGAATCGCCTTCTACCATTACCTCCATTGGTGTTACACCAAAAAACAGGTAACCATCATCCATATACAGCGAGCTTAAATCGCCGCCGTTAGGGTTCATAAAAATGCGCTCGTCTAATATTTTTTGGTTGTAAACTTCTCCCCTTTTAATGTTTACAATTTTGGCCAACACACTATCGGGGTACTTCGTGTTACCGTTAAAGTAAATATTGCGGAAATAGTATTTTTTACCTTCATCTACCCGTATGTCTATCGTCAGGTTCTTATCGCCATCGGCCTGGTAAACGCTATCGCTTACTATACGCGCATCGCGGAAACCCTGGCTATTGTAGTAGTCGAGTATTTTTTGCTTATCGGCTTCGTAATCATCGCGTTTAAATTTGCTGGCCTTAAAAAAGTTAAGATTAAGGTAGCGCGATGAGTAATCATAAGCGCGCATAACCGACAGGTTACCTATAATCTGATACCACTTAATAGTAATAGAGTCGCGGGCAAAGTTTTTCTTAAATCTAAAAAGGCCGTCAATGTCAAACTTTACCTTCTCGTGGGTCTCTTTCATTTGCCTTTTAAGGCGGGCCTCTGGCACTTCGTGCTGGCCATAAATATTTATCTGCTCAATTTTAACCTTGCTGCCCTTATTAATATTAATGCGCACCAACACGCTGTTGGCTGCAAAGGCCGAATCTTTCTCTTCGGTAACCAAAACCTTTACATCCAAAAAGCCTTTATCGATATAATAATTGCGGATGGTGTTAATGGTCATGCTGCGCATGTTTTCGGTAAATATGCTACCGGTGCGCATGTCTATCTTCTTCCGTATATCGTCGGCATCGCTGGTTTTAATACCCTTAATAGTAAAGCGCGAAATACGGGGGCGCTCTTCTACATATATGGTAAGGTATATTTTACCCTTGCTAATATCGGTAGCGTTAATGGCCACATTGGTAAACAAGCGCTGGCGCCAAAGTGCTTTAATGGCTTTGGGTATTTGCTCGCCGGGTATTTTTATTTTATCGCCTACGGCAAGGCCCGAAAGGGTTACCAATATTTGTGCATCTAAGTATTTAGCGCCTTCTATTTTAATATCACCAATTTCGTATTCGGCGCTTTTTGAGTAATCGAAAGCCACAGGGGGCTGCTGCGCCAACAGCGATAAGCAGATTAAAAGTAAGGGTAGAAAGAGAATCTTTTTCAGAAAAATGGGCTTTTTGTTTTTTACTTCTTCTTGTTAATGCCGATGCCGGTTTTTTTAAATTCCTAAATCCAACACCTATTTACCATTCTCTCCAATTTGCTCGCTTGTTTTACCAAAGCGGCGCTCGCGGTTCTGAAAATCGATAATTGCCTTATACAACTCCTCTTTATTAAACTCGGGCCAGTACTTATCGGTAAAATAAAACTCGGCATAAGCCAGCTGCCACAGCAAAAAGTTGCTTACCCGCAACTCGCCGCTGGTTCTTATCAGCAACTCGGGGTCGGGCCGGCCGGCGGTATACAAGTTTTCACTTATCAAATCCTCTGTAATCTCGTGCAACCCAATTTCCTTCGACTGTACTTTTAAAGCAATCTGTTTTACCGCCCGCACAATTTCATTTTTACCACCGTAGCTAAGGGCCAATATCAATTCCATCCGTTTGCCACCTGCTGTTTTATCAATAGCCTCTCTCAACTCCTTAGCTACGCTTTTAGGCAATGAATCAATATCGCCTATAGCACCAAGGCGAATATCATTTTTCATTAGTGTTTTCAACTCTCCGTTAATGGTTTTTAACAGCAGGGTCATTAACGCACTTACTTCTATTTGCGGCCGGTTCCAGTTTTCGGCACTAAACGCATACAGCGTTAAGTACTCTACTCCCAACTCAGCACAAGCCTCGGCAGTATCTCGCACTGCGGCCACCCCGTTGGTATGTCCAAAAATCCGGTTTTTACCATGCTCTTTTGCCCAACGCCCATTACCATCCATTATAACAGCAATATGCTTAGGTAACCGGCTTAAATCAATTTGCTCTTTTAAACTCACTGCGAACGATTAAACGTATTTCGTATTTTTTATTTTGTAAGACCCTGCCTTTCCCTGGCATTACTTAAATACCAGAATATGGTTTAAGTAACACTTAAGTTTATGTGCGGAGCCAAACTTCACTACCTGTAACAATATAACATTATGCCTTAATAACACCTAAATATTTTTAAAGCGGGGGCGAAGATAGAAAAAGGGGGCAGGGGGAGAAGGTTTAGGGAAAGTAAATGAAACGGAATCGCTAAACCCGAAATAATAAATTCTAAACAATTCAGTCTCAATTACCTGTTTGTTTAGGGTTTACCTACCTATAGGTGCCATTTGGGCTTGGGCACTGTATCTTCATAATAGTATAAGAAATGGTAATGCCGCCAAACAGATAATCGTCGAATTTGGGCGATTGGCCCCTTTGATAGCCGGCTTTGCCAATCTTTTCGCCTCCGTTTTCGGCGCTGCGGTCGCTTAGGGCTGCAGCCAGGCCGGTAGAACCACCGGGTAAACTGGCGTAGCTGGGGTATTTGCCGCTTACATCATCCAGATAATCGGTAAAGGTTTTGCGTACGCCGGCTTCTATACCAATGTTCCAGTTGCGCTTAAACGAAAACTTAAACCCACCCACAATAGGTATGGCTAAACTGTAAAGGCGGTATTTTTTTACCCCCGAGTAGCTGGCATCGTTTTGCCCCTCGGTGCCCAATGGCTGCAGGTAGTAATACTTACCATTGTACATAGCCTTGGGGTTAAAAAAGAAAACTGTTAGCCCTGTGCCCAGGTAAGGGGTAAACCAGTGCTTTTTACTCTCTTTATCGTACTTTAAAAAATTAAACTCTATTAAGGTAGTAACATCAAAAATATCGCTTTTAAAGCTAAGGTTGCGCTGCTTGTTCCAGGCAATATTGGTTTTGGCATCGTCAAACTCTACCTGCCCCCAGTTTATAGAGGTGTGCCAGGCGCCGCGGTATTTAATATTATACCGGTAAAAAGCACCGGCTGCGGGTCTTGTAAATTTAAATGAGGTTTGAGTATTAAGGTCACCAAAGTAGTTGCTCATGCCCCCCCAAACGCCAAACTCGTGTATCTGGCCCATGGCTTGGGTAGACGATAGACAGTAGACGATAGACAACAGAATGAATACCGACCATTTAAAACCCAAAATTTGCCTTACCTTATTCATTATTAGAGGGCGCGAAGTAACTACTAACGCGGCACAATGCAAAATGTTGTTTTTGGGAGTTGGAAGAATGGATGAACGGAATGATGGATGAAAACGCAAATACAAGGAAAGGCCGTAATAGTGGAATGGTGGATTGAATGGCAAAACCCAGGTAGGTAGTATTGGAAAAAGTGGCCCGTTCTATGGTTAACCAAGGTTAACATATTTACGGCCTTACAAACATAAACCACTGATTATCAAAAACAATTTTTGACGATGTTAACCATAGAACCGTACCGTTTTGCATGCATATTTATTTTAATATAATCAGGTTGCGCATTAGTTTGGTCCGAAAAAATGGGAGTTTGAAAAGTAATAGCCAGTGGGTAGCGCAGAGATAAAATAAGCGAATATTAAAAGCGGCGCTATTAAACTTCGATGTTGTTCCCTTAAAAATGATTACCCTAACACGGGCACCTTTGGGGTTAATTTTTCCGAATGCCAATATTTAACAGCCAATAAATGATAAACCCGTAAGTTACAAGGCCATTAAAAGGCGGTACGGGTTTATTAGCAGCCATATTACCCTCGGCTATTCTGCCGTTACTTAAATCCCCTCCATTTTGAAACATTCTACCCGCCTCTTTATTCCTTTTTTATCGCTCTTACTTTTCTATAGCCTTAGCGATGCACAGGCACCCACCTTAGGGTCGCTTACTAACTTTGTTCTTTTTTCTTCTAACGGAGCGGTTTCTAATACGGGCATAACGCGCTTAACAGGCAACGTAGGCACCAACAACGGAAGCAGCACGGGCTTTGGTAATATTGATGGGGGCATGCATGATGGCGACCCGGCCAGCATACAGGCAGCTGCCGATTTACTGCTCGCCTATAATCAGTTAAACAGCGCAATACCTACTTATTTTCCGGCCCCTTTGCTTGGTAACGGACAAACAATGTTAGCGGGGGTACATTCTATTGGCAGTGCTGCTACCCTTAATGGTAATCTTATTTTAGATGGGCAGAATAATTCGGGTGCCGTATTTATAATAAAAATTCAGGGGTCGTTTTCTACCAACGCAGCAGCGAAGGTAAAATTGGTAAATGGCGCCCAGGCCTGCAATGTATTTTGGAAAGTAGAAGGCAAAGTAAGTATGGCTACCGCTACAACTATGCGCGGCACCATAATAGCCAACAATGCCGCTATTGAAATGAATACAAACGATACGCTGGAAGGCCGCGCCTTTGCCAAAACCGGTGCTATTACAGTAGATGGCATACTTGGCTATACGCCCATTGGCTGCGGCAGCCCGGTGCTAACAGGTCCAATAGCGCCTAACCTGCGCACTGTAGCATGCTATGCTCTTTTTTCGGCCAATGGAGCGGTTTCTAATAAAGGCATAACGCATGTAACAGGCGATGTTGGAACCAACGTAGGGTTAACCACCGGCTTTGATACTGTTTACGTTAACGGCACTATTCACCCCTCGCCCGATGCATCTACCGCACAGTGCGCTGCTGATTTAGCAATTGTAAATAGTTACCTGCAGCTACTACCGGTAGATATTGAGTTACTTTACCCGGCCCAGTTTGGCAATAACCTGGTTTTAACCCCACACACTTATTTGTTAGATGCGGCTACTGTGTTTACCGATACGGTTTTTTTAAATGCACAGGGCAATGCCAATGCGGTGTTTGTTTTTAAAATAATTGGTGCGCTTTCTACCAGCACTTATTCCATGGTGCAACTGGTTAATGGTGCGCAGGCAAAAAATGTTTACTGGCTTGTAGAAGGCGCGGTAGGCATAAATAATTATTCGGTTTTTAACGGTACCCTCGTTTGTAATAATGGTGCCCTTGGCGCTTTAAACACCGGTGTAACTATTAACGGCCGTGCATTAACCACTAACGGAGCTCTTACAACCAAAGCTATTACTGCCGCTATACAATCCGGTTGCGGTATTATTACCGGCATTGAAAATTTACCGTTACAAATTGCAACGCTTTACCCCAATCCTTTTAATGAAACTTTAAATATTGTGATACCTGAGGACAACCTACAGGACAAGGCAGAACTCAGGCTGTTTAATGCCCTGGGCGCTGAGGTAATGAATAGTACCATCAGCAAACAAGTAACTACCCTTAACCTACACCTGCCTGCGGGCGTATATTTTTACCAGGTTACAAGCAACCATACACCGGTGCAATATGGCCGGGTTATTTCGCAATAACAATAACTGATTTTAGTTTTCCATCGCCGTTAATTATCCGCTCTATCCTAAGCGCGTAGTTAACGGCGATTTTAATTACAGGGCATTACGCCACCGCCTTACCGGCTTCGAATACTCCTATATCGCGGGAAATAGGACCGGTGGTGTTTTTTTTGTTGTGTTCTGCCCTTAGTATATCAAACAATATCTGCTTTTGCTTTTCATCCAGTCCGTTCACAAATTGCTGCATGCGTTCTACCTCCGGTTGTCGCCCGGCCACCTGTTCGGCCTTTAACTCTTTTACAAACCGGTTCCAGTAGGGGAAGGTTTGGGTGCGTTGTATATCGGCCATGGGCGCATATTCTTTTTGCACCTGCATGCCCACAGCCGGGTCGGTAACGGCATAGTAAAACAAGGCCAGCTTCTCTTTAGTAGCGCTGCTGTATTTGTGCTCTCTAAAGGTACGGTAAAGGGTTTGCTCGCCGGGTAGCTGGTCGTAAGGTATACTCCAGCGCAATGCAATATTGCGTATAAGCGCATCGCGGAAAGTCCATTTGGTAAGGCAGGTAATATCGGGCACACAATCGCTACAGTAAAGCTTTACCAGCCGGTTACCGAGCTCCAGCAGGGTTTCGCGTTCCTGCTGCAATTGTTGCTGTATGTTATTTACCTGATACAATCTTGATACGCTCTTGAAACTTTGTTGATACCCCTACCGGTTGCCGGTTGTGCTGCTTTGCACCATCATTCACAAACAAAACTTTTAAGACATGAAAAAAATTCTCCTCGCGGCTATGATTTGTGCAGGTCTTTTGCTTCCGGCTATTACTAACACCAGCAGCGCTGCAAGCCTTGCTAAACGCCTTGTTACTACTATAGCGGGTTGGGTTTATTCCGCCACCTCTAACCCCGAAGAAGGCAATATTAACCGGATTGAAATTTACCGTATACCCAGCGGCGAGTTTGCCCGCGCGCAAGAATGTGGCGGCCAAAGCAATACCTGCTCGATTGATTTGCAGGGTCTGCCGAACGGTAGCTATACCGCCCGCATTTACTGCACCAACACCGTAGTTAGCAGGCAGTTTAAATTGTAATAAACTTTGTAACGGAGAGGCGGCAGTAAAGTAGTGAAGGAATGCTTTGCTGCCTCCCTTTTCGTTCTTCATTGGCTTAATTAATTTGATGTAAAAACCATTCTTTACCGGGAAAGTAATTTTCCGCATTCAACAACTCCACCAAAGAAGTACGCTTAAGCTTATCGGTAGCTTTTAATAGCTTTTTACCATAAAAAATATTTTTGATAAAGATTTCTTTTGCTGCGTGAAGTTGGGTTGTGTTACGCTGTAAGTATTTTTCGTAAGCATCTAAAAAATCTAAAAGCAAGCTGGTGTTACCGGGGTTTTGCTCGTACATACACATAAACTGCCAGCGGCGCACAATGGCATTAAAAATGGGTTCTTCTTTTACCTGGGCTTGCTGAAATAGGGACATGGCCCTTGCAAAATCTTTAGTGTAATAAAAATACTGTGCTTCGGCAAAGGCCTTATTTGTATCGGCTTGTTCGGATGGCAAATATTGTGCATATCCATCAATGAACTGCTTTATCCAGGTGGGGTTTTTATTGTTCAGAATAGCCAGCACCACAATGTTTCTAAAATCGGAAGGAGCTATTTTACCGTGTTCTACTATTTCATCGAAGCGCATACGCATCTCAAGCCCCCACAAGGCTGCGGCACCAGCCTCTTTATACCCTCTGCTGTTCCAATAAAGGCAATAGTTAACCAAATAGCTTATTACCTCTCTCAGATTTACCGATAAGGTATCGGCCGACTGAATAAACTGCTGCACTATTCTGTAATGCTGCTCTCCCTCTTCGAATGAGGTAGTTTTAAGCATTTTGTAAATGTTTAAAAACAGGTAAGCGTACGGGTAAGCGGCGTTATTAAAAGGCTCTAGCACCTCTAAAACATAGGCTATGTTATCATCATGATAAGGAGTACCCAGCACCTGGTGCCGGTTTAAAAGCTCGCAGTGGTAGCGTAGTTTTTTAAGGGCATAAAACTCATCCAAGGTTTTAATAACGGGCAATGCATCATTTGAAATGGTACGGTTTAGCTTAATATCAAACCCGTTTAAACCAAGTTCGGTTAGCAGGTGGCGCTGATAGAAAGATTCGTACGCCTGCTCAAACTGTTTATTTACCTCATTCAATAAATGCTCTTGCTCCTTATTAAAAGCATCGAACAGATGATGATTTTTATACGCCTTAAGTTTATGTATGTTTATATCGCCGGTAGCCCAAAAATCTTCCAGCGCTAAAAAACCTTCCACAGCTTTTAGCAGGTCGCTACCCGCATTGGCCTGCTTTTTTTGGTTGCCCAGGGCGGGGGCTTTTTTTTCCATTACGGCAGGGTCCATCTTTTTTTCGTCGTAATAAGGATGTTGCTTTTTAAGATATTGAAAGAGCAAAGCCGCGCCCGACGGAACCTCAAAGTAGGGCGATTGAAGGTATACCTCTAGCTTTTGCATTTCGGCATCGCTTAATTGCTTTAAAGTGCTGGTAAGCTTGGATAGGTGTAACGACATTTTCGCTTAACGGCTTTCGGGTTAAATATTACAGAATACCATCCAAAAACAACTGCTTATTTGTTAATTGAACGGGTTCAGGGGGCCGATTTTCTTGTTTTCAAAGATAAAAAAAGGGGGTTTTGACCGGAAAATGTTTGGCTTGTAAAATACGCGCCAAACCTTGTGTGGGTGCGGGTTTCGGCCCCTCTGTTAGTACAAAAACCTGCCTAAAACGACCTTTTACAGGCAGAAAACGACCCAATTCTGTCTTTGGCGTGCAGTACTAAGAGGAAGTATCATTGTATCAACAAAACAACCCCTATGGAGCACAATTTTAGACAGCCTAATGGCCAAACCGACCCTACCGTTTTACTAGCCGATAAGAACGGTTGGTACTATGCCCGTTTATCGGAAATTGTTTACTGCGTTAGCGACAACTCGTACACCGAGGTATACTTAACCAATGGCGAAAAGCTGATAGTAACCAAACCCCTAAAATATTACGAGCAATTAACTGCGCCCTTTGGTTTTTTACGCATCCATCAATCGTATCTTATAAATACCATGCACCTGCTAAGTATTACCCGGCTGGAAAGTATATGGCACGCGCTATTGGCCAACGACTACCTGATACCTATTTCGCGCGACCGCAAAACCTTGTTATTGGAAAAATTAGAGAAACAAAGCCTAAGTGATGCCGGCGCTTATTACCAAAAACCTGCTGAACCTATAGCCATTAAGCCTAAGAGCGAAACGGTGCTAAAGGTAAACCGCGAGTTTGTGGCGCCTGCCGAAGAGAAAGTACTGAATGTTCACACTGGATAAAATTAAACATGCAATAAGTTATGAGAGGTTTTGCTTAACGGGTGCCGTTAAACAAAAAACCTAAGAGGCAAACAAACATATAAGCCCGATGGCTTAAATAAACAGAGAAAAATGAGGTTCTCCTTCAACCCAAAACTCTTACTGTTAAGTATCGCTATCTTTATAGGTATAGCGCTTATAAGCTATTTTACATGGGTAAACCACATACCCGGCGGTGCCATAATACCGATACTTACCTGCACCGCCCTGTTTGTAATAGCCACAGGCTTTAGCGTAAGTGAGCAGGAAAAACACCGGGAAGACGAAAAAAAATGGACACAAGAACTTAAGAAAAAATCGATTGATATAGCGGATTTTAAAGCAGTATTTGAATCGACACCCGGCTTGTTTTTGCTGCTAAGCCCCGATTTAATAATACAAGCCGTAAGCGACGAATACCTGGCGGCCACCATGACCCGCCGTGCCGAAATACTGGGCCGCCCTTTGTTTGATGTTTTTCCGGATAACCCCAACGACCCTACTGCCAATGGCGTTAGTAACCTTAGGCAATCGCTTAATACGGTGTTGCGCACCAAGGCCGCACACGCCATGCCTGCCCAAAAATATGATATCCGCCGCGCCGATGGTACGTTTGAAGAGCGCTTTTGGGACCCTATAAACAAGCCGGTTTTAAACGCACAAAAAGAACTGGTTTATATTATACATAACGTAACTGATATTACCGAGCGCATTTCGGGCGAAAACAATTTATCAACCGCCACCAAAGAAATTAAAGAGCTATACGATAAGGCACCGTGCGGTTATTTTTCGGTAGATGCGGGCATAAGCATTTGCAACATTAACCAAACGCTGCTACAGTGGCTGGGCTATACCGCAGAAGAGGTAGTGGGCAAAATGAAATTTGAAGACCTGCTAAGCACTGAAAGCCGCCAGGATCATTTGGCCACTTACGATACCGTTTTTAAAAAATATTTGGACCAGGGCTACATAAGCAACCTTGAGTTTGTGTTTATGCGCAAAGATGGCACCTGCTTTCCGGCGGTAGTAAACTCAGTAGCTGTATTTAACGATAAGGGAGAGTTTATAAAAAGTCGCTCTACCGTGTTTGATTATACCGAACGCAAGCAGACCGAAGAAAATTTAAAAGCCTTAAACCTGGAACTGGAATCTTTTTCATACTCGGTATCGCACGATTTACGTGCGCCATTGCGCGCCATAAACGGTTATAGCCGGATATTGATGGAAGACTACGCCAACGGTTTAAACGACGATGCCCGCCGCATGATTTCGACCGTAATGCTGAACGCCCAAAGAATGTCGCAGCTAATAAATGACCTGCTCAACTTTTCGAAACTAAGCCGCAAAGAACTTACTAAAACAGAAATAGCCTGCACGGATTTGGTAGCGCAAATATGCAACGAGCTGAAAGAGCCCGGCCGTAACCCAAATGTTGAATTTAAAATACACACATTACCAAAAATAAAAGCCGATGGCGTAATAAAACAGGTGTGGGAAAACCTGATTTCGAACGCCGTTAAATACAGCGCTAACAGGCCCAACCCGGTGGTAGAAATAAAAGCCGAAAGCCGCCGCCATGAAACCATTTTTAGTATAAGCGATAACGGTGCAGGATTTGACATGCGCTATGCCAGCAAACTGTTTGGCGTATTTCAGCGCCTTCACTCTGAAGAGGAATTTGAAGGTACCGGTGTAGGCCTGGCCATTGTGCAACGCATTGTTACCAAGCATGGTGGCAGGGTGTGGGCCAATGGCAAGGTAAACGAAGGCGCTACTTTTTATTTCTCGCTACCCAAAAATTAAACTAACCAATGCCCAACGAAACAGAGATTTTATTAGTAGAAGATAATGCAAGCGATGCCGAAATGACGATACGCGCACTTAGAAAAAACAACCTCGCAAATTTTTTGGTACACGTAAAAGACGGTGCCGAAGCCCTGGATTTTGTTTTTGCCGAAGGCGCATTTAGCCACCGCGAAATAAGCAACAAGCCAAAAGTGATTTTGCTTGATTTAAAAATGCCGAAGGTAAATGGACTGGAGGTACTGGAGCGAATTAAGAAGGATGAACGCACCCGCGATATACCGGTGGTGGTATTAACCTCTTCTAAAGAAGACCCCGATATTAAACGCTGTTACCAGCTGGGTGTAAACAGTTATGTAGTAAAACCGGTAGAGTTTGAAGATTTCCATGAGGCAGTATCTGATCTGGGCTTGTACTGGTTGCTGGTAAATCAAACTACACAATAAAAGAGAGGAATTATGAATAGAAGTATGAAAATTTTGGTGGTAGAGCATGATTTGTACGACATTGACTTGCTGCGGTATGAGTTGAGCCGTGCGTTTCCGAACCATATTGCTGAGGTAGTACAAACAGAAGCTGATTTTTGCAAAGCGCTTGAAAGTAAGCCCGATATTATTTTATCCGATTACTCGCTACCATCGTTTGATGGTACCCGCGCATTTGAAATTAAAAAGCAACTGGCACCCGACATACCTTTCATTTTAGTATCGGGTACCATAGGCGAGGAGAATGCAGTGGAGCTTATTAAGAACGGGGTTACTGATTACGCGCTTAAAGATAAGCTATACGCCCTGGCTCCTAAAATAGTACGTGCACTAAACGAGGCCGAAGAGAAGCAGTACAAAAAATCGGTAGAGGAGGCCCTGCTTAAATCAGAAGCCAACCTGCGCGCTATGTTTGATAGCACCGATGTGGGCTTTTTGTTTTTAAACCCCGATGGTACCATACTGGCCTTTAACCCCATGAGCCAGCATTGGGCCAGGCATTCGTTTGGTGTAAAGCTAACTACCAACATTAACTTCCGCAGCCTGCTTACCCCCGAAAATTTAAACGCTTTTAATACTCTTTTGGCGAGGGTAATGGGTGGTAAAGAGGTTAGCTACGAAACCAGCTACCCTATAGCGGGTGGTTCGCATACCTGGTTTAATATACATGCCAAGCCGGTTACCGATGAGCAAAAAACGGTTATAGGTATGTGTATTGCCGTAAATGACATAACCGCCAATAAACTGGCTGAAGAAGAGATACGTATACTTAACAGCGGACTTGAAGAGCGGGTAAAAGAACGCACCACTGAATTGATTGAAGCCAATACTGCGCTGGAGGCATTCAGCTATTCGGTATCGCATGATTTACGTTCGCCGGTACGATCGGTAATGGGGTTTGCACAAATTATTACCAAAGAACACGGCCATGCTTTAACTGCCGAGCTAAAAGAACTGTTTACGCACATTGAAAGCAGCAGCAAAAGAATGAACGCTATTATAGACGACCTGCTGGCCCTTGCAAAATGCGGTAAAGATAAATTGCAAAAGGGCGACGTAAACATGACCAACCTGTTTTATAGCGTGTGGGATAACCTTCTTTTTTCTAACTCGCACCAGGCTGCCATTGAGGTAAGGCCCATGCCGGTTGTTTATGCCGACAGCAGCATGCTGGAGCAGGTAATTGTAAACTTACTTTCGAACGCCATTAAATACAGCAGCAAAAAAGAGAAGCCACTTATTAGAGTAGGTTGCGACGAAAGCGACGACCGGTATACTTTTTATGTAAAAGATAACGGCGCCGGTTTTGATATGAAAAACTACAAGCGCCTGTTTAACGCCTTTCAGCGCCTGCACTCAATTGGCGAGTTTGAAGGCACCGGTATAGGCCTGACACTAATAAAACGTATAATTGATAAGCATGGCGGCGAAGTTTGGGCAGAAGGAGTAGTAGGTGAAGGCGCTACATTTTACTTTACTTTGCCTAAGGCTAATTACGCAGGTAATAACAACCGCAAAAGTACCGGGTTGCCATCTTCAGCGCAAGAGCATCAATCGTAAATCCGGCTTTATTAGGCCACACTTAATATTAGCATGTATGTAAGTCAATTTTTATATGCATGTCATTTTTATTACATTAGTTTTAGCGCCAACAACCGGCTAACTCCACATGTACAAAAATCTTCTTCTTTTGTCATTTGTGTTAATAATGTCGCTTATAGCCGGCGAACTTATATGCAGGCTAAATGGCAAGTATTCCACTTACCTTGAACGCACCCGGTCCGGAAAAGAAAGAGTATACGTTTCGCCCTACAATAGCGGCAGGCAAACCTGGTATCATATAAACCAACCGCATAGCCAGAGAACCTATACATTGAATGAATTTAATATTGAATGGAGGGTAAATAACGAGGGCTTAAGGGATATTGATTTTGTGGCAGGCAACGATAGTATTAAGCGAATAATGGTTTTAGGCGATAGTTTTACTGAAGGTTTTGGTGCTGTAAATGATAGCAGCTATCCGCGGCAATTAGCCTTACTGCTACGTGAAAATGGATTACAAAACATACAGGTGATGAATTGTGGCGTAAGCGGCTCGGACCCGGTATTTGAATACCGGCTTTTAAACGACAGGCTTTTAAAATACAAACCCTCCTGCCTATTAGTAACAGTTAATACCACTTCTATAGGCATGATGCAAACCCGAGGGGGCTTTAAACGATTTAAGGCAGATAGCACCGTAAGCTACAACCAGGCGCCCTGGTTTGAGACTATTTATGCCAAAAGTTTTTTAGCGCGTAGAATTGTGCATGATGTGTTGCGATATAACATGCAGTTTATTTCACCCTTTAAAAAGCAACAAGCCGAAGTACAAGCCATTGCCGACATAAATATGGCACTGGATAGCATGCACACGGTATGCAACAATAACAAGATAAAGATGCTGGTGGTTCTACAGCCAGGCTATTGGGAATATACCGGACAGGACGAACACTCGACACATGCGATAGAGCAACATTGCATTGCGAATAATCTGCCCGTTGTAAATGCCCGAAAAGAATTTGAAAGCTTAGGAGTAAACGCCACCAACTTTGAAACTATTTACTGGCACAACGATAAACACTTTAACGCTACGGGCTATAACTATTTAGCCCGTAGTGTTTTACCCGCAACTATTAAATTGCTAAACTGAGTTTAATTGCGCTGGTCGCTGCCCCAGTTTAGTTTGGTTTTAAGGGCGGTTAAAAAGCTTTGGTCGGTAAGGCGTACAATGTTGGCGCTAAACGGAGCCTTTTTAACCGCTAACTGAAAGCTGGAGTCTATAGCCTTGGCCCGCGCATCGAGCGTGCATAAAAAGCTATCGCCACGGCCTGTAACTTCAAATGAGAGGATTGATTTATCGCTAACCACCATAGGTCTTACGTTTAAGTTGTGGGGGGCAACGGGTGTAATTACAAAGTTATCGCTGGTTGGGTAAAGTATAGGCCCGCCACAGCTAAGGGAGTAACCGGTGCTGCCCGTTGGGGTAGAAACAATCAGGCCATCGGCCCAATAGGTATTGAGCAACTCGCCGTTTAAGTAGGCATTAACGGTAATCATACTGCTTTGGTCGCGGCGCTGTATAGTCATATCGTTCAGCGCATAGCTATCTTCAAACAAGGGCTGGTTGCTTTGCAACTCAATTAACGAGCGCTTATCAATCATATACCCGCCTTTTTCAATAGCATCTACGGCCGCATGTATTTGTCCACGGCCCAGGCTGGCCAAAAAGCCCAGCCGGCCAAAATTGATACCCAGTATAGGCACTTCGCTTTCTTTTATCATTATAGCAGCCTCTAATATGGTGCCATCGCCGCCCATGCTAAAAACCACCTCGGTGCTGTTTTTAATTTCATCAAAGCTTTCAAACACTTCGGCATTTACATTCAACTGCATTTCGTTTTTAATCAGTTGCAGAAACTTCTTTTCTACCACATACTTCATTTTTTTAAGCGCCAGGTAATCAAAAAGCTCCTGCGCATAAACAGCGTTGCTTTTATTAAATGTTTTTCCGAAGATGGCTATCATGGTTGCTAAAATAGGAAATTGGGGACATTAGGGAATGCAGGGAGGCAAAGGTCAGATGCTAAAGGTGAAAGAGCAGAGAGAAATACAATAGAGAAGAGAGTAGTTAGTAGTGAATGGTGAATAGGAAAGGCAGGGGCAAGCTGCCGTATCCGGCAGTTAGAAACTCGGTTTAAGTATAAACTTAACGCCCCAGTTTTGGCCGCCGTTATTGCGGTAAGTGGCTCGCCATAAAAAGTCGACCCTAAACAGGTAGGCAATATTTTCTATACCAAAGCCCAACTCGATATAAGGCACCTTTGATGGTGATGTTAACTCGGAAGGCGTTGAAAGCAATTTTTTGTGCTTATCATCAAAGCTACCCATAAGGCTTTTAAAAATTACTACCTCGCGCAGTTTCAGTTTATTAAAGCCCGGAATTTTGTTGAAGAAGAAACCATTGAAGTGGTGTTCAATCCAAAGCTGAGCATACTGGTCGCTTACAAACTCAAACTCGCGCAATAAGTTGTAGTTGTACTTATCTAACAAAACACCCAGGTTACCCTGTGTAAGATAAGCAGCAGTATAAGGCACGCGGCCAAAAATTTTGGCTGCTTTAAATGAGTAGTTGGTAAACCCTATGGCCGAAAACAAGCGTTGCGAAAAGGTAAGCTGCAGGTTGTGGTAGTTAAAATTATCGCGGCCTATGGTGCCCACACCGGCTAAATAGCGCAACTGTATTACCGGCCAGCGGGTAGTGGCAAAATACCGGTAAAACACACCAGCGGTGTAAACACTTTTGTAAGAGTAGCGGGCGTTTATTAAAAACTCCGTCATACTAAATTGAGAGATGGGCATAACCACGTTTCGTTCCTCGTGGGCAAATTTTGAAACGCCCGGTATATCGTAGTATGTTTTTTCATTAATGCCTACAATGGTCGAAAAATCTTTGGTCCAGTCTTTTTCATGCGACACACTAAACTCGCGCACCTTCATTAGCTTAGAAAAAACGCGGCCGCTGATAAGGGTAACAATATTATCGAAGGTTAACAGCGTTTGGCTTTCATCCTGCCCGGGTATTTTAATATCGTAGCGGTAATAGGCCTCCAGCGAGTTCCAGCGGTCGTTTTTTGTAGGCAGGTTAATACGGATAAGGGAAAGATATTTCCAGTCTTTATCTTTAAACCCATAAGCCCCATAACCGGTGTAATAAAAGGTACGGAAAAAATTATTTACCGGTGTGCCCCTTTTCATAAACCGCGCGCGGGTTTCAAAACCAAAGCGCACGCGCCAGCCCTCTACGTTATTGCGGCTGCCAAAATTTAATACCCGCCCAATACTTATAGGGCCGGCATCGGCAAAGGCGCTGGTAAAAAACACGCCAAACCATTGGTAGGCTTTCCAGGCAGGTACTTCCTTAATAGTATCGGCAATAACAAACACCCGTTGCTGCGATTTACTAAGCGGCGAAAAACGGCTGCTATCCCAATACTCCTTTGTATGTAAACGCGCACTATCCAACACATATCTTTCATCGGGCCTGCTAAAAACGGTATCGGGCAACTCAGTATTTATTTCAAAGCCTCTTTTTTCGGTTAGTTTTTGCACATACAATCCCAGCTTATTTTTCTTTTTAAACAGAGAGCCAACGGAGTTCATCTCTTCGCGGCTTTTAATCCAATGCTTATCATCTACCAGCGTAAAATCAATTTTAGAATCGTACTCGTTTATAAAGTTCAGGTTGGCCTTTTCGTTCGGACGAAACTGTATATACCTAATGGCCCACGTTGCAGAGTCAATCCAGGCATAACCCTTCAAAGCAAGGTCTTCTTTTGTTTTACCTACAAAGTGCAGCTTATAAGATATACGGCCATCCAATTTGGCAGTATCGGTTAAATAGTAAAAGTAGGTGCCGGTGCCTATAGGAGCAAACGGAGCGCTAAAAAAGGTGCGGGCGAAATAATACAGATTATCATACGGGTCGCACTCCTTAAACTCTGTATGAATAAGACCATAAACCGACTTATTATCTACACCGGTCATTTTTTCGGCCTTTACCACCTCGCGTATTTGCTTGCGCGGTTTGGACCGGAAATAAATATCGCTTAGTGTTTCTTTAATTACACCGGGTATATACATACTGCCGGTTTCGGTAGTGTCCTTGTTTTCGAAGGCAAACCTGAATGGCTTAAACAGAAAGAAGTTCTGAAACTTTGGCCCGGGGTTAAGCAGCGAAATTTGAAAGCGGTCGTAGTTTTCGTATTTATAACTGCCAAAGCTATTGGCCCGGTTTTGCTCTTTATGTTTTAATACCTGGTAAAAAACATAATTGGCAGTGGTGTCTATTACCCTCTTCCGTTTTTTGCCGGCCTTTACGGTAATTTCGGTCAGCTTCAATTCATCGCTTCCCATTTCCACATTTAACTCCTGTACACCGCCGCGCTTAAGGGCAATTTTGCGGGGGCGATAGCCCAGGTACGAAAAAACTATCGAGTCTACTCTTTCGGCGGTGCGTATGCGGAACTCGCCTTTAGGGTCGGTAATGGCCATACGCGGCACCCCGCCGTATAGCTTTACGTTTACGTAGGGTATAGGTTCTTTATTGGCCGCATCGGTTACTTTGCCAAAAATTTCGGTAGCCGTTTGGGCCAACAAAACCTTGGTGCACAATACAAAAGCCAGTAATAGAAACTTAGATGCCCTCATTTTTTAAGAGCGGCAAAAATAGAAGAATTAGCGAGGGCAGGTGCTTCGACTAAACGCAACATGGCATTTTATGATGTTATTGCTTAATAAGATACCCACAAATAATTGGGTTTAAACATTCAAATAACGCATTAACAAATCGTAGCGTTCTTTCAGGTTTTCGGCATAGCCGGTATCGTTATGTATAGCCTTCACTTCGTATTCGTAGCGCTCGAAGGCTGCTACAATGGCCGAAACCTCGGTAGTGTTTAGCTTAATAGTAATCTCTGCTTTCTGCTCCGATTGGTTGATGTTGGTGTAAAGACATAAAATTTCGGCTTCATTATCTTCTACAATACGAGCTACCTCGCTCATTAGGTAATCTTTTACCGGTATTTCGAGTTCTAAAATGCCACCCGCATCTTTTACCGAGTTTAACACGGCAAAAGCACGTAAACAGCTTTCGGCCGAAATAAGGCCCAGGTAAGTATGGTCCTCATCAATTACAGGCACCACGCGCACGTTAAAATCAAGCGCCGCTTTCATTACATCAAAAATATGGGCCGTGTCTTTTACAAAAGGTTTGCGGAAAGTTTGAACAAAGCTTTTAAGCGGTTGGCTAAGCGGTTTAATGCTAATAATATCTTCCATGGTTACCAGTCCAATGTAGCTGTTGCCATCTACTACCGGCATTTGGCTTACGTTATATTCGTGCATGGCCATCATGGCTTGTTCTCCGCTATCATCTAAGTGCAGGGCTGCTATGGAATCAGAAATCAGGTTCGGTGCTATCATAAGGCGCTTGTATATATGTTAGACGTATAATTTGAAAAAAGGTTAAGACAGGTACTGTATTTTACGTGTTTTTTACACTTGTATGACAATCAGCTGCTTTTTGCCTGCATTCGCTGTTAATTTTTAGCCAAAAACACCTCCAGCAGCTTATTAAATTCTTCTGGTTGCTCCATCATAGGCGCATGGCCGCATTGGTCAATTATATGCAGCTCGGCATCCGGCAACAGTTGTTTAAATTCTTCTGCCACAAAAGGCGGCGTTATAGTATCGTTTTTACCCCATATAAGGCATACCGGCAATTGCATAGTGGGTATACTATCGCGCAGGTTATGGCGAAGCGCCGATTTTGCCATGGATACCAAACGGATAGCCTTTGCGCGGTTGTTTACTATTTCGAAAACCTCATCGATTAACTCTTTAGTAGCCAGGGCAGGGTTGTAAAAAGTGGCCTGCGTTTTTTTGGTCATGTAATCGTAATCGCTCTTGCGGGGGTAAGTTTCGCCCAGCGAGTTTTCGAACAGGCCCGAACTACCGGTAAGGGTCATGGTTTTAACCTTTTGCGGACGGCGCAGGTAATATAACTGTGCAATGTGCCCGCCCAGCGAGTTGCCAATTAAGTGCACCTGCTTATACTGTTTAAACGCAATAAACTCATCAATATAATCTACCATACCGGTTACGGTGGTTTCGCTAACTTCTAAATCGTATAGGGGTAGCAGGGGTATGGCTACATTGTATTTAGGGGCAAAGTGCTCAATAAGCTGGTTAAAGTTGCTTAGCGCGCCAAACAGGCCATGCAGTAACACAATGGCCTCGCCGGTGCCCTCTTCGCAATATTTAAAACGCTGCTCACTTTTAACTTCAAATGCCATTGATACAATTTCGATTACAAACGAAAGTAATTTTTTGAACAGAAAACAAAATTGTGTTTAAGTTAACGAATATGAACAGTTGCAATGGGGTGTAGTATAAAAGGGAATCGGGATAAATGGGAAGTGAGAAGGCAGAAGGCAACCTCACCCCATTGTCCTTCGGACATTTCCCCTCTCCTGAAAGAGAGGAAAACCGTTTTTGCCTGAATTTACGTGATATAAAAGCAAATTCAGCGAATTTCTTCGAACCAGTTTTTCATTATTTGTAAGCCGTGTGTGGTAAGCACCGATTCCGGGTGAAACTGCACACCTGCCAATTTTAACACCGGGTGGGCAAAAGCCATTACTTCACCCTGCGCGGTAGTGGCGGTTACCTGCAAGGGTGTATTTTGTAGTTGCGTAAGTATAAGCGAGTGATAGCGCATTACTTCCAGCTGAGCAGGCAAGTTGCGAAACAGGTAATTATTGTTGTGTGTTATTACCGATGTTTTACCGTGCACAGGCTTTGCGGCCTTTACCAGTTTAGCGCCTAAAAACTCACCAATAGCCTGGTGGCCAAGGCAAATACCCAATATGGGTTTTTGTAAATAAAAACGCTCGATAAATTTAAGTGTAACACCGGCTTCGGCAGGTGTTTTAGGCCCCGGTGAAATTATAGCCGATGTAAAATTTAGTTTCTCTATTTCATCCAGGCTCATTTCATCGTTCCGCACTACCACACATTGCTGCCCGCACTGCAAAATATAATCGCGCAGGTTATAGGTAAACGAATCGTAATTATCGAGCAATAAAACCATCTTTTTTGATTACAGCGATAGATGCAGAAAGGCAAAGATAATGCAGGATTAAACAGCCGCGTAATTAAATGATTGACCTCTCGAAAAAAAGCTATTCATCCGATGAATACTCTCAATATTCGACTGATTAAAAAAGGGCGTCAAACTTTGCAAAAGTATCGCGGAACATGGGCACTATAGCACCGGCTGTTTCTACCACCCTTGGTGCCAGGTTAGCTATGTAAGGGTACACATGCGAGGATTCTTTCTGGCTTTTGGGAAACACATCCAGCCTGTTTACAAACCAAATAAGCACACAAAGCACAAATAAGCCTACCAGCGAATGCAGCAAGCCCCCAAACACCTGGTTAAACAGGTTCATAGAGAACGACTTTAAAATCTGCTCCAGCCCCCAGGCTATTAACTTCATTAAGCCTACTACCAATGCCAGTACCAATATAAAAGCAACAATGGCTAAAGTTTTAGGTTCTAAATGAGCAAAGCCATGCAGCAGACTTACCATTAGGTACGAAAACTTAAGCGCGGCTATAATGCCCAAAAACCATCCCAGTATAGAAAAAATGGAATAGATAATTCCGTTTTTATACCCCTGGTAAAAGCCTACAGCAATAAATACAATAAAAAGAATGTCGAATAGCATAAGCACGAAAATCTAAATTCTAAATACTAAACAAATCCCTACAACGCACACCAAAATCCACAGTGTAGCATTTCGTATTTAGATTTTTGTGGGCTAAGGTTAGTTTAGTAAACTCTTAACGGTGTCGGCTATCATTTTATTATCTGCTTTGCCGGCTAATTGTTTGCTTACCACGCCAATTACTTTACCCATTTCTTTTTGGGTAGTAGCGCCAGTAGTAGCAATAGCTGCCTTTACTACCTCACGCACTTCGTCTTCGCTCATCATAGCCGGCAAGTATTTTTCAATTACGGCTACCTCTTCCTGCTCTTTAGCTATCAAATCGGTGCGGTTGGCTTTTTCAAATTCGGCAATCGAATCGCGGCGTTGCTTAACCAGCTTTTGCAACATCTGCACTTCTTTTTCGGGGCTTATTACGCCGTTAGCGCCTTTTTCGGTTTTAGCAATAATAATGGCGCTTTTAATAGCACGCACACCTCTTAAGCGCACTTCGTCTTTAGCCATCATGGCGGCTTTCAGGTCGGTATTAATTTGTTCTTCTAAGGTCATGGTTCGTAATTTATGGTGCGAATTTAAAATGTTCAATCATTTTCTTCGCTTCTGTTTAGGTCGGGGCTTAAGCGCACATATTTTGAAACTGACAAATTTCATACACACAAATAAACTTTGTTCATAGTTTCGCCCCCATGCAAAAAAACATAACCATAGTAGGCGCCGGCCTGGTGGGCTCGCTGCTGGCTTGCTACTTTAGCAAGCGCGGCCATACTGTAAATGTATTTGAACGCCGCCCCGATATGCGCGTGGCAGGCTATGTAGGTGGCCGCTCTATTAACCTGGCGCTTAGCCACCGCGGCTGGAAGGCCCTTAAGAAGATTGGCTTAGAGAAAGCCGTAGAAAAAATTGCGATACCCATGAAGGGCCGAGTAATACACGATGTAGCAGGCAATACTTCGTTTTTTCCGTATGGTAACGAAAGCCAGGCTATTTACTCAGTTTCGCGTGGCGACCTGAATAAAATAATGGTAGAGAAGGCCGATAAGTTTAAAGGCGTTAACTTTTACTTTGGCGAGCGTTGCACTAAAATAGATTTCGCCCGCACGCACATTACTTTCGAAAACACAGCTACTGAACATATTTCGGAAATAAACGCCGATATAATTTTTGGTGCCGATGGGGCTTACAGCGAGGTGCGCTACGAGATGCAAAAGACGCCCAACTTTAACCTTAGCCAACAGCACGAAGAGTATGGCTATAAGGAATTAACCATACCCGCCCTGGAAAAAGGCAAACACGCCATTGAAAAAAATGCCCTGCACATTTGGCCCCGTAAAAGCTTTATGATGATTGCCCTGCCTAATTTAGATGGCAGTTTTACCGTTACTTTGTTTGCCCCTTTTAAAGGCGAAAACTCTTTTGAAACTATAACCAACGCCGAAGAGGTAGCTGAATATTTTAACCGCAACTTTAAAGATGCGGTGCCGCTGATGCCCGATTTGCAAAGCGACTTTTTCGAAAACCCTACCTCATCGTTGGTAACGGTAAAAGCCTACCCATGGAAAAACCACAATACCTGTTTAATTGGCGATGCGGCCCATGCCATAGTGCCTTTTTACGGACAGGGAATGAACTGCGGGTTTGAAGATGTGAGCGAGTTGGATGAAATACTAAGCGCCACTAACGAAAACTGGGAAGAAGCCCTTGCGCAATTTGAAAAGCAGCGCAAACCCAATGCCGATGCTATTGCCGACCTGGCCCTGTATAATTTTATTGAAATGCGCGACCTTGCCGGGCGTGAAGATTTTCAGCTGCGCACTAAAATTGAAAAGAAGATAGCCGAAGCTTTTCCGGATACGTTTATGACCCATTACTCGATGGTTACCTTCAGCGATTTATCGTACAGCGAGGCCAAAAAGCGCGGCGAAAAACAGAAAGAACTACTGGACCAACTAATGGCTATGCCCCAAATTGAAAAAAACTGGGATAGCCCCGAAATGCTTAAAATTGCCGGGGGCTGGATAGCCGCGAATGCAAAAAATTAAGAAACGGGAGAACGAATGCCCGATTTTTCTCATCTTTAATGTAAGATGAGATTGTTTAATGCCCCTATGACTGCCTTTTTTGCCAACCGCTGCCGGTTTTTTTTAATTGCCACAGCGGTGTATTTATTACTGTTACCCTTATCGGGGCAGGCGCAAACCGATGCCGAAGACAGCCGCATTTCCGATGAGTTTATTGTAATGCTTAAACCCGGGCACAGTATTGATGCCCTGATACAGGATATTTCAAAATCGCCATTGGCGAATGGAGCTAAAGTTGAAAAATGCCTTTCGCCACGCATGGGCATTTACCACCTAAAGCGTGCTACTACCGCTGCCAGCGAAGAGTTTTTACTGTTGCTTAAGCAAAACCCGCATATAAAACTGGCGCAGCATAACCACAAGGTTAAGCAACGCTCGCTTATACCTAACGACCCTCAGTTTGGCACCCAATGGAACATGCTTAATACAGCCCAAAGCGCTAATAGCATTGCCGGCGATGATATAGATGCCACCCAGGCCTGGGAACTAAACCACGATAATGTAGATGCGAATGGCGACACGGTGGTAGTGGCTGTAATTGACGATGTGTTTGATTTGGGCCACGAGGACCTTAACTTTTTTACCAACTATAATGAAATAGGCGGCAATGGTATTGATGATGATGGTAATGGCTACATTGATGATGTAAATGGCTGGAATGTTTTTTCGCAAAACGGCGATGTAAATGGAGCAGGCCGCCACTCTACTCATTGCGCGGGCATAGTGGGAGCAATTGGCAATAATAATTTAGGTATTGCTGGTGTTTGCTGGGGCGCTAAAATTTTGGCAGTATCCGGCTCAGCTACTACCGAAGCACCGGTGGTAGAGGCTTACGACTATGTGCGAAACATGCGCCTGCTGTATAACAACACGTTTGGAACAAAAGGCGCTTACGTGGTGGCTACTAACTCAAGCTTTGGTTTAAACTTCGGCAACCCGGCCAATTTTCCTATTTGGTGTGCTATGTATGATTCGATGGGTGCCACTGGCATATTAAGTGCTGCGGCAACAACCAATACATTTACAGATGTTGACGATGTGGGCGATATGCCCACCCAATGTCCCAGCAAGTGGTTGTTAACAGTTACAAATACTAATCAAAGTGATATTAATGTCGCGGGATATGGCCTTAGCAATATTGATTTAGGCGCCCCCGGGCAGAGCATCCTTTCTACTATACCGCAAAACAATTACTTACCAATGTCGGGAACATCTATGGCAACCCCTCACGTAGCGGGTGCTATTGCGGCCATGTTTTCCGCGGCCTGCAAATCATTTATTGATAAATACCGCGAGTACCCCGATAGCTTTGCCCTGCAGGTGAAAGATTATTTGTTGCAGGGGGCAGAATGGAATTCGAGCCTTAACAACAAAAGCACTACCGGTGGCCGGCTAAACTTATTCCGCGCAGTTTCGCTGCTTAAGCAGTTTGACTGCGACTCGTGCGGGTTTACTGCAAACCTGAATGTAACCCCCATTACTTGCAAGAATGAAGATGACGGGATGGCAGAAATAACCGTAAACAACCGAAGTACAACATCCTTTAATATTTTATGGTCGGATAGTTTAACTACAGATACCCGCCAGCATTTAACGCCCGGGTTTTATTCGGCTTTGGTAACCGACACCGCTACCGGTTGCTCGCGCGTGGTAGCCGGCGCTTACCATAACCCCGACAGCATTACCATTATAGCGATACTTGCCAGCGGTCCCGGCGATGGCGCCCCCGGCACTATAGTGGTTCAGGCTAAAGCCAGCAACGAAGTGCTTATGTATTCTATCGATGGCATAAACTATCAGCAGACCTCGGTATTTTCTGTAGCCGATACAGGCACTTACAATGTATATATTAAAAACACTTCGGGGTGTATTTTAGAACGCACCATAACTGTGCGCATAACCGGGCTTAATGAATTAGATGGTTCTTCATTTCCATTGCAACTTTATCCCAATCCCGCCCAAAACTTAGTGACCCTATATTTTAGCAAACCCAAAACTTTAGTTGAAGTTTTTGACTTAACTGGCCGAAGGATTTTTGAAATTACGCCGGTAGCCGAAAAAACGGTTATCGATACCCGGTTATGGCAAAACGGCGTGTACCTGGTAAAGGCAGCCGGAGTGGATAAGAAGCTTATAGTATTACATTAAATAGTTAAAAGGCAAACCCTTAAAAATTCATTTTTTACTTTGGCCCCATGCTACTCCCACGCTATCAAAGCAAGTTTATAGAGGTTGGCTGCGATGAGGCCGGGCGCGGCTGCCTTGCCGGACCGGTGTTTGCCGCAGCGGTTATACTGCCCAAAGGCTTTAAAAACGAGGTGCTGAACGATTCGAAAAAACTAAACCGCAAACAGCGCGATGAATTGCGCCTTGTAATAGAAAAAGAAGCGGTAGATTTTGCCGTAGCCAGCGTAGACAATTATAAAATTGACGAGATAAACATTTTAAACGCCTCTATACTGGCTATGCACATGGCTTTAGAGCAATTAAAAAAGCCTTTTAAGTACATTATTGTAGATGGCAACCGCTTTAAGCCCTATAAGGAGATACCACACACCACCATTGTAGAGGGTGATGGTAAATATTTAAGCATTGCGGCGGCATCTATCTTAGCTAAAACTTACCGCGATGAGTATATGGAGCAACAGCATCACCTGTTTCCGCAATATGGCTGGTTAAGCAACAAAGGCTATGGCACCCAACTGCACAGGCAAACAATTATAACTATGGGCCATACGCCGTTGCACCGTAAAAGCTTTGTGCTTAAAGAGATGCAGTTAGAAATATTTGAAAGTTAAAACTTTACAACACCCGCCTTTTACCGCTTCTGCCCCCCTTTGTTTTTACACAGTTTAGCATTTGTGCCCGAAACATTTAACTACTTTCATCGTTCGGTATTACTATGAAAAAGATATTATCAGTTTTATTGATTGCAGCTGCATTTACCACTACCGTAGTGGCGCAAAACGAAGAGATTATAATTGTAAACGGCAGCTACGAAGGAGAATATAAAGATGGAAAGATGGATGGCTTTGGTAAGGCTATGCTGAACGATGGCAGCATGTATACCGGCCAATGGAAAAACGGCATGCGCAATGGCACCGGCCGTGCGGGGTTTAAAGATGGGTCGGCATACTACGGCGATTGGAAGAACGACAAAATGGATGGTACCGGTACATACGAGTATATAAACGGCGATAAATACAACGGCGGTTTTTTAAACAGCGAAATGCACGGCCACGGTACTTACACTTATGCTAACGGCAACCGCTACATAGGTGAGTTTGTACACGATAAACTTACTGGCACCGGCACTATATTATATGCCAATGGCGATTTATACGAGGGCAGGGTGTTAAATGGCGTAAAGTCAGGTAAAGGGAAATATACTTACCGCAACGGTAATGTGTATGATGGTTATTTTTTAGCCGATAAAAAAGATGGCTACGGCACCATGACGTTTGCCAACGGCGATGTATATACCGGTGACTTTAAAAATAACAACCGCACCGGTAAAGGTGTATTTACACTGGCCAAAGGCGATAAATACGAAGGCGAATTTTTAAATGGTATGATGCACGGTAAAGGCTTATACATGTGGGCCGATGGCGAAAAGTTTTCCGGCACCTGGCATAACAATCAGCGCGATGGACAGGGAACACTTATAACCAAATATGGCGAAGAGAAAATTTTAACATACGAAAACGGAAACAAACAGGATTAAAAATCCGTTACATAAAATATCAGATGCCATCCCGAGCAGAAAGGGATGGCATATCTGTTTTAGGCAGGTAGTGTTTTAACCTACCGTACAATTTTCTTTCATTTTTTTATCGGCCAAATCTTTCCGATTGTGATATTATGAATATGTTTAGTGCCCTGTTAAACACTAAAGCATGTTAGGTATTTTTTTGCGCGATATATTTACAACCGGCGATGCTGTGGTTACAACCACCATACAGCAATTTGATGCGGATGACCTGGCGGATGCCGGCGCCGTGCTTTCAGACTACTATAAGCTGGATATAGAAAACATGCCACACCATATGCCGGCGTTTAACCAACCGGCGGCTATATGGGCAGCGCAGTATTTATACCACAGTATGCAGCTATTACTGCTGCGCCAGTTAGGCGAGGAACACATTGCAAAATTACTGACAGACTATACCGGTAAAGTATCGGAAGATGTGGTTTACTCTGTAGACCTTACCTTTAGATATTTGCCCGATTTATTAAACGCAGCCAAAGGGTTGGCGCCCGATGACCCTTTCGTGCAAAAGCTGACTCATACGGCCAACCAATGGCAATATTCATCGGTAGGTGCGCAAATAACTGCGCTTGAAACAGAAAGCGTTATTATGGAGAGTACGGCCCTACGCACCGAGTATATTGACCGGATAATTGAAAAAAAGGATAAACACCGTTTAAAACAAACTATAACCAGGCAGGTGGTAACCGAGGCATTAGGCGTTCATTCAGAATTGATTTGGCCCGGCTTTAAAGATTTATAAGAACTATGGAAAACAAAATAGAAATGGCGGAAGCAACCGCTAAACTGAATAACGTTTTAAAGCACGTTAAATCGACTTTTGTGGGTAAGGACACCATAATAGATTTAATGGGCATTTGCCTTGTAGCACGCGAAAACATTTTTTTGCTGGGCCCTCCGGGTACTGCAAAAAGCGCCATTGTACACGCCGTTGCCGAGCGGCTTAAAGGCAAAACTTTTGAATACCTGCTTACGCGGTTTACCGAGCCTAACGAATTGTTTGGCCCCTTTGATATACGCAAGTTGCGCGAGGGCGAATTGGTAACCAATACCGAAGGAATGCTACCCGAAGCCAACCTGGTGTTTTTAGATGAGTTGCTAAACGCCAACAGCGCCATATTAAATAGCTTATTAACTGCTTTGAACGAACGGGTGTTTAGAAGAGGGCGCGAAATTAAAAAGCTGCCTACCTTAATGATAGTAGGGGCCAGCAATCACCTGCCCGAAGATGAAGCCTTACAAGCGCTGTTCGACCGTTTTTTAATACGGGTGCGCTGCGATTATGTAGATACTAAAATGCTGAATGAAGTATTAAATGCCGGTTGGGCATTAGAGCAAAAAAATACGGGCGACTACCCCGAAATTACCAATGAAGAGGTTTTATACCTGCAAAGCTGTATTACCCGCGTAGATATGAGTGCTGTGCGCGAAAGCTATATAGACCTGATACATAAGCTACGTAATGCAGGTGTGCAGGTATCGGACCGCCGCGCGGTAAAACTACAGCGCGTAATTGCTGCCAGCGCCCTGTTGTGTAACCGCCAGGCCGCTGTACTATCAGATATGTGGGTGCTGCGCTATATATGGGATACCGACGACCAGATAGAAATTATAGCGGGCATTATAAATGCCGCTATAACTACCGAAGATACTACGGTAAAACACCACGAAGAAGCACTGGTTAACACTTTACCCGACGCCGATGAAATTTATACCGAGGTAATGCACCTTACGCGGGAGTGGATGAAAGAAGATGTAACCCTGGCCAAGCGCGATGAGATAAAGGACCGGCTAAGATACATTAACGGGCGCAGCGAATGGATAAGTAATGAAACCAAACGCGAGTATGTGCGGGGGCCGATTAATGAACTGTGGCAAAAAATAATTCAGGCCTGATGCGCGAAATTGTTTTAGAGCTTAGTGACGTAAATGCTTTGGCATTAATAAGAGATACACCGGGTTTGCAGGCCGCACATCATGGCGAAAGCGTGTGGGTAAAAGGCATACTCCATAGCAACGCTACCGACCCTAAGTACTGGCAGCTGCCCTTTAAAAAAATATGCAGTTTAGATTCCGATGGCTATTTATACGAATGGAACACGCAAGTGCCTTTTTCTAAGTTTCCGGATTTAGCGTGGCAGCCCTTAACTGATATGCTTAAAGTAGCACCACCAGTAGCTGCTATAGCCGGGCAAGTATCCGCGCCAGAATCGTTCCGACTGGTACCTTCGGCTATGGTTAAAAAAAGTGAGGCGCTTATAACTTCTGTAGCCCATTTAAAACAATATGCGCAAACAGCCTACCGGTTCAGGCTGCAATGCCTGCGTGTGGCAGTAAACCCAAACGGGCAAGCCCTCTTGTTAGGCAACCCATTGCCACCTTTACCGGGGCGCGAATTTTGGTTTTATAACAATATGCTGCTACCCTGCGGCTACCAACCCGAATATGAGGTTACCGGTGCGGTATTGGCAAAACAACTTACCGCAGGGGGCACCATGCTGCCGTTGTTTGCACCCGATGGCAGTTATGAACTTGTTCCGCTTGCGCTTTTTACACCGGTTACACGCAGCAGCGTACGCCAGCTTAAATTACTGCCTGAGTTATGCTAAGCGATGCGGTAAGTTATTTTAAGCCACCAGCCAATTATTTTTGGCGCTGGGCCGAAAACGGAAAAGTTGCCGAAGGGCAACACATGGGGACTATTTGCTACCGCGACGACCTGGTGCAGATATTAAGAGCACTGGCCCCTTATGGCTTGCCACCTTTAGGTAGTGTACTGCTTGTAATTGCAGCCTGCCACGAGGGCAGCTATGGTATTGGTGCTACGCAATCGAACATTACTAAGTTTTTAGAGTCTCTGAAAATCGAATTAAAAGATATTCCGCGTGGCCTTTTAGAAGAGTTTAACCAAGTCGCGCTTAAACTAATAAATACAGTACGCAACTTGCCGGTTGATCTGAGAAGCGGCAATGCGCGTATACATTTAATTAATACGCTTTTTGAAAAAACGGCTCGCCCGGTTGTTGGCAATAAGGCGTTGGAGGTAATTGATGAATTTACGGCACATGTGTTAGATGCCGAGTTGCTGAGTAAGAATAAGCCTTACCTGGTAACAATAGACTTTATTGAAAAAGAATTTGTAGCTATTAGCTCTGCCACTTACTATTATACTGATACAGAAACCCTTGCACAAAAATTAAAAACCAGTGTTTTCGCACCACCGGAACCGGTTAAAATTGCGGTACCGGTGCCAGAAAACTTGGATGCTCCGTTAATGGTGCAATTAGAGGCTGATGTGCAAACGGCAGGCATTGCGAGGCTTACGCAAAGCATTGTAGCGGCACTAAATATCCCTATGCACTCGCGTAATGCCGGCGACCAGCCTATTGGCGGCATAAGTGATATTACTAACCGCGGCAACTTTGATAAGCTGCTTATAAGCGAGCTGGCTAACGACGACCTAACCCTTACGGCCCGGCTGGTAAATAACGAAGCGCTATACCTGCGGCGCGAAGTGCCACCGGTAAACATGCACCGTCAACGGAATATTTTAATTGACAGCACCATTCGCCTGTGGGGCAAGCCGCGCATTTATGGCATTTCGGCCGCGCTGGCCTGCACATTAAACACGCAGCACCTGCAAGCTGTTAATTGCTACATCCTTACCGGTGCAGGTTTTTTATCTCAAAATTTTGCAACAAAGGCCGGTGTACTACGCGGCATGGAAACCCTAAGCGCCGACCTGCATTGTATCCCCGCTCTGCTAAAATTTATAACCGAACATGAATCCATTGAGGGTACTGAAAACATATTGGTAACAAGCGAGGCCTCCCTGCAAAATGCGCAATACCTGGCCAACTATCAATACATACAGCAGGGGCTTAAGTTTTTAGTGAGCGTAAACCGCGATGGGCACTTAAATTTTTACGAGTTTGTAAACGGGCACCGCAAGCTGCTAAGCACTGCCCACCTGGATTTGAACGAATTATTAAAAGAAAAGCGCAACCGGGTTAAGCCACAAACCTATAATGATAAAGTGCCTGCCTTTTATCAGCAAAAGACTGCGCCGTTATTTTACCCAACAACACAGGTACGGCCATCGCTAAACAATTTCTTTTGTATAAGAAACAAAGAGTTTTTAGGAACTACTGAAACACAAAGGCTTCTATACTGGCCAGAGCATGACAAAGGTGCTATTGAGCTTTTACCGTTCATAGAAAAAGGCAATTATAAATCAGCATTGTGCCCCCTCACCAATAAGCTTTATATTTTTGCAGGCACAGGTGATGTTAAATACCAAATAAGCCCGGTTACACTGAAGGAGCAGGCCATATACTGCCCGGGCCCTGACGGCTCTGTTTTATATGTAGTACATTTAAGATCGCTTAAAGAACCTTTAAAATTAAGTAACATAAGGGCAGAGGTTTTAAATATAGCTACCGATTCGAATGTTTGTTTTATTGAAACAACCGAAGGTATAAAGACAGTGGTTGAAGAAACAGAAAAAATAAGTGTTGCTAAAATTACCAATGCCAGGTTCATTGAGTTACTGTCTTATCAAAAATCCTTTACCAGGCCCGACAATACGCCTAACCGGCATATTAATAATGGCTACAGTGCATTACACCGTATTGAAAACATAGCCGTTACCAACTCCGGCAATATTTGTTTTGGCCTCAGAGAGCTAAAGCTATTAGAAGACCAATCGCAACTTAAATTTAAAGAAATGAAGGTCCGTTCGATTGCTACTAAATCTATAAAGACAGAACTAAAAGATATACAACCCGGCACCCTGCTAAAGGGCACTTGCTTTAAACATACTAATGGCCACAGCATTATAATAGACTCAAACGGACTGGCGCATTTTAAAGCCGGCAATGATAGTCTGCCTGAGTTTACAATAACCAGCGTTATTAATAAATCGGTAGCCGGATGGACCAGCGACGGAAAGATTTTTGGCTCCCCGTATTTTGTTCCGCCAGGCGATACGTGGCAAAAAATAAGTGCGAAAGAGTTTTACATCAATTACCTTAAAAAGTTTGCAGAACAATTACGCTAGTGGAACTACAGATAAAATATAACCCCAAACAAAAAGGCAACACCGATGCTGTATTTATTGCAGGCAGCACAGCCGCGGCATGGTTGCGCGAAATTGATAGCTGGCAGATACCTTACGGCCAGTTGCAGTGTTATGTGGTTCCCGAATCGATACGCAGTATTAAACCTGCGGGCCTTTTTGTTATAGTAAGTGCCACAGGCAACAAAGCTATGCAGCAATTACCTGCTTATACTGCTGTAACGGGCCGGCTATATATACCGGCATCCGCTGCCTTGTATCCTGCAGTTACTAAATCTGAACTTGAAAAAATATTGCTTTGGAAGGTGCAGTTTTTCCATCCCACTATAGGCCTGGTTGGCTTTGAGCCTGAAGACCGCATTGACTTACTTCAACTGATTCAACTACCGGTAGTATTAGAGAACAGGTGGCAAAGCGCACCGGCAGCTATCACAGTGCCGCCCTTACAGTCTATAAGGGTGCAGCGCGATGAAGTGCAGGATTTGCTTGAAAGTTTTAAAAAAGAAATTGGTGTAAAACCTATTGAAGAAATACCCGGCAAACCGGCACCGGCCGCGCAAGCTGCAAAAATGGCGGGCAACCGCATTCTTTATTATCTGCTTGCAGCAATTATGTTCATACCAATGGTGCTGGGTACTTTAATTGCCTTATTGGTTAACCTGCTACCAAAAAGCAATAGCCCATCAGCACCCCCCGCAAGCTATCGCTCTCCTTCGTGGTTAGAAGGTTTTTTAGGAAACATAACCGAACGCACCACTACCTGGATTAAAAAAACCATGGAGGAGCTACAAAAAGAACGCGATAGCGAAATAAACCGGTTAATGAACCTGTTTGAAACCGACCCCGATGAGGCGCTTAAATATGCTATACCCTTATCGAGCATGTACCAGGGCCGTGGAACTACCGATGAGGGCAGTAAACTGACCCGGCAGGATAGCTTGTTTAATATGCGGGGCTTAGGCGGTGGGCAAGTGCGCAGCGTGTGGAATATTGGCGACCGGGCAAACGATTTACGGATAAAGTATATAAAGGCAGCTGAACAGGAGTTAAAACGAGGTAACTACAAACGTGCGGCTTATATATATACCAACCTGCTGGGCGATTATAACAGTGCCGCCAATGCACTTATGCAGGGTAAGTTTTACCGCGAAGCGGCAGCACTCTACAAAGACCACCTGCACCGTAAACAAGCGGCTGCTGATTGCCTTGAAAAAGGAGGGCTTCTGGAAGAGGCGATAGAGCTGTATATAGAACTAAATAACTACGAAAAGGCCGGAGACCTTTACACCGTATTGGGGCAAAATACAAAAGCAGAAGCCTGCTATGCTAAATGTGTTGAAAGCGCCCTGCAGGTAAAAAACTATTTAGAGGTAGCCCGGTTACAACATTACAAACTAAATAATACCGCCGAAGCATTTACTACCTTAATGCTTGGCTGGGAAGAAAACATAAAGCCCGCAGAATGCCTTACACAATATTATACTCTGAAGCAGCAAACGGGCGAAACAGAAGTGGTGGCGGATATTGAAGCGGTTTATAAAAAGGCATCTACTTCGCAGCAAAAAAATATGCTGCTGGATGTAATGCAGCAGGTAAACAAATTGTACCCCGGTAAAACTACCGAAACAACCACCAATATAGCTTATGAAATTATAAGCGAACAGGCCAACGCGGGAAACCTTACCCGCCTGAGCGTTTTAGCAAACTACACCGAAGATGACCAACTGGTAACAAGCGATTGCAGCCGTTACATACACCTGCATAAAAAACAAACCGCTATACAAAATGTGGTTAGCGATTTAAGGCTGAATAAAGATGTGAAATGGTTTAAGGCCATGAACGTGCATAATTGCGTTTATTCATTCGGCATTTCGCAGGGCAGGCTTATTTTTTCGCGCACCAACTGGTATAACAATACCGACTATTGTATTTGGAATGAACCCTTAGCCGTAGTAGATAAAATGGTAATAGCCGTAAATGCTTTACAAAAAAACAGTGTTGTTATATACTACCTGACCGGTAACGGTTTTTACGATAAAAAGCTGCAGGCAAATAAATACTTCGATTTTTCGCTGAATCTTTATACCTGCGCCTACCTTCCGGCCGATATGCTTGCCGTGGGAGTTGATAACATAAACCGCATTGCTGCCGTTGTAAGGCACGATGACGGAGCATCGCTAAATCATTACAACACCGACAATAGCCTGGTAAAAACTACCGATTGTACCGGTGATTTTGCGCGGCTTAATTTTTATACCGCTGCCGTGCCAATGACGGCCAAAGCCGGTGGCTTTTATTTTAAACAAGATGACGTATTGTTTTTTATTTCTAACGACGGAGATGTGCGCTCCATCGATTTTGATTCTACCATCAGCTATTTAGCTATATCGCACTTACTGGGCGCACCTAAATTTATTATCAGCTGCACGGTTGGGGTTTTGTTTGTAACCGATGCCAACGGCCAGTTTGCTTTATTAGGTGATAGCAGCGAAATGGGAATAATAAGCGCTGTATTTATATCGGATACCTGCGCGGCAGCAGCCAGTGGACATTGCCTAACCGTATATACTATAGATGGAGCGGTTAGCGTGAAGCAACAAATTGAAGTAGAAGAAACGATTGTTGCGGTGCTTACTACCAACCAACGAAACGAAATTGCTTTGCTGTTGGAAAATGGCGAAATGAAGAAGTTTGCAATTGAAGAATAGCGGGTATTACCGTTTAGCTATTTGCTTAGCCCACTTAGGCAATATTATTAAGCCCAACAGTATATACAAGTAGTACGAATACAGCCGCCATACCAACGCTACCGCCGCCGAAAGCCCTACCGGTGTAAACTCGCAGTTAAGCGCCATAAATGATAACTCTGCTACACCGGTTGCCCCCGGGGTAGTAGGCACGCCGGTAAATATCCAAAGCACATATTGGCGCGAAAGGGCCATTAAAAAACTAAAATCGGTTATTGCAAAGGCATACAACAACGATACCGCCAACAGGTAACGGCCTACCCAGTTTATCAGTGTGGCAATACTCATTTTAACCCAAAAAGCTAAGGGGCGGCCTTTGAACTCGCGGGCTGTTAGTTCTACTTCATCACCCAGTTCGGCAATACCTTTTTCGAAACGGTTTAATAATACAACCTTAGAAAGGCGATGGAAAAACTTTTTGGCAGCATGCGGAAAAACAAACAAGGCGCTGCCTAAAAAAATACAGGCGCATAATAAAACGCCATAGCCAATCCAGGCATAACTGCCAAAGGCGCGTAAAGTTTGTAACACCGGGCTATCGGCCAGGTCGGCGCAGGCGTAAGTAAAGTTAAGCATACTGCTACCCAGTATTGAATACAATACCGTCCAAACCACCACAAAAGCCATGTTATCGAAAAAGGCATTCAGCATTAATACTGCTACGCTTTTGCCATAGGTAAGTCCGCTGTTTTTTAATATAAACAATACAAAAGGGGCCTCGCTTACTTTAGGTACTATACAAGCGCTAAACTCCCACATGGTAATGGTCTGAAAAGTCTTTTTCCAGGTCATGTGCTTATTAGTGCTAAGCCGCAGCTTATACATAAAAGCAGCATCGCGCACAATTACCGTTAAGGCCGCAATAAGTAACCCAACAATCAATTTAGTGTTGATGCTAACCGCCTGTAAGGCTGCAAAATTCATTTTGGTAATAAGGTACGCCGAAGCACCTATGCCTATGCTTAAAGGTATAAGCAGTTTCCAAAGGTTTATTTTTTGCGGGGCGTCGCTCACGCGTTAAAAATAAAAAACCCGCTTGCATAAGCGGGTTTGTATTTTCAGTTGTCGACGGCATTAATTCTGCTGCCCTTCCAACACTACTTCTTTAATTTCTTCGGGGTCGTTCTTTTCTACCCAAAAATTATTGTAGCCTTCGCCTATGGTAATTTTTATCTGCTGCTCTTGTATTAACTCTAACACTGAAAGAAAGACGAAAATGGCATGTATGCGATTTTCCACTTCGGCAAACACTTCTTCAAAAGCTGTCTTTTGTCCTATTTTAATTTTTTCGAGCAGCATCATTTTTTCACCGCTAATGGTATACGCCGGCGATTCAACGGTGTGCACCACCTTCTTATTCTTTTCGCGGGCAATGCGATCCAACACGTTTTGGAAAGATTTAAGCAACCGGAACATGGTTAAGCTTTGCATCTCGAACTCGGTTTCAAACAAGTCGGCTATCTCTTTATTCTCATGCAGGGTGTTTCCGCGTTTGGTAATGCTTTGGCGGTCTTCTTCCATTTTGCGCATGTTCTCGGTTACCTCTTTGTACTTTTTGTACTCAATAAGGCGGGTAACCAATTCATCGCGGGGGTCAATTTCTTTACCGGTTTCTGGGTCTACCTCTTTACGTGGCAACAGCAACTTAGCCTTTATGCGCATAAGCGTAGCGGCTACTAAAATAAATTCGCTGGCCACCTCAATGTTTAAGGCATCCATTTTCCGGATAAAATCCAAAAAGTCGTTGGCTACTTTAAAAATAGGAACGTCGTATATATCCAATTCATCGCGCTCGATAAAAAACAGTAGCAGGTCGAAGGGACCTTCAAACTGCGGCAATTTTATTTCATACGTTTCCTGGCTCATTTCTTTTAAACTTTAATGGTGGCTGTAACTTTTAGTTCGCCATTTCGCTCATAAACTTAATGCGCATCAGCTGTAGGTTTTCTATATCTACATCATCGTTTTTAAACTCTTCGCAGGCAGCATCTAACGAATCGGTAGGGGCTGTGCGATAGTATTCGTATATGTCCTCAATCAAATCCTCATCTAAAACTGTTTCTAAATAATAATCGAGGTTAAGTTTGGTACCGCTATTTACAATCGTTTCTAATTCATGAATCAGCTCAGGGCGCTTTTTACCAAGCATTTTGGCAATCTCATCAATCGAAATCTTTTTATCGATGGCCTGTATAATCCTGATTTTATCGCCGCTTTTGTTTACCACACCCTTCACTACAAAATCGGTAGGGCGCTCTATGTCGTTCTCTTCAACATACTTTTTAATCGCCTCTATAAATTTCTTACCGTAGCGCTCGGCCTTACCTTTACTAACCCCACTAATGTTGCATAGCTCATCCATACTAATAGGGTACTTGGTAGCCATCTCTTCCAACGATGAATCCTGGAAGATAACGTATGGCGGCAGGTTGTGCTGCTTACCTACCTGCTTGCGCAGTTCCTTAAGCATGTTAAGCACCTGTGGGTCTAATACGCCACGGCTTGCGCTGCCATCTTCTACAATTACATCGCTGCCATCATCTTCGTAGTTGTGATTTATAGAAACCTTCATTACGCGCGGTTTGCGTAAAAACTCGTGACCGCGGGCTGTAATTTTTAATAAACCATATTGCTCAATATCCTTATCCAGCAAACCGGCCATCATAGCATGGCGGATAACCGAGTTCCAGTGGTGCTCGTCTTTATCGGAGCCATTACCAAACCAAGGTTGCTTATCGTATTTAAAGTCGGTAACTTCTTTTCCTTTTTTACCTATCAACAACTTGGTTACGTAAGGTAAATCGTGGTTTTCTTTTACCGCGCGTATAACTGTAAGGGCCAGCTTGGTATCTTCCGTTACATCCAGTTTTTCTTTCGGGTGTTTGCAGTTATCGCACATGCAGTTGCAATCTTTGGCGTTAAACTCTTCGCCAAAGTAATGCAGTAAAAATTTACGACGACACTCGGCACTTTCTATATAAGCAACGGTTTCGTTAATCAGCTGTATGTTGCGCTCGCGCTCTGCTACGCTCTTATCGCGCAGTAGCTTTTCGAGCTTCGAAATATCTTTATACGAAAAATACACTACACACTCTCCGTCCAGCCCGTCGCGGCCGGCACGGCCTGTTTCCTGATAGTAGTTTTCTAAGCTTTTAGGTATATCGTAGTGTATTACAAAGCGGATATCCGGCTTATCTATACCCATACCAAAGGCAATGGTAGCCACTATTACATCCAGCTCTTCCATCAAAAAGGCATCCTGGGTTTGAGTGCGCAGTTTACCCTCCAGCCCGGCGTGGTAAGGCTGGGCCTTAATACCATTGGCGCGCAAAACCTCCGACAAATCATCGCAGGTTTTGCGGTTAATAACATAAATAATACCGCTTTTACCCGGGCGCTGTTTTATAAACTGCACCATATTTTTAATGGCCAGCTGCGGTGTTTTTTTGCTGCGGATTTCGTAATAAAGGTTGGGCCTGTTAAACGACGAAATAAAAATGTTGGGCTTTTTAAGCTCCAGCGTTTTTACAATATCGCTTTGCACCTTAGGGGTTGCCGTAGCCGTAAGGGCTATGATGGGGAACTTTTGATTGAGGGCCGTAATAATTTCGCGTATGCGGCGATACTCGGGCCTAAAATCGTGTCCCCATTCCGATATACAGTGGGCCTCATCAACCGCAATAAAGCTAACCCTTACTTCTTTAAAAAGGTCTACCGTATCCTGCTTGGTAAGCGTTTCGGGCGCTACATAGAGCATTTTGGTTTTGCCCTCTTTAATATCCTTAATAACCACATTGCGCTCGGTGCGGTTAAGCGACGAGTTTAAAAAGTGGGCTATGCTGTCTTTATCTGAGTAGTTACGCACCAGGTCTACCTGGTTTTTCATAAGGGCGATAAGCGGCGAAATAATAATAGCCACCCCCTCGCTCATAATGGCGGGCAATTGGTAGCAAAGCGACTTGCCGCCTCCGGTAGGCATAATTACAAAGGTATCTTTGCCGGCCAGCACCGATTTAACGATTGCCTCCTGGGTACCTTTAAATTTGGTAAAGCCGAAAAACTCCTGTAGGGCTTCCTGTGGGCTCATTTCTGCTATAGTCATAATCCTTAATTTTTTTGATGTAAAACTACCTCTCTATATAGCGTATGTTTATTTGCGTGCTTTAAAATAATTCTTTTTTTAAAAAAGGATGGCGAATTTAAAAACAAGTTTTGAAGAAAGCAGGGGGTTACGAATTATTATGAGATGGTTTTTATATACGAATAAATAGGATGCTTGTTGCAAAGCTTAAAGCTTGTGCAAGTAGCTGTTATTCAACCGTTTTGAATGGAAACCACCCATGTAGGGGCGGCCTTTGGTGTAAAATAAGATAACGCAACCCATTTTGACACACCGTTTGAATAATTACTTTTGCGCCTCTTTAAAATAAGCATCACTAATGAGCAACACATACGTTGCAATAATGGCGGGAGGAATTGGTAGCCGTTTTTGGCCCGAAAGCAGAACCGCCAAGCCCAAACAGTTTTTAGATATACTGAACACCGGCAAAACGCTGCTGCAGATGACCTATCAGCGTTTTGAGCACATTGTACCCAAAGAAAATATTTACGTGGTAACCGCCGAGGCCTACGAAAACCTGGTAAAAGAGCAGCTGCCCCACCTGAGCGACTCGCAGATTTTAAAGGAGCCCATGCGCCGTAACACCGCGCCATGCATTACCTACGCCTGCGATAAAATTTATGCCCGCGATAAAAATGCTACGGTGGTAATAGCCGCCAGCGACCACCTTATACTGGAAGAAACCCGGTTTTTGGAGGTAGTGCAAAAATGTGTTGACTTTGTTAAAAATAATACCTACCTGGTAACTATAGGGGTTAAGCCAAGTAAACCCTCTACCGGCTACGGCTATATACAGTTTGAAGACGAAACCGGAAAAGACGGCTTTTATAAGGTAAAAACCTTTACCGAAAAACCGACCCTTGATATTGCCAAAATGTTTTTAAACAGCGGTGATTTTTTATGGAACAGTGGTATGTTTGTGTGGAAGGCCAAAACACTTTTACAGGCCGTAGTTAAACACCTGCCCGAAATTGCAGAGGCCTTTAGGGAAGCCCATAAACATTACAATACGCCCGGCGAGGCCCGTTTTATACAACAGGTTTACTCGCAATGCACCAATATTTCGATTGATTACGGCGTTATGGAAAAGGCCGATAACGTTTATACCATTCCGGCGCAGTTTGGTTGGAGCGATATAGGCTCGTGGGATTCGCTGTATGAGGTTTACGAGCACGATTACCTGGGTAACGCTGTTGCAGGCAAAAACGTAAAAATTTACGATTCGTCGAACAACATGATAATGGTGCCTAAGGATAAACTGGTAGTGCTGCAGGGCCTGACTGGTTATTGTGTAGTAGATACCGGCGATGTGCTGCTGGTTTGCGAAAAAGCGAAGGAACAGGAGATTAAGCAGATAACGGTTGACTTAAAAGTAGCCGACCTGGATAAGTATCTTTAAGAGGGAAAAAGATTAACCAATTCATTTTAGCGTTTGCTTTTTGTATTGTCTGATTGTTCAATTTACTTTTCAAACAAATGATTTTCCCTTCCTCAGTAAGTTCAAAGCTTCCTAACACAGGCACCACCATTTTTACGGTTATGAGTGCCCTGGCAAAGGAGCATAATGCCATTAACCTCTCGCAGGGGTTTCCGGATTTTAAGCCACACCCCGTATTAATAGAAGAAGTAGAAAAAGCTATGCGTGGCAGCCATAACCAATATGCCCCCATGGCCGGCAATGTGCTTTTGCGCGAACGCATTGCCGAAAAAGCAGAGGCCCTTTACGGTGCTAAAATTGAGCCCGATACAGAAGTTACTATAACCGCCGGTGGCACACAGGCTATTTTTACGGCCATACTATCGGTAATACGCGAAGATGACGAGGTTATTTTGTTTGCACCTGCCTATGATAGCTACGCCCCTGCGGTAGAGTTAGCAGGAGGCAAAGCCATTTTTTACGACCTGGAATCGCCGGATTATAAAGTTGATTGGCAAAAGGTAAAGCGCCTGATAAACCAGCGCACCAAAATGCTTATCATAAACACTCCGCACAACCCTACCGGCTCTACCCTAAAAGCCAACGATATGGCGGAATTAGAGAAGCTGATTAAGGGGAGCGATATAATGCTGATAAGCGATGAAGTTTATGAGCATATTATTTTTGATGGCATAAAGCATGAGAGCGTGTTGCGTCACCCCAGGCTGGCCGAACGCAGTTTTGTTATTGGCAGCTTTGGTAAAACCTACCACAACACTGGTTGGAAATTAGGCTACTGCATTGCCCCTAAAAATTTAACTGTCGAGTTCCGCAAGGTACACCAGTTTAATGTGTTTAGTGTAAACTCGGTAGCGCAAGAGGCCTTTGCACAAATTTTACCCCGCAAGGAATTGTATTTGGAATTAAACGCCTTTTACCAGCAAAAGCGCGATTTTTTCCGCAGAGCTATTCAATCATCCCGCTTTAATTTACTTAACTGCGAGGGCACCTATTTTCAATTAGTATCGTACAGCCGCATTAGCGATGAACGCGATATTGAATTTGTAAAACGCCTTACCCGCGATAATGGCGTGGCGGCTATACCGGTATCGGTTTTTTACCGCCATAACATAGATAACAGCGTAATTAGGTTTTGCTTTGCTAAAGAAGAAGAAACCCTTAAACGGGCAGCCGAGCAGCTATCGCGCATTTAAATTAAATCGCGGGCCTTTAGCTCCAGGTATTTATTGATAGTGTTTACCGTTAACTGCTGCGGTGGGGTAAGTATGCTGTATATGCCGTGTTGCTTTAGCTCCTTCACTATTTGCCGTTTTTCAAAAGCAAATTTTTCGGCAATGGTTTTTTGGTAAATACCCTCGGTATCGGGTGCCGCATCTTTAATAAGGTCCTTAAGCTCTGTGTTCTCAAAAAATATAACTACCACCACATGCCTTGCCGCAATTGATTTTAAATACTTCAGCTGCCGGTGCATACCCTGCAGCGATTCAAAATTAGTATACAGTAACACCAAACTGCGCTGTTGCAACTTACGCACTACTGTAGCATTTAGCAATTCGAAATTGGCATCTAAAAAACGGGTCTGTTCACGATACAGGGCTTCCTGTATTTTATTCATCTGTGTAGCACGGCTTTCGGCCGGCACCAGCGAGTTTATCTTTTCGGAAAAAGAAACAAGCCCCGGCTTATCGCCCTTTTTAAGTGCTATGTTGGATATAACCAGTGCAGCGTTAATTGAATAGTCCAGCAAAGTCATTCCCTCAAACGGCATTTTCATTAACCGGCTCTTATCTATGATGGAGTATACATGCTGGCTTTTCTCATCCTGAAACTGGTTAACCATTAGTTGGTTTTTGCGGGCGGTAGCTTTCCAGTTTACAGTACGGTAATCATCGCCCTGCACATACTCGCGTATTTTTTCAAACTCCATACTATGCCCTATGCGCCGTATTTTTTTTAGCCCATAATCGCTTAACCGGTTAGATATGGCGAGTAGTTCGTACTTACGCATTTGCAAAAACGAAGGGTATACCGGTACCATCTTATCTGCACTAAAAACAAACCGGCGGCTTACCAGCCCTATAACGCTGGTGGCAAAAACGTTTACACCACCAAAGCTATACTCGCCGCGCTCAACCGGCTTTAGGCTGTAGCTTATTTTTTTGTTTGTTCCGGGCGAAAGCGTGGTAAAAAACAAAAGGTCGCGCCGCTGAAACTGGTGAGGTATTTCGTCTATTACCCTTAGGTTAACACCAAAGCTAAAGTTGTTCTCTATATAAATATTAAGCTCATTATCATCACCGTTCGATAGCCGCTCCGGGGTTAACCTGGTACCAACTATGCCGCTTTTTTTGCCAAACAGCATTAGTGTTTCCACCAGTGTAACCAGCAGCACCACAAAAAATAACACCTGCGCAATTACAAACAAGCCTTTAACAGCAGCGCTTAAAGTAAACAGCACTACCAGGCCTGCCAGTATGGCAAACAAACGTTTTTGCAAAAAAATGGTGCGAAAAAATTCCATGTTCTTTTTATCGTGGTACGTCTACCGATTTCATTAACGCATCTATCACTTCATTGGTAGTAGCACCCTCCATTTCTTTTTCGGGAGTTAAAATAATGCGGTGTCGCATTACCGGCTTGGCCGCAAAGGTTATATCATCGGGTGTTACAAAGTTGCGGCCGCGTATAGCTGCCAATGCTTTTGATGCTGCCAATAAAGCCAGCGATGCCCTTGGCGAGGCCCCTACATATAAATCAACATTATCGCGGGTTTTAGCCGTTAAGCGGGCAATAAATTCAATTAGCTTAGGCTCTATGTATACATGGCGCACCGCTTTTTGGTATGCCTTTAAATCGGTTACACTTAAAACCGCATTTACCGTATTCAAATCATTTACGCCACCCCGTTCCTGAAAGTCGTTTAGTATCTGAATTTCATTTTCCAGCGTAGGGTAGTTAACCTCTATTTTATAAATAAACCGGTCCAGCTGCGCTTCGGGCAAACGATAAGTGCCTTCATGCTCAATGGGGTTTTGTGTGGCAAACACTATAAACGGTTCTTCCATTATATAGGTTTTCGAATCCAGCGAAACCTGGCGCTCTTCCATTATTTCAAACAATGCCGCCTGCGTTTTTGCCGGTGCCCGGTTAATCTCGTCAATTAAAATAACGTTTGAAAAGATGGGCCCGCGCCTAAATTCAAACTCGCTGGCTTTAAAGTTGAAAATATTTGTACCCAAAATATCGCTGGGCATTAAGTCGGGCGTAAACTGAATGCGCGAAAAACCGGCCGATATACAGCGCGCAATAATTTTTGCAGTAAGGGTTTTTGCTACCCCCGGCACACCCTCAATAAGCACGTGCCCGTTGCTTAGTATAGCCGTAAGCAACAAGTCAATCATTTGCTCTTGCCCCACTATTATTTTATGCACTTCGGTCTTTATTTGCGTAACGGCCTCGCGTAGCTTTTCTAATTCGGGGTTCGGGTTTTGCTGAACTAAATCTTCCATCTGTTTTTATTTATTGGTTAAACCTGATTCGTTATAAAATTTTTCGAGCGCCGCATTAAAGGCGATTAAAGTTTGCTCATTTATACTACGTTGTTCGCGTATATAGTTAAAATATATCCTGAATATTTCTTTTACTGTTTCCTTTTCGGTATTGCTTTTATAGGCGAGCTTTTCCTGAAAATCTTCATTGGTTAAGTTAGTGGCCAGGTAGTAATGGTTCCGCACCCGCTCTAAAAAATAGGTCATTTTTTTCTCTGCTAAATCGCGGTGGTCTTTTTGCTGATAATATAAAGTGCCCACGGTGCGTGCGAACTCCAGCGAAAGATTTCTGAACGGTTCTATAATAGGGATTATGCGCTGCTGCCGCCGGGCATAAACCAGTACATAAATAAGTATAGAAAATATAGCTAAGTAATAAGCCCAGCGGTATGCAGGCACCGATAAAATGTAGCGCAGGGGTGTTTGGGCCGCACGAAATTTATTCGGTTTGTAATATTCATCCCAAAATACAGTTTGATTAGGCAAATACGACAGGCACTTGGCCACATACTCGTTGTTATTGGCTTTAAGCATATTGTAATTTGTAAAAGCTATTGGGAACGAATGGATATAAAAACTGCCTTCGCCCAGCGGTATGCGCGCAAAATTCACATCGTCGCCCGCATAAGTGCCCAGTGCAAAGCGCGGCAGCCGATTATGATAATGCTCCAACAACACCGGCGTTTTTTTTGCCACTGAATCAACATCGATTATTTTATAGTTTACATAGCCCTGCTTAAAATTATAGCTCTGCCCGCCTTGCAACGCCGGGTTTAAAAAATAGAGTGGCGTTGTTTTTCCGGAATCGGAATTTGCAAGCCTGCCATAGGCAATAGTTTCGGTAATGCTTATACCTAACGAATCTTCTAAAGCAGCAGAAAGGCCGTTTGTGGCAATAAAAACGTTGCCTCCTTCGCGCACAAAGTTCATCATGGCGTTTACATCCAGTTCATCGGCATTGCACTGGTTATTAACTATTATAAAGTTTGCCGGCTGATTTTCCTGCTCGTTTACATAATTATAAAAAGGTACTTCGCTTGTAAAAACCTCGTTTTTCGCAAATAAGGTTTGCAGCTGTTTATAGAGGACAAAATTGCCATACGGTATTTTATCGGCCGATGAATAAGTGGGTGTCCAGTTTATTTCGGTGGGTTGCATTACTCCTATCAGCACCAAAAGCACTGCATAAAACACCAGTAAAAATAGTTGCAGTTTTTTCCCTTTCACTTACGCCCGGTATTGCTTTATCTGCCCGTAAAAACTTTCAAAATGTCCCTTGGTTTGTAAATAATCTGCCTCTGTTACTTCTGCATTTCCATACCAGGCGTTTTCAAACGCGCTGGTCACCTCTAAAAATGCATGCCTTGCATTTTCTCCTTTAAGTTCGTAGTAGTAGTCCATATTGGTTTTGCCGGGCTGCCAGCGTATCAGTTCCTTATCGGTTAGCAGGCGCAGGGCTTTCAAATATTGGTACCGTATACCCAGCCGCCATTGCCCTGCATTAAACGCTTGTGCAATCAACTCGTCCAGATTCATTTCGCGTATATTCTCTTCGGCAATCGAGTGTGGCATTATGGCCTGCGATTCGGTTGCAAAAAGCCGCCTTATATCAATACCAAGCAGGTTTAATATAATTAGTAATACACTAACTATCATCAGGCCATAGGCTAACACCCTGTAAATGGTTACCTCCTGTTCCGAAGAAAATAATTGCCGGAACAACTTGCCCAAATAATGCATTACAAGAGAGAAAAAATCCAGCTGCTCCGTTGCAACGGTTTCATACTCAAATTCGGGTTGGCTGCGGTATTTTTCAAGCGCAGTTTGATCAAACTTTCTTATTTCTATAGCGCTGCTATCCTGGGCTACCAGCGCATTTAATGCAAGCAGCAATAAGGCTAATAAAAAAGATTTGACAACAGTAAAATAAGGCCTGCGCTGCATAGCTAATGGGTTGGCTATTTATGCCTGTGGAGTTTCTGTGGAACCCAGGTTTTCAATCTGCTGCATTATATCAACGCCGTCTTTCCTTTCAACCAGGCTGTAGTACTGCACAACAAACGACATATTAATAAGCGACGACAACACGAACATACCGCAAAACATAAACATCATAGATACAGTACCCCACGTACCCATTTCAAACGAAGGGGTACCGCCATTTTTTACACCATGCATAATACCGGTAAAAAAGATAGCATAAAAAGGAATAATAAAAATCAGGCTGGCTAGGTATACTACCATGTAAGTAGCAAAAAAGATTCCGAGGGTTTGCCACCAGTGGCCCTTAATAAGGTAAAATGCGCGCGAAATAGCCTCTAAAATTCCATTGCGTTCGCGCATGTAAATAAAAGGGGTAAAAGCCATGGTAATCATTAAATAAAAAAAGCCGAAAAACATGGCAATACCCAATAATACACCGCCCACCTTACCGCCAAAACTAAACACCGCAATGACAAGGCCTATTAACAACACCATGCTAACCGAAAGCACTATTGCAAATACCACTATAAAACCAATAAAGCTTAAAAAGTCCTTCTTCATTCCATTCAAAATGTCGCTGGCCGTAAGTTTACCATCTTCGCTTGCCTCGTACTTCAAAAAAGTTGCAACCACTGCCAGGTATAGCAGTATACTGGCCAACATAATGCCGCCCATGCCTAAAAAAATGTTAGCTGCACTATTTCGTATTGCGCTTTGGGATGCATACGGGTCGGTGTTGCCCATTATACTGAAAATAGAGGACATATAACGCGAATAAAAATAGCTGCCTACAATAAGCACCGGAAATACTACGTATAAAATAACCTGTAAAAGCGGCTTAAAAACTTCTTTTGCGAACGCAAAAGTCTCATTCATTACATCGCCAAAGTTGCGTGGTTTAAGCAGCTGAATTTTGTTTTCCATTTTGTTTGTTTTTTAGACTTAGCGGGTACAAAATAAAATACCATATTATAAAACTAAAAGATACAAGAATTATAATTACCCGCAATAGCTGTGGCATTACATTATAATACCGGGTAACAAAGCTTTCAAGTATGGCGGCCACCACAAATACGGGTATTAAGCCTATAATAATTTTAAGGCTGCGTTTTGCTGCCTCTGTAAGCGAATCTAACCGCGAGTAAGTGCCCGGAAAAACAATACTGTTGCCCAGCACCATACCTGCACCGGCCGCAATTACAATAGCCGAAAGTTCTAACGCGCCATGCAGGTAAATAGCCAGCATAGCAGTAGTAAAAACCTGCTTTTGATAAAATAAATATTGAAAAGCGCCTACCATAACGCCATTGCTAAACAGCATATACACCGAACCTACCGAAAAGAAAATACCCATTACATAAGCTAAAAATGACACATAAATATTATTGGTGCTAATGGCAAAAAACATTTCCTGCTGGTGCATTTTTGAATAAACAGCCATAGGGTCGCCCTTTTCAATGTTTTCCAGAGTCATATTTACATAACTATCGCCCATTATCAGCCGCGTAAAATTTTCGTCGTTGGCCGACGATACCGTGCCTATAAGTATTGAAGTTACAAATATGAGCAGTGCATAAAATAACTGGCGATGGCTTTTTAATACTGCGTAGGGCACTTCATATTTCCAAAAGGTAAGTATACGGCTGCCCCGCTCTCTTTTATTCTTGTAAATAGCCCGGTGAAAATGAGCTGTTAGTTCGTTAAGATATTTGGTGGTATTACTTTTAGGGTAAAAAGTACGGGCATAAGCAAGGTCATCCTGCAGGCCGAGGTATAAATCAGAAAGTTCATCGGCAGAAACGTTGTTCGACGATTTAACTATCTGTTCAAACTTTTCCCACTTAGGGCCGTTGTTTTTAATAAATACTACTTCTCTCACAGGTTTTGTATTGCTATTTTAGCAACGTAATATAAACACGATATATTCAAAAAACATAAAATCATTTTTTAGCCAGTGAACTCGTTAGATATAAACACCTCGCACAATGTAACCATTCAATATGAAGTGGGCAGCCTTGCCGACCGTATGCTGGCGTACCTGATAGACTCGATTATTAAAGTGGGTTATATAATTTTTATAGCGGTGGTTTATTTTGGCATTTTTGACGGCAAAAATGCGTACTGGCTTTTAGCCTTACTGGCGCTGCCATTTTTGTTTTACAGTTTACTGTTCGAAACCTTTATGGAGGGCCAAACCCCCGGCAAGCGGATACGCCAAATAAAAGTAGTAAAACTGGATGGCGCACAAGCCGGATTTGGGGCTTATTTAATACGCTGGATGTTCCGGCTTATAGACATTAACATCCTTTCGGGTATGGTAGCCATCATAACTATTCTGGTTAATAAAAGGGGCCAGCGCCTGGGTGATATTTTGGCGCAAACTGCTGTAATAAGAGTGCAGGACCGCGTACTGCTAAAAGATACGCTATACGAAAGAGTTAACAGTAATCACCAGGTTACCTACCCTGAGGCGCAAAAGCTAACCGGCGAAGATATTGTGTTAATTAAACGCGTTTTAAACACCCCCAATTACCGCGATAATTTTGAAATGTTTTATACGCTTACCAATAAAATACAGGCTAAAATGGGCGTAACCCGTACCGAAAGCCCCGAAGATTTTTTAAGCATTGTTGTTAAGGATTACAATCATTTACAGGATGAGTGAAAACCTTCGCATTACCCTTATACAAACCAGCCTGCATTGGGAAAACATTCCGGTTAACCTTAAAATGTTTACCGATAAAATAGCAGCTGTTGAGCAAACCGACCTGATTATATTGCCGGAAATGTTTAGCACCGGGTTTAGCATGAATGCCAGAGCATTGGCTGAAGATATGCATGGTTCGGCGGTGCAATGGATGAAAAGAACGGCCGCGGCAAAAGACTGTGTGCTGTGTGGCAGTTTGCTAATTAAAGAAGGCGATCGATTTTTTAACCGCCTGGTGTGGATGCAACCTGATGGGCAATTTGAGCTATACGATAAGCGCCATTTGTTTTCGCTTAGCACCGAACCACAAATTTTTACCGCAGGTAATGAACGCCTGATAGTTACTTTAAAGGGCTGGAAGATTTGCCCGATGGTATGTTACGATTTACGCTTTCCGGTGTGGGCACGCAATACGATAAATGCAGAAACAGACAAACCGGCTTACGATTTGCTGGTGTATGTAGCTAACTGGCCGGAGCAGCGCAATTTTGCATGGAAAAGCCTGCTGGTTGCGCGTGCCATAGAAAATCAGGCGTATGTTGCGGGCGTAAACCGCATAGGGCAGGATATTACCGGTATAAACCACAGCGGCGACACCATGGTGCTCGACGCCGTAGGCAGCACTTTATATACTAAAGCGCACACCGAAGATGTTTTTACTATTGAACTAGATTTTGAAGCCCTGCAGAAAATAAGAGAACGGCTGCCCTTTTTAAAAAGCGCCGATGAATTTGAGTTGAACCATAAAAAGAAAATTAAAAGCCACTAATGCCCTTATTAAACGAACATAAAAGTGAAGATGAAAAAAGCTTTGCACTGCGCTGGTACGAGGTACGTAACCGGGTAAAAAATGAATTTGGCCAGCGACCCGATATTAATGCCATGCTATTTTTAATAGGCATTAATGAGGTGGGCATTGTAAAAGATAAATGGGAGAAAGAAGAAAAGCAGGACCTGATGCACGTGGCTATCTGTAAGCTTTTTTCAACCGATGGCTACTTTAAATACCTGGGTAATGATGATGAAGGCTGGCCACAATACGAAACCGTGCAAAACATACCTAAGCTGGTTTTAAAAGAGCAGGACGAAACGCTTAAGCGGAAGATTGTAGAGTATTTTGAGGGGTTGTAAATCTTTTTTAAAAAAATAAATTTGATTATTTTCGAATATCTTTTTTAACCGTAAAGTTCTGTGTATGGCAAATTTAAGTGAGCAAGTCGGAAATATCAAGCATTTGGATTGTTCGTCGTGTGGTAAAAGGACATCCCATATTTTTTGTTCTGAATTTGTAAGTAGAATTCAAACATGGACGGATTATTTTTGGAAATGTACTGGTTGTGACAAAAGAATATATGTGAAAAAAGGTTGATTTTGGAAATACAAGCGCAGCAAAAGCCAGTTGATATCAATCTAACAACCACCTAATTAAAAATTCACGCCGCCCTCTTTCAGTTTCTCACTCTGCTCAGCTACGGCAAGGGCATCAATCATTTCGTTAATGTTGCCATCCATAAACACCTGCAGGTTGTAAATAGAAAGGTTTATGCGGTGGTCGGTAATACGGCCTTGTGGGTAGTTGTACGTTCTGATTTTGGCAGAGCGGTCGCCGGTGCTTACCAAAGTTTTACGGCGGGCGGCGATTTCATCTTCGTGTTTGCGCACCGCTGTTTCGTAAATTTTGGTTTTCAGCATCTTCATAGCATGCTCGCGGTTTTTGTGCTGCGAACGCTCCTGCTGGCACTCTACTACTGTATTGGTTGGTATGTGCGTTAAACGCACCGCACTCTCCGTTCTGTTTACGTGCTGCCCGCCCGCACCCGAAGCACGGAACACATCTAATCTAATATCCGCCGGGTTAATGTAAACCTCTACTTCATCGGCCTCGGGCAACACCGCTACCGTAACTGCCGATGTATGCACACGGCCTTTGGCTTCGGTTTCGGGTATGCGCTGCACGCGGTGCACACCGCTTTCAAACTTTAACCTTCCGTATACATTTTCTCCGCTAATTTCTAATACAATTTCTTTATAACCGCCTACGCTACCTTCGTTGGCATTGGCTATTACTACCTGCCAGCCTATGGTTTCGCAATAGCGGGTATACATACGGGCAAGGTCGCCTACAAAAATACTCGCCTCATCGCCACCGGTACCGGCACGAATTTCTAACAGTACATTACGCTCATCTTCCGGCTCTTTAGGAACTAACAGAGTTTTTAACTCGTCCTCCAGTTTACTTTTATCGGTTTCTAACTGCGATAAATCGTTTTTAGCTAATTCGCGGAACTCCTCATCGCTTTCAGTGGCAATAATCTGTTTATTGGTATCAATGTTGGCCAATACATTGCGGTATTCATCATACACCTTTACCACCTTCTCCAGCTCCCTGTATTCTTTATTAAGCTGCGTAAAGCGCTTCATATCGCTCATAGTAGCAGGATCGCTAAGCGTTTTGCCTACCTCAATAAACTTTCCTTTTATATTTTCTAACTGGCTGAACATAGTTTGAGATTACACAGGTTAAAACTGATTACACCGATTTTTTGCGGCGCTAATTTAATTGAATTGGCGAAAGAGGGGAAGCGCCGCTAATACTTGTAAAAATCTACCTTTTCGGCTTTCATTATGCCCAGGCGGTTTTTTTCTAAAACGGCAAGCGAAACTCCGGTTGTGTCGGGTAAGGTAAATGATTTATGCTCCAGTGTAAGTGAATTGTAGGAGCTTAAAGTCCCGTTTTCGAAGTATACAATCTGGTCCTGCAAAATCTGGAATTTTTTAAGGCCTTTAATCGGAATTGTCTTCTCGTAGCTCCCAAAAATATCAAACACCATTACGCCAATAGCCGAATCGTTGAGGTACACCTTGTTATCGCGCTCAATCATATAATTAGGATTGGGAGTTTGCTCCAACACCAGGTTTAGCTGCTGACTTTCTCTGAATATTTTGCCCGCTTCATCCAGCTTTTTAAGTTTAAAATCTATGTTATCGTAAAACCAAATGCGCCCATCGGTAGACGAGGCAACGGCCGAAACATTCTGGTAGCCGAGGTCGAAAAAGTTATAGGTATTTATAGGCACTAAAAATTTATCGAGTATAACCACCGTCATAAAATCACTGTAAAACAGCATCATCTTCATTGGGTTGCTTACGTCTATCATCCCTATTTTGCCATACTTAAATTCGCCATACCGGTACAAAAATTTACCATCGGGCGAATACTTAAGCACCTCGTTATTGGATGCTGAATAAAAATTACCAAAGTTATCTACGGCCATGCTGTTTGCCTTGGTGTCGTAGGAATTGATGAACGTGAAGGAAGTGGCAGATATGAAGATGCAAGACGCAAGACACAAAATAGCGGCCGCCAGACGATTGACGGCTGACGATTGACGATTGCGAACAGCCATCCTTGTCGTTTCTATTTGAATGAATATGCTCTTAAATAGCTGTATCATAATTTTAAAACCCATCATTTCTTTTGCAATGGTCGATTGTCAGCCGTCAATAGTCGGCTGCTTATAGTATTTCAACTCCACCTTCTCTCCATCAAACACTGCATAGCTATAATAATCGAGCCAATCTCCGGTGTTTATGTAACGGCTGGTTTCATTTAGCTTAATATCTAAGGGTAAATGGCGGTGGCCAAACACAAAAAAGTCGAAATGCTCTTTCTTTAATGTCTCACGGCAAAACTGTACCAGCCATTCCTTATCCTCATTGGTATATTGCTCAGCAACTGCCTTTTTGCCCTCGTTTCCAAAGCGGCTTTCGTACGAAAAATAGCTGGCAATGCGTGTGCCAATATCGGGATGCAGCCACCTGAAAAAAAACTGGCATACCGGGTTAGAGAACACTTTTTTAATAAACTTATAGCCGTGGTCGCCGGGGCCCAGGCCATCGCCGTGGCCTATAAAAAACTTTTTGCCGTTAAACTCCCGCTGAGTTGGCCGGGTATGCACTTTGGCACCTAACTCCTTTTCAAAGTAGCCAAACATCCACAAATCGTGGTTGCCACTAAAAATGTGCACAGGTATGCCGGCATCGCAAAGCTCGGCAATTTTGCCCTGCAAACGCACAAAGCCCTTTGGTATTACGGTAGTGTATTCGTGCCAAAAATCGAAGATATCGCCTATTATAAAAATCTCTTGCGCATCGGCTTTTATTTCATCCAGCCATTGCACAAAAAGCTTTTCGCGGGCGGCACTCAATTTTTCGTTGGGTGTGCCCAGGTGAAGGTCAGAAGCAAAGTAGATTTTCCCCGAAGGCTGCATCGGGCTAAAATAAAATTATTGTGGCAGCTTATGGGCGAAGAGAAGGCGGAATTGGCTTATCTACCAAAAACACATATACATCTTCAGTACCTTCGGCATTTAAAATAAGGCGTTGCTTATCGTAAAAGTGGCCATTGTTGCACGAGCCCAGCTTAATAATATTAGGTAGTTCGCCTTTATTAAGCGCGTAAAACTTCTCCAGTCCTTCTGCCTCAGTTGCTGCTAAATGAGCCACATCGGTAATTATAATGTGGGTTTTAGGGAAGCAGTGCAGCCTTCTGCGCGAAGCCTGCTTAGGGTTAAGTATGATAGTTCCCTCATCAGCAATCAGGCTTTCGCAAAGCGAAATAGCAGCGTCTGAGTTTTCAATGGTATAGCCAATAGCACCCTTTTGAAAATTGCTTTCGCAAAAGGCATCTTTAATTTCGTTCTCCCAGCAAAAAATGTGCGACCAATTTCTTTCGGCCTTCAACATTCTTAAGCCTTCAATAGCTTCTTTCAGGTTTTCGCAAAAAACAAACTTACCGTTGGCTTGTATAAATTTTGTGGCAAAGCGTATGTCTAAGTCCTTCTCAACGTTTAAGGTATAAACCGGCGCAGTTACTTCTACCGTGCGTAATGGAATTTCGCGTTCAGTTACACTTTCGGCACTTACGCGCGAGGTATAGGTTAATACCGGTTCGCTAAAAGCATTTACCGTTTCAGCCTGGCTGGTGCTAAACTTAACTTTTAAGTCAGATGAAGCCTCGGGTGCAGCAACAAGTGTTTCGGTAATTGTTTCTGTATTGTTTGTTTTTTCGGTGTACGAAAAAACGTTCTTCATCTTCGCAAAAAATCCGCTTCCGCTTTCTTCTTTAAACATAGTGCCGGGGTTTTGTCGATAAAATATTATCGAAACCAAAATTAACACTGCACTATGGCAAATAAAGTTTTATGCCTATGTATTCTCAACAGTAGCATTATGAGCGTCTGTGATTATAGACACGGTTAAAGTGCCATCCACATTCGGGTTGTTTTCGTCTACCGGTTCTTGCTTATCGTAAGGGCGTTTGCCTATCAGTGCTTCCAAATCATCTTTAAACAGCACTTCTTTCTCCAGCAACAAGGCTGCTAAGGCATCCAGTTCTTTGCGTTTATCTTTAAGCAGGTTTTGTGCACGCAAGTATTGCGCCTCTATAATTTTGCGCGATTCTTCATCAATCAGTTTCGATGTTTCTTCGCTAAATGGCTTACTGAAAGAGTTCTGGTTTTGCATATCGTAAAACGATACGTTACCCACCTTTTCGTTCATACCAAAAATAGAAACCATAGCATACGCAACACGTGTTACATGGTCAAGGTCGTTTTGCGCACCGGTAGAAATTTTATCAAACACCACACGTTCTGCAGCACGGCCGCCAAGGGTCATACACATGCGGTCCAGCATTTCTTCTTCGCGCTCAATGTATTTTTCTTTAGGCAAATACTGTGCGTAGCCAAGTGCTGCAACACCCCGTGGTATTATACTCACCTTCAACAATGGGTGCGCGTTCTCTAAAAACCAACCGCATACGGCGTGGCCGGCTTCGTGGTAAGCAATTATCTTTTTCTCTTCCGGCGAAATCAACTTATTCTTCTTTTCAAGCCCTCCAATGGCACGGTCAACCGCATCATTAAAGTCCTGCATATCAATTTCGGTTTTATCCTTACGGGCAGCAATAAGGGCAGCCTCGTTACAAATGTTGGCTATATCGGCGCCAACAAAACCAGGGGTTAAAGCAGATAGTTTTTGCACATCTACCTTCGGGCTAAGCTTAATTGTTTTTAAGTGCACTTTAAAAATCTGTTCACGGCCCTTTAAGTCTGGCTTATCAATCGAAATCTGGCGGTCGAAACGGCCCGGACGAAGCAAGGCAGTATCTAGCACATCTGGCCGGTTAGTGGCGGCAATCATAATTACGCCTTTCTCTGAGCTAAAACCATCCATTTCCACCAACAACTGGTTAAGTGTGTTTTCGCGCTCATCGTTACCCTGCACCAGGTTTTTGCCGCGTGCACGACCTATTGCATCAATCTCATCAATAAATATTATACAAGGGGCTTTTTCGCGGGCCTGGCGGAACAAATCGCGAACGCGCGAAGCACCTACACCCACAAACATCTCCACAAAATCGGAACCGCTAATGCTGAAAAACGGCACCTGAGCTTCGCCGGCCATAGCCTTGGCAATTAAGGTTTTACCCGTTCCCGGAGGGCCTATTAATAAAGCGCCCTTTGGTATTTTACCACCCAACGCAGTATACTTTTTAGGGTTCTTTAAAAAGTTTACAATCTCATGCACCTCTACTTTGGCTTCATCCAATCCGGCTACATCGTCAAAGGTTATGTTTATCTTCTCATCGCGGTCAAACAAAATGGCTTTGCTCTTTCCAATATTAAAGATGTTGCCACCCGGTCCGCCAATGCCGCCACCCGATTTGCGCAGCATAAAAATCCACAAGCCGGCAATAATCAATAACGGCAACAGCCATGGCACTACGTCTCTCCACCAATCCTGGCGCAGTTCGTATTCTACGTTAACCGATGCAATGCCTGGTTTTTCCTTATAAAATTCGGTAATAAACTTATCAAAGGCATCGTTGCTTGGCACAGTTAAATGAAAGTGAGGGCCCTTGTTAGGCGAACCAAAACGATTGCTGGCAACCTTCTTGTACTTCTCTTTTTTAAGCGATGAATCTTTAATAAAAACCTCGGCCAGCTTTTCGTTTACTATAATTATTTTGTCTACGTCATCATCCGTCATCATGGTGCGCAGGTCATTCATGTTACTTTTCTGGATATTCTCAGAAAAGAAAGACAGATTGATAGAAATAACTATGAAAGCGAATATGATTGCGTATACCCAGAAGTAGTTAAACTTAGGGTTTTCGTCTAAAATACCCTTCGGGCGTTTATTTTTAGGCTGTTCGCCCGATTGGTTGTTTTCTGCGTTTTTATTTTCCTGATTTTCCATTTGCTCGTTTTTTCAATGTCTCTTTCAGACGATTCTTCTTTTTATTTATTGTAATCTCAAATAGTTTTTCACACATCGCTATACAGTATAAGCTTAGCATCGCTCCATAATTCTTCAAGAGCATAAAAGTCTCTTTTATCGCGATGGAAGATATGTACTACCACATCCACAAAGTCAATAATAATCCATTCAGAATTCTTGCTTCCTTCGCTATGGTAAGGGCTCATTCCTTTCTTGATGCACTCCTCTGCCACATTATCAAAAATTGCCTTTACGTGTGTACTGGAGTCGCCATGTGTAATTATAAAATAGTCGGCAGCAGCATCGTTTATTTTGCGTAGATCCAACGCCACCACATCATGTCCTTTTTTATCTAAAATCGCATCCACCACCATCTTCTTCAAATCCGGAGTTTCGTTTTTCTTTTTCGCCAATCTCTAAGTTTTTGTTGAAAAAATCACATTCAATAACTCTCAAAAGTAATTAGTTTTCGAGAAAGGAAAAGTAACCGCAGCCCATGGATACAATGTTTACCGGAAAAACCCGTATAGAACTAGAAACGGTAGACTCTACCAATAATTATGCAAAACAGCTATTGGCCACCGAAAGGCCTGCCGATGGCACCCTGGTTTTTGCCCACCAACAGCATAGTGGGCGCGGGCAAATGGGCAATAACTGGCTTACCGAACCCGGCAAAAACATTACGGCCAGTTTTATTTTTTACCCCAACTTTTTAGATGCCGATGAGCAATTTTACCTGAATATGGCTGTTTCGCTGGCTGTTAAGGATTTTTGTGAAAGTTTAATACCAGACGAGATTAAAATTAAGTGGCCCAACGATATTTACTGGGGCGATAAGAAACTGGGGGGTATATTGATAGAAAACAGCATAAGCGGCACAAAAATTTCATCATCGGTTATAGGTATTGGCATAAATGTAAACCAAACCGATTTTGAGCCCGGCCTGGCAAACCCTGTTTCGCTCAATCAAATTACCCATTTAAAATACGATTTACCTTTGCTTTTAGACGAGTTAAGCGGATTTATTGAGAAATATTACCTGCAACTGCGCCAGCGGCATTTTAACTTTTTAGATAAAGGCTATACGGTAGCCCTGTACCGCTACCAGCAAACGCACGAGTTTAAAAAGGGCGGGCATGTAATACGCGGCGAAATAAATGGGGTTGCTAAGGATGGCAAGCTTATTTTGCACAGCCATGGTAAAGAGATGCGCTTTGCATTTAAAGAGTTAGAATATATCGTTTAACCTTGCCACAAAAAACTACCGCACTTTTCAGCGGTATCATTATTAACCAGGGTATACCAAGGCATGTGTGGCATTACAGGACAAATAAATTTTAGTGCACCGGTAAAAGAAGGCAGCATAATTGCCATGAACGAGGCCCTTAAACACCGCGGGCCCGATGGGGATGGTGTATATGTAAACCCGGCACAAAACGCCGGCCTTGGGCACCGCAGGCTATCGTTTTTAGATTTAAGCATAGCAGGCAAGCAACCGATGTGCAATGAAGATGGCACGCTTTGGCTTACTTACAACGGCGAGGTATACAATTACGTAGAGCTAAAGAGTGAATTAGAAAAGCTGGGCCACACCTTTAAATCGCATACCGATACTGAGGTTATTGTGCACGGCTATGAGCAGTGGGGCGCCAACGTGTTACAAAAGCTAAAAGGCATGTTCGCCTTTGCCATTTGGGATGACAAAAATAAGGAACTTTTTTTGGCACGCGACCGGTTTGGTATTAAGCCCGTTTACTATTACCAGCAGGGTAAAAACTTTGTTTTTGCATCGGAAATAAAAGGGATTAAGGCTAACCCGGAGGTAACTACCACACTTAATTACGCCGCGTTTGCCAACTATTTTATTTACCGGTATGTACCAAGCCCCGAAACTATATGGAACGAGGTAAAAAAGTTGCCGCCCGCCCATTACCTTGTTTGTAAGGCAGATGGCACAACACAACTACAGAAATATTGGAATATTCCCTTTGGCGAAAAAACAATACCCGACAAAGAGGCTGTTGAAAAATTTGACGACTTATTGCTTACCTCTGTGCGAACGCATGCACGCAGCGATGTACCGGTAGGTTCCTTCTTAAGCGGTGGATACGATAGTTCGGCCCTGGTATATTACATGAGCCGGTTTGGCTATACACCCGATACCTTTTCTATCGGTTTTGAAAACTGGGATGTAAGCGAACATTTTTTTGCAGAGATGGTTGCAAAGCAATATGGTACTAACCATCATTCGCTTATTCTCGAATCGCAATCGCTGGATATATTAGATCACCTTGCCTGGGTATACGATGAACCCAACGGCGATATTTCTATTATTCCTACTTACCTGGTAAGCCAATCGGCCAGTAAAAATGTAAAGGCGGTAATGAGTGGCGAGGGTGCCGATGAGATATTAGTAGGGTACCAGTGGCAAAAAGATTATGTGCCACAAAAGCAATCGCTAAAGCAAAAATTGGTGGGCCTTTTTTCGGGTAACAATTCACCTTATTTAATACAATACTACACCCATTGCATGGCAATGGGCAAATTTGACGGGCCGGAATTAAAAAGACTATTGCACCCCGATTTGCACCAGCATATTCCGGCTAAAAGCGATTGGTGGTACCGGCAGCTATACAACCCTGCTTTGCCCGAATTAAAAGCCATGCAGGTGTTAGATGTTAAGCACTTTATGGGCGAGCAGGTATTGGCCAAGGTGGATAGAGCCAGCATGGCCAACTCGCTGGAAGTTCGCGTGCCTTTTTTAGATCATGAAATTTGCGAGTTTGTTTTTGGTTTAACACCCGATGTATATTACCGCAAAGACGAGACTAAGCACCTGCTATATCAAAACCTAAAAAACCACTTACCCGATAAAATTCTTAACCGCACTAAACAGGGTTTTGTGGGGCCCGATAAATATTATATGAATATGGCCTGGTACCAGGCCCGCTTAAGCCAGAGTAAATTAGTACAGGATAAAATAGTGAACGGAGACTACGTGGATGAGCTATTGAACAACAAAGACCATTGGCGTCTATGGAAAGTAGCGGTAATGGAAGCCTGGTACCGGCAATGGGTTTAATAGGCCATTACAGGCTTTTGCGCCCTCACCTGCTCTGCAATCCACTGGTATGTTTTTTCTATTCCTTTTCTTAAGGGGTAGTTGGGTTGCCAGCCTAATTTTTCGCCTATTAGTTTATTATCCGAGTTTCTTCCGCGCACCCCTATAGGGCCCTTAATGTTGCGCAGCGTTAGCTTTTTACCCGATACCTCTATAATCATCCTGGCAAAATCATTAATCGAAATCATTTCTTCCGACCCTATGTTTACCGGCCCTTCCCAATCACCCGCCATTAACCTATTCACTCCTTCAAGGCATTCATCTACATATAAAAACGACCGGGTTTGTTCCCCATCGCCCCAAATCTCTATTTCTCCTCCCTCTTCGGCCTGGGCTACCTTGCGGCATAAGGCTGCAGGTGCTTTCTCTTTACCTCCCTGCCAGGCGCATTGGGGCCCGAAAATGTTATGAAAGCGCGCTATTCTTACATCTACACCATGATTACGCATAAACGATAAATAAAGCCTTTCGCTAAACAACTTTTCCCAACCGTATTCACTATCGGGGCTTGCAGGATAGGCCGAGTTTTCGCTACAAACCGGTGTATTGTTTTGCTGATTATAGGCCGGGTATATGCAGGCCGATGATGAATAAAACACACGCCCTGCTTTAGTTTGTTTGCAAAGGTTTACAATGTTGAGGTTAATAGCCGCCGAGTTATACATTACATCGGCATCGTTATCGCCGGTAAAAATATAACCAGCCCCGCCCATATCAGCAGCCAGTTGGTAAACCTGCCAGTAAGTAGTATCGAACAAATCGGCACAGGCTTGTTGGTTGCGTAAATCGGCAATCACAAAATCATCGGCCACGGTGGTTTCAAATTCAGGTAGCTTTAAATCAACCGCCCTTACCCAAAAACCTTCTGCCTTTAATTTTTTAATCAAGTGGCTGCCTAAAAAGCCACCACCACCACAAACCAAAATTTTTTTTGTGCTCGTCATACCTGTCAAAATCAAACTGTTTGTCTGTAATAAAAATCGCAGTAATGTTTCCATTACTGCGATTCTGTTTCTTTAAAATGTTACCGGTTGTTATTTAGTAAGCACTATCTTTTTGGTATATACCTCGTTAGCAGCCGATACTACCGCAGTGTAAGTCCCTGCAGCAAGTTTTTCAAGGCTAAACTCAAGTTGGTTTGCGCCTTTGTTTACCATCGTATTGCTTTCAAGTACTTTTTGGCCAACAATGTTGTAGAACACCACCGATATTTCCTGGTCTTTTACAGCAGTAATTATCAGGTTAGTTTTATCCATTGTTGGATTTGGTATAAAGTCTTTTACACTAAAGGTGGTTTCGCCGTTCAGCTTAGCGGTAACTATATCGGTGTACTCAAAAGCACCATCATTATCAACCTGTTTTAACCGGTAGTAGTAAACTATGCCTGCAGTTACATCCATATCGTTGTAGCTGTAGTTGTTTTGTGTTGTGGCGTTGTTATGGCCTTCTACAAAACTTACTTTAGTCCAGGTTTGTCCGTCAATACTACGTTCCACATCAAAGCCCTTGTTATTAACCTCAATGGCGGTAGCCCATGTTAACCGGATGTATGAGTTATTAATAGCATCGGCCTGGAAGAATATCATTTGCACCGGTAATGCTTCTCCATGCGATGAACCATGTAACCAGAATTCAGAGAACTCAGTTACGGTTAACTGCACATAGTGGTGCGTTTGCGAGCCACCGTAAATGCTTTGGAAACCAGTATTAGACCCTGTGTATTCGCCCTTGGTAAGTGGCAGATAAGGTGTTGTGTTGTCTCCATAAACCTTATATATACCACCGGCCAGGTTGTTCATATAATCGCCATCTTCATTAGCGCCGCTGTATTTGGTTACATATAATCCGGCGAAAGAGTAAACATCATCATCGTTAGCGCACTCATAACCCGGATTAGGATAAGGAATATTGCTGTTAAAGGCGTCATTCTTTAAGTCGATATACTCCTGGTCACTAAAGAACAGAGCAACATCTACACCGGTAGTTGGAGCAGCGGTTGTAGTAACCTTAAAGTGACGACGCATAGCTGTGCTGGTTCCACCGCAACCACCGTTGTTTACATACTGGTCAGAAAGAATAACCGGTGCAGTGGCTTCTTTATAAACACTTACCGAAACCAATCCTAAATTGTTTTGGTTGTCGTTAACGGCCATGATAGCTTCATTGGTAATGCCATCGCGGAAAGTAACCCACTTATTAAAGTTACTTACCCAACAATCAGAAGTTACCACACCTGCAGTAGAAGGCGTTAATGTAATAGATGTAGGGTGACCTGTTGGAGTAGTTACATTTGAAGTAGTGGCTGTGCAACCCGCATTATCTGTAACAGTATAGTTTACAGTAGTGCCCGGGCTTACCTCATAAACACCCTCGTAAGTTGGTGATGTATAAACCGAACCCGGATAGGTATACGGGGCTGTTCCGCCTGTTGCTGTTACAAGCACGTAGTACTTGTCAAGGCTTCCTACATTTACACATTCATCCACAATAGCTGATGCTGTCATGGTAGAAGAGCTTCCTGTAACCTCTGCTGTGGCTGATGTAGCGGTTCCACAACCGTCGCCAACTACTGAAACAACTACATAGTAGTAGCGGCTTCCTGCAACTACTGCCGGTGTATAGCTGGCCGATGTTGCGCCCGAGATTAAAGTTCCGCCTGAGTTAGAGTTGGTTGTATTTTCATACCACTGGTAGCTGTAGCTTCCGGTTCCGCCAGCTGCGGTTACCGAAATAGCAGATGCTGATCCGCCGGCACATATACCGCTTTGAACAGCCGGAGATGGCGCAGATACTGTAGGGTCGGCATATACGTTTAAGTCGTTACTTACACTAAAGCTTACGTTACAGCCGGTTCCGGTTGCATATACTTTCAATACAAAACTGGAAGTGCCCGCTGTAGCTGTGGTATTATCTGTTGCAATAGTTAATGCTGTAGTATTAGCATTGGTATATGTATGTCCTGTTGGCGTTCCGTTTGCCAATGAGGTAAGGTCAGAATATACCCACTCATACAATAAGGCTGGTGTACCGCCGCCGGTAAGTGTTGCTGTAAAGGTAGCCGAGCCCCCCTTACAAATATCTGCCTGCATGCTGGCATCGTTAGCATAAGGTTGCTGTGCAACATTTGCCGACACATTAGAAGACACGGCAGAACAGTTAGAACCACTTTGAGTTAAAGTAACCTTGTATAAATAGCTGCCTGATGTTAATCCGCTGGATGTAGCATAGGTGGCCGAAGCTGTATTTTGCACAATCGTCCAGGTACCGCCGCCGTTGCTGCTACGCTCCCATTTATAATTAGTAGCAGAGCCCGCACCACCCGAAGGGGTAGCGGTTAAAGTTATTGAAGTGCCTTCGCAAACATCTTCTTGGCCTGTAATTGCTACTGTAGGGGCGGCATTAATTACAATATTAGCTGTGTTGCCTGTAGTTAAAGTAGCGCTGCAACCTGCAGCATTTTGTATAGAAGTAAGAGTAATTGTAGTGGTACCCGTTGCGCTTAAGGCAGCGGTTGTAAACGAACCTACGCCGCTGCTTAAGGCTACACTGGCAGTTAAACCTGTAGCTGCGTTAGGTGCGCTTAAGTTATAGGTAACTGTAAATGTGCCGGTGCCCAGAGTAGCAGCGTTAATACCTATTGTAGAAGTTCCACTGGCGCATATTGGGCTGGTGGCACTTGTACTAAACGAAGTTGTATTAGGAGAATCATCCACAAACACATGCGTAGTTTTAGGAGGACAAGCACCGTTGGTGGCGGTAACAGTTACATCTACCTGGCCAGAAACTACCGTAACACCAGATAATGTAATATCCTGTGCAGGCGAAGTAAAGCTGCCTGATGTAGCCGTCCATACAACACCATCTACATCTCCATCAATAAACGATGTGCCGGTTTCGCAAATAGGCGTTTGGGTGGTTATTATACTGTTATTATTATCTACCTGTATGTTTACCGAAGGTGCAGTACAAACACCGTTAGTAGCCGTTACAGTAAGTGTGGCGTTCTGTGTAGGTGTAGCCACCGAGCCATACGTAACATCGGCATTTTTATTATTACCACTGTTAGCTGTTGCGGCAGAACCTGTTAAGCCAGAACCCATGCCTGTGCTCCATGTTACACCGTTTACGTCACCCACAACCGCGTTGGTAACTACCGATGCAGACTCACAAATTGGTGTAGTAGGTGTATTTAAAGTGTTTTGGTTATCAATACGGATTGGGAAGTTATATACACAAGCCCCATTTTGAGAGGTTACACGAATATTGCCTGAAACATTTTGTGTTGGGGTAGCAATATTTGCCGGTGTATAATCATTAGTAAGCGACGGGAACCCTACATTCGTCAGAAAACCTCCGCCCGCAGTTACAGCCCAGAAAGCTGCTGGTGTTGAAGATAAACCGGTAAGCGTACTGTTATCGCAAACAGGCATTGGGTTAGATGGGAAACCGGTAATAGCCAGACCTTTATCTACGTTAAACAATACAGTAGAACTGCAACCAGGCCCTGTAGCTGCATCTATACCATAAAGAGCAGACGTAGCTCCCGGATTTGGTGCTGTAAAGGTGGTTCCTGTTAAGCACGAAGTGCAGTTTGGACCCTGCGTTACAGACCAGGTAACACCAGCTGGAGTTATATCTGAAGCCAAACTAAGTGATATACCTTCGCAAATTGCCGCACCACTAGGAGTGCTTACCGATGGTTTATTGTAAATTGTAACATTCAAAGAAGCCGTGCAAGAGCCATTTTGTGCCTTAAGAATTACAGGGCCTGATGCTGTTGGGGCCGCTATATCTGTAGGGTCGAATATACCGCTGCTGTTAATGGTTCCCATACCCGGTGTAGATGCGTCAATGCTCCAAAGAGAAGTTGAAGGAGTACTGGTATAAGTATATGTAGCGGCCAGCGGTGCATCGCATAAGGTAGTGTTACCACTAATAAAGTTCTGCTGGTCGTTTGTTAAAAACACATCATCTGTGTGGGTACAAGTTGCATTAGTCACCGTCCAGCGAAGAGTAGATGTAGTTCCGTTAGAAACACCGGTTGTTAAGCCAGTATTGGTTGGTGCCGGTGTTACGCCGCCACAACTACCAACACAACTCCATACACCAGTACTTCCTGTAACAGGGTCGGCGCCACCGGTTGCCGGGTTAATAGCCGCCATTGTAAAGTTAGAAGTATTACAAAGTGCCTGATCGGGGCCTGCTGTAGCAAGCGGCCTGTTATCCACTCGTATTGTACGGGTAGCATTTACGCAGGCACCATTAGTTAAGGTAATAGTTGCCGTTACATTTTGGGCAGAGCCAGAGTAAAGCGCAGGGGTGAAGTTATTAGTAGTGGTAGAAGTAGCAGTGCCAAAAGATCCATTACCGCTTACCGTCCAAACAGATGCTACAGATGAAGTTAAAGTAACAGCCGAAGAGCTTTCGCATATTGGCGAAGCATTAGCAGCCGGCGATAAATCAGGATAAGCATCAACCGTTAAAGTAAGCGTTTTAGTATTAGAGCATCCAAGTGCATTGGTGTAGGTCATTGTACCTGTATAAGTGCCAACCGCAGTTCCTGCCGGAACTACTATGCCACTTACCGACCCGCCACCTGCTACAAAAGTATACGCTGTTGAACCCTGAGCGGCTAAGCCGGTCCATGCAATACTATATGAAGTAGCGCTACCTGTAGATGCGGTATAAGGAAGAACAGTTGTTTGAGCACTTGCGCTTACACACACACGCGTTACAACCGCAGGCGTTGCTGCTGTAGTAAGTGTAGGTAAGGCTGGTGCTGTAGTAGACGCTGTAAGACATACAGGTTCTTCTAAAGCATCTCCGTTTCTAACATAAATCTCATATGCATAAGTGCTACCTGCTGTTAAACCGGTATGGGCAAAACTGGATGCGCTACCGGTATAAATATCCGTAGCCGTAGTAGTACAACGTACTCTTACATTCGTCCAGGCACCACCACCCCACGCTAAATCTATACGGCCGCAAACAGTAGTACTTGTGGTTGCAGTAAATGAAGTAACACAGGTTGCCTTAGTATATTTACAAGTAGTGCTACTATATGCAGATTCGTTAGGGGCCGCTGCGTTTGATGAGTTAACGGCCTGGTCGCGTGCGCGCACCTGGTAACAATACTGGGTGTTTGGGCTAAGGCCACCATCGCTATATGTAAGGGCAGATTGATAAGAACCATCGGTTGAACCAGCTGCACCTGTAGTTTCGTTAACCTGGTAAGGATTTGCATCCAGCCCTTTGGTATATAATACGTTGGTAGTGCCGGCAGTACCTACTGTACCCAAGCCATCATGCGGCTGTGCATTATAATAATAGGTGGTTCCGTTATCGCTTACAGCTGACCACGACATATCCAACTGGGTAGACGATGTAACAGTAACACTTGGTGCGGCTGGTGTTGCAGGAGCTGCCACATCAATTACCGGATTAAGCACCGTGTTATTATCGGCATAATCATTCGTGTTATAAATAGGATATTTAGAGGCTACAAAATCATCTATATAAAAATCGCCGGTTGGGCCACTATACCCCCCACCATCGTGCCAGATAATTGAGTTAACCGTTTGGTTACCACCAATCATTTCGCGCAGGTTAATGGTTTTGTAGTGCCATGCATTATCGGCATACATTGGCTTCATACTACTGCTTTGGGGGTAAGTACCCAAATATGGATAGCTGGTAGGGAAGTCTCCCTGGGTCATAGTAATAGAGCGCCAACCACCGGCACTTGTATTAATGAGCATATTGCACAGCGTGCCCGAAGGAATTTTATAAGCAAAACTAAGGAATGGGAAGTTATCGGTATTATAAGACGCTGGCATGCCGCTCTCTACATTGGCGCCACCTTCAAAGTTTTGACCCCATCCGGTAGGCATATACAAACCAGCTGCTCCTGTAAATTGTTGTGCAGTTGAAATAGATGGGTCTACAGAATTTCTTAACGCCCACTCATCACTCGCATTTTCAAAATTATCAAAATCATAATGGTTGTTTGCATCATACTCCGCAGTTTTTATCAGCTTAAGCTGGGTAGCGGCAGTATTCTTATTCAGGTTAAACATTCTAAAGCCTTGCAAGCCATCGGCTATTATCTGGTTTTCAGTGCGAGCAGCATTATAAACTCTAAATTCATCTATTCTTCCGTTAAAAGTTTGGCCTGTTGCATGCACAGAACTACCGATTCGCAATGGTTGGCCGGCAGCCGGCGTTACATTACTACCACCTGCGGTAGTAGTAGAACCAAGTAAGGTTCCATTCACATAAATAAGGAATGTTCCACTAGAGCGAACTAACGCAAGGTGATACCACTTATTAGTTTGCGGAGTAAATGACCATGCACCCGCAGCAACACCGCTTATATACAGATTGAGCGAGTTGGTGGCATCCTGGCGGAAAAGAATAGTGTTACCCGACCATTGCCCGCACTCAAAATAAGTGTTGCTGGAGGTAAAACTGGTTCCGTTCATCCAAAATTCATAAGTAAAGTCACCGGTTCCAAAATTGAATTTAGTATCTGCATTAGAAATTTCGGCATAGCCACCCGAAAGGCTTAAGGCACTACCGGTACCTGGTAAACTTGTTTGTGCTATACCCTCGCCCCATGCAGAAGTAGAGGTGTTTGTTCCATCGTAGTTATTCGGGCCCCAGTCTGATACAGTAGTACCACTTCTTTCTTCAAACGGATAATAAGCTCTTAGATTTGTGGTATTGCTTTCTTTAGTATTTAGGTCAATTTTATTACTTGCCGGTACTGCGGTTGCTGTAATTACCGGCTGAGTAACCGAAACGTTACTGGCGCTTCTAATTTTTAATACGTGCGAGTTACCGCTTCCACCACCCTGCCAGTTTCCACCCGCACCACGGCTGGAAGAAACACGTAAAGTGCCTGTAAAATCGGCCACCCATTCTACCGAAGTATGGGTTCCAATTACACCGGTATTTCCATAAAATCTGGGTATACCGCTTTCGCCATCTTTATGCCCTGTAATACGGGTATCAAAAGCCGGACTGGAGTTGGTATTAAAGCGGTATTTAACACCCTCTGTAACCTGAAACAGGGTATAAGTGCCGGGTCCAACATTCCACGTGCCATCGGCATCGTTAGTTATAGTCTGCACGGTAGCACCGTAGGCCGTTTCGGTAGAGGTATTATACCATTGGGCCGAAACCACGCTGCAAGAAAAAATTGCAGCCAGGGCAATAATTGCTCTTAAGGCTTTAAATGAAGAGGAAATTTGTTTCATAATCGCTTGAGCTAGTTTGAGAATTATTCTAAATATAAAAACAAAAAATTCTACCCTAAAATACGCAATGCAAAAAATTTTGTCAATTCAAAACTTACAATTACAATGCCCAATTTGTTAATTTTTAACTAAAAACAGCTAACTACTTGATTATTAGACATCAAATAATCCCTTGTATTTTACCCAAAAAAGCTAACACAACCAACGTGCATGTATTTTAGTACAGGTATGGATGGTTTTATACTACACCTTTTTAACAAAAAACAAGATGCAGTAAGGGCTGTTTACGTAACCTTTACAAATTAGTTACCTGTATTGGTAATGTGGTTTAGTTATAGGTAAGGCTTTCAAGTATTAGCTTCTTACAAAGAAAGTATGCTTGTTGCTATTGTAAAATATATACGGTGGTAAGTTAAGCAGGTACGGGTAAATTTTTTTCAAAACAGGAATATCGTAGTAATAAAAACTTTTTAGAAGTTTAGCAGCGCCGGACAATATAAAGCGATAAGCTTTTTCGCGTAAAGCGCTTTTTTGTTTAAAGGTTTTAATAAACTTTTCGGCCTCGGCTTGATAAAGCGCTTTTTGGTTTATCGAAATTTGGTTGCCGTGCATTCGAAACCCGGCTATTAAAACCATAGCGGTATATAGCTTGTCGTAATAAAAGAACCGTGTCCATAATTCCAAATCAAATGCAATGGTGTTTTGATGTATAAATTTACCCGCTTTAACCCACAGCGTGCGGCGCCAAAAGGTACTTTCTTGTTGTATAGAGCTAAAGTCGCCCAGCGCAAAACGCCATTTGCTCCAACGGGCAAACTTGGCATGCAGGTTATCGTTTATATAAGCCGGCGAATGGTAAAATTTACTACGCGGGTAGGGTATTTCGTTTACACAAACACCGTCGGCGCTATACCAGGTTGGGAACCCCATAATCCAATTAGCCGAGGGCACTGAATTAAAAATTTCGGCAATGGCAAAAAGTGCATTATGGTGCAAACAGTCGTCGCTGTTTAACCAGCCCATTATTTCGCCTGTAGAAACTGCAAACCCTTTATTAAGCGCCTCGGCTGGCCCTGTATCCGCTTCTGTAATTAGTACGCTCACTTTATCACTATACTTATTGATAATATTTACGGTGCCATCGGTACTACCCCCATCTACAATAATATATTCCAGCGCAGGGTAGCCTTGTTCTACCACAGATTTTATACACTCCTCGATATAATCGCGGCTGTTAAAAGAAACTGTTACTATGGTTATTTTAGGAAACTGCATATCAGTAATCGCACAAAAAATAGCACTGTGTATAATGGTCGAATCTAATTACAGGTTTTAACTCGTTTTTATTTTTATAAACCGATCTTAAATAAGGGAGGTTATTGATAAAGAAATACTCCCACATTTTACTTAAAAAATTATCCTCGGCAAAAACATAGCTGGTTGAAGCGGTATTAACAGGTAAGGCATTTTTTTGCACCAGTTGCGATGCTGCTATATAAACCTCACAGGTATAAAGCGGGGCTACGGTAAAAAAGTGTACGAAAAGGTTATCGGCAATTGTTTTACCGGCATCAAACTTTAGCAGTGGCCTGGCCACATCCCAAAGCTCTTTCTTCCAAAAGGTAGCCGCAGGTGGTAGCCGGCGGGCATTGTTTTTAAGCTGCAGCTTTTCAAATATTGGTTTGTTCCAGCGCCGTGCAGCAGTGGCCCCATACATATATGCAATGCCATTTTGGGTTTGGGGGGTTTCTATACCGGTTACCCACCTTACGTCGGGGTAATTTCGTAATATCCGGTTTACAGCATTAAATGCCTGGTCGAAAAAAACATCGCCGCTATTAAAGCATACATTGTAAGTACATGCAGCCTTGCTTACCTGGTTGCTAATAACGGTAAAAAGATCTTCATTATCGGCATAAGCTATAGCTTCCACGCCGTTATAATCCGTTATATTAGGAGTGTTGTGCTTTTGATATAATACTTTAATAAACAGCTGCGAAGCAACATACTGCTGCCTGAATACAGAATTTAGGGTGGCCTTCAAACCGTCGGCGCTGCCGGTATATATAATTAGTACCAGTAAGGGTGGATGGCTCTGTACACTATCTATATACGATTTAAAAACCAAATCGCGAATAGAATTTATACCGGGGTAAAAAAGACCTATGTCGGGTTTTATAGAATGATCAAATACACTTGCCTGGGCAAATGCATAAAAATTACCGGGTAGATTTTCTATTACATTTTCTTCGGCACTGCCCAGATCGTTTGCAAAAGAAAATAGCGGGCCATAGCACCTTTTAGAGGAGAGCATAAATGTGTTCACACCTTCAGTATCTTTGGTGCCGTGCAAATCCACTATATAGCTATATGCCGAAAGTTGAGGACAAAATTTGTTGAGCGTGGATGGTGTAATTTCGTACCAGGCATCATATACCGCTTTAGATTGCTCAAATTTTGCAAAGCTGAACGATTTTTCGCCCTGTAATAACGGTGTTTGAAAAAGACCCCGCCTGTCGGTATTGGCTCCATCCTCTCCAAAGTTAGTGCTAAGGCCAACGCGTGGATAAACGAAATATTTATTAGTTTGAATAAGAAAATGAATGAAGTGCTTCTTCCAACTGTTGGCCGACCAACCCCGCAGATATGCAGGCGTATAAGCAGGAAGTTCCGGCTTATCATTTTGCTCTAACCATGTTCTGAATTCCTTCCACCAGTGGGCAAAAAAAAGCTGGCCCCACGATGATGCCACCTGTATAAAGTAAACATCAGTTCCATCCTGCACAGCGCTAAAAGGGAAAAAGTGATTTTCGGCTACCTGGTAATTAAATAACGAAATACCGGCTATGTTATCATCGTTTTTATAAAAGTGGGCTGCGCTTACGGCATAGTTATAAAATGCCGGCGATACCAGCAGATCGTCTTCCAGCATTATTATACTTCCGTATTGTTGGCTCAAATCGCCGCATTGCAGTATATGTTGCTTAAGGCCAAGGCGCTTATTACTGGTAAGTATTTTTTTATTGCCAAATTTCCAATCAAAAGCATTGGCAATATTAACCACATCATCGTTGCCCGAGTAATCAATACTTATAATCAAATCAATATTGCCCGGCGGATAGTGTGCCTTAAGCAATGAGTTAAGCAACCGCTTTAAACTGGCGGTACGATTATAGGCAACCACTACAATAGCTGGGGGCGGGTTCATTATTTAGGTTGTCGTGCTTTGGTAAGCAAAAATATTGCCATACAGCCTTTTCAGCTCATCAATAACCGGCTGTTTTTCACGTATAAGCACTTTGCGGCCAGCTCCGGCCAGCTTAAGCGCCAATGCCAGCTGCTGCGATTCATCCAGGTAAACCGTTCCCTTTTTGTATACAACCTCTTCCATCACTATCGTTTCGCCTTCCGCATGTTGTCGCATATATTGGTCAAACTGAAACTGTAAATGCTGCGCATTTGCTTTATCGGTTGCTTCGCTAAGTAATAAATTATAACCACTATGGTTGGCAAAAAAATTAAGTGCCCGGTTATCGCGGGGCAAGCAGGGGCCGCCAAAACCAAAGCCATAGTTCAAAAATTTTTCGCCAATTCGCGAGTCAGCTCCTATTGCCGCAAGAATTTTATCGGGTTCAGCACCAGCCTTTATGGCTAAGTCGCCTATACTATTGGCAAATGAAATTTTAGTGGTTAAAAAACAATTAGTAGCCACCTTGCAAATTTCTGCACTAAGCGGTTTCATCCGGCAAATAGCCGGGGTACTGCGGCACATTTTTTTATAAATCTCTTCTAACCGGTCACCCGCATCTGTATTGGCTTCGCCTATTAAAATCTGATCGCAATAAATTTGATTTTGCACAATGCTGCCCTGTGCTATAAAACCGGGGTTGTAGCTTACTACATAATTATACGGGGCTAACTTTTGTTGTAGCTGTTCACAGTATCCGGGCATTACCGTTGCCCCAATTATTAAATGTACAGGGCGCTCTCTTTTACCCAAAGCGGCTAATTGCCCGGCAACTCTTTCAAGTTGTGTATGGTCGTATGCGCCATCGGGTAGCGAGGGCGTAGCTACCATTATAAAAAGCAAATCAAAATCGGCGCCTGTTACTTTTTCTATTTGAGTGGTAGCGGTAAAATTTTTCGAAGCCCGTAGCAAATCATTAACCTGCGGCTCGTACGAAAAAAAGGTTTTGGCATTTAGCTGTTCAATATATTCTTCCGAAATATCTACCCCGGTAACCTTATACCCCGATCGTTCTAAATTAAGTGCAAAACATAACCCCAGCCGGCCAATCCCCAAAATTCCAATCGTCATTCAGCAAAGTTTAAAATCGAAGTTAATTATTCAAAGGAATTAAAAACGTGCTCTTCGAATTTTTCATTAGCAAAGCCCCATTCGGCGGTATTAATGCCGTAGTTTGTTTTATGATGTATGATATGCTGGCCTGCCTGCTGCATTACACTCCAGTCAATGCCGGGGCGTAAGGCTAAAAAGTGAAGGGCTTTTAAAGGACCCATAGCTGCCCACCCTTCTTCGTGGTAAATATGATAAGCGCAAAGCGCTGGCGGATAAACCACTTGTTCAATATCCTGCGCTATACAGGCGTTTAAAGCCATCGAGTCTATATGTATAGAGTATAAATCGAGTTCGGCATAACCTTCTATTTTTAGCCAGTCGGCTTTGCTCATTAGCGTAAAATCGCCACAGGCAACATAATCGGTAGATGCCAGCTGGGGCCACATGTTATTAAACCTGTTTAAAACGGGTTTAAGCAAACGTTTAAATTGCGATTTAGGGGTTTCTACCAAACCATGCCTAACCATAATGTTTTTGCTGCACCAATCCAGTTGTTGTTCAACCGAAACATTTTCGGGTATATCTTTGGGCACGTCGCAACGATTGCACCTGTAAAATTTTCCCGCTTGCAATTTTCTTTCGGCAAGTTCAGCAATAAGAGCATCGTTAAAAAGTAAATCAACGTTGGTACATAAAATAAATTCGGCCCGGGCCCGGCGTATACCTACGTTTTTTGCCGTCATTTGAAAAAGCGGAATACGCTGCCCGAGTAAATACCGGTTATGGATTTCAGCAGGCACTTCAATATATCTTAGGGTAAGATAATCGCCTTTTGTTGGTTTAGGCAACACATCTTTTAGCAATACGCCTGTGGGCGGGTTCCATTCTACAAACAAGAGCTCGGCGGGCAGTTTAAATTTATTGCACTGGTATATAAGCCCGTTTATAAATAAACGCATCCGGCGGGTCATGTCTCCTCCGTGGTTATCATTTCGGCTGGCTACTACAATAGACAAATATGGGCTGTGCATTAAAACGTGTTATGGGCTAAAATAAATATTTTAGCGTGTATCATTCATATAAAATATGTCGCAAAAATTTTTCGAAGAAAATAAATCATGGTGGAATCTGTTGCCGGGAGGTAAAAAAAGACACCGCGTAGAGCGCTTGTTGCAACATCCCGATTGGTGGTTAAAATTTAGGTACAACAGGTTTATTAAATTTTGGAACAAGGATCGTAGCTGGGAGTACGAAAAGTATAGCGCGCTTTTTAAAGATAGAAACGTGCTTGAAATTGGAGGGGGGCTTGGTTACGATGGGATTGTTTATTCAAAAACAGCGCGCTCTTATACGTATGCTGAACTAAATGAAACGCAGCTTAGTTTTATAAAACGCATTACCAAATTGTTTGGCGTTACCAATGCACATTATGTTTGGATGAAGGATATCTATTACTCATTTCCGCGTAGCTACAATGCTTTTTTTGCGCATGGGGTTTTACACCATGTTCCGTTCGAAGTAGCCAAAGAAGAGTTTGCCAACATTAATAAGTACCTCGAAAAAGGAACCATTGCTGTGTTTTTAATGTACCCTAAAGAACGCTGGGAGCATTGGGGTAGCCCATCTTTTGAAAAGTTTGGCGAGTATACGGATGGTGGTTGCCCCTGGAGCGAATATTACGATGAAGAGAAAATTAAAGCCCTAACGGGGCCTGAGTTTGAGCTGGTTTCGACAAAAAAATGGGGCTGGAAAAATATTGAGTTTGTAAACTTTGAGTTAGTGAAGAAATGAAATAGGTAGCACACGAAAAGTAGCCAGCCCCGTTACTGTTTTTGAGTTAACGATTGAATATACTCTGCATGTTTCCGCTGTCCTTCTTCATTATAATGCCCATTACCAGCTTCGTAATCGGCAGTGGTTATTCCTGCCGGCAGGGTGTATGGTAAACTATCAAACAGATGTGGAACCTCAACCGGATAGATTAAACGGCCGTTTCTAATTTCGGGCATAGCTATCAATAGAAACTTTGCACCATTACTTTCGCAAATTCGTTCTACTTCCTTCAGTTCATCATTACATACCGGCAAGGTGCTTTTGTATTTTTCAGTTGCTTTCCAGTAGGCCTCATACTCTACCGGTATAGTTGAAACATGAAAATTAAATTTTGCCATTACTTTCCATAATAAAGTGCCGGTAGCGGTTAAAGAGCAAAACTTATCAAACCAATTATGAATGGGAATATGGTAATGCGCCTTTACAAATTGATAAGCCTGTTGTTGATTAGCGAAATAGATGCCGTTGGGGCAAGCAATAAGATTACTGGCGTTACACGAATAATGAATAGGCATATAAGGCACTATAGGCCTTTTATAATATTGAATATCGTTACCCATAAAAAAATTAACCACCACATAGTCGGGTTTTAGTTGAGCAACATATTTTTTTGCTACTGCTAAATACTGAGCAGGGTCGGCACCACTTATGCCCGTATTATAAACTACATACCCTTTAGCCAAAAGCAAATCAGCAAAGCTGCTGGTTTTGTTTTTTGTACTATGCCCCCAGGTAAAAGAGTCGCCAAGCAGCAATATTTTCTTTTTAGTAGTATGATAGTTTTTAAACTCTATACCCCGGAAACCATCTGTGTTTAAAGGATATTTTAAATACTGAAGTATAGCCTTTTCAACTTCATCCAGCTGCGCTGTATCTCGCGCACTAAGGTTTCGTACATAATCAGTAAACGTGTTGCGATAATCAGGATTCTGTATTTCGAGGTAATCGCGGTCCAGCCCGTAAAATTCAAGCGAAATATTCTTTAAAAAATTAGGCGGCACATTTTTAAAGGTAAATGAATCGAGCCGGTTATGCAGATACACTGCCACATCGGGATCGGTTTTAAATATACCATCGCTATCGGCATAAAACCCCTTATTGGCAATAAGAGTATCTACTTCATTAAACCATTGGCTATAGGTATGCACACCAGGAATTATATGCACATATTTACGCAGTACTACTTCGCAGGCCAACGCCAGTATAAGTAAAGTGCCAATCAACAAAGCTAACTTACTTTTCATTGAAATGTTCCGGTTTTATAATGGCCAGCGTTTCCTTTTCTACATTAGTTAAATCAGTCTCCGGTTTTAAGGGCCTTACTATTTTATAAACCAAAATCGAATCTACCGCTATGCTATCTTTTAAAGGCCGCAACAAATTCTGTATGCCAGCAAACATTGGGTCCGATTGCCCTTGCGAATAAAAACTAATTATCCGGTTTTCGCGCGCGGCAACATTATAACTTGAAAAAGTACTGTTTAAATATTTGCGAAAGGTTGAATCATTAGCCGCTAACTTTCCATTACTATATCCCTCATAATAAATCACAGCTGTTTTTTCGGGCACCATATAGTCAAATGCCGGAAAACAGGCAAAGGGCCAGCTTACTACTTTTAAAAAGCCGAATAAAACATTACCGCTTACCAACACAATCAATACCAGCCGCGACACTGAATAAGCTGCAGGTATTTGCACCACCACCGGTGAACCGACTTTATTTATTTTTTTTCTAAGCCACTCTACTATTTTCCCCCAATCAAACAAGCACACATATACGGGCAATAAAAAAGTAAAATTTATTTGCGTGAAATATAGAACGCTGTAGTGAAACGCAATACCACCGGATAAAAGCAGCCAACTATGTTTGCGCGCTAATGCCCAAAAAACAAACACCAACTCAAAAGCTACGGCAAAAAGCGAAACCAAAACTATAATCGTGTCTGACTGATCGATGCGAATTGCCGGAAGCCAGTGGTTTAGCTCTACCCACTTGGTATAAAAAATATTGCGCAAATTATAGCGAAAAATCCAATCCAATCCGCAAGTCCATATTTTCCAAAAGCCCGGAAAAAAATAAAGAATGCCCAACAAAATTAATGAGGCATTAACGGCAGGCGTATAGGCATTGCTTCTCGCATCATTTGGCCATGCACCTGTACGAAGGCGCGTAATTAACGCATCTGCAGAAAGAACCCTTCCGCAATCGGCGCACGAAAGCACTATGGGAAACCATAACAAATAATGGTTGTTAACCGGTTTGCCAAACAAATGGCAAATACTATAAATGTAAAAAGCCAGGATGGTATAAATGATGACAGATGCCCTGGTAAATAAACCAATGAAAGAGGTTATGGACACCAACAAAAACACCGGCTGTATAAGTGATATAATATACCGGCTTACAGGTACGTGCATAGAATAATAACTTAGCCACGGCAGGGCAACCCTATCTGTATCGGGCAGGTCAATCCACTGTCTTAATATCGTATCGGAAAGCTGATGATAGGGATGTATAGCAAACCATGCCGGCAGTGCAAACACTGCTAAACGTAAAACACTTAAGGTATAGGGCGATTCGGACCGGGTGAATATATTTTGGCCCGTCCAGTAGTTTTTTACTAAAAGTAAGATTGCCAACAGAAGCATACATCTGCTTATAGTAAGCTGCGCGACCGGATGTGCCAGCGAAGTATTGGAAAGCAGATAGCGAAGAGCTATGTATGCCAAAAAACAAAATGCCATGGCAAATAAAAGGGTCCGGTTAGAAAGTAGCCGGTTCATCTGCCTGCGCTTTGTTTTACCACAGTTCCAATTAGTTCATTTAACTGTTTGCTATAGTGCTGCAAGGTGTAGTTAGCCTTTACCACATCGTATGCTTTACCGGCTAATTTAGGGCTAAGTTCTTTTTCTTTTACTATGCGAACCATGTTGGTTGCCATCTGTTCAACATCAAATTCATCACTTAGCAAGGCCGATAACTCATTCTCAAACACCTCTGCAATACCCGCATGCTTTGTAGCAACTATGGGTAAGCCACTTAAAGCAGCTTCCAATACCGTTACGGGTGTGCCTTCTTTCTCACCATCTGCCGTAGTGGCAGAATGAATTACCAAAGCAGCGCTGGTTTGCATTAGCTCCGCCACCTGCTGATGAGACAGAACACCCTTGAATGTTACTTTGTCTTCAATACCCAACTCTTTTACTAAATCAAGGCATGTTTGCAAAAGGCCCTCATCTCCCCCACCCATCACTAATTTTGCATCAGGCACATGCTTTAATGCCTGGTAAAAAGCACGAATTGTTAGCTGAGGGTTTTTTGTTTCACAAAATCTGCCCGGGCAAAAAAACACATTGCTTTTTCGCTCATCGGCAGTGTAATCAAACAAATTTTCATCGGCCCCACAGCGCAGCACACAAATTTTTTCAGCTGGCGCACCCAAAGCCTGCAATTGCTGCTTCATGTCGAAAGAAACAGCAATGATTTTTGTAGCTGTTTTAAAAAGTACACCATACTGCTCTTTGTACTTTAGTAATACCGATTTGCGGTAAGCTGTCCAGCCGTGGAAGTGTACAATGAGAGGAATATTATTGCGCCTGCAAATTTCCATAACCGGAAAGGCTGTAATTGCATAATTAGCCAATACTACCTCAATATCGTTGTTTACAAGATACTTTTCAACGGCGTATAACTGCTGCTGATAGGATGTTTTATTAAACAGCCACCGGTTGATTGAATGCTTAACCCGGGAAACAAAATCTGTTTTTAAAAAAGGAACATCCTGCCCGTAATACGCGGGCAATTCGCCACCATACAGGTAATGCACATTGCCGGATAAATGCCTTACTTGATTCTGTATAAAGGTTTCAGAATATTTATGCCCGCTATAAGAGAGCACCGCTATGTTAGGCAGTTGTTGCACTTAGTAGTTGCTTAAAGTGTGCAATCGTTTTTTTATACTCTTGTAAATAAGGTTTTAGTAAAGGGTCGCCACCGTACTTATCAAACTCAATGTCATCCATAGTGTCGTTTGTAAAATGAATAAATACAATTGGGTACTCGTTGTTTATTTCTACGCTATCGCCTTTTACAGTGCGCTTACAATCACGTTTATTCCAAACCGCAACATTACAGCCCATATGCCTTACTACACCTACATTAGCAAATCGCACAGGTAACATATCCAGGTATTTTTGGTCATCCCATAAACCCTCTGGTCTGTTTTTTTCGCAAGCCCACGAGTTAGCCATAGCCCACCATTCCAACATGTTCTTTCCATTTCTGGATGCCCCAACGAAACCTGCGTTATACATACCATCTTTAAAACTATCCTTAAAAACATGTGCATCTTCAAACGGATTCATACAGCGCCAATGCGGTGTTAACCATACGCCACAGGTTCCTACATAATCATACAAGTTAAAGAAAGGTTGAAAGAAGAAGACATCATTATCTACATACAATACGCTATCTGCAATTCCCTTATCCAGCAAATAATGCATAAATATAGGTTTTAAGCACCAACGCAGTTTATCGCGTTCATCATTGTATTTGGTTAAAATTTCTGTAGCATAAGGCTCGCCCTTTAACTGATCGGGCGTGTAAAATAAAATTGTATCCGGAAACTTACTCTTGTCAAATACCCCATCGTCGCAAACTAATACATGCAGCCTTGCCTTTATAGTTTGTTTATTAAGCGATTGATGCAGGGCCAGCACCCGGTGTAAATAATCGGAGTTAGAAACGGTGCAGAAATGGTACCTTATGTTCGGGTTCTTTTCGTGCTGCCGCTTCCAGTATGCCGCGTACCATTTCCAATAGGCGGTAACTATTTTCCAGTAAGTATTTACAATGTATTTGTAATAAGAGCTTATAATAAAGGCCTTGGGGGTATCGAAAAAAAACCGCTTTAGCGTAAACCGGAAATACCAAATTTTTACAAGTGCGGTTTTAATACCATCAAACACAGGCTTAATATTGTTGAATGCCGATATGGAAACACCGTTCACAAACTGCCTGATAAAAACAGGAAACAGGAAAAAATAAAACACCAAAAGCAAGAGTGCAACAATTACGCCCAAGCCTGTTTTTAAAGCAAACCAAACTATGGTAACCGGTGGCAGTATTTGCTCGTAAAAACCATTTAGCAGCCAAAGGGTAATATTCTGGCTATTAAGGTCGTTGTAAAATTGTTTGCCCCCGCTAGACAAAATGATTCTCAAAATCCAAACTAATGCATAGGTAGCCAATGCATAAAAAAGCAATGGCGGGCTAACCATATATATAAACAAAACAGCCAACACCGTTTCTACGGGAGCTATAATGTAATTAGCAACATTATTAATGCGCAGCACTCCAAACCTTATAGCTAAATTGTTGGTGGCAGATTTCTGGTCGTTGCCTATATCGCTTATGTGATGAAGCAAAATGTTTCTACCACCCTGAAGAAGCTGCCATAAACACAGTAATAGTAGCAGGCCGGCAACAGAAGGTTGATTTACTCCCTTAACTACTGTTGTAAATACAATTACAGCCGGAAGTAAGTGTGCGTAGAGCGCATCGCATACTGCACCTAAAATAAATTTTTCTTTAAGCCGTACCGGCCTTACAGAATATAAAACAAAGAACCCCAAATGAGCCACTGATAACACAAACGGGATAGAAAAAACCGGATTTAGCATTAGTTGAATAGCCAGAGTTAATGCCCCTAATGCAAAAAACACAAGTATCCGTTTTGGATATTCAAGCACTTGTACCAAATTTTGCTTACCCGCAAGGTTATCTTCTTCTATATCGCTAAAATCGTTTACATAATATCCGAAAGAGGCAGCACTTACCATCCATAAAAAAAGAAGAAGGAATTGTTGCAACAATATTTCATTGCCTTGCCCGGCAGATGCAACTGCAGCAAATATGAAAATTGCTATAAGCGGAGGAATTTTATACTGCCACCAGTTGCTAAAACGCAACGCATGGTATATTTTATTCAAACCCCCTGTTTTCATGCAAGCCAAATTGAACTGTAAGTATACAATTTTCTGTTTGCTCAATTAATAAAACACGCGCCTTTGATGGCAGCAAACAAATTCTAAGCTAATAGCTATCTAGTTTTACTTTGTGGCTTTATGCCTGGTTCACCCCAAAAACCATCAGCGAGTGCGGCTTTCTACAAACTTGTTCTCTACAAAATAACCCGCCATGCACTCTCCAAACAACTTATAACCCTGGCTGTTATGGTGTCCATCTGTTTGCCAATAGTAATTAAATACATTTTGTCTATTAATTTTACCTGCGTAACAAGGAAACAAATTACATACATTAAAAGCCGGCTGTTGCATTTTTTGCATAACAGGCTTTAGTGTGCTGAATTCATTATTCAAAAAGTCTGTAGCTACCGGCATTAAAACGCAAACAAACTTAATTTGCCTTTCTGTGGCGATGCTATCCAACATTGTTTCTGCCCTATTAATAATAACGGCCGATTTTTCAATTCTTGCTTCATCTTCTTTAGGGGTTAAAAAAAGTCTGTTTCTATGCGTATGAATAATTAACCTGAAAAGGTGGCTTACAGCGTAAACAGGCTCCCACCAGGGGCCCTGTTTAAACCTACACGAATCTTCCCCAATAAATCTTTCAAACCCTCCGCGCAACCCAATATCATCCATGTCAGAGTTTGTTACCACATCAATTAAATAGTCGGGTTTATACTTTTCAAGTTTATGCACAAACAAGTTGTAATCAAACACTGGGTCGCTTCCGCAAACCCCTGCATTAATAAACGTAAAATTACTATCGGGGTAAGCTGCCTGTAATTTTGTTTGAAATATTTTCATCCAGGTAGAGTCGGCGGGTGCTCCGTCTCCTTCGGTAAAAGAATCGCCCATTGACATAATTCTTATTTCACCCGGCTTTTTTTCTTCCGGCACTTCATTAAAGCTAAAACCGAGTGAATTTATATTGCGCGTATAACTAAACTCACGCGTTTGCATTTTAAATACCGAATTAGGAAGATGCAATTGGTAAGGGCTGTAATTAAATGGCTGCTGATACATATTGAGATAATACCCTTTACGCTGCTCGCCATAATTTACCACAGAGCCTCCGGCTCTAACTATAATTTCGGCTATAAGCATAGTTGCTAAAACGGTGCCCGTTAATAAAACCTTATTACTTTTTTCTTTCTGCCCACTAACAAGTAGGCCCAGGTAGACTAATGCCAATGTAATGGCATAAAACACAAGGTGTAGGATTATAGCCAGCCTGAACGTAAAACCAAAACTACCTTTAGCCGGTATAATCTGTGTTTGTTGATAAACAATCTCGGGTATTAACAGAATTGCCATCAGGGCTATATACCCTCCTATTAAAAATATCTGATACTTTAGCCTCATTCAGTTTATTCTGTTCCTGGCAAATATGGTAAGATTTTTAGCACTTCTTTTTATTGTGTTTGCCGCCATCTGTTTGTGGCATTTACATACCATAGTTAAGGTCGATATAAGCCATAATAGCAACGAACATATAGGCCCGTGGTTTGCCCTTTTATTACTTACCGTTTTTGTGGGTGGTGTAGGCGCTTTTTTTGTTTTGCTTGTTTCTGCCTTTAAGCCCGCGTGGATAGCAAATATGTTCTTATTGTTTTTTTCGTTGTGGTTATCGTTAGTGGGGGCCGAATTTGTTTTTAGGTATACTAAACATTATGCCACCTACCTGGAACAACGGGATGGTATTTACCGCTCGTATTATAACATTAAACCCGAAACCAAATATCTTACCTGGGGCAACACAAAGGAGCATTGGTTTTCTTGTCCCGAATTTCGCTACTGGCGCCCTACTAATAAACATGGGTTTGGGGAATATGATTTTGATTCCCTAAGCAAACTACCGGGAATTAAAATTATGGCCTTAGGAGATTCCTTTACCGAAGGAGACGGAGCCCCTTACGATTCCTCGTGGATAAAACAACTAGGGGCTATGCTAAATTACCACCGCCCTAAAACAAACCCGATTGTTGCAATAAATGCCGGCATTTGCGCAAACGATCCTGTCTATTCAGTTATGCAATTTAAAGAGCAGTTGGTTCAATACAAGCCCGATATAGCCATACTGTGTATTAACGAAACGGATTTTCAGGATGTGAAGGCACGCGGCGGCCTGGAGCGGTTTAAAGCAGATGGAACATTAGTAGTTCCGCAAAACCCCTGGTGGGAACCTTTTTATGCAGAAAGCCATTTATTCCGTTTCTATATCCATGGCATTTTAGATTATGACTACAACTTTGTATCGCATAAAGAATTTAGAAAGAATATACCCGTGTACGCCAACAAACTGAAGGATGTTTCGACGTTTTTTATTGAAACCTGTAACCATAATAAAATTCGACCCGTAATCGTGATGCACCCCTGGGGGGATGAGCTTAGACAGAAACGTTACTTAGATTACTTTGATTCCGTTCGTATCCGTTTAGCTGCAATACCTTCCGTAACGTTTGTAGATGTATTGGAGTATGACCTTAGCTTACCACCCGGCCAGGCAGATGTTGAGAAAATTTATTGGAAAGAAGACCATCACATGAACTCGGAAGGCTATAAAATTATGGCCCGGGCAATTAAAACCCAAATAGATACCTTTTCGGAGTTAAAGCAGATTGAACAGGATAACCTGGCTTACTAAATATGAATGCACTTAAAAAAAATGGTGTTCGGTTTTATGCAGGTATTTGCTTTCTGTTTTGCATTTTGGCACTTATAGGGTTTCAGCAAATTGTAACGGCAAGCCATTATCAGGCTAAATACCTTTCTACATTTTTTAGCTTGTTGGTTATTTTTTTTGTAGTTGCCTCACTGGCATCTATAACCATATTTACGCTCTCGTTTTTTTTGAGGAAAAATTTATTAAACATTTTAATCCTCTTTTTTTCTGTTTTTATAACCCTCATGGTTATTGAACTAAGGTTACGCGCCACAGGTACATTTAATACTTACCAGGAGCATCGCGATGGGTTTTACCGCTCTATTCTGGATTTAAAACCAGCCGATAAATATTTAACCTGGGGCAACGGAAAAGAACATTGGATTACCACACCCGAGTTTAGTTATTGGCGACCCACCAACAAACATGGTTTAGGCGACTATGAGTTTGATTCGTTAAGCCAATTACCAGGTATAAAAATTATGGGGCTTGGCGATTCGTTTACCGAAGGCGACGGAGCCCCCTACGATTCATCGTGGGTTAAGCAATTAGGTAAAATGCTGCAGCAGAAAAAGGGCGTGCCGGTGGTTACTATGGATGCTGGCATTTGTGGCAACGACCCTATATACGCAGCGGTTCAATTTAAAAATGAATTTTTAAAATACCATCCGGATATTGCCGTACTTTGTGTAAACGTTACCGACCTGGATGATGTGCGCACCCGTGGCGGGTTAGAAAGATTTAAGGCCGATGGAACTTTGGCTCTGCGCGCGCACCCGTGGTGGGAAGCCTTCTACGCGCCGGTACATTTATGCCGGCTTTATATACATAAAGTATTGGGATACGATTTTACTTTTACCAATAAACAGGAATATGAGCGAAACCCGGCCGTTTATGTCGATAAACTGAAAAACACGGTCATGTTTTTTACCGAAACCTGTTCAGCCCAAAATATTTACCCCATTATAGTAATGCACCCCATGCGCCATGAACTTCAGCAAAGCCATTATACACCCGCTTTAGATTCGCTTACAACAAGGCTGCAAAATGTAAAAAACCTTCATTTTGTAAATGTGCTTCATTTTATGCTACAGCTGCCGGCAAACGACAGGGACATACGTAAAATTTACTGGGATACCGACCTCCACCACAATTCTGCCGGTTATAACATTATGGCTAAGGCAATTTTAGAACGTATAGATACTCTCGGGATTTTTAATAATAAAGAGAAAATAAAATAACTTAACGCTATGAGTTATTTCAAGCAAGTTTGGAGCACCTTATCAGGTACTAAAAATAATAATGAAGAGCTGGAGGCAGCCTTTAAAGAATATAATTTGCACCGGTCCCTTCCGGAGCAATCACTGCTGTGCCGTGCACCTTTCTCTAATCTCTACTTTAATACCGAGGGGCATGTAGCCCTGTGTTGGCAAACATTTCATAGATATGAAAAATACACCGAACAAAAAACGTTGAAAGAAATTTGGAATGGCTTAAACTTTGAGCGCATTCGCCATGGCATAAAAAAACTCGATCTTGATTACGGTTGCTCGGCATGCAAAAACCATTTACTTGAAAAAAACTTTACCAATATTTTAGCGCGGGCTTACGATAATGACTATCCCGAAACCGGATATCCTTCTATTATAGAATTTGAACTAAGCAATACCTGCAACCTGGGCTGCACTATGTGCAATGGCATGTTAAGTTCTACCATTAGAAAAGACAGGGAGAACCTACCACCGCTCGAATCACCTTATGGAGAAAAGTTTTTAACGGAGTTAAGAGAGTTTATTCCCTATTTAAAAGAGGCTCGCTTTAATGGTGGAGAGCCCTTTTTGATAAAAATTTACGGCCAAATTTGGGATATGATGGCCGAGATTAACCCCGGTATAAAAATTATAATAGCCACTAATGGCACAGTGCTTAACTCAAAAGTGAAAGAGTATATGCAAAGGGGCAATTTTCACTTTAATATTTCCATAGATGGAATTACTGCAAATAGCTACGAAAGCATCCGCCTAAATGGCAACTTTAATAAGTTGATGGAGAACTTTATTTACTTTAAAGAGTATTGCAAAACCAACCAGCGCAAATTGTGCATAATGATAAACCCTATGCGGCAAAACTGGCAAGATATGCCCGGGTTTGTAGATTTCGCCAATCAACACGATGTAGATATTTGGTTTAATACCATTACCAAACCTGCCGAGCAGGCCCTATGGAGTTTACCCGCACATAAACTAAAAGAAATTTACGAAAGCCTTTCTTCATTTTCGCCACAGCCGGCACCCGATACCCAACCCGGAACCTTTGATTATAACACACGCACTTACCGTAACCTGGTTGAGCAACAAATAAAAACGTGGTGGTTACAAGCTCAGCAAGCCCAAAACGAAAATGATGCAGTAATCATAGGTGAAGATGAGCCTGTAAAGGCCGTAGCATTAAAAAAAGTGTTCGCCTACCTGGTAAACCGCGAGGAGGATAGGGGCTTGGTGGCAAATAAAATTGCGGAACTTGATAGCATGGTAGATTCGGCGTTAAAAGATTTGTTTTACAAAAGCATATTAGACAGCAACCCCGAAACAATTGTAACTCTGTGCAAGGAAAAAACAATGCCTGAACTATTTGAATTGTTTAAGGCCAGGTTAAAAGAAAGTAATTAGTAAGCTAACCGAGCCAATGCCTGCCAAAAAAAAGTTTACTCTTATTGCAGTATTGGCAATTACTCTAATATTGCTTGAAGTGGCACTACGCATTTCGGGGCTATTAAGCACTATAAATGAAAAAACGCTGGGCGAATATCTTTCTCCATACAACCAACATTTTCCTTCCTGGTTTTTTATTCATGCCGGCAATACCTCTTTTAAAAATACCCACCCGGAGTTCTCATACATTCACAAAGTAGATAGCAACGGACTGATAAGAACAAATACAGGAAGCAGAAGCGATGATACCTTACGGATTTTGGTAATGGGCGATTCTTTCACCTTTGGTTTTGGAGCACCTATGGATAGTTCGTGGCCGGTATTGCTTACAACGCTATTTAAAAGCCGCTGTGCCGGAGCGGTAGAGGTTATAAATGCCTCAATGCCGGGGTCGGATGTGTTATTTGAATTTATGCTTTATAAGGAAAAGTTATCGAAAACTATTAAGCCCGACATTGTTTTGATAATGATAAACAGTACCGATATTCAGGAAGTGGCGGTGCGTGGTGGAATGGAACGTTTTAAGAAAGATGGCACCACAGTTACTAAAAAAGCTCCATGGTTCGAGCCTTTTTATCATTACAGCTACGTTGCACGATACTTGCTAAAAATGTTTGGAGTTGACAACGAATTTCTTTTCCGTTCGATAAAGGAAGATGAAATTTTTGATAAAGCGGCAGAGAAAATCAAGCGCTGTATTGCAGAATTTGAGAAAGAGGCTGCCAACAACAAAACAACCTTCATCGTTCTGCCCTGCCCTATGCCTTACGAGTTTTTGGAAAAAACCAAACAACTGGAGATATACTCAAACAAGTTGAGAGAAAATAAAAATGTCTACTTCGCTTTAGATACCCTGCTTAGAGATTATTACAATGAACATGATATACATACAGATTATTGGGCAATCGACGGACACTTAAACAGTAATGGCTACCGTGTATTGGCAGAAAACGTGTACGAAGTTTTGCTTAGAGAAAATACAGACGTGCGCGCAGTTTGTGCCAAATAAAAAACAGTTGGCTCTAAAAATTGACTCTAGTAGCTTTCTTCTAAATGTTTCTCCAGCATTTCAACAGAATTGTTTTTTACCAATAATATCTGCTGAAGAATACCATCTTTCACAATACTATCAATTGTATCACTTATAACGGCCTGCAAATTCTTAAAACTAAGCAGTAACAACTTTCCACTTTTCATTCTCTGTTCAAACTCTATTAATCCTGCGTCGCCTATTAAAATGGCATACAGCGGGTGGTATAAATTAAGCAGGGTGCTTGCAAATTGGTTATCGCCGGTTTCGCGCCAAATTTTAAGCAATGCTTTACCGGTATCTGAATTGGCATTGGCGGTTTCGCCAAAAAATTCCTGTATAGCAGAAATACTCCGGTCATCCTTTTTATTCTGAAAAAAATGAACCAACAGCAAACAGGCTATTTGGCGGGAAAGTTTGTCGGTTGGTATTTTGCTTAAAGCGCCGCTATTGAAAGTATATGCCTCAGTTGCATCATCAATTAAACGTGTATAACTACGGTCCTTCTTCCAGTATTGCAGGGTATTAATTATTTCCAAATAGCTGTTGTAGTTATTCTTTTCACGTTCTGTTTCAAGTTCAAATTGTTGTTTCTGTAAAAACAGTATAATGTCTTCAATCTCCTGGTATTTCAAAAACCGGATGGAAAGGTGGCCCGGGTTCCAAACTATATTAAAGTGTATAGCTACGCCCTCAGCATTAGCAAATTTTACAAGGTCTGGCAAATCCATCCAGTTATTGCTCATTACACACGCGGCAATACTTAGATATGTGTCTTTTTCTGCAGCAATTCTTTTAAACCGTGCAAAATTTTCAATCATCCTGTCAAATTTAGCACCCTCTCTTATCTGCTCGTAACGTTCGGCATTCGTACTATCTATTGAAAACACAAACCCTGCTTTCAAATTCTGCAACAAACCTTCAATGCGCTGATTGTAAACTGAGCCGTTTGTGGTTATGTGTATCCTTATGTTCGGATTAATAGCTATTACCCGCTCCCAAATTTTCAAATATATCTCAATCAAAAAGGGTTCACCTCCCAAAAACTTCAGATCTGTTAGGCCAGGCATAAAGGCAGCTACCTGATCTACAAAATTATCATCGTAAGGATTATTAAAAGGCGGCAGCATTTCGCGCTTTTGCCGGATGGTGCTGCTAAAATAACCGCTACACATTTCGCAGGCAAGGTTACATGTGTTGCTTATTTCAAACTCAAACACTTTAGGTATATAAACAGGTTTGCGCCGCCAAAACCCGGTTTTTGGCGGGCTACTTTCGGCATATTCATCATAATAAATCGCTTTTGTGCCATGAAAGTTTTCACTCTCTAATAGTATCCTGCAAAGCTTACAACCGCCATCTAAATCGGCGGCTTGTATTTTTTTTCTTAGCTCCAGCGTGGGCTTGCCATTCCAAATTTCCTCTATGCTTTGCAATGGATAAGTACCCAATACTTCCTTCCGGTTAAAACAGCAAGCAGTAACACTCCCATTCTGTTCAAAATTAAGATTAACAAAAGGAGCATGGCACAGCACGCTCTTGTTCTCTGTTTTGCGCGCCGCATTGTAACCTGCAATTACACTTTTACTTAGCATAAGTCTGTTCTTTCGTTTGTTTCCACATTTCAAGCTGCTTTATTAAGCTATTCAATTGCACCTGCAATCTACCCTTAAAAGAAAATGATTTATAATATTCAATAAGCGATTCCAACGCATCTGGTTCCAGACTTTGCAGCGATGTTTCGGGCAATAGTTCACCTTCCAAATCCCCGTCTACCAGGTCAAATTGCCCGTTTTCATGTATTCCTTTAACTCTTCCGCCAAGCGGTTCATAAACCACATTAAAATAAATATCTAAATTATGCTGCTCGCAAAAACCGATAATTTCTGGTATTTCCATCCGGTTCTGTACCATAGGGCATACCGAAAAAGAAACAAGTTTGCCGGTAGCCATAAAATAGTCCATATTCTCTTTAAGTGTTTCAAACTTTCCCTTTCTTCTAATTGCCTGCCAGGTTTCTTTCTTCAAGCTGTCGATAGAGAGTGTAAGACGGAGTTTCGGTAACCTTTCTATAATTGCTTTAATTCTGCTATTAAGCACCGTGCCATTAGATGTGATTGCTACATCAATATCCGGGTTAATATCAATAATGCATTCCCATATTTCCTGGTAAACAGCAATAAGAAAAGGCTCACCACCTAAAAAATTTGCCCGCTTTAATCCGGGTAAAAAGGGCTTTAGTTCCTGCACAAAATTACTATCGTAGTAATTGGGTAATGCAGGTAATTTTTCGCGATTGCTTCGAATTGCTGACGACCATTTACCGCCGCACATAATACATTCCAGGTTACAATTATTGCTCAGTTCAAATTCAAAAACCGTTGGTTGGGGCAACTGCTGCGTATTAAAAATTTTATCAAACAGGCTTTTGTCTGTTTTGGGTGGTAAAAACCCGTAATAGTCATCAAAATGCTTAATCAATACACTTTCAAAGTTTCTCTCTGCGATCATTTTTTCGCAAGCACTACAACCAAGGTTAAATTGTCCCTGCTGCATTGCCTGCCTCAGTTTGTTCGCATTTTTACCTTGCCAAATATCGCTCAACCTTTGTTGCGGATATGACCCCAAAACGAAAGTGCGGTTAAAGCAACACACAGTAATTTGACCTGTTTGGTCAAAATTCATGCTTAGCCATGGCGCATAGCATAATACAGATGTATCGGCTACTACCCTGGAAGCATTAAATTGTGTAATTTGGTTTTTATCGGCCATTATTGCGAGACTTAACTAAATGTAATATTATTGAAATTATAGCGCTATTTTCCTTAGGTGTTTTAACTTTATAAAAGATTTACTGATAGCAATGCCGGTGGGCTATTAAACTTTTTAAGAGACAAATTCAAAGACAGCAGCAAGCTTTTAGGCATATAAAAATAATGCAACAAACAACCGAACCACTTTGCTATGCTCCTTTCACTTCTTTTTTAATTGATACCAATAAGGGAGTAAGGCCCTGCTGTGCCTGGAAGGGCAAGCATTTTGGCAATATTGAAAAAGATAGTTTAAGCGAAATTATAGCCGGCCCTGAATGGCAAAACATAAAGGATTTACTAACCAGGCAGGAATGGCCCGATGGGTGTTTGGGGTGCAAAACAATTGAGGATTATAGTGGATACAGCGTAAGAGGAACATTTAGAGCTAACGCTATAAAATTTGGAATGGTGGAAACACCGGCTTTATTTGAGGCAGAAATAAACAGTACCAATAACTGTAACCTGGCCTGCCTTCATTGCTCATCTGATTTTAGCAGCAATTGGATTAAGTATGAAAATTTATTGCAGCAGGATGAGTTTAAACTGCGTGATGAAAATACCCGCAAACATGTACAGCAAGATGACGACCTGCTACTAAAAAATATCCGGCAAATAGATTTTAGCAAAGTAAAAATGTTGCGGTTTAAAGGCGGCGAGCCTTTTTTGAATAAAGAAGTAAAGCGGCTGCTCAATTACCTTAACGATTTGGGGTTACTACAACAGATGCACGTTGAGTTTTTTACCAATGGCTCGGTAATAGACAAAAGCTATTTAGAGTTGTTGCAAAAATGCGCACATACCCATATTACAATAAGTGTTGATGGGGTTGGGGCACTTCAAAAATACATCCGCTACGGAAATTCGGATACAGAACGCATAATGGAGTTTATCGCAGTGTTTCAGGTAATCCCTAATATTTATTTTAGCCCGTTATGCAGCGTAATGGTTTATAATGTTTTTAATCTGCCACAAATTTATGACTGGTGGCAAAACATTCACCTGGCATTACCGGATAAAACCGAACGGGCACTGCAATTTAACTCCATAGTGGTTTTCCCTGAGTATCTTTGTGTAAACGCTTTACCACCTAACGTAACTGAGGGGCTTATCCAGATGTATGAACAAATGGACGAGAGCATATATGGGTCTGTTTTACAGGCTTTAAAAATGCCCTGGGCGGGCGCCCAATGGCACACAAAATTTGTTGAGTTTACAAAGCGAATGGACAAGTACAGAAACACTCAGATTTTAGAAATAGTACCACAATTGGCCAGCTCTTTTGCTGCATAAACTTTGCATTAATGATAAGCCCTGAAGAAGATACTTCTAATTACACCGCGCTTTCAAAAGAAATATACGAAGCGTACAATCGTTTCAGACCAGAAGGGCCTAAACCTTTGTTTTGCTATGTTCCTTTCAACAACATGTCTTTTTCGTTTGAAGGGCGGGTTTTAGCCTGCGCCTATAACCAAAAAGTAGAGTTGGGGCATTACCCCACCTCCAGCATAAGAGATATGTGGTTTAATAGCTCCCAAGGGGATAAACTGCGGAAACACATGCAGCACAACGATCTTTCTTTTGGCTGCAAACACTGCAAATATTTTTTTGACAACCAAAAGTTTTCGGGCCTTAAACCTTTGGTTTTTGATAAGTACAGCCAGCTGGAACAAATAAATTATCCGAAGGTGTTGGAGTTTGAGCTAAGCAATGTATGTAACCTGGAATGCGTAATGTGCAATGGCAAAGTATCGTCATCTATACGTACTAACAGGGATAAATTACCCCCTATACCAATGGTATATGATGATGCTTTTGTAAAACAGTTGGAAGAATTTATACCACACATACAGGAAGCAAAGTTTTACGGGGGCGAACCCTTTTTAATTCCTATCTACCATCAAATTTGGGATTTAATATTAAAGCTTAACCCGGCCACCAAAATTTTTGTAATTACAAATGGAACTACGCTAAACAGCCGGATAAAAGATTTATTGGAACGGGGTAATTTCGATTTAGCGGTTTCGGTAGATTCGCCACAAAAAGAATTACTTGAGTCTATCCGGTTAAACACAAGGCACGAGGTTGTGATGGAAAATATAAATTACCTGAACAATTATTGCAAAGCCCGAAACCGAAACCTTGTGCTAAGCTTTACGCTAATGCGAAATAACTGGCGCGAGTTTATAAAAATGGTGCGTTTTTGCAATCAGCTCGATGCCGTGCTTTATGTTAGCTATCTTAAAACCCCGCCCCACTTGGCAGTATGGAATTTACCGGTAGAAGAGTTAAGTGCCATGTTATCGGATTTAAAGGGTGAGAATTTTCCCGACGATAGCTACGCTTTTAAAAACAATAAACGGTGCTATGAAGATTTACTGGTGTATCTTCAAAACTGTATTCAAACAAACCAAGCCAACAGCCAACCCGAAGTTGCACCCATACACGAAGTAATTACTGAAACAACCGACGCAGATGCAACTATAGAAATGACTGTAATTCCTCCGTCGCCCGAAAATGCCACGCCAGTAATTGTTGTAGAACAATACAATAAAAACACAGACTACCGGCAAATAGTAAGTAGCCAAATGCAGGTATACCTGCACGGCATTAATAAAATTGAAACCCTGCCCGGGTTTTTAAATAAAACAGAAGCCGTTATTAATACCTATTTTCCGAAAGATGCTAATAGTGTTTATTACTATATGTCTTTAACACCTGCAGAAACACTTTATAAAGATGTAAGTTCATTTACCGAACAGGAGATGGTAAACGCCATAAGCAATTTAAATATAGAGCAGGCATGAAAGAACTTCCGCTACAAATTCTTAATAACTATAACAAGGGCCGGGCAATAAAAGATAAACGTTTAGCTTGCCTTGCTCCTTTTAATAGCATGTATTTTTTGCCCGAAGGCCGGGTAATACCTTGTTGTTATAACCGCGGATTTGACTATGGTGCCTATCCGGAAAACAACTTACATGATGTTTGGTTCGGCGATAAGGCTTTGCAGTTTAGAAACTGGATTAGGGAAAATAAGTTTCATGATGGCTGCAGCTTATGTGTAGACCAAATGCGCGCCGGTAACAACGAAGGGGTTCATACACGCATGTTTGATTTTGACGATAGCCGGATGCTGACCAATATTAAGGCAGATGAAAAAATAACCTACGAGCACCTTAAGGCTATTAAGCACTATCCCGAAATTCTTGAGTTTGAGCTGGATATAACCTGCAACCTGGAATGTATAATGTGCCATGGCAACCACTCATCGCTTATACGCAAAAACCGCGAGAACCGGCCTGCCCTTAAAAACCCTTACGATAAAAATTTTGTTGAACAGCTCCGCGAATTTATTCCGCATGTAAAAACTGCACGTTTCCTGGGTGGCGAACCTTTTCTTTCGGATATATACTACGATATATGGGAGCTTTTTGGACAAATGAATCCGGAAGCCGAAATTCACATTACCACTAACGCCACTATTTATAATGGCCGTGTGCGCGATTTGCTAAACCGGCTAAACGTAAATATTATTTTATCCATTGACTCTTTTGTAAAAGAAACCTATGAAGCAATACGGTTAAATGCAAAAGCAGATAAAGTGTTTGCAAATATTGAATCCTTTGCAGAATATTCCAGAAGCAAAGGCAAGCGTATGTGTATCACTATTTGCCCTATGAAACAAAACCGTCTGGAAATTCCGGACATAGTTGAGTTTTGCAACCAAAAAGATTATATGCTTTACATTAACACCGTAATATGGCCCGAAACTACTGCCTTGCGGTTTATGACGGTTGAAGAAATGGAGCAAACCTTGCTCTGTTGGAAAAAAGCAAAGCTTAGCAATGTAACGGCACAGCACCGCCATAATAACGAGCAGTTAAACGGCCTTACCAATCAATTGCAGTTGTGGCTAAACGACAAAGGCGGGCCCAAAACTATTTGGACTAAAATTAAAGAGAACCTTCCCTTTAAACTAACTCCGGGCTAAGCTTTTGCAACCCTATTAAAAATTGCTCTTCTGGCAGCTTATTAAAATCATGAAAAGATACATCGATGGGGCCAAGGGTTAAAAGATAATAGACTTTGTTTAGGTGTATGCCAAAATTATAAGCAAGCTCATTTATTCTTTCATGGAACTCTTTTTCATTCTCCTCTATTTTATCCCCATCATACCTTGCCTGTAAAAAAGATATCAGTTCGTTTGCAACAATAGGATAGTAATCCTCTTTCGGATCGTAGGTGTTTTTGTCGTCTTTAAATTTAAACCGTTTAAGCTGTTTAAATATTTGCTCTACCGATAACTTAAAAATATCTTCTACTGCTATGCCTATAGGAGACAATGTGGCTATGTAATAAAACTTGTTTTGTTCATGCCCCGTTAAAGCATTCAGTTCATCCATTACATCGTAAAACTTTTTCTTTACAATAGGTATTTCGCCGGGGCTATAATTGTTTTCTAAAAAATGATTTAAATCTCCGGCAACAATGTTATAATAGTTAAGATTGGGGTCATACGGCTTTCTTTCATGCTCGCTCATCCACCAATCCCGCTTATCATACATCCCCATAACCAATTTCTCGTCTTTGTAGTCCTTAATTAAATCCCAAAATTCCGGAAAGGTTTTAGCAAAGCTCTCACGCCTGTAAACATCGTGGCGGTTAATGGTTTTAAAAAATACGGAAAAATTACCCTCCTCGTGGTACTCCAAATAGGTTATTAAATCTTGTACCGTTCGAGTTTCATTTTCTGATAAAGTAAAAGTGGCTTTTACTTCATTCGATATACGTTTCTTAATTATTTCTTTTACAGGTTTTGGTAATATTTGAATTGAAAATTCGGAAGGATGGTACAAAAAATTCCAAACGATGCGTAAACCCGGAAAGTTTTCATTGAAGTAGTTAAAAAATTCAGGCATGTAATACACATTGAGCGTAGAGAGTGAATTGCAAATCCGGAACTCTACATTTTGCCAGGCCGGTGTTTGGCTGTAGGCATATGCTTTTTGCAAATTTTTTTCTGCCTGCGCCCATTTTGCACCCGAACGTTGGTACTCAAACCGCTCGCCAATATCATCTATACTAAATGAAACTCTAACCTGCTTAAAGCGGCTAAGCATAACTGCTATTTCATCGTTAAAAATAGTGCCATTGGTATTAAAAAGAATCGCTACCTTTTCTGCCCGGCCGTTATCAATCAGAAATTTTAATATATCTAAGTTTTCGTGCGATAGCAAAGGCTCGCCGCCAAAAAAACAAATCTCCTCAAGATGCGGAGCCCAAAACTTAACTTGTTCGGTGTTATCTGCTGTAAGATTCAAATGTACCGATTCATCTGAGTGGTAAAACTTACTTGCTTCGGGCAACCATTTGTTAGATGCACGCGGAGAGCAAATTCTGCATTTAAGGTTACAAATGTTAGAGGAATTAAGCTCTACCCTAACCGGAGTAACCGGGTTAGCTACCTGCTCTTCAGATATATTATACTCATAAGAATCATACCTCATAGAGCGCAAACCCATTTTTTGCAGCCTGTGGCATTCGCCACAACCGGCAAACTGCTTATTGGCATTAAAATGATTGCGCATATCCTGCATATAATCGCTGTTCCAGGCATCGTTTAACGAAGCAAAAGACGAATGCAAAACAGTGCCTTTATCGGTTATATCATCCAGGTGCTTACTACACGGCCTGTATTTACCATCGGCACCAAGAATTACCTGAAAAAAGGGATAATAGCAAAAATTGGTATTTTCAGGTTGTCTCATAATCACTGTAATTTTATTCTCCCTTCAAATTTATATCAAAAAAACTACACCTTAACGTTTGATAAGAAAGCAAATAATTCCGGGTATATATTTTCAAATTTTTCATTCCTAAACGTATCCCCCCGCTCTATTTCTTTCAGGCAATGCTCAAAAGCCAAATTGGGGGGCAGATTTAAAAAACTAATCACATCTTGTAGCGTGCGTATAGTAGCGCTGCCTCCTTTGCTCATTTCATTCTCATATAAACTTAATTTCTGCTCAATTGCAAGTTTTACATACTGCGGTAAGTTTCGCACCGATAGCTGGTATGGGCCGTGTAACATGTTTAAGTACGTTTGTATGCCGGCAAATTCTGCATTAAGCCACAACAGCAGTTCGGGTAAATAATAAATATTAAACATGCTTACGGTTGTACATATCTTGCACTCTATCTTATCGCTTTGCGCAATCCCTCCACCATTTTTAAGATAAGACCTCATATTTGCAACTACCTCATTCCAATCTGCATTTTTGCGCTGGTACTCAAACCGGGATTCAATATCATCAATACTAAAGTTCAAAATCACCTTTTTAAAAGACTTAAAAAGAGTCATTATTTTATCGGAATAGATAGTGCCGTTGGTATTTATAAGCAATGTTATATTTCCGCTAAGTTTCTGATTAACGCAGTATTCTAATACAGCAATAGTTTCCTTCATATAAAGCGGTTCACCGCCAAACAAACCTATTTCGATAATGCCCGGCAGCCACTCCTTTACAAGTGCAAAATTTTTCTCGGTAAGGTTAAGGTGTATTTGTTCTACTATTCCCTGCGTTTCTTTAGCCTCCTGAATCCATTTGCTGCTGTAGTGCGGGCTGCAAATGCGGCAGCGCAAATTGCAGATATTAGACCCATATATATCCAACCTGGCCGGGGTTTTCATTTTTGCCAGGGCAGTTGCTTCAATGCCATAATTAAACGAGTCGAATCGCATAGAAGATATGCCCTGCCTTTCTTCATCCCAGCAAACTTTACATCCCTCTGGCTTTTCGCCTTTTAAAAGTTGCTGACGTAAAGCAATAGTATCGCTGCAATTAAAGGCATTCTCAAAGCTATCTACAGGGGCCTGCAACACCCGCTCATTATGTGCCAGGTTACCTGCAAATTTACAACAAGGCTTATAATGCCCCGAAGCCGTTACCATAGAATTGAAAAAAGGATAGAGGCAAAGCGACTCCTTTTTCCCTTCAGCTAAATTTATCTGTTCAGAAAGCATTCGTTTAAATATTAGATGTAAGGCTCAGACTTCCTTCAATTTGCAATATAGCTTCTGTTTCGGGCATTGTATACAGTTCTTCCCATTGCCGCAGCGATATTCTTGTTTTCGCCTCATCCAGGCATTTATTAATACTGGTTATTGTTCTTTCTCTTTCCGTAGCCGAAAGATACGCATCTTGTAAAACCGAGCGCTCAATATTTGATCTTAACCCAACCTGTATTTGCTCTTCATTCATTTGTACAATAGCATTTGCCCTTTCGTGCTCGCGCTTAAGGGCATCCTTCCACCAATTCTTTATCTGTACTTCTACCAAATTCTGGTAGTTTTTTAAATTGTTTTCGTACACAGATTTTGAACCAGCCCCACTCCATTCTTCGGGTTTTTGTTGCGCCAGTGCTTCATAAATTTCTTTCAAATCTGCCGCCCGCATAGTCCATAACGCCTCGCGATGCGGATAAACAATTGTATTAAACCAAAGGGGAACATTCTTTTCGTTACAAAAATTCACATGCGCTGTCAGTTCCTGCCAGTTCTTACGCAACGGGTTAATTGAAATACCCATGTAGGTGTTTTTGCTAACGCAATAATTTCGAAAATGTTCAAAGTTTTCAATCACCCTGCTAAAATTGCCTCCAATGCGGATACTATCATAAGTCTGCGCATTAAAAGAATCTATTGACATTATAATATTTACATGCAACGATTCCAATATTTGCTTAACTCTGTTATTCCAAACCGTTCCGTTCGTAGTAATGGTAATTTTTATGTGCGGATTAATTTTTATTATGTTATCCCATATACTATAGTAAACAGGAATTAAAAAAGGTTCTCCGCCTAAAAACTTGGCTTCTTTTAAGTGCGGTAAAAATTCTTTTAACTGTTCCGAAAATTCATCGGTATAAGGAGTGCTTAAGCGGGGCAGATTTTCTCTTTTTTCCCTGATAGCAGAAGATAATTCTCCTTTGCACATCACACATTCCAGGTTGCAAATATTACTTAACTCAAACTCCATTGCCACCGGATAATCACTTAGCTCGTAATTCAAATCATATAATTTGGCCAGCACGGATACATGATTTCCTGTTTCAATGTTGTTTTTGCAGGTAGCGCAATAACTCCCCAGGTTTTCTTCGCGGATGGCTTTGCGAATATTTGTAAACCATTGCCCGGTCCAAATTTCTTTTATTGTCTTTTTTGCTATGCTTTCATCAGGTTGTAGCGTAAGCCAACAAGGGCCCACGTGCCCATGCACATTAAAATACATGTTATTAAAAGGCGCCCGGCAAAGCACATCTGCACCCAAAGGCTGCCTTGTTGAATTATAACTACTATACGCCTGCATATCAATTTTATGTTTTAAAGTTAATATAAAAACACACAACTTCCCATTCCAAACAAAAGGGCTAATAAGCTTTAGAAGACCCGGTATGTAAGCCAAATTATTAGCTTTGAACCTGATGGTGCACGCTAATACAACGATGGTTTTAGCGAGAAAAAAATCAGATGGCTGAAAAAACAATAAGGCAAGGCATAAATTTTGGCCCATTAAACATTAAATGGTTTAATAGGCGGCTTAGCTTTCCATTTATAATCTTCTGCTTTTCACTTGTTCTTTATTCTGCCTCTGTTTTTAACGGCTATAACCTTGATGACGAGTTGGTGACCTTAAACCACAAGCTAACCTCGCAGGGGTTAAAGGGAATTCCTGAAATTTTCACCTCGCCCTACTACAGCGATGATATGGGGTATGCTTATGATTACAGACCCATTGTGCATTTATCGTTTGCATTAGAACATCAGTTTTTTGGAGAGCATGCCTGGATAAGCCACTGCATTAATATTTTTTTATACGCCTGGTGTTGCATATTGGTTTTTACATGCTTAAAAAGAATTCCCGGGCTTTCGTCAAATTTCTCTTTTTGCGTTGCGCTTCTCTTTGTTGCTTTTCCCTCGCACACCGAAATTGTTTGTAGTATAAAAAACCGCGACGAAATTTTAGCACTTGGGTTCTGCTTAGGCAGCTTTGCTATTGCGCAAAACTATATTGTAAAAACCCAGCCCTTACTGCTGCTATGGTTATTTGCAATTTATACATTCTCTCTCCTGTCAAAATACTCTGCCATTAGTTTTAGTTTAATCATACCTCTGGGTTTGGTTTTGCTTTACAAAGTAAATTGGCGAAAGCTTATACCGGTAAGTTTGATTTTTATTCTACCCAACTTTTTTTTAAGCCAGGATGTATCTATTTTAAACAGGGTTCTTTTTGTATTAATGCTAGCTATAGCTCCCTATTTTTTATACCTAACTAACCTTCCTTATACAAATTGGATTACAGCCATTAATGCTTACTTAACTGCGCTTATTAAAAGCGCTTTAGGTTTCATATTGTCACAAGCTAATTCTGTTTTGCTTTTTTTTAAGCGTGTTGTTGTCGCTCTTATACGGCTCGCCAAAGCCGGTTTTAAAACCTTTGTACATACAGTAAAGTTTGTAGCTAAAACTATTTTCGAAACAACCTCTGGTTTTTTAAGGTTTTGGGTAGCCCCTTATATAAATGCGTCCGTCCATAGTGCTGCCCATACCAATTTAGAATTGAAGAATATTTTCCGTTTCCGTTTTATTGTTCGCGGTCTTGTTTACATAATTTTTACTGTAGCCGGTATTTATTATACAGGTTTCCCTTATTCAATAACAGTTTCTACTCTGCTTCTTTTTCTTTACTACAAAACCGCAGATGATGAAGAACGGGTTTGGATTTGGATAGCAATATCAATTCCGGCCCTGTATTATAGCGCAACTGCAATTGCAATAGGCAAACACGTAAATTTTTTATCGCCTGTCCTTTTTGTATTTGTGCTATTAGCGCTAAAAGAGTCAAAGTTGCGCTGGCTATATATCTTTTTTAGTATTCTTTTAGCGGTGGCTATTGGTTGGTCTATTAATGATTTGTCTTTTCTGCCAGCCTATGTAGTTTTGGTGGTGGCTTATAAAAATGTTAAACTTTCCAAGCCTGTTGCTTATGTGTTTCTCTTAATGCTCCTGCTGGTCGGCATTTCGGAGCTAATTGAGCAATGGCAACGATTTAACTCCCATTACCACGACCCGGTAAATGAAACCATTCATTGGCTGGGCGATCTTGTTTTATGCTGGATTATTATACGGCAGATAAATGCACGTAAAACCATAACCGTATATTTTGCCTTTATGCTTATACACTTTGTATCGGCTGGTTATGTGTTTTACCCTTTTATTGCTACTACAAATTTGCCTTTCAATAAAGAAACTGTTGTATCTCATTTCAAAAAAACAGCTACAGAACCGCGGGTTGCAGTGGCCGAACCGAAAAAAATCCAACCACCACCACCTGCGCCCCCGCAAACTATAGCCCAACCCGCTTTAAAGTCTACCTGGCCTAAGCTTCCTACCATATCGAATAGCAATACAGCACCACTCACTTTCGAGATTCTTAATTTTAAAAGCGATAGGCAACTCGATTTTGTTGAAAGCCCGGTTACGCGGTTTGATAAACTGGAGGTCCGTATCAGTTCTGCCTTTGTGGTTGCCTGGTTTTATTTTACAAAACTTCTATTGCCCTATCCTATGGCTTTTTATTATGGCTATAGCGAATTTAAACCCGAAAGTTTAAGCTCAACCATGTTTTTGCTAAGCCTGGCGGCCCACATAATACTTTTCACTTTGCTTTTATGGGGCTTCAAAAAAAACCACTTCCTTTTTGTTTTTGCTTTGCTAATTTACTTTGTAAGTGTTTTCTCTCTTTCCGGCTTTTTACAACGCATTGCCGGAGTTGTTGCCGATAGGTTTATAACTGTACCCTCCTTGGGTTTTTGCATAATTATTGTGTGGGCTGTTTATACAGCGTTTAAACTGCATATGAATGATGAACAGGAATTAAATCGTATTCCCTCACGGGCCAAAGGCCTGCTTCTTACTTTACTTGTTTTATACTCTGGTTTAACCTTTGCGCGAAGCCTTGATTGGAGAAGTGATTTAACTTTATTGCGTAAAGATATCCGGGCGGTGCCAAACTCTGCGCAAGCACACAATTTACTGGCCATACATTTAATGCAATATTCCGATAAAGCTTTACAACCCGCAGAAAAAACAAAATTAACAACCGAAGCCCTTTACCATTTTAATCAGGCTCTTATCATTTATCCCGAATTTTATAATGTTGCTTACTACCTGGGCAAGGTATATACTCAAATAGGTAATGCTGATAGTGCCATTGCCGCATATAAACGGGCATTAACCATCGATTCATCCTACAACGATGTTTATTTAAACCTTGGAAACTTATTGCAATCTACCGGCAAAAATTCGGAAGCCATTTATTATTACCAGAAGGTAACGCAATACTCACCATCAGATTTTAATGGCTATAACAAGCTAAGCTACACTTACTATTTATTAAACGATTTCGAAAATTCGATAGCTGTAAATAAACGGGCGGCCCGTTTTTTTCCAACATTGCCCGATCCGCTTATAAATATCGGGGTTGCTTTTCAGGCTATGAATAAGCGAGACAGCGCCGCTATTTATTTGCAACAAGCCCTTACAGTAGACCCCACAAATAAAGCCGCACAAAACTTACTGCAAAAAAATAGCACTGAATTTTAAACTGGTGTTGGCCTTAGTTGATAATGCGCTGCACTTAGTGCTTTATCGATTCCCAATTAAGAATGGGCAGGAATGGACCAGGAAACTTGCCTGTGTAGCCCGATTTATCATGCGGCTCTAATTTAAGCTGCACCTTAAAATAACTAACCGCAGTATCTAAAACTATCAAGTTATCATTTTCATCTACCGCCAAAAAATCAACGGTATATAATCCGTTATTAAGCCAACCCTTTGGCAATAATACCCTTAATGTATATAAGCCTGGTTCGGTATGGCTGTGCGGTAACGGTATTCTGTAAGGGCTTAGGCCCATTATTGGCATGTCTCTTCCTAAATTAAGATGCAGCGATACACGCACTGTATTTGATTTAAGTTGTTCAAACGTAACCTCTATCAGTATATCGCTAAGCATAGTAATTTCTCCTCTGTCTTTTGCGTATACCCGGCTATCAACGTATCGTATAAGATCGCTTTTGGGTAATTCTGCAATTACCTCGTTTTGCACCATACTATCCTCGCTTGCCGAAACTAATGGCTCCGCGTCAACAGCATTTTGTTCTTCAACCAACGGCTCATTAATTTCATCAGGGTTTAATTCCCCTGGCTCTTCTGCCGGTAATACTTCATCAACAGCATTTTCTAATTCCTCTGTTCGCGCTATCGCTTCTTTTAAATCGCCAGCGTTGCGTGTTTTTTGTTGGTCCACCAGCGATTTCTCAACATACTTTTCTATCAGCTCTCTTGTTTCTCCCATATCCACTATAGTGCCATTATCCATTAAAACACAAGTAGAACACAAACCTTGCACCGCTTGCAATTCGTGGCTTACCAATACAATGGTTTTTCCCTCTTGCTTTAAACGCACTATAACCTGAGCACACTTTTCTCTAAAATTGATATCGCCAACGCTATATATTTCATCAAGCAAAATAATATCCGCTTCAAAATGAGTGGCTATCGAAAACGCAAGGCGCATAAACATACCCGTGCTGTAATGCTTAACCGGCAAATCCATAAAATCCTTAAGGCCGCTAAAAGCAATAATTTGCGGTGCCACCTGTTTAACCTCTGCATTGGTTTTTCCCATTAGTGTACCGCCCATAAAAATATTCTCCCAACCCGAAAGGTCGGGATGCAAACCCGCCCCTATATCAAGTATAGATGCCGTACGGCCTCTTAGTATTACTTTACCACTATCCGGCTTAAGTGTGCCTGCTAAAATTTTAAGTAGCGTACTTTTACCGGCCCCGTTTCCGCCAATAATACCCAGGCATTCGCCCTTTGGTATTTGCAAACAAATATTTTTGAGTGCCGTTATTTGTGTTTCTGCTTTACCCAAAGCACCGCTATGCCGCATATGCGTTTTGCGGTAGCTAAAGGCCTTACTTATTCCTAAAATTTCTATAGCGGGATTTTGCAACATGCCTTACAAGGTTATTCTATTTTTTAAGCCCGGGTATTAAACCTATTTCATCCATTTTACTTATCCTTTTTAGCAAGCTATAGCGCTATGGCTACACAAACTCTGCAATTTTATCTTCTATCTTTCTGAAGTAAAGCAAACCCGCTACAAACACAAACAAAATGGGAAGTATTGAAAATAATAAATGAGGGTCCGGGGGCGCATCGCCACCCAGCGAAAACCGATAGCCCGCAATTACCAAAGCCATCGGATTAAAATACATAATATAATGCAGGCTTTGTGGCAAAATGGTTGTAGGATAAAAAACGGGGGTAAGCCAGATGGAGAAGCCAATTACGAAGGGGGCAATGTGGTGTATATCGCGAAATTTGAACGATAGCGCACTTATCCAAATACCTACGGCAAAACCGGCCAGAATATTGATAAAAACAAAAAGGGGAAAGAAGATAATAGTATAGGATGGAAATACACGAAACAACAGCATGCATACTACAATAGCTAAAAATGAAATGGTAAAATCTACCATTCCTGTAACCATTTTGGCTAGTGGCAAAACAAGTTTAGGGAAATATATTTTTTGAAGAATATTTTGCGACTCTGCCAGCGAGCCGCCGATTCCGTTACTAAGGTTGGTAAAATAGTTCCAGCCTATCATGCCCAGCAAGGCAAACACAGGGTAAGGAAGAATTCCCGTGTCAACATGTATTAGCCTGCCAAAAAAAAATGTAAAAATTATTACTGATGGAATAGGCTGCAGCAGAACCCAAAAAACACCCAGGTAGGTTTGTGCATACTTTATTTTAAGGTCTCGCCGGGCAAAAATCAGAATCAGGTTTCGGTACTCCCATAACCGCTTAAAGTATTGCGTTAGAGTTTCCTCTTCGGCAGAAATTATTTTCACTGTATCCATCTCACATCAAAGTTAACAGCATCCATATCTAAACTACTAAGGGCTAAAGCTATTAAATTACTATCTACAGTTGCTTATTCCGCGCAGTTTTTGTAAGCCTTTTTACCAAAGTATTTAAAAGGTTGTGGCTATTGCTCTATGCCGTTGGCATACTGCAGCTGTTTTTCTTCACCCTGGCGGGTTATAAGTGTACCCTGGCCATCGCGCACATTGTTAGTCCAGGTGCCGGTATATTTTTCGCCTTCGGCCCAGGTAAAGGTGCCAAAGCCATTCATTTGCCCATTCTCAAATTCACCTTCGTATTTATCGCCATTGGCCCATACAAATACGCCCTTGCCGGTGCGCAAATTGTTTTTAAACTCTCCGCTGTACTCATCTCCGCCAACCATTTTCATTTTGCCAAATCCTTCTTTCTTATCGGCTACAAAATAGCCGTCGTACACGTTTCCGTTTTTATAGTAGTATATGCCTTTGCCGGTTTTTTTGCCATTTACAAAAGTGCCCTCATACCGGTCGCCACTGGCATAATACATCCAGCCTTTACCATTTATAACGCCCGCAATAAACTCCCCTACGTACTTATTGCCATTGGCGTAGGTATAAGTGCCCCAACCTGTTATTTCATCATTGGCAAACTGCCCTACAAATTTATCACCGTTCGGAAACTCGTAATTACCCCTGCCCTGGCGTTTATCATCCACCCAATCGCCGTAATATGTAGAGCCATCTTTAAAAACCGCCCTGCCCACGCCATTTCGTTTATCGTTTGCCCAAAGGCCATCGTACAGCGAGCCATCATAGTAAATGGCCCTTCCGTATCCGTGTTTTTTATTGTCTTTGGTAGCCCCCTCATATTTGCCATTTACGTACTCAGTTTCCTGCGCGCGGGTAGCACTGGTAGCCAAAAGCAAAATGAGTAGGTAAAAAATCTTTTTCATATTAAAAGCTCCGCCCCGGCCTGAAAATCCATTTCGGGTTACCATACAATACGCATGCTGTAGCAAAAAGATATACCCTGTGCATACTTATTTAAAAGCTGCAGTATGTGCTTAACATAAAAAGCACAACTTCGCGTTTGTTACGTACAATATACAAGTGAACCCAATTAAGCGACTGGCCTCGCAAACAGCCATTTACGGACTAAGCAGCATTGTAGGCAGGTTTTTAAACTACCTGATGGTGCCTTTGTATACTTACTACTTTAACGCCTACGAATATGGTGTGGTTAGTGAGTTTTATGCCTATACCGGCTTTTTTGCCACCTTATTGGTGTTTGGCTTCGAAACAGGTTTCTTCAGGTTCAGCCAGGAAGGAGACCAAAAAGAGCAGGTTTACTCTACCGCCCTTAACTTTGTTTTAATTGCTAATGTGGTTTTTGCGATACTCATCGCTGTTTTTGTTTCGCCAATAGCTTCGGCTTTAAAGTATCCCACACACCACGAATATTTTTACTGGTTCGCCCTCATTTTGGCCTTCGACTCAATAGCCTCTATACCCTTTGCCCGCCTGCGTTCCGAAAACAAGGCCTTTCAGTTTGCGCTTATTAAGTTTATCGAAATTGGGGCCACCGTTTTGCTAAACTTATTCTTTATAGTAGTATGTAAACATGCCTTTGAAAAAGACCCTGCCTCGCTGTTTGGCAAACTGTATAACCCGCAAATTGGGGTAGGCTATATTTTTATCTCTAACCTGGCCGCCAGCGGGCTTAAGCTATTAATGCTAAGCCCTCAATTGCGCGGTGTATTGGGCGGCATTAATAAGCAGTTATTAAAAAAGATGTTTGCCTATAGCTTACCTATGGTAATAATTGGCTTTGCCGGTATTATTAACGAAATGCTGGACCGCGCTATTTTAAAGTTTCTGCTACCCTTCGACCCTAAAACCAATATGGAGCAGCTGGGCATTTACGGCGCCTGCTATAAGCTATCCATATTAATGACCTTGTTTATACAGGCCTTCCGCTATGCTGCCGAGCCTTTCTTTTTTGCCCATGCCAAAGAGAAGAACAGCACCCGCGTATACGGCCAGGTAATGAAGTATTTTGTAATTGTTTGCGTAACTATCTTCTTACTGGTTACCCTTTATATAGATGTGTTTAAATACTTTATTGGTAAAGATTTCCGCTCGGGCTTAACCATAGTACCTGTGCTGCTAATGGCCAATTTGTTCCTGGGGGTTTATGTAAACCTTTCTATTTGGTATAAGCTAACCGACCGCACTCTTTTGGGCGCCTTTGTGTCGTTAGGCGGTGCTTTACTTACTATTATACTCAATATCGTTTTCGTGCCTACCTACGGTTACCTGGCTTCGGCCTGGGCAACCTTTGCCTGTTACTTTGGTATGGCGGCAGTGTCATATATACTAGGGCAGCGGTACTACCCGGTACAATACGATTTAAAAAGCTTTTTCGGCTATTTCTTTATTGCGCTGGCCTTTTACTTTTCGTTTACGTACCTAAACAACAGTGTAATGGCCGTGCAGCAACTACCGCCGTTTGTATTAAGCAGCCTGTTTATGGTAGCCTTTTTAGCAATTGTGTGGTTAGCCGATGGGCGAAAACTATTAAAGCCCTCAACTTTCGAAGGTTAGGCTACAAGAAATGAAGTTTTAAATTTAATATAGCCCTTAACGAATTGCTTGAAATGAAAATACCTCTTTGTTGCCCGGCTTGTAAAAGTGACCTAACCGAAACAAACGCCAACACCCTTACCTGTAGCAACTGCAAAAAAACCTACCCGGTGTTTGATGGGGTGCCCGTGCTTATTAACGATGGCCCCTCAGTATTTACGGTGCAGGAGATTGCCGATACCTATGTACCGCAAAATAACGGTAGCGCCCCACAGCCAAAAGCCAATGAAAGTAAAGGCCTTAAGCATACGCTTATGAAGGGTATATGGTTTTTGCAACGCAACGCGCCCGAGTTATCGCTTAACCTGTTAGCTAAACAGAATTATCAAAAGTTAGGTGAAGAGTTACTTAAAAACAACCCCAACCCAACGGTGCTTATTATTGGCGGACGAATATTAGGCAAGGGCATGGAAGACCTGGTTAAACTGCCCATTAATTTTGTAGAAAGCGATGTAGCTTTTGGCCCCCGCACCAAAGTAATTTGCGATGGGCACAGCCTGCCTTTTAAAGATGGCTATTTTGATGGGGTAATTATGCAGGCGGTAATAGAATATTTTGCCGACCCACAGCAGGTAGTGGCCGAAGTATACCGGGTTTTAAAACCCAACGGACTGGTATATGCCGAAACCCCCTTTATGCAACAAGTACACGGACGCGAATACGATTTTAACCGCTATACCTATCTGGGTCACCGCCGTTTGTTCCGCAACTTCGAGCAATTAGCTGCCGGCGGCGGCGGAACAGGCTCAGCACTGGCATGGTCGGTTAAATATCTGTTCCTAAGTTTTTCGGATAGTAAAGCCATGCGCGAAATTTGGCTGCTTATTGCCAGCTATACCGCCTTTGTTTTTAAGTACTTCGATTATATAACCAACCGCAAACAGGCCGTGTTGGACGGCGCCTCTGGCTATTACTTTTTAGGTAAAAAAAGCACCACCACCCTCAGCGACCGCGATTTGATAAAACTATACAAAGGCGGCTTTTAGCGGCCACTCCCGTTCTTCGAGGTCTTTCAACGGACCGCCGCGAAGTGATGACAGCCCTTTTTAAACTTCCGAAGTTTCTTATTGCTATCTAACCGCTGCCAAACTTAATAAGCGCATTGTTCCTGATAAAAACTTCGGAAGTCTTTGTAGGCCCCAGCCTTGGCATTAAAAGGCATTTTCTATCGTCTAATGTCTAAAATCTATCGTTGTTTTTTATTGCTTCACAAACTTCCTCACCACCCTCTGCCTCTCATCGCTTAGCTGCAAAAAGTAAATACCGGCAGGCAGGGCGCTTACATCAATTTCAAAGTTAGGTTGCGTAACCGGTATACCGGTTAATATCACTTTGCCTTCTATGGTCGTAATTTGTATGGTTGAATTTAATGCAACATGGGTTACAGAACAATGTAGTTTATCGTTGGTGGGGTTTGGGTAGAGGGATAAAGCATTTTCTGCTTTTACATCTTTTACATCCGACCACACGCCGCCGCCAGTTTCGGTTTTGTAGATATTACCTTTCTGGCATCCTACAACAATTCGATTTGAAGAAGTTGCTGTAATAAACATGATGCTATTTCCAATATCAACACTATCAAATCCAAAGTTTGTTCTTATCCATGTGCTGCCTGCATCGTTGGTTTTATAAACACTTGCTTCAAAAGCAGCAAAGCCGGTATTATGACTAACAAATGCAATAGATGATATATGCCTTGATAAATAATCGGTATTATAATTACTTGCCATTACAGTATTATAAGACAATCCTCCATCGGTTGATTTAAAAATAGTTTTGTCGGCAACTAAAATTACTGTAGAGTCATCTAAAAAATCGAAATCAACGAAACTCCATCTATACTCGGGGAAACTAAAAAGCTTATAGTCATTCCAGGTAATTCCATAGTCCTCTGATTTATAAAGATGATAATCATAGCCAGCGTTTGAAGGGTCTGAACCCTCTGAACACAGCAAATAACCGGTGGAATCATTAGTAAACTGAATCCTTAAAATGCTACGACATTCTAAATTTAGAATCGGGGGGTTCGACCATAAAAGGCCACCGTTCCAGGTATGCCTAAAACGGCCTAAATAACTTGAATAAGCTACATACCCGGTATCCTGATTTCTAAAATATAAAACATCGCCAGGGGAAGTAGGATATATTCCGTTGTTAAGTTCATTCCATGTTTGTCCGCCATCAATAGTTGTAAGAATACCCCCTTGCGCATGAGTAGAAGTTACGAACCCAACGCGGCGGGTGGGAAATGAAAAAGCTTGCAATGTTATCCCTTGGTGCATGCTATCGACACTGTAGGATTGAAAAAAATTATTTGTATTAAAAAAAAAACCACTTCCTTCCGCTACTATACAAGTGTCGCCAAAGCAAATTCCTCCGAGCATAGAGTTGTTCGATGTAAGAGGGCATAACTGAACTCGCTCCCATGCCTGGGCAAAACAGCTTTCAGAAACAAATGCAAATAGCCATAACAGAAGTAATTTCATTCTTTAATAAATTTAGCAGTTTTGCTCCATTTTTTAGAAGTTATATTCACCAAATACATCCCTGACTTAAAATTAGAAACATCTATAACTCCATTTGATGAATGAGGAGCACTTATCAATTGCCCTGTCAGATTAAATATTTCAATAGCATAATCATCCTTAGTTAAGTCTGAATCTAAGATAAATAATAAATCATTTGTCGGATTAGGATAGATAACAAACGAGTTATCATTGGAAACACTTGTTATTCCGACAATATCACTAATAGTAAATTTAGCGATAAACGCATCTGAACTTAATGGTGTCGCGGTCTGTAAATTCAATACTGGTTGAAAATAAGCACCATTTTGTGGATCAACCGTTGGAAAACTGTTTAAGCTATTTGTCGGATCCTGACCACTTTTTGTTGAGCCGGCTAAATAAAGATTTCCATTGCCACTCATTGCAATTGCATTACTTTTGTCTTCTTCGCTACCTCCTATATATGTCGACCAATTCAAATTAAGATTATCGTACATAAGGATAAAACCATCTTTGGCTCCTGTCGTTGGTCCCGCTATAGCACTTTGGTTAAAATATCCGCTTGGTGTTTCGTTTTGCAAGTCATAAGAACTGGTTACCCCTGTAAGAAAAGCTATATTATCCTTTACAACTATATCTTTAAGTTCGTCATCCCCAGTGCCTCCACAATAAGTAGCAAAATATCTTGTATTAGTAGCTTCATCCCAAATAGCAAAAATGCCATCATTAGAGAAACTAACATTGTATGGCGTGCCTTTATAATGAGTAGGGGAAGAGGTTGGGGAAGTTGTAGGGAAATTAGTTGATTGCGTATTGCCGCAGATGTAAATTTTGCCATTACTTGCATCAATACCAGAAAGTAAATCCAAATTATCGCCACCAAAGTAACTTGAATAAAGCAGATTATCATTAGCATCAAATTCAACAATTACCCCATCTAAATCACCCGGTGAACCGGCAAAAGATTGAGTATATTCACCTGTAGTACTTTTGAAAATAAAATTTAGAGAAATATCCCCAGCCTCGCCCACTGTATATATTTTTCCGGAAGGTGAAATGGTAACGGCATTAAATGAAGTTGCGGAACATCTTGTTGCCCATAGTATTTCCCATTTGTCATTAAACTTTGTAATACAAGCCCTGCCAGCTGAAAAATTAAAGGGAGTAATTGAGGCGGTCGTGCTTACGGTTTTCGGAAAAAATGTTCCAGATTGATCAGTCCCCACCATATACAAATTACCACTAGCATCATTCACGATATCATTCTGTGTTCCTGCAAACAGTTGTGAATATGCTATAAACCCTGTTGTCGCCTTAACCTCCATAATATATGATTTAGTTGTTGTAACTGTTTGCAGTCCCAAAGGTGATAAATACCCTGCCAGTGATAAGCCCCCTTGTCCTTCAGGAAAATTAGTATCCCTGGTATGCCCACATATAATAACTTTATCATTATTTACTATGGTCATGCGATATCCTTCTGAAAATGTAGTTCCTCCATAGATTATTGTATAATGCCAAAGTCCGTCAGGATAATACTTTGAAAAAAATGACAGTTCATTGTTGGATACTGGCGTGTAAGTTGGACCCTGTGCCGGCATTGTAGTACCTGTAGTTTGACCGGTAATGTAAGTGTGGCCCGTGACATCTGTTTTAATATCGTTGGCAATATCATTTGAATTGCCTCCGTAATATGTATTCCAAATCATATTCCCATTAGCTGCAGCCGCCGCCCTACTTCCCAAATTTTGCTCCACCACCAAATAATTACCACTACTATGCGTACCTATTATAAATCTATACCGGTTAGTGCCGTTTAATTGGTAACTAATAGCTACTGATGAACGGGCACCGGTGCTATCTACCTCATAGGCTGTCAATGAATCAAATTCTATATTGCCTATAGCGGTGTATAGGGTAAGTCGGTTGCTGCTATCTATCGAAGTGCTATCGGCACCGCTATATTGCAAGCGTATAGCCCCGCCATCTGCACCCGGTTCTACAACAAAGTAATTTTTAATGCCTTCTTTAGCAGAGCAGGTATGCCAGTCAATTCCCGGGTAAGCGCCTTTTCTAACTATACGGTTATGCCCTTCTACGCGGGTAATAGGTTCGGCCAGGTAGCCTAAATAATAATTAAGGTAAGCGGGTATTTTGGCATCAGCAAAATTTTTATTTACATCATAATCATCTTCCTCGCCACCGGTAAGGGTCATATCTATACGGTAAACAGTATCGGTAACCGGCACTGAATCATTACTGGTATGGCCAATAACATATGATAGTTTTAAATCGCTTACATATATCTGAGGGTTACCGGCATTGGTATAAAATAATACACTATCGGCCGCAGTAGAGTCATTAATCATTATCTGCCCCATGTTTTGGTATAAGGCAAAAGCATTGTTCTCATTAAGCGTATCAACAGGTATAAAGGCTTTTGCTTCCTTATACAGCACCGCAAAATACAACGTGTCCGTTGGCCCTTCGCTGCTGCCAATTACTAAGGTTTCTTCGCCGCCGGCAAAAAAACCGGTAGCCCGGTCGTTGGTGCCTGCACCGCGGTTGTAGGTTTTTAGCCAGCGCATGTTACCGCCCGTATCGTAGCTTAAGGTTACCATATCAAAATCGGCCCCGTTATACTGCCTTCCGGCTACATACACATTGCCCTGCACCGGGCCGCCGCTCCAATCTCCTATTACCGCTTTGGCTCTTGTTTCCCAGGCAGGGTTGGGGTTGCTTAGCCTGCGTTCCCAATCGGTAGTGCCGCTGGTATCGTATTGGGCCGTTAGTATGTCCTTGCCACCTGTAGCATTGTTGGCCGTACCGGTTATTACCAATTTGCCGGTAAAAAAGTTGTAGTCTAAATCTTCAGCCACATCGGGCAGCACACTATCGCCTAAAACTTTTACCCACACCTGGTGGCAGGCGGTATCGTATTTTATCAGTTTCAAATCGGTATTGCTGCCGCTTACCTGGCTGGTGCCCAATACATACAGGTTATCTTCATTATCCTTAATAATATCTATCGGGCGGCTAAAAGCGCCGCTGCCGTTGGCTGCGCGGTTTTGGTCGTGCAGCGCACCGGTAGAGGGCGAAAAGGTAGCCGTGGCAAAATCCCAACTGCCAAAACCACTACCCGAAAAGCCGGTAATGCTGATATAAGTGCCAATTACAAGCCCTACGCCCCCATCGTAATAGCCTGTGCTATCGTAGGTGCTTTTCCATTGCATGGTGCCGCTGCTGTTATACTTAATCAGGTTCATGCCATAATCTAAACTGCCGGTTTGTTCAGTGCCAACCACATATACGTTACCCGCAGCATCTACCCGCACTTTGGCAGGGGCAGCATAACCGCTGTACGATGGGGTGTAGGTGGACCGCCACACTACCGAGCCATCGCTTTCCTTTATCTTCATGGTATTAAAGGTGCAAAACGTTGGCACTATCAAGGGTAACGCCGGTGGCATAAATGTAGTTTTTATAATAATAAATATCGGTGCCCCAATCGCGGCCTGTAGTTATATCGTAGGTGGTGTCCCACAGCAGGTTGCCGGTATTATCGAGCTTGGTTATTTGATAGTTTTCGAGGTTACTACCAATTTGCTGACTTACCATTACATACAGGTTGCCGCTGGCATCTTTATCAAAGCTTAAAAGGCTATTGCCCTGGTACGGCCCGCCTATATCAAATACCTCTTGCTGATTTACTAAGGTTTGAGCAGTAGTGGTTAAAAAGAAGATACAAAGGGCTACTAAAGTGCAGATGTTCTTCATAGGTGGTGGGGTTTGGTAAACTGAATGTAGCTTATAAAGCATCAAAAACGACCCCTCATATATCATTAAATTGTTAAACTTTGAATTGTGTTGGTTTTACAGGATAACCGGTAGGTTTGAGCGGGAATTGGGTAAAAAATAAATTTTGCGGTAGCCACACAAAGGAAAATAAGGAGCAATGAATAATTTTAATTAAGCATTATTTCATATCTTTGTATGAAATAAAGGTTTTTTGATAATGGCTCATTCATACAGCAAAAAGGGGAGGTAAAGGCGGCTTATTTGTAAACCTATTACAGGATTAAAGGCTAAAAGTGTCAACCTATTTCAGGACGACACAGTGCGGAACATGTGCAACAGCGGACTACTTATTCGTAATTACCAGCTTAAAATACAATGGCGAGGTTGGAGCTTCGGTAGTCAAGTCCAAATCATAGTAGCCTATTGATGCTTGTGAGGGAGCAAAACTAATTGCAACAGATGCCAAACCTGGTTGACGAACTGAGGGCAATGGTGACCAGCCGTTGTTTGGGTTAGGGGAATAAAATGCTGAAATATTAGCGTCAGCCAGCACCTCGGGGGTTAGCTCCGGCACTGCCTTTTCAAAGCCAAATAGGTTGCCGAGCGGATACCAATCTGTTGTATTTACTATAAATTCAACTTTTTTAAGTTGTAATGAAGTTTCCTTTTTGCAGGATGAAAACAAGGTAATCACCATCGTCAACGCAAGAATGTATCTCATATTAATTTTTTTAATTCATATGTAAAGTTATTTACAAGAGTAGTATTTATTCCAAAAATTACAAAGCTCCCATTCCCCCGCTGTTCTTCTGCTTTCACCGCCACGTCCGAACGATGTTTCATCCGGGCCGGCTTTGGGTGAAACAACTCAGAACCTTTAATAAAATGGAGCCGCGCCTATGGCGGGTTTTAAACTCCATAAGTAATTCATTCCAGTGCACATAAAAATTAGATTTACAATCTGCATTAATTAACCATTATTTCATATCTTTGTATGAAAGCAAAGTTCTTTGATTTAATGGTTCCGTTGCGTGGTGCCCGATTTGACAACTTTCCCCTAAGTTGTCAAATCTAAAATACCTAATCCTAAAATAGGTTTACAAAAGTTGTTACACTGTTACACACAGGTTTCTGCCTAGTTATCTGATTAACAGCAGCTTAAGCCAAGCTGTTACAAAAAAAGTGTAAACTGTAACACCTCGGGTTACTATCCGCCGGCATGGCAAAAAATGCTGCAATTTTTAAACTGCTTTTACCACGGCAAAAGCAACACAATGTGTTGATAATAAATGAACTAAAGGCACGTAATTACCGCAAAAAAGGTAGGCAGAAAAGTAGGCAGAAATGCACTGTTTTTGTTAAGAAATTGGCCCTACCTCATAAGCCCTGAAAGGGCGCAGTATGCCAACACAGGATGCAGGCCTGTCGTAATTGTTAAAATAAAATCATGGTTAACACGCAAAAATTAAATCTTTGATTATCACCTATTTAAAAAGGTTAACACCTGAAATATGTTAACCATGATTTTATTTTAACAGTTCGAGGTTGAGGTAGACTCGCACTTTCTCTGCCGCGGGCTTGAGGCAAAGAGGCCCTGCCTTTTAACCCTCACTTAATTTCGTTGAAACATTTGGGTTTATATCTTCGCCTCCTCTATGCAAATAAAAATTATTAATAAAAGCAACAATCCTTTACCCGCCTACGAAACCAGCGGCTCGGCGGGCATGGACCTGCGCGCTTTTTTGCAGGAAGAGGTAGTGCTAAAACCCCTCGAAAGAAAACTGATTGCCACCGGCCTTTATATTGAGTTACCCTTTGGCTACGAAGCGCAATTGCGCCCGCGCAGCGGCCTGGCATTTAAGCATGGCATAAGCCTGCCCAATTCGCCGGCTACTATCGATAGCGACTACCGCGGCGAAATAAAAATTGCCCTTATAAACTTAAGCACCGAAAACTTTACCGTAAAAACCGGCGAGCGCATTGCACAAATGATAATTGCCAAACACGAAACCGCAGAACTTATAGAGGTGCAGGAGTTAAACGAAACAAGGCGCGGAGAAGGCGGCTTTGGCAGCACCGGTAAATAACACATACACTACAAACACATACAAACTAAGCACATGAGAATTATTATCCCAATGGCGGGATGGGGAAGCCGCCTGAGACCGCACACACTTACTATTCCTAAACCTATGTTGCCTATAGCCGGCAAACCCATAGTAGAAAGATTGGTGCACGACCTGATGAAAAGCACCGACCAAAAGGTAGAAGATGTGGTTTTTATCATCCGGCAGGATTTTGGAAAAGCCGTTGAAGAAAAACTTTTGCAGGTAGCTAAAGATGCCGGCACCCGTGGCACTATCCGCTACCAGGATGTTCCGCTGGGCACCGCTCACGCCATTTTATGCGCCGGCGATTTTTTAGAAGGCAACGTGATTGTAGCTTTCGCCGATACGCTTTTCCGTGCCGACTATAAAATTGACGCCGAAAAAGAAGGCATTATTTGGGTGCAGAAAGTAGACGACCCATCTGCCTTTGGTGTAGTAAAAATGAACGCCGAGGGGGTGATTACCGATTTTGTAGAAAAACCAAAGGATTTTGTTTCAGACCTTGCCATTATAGGCATTTACTATTTTAAAGATGGTAAATACCTGCGCGATGAGATGCAATACCTGCTGGATAACGACATTAAGCAGAAAGGGGAGTTTTGGCTGACCGACGCCATGGAAAACATGAAGAAAAAGGGCTCGAAATTCTACAAAGGCGAGGTGTTAGAGTGGCTGGATTGCGGAAATAAAGATGCCACCGTATATACTAACCAGCGTATTTTGGAGTTTATAAAGAACGATAAACTGGTAAGCGCTAAAGCCACTATAGAAAACTCGGTAGTGTTGCAACCTGCATATATCGAGGATGATGTGGTAATTAAAAACTCGGTGGTAGGGCCTTACGTATCTATTGGTAAAGGCACAATAATTGAGAGCAGTGTGGTAAAAAACAGCATTATACAAACCAAAACCATTGTAAAAAATAAGTTAATACAAAACTCAATGATTGGGAATAATGTTAAACTTGAAGGACGATTGGATGATTTGAGTATAGGCGATTATAATTCGATAATTGAATAAGGCACGGGAATAAGGCTTAACCATAATGGAAAAGCGGTTTTTGGGAAGCCTTATTTTGAAAGTAACAACAATGAAATTTTTTCAGGCAATCTTTTTTGTTCTCTTTTTATCTGTGTCGGTGCAAGCTGTAGCCCAGCGTGCCCCTAAAGAAAAGAAGAAAAAAAACAAGGGCGGAGATAAGGAGCAAGCGGCAGCGCCCGATAAAGAGCAGCAACAAAAAACCGAGCGCCTTTTTATGGAGGCCGAAAAGGCCAAGGTGATTGAAGACTGGGAAAGCGCCGTTAACAGCTATAAAGAAGTGTTGGCCGGCGACCCGCAAAATGCCAACGCACACTTTCAGTTAGCTCAAATTTACTCTACCACCAGCAAGTTGGCCGAGGCAGAAAAAGAAGCCACCGAAGCAGCACGTTTAGACCCGGCCAATAAGTGGTATTTAGAAATGCTGGCCAGCATTTACATGAACCAGGGCAAGGGCAAAGAAGCAGCCGATGTTTTTAAAACACTGGTAGCTAAGTATAGTAATAACGCCGAGTACTATTTAAACCTTGCTTTCCTGCAAAGCAAATCGGGCCAGTTTGAGGGCGCCATAAAAACCTACGAGCAGTTTGAAAAGAACTTTGGACTGGATGAACAAGTGGTAATGGAGAAGAAAAACCTTTACCTGCGTTTAAACCGGTTTAACGATGCGGCTGCCGAGGTGCATAAGCTGGTAGCTGAGTTTCCGGAAGAGATGGACTACCTGCTAATGGAGGCCGATTTGTACCGTGCCAACCGCATGAAAGAAAAGGCTACCGAGCTTTATAAAAAGGTATTAGAAAAAGAACCGGACAATGCACAGGCCCTATTGGCCCTTGCCGATTTGGGTATGCAAAGCGGCAATGCAGAGCAAAGCATAGAAAGCATTAAAAAAGTATTTGCCAACGATAAGGTTGATGTGGACACGAAAGTGAAAATTCTTTTCCCTTACCTGCAGTATTGGGATATACAGAAAGACAAAAAACAGGATGCTTTCGACCTGGCAGAAATTTTAACGGCCACACACCCCGGCGAGGCAAAGGGCTTTGCTATAAAAGGCGACTTGTATTATTTAGATAATCAAAATGATAAAGCACTTGAATCGTATCTAAAATCATTGGCGCTTAATAAAGATGTTTTCCAGGTTTGGCAGCAGGTAATGATACTTTACAGCCAGAAGAAAGACAACGAAAACCTGCTTAAAACCTGTAATGAGGCCATGGAGTTGTTCCCCAACCAAAGCAGCATTTACCTGTTTAAAGGCAACGCCGAGTTGCAGAATAAGGATTATGAAAAGGCGCTAAAGAGTTTTAGTAAAGGCGAAAAAATGAGCGGCGATAACATAAAAGGACGCGCACAGTTTTTAGCCAGCATGGGCGATACCTACCACAGCCTTAACCGCTTTGAAGAAAGCGATACAGCATACGACCGGGCTTTAAAATTAGACCCTGAGAACTCGTACGTGTTAAACAACTACAGCTACTACTTAAGCCTGCGCAAGGCTAACCTGCAAAAGGCAAAGCAAATGAGCGCCTATGCCAATAAGCTGGAGCCGGACAACAGTTCTTTTTTAGATACCTACGCCTGGATACTGTTTCAGTTAAACGATTTTACCGGTGCCAAAGAGTGGCAGGAAAAAGCGATGAAAGCCGATGGCGGTAAAAGCGGAACGGTGATAGAGCACTACGGCGACATTTTGTTTAAACTGGGCAACACCGAAGAGGCCATTAAATATTGGAAACAGGCCAAGGAACTGGGCACCGATTCTTCTACTATTGATAAGAAGATTGGCGAAGGCAAATATGTGGAGTGATGCCTGCCGAATTATTTTTTGGCACAATCTTTATCAGCTTATCTTCATGAACATTAAGGGCTTTCTTTTAACTACCGTCATCTTTCTTTTATCTGTATCTGGTTTTGCGCAGGATAGCTTGCAGCTAAATTTCGATACGGTGCTTGCCCGCGTAAACGATAGGCAAATTACCTATAATACCCTTTCGGAGCGTACTACTTTAACCTGGGACGACGGCAACAGCGCGCAACAATTCAACGGCATAATACGGGTAAAGCGCGATAGCATTATTTGGCTTAGCCTGGGTATGTTTGGTTTTGAAGGGGCCCGGGTGCTTATTTCACCCGATTCGTTCCGGTTAATGAACAAGCTGACTACTGAGTACATGGTGCGCGATTACAACTATATACAAAGCTGGATTTTAATGCCGGTAAACTTTTCCATGCTGCAACAAATTATAAGCGGCGAAAAAATTTCGGTGGGCGAAAAGGCTACTACGGCGGCCCTGGAAGACAGCAGTTGTGTGCTTTACCTGGAATCGGATAAGCTGCTGGAAAAGGTTTGGGTGGACACCACAAGCTACACCATAAAAAAAATACTGTTGAAAGACAAGCTGCTTAAACAGGATATGACGATTACTTTTGAGTCGTATAATTCTTTACAACAAAAAGCGTTCAGTTATAGGCGCAACATTGTTATAAACCGCGAAGCGAGTGTTATGAAACTGCAAATGCAGATAACCAAAGCAACGGTTGATGAAGAATTAAGTTTTCCGTTTGAAGTAAATGATAAATATAAACGAGAGTGAGAGGCACAAAGGTAAAAGGTAAAAAGGCAAAGATTCAATTACACTGGCTATTGCCTGCCTTTCTGTTAGTGTTTGCAACGCTAATAACCCAGGCCCAACCAACCAACAGCAAACAGCGCAAAGAGCAACTGCAAATGCAGATGAAAAAGCTGCAGGATGAAATTAAAACCATCGAAACGGCCATTAAGAACAATAAGGCCAAAAAGGATAAAAGCCTTAGCGAAATTCTATCGTTGCAGGCAAAAATAAAATCGCGCGAAAACCTGATAGGCAACATCAATAATCAAATTGGCGACCTGGACCAGACGATTGATAAAACGAAAGAAGAAATTACCAGCAAAGCCGGTGAGGTAGAAAAAATGAAAGCGGATTATGCAACTATGCTGCGTAAAAGCTATCAAAATATTACACTGCAAAACCAGGTGGTTTTTTTGTTGTCGTCCGGTTCGTTCTACGATGCCATACACCGGTATAACTATTTACTAAAGGTAGCCGAGTACCGCAAGGGCCAGGCTATAGCCATTCAAAAAGCTATTGGCGAGCTGGAGGTAAAAAAAGAAGACCTGGAAGAAAACAAGCAGGAAAAAGAGAGCCTGCTGCAAAAGCAAACTGCGCAAAAAAAAGAACTGGAGGTTGAAAAGAAACAAAAGGACGAAACCGTTGCCCAGCTGTTAGAGAAAGAAAAAAAACTGCGCAAAACACAGCAGGATAAAAACGCAGCTATAGCTAAGCTTAACAGCAAGATACAATCTATTATTGAAGAAGAAATACGCCTGGCACGCAAAAAGGCCGAAGAGGATGCCAAACGAAGCGGCACCGCTACTAAAGATGTTTCGATAAAAAAGGGAACCAACGAAACCATGCCGCTTACACCGGCCGAGGTGGCCTTATCGAAAGATTTTTCGAACAATATGGGCAAATTGCCATGGCCGGTTATGCGCGGGCATATAGTTGGGCTATTTGGCAAGCACTCGCACCCGGTATTAAAAGGGGTAATAATAGAAAACAACGGCGTTGATATTAAAACCGAAACCGGTGCCGAAGCCCGTTCGGTTTTTGGTGGTACCGTAGTAAGCGTTTTCTTTTTACCTACTACGCACAACTGTGTAATAGTAAAGCACGGCGAGTTTTTTACCGTATACTCCAATATTGAAACCGTGGCTGTTAAAGCAGGCCAGGCCTTATCTGTTAAGCAATCGCTGGGCAAATTATATACCGATAAAAACGAAGACCTTACCAAAGTGCACCTCGAAATTTGGAAGGGAAAAGATAAGCTGGACCCAAAACTTTGGCTGGCGAATTGAAGCCCTTGAGGAGTTAGGAATGCCTCTTCCTCTTCGGTATCCTAAACAAATACTTTATGCCACCCTCACCGTATGGGTAGTACTCTTTGGGGTTTTTAATTCTTTTGTTTTGGTCGCTATCGTATTCATTAAACGGTATAGCGCAATGCACAGCAGCGAAGATGTCGAGGTTTTTTATGCGCCAGTCAAAAGTAAGGCCCGGCTCAACGTCTAACAATCCGAAAAACTTATCGGATGTAATAGCTAAGCCCCGGCGCTTAACGGCGCGGGTTATAAGGGTGCTGTTATCCATACCAAAAAGCAAAAATAGCTCTGGTGTAATGGTAAAAACCTTAGCTCCAATTACGTTGTAAAGGCAAAAATCTTTGCGTACCGATAAGCCAATATTAGCCGAATAGGCCTGGCCGGCATCTATTGTAATGGTTTTATAAAACACTTTACGCAGCCCTACACGTATGTATTTTTTACTGTTTAAATTACTGCTCCAGCTTATACCGGCGCTTACCGATATAGTTAAGTAGCGCCAAAAATCGAAACTGTTATACAGCGAAAATGAATTGTTCAAAAGCCCGCGTTGCACATCCAGTCCATAAAAAATAAAACTTCGGCTATAGCTTAAGCTAAATGTCCAGCGCTTAAAAAAGGTGCGGTAAAACCCCGGCGAAATAAAAAACGAAGGCACCCTGGCGCTTTTACTAATTACGGTGTCGGTAAAAAAATTCATGCCGGCAGCGGCATACAGCCCTGTTTTATGGTAATACATTGCAGTGGGGGTAAAAACCACACCTTTTAAACCCGTGTTTCTTCCATTCGATAATATTGGCCCGGCCACACTTAACCCAATCTCAGCGTGCGACGAGTTGTTCATAGCCGCCACCGTAGTATCTATCGGCTTTATTTTTTTAAAGTTCAATGCAGCCTTTATATCATTCACTTCCAGCATAAAAGAATCCTTATACTCTTCAAGCAGGGCTAAATCTTCATCGCTCAGGCTATCGAGGGAAATAATGGTGTATTTAGTGCTATCGGCGGGTGCCGATGCAATAGCATTTGGAATAAAAAACAGCATTACAATAGCCAGGGGCAAAACATGGCGCATGTGTTATTTATGGGTTTAAAGGTGGCCTTTGGGTTTGTTTGGGTTGTCTAAAGAAAAGAAATTCGCTCATCAAAAGCAGTTTTTTAGGCCCAACCCTATGTATAATTCACCAAATCTGCCATTTTAACAAGCTTGAAAGGCACGGTGGCAGAGCCTTTGAGGTATCCCGGCAAACTTGCCCCTTCAACTTTTTATAATACCTTTGCGGCCTAAATTCGTAGAGATGCAAACGCAGTATGCTATATTAGGCCTGGGCACACCAGAGGTGATTGTGATTGTAGTGGTAGTGCTATTACTATTTGGTGGTAAAAAAATACCTGAATTAATGCGTGGTATTGGCCAGGGTGTTCGCGAGTTTAATAGTGCTAAATCTAACCTAAAGCAGGAGATTGAAGACGGCATGAAAGACAAGCCGGCCCCGGCTAAAGATGCCGAAGAAAAGAAGGCGTGATTTTCGAAAATCTTTAAGTAAACCAAATAGTCAATTTTAAAAACAAATTGAGGTGACAGAATTGTCTGAAAAAACGATTAAGCAGGTTCAACAGGATTTGAAAACCGGTGTAACTACCTGTGAACAGCTTGTGAATGAGTTTTTGCAGCGCATAGAGGCAAACAAGCACCTGAATGCCTTTTTAGAAGTTTACACCGATGAAGCTATTGAAAGAGCTCGTTTTTTAGACAATAAAAAAGAAAGCCGCGGCAAACTTTATGGCTGTGTAATAGCCATTAAAGATAACATCTGCTATAAGCAGCATAAGGTATCGGCAGGTTCTAAAATCTTAGAAGGTTTTACTTCGCTATTTAGTAGTACTGTGGTAGAGCGCCTGCTGGCCGAAGATGCTATAATTATTGGCCGCACCAATTGTGATGAGTTTGCCATGGGCAGCAGTAACGAAAACTCGGCTTACGGCAAAGTTTTAAATGCTTTAGATAATGAACGCGTGCCAGGTGGTTCATCGGGTGGTAGTGCCGTGGTGGTACAGGCTAACTTATGCCATGCCTCATTGGGTTCCGATACCGGCGGCTCTATCCGTCAACCCGCCTCTTTTACCGGGCTGGTGGGTTTAAAACCTACTTATGGCCGTGTATCTCGCTGGGGTTTAATTGCCTACGCATCTTCTTTCGATCAAATTGGCCCCTTTGCGCATAATGTGGAAGATACAGCGCTTATAATGGAGGTAATTTCGGGTAAAGATAATTACGATTCAACGTCCTCTTCTCAACCCGTTCCGGCATATACCTCGCAGCTTGGTTTCGATAAAAAAGCGCGTATTGCGGTTTTCCCGTCCACCCTGCAAAGCAATGGTTTAAATGCCGAAGTAAAACAGGCTATTGAAACGGTTTTGCAGAACTTAAAAAATGAAGGCCATACGATAGAAGAGGTTCAGTTTGATTTATTAGAATACCTGATACCGACCTACTATGTTTTAACCACTGCCGAGGCCAGCAGCAACCTTGCGCGTTTTGATGGTGTGCACTATGGCTATCGTTCTAAAAACTTAGAGGACAGCAAAAACACCGACAAAATGGAGTTGGTTTACCGCCGTTCGCGCACCGAGGGCTTTGGCAGAGAGGTAAAAAACCGCATTATGCTGGGCACCTTCGTATTAAGTTCCGGCTACTATGATGCGTATTACTCGCGTGCACAAAAGGTGCGCCGCATACTTACCGATAAGGTAAGAGCCCTTTTTAAAGAATACGATTTCATTTTAATGCCTACTTCGCCAACCGTTCCATTCAAATTTGGCGAAAAAACTGATAACCCGGTTGAGATGTACCTGGCCGATATTTATACTGTGCTTGCCAACCTAACGGGCATACCGGCTATTTCGTTGCCGCTGGCCCAGGATGAAAGCGGCCTGCCTATTGGGGTTCAGCTATTAGCCGATAACTTTGAAGAAGGCAAATTGCTTGCATTTTCCAGCAAATTAATGCAAATTGGGCACCCTAAATAGACAATTCAACACACTACTCTTAGTAAACTAAACGCTCAACCCACCTGCCTATAGCCCCTTTCTACGCTTGAAAAATTACATTAGCGACCAAAGTTAATTGCCACAAGCGGTTAACCAACTAACTATTTTACAGAATGATTGCGTACCTAAGTGGCAGAGTTACTTTTAAAAGCCCAACCCATATATTTCTCGAAACCGGGGGCATAGGGTACATGGTTAAAATCAGCCTTAACACGTTCGAAAAAATTCAGCACCTGGAAACCTGCCGGTTACACACCTCTTTGGTGGTTAAAATCGAAAACCAATCGGTTAGCGGGTTCGACTTGTACGGCTTTTTTGAAGATACAGAAAAAGACCTTTTTGAAAAACTGATTTCCGTTTCCGGCGTAGGCGCCGCTACTGCCCGCATGATGCTATCGAGCTTTAAGCCCGATGAAATAAAAAACGCCATCCTTTCCGAGAATGAAGCGATGATACAAAGCATTAAAGGCATTGGCCCTAAATCGGCTAAACGTATCATACTTGAGCTAAAAGATAAAGTAGGTAAAGTGTCGGGCGATGCGATTTTAATGCCCACACCAAACAATACTATGAAAGAGGAAGCGTTATTTGCGCTCCTTGCCCTTGGTTTTAATAAGCAGGCGGCAGAAAAGGTGCTGGTTAAGTTACAAGGCAGCAATAGTGGATATACGGTGGAGGGGCTGATTAAAGATGCGTTGAAAATGTTGTAATTAATATCCTTATTACCGGATGGTAAACCGGGCTTTTATGCCCCGGGTATATAACGGCAACAAGGAGAATTGAATAAAAAACTTAGGAGCTAATTAGTGAGAGTTAAACAAAAAATATTCAGCAGTGTAATCGCCCTTTCGTGCGTAGGCATTTTATATGCCGCATACGGAGGCAATAAGCATTTGCCGTTCCGTTACTTAATACCGGCTGCACCGGCACCGGTAGATTCGCCTAAGTTAAAGTATCCGCTTAAAGAGCGCGAGGGCGATTTTGTTACGGACAAACCTAAAGACCCTTTTTATCTTAAAGATCCTCCGGCCATACAGCAGGATGTAGAGTATGATACCAAAACAGGTATGTATGTGGTTACCGAAAAAGTAGCCGGGCAGAATGTGCGCCCACCCATGTACATGACTTATGATGAATACCTGAGCTATACCGAAAAGCAGGAACGCGATGCTTATGTGAAGGACCGGCAGCACGCTATCAGCCTTGTAGAAGACAAAAGCATTGTGCCCCCTATACAGGTTAAAAAGCAGTTTTTTGATAAGCTTTTTGGCGGTAGCAAAATTGAAATTAAACCACAGGGTAACGTAGAAATGACTTTGGGCGGCAACGTTCAAAAAACGGCTAACCCCAACATACCAATTCGTAACCGCAAAACCGGTGGCTTCGATTTTGACATGAACATTAACATAAATGTGATTGGTAAAATTGGCGATAAACTACAGTTAGGCGTAAAGTATAACACCCAATCGGGTTTCGATTTCGATAACCAGGTTAAGATTGGTTACACCGGCGATGAAGATGATATTATTAAGGTAATTGAGGCCGGTAACGTATCGTTACCGTTGCAAACCCGCCTTATTACCGGTAGCCAAACTTTGTTTGGTATTAAAACACAGTTACAGTTTGGCCGTTTAACCTGGACCACCGTTTTATCGCAACAAAAATCGAAGAAAGAAACTGTATTGATTGAAAACGGCGCACAACGCCAGAACTTTGAAATACGCGCCGACCAGTACGAAGAGAACAAACACTTCTTCCTTGCCCAGTTTTTCCGCGATCAATACGATTACGCACTTTCGGGTTTGCCAAACATTAAATCAGTAGTAAACGTTACGCGTATAGAGGTTTGGGTAACCAACCGGAACGGAACCACCCAAAACGTACGCGATGTAGTGGGCTTAAACGATTTAGGCGAAGCCAAGCCTTACGATAACGTTCATATCGCCAACACCAGCAATGGCGATTCGCGCCCCCGCAACGATGCCAACGATTTGTATGTAAAACTTAGCTCTAACCCCAATAGCAGGTTTGTAAATAATATAGTAGGCGAACTAATTGGCCCTAATTTTCTGTTAGACCAGGGCGAAGATTTTGAAAAAACCTATGCCCGCAAACTGAACGATAACGAATATACCTACAACAAGCAATTGGGCTATGTATCGTTAAACTCGCAGCTAAACCCTAATGAGGTATTGGCTGTGGCCTTCCAATACGAATACAATGGCGCGGTGTTCCAGGTGGGCGAGTTTGGTAACCAGGTGCCGCCTGATTCAAACTCCACTTCAAAAGTACTTTACCTCAAATTGCTAAAAGGAACTACCGTTCGCCCAAGCCTTCCTATCTGGAATTTGATGATGAAAAATATTTACTCGCTGGGCGCTTACAACCTTAGCAACGAAGATTTTCGTTTAGATATTTATTACAACGATCCGGGCGGCGGTTTAAAGCGCTATATGCCTAAGGGTTGTATTGAAGGTAAACCTCTAATCCGTGTACTTAACATGGATAACCTGAACATGAACAACGACCCTCAGCCCGATGGTTTGTTCGACTTTGTACCAGGCGTAACCATACTTACTCAAAACGGGCGTTTAATATTCCCGGTTAAAGAACCTTTTGGCGATAACCTGCGAGGTGCATTCAACGCCTGCAGCACGCCGGCAGCTATCACCAACATGTATGTGTTCGACCAGCTGTACGACTCTACAAAATTCCGTGCGCAACAGTTTCCCGAGTTTAACCGCTTTGTAGTTAAAGGGCAATACAAAGGTTCTAACAACCGCGAAATTTCGTTAGGAGCCGGTAACATACCGCGTGGCTCTGTGGTGGTTACTGCCGGCGGGCAAAAGCTGGTTGAAGGAACGCACTACACTGTAGATTATAACCTGGGCCGTATAACCATTATTGACCAGGGTATATTAAACAGCGGGCAGCAGGTAAAGGTAGATTACGAAAACAATAACCTTTTTGCCACACAGGTGCGAAGCATGTATGGCACGCGCCTGGATTACCGCATAAGCAGCAAGTTCAACATTGGCGGTACCTTAATGCACCTTAGAGAGAGGCCCTTTACCCAAAAAGTAAACATTGGCGACGACCCGATTGCCAATACTATAATGGGGCTGGACGTAAAATACGAAACCAATGCACCATGGCTTACCAAGGCTTTGGATAAACTGCCAATTTACTCTACCAAAGAAATGTCTACCATTTCTACGTATGGCGAGGTAGCTTATCTTAAACCGGGCCACAGCAAAGCCATAAACGGACAGGATAAGCAGGGCCAGGTGTATGTAGATGACTTTGAAGGAACCAGCAATGGGTATGATTTAAAAACACCACCGGTTAGCTGGAAGCTTGCTTCACCACCGCGTAATGCAGTAGATGCCAGCGGGCGGGTTATGTTTCCGGAAGCGAATTTAATAGCCGACGAACGGGCTGATTACAACCGTGCAAAAATTTCGTGGTACCGGATAGACAACTCATTTTTTAACCAGCAAACCTGCCCCGATATAGTTTGGAACAACCCCGACCCGTTAACGAACTTAAAGAGCCACTATGTGCGCCTTATACCTACGCAAGAGGTTTTCCCTAACCGGCCCAACCAAACGCTGGACCAAAACCTTTACACCTTCGACCTTACCTTTTCGCCAAAAGAAAGAGGACCTTACAATTACGAAGCAGAACACGGCATAACACCCGGTGTTTCGCAGGGGGTAGATAACGATGGCTTACTAAAAAGCCCTGTAACCCGCTGGGGTGGTATAATGCGCAGCATTGATAACAACGACTTAGAGGCTACCAACGTAGAGTTTATTGAGTTTTGGATGCTCGACCCGTTTTTATATAACACTACTTCGCCGGGCGGTAAACTGTATTTTAACCTTGGTAACATATCGGAAGATATTTTGCGCGACTCGCGCATGAGCTACGAAAACGGTATTTACGCCGATACCAATACACTGGACAGAACATTCTGGGGCTGGGTACCTAAACAACCTGCGCTGGTAGATGCCTTTGATAACGACCAGAATCTGCGTCCTATACAGGATGTGGGTTTTGATGGAATGGGCGATGCGCTGGAAAGAGACCGTAAATCGGCTTTCTTAGCCCGTATTAACGACGGCGCCAATGCCTATGTGCAATCGGTTAAGGATAAGCTGAACGCCGACCCTTCATCTGATAACTATGCTTACTTTAAAGATGAAAACCTGTATGGTGGCACAGCCGGCGTAATAGCCCGCTACAAAAACTTTACAGGGGTAGAGGGTAACTCGCCGGTGCAAACCAACAGCGTAGCTACTACCGCACAAACCAACCTGCCCGAAAAAGAAGATTTAAATAAGGATAATACCCTGAACGAAAACGAAGAGTTTTTCCAATACGAAATAGATTTAAAGCCCGGTATGGATGTAGGCACTAATCCTTACATCGTATCGAAGGTAGAGCAGACCGGACAAGATGGCAATGGCGTACCTAACCGCTGGTTACAGTTCCGCGTTCCTATCCGCGAGTATACATCACGCACCGGTAATATACCCGATTTTAAGTCTATCCAGTTTATGCGCATGTTTATGACCGGCTGGCAGGATGAAGTTACCATTCGCTTTGGAACCCTGGAATTAAGAAGAAACCAATGGAGAACTTACAACCTTAACCTTAACGACCCTTGCGAAGGTGTGGGTGGCGATGCGCCGAATGGTTTCTTTAACGTAGCATCGGTAGGTATTGAAGAGAACAGCGCAAAGAAACCGGTTAACTATGTATTGCCTCCGGGGATTGACCGCGTGCAGGCATTAGGTGCCCAAACCAATCAGTTTGTAGCTCAAAACGAACAAGCCTTAGCCATTAACGCCTGCGACCTTAAAGATTGCGGACGCAAGGCCGTATTTAAAAACCTAACACTGGATGTAAGAAGGTATAAGCAACTTAAAATGTTTATACACGCTAATAAAGTAGCAGGCGAGCTGCCGGTTAATAACGATGAGGTAACAGCCTTTATACGTATAGGGTCTGACTTTGTAGATAACTACTACGAATATGAAGTGCCTTTAAAAATTACCGACGATGGGCTTTATGATAACAACAGCACCGACGATCGCACTCTTGTATGGCCCGAGCTAAATAACCTCGAAATTAACCTGCAGGATTTTGTGCAGCTAAAACTATCGCGCAACTCAACCGATGGCTGGCCGCGCACCGAACCGTTTACGCAATTTGATGCCAAAGGGCGTTTAATAACTATTAAGGGTAACCCTGATATTGGCGCCATTAAAACAATTATGCTGGGCGTACATAACCCCAGCAAAAGCGGCGACAAAAATCCTTTACCGGCCGATGGCGACGATGGCCAGCCCAAGTGTATTGAAGTTTGGTTTAACGAGTTACGTGTAACCGGCTTTGAAGAGTTTGGAGGAACAGCTGCCCTGGCTAACATAAATATTAAACTGGCCGACTTAGGTAACATAAGCCTTTCGGGCGAAATGCACACACGAGGGTTTGGACAGGTGGAACAGAAAATTGACCAACGCTATAAAGATAATTTATACAAATACGATTTCTCTACCAACCTGGAAGGCGGCCGTTTGCTACCCGAAAAAGCCGGCATACGCATTCCGTTCTACGCCAATTATGCGCAGTCGTTTAGCACACCGGAGTTTGACCCTTACCAGTTTGATATACCAACTAAAGACTATGTAAAAAATTTGAAGAGCACCGTGGGTGCCGATTCTGCCCGCCGCTACCGCGCGCAAATACAAACTATTAATACCCGCAGGGGCTTTAACTTTAGCAATGTGCGCGTAGTGCCACAAACCAAAGCCAAGCGGCCGCATATTTACGACCCCGGTAACTTCAACTTCACCTATTCCTACAACGAAATTCTGTTTAGCGACCCCTTCATAGAGAAAAACTCGAAGAAAAACTGGATGGGTATAGTAGGCTGGAGCTTTGCACCACAAACAAAAGACTTTGCTCCGTTTAAAAAATTAATCAAGTCCAAATCGAAATGGTTAGACCTGTTCCGCGACTTTAGTTTTAACCCTATGCCATCTACCATGGCATTTACTACCGATTTAAACCGGGATATGACGGAGATTAAGCTGCGCTCGCTAGGCGAAGTGGGCTTTGATATACCGGCTACCTATAGCAAAAACTTCCGCTGGAACCGTAGTTACGTGTTTAAATACAATCCGTTTAAATCGCTAAGCATAGATTTTAGCGCCACCAACAACTCGCGTATTGATGAACCGGACGGAAAAATTGATACTAAAGGCGAGAAGAATGAAATATGGGGCAACATTGGGCAGGGTGGACGTAACACCAACTATAACCAGCAGTTAGCAGTAAACTACAATATACCCATCAACAAAATACCGGCCTTTGATTTTATAACTGCAAGTGTGGGTTACAACAGCGGATATAACTGGACGGCCCTTCCGTGGCAGCGCGACTCGGCAACCGGTAACCTTATTCAAAACAGCCTGGGCAACATTATAAGCAACACGCAAAACGATCGCGCTAAAGTTGATTTAAACTTTAAAAAGTTATACGATAAGGTTCCGTTTTTAAAAACCTATAGTTCGCCTAACCCTAATGCTGGTGATAAAAAAGAGAACGACAAAAAACGCGATGCCGTTAAAAAAGCCCGCGATAAGATTGAAGATGATATAAACAAGCTGAAAGAAAAACGCGTTAAGCTAAAAGCAGATTTAAAAGAAGCTAAAGATATTGCCCGTAACGATACCGCCTATCACTCTAAAAAGCTGGCCAACCAGGCACGCATACGCAATGGCCTTGCAGCCAACGCTACGGCAATTGGCGCAAAAAGCAAAGAAGTTTCGGCTGCCGAAAAGGCTGCTAAACCCAACTTAAAAGATGAGTTAACTAAGCTGAAAGAGGCGCGTGCCAAGTTGAAAAATGAGTTGAAATTGGCTAAAAAAGATGCCGAAGTAATTCGACTTAAAAAAGAACTGAAGGCTAACAGGCTCGCCCTTAAACAAAAGAAGACCGATTACGCTAATAAGCAGGCACCAGCCAGTCCGTTTATTTCTATCGTGCTTCGCCCGCTGCTTGCTTTAAAACGCGTATCGCTGGAGTATAAAGAAACCAAGGGAACCATTGTGCCCGGCTTTACCGGCTACTCGCAAATATTGGGTAACCAAATAAACGGCACCAATAAATACTTAACCGACCGCAGCCTGCGCAGTGCGCCGGGTTACGATTTTACCTTTGGTGCACAAATGGGCGACCGGTTCTTTAAGGGGGTAGATAAGTTTAGCCGCGATGGCTGGTTAGATGACGCAGCAGCCAAAGGCTGGATAACTACCGATACACTTTTAAACCAAAAATTCACGCAAACCCGTTCGCAACGTTTAGACGTTACAGCCACCATTGAACCGTGGACAGACTTAAAAATTGACTTAACCCTGTTCCGCGACTACACCGAAAACCACTCGCAGTTTTTCAAGAATGTATACGATGCTACCACTAATACCACCCAATTCCAGCATTTAAACCCAACCGACATGGGTTCGTACAGCATCTCGTATCTCCCGGTTAAAACCATGTTCGATAAAATTGATGCCCAGGGTTACTCAAAAACTTATGCCGATTTTGAAAAGAACCGCGAAATAATATCAAGGCGGCTTGGCACTGGTGTTTATACCAACCCGAGTGATACCACCATCAATCCGAATTACACCAACGGTTACGGTCCTAAATCGCAGGATGTTTTAATTCCGGCCTTCCTGGCGGCTTATACCAAAGCCGATGCTAACAAGGTTAACCTTAATCCGTTTAAGGCGTTCCCGTTGCCAAACTGGCGCATATCGTACAACGGTTTAACCAAGTTTAAGTGGGCACAAAACATATTTACCAACTTTACTATTACGCACGGCTATAATAGCACGTTAACAGTAAATAGCTTTAATACCAACCTCGATTATCGTGGCGATGGAACTCCGTTCGGGCAAACCCGCTTAGATTCTTTGAATGGTAACTATTTCCCGCTATATAATATGCCAAGCATTGTTATTAACGAGCAGCTTTCTCCATTGTTGGGGGTAGATATGACCTTTAAAAACAACATTACGGCTAAGGTAGATTACAAGCAAAGCCGCACACAAACCATGAACTTCTCCGATTTTCAGTTAATTGAATTAAAATCGAAACAGTTAACTGTAGGTGCGGGCTATAAAATAAAGGGCTTAAAACTGCCTATTAAAATAAAGGGCAAAAAAATACGACTCGATAACGACCTTAGCTTCCGTTTCGACTTTAGCTACCGCGATAACGTAACTATTAACCACCGTATTGACCAGGGCGTACCGCAAATTACTTCGGGCTCGCGCACTATTACCATACAGCCGTCTATCGATTATATAGTTAGCAAGCGCTTAAACGTTCGTATTTTCTTCGATCAAACGCAAACCATACCTAAAATTTCATCGGGTTTCCCTACCACCAATACCAAGGGTGGTATTACGCTCCGATTCTCACTGGCTGATTAATCACGCCATACTACTTATACTAAAAACCTGTGCCATAATAAAGATTTAAACCTTCTAAGTTTTTGAAACTTAGAAGGTTTTCTATTTTCACACATCAATTAAAATTAAAACCGAGTAACATGAACTTTCCCGCAGATTTAAAGTACAGCAAAGAGCACGAATGGGTTCGCATTGAAGGCAATGTAGGCGTAATTGGCATTACCGATTTTGCGCAAAAAGAGCTGGGCGATATTGTATATGTAGAAATTGAAACGGTAGGCGATACCATTGAAAAAGATGCTGTGTTTGGCACTGTAGAGGCCGTTAAAACTGTTTCGGATTTGTTTATGCCGGTATCGGGCAGAATAGTTGCTAAAAACGAAGCACTTAACGATGCGCCGGAGGCCGTTAACAGCGACCCTTACAACAGCGGCTGGATGATTAAAATTGAATTTACTGAGGCACTGCAGTTAGAAGGCTTAATGAATGCCGAAGAGTATAAAAAACACGTAGGCGCATAAGCTGCTACCCTAACCAATATTGAACTCGTTTATAAAATATAATTGGCCGTCCATTTTATGGGCGGCTTTTATTTTGGTATTGTGCCTTATGCCCGGGCGCGATTTGCCTAGTGTAAGCCTGTTTCAGTTTGATAAACTGGGGCACTTTGGTATTTACCTCATCCTTTCTGTAGCCATGTTTTATGGTTGGGTTAAGCAAAGCACCTATAGTACCCTGCACCAAAACACCTTTATAAAAATAGTGCTTATAACCTCGGTTTACGGTTTTGCCGTAGAGGTTATGCAGGGTGCCCTAACCATCGACCGGCAATTTGACCTTTTCGATGCTTTGGCCAATTCGTCGGGCGCGGTTGTTGGAAGTTTAATTAGCGTTAAACTCTTCAAACTTTAGCATCATTCTTCTACCTTCACCTCCAATGCAAAAGTACGTTTTAGCTTTTCTTCTTTCCATTTCCCTTTTTTCGGCCATGGCCCAGGCAGGCCGCGATGAAACACTGGCTGCCAGCTACCTGCAAAATGGTGAGTTTGATAAGGCTGCCGAACTTTACCAGGGCCTGTGGGAGAAGAGTAACTACGACCTTAAATTTTATGTGCCGCTTTACAAAAGCCTGTTGGCGCTAAAAAAGTTTGATGAGCTGGAAAAGGTAGTAAAGAAAGAACTTAAGAAAAACGATAACGCGCCGCAATACCTTATCGACCTTGGCTATATGTACGGGCAAATACCCAACCCCGAAAAAGCAAAAGAACAATACGATAAAGCCCTGAAAGATTTAAAACCTTACGAGGTAACTATTCGCAGCCTTGCCAATGCATTCGAAGCTTACCGCTTATATGACTATGTAATCGCTGTTTACGATAAGGGCAATAAGATTACTAAAAACGACGCCTACTTTAGTTTCGAGTTGGCTAAGGCTTACTTAAGCAAAGGCGATGTGCCGAATGCCGTTAAAAACTACCTGCTTAACATAGAGATAAACCCGCAAAGCGTGCAGGTGGTAAAAAACACCATTCAAACCTCGCGCGAGGTAACCAAGTTATTGGATGAACTGGAAACACAGCTATACGCCAAAGTGCAAAAAAGCTCTACCAACGAAGATTATATAGACCTGCTTACCTGGGTTTACGTGCAGAATAAAGATTTTGAAGGGGCGCTGGTACAAATGAAAGCGCTGGATAAACGCAAGGGCGAAAATGGTTTTCGAGTATTGAATATTGCGCGCATGGCACAAACCGAAAGCGATTATACCAATGCTATTTCGGGTTTTGAATATGTGGTAAACAAAGGCAAGGATAATACGCTATACTTTACCGCCCGCACCGAGTTGCTTAACTGCCGCCGCGAAAAAATCGCCAAAAACATCAACTACACACAAGCTGATTTAGAGGGTTTAAAAAACGATTACCTCGCTTTTATTAATGAAAACGAAAGAGGTTTCCGTACCGCACAAAGCATGAAAGAGCTGGCCGACCTGGAAGGCTTTTATCTGCACGACTTAAAAAACGCTATTGATTTGTGCGACGAAATAATTGCCATGCCGGGCGTAAATGCACAGCTTAAAAACCAAACTAAATTATCGCTTGGCGATTTTTATTTGATTGATGGCGATGTGTGGGAAAGCACCCTGCTATACTCACAGGTAGATAAGGAAGAGAAGGACTCGCCACTGGGTGAAGAGGCGCGGTTTCGCAATGCCAAGCTAGCTTACTACAAAGGGGATTTTGAATGGGCGCAAACGCAATTAGAAGCGCTAAAAGGCTCTACCAGCGAATTGATTTCGAACGATGCGATTAACCTTTCGGTTTTTATAATTGACAACCTGGGGCTGGATACGGTTGAAACACCTATGCAAATGTTTGCCAAAGCCGAGCTGCTAATGTATCAGAACAAAGATGAGCAGGCCCGGGGCACGTTAGATACCATTACCTACCTTTTTCCCGGCCATGCCTTGTTTGATGATATTGAATACCTGAAGGCGCAGATGTTTGTAAAAATGAAAGCCTTTGATAAAGCCGTTCCGCTGCTGGAAGACATTATTAAAACTTACAAAGAGGATTTAAAAGGCGACGATGCTACCTTTTTGCTGGCTAAAATTTACGAAGAGCAATTGAACGATAAAAACAAGGCGATGGATTTGTATAAATCTATCATTACCGATTACAACTCATCGCTGCTGGTAATAGAAGCGCGGAAAAGATACCGGTTATTAAGAGGCGATAAACTTTCAGAATAATTTTACAGCATGATAATTTACAACGTAACTATTAAAATCGATTTGCAGATACACGACCTTTGGCTGCGATGGATGAAAGAAGAACACATACCAAGAGTAATGGAAACCGGTTGTTTTACTGATGTTAAGACCTACCGAATATTAGAAGAAAACACCACTGATGGTATTACGTATGCCTTCCAATACTTTGCCGAGAGCATGAGCAACTATTTTGATTACAAGGAGCACCACGCAGCGCGCTTACAAAAAGAAAGCCTCGACTTGTTTCCGGGAAAGTTTCAGGCTTTCCGTACCCTATTAAAAGAAATCTGATTAAATTAGCTGTAAACAAACCCGTTATGAAGAAACTTGCCTTTGCCGCTATTGTGCTATTGATTGCTGTTGCATCTTGCTCTAAAAAATCGGCTACCACGCCTACTACAGCTGCCTTACCAGATGGCACTAAAATATTTGCAGGCAACTGCGCCCGCTGCCACGGCGAGATGGGCGTTAAAGATAGCCGCACCCCTAACCTTCAAACTATTGCTTTAGATAAAGCCGGCCTTGTAAGCAGCATCACCAATGGCAAGGGCCACATGCCTGCCTTTGGCGACAGGCTTTCGGCTGCCGAAATTTCGGCTGTTGCTGATTTGATAGTTAGCTGGCACAAGTAAACCATGAATACTTACCGGGTTGTAGGTTTAATGAGCGGCAGTTCGCTGGATGGTCTGGATATTGCCTGTTGCGAATTTAGTGAAGAGAACAACCGCTGGGCCTACAAAATAATTGCTACCGATGTAGTGCCTTTTACAACCGACTGGATAGAAAAACTAAAAGCTCTATCAACCGCAAGCGGAGTAATGCTTTGGGAGGCACATGCTCAACTTGGCGCCTATTTTGGTAAACAGGTTAAAGCCTTTAATGAAAAAAATGCGCTTACCGGTAAGGTAGATTTGGTGGCCTCGCACGGCCATACCATCTTTCATTTTCCGGGCAAACAATTTACCACGCAAATAGGCGATGGAGCCGCTATAGCTGCCCAATGCCACTTACCGGTGGCCTGCGACTTTAGAACCGCCGATATAGCCCAGGGTGGACAAGGCACGCCTATAGTACCCATAGGCGATAACCTGCTGTTTACCGACTACCGCTTTTGCCTAAATATTGGAGGCATTGCCAATATATCCTGCAAAACAGATGAAGCGAATAACATTGTGGCTTTTGATATTTGCGCAGCTAACCAAGTATTAAACTGTTTAGCCGGCACACTGGGCAAAGAATACGATGCCGGTGGCGAAATAGCTGCTAAAGGCAATATAAGCGGTGAACTGCTTCAAAAATTAAATGCCCTGGCTTACTTCGGAGCAGATTACCCTAAGTCGTTAGATAACAGCTTTTCGCGCGATGTGGTTTTACCGGTTATTGAGGCTGCTCAAATTTCGGTAGAAGATAAACTGCGCACCTTTACAGAGCATATTGCAGGCCAAATTGCAAAGCACATTGAAATGATTGCGCATAGAGAGAAACTGACTTTTACGGCCAAAGAAAAAATGCTGGTAACAGGGGGTGGAGCCTTTAATACCTTTTTAATAAAACGCATAAAGGCACAAGCCAAAATTGATGTGGTGGTGCCGGATGAAAACTTGGTAAAATTTAAAGAGGCCCTTGTAATTGCCCTTATGGGCGCGCTGCGCCTGCGCAACCAGGTAAATGTTTTAAAAAGTGTAACCGGCGCTGTCAAAGATACTGTAGGCGGGGCGTTATATCTTCCCTAAACCAATATTAGACTTCCGAAGTTTAAAAAACTTCGGAAGTCTTTTGATATTGCACCCATGAATTTAATTACCGGGGCTACCGGCCTGCTGGGCTCTTATCTTGCCAAACTACTTATTAATAAGGGCGAGAAAGTGCGCGCCATTAAACGGGTAATGAGCGATACCTCTTTGCTTGGAACCTACGTAGATAAAATTGAATGGGTAGAGGGAGATGTGTTGGATATTCCTTCGCTCGAAGAAGCTATGGAGGGTGTAGAGCGGGTATATCATTGCGCTGCCTCCATTTCATTTATACCACGCGAGGTAGATTTAATGATGCGCATAAACATTGATGGCACCGCCAACGTAATGAATGTAGCTATGGCCAGCGGCGTTAAAAAGCTATTGCATGTAAGCAGCACGGCAGCATTTGGCATTGCACCCGAGGGTAAATTGATAGACGAAAACTATTCGGACCCTAACATCAGCAAATCGTTCTGGTATTTCCGCAGCAAGCAATACAGCGAGCGCGAGGCATGGCGCGCCAGCGAGGAAGGGTTGAACGTAGTAATAGTATGCCCCAGCACTATCATTGGCGGGGGCTGGTGGGATGCAGAGCCCAATTCGCTTTTCAACGAAATTTATAACGGACTTAAGTTTTATACAACCAGCACCAATGGCTTTGTAGATGTGCGCGATGTTGCGCAGGTAATGCACCGCTTAATGCATAGCGATATTTCCGGCGAAAAATTTTTAGTTACGTCAGAGAACCTAACCTTCCGCGAACTGATTTGGCAAATGGCCGATGAACTAAAAGTAAAGCGCCCAAGCCTGGAGGCCGGAAAGTTTTTGCGCTCCATAGCCTGGCGTATGGAGGCTGTAAAATCCTTATTTACCAAACACAGGCCACTGATAACACAAGAAAGTGCCGCCCTGGCTGCTATCAACTTTACTTATAGCAATGTCAAAATCCGTAAGGCTTTGGATTATGAATTTATTCCTCTTAACAAAACGATTGTCGAAACCGCGCAAGTCTTTTTAAAATCTAAACAGGAAGGAAAAGATTTTGGCACGCTTATTTAAAGCTCATTTCACTTTGGCCGGCACGGCGTGCGGGAAAATACGAGGCCACCAGACTAACTGATACAATAATAGCTAGTGTTACCACCGGGTCTATCCATTTTAATTTTACAGGGTAGTAATTAATTACAAAGCTGCTTTCGCCACCACCACTAAGTTTTAAAAAGTGAAATTTCATTTGCAGGCCAACAATTAAATAGCCCAGTGCAAGGCCGGTAAAAGCCCCAATCATAGATGAGAGCATACCATTAAGCAGGTATATTTTTTTTATCTGCCGCGCATCGCAACCCATGGCCTTTAGTATCGAAATATCTTTCGTCTTTTCAAGCACCAGCATAGAGAGCGACCCTATTATGTTGAACGAGATAATGAGAATAATAAAGCCCAGTATAGCCGTAGTTACCCAGCGCTCTATCAGCATTACCTGGTACGTATCGGCCTTTTGTTCGTAGCGGGTGTGCACCACAAATTTAGAACCTAAAAGCCCAGCCAATTGCTTTTTGGCACGTTCAATATCTACATCATCCTTCAACTTTATCTCATAAGCCGAAACAGCGTTCTCCTCTCCCAACAACTCGCGGGCAAAAGCCAAGTCGACAAACACATACTTCGAGTCAAACTCCTGCTGTATCGAAAACACACCTGCCGGCATGGCAGCCATGGTATTAAATGCATCCTCGGGTGCAAAGGCTGTTTTTACACCTTTGCGCGGAACGGTTATTCGCAAAGGCTCGGCACCGGTATTCACGTCTATGTTCATGGGGTAGCTAATGTTAGCCCCCACTACGGCGTAATGGCGTGTAGTATCGTGCAATAAAAATTTGCCATCGCGCACGTATTGCTTTACGGTGGTTACCTGGTTGTAGTTATCATCTACCCCCTTTATAACTCCCAGTTGTGCTTCATCGGCATATTCCAGGTAGGCGTTTTCTTCCAACGTACGCGATAGGGAGGCTATACCATCTAACTTTAAAATTTTACCCGCTAAAGCCGGGTCGTCTGCAAACGTTTTTCCCTCTGCAATCCGCACTTCTAAATCGGGGTAAAAGGAATTATATAACGACAGCACCAGCCCCTCGAACCCATTAAAAACCGACAAAACTACTATTAAGGCAAAAGCCCCCACACCCATGCCCAACATGCTTACGCGCGATATTACGTTAATGGCATTGGTAGATTTTTTTGAGAAAATGTACCGCAGGGCAATTTTAAATGCAAGCATACATTGTTTTAAGCTTAAGCATAAACCTATTTTGCTTTGCGTTTAGCAGGGGCTTTTTTAGCAGCAGCTTTCTTTTTAGCCGCCGGTTTTTTTGCTTTCGCTTTTTCCTCTTCCTGCTCCGCTACTTCTCTTTTAAGTTTATCGTCGTCGTCTTTAATTTTCTTAAATACATCTTCCATATGGAAGGCATATTCAAGGCTTTCATCCAGAAAGAAGACGATTTCGGGCATTACACGCAATTGGTGGCGGATTCTTTCGCCCAGCTTTCTTTTTAGTTCCAGCTTACGCTCGTTAAACTTGTCAATTATCTCATTGGGGTCTTCGGCCTTAAATATGCTCAGGTAAAAGCGGGCCAGACCCAAATCCGATGTCATTTTTACCTTGGTAAGGGTAACAAAAGCACTACCATAAATACTCTTCCCATCACGGGCCATTATATCGGCAAATGCCTCTTGCATAACCGACCCTACCTGTAATTGTCTACGCGATTCCATCTATTAAATATTTACGGTGAAAATAAAAATTTAAACCCCGTTGGTGCGTTTTAAGCTGTTACAACTGTATTTTAGGGTAGCAGGGGCTGTGCCTGCCACCGAAAAATTATATTTGTTGCAGACATGAAGAACCTTTTTCGCATACTTAGTTACACCCGCAAATACCTGGCGCATGCGCTGCTAAATACTTTCTTCAATATACTCACGGTTTTGTTTTCGCTGTTTTCGGTGGTTATGATTATACCGTTTTTGCAGTTGTTGTTTGGCAAAATTCCTTTTGTGGTAGATAAACCTGCCTTTCAGCCTACTGCACAGTTTATGTTCGACTACCTAAAATATCTATTAAGCCTCGAAATTAGCGCTAACGGGCAGGTAGTTGCCCTTGTAAAGTTTTGCGTAGCTATAGCCGTTCTCTTCTTTTTCAAAAACCTGTTCCGCTACCTGGCTGTTTACTTTTTGGCGCCCGTGCGCAGCGGGGCCGTGCGCGATATGCGTAACGAGCTTTATGCCAAAATCCTTTCGTTACCCCTATCCTATTATTCTAAAGAGCGCAAAGGCGACATTATTGCACGCCTTACCGACGATGTAAAAGAGGTAGAAATAAGCATTATCAGTTTTATAGAGGTTACCGTACGCGAGCCACTAAACATAATTATATACCTGGCGGCCCTGCTAATGCTTAGCCCTCAGCTAACCGGCTTTGTGTTTATAATGTTGCTTATAACCGGTTTTATAATCGGTCGGGTAGGTAAAAGCTTAAAGCGTCAATCCATAGAGGCGCAATCGGTTTCGGGCCGGGTATTAGCCATTGCCGATGAAACACTGGGCGGCCTGCGTATTATACATGCCTTTAATGCCGAAAAGTTTATGCGCGAGCAGTTCGACAGAATAAACACCGAATTTTTCTCGCTCAGTAAAAAAATAAATACCCGTCGCGAGCTCTCCTCTCCGCTTACCGAGTTTTTAGCCATGTGCGTGGTTTGCGCAGTGTTGTATTTTGGCGGTGTTTTGGTGTTAGAACACAAAAACCTGGAGGCTGAAACCTTTATTGGTTTTATGGTATTGTTTGCGCAGTTGATACCCCCGGCTAAAAACTTTTCGAGCGCCTGGTATAATATCCGCAAGGGCCTCGCCTCTGCCGTACGTATTTTTGAGGTGCTGGATGCGGAAGTAAAAATTTCGGAGAAACCCGATGCCCTTTCTATCAAAGAATTTAAAAGCGAAATAGAGTTTAAAAACGTGGGCTTCTCGTACCACAATTTCGACGACAAAAAAATTCTGCAAAATATTAACCTGAAGGTAGAGAAGGGTAAAATGATAGCGCTGGTGGGTCAGTCGGGTGCCGGTAAAACTACTATGGTAGATTTGATACCCCGCTTTTACGATGTAAGCGATGGCGCCATTTTTATAGATGGTAAAGACATTCGCGATTATAAGCTGGGCGACCTTCGCGGCCTGTTGGGTATGGTATCGCAGGAGTCTATTCTGTTTAATGATTCGGTGTTTAACAACATCGCCTTTGGTATTGAAAACACCACCCGCGAAAAGGTAATGGAGGCCGCTAAAATTGCCAACGCGCACGATTTTATTATGCGCCTGGAGAATGGATACGACAGCACTATTGGGGACCGTGGAGGCAAACTAAGCGGCGGCGAAAGGCAACGCCTTACCATAGCCCGTGCCGTGCTTAAAAACCCTCCTATTTTAATTTTAGATGAGGCCACTTCTTCGCTCGATTCAGGTTCAGAAAAATTAGTGCAGGATGCCTTAACTAAACTTATGCGCGGCCGCACTACAGTTGTAATTGCACATCGCTTATCTACCATCCAGTATGCCGATGAAATAATTGTAATGCAGGATGGAAAAATTTCGGAGCGCGGAAACCACATAGGCCTGATGGCAAAAAGCGGCATCTACAAAAAGCTGGTAGAGCTGCAGGCTTTCTAGAACCCAGAATGATGGATTGTTGGATGAATGGAATATAATTCTGTATTTGCATTCCAATTATCCATCTATCCATTATTCCATCTCTCATGTTACCTATAAGCGGACAAGAACTAATAAACCTGATACCACAAAAGCCTCCTTTTGTTTTAATAAGCAGCCTGCAATCGGTTAACGAAAACACCTGCATCACGTCTTTCAACTTTGAAAGCTCGCATATACTTTGTGAAGACGGTAAGTTAAGCGCTGCTGGCTTATTAGAAAACATGGCCCAATCGGCGGGTTGTAAAATGGGTTTTGAAGATTTTTTAAGCGGCAAAAAACCACGTGTAGGTTTTATTGGCGAAGTGCGCGATTTTGAATTTAAACGCATGCCCGCCGCCGGCGAAGAGTTACTTACCGAAATAATAATTGAGAATAAAATTTTTGGCGCTGTTACGGTTATGTCGGGCAAAGTGCTTACCGGTAACGAACAAATAGCATCGTGCAAAATGAAGGTATTCTTTCAGCCTGAACCCGAGCAGCAGAACTAAACACTCTCTACCAACATAAAACCATGCTGAGCGCCCTGGTAATTGTTGTAAATTAAAATGCGGTTATAAGCGGCCACATCAGCATTTTTCTTAATAATGTGGGCAGGCAACTGCTGTGTTTTTAAAATATGGCAGGCCATCCATAAAGCCACCGCAGGTACTGTTTGAAACTCGCCGAACAAATGCTTATACCGGCCTATGATAGTGTTTTCGTCTAATTCATTCTCAACGCCAGTATAGTATTTTAATAACCGGTTATCACCGTTTTCACCATTTAGTAGCAAATCTATTTTTTCGCCTTCGCCCAGGTTTTCTTGCAAAAACTTTTGCAGTTGTTGTGCAACATATTTTTCATCCGTACTACTAATCATTTTAAGTGCCTTAACACGTGCTACCGCATTATCTGCTTTATTATTTACAATAAACATAGCCGCACCTTCTCCGGGCAATGTTCCGATGGTATCAGCCGTATACAAATCAGCATTCTGCGTGGGATCATTTCGGTACCAACCAGCCAGCGAAACCAGGCGGTGGTTCTTTTCCGAAATTTCATCTACTCCACCTATTAGATAGCTGTGCTGCGGGTTTTCGCGCAACAGCATAGCTGCATCTAAAGCTACGTTTTCAAAGGCCAGGCCGCGGTGTACGTGGGTAGCATTGTAACCATGGTTAGTAGTTATCATACCCACCATACCCGCAATTGCATTATAGGTGCTTTGCACAAAGGCTGTGGGTGTTAAACGCCCTTCTTCGTAATCGTGAATCTGGTTCAAAAACATGATGCTATCCTCAATACCTCCATTGGCAGTACCTACCAGTATACCGTCTACCTTATGGTGTTGCAGCAATTTCATAGCAGTACCCACCCCCATTCGCAAAGCACGGCCCATGCGGCGCAATTGCCCAAGGGGCACACCTTCATACTTAGGCTCTATGGCATATACCAGGTTGTTGGCACTTGGCTTTACATCATCAATATCTACCTCGTTAAAGGTAGGCTGATGCGATATGCAGGAGGTTTGATGAATATAAAACATGCTCTAAGTGAATAGTTAAAATTACGCCTTCGAAAATATTAATGAACTGCAATTACCGCCAAAGCCAAACGAGTTACTCATTACATGCTCCAACTTCTTTTGGGTATATGCTGTAACTGGTGTTAAGCCGGTGGTCTCTATCGGGGTTTCAAAACGCAGGCCGGGGTATACTTCCTGGTTTACCAAATTAAGCAGGCAATAAACAGCCTCAATGGCACCGGCGGCACCTAAGGTGTGGCCAGTATTGGATTTGGTAGAAGCAAAAGCGGGAACGGTTTCAAACAACCTTTTCATAGCCACGCTTTCTTTTTCATCATTGTTCTCAGTAGCCGTGCCGTGTGTGTTTACAAAACCTATTTGCGCCGGTTGCAAATTAGCCACCTGCAAAGCCTGCTGCATAGCCATGTAAGGACCGGCCCCATCATCCGATAAAGAGGAAGGGTGAAAAGCGTCGTTGGTATTAGCCCAGCCGCTTACCTCGCCATATATTTTTTTGCCTTTGGCATCTTCTTCTTTTTCTAACACTAAAAAGGCAGCGCCTTCGCCCAGGTTTAAGCCTGACCGGGCCGCATCAAAAGGCCGGCACGGTTGAGAAGAAAGTATGTTAAGTGAATTAAACCCGTTAATGGTAAACTTAGCCAGCGAATCGGTGCCGCCTACAATAGCGCGCTTGGCAAAGCCGTTTCTGATTAGCCGTGCACCGTATGCTATGGCATTGGCGGAAGATGAGCAGGCGGTATTAAACGTATTTATAACACCGCCTATTTTAAAGCGCTGCTGTATATACATGTTTACCGAGCCCAGGTTATAGCTGCTAATGTATTCTGAACCTACCTCGTTTTTATTGGCGTCCATGTACAACTCATCGCTAAGGCACATGCCGCCAATGGTGTTGCCGTTAATAAGTGCCGTATCGGATGATTGGAGTTCTTCATCTGTTAACTGTCTGTCGGCAACGGCCTGCATAAAAGCATGAAGCGCCAGCAACGTGGTTCGGGTAACGCCTTTTTCGGTTACGCCCAGCTGCTCTTTAAATGCTTCGTTGGTAATTTTTATTTCGCCAAAAGGTAAAAGACCGGCGTACTTAGTAGGGAACAGTTCCAGCGCCGAAAGACCGCTTTTGCCGGCTTTAAGCGCTGTATGATTTTCGGAAAGCGAGTTTCCTATAGGTGATATAATGCCAATGCCGGTTACAACAATTCTGCTCATGCCTGTGGCTCGGCAGCCTTGGCTGCTCTTCCTTTTTCAATAAAGTCCATCATGCTGTTAATGGTCTGCAAAATTTCGCGGCCATCTTTCGGGTTCTCAATTTTCAATCCGTATTCGCGCTCCATCATCACCACCATTTCAATCGAATCAATTGAATCGAGGCCCAATCCCTCGCGGAACATAGGCATATCGTCAGTAATCTCTTCGGGTGTTACATGCAGTAAATTCAGGTACTTAATAATGTGCTTTTTAAGTTCCAGTTTTTCTTGTTCTCTATCCATGGCGCAATAATATCAAATTTCGGTGGTTTGGGCTTGCCTGTATATGCTAAAAAGATAAGATAGAATGAATATATACCCTATATCAAATGCTCCCTCTTCAGCCTTACCAGCGCAACGCCTTGCATTAGCACAATAATAATAAGTAGCGGAACTAATGAACCCAGCACGTTGCGCAGGTAACCACCCTCTAAAAACAGGGTGTTGTAAGCCTCCATACACCAGTGCAGCGGCGAGGTTTTCATTAACAAATGCAGGGCTTCGGGCATCGCAAAACTGGGCACTACTATGCCCCCTATGGCTGCCAGTATAACCACCGATACGGCCCCAAAACCAATGGCCTGCTCCATGCTTTTGGCATATACGCCTATTAATATACCATAGCTAACAGCGCACCAGCCGCACACAACCGATACTAAAAACAGGCTGGCTAAACTTTCGGGCAATACCAGCTTGGGTAACCCTATATGCGGAAACAGGTAAATGCCAAGCGAGAAAATAACCAACACCTGCGCCAGGGTAACACCCAAATAGGTTAGCTGCTTGGCCAGCAGGTTAAGTACAAAGCTGGTAGGCAGCGTTTTAAGGCGGATAAAGCTGCCGCTTACTTTCTCTTTTACCACGTTGGTACTTAGCGATACTACGATGAAAAACATCGCAAAAATAGTCCAGGCCGGTACATTGTGTTGGGTGGCGTTAGGTATTTTGCGGCTGCCATCTTTTGCGCTGGGCACCTGGGTAATTATCGATTTGTTATTCAGTATTTCCTGCTCCAGGCTATCGGGTAGCGGTTTATCGCTCATAGCCTTATACAATGCTTGCAGCACGGCCCGGTTTTCGGTAAACTGCTGGGCGCTTTTAAGAGCGCCATTAACCGAAAGGCGGAAAGATTCCTGCAATACCGGGTTATAAAACATGCTTATGGGCGGTGTTTCTTTTACAACTATACCAGTGTCTTCCGGTTGTGGGTCTTTTAGCTGCATGCCAAACTCGGTTAGCGCCTTTCCGGTTAGTTTTTGCGCCTTAAACTTAAGCGCCGGTGTAAATCCCTTAGGGATAGCTATGGCAATGAGAGCATCTTTGACGTGCATGGTATCGGTAAGCTGCTTATCGCTAAGCACAGAGTCTACCACCAGCATTTCGAACATGCCTATCTTTTGTATCGCATCAATAAACTCCGCGCTGCTCTCGCCGCCATCGCGGTTGCAAACCAGCATGGGCACCGTGTTGTCGTTTATCATCTTCATACTACTATTCTGTATACTGGTAATTACCACCACCAGCAACACGGGCATAAGGAACATAACCGCCAAAGCCGCTTTATCGCGCAGCATAATGCGTAGTTCTTTTAATATGGCGGTTAGTAGTTTGTACATTTACCTTACCCCTCTGCCTTCGGCATCTCCCCTCTCCTAAAGGAGAAGGGAGAACCTCCGGAACAAAGTTTGGTTGAATTATATTATCGAATCTGGTTTTGTAATCATTAGTCTCTATAAGAATGTCCCGTTAAACTTAAAAACAACCCTTCCAACCCTTCCTGCTGGTGTTCTTTAAGCAGGGTAGGCAAATTATTTTGGGCAACTATTTTTCCTTCGTCCATTAATGCTACCTGGGTGCAAAGTGCCTCTGCCTCGCTTAAGTGGTGCGAGGTATAAATAAGGGTAGTGCCCCCGGCGTTTAGCTCTTTTAAATATTGAATAATAGCGTGGCGGCTTTGCACATCTACACCGGTGGTGGGTTCATCTAAAAACAAAATTTTAGGTCGATGGATAACACCAATGGCCAGGTTAACACGGCTTTTCATACCCCCCGAAAATTTCGATACCGCTTTATTGGCTACCTGGCTAAGCCCCAATACATCCAGCAGTTCTTTTGTGCGCTGTTTTGTTTCGCTGCGCGAAAGCCCCGCCCAGGCACCAAAAAACTCCAGGTTCTCGGCCGGCGATAATTCCAAATAAAAGGAGTGATGCTGAGGCACAAAGCCAAAAAGCTTTTTTACTTGTTTACCGCCGGTGCTTATGTTTTCGCCCAACAATTGTATGCTACCTCCATTTGGGTTAAGCACACCGGTCATCAAATTCATAAGGGTTGTTTTGCCTGCGCCGTTGGGGCCAAACAAACCAAATCTTTCGCCCAAAGCCACCTGCAGGTTAAAGTTTTGCAACATAACCCCCGAGTTTTCGGCATACTGAAAATTGAGGTTTTGTATGTTAATGGCAATAGCAGACATATGGTTAGGCGCTTACTTAGCCGCCTCTATCTTTTTAAGTAGTTTTTCTGTTTCGTCGGTTTTTTCGCCGGCTGCTTTGCCCAATTCAATTGCTTTTTTGGCATACACCTTAGCTTCTTTAAAATTCTGTGCCTTATAAAGTAGCGCAGCATATGTATCTGTGCTGGCGTATTCCTGCTTGCGTTGTACTACCGGTTTCATCCAGCCAACGGCCTTATTAATAATGTCAGCATCGTCGCATTTTTCATATACCGTCCAGCTAAATCCGTTAATCTGGTTGCCTTCGCCGGGGTGTTTGGCTATGTAAGCTTCTACCTCTTTGCCATACAACGGCCAGTTTTGCACGCCCTCGTAATATTTTAAAAGTAAATAGTTTTTGTTGTCCTCTTTGTCTTCCGTTTGGTATTTTTCTGAGAAGTTAAGGGCAGTAGTTAAATCTTCGGGCGCTTTACTTTTAATGGCATCGCGCAGCAATTTGTCGCTTACAGAGTATACGGCAGCATCAATATCACCCTTGCCGTATAACTCTTCATACTTATTGCGGTTATCTAACAGTTGGCTGCGGTGTTTTTCGCTTAATAAACCTGCAAAAGTTACCAGCACATTGTAGTTAATCTCGCTAAAAAAATCTTTTTGTTCATCCAGGTAAGTATTTACAACAGCCGCTTCGGGGCGATTTTTTTTGCCACCAAAAACACTTTTATAAAAATCAGGAAACGCCAAATCCACATCTACCGAAACACCGGCATAATCTTTTTTGCGGGCTGGGTCCAGTGCTTCTTTTAGCTTGCCTAAAAAAGTTGGTGGCTCCATGTAGCCGCTAATTTTGCTTACCAAATGCCCATCGGGCGAAAACACCAAGAAAGTAGGAAACGAACGAACGCGGTATTTCATAGCTACATTAATTCCGTAGTTATGTTCCATCTCTAACTTTAGCGGAACAAAATTCTCGCTCATATACTTTACAACTTCCTTATCCGGAAAGGTCTGCTTATCCATTACCTTACACCAATAGCACCAGTCGGTATAGGCATCTACAAAAATGTATTTGTTTTTACTGCTTGCCTCTGTGCGGGCACGCGCCCAATCGTTATCGATAAACGAAATGGTTTGGGCCTGGCTGGTTAGCACAAAAAAAACTATCGGTAAAAAAAACAGTTTCTTCATAGTAAGTGTTTTGTCAATAATACAAAGGAATCCTCAATTATGTATTGGAACTATGCTTGCCAACGTTTACTTCCACTTAATTTTTTGCAGAGCTTTAAAAGCCTCTTTTTCTTTGGAAGCAATTTGCAACAGCATATCGCCCATGGTGTTAAAATCCTGCTGTTCCGATAGGCGGCCTTTGTAAATTGCCGAAGCCTGCACCGATGATGCACGCCACAAATCACCAATGGCCGTAAATTGTTTTGAAATAGTTAGCAGTTCGTCTTTGGGTACATAAGCATGTGCCTGCTGCAAAAAGGCAGCATATACAAAGCGGAAACCAGCACCACCGGTGCCTATCTCTTCGCCCATTCGCACCAGTTGTGCCAGGTAAATACCGCCTTTGCGCGGGCCTAAACTTTCGCGCCAGGTTTTAATGCGACCGGCTGTAAAGCGTATACCGGCTACACCTAAAATAGGCACCGGTGTTTCGGTCATAAACCAAGCGGCATGTTTAATGCCTTTTACAATAGCTCCTTTAATTTGCTCGTTGCTTACTGCTTTGCGCTCGCGCGGGTAGTAAATTTGCCCGTTAGGCGCCAGCGCACCCTGCGCAAAACGCACGCGCTCTAAATCGTGCGCGCTAAGGGTGGTTACTGTTTCCATTACAGGGTCGCTTACCAAATAGTTATCGCCCTCTTTACCGTAAACCACCAAATTATGCGCATTAAAGTGAAAGCGAAACTCTTTAGGGAAATAGGTAAGGTAATACACGCCCACCTGGCAACCGGCCGGTTGATTATTGGCCAGGCAATTATCTAAAAACTCCTGGGCCTTTTGTTTGCTGCTAAAGGTTTTACGCTCTACCGGTACACCCAATGCGCGGCAGGTACGTGTAAAAATTTGGCCGGGCATGGTACGGAAAGAGATGGCCGGTCCGCCGTTAATTTTCATAAACGGTATGTGTATGTAAAATATACCCGAGCCTATACCAAATGCCAGGGGTTCGGTTATTTGATTCATACCCGCAAAGCGCAACAGGTTAGTGGTAACTCCGTTTTCGCAGTGGGCCGATTGTATATGTTCAAAGTCTATTTGCATTTCAAAAGATTACACCGCTTACGCGGTCGATTACGCAGATAAATACATTTGATAAAGGCAGGATGAATACAAATAGTGTTCTCCCGATTCTATCTTTTTAGTTACGGTTTAAAATTCTTTAAATCCTCTATAGTTATATCAAAGGCCGTAGCATACTTCTGCAGCTTACTATCCGATAGGTTTTTAAACACTTCGGGTTTAAGGTGCCTTTTAATAGTCCATTGCCAAAAACCGGTATATGCAGCTACTATGGGTAAGTCCATCATATTCAATTCCATAAAAACAAGTATTGGGCTTGCCTCGCCTTTTTTTACTTTTTCGCGCGCATCGGCAGTTCGTGCTTCAGCCTCCTGCCAGGTAATGCCAAGGGCATCAGCTTTTACCTGCCAGCCACGGCTAAGCGCGGTTGTGTAGTCGCCTTTATCATCTACCGCGTAGCAAACTTCTTTAGTAAATTTATCCAGCGGGCTTGGGTCCTGGGGTACTTCGCTTTGCTTCATTTGATTACGCAGATTAAATACATGTGATTAATGGATGAATGCAAAGACAAAATAAAGTAAAAAAACCATCGGTGTAATCCCGGTATTTATCTGTGCAATCGACCGCGCAGGCGGTAACGGAGTTTAGCAAACAGTAAGGTAAGCATACACATAGGCAAAGCGGGCACTTTCGGGTACCATTAAAAGCAGCTTTTGGCCTTTTTGCAATTTGCCTTTGCTTAGCAGCTCATCTATCATCAGGTATACGGAACCTGCGCCTACGTTACCAACCTCACTTAAGTTACTAAACCACTTTTCGGCAGGTATGCCTATGCCTTTTTCTTCCAGCTTGGCAGCAATTTTTTTTCTAAAAAACTCGCTCGAAATATGCGGAAGGAAATAATCCAGCTCCGAAATTTTAAGCCCCTTAGTTTCTATAATGTTCTTCAGGGTTTCGTAGCCCAACTCTACTATATACTTATCCAGCAGCTTTACATCCTGTTTCATAGCAAATACTGATTTGCCACTTATTTCTTCAGCCGTAAACTCCATATAGCTTTGCAGGGTGCCATCGCTTCGTTTATCGCTGCCCTGGTACATACAGGTATCTACCATGTGCGCATACGATGCGCTCTGCATCCATTCTATACGTAATGAAAGCCCCTCCTCATTTTTCTTGTCTGATACTAAAAAGGCGCCTGCGCCATCGCTTAGCATCCAGCGCAAAAAGTCTTTTTCAAAAGCCAGGTAAGGGTTGGTTTCCATTTCGCCCAGGCTTTTGGCTTCTTCTTTAAAGCTATCGGCGCACATAAGGCGCGAAGTGCGTTCAGAACCCGTTGTTACCGCGGTGTTTACCTCACCCGTTTTTACCGATAAGTAAGCATACTTTAAAGCCATAAGGCCCGCGCAGCAGTTGCCGGCAGGGGTAAGTACTTCAACAGGCCCGGTTTCGGGCAGCCAGCCGTGCACCATTATACCATGTGCCGGCATTATCTGGTCGGGCGATGAGGTGCCACAAGCCAAAAGCTGAACCGATTTAAGTTCTTCGGGGTTATTTTTAAAAAGTTCACGCACGGCTAACGATGCCAACTGGGCGTTGGTATGCGTGGCTTTTCCGCCCTTCTCGAGTGCGTAAAACCTGCGCTTAATGCCATTGTTACGCAACACAATACCCTTCGATTTGCTGGGCTTGCCATTAATTAATCCCAAATAAGCTTCCATCTCGTCGTTCGAAACGGGGCTATTTGGAAAAAAGTGCGCGGCACGCGTTATATATACTTCCTTAAATGACATTACCCATGGGTTACTTAAAAATGCTTACTTTTTTAGAGGTGCGAATGAACATATACTATTTAACGATACAAAACAATTTTTAAAAAAACTTGTATGATGTAAATTAGCATCCCCACTTAAAAAAGAAGGGCGGTTAAACGCATACAATTAATATTTTCGCCTTAAGCCGAAAGAGCATAAACAAATTTGTATTCAAATTGTTTAGCTATCAGCATTTTGGCTAAAAAGCTATGAGCAAAAAGGTATTGGCCATTTATTATTCCCAATCGGGGCAACTAACCGAAGTTGTTAATTCTTTTGTGGCGCCCTTTACCCAGGCTGGTGTTCGGGTAGAAATTGTACGTGTAAAACCAGTTAACGATTTTGCTTTTCCGTGGAATTCGAAACGCTTTTTTGATGCCATGCCCGAGAGTGTACTGGCTAAACCAGCCCCTTTGGAACCCTTTACTTTAGCCGAACAAAAATACGACCTGGTGGTGTTTGCTTACCAGCCCTGGTACCTATCGTTAAGCATACCTTCTAACTCTATTTTGGCCGATGCGCGCTTTAAAGCGGTTTTAAAAAACACCCCTGTGGTTACCTTAATAGGGGCCCGCAACATGTGGATTAGCTCGCAGGAAAAACTGAAAAAAGTTTTAAAGGAAGCAGGCGCTAATCTGGTGGGTAATGTTGCACTTGTGGACAAAAATTCGAACCTGGTAAGTGCTGTAACCATACTGCACTGGATGATGGGCGGTAAGAAAACGCAATATTTGGGCGTGTTTCCAAAACCCGGCATACAGGATGAGGACATAGCCAATACCCAAAATTTTGGCCAAACGGTGCTGTCGTTTTTACAAAAAGGAAACTTTGAGGGGCTTCAGCAGCAATTAGTTAGCCAGCATGCTGTAGAAGTAAAGCCTAACCTGATGTTTATAGAAGAACGTGCACCCCGTTTGTTTTCTATTTGGGCTAACCTGATTAGTAAACGTAAAAACCGCGAAGCATGGTTGGTGGTGTTTAAATATTACCTGTTATTTGCATTGTTTATTGTGGCGCCGGTGGTATTAACCATTAATGCTGTGTTTTTCAGACCATTTTTTACCAAAAAGGTCGCTCAAAAAAGGAACTATTATTTAGGATTATCTTAACCCATAAATTTGTTATAGCATGAAAAATTACGATGTTATAGTTTTAGGCGGCGGATTAGCAGGCCTTGCTATTTCTATTCAGTTAAAACTAAGCAAACCGGATATTAAAATACTAGTGCTGGAGCGTCGCAAAAGCGTTGCACCAACCTCGGCCCACAAAGTGGGCGAGAGCACGGTAGAACTAGCCAGCTATTATCTGCGCCATGTGCTACAGTTAAAAGACTACTTAGAAAAGCATGAGTTGCCAAAGTATGGCCTGCGTTTCTTTTTTAAATCGCACACTAAAGAGGTGATCGATTCGCGCGTAGAATTAGGACCCCGCAAATGGCTTTATACTCCAAGCCACCAGCTAGACCGTGGCACCCTCGAAAACCACATGGCCGAAAAAACTGCTGGTTTAGGTACAGACTTCTTATTAGATGCCGTTGCTAAAGATGTTGATTTTGGTAAAGAGAGCAGCACCGTTACCTATACGCACCATGGCGAAGAAGTTAAAGCAACTGCCCGTTGGGTGGTAGATGCTACCAGCCGCAATAGTTTCCTTAAACGCAAGTTTGATTTTGCTAAACCTATGGAGCACCACAGCAACGCTGTTTGGTGGCGCTTAAAAGGTGTAATTGACATTACCGACTGGAGCGATAATGAAGAATGGAGAAACTACCCCGAAGTAAAACTGCGCTACTTAAGCACCGTTCACTTTTTAGATAAGGGTTACTGGGTTTGGGTTATTCCGTTGGGAAGTAAAAATACCAGCATCGGTATAGTAGCCGACCCTGCTGTACACCCTTTTGAAACATTTGATACATACGAAAAAGCGCTTGAGTGGTTGAAGGTAAACGAGCCTTTGTGCTACAAAATGCTGGAGCCCGAAACACCCAACAAAATGGACTTTAAAATATTAAAGCATTTTGCGCACAACACGGGCCGCTTGTATGATGGTGGTATGCGTTGGGGTGTAACCGGCGAAGCCGGCGCCTTCCTCGATCCTTTCTATTCACCGGGCAGCGATTTTATTGCCATGAACAACACCTGGTTAAGCGATTTGATTTTACGCGAGTTGGGCGGAGAAGATGTGCAGTTCCGTGCAGAAATTTACGAGCAAACGCACCTGGCATTGGTTGAAAGCTGGATTCCGATTTATCAGAACAAGTATCTGCTTATGGGTAATGCGCAGATTATGACGGCCAAAATTCTGTGGGATTGGGCTATCTATTGGGCGGTGCCTTCGCTGCTGTTTACCAATAAGGCTTTTACCGATTTACGCATGCTTAAGCAGCTGTTTACAACCCCTAACAGCCTGGGCCAAAAATTCAGAATGCTGCATAACCAAATGCAGAAACTGTTCCTTGACTGGGCGCCTTACGATACAGAAATTTTTGAAAGAAAGTTTGTTGACCCTATTGACCTTAGCTATATGCTCGATTTCCAATCGAACATTAACACACAGTACGGCGATAAATTGTTAGAGCAAATTGCCACCAACATAGGTATACTTGAAAAAGTAGCTGCCGAAATTTTCCGTCGCGTAAGCCACCATGCCAAAGGCACACCGCTGGATATGGCAGTTAACCCATATACCATGGATTTAGAAAATCCGCTACCGGCGCATAACGATGATTTAAATATTCCGCGCGATGAAAAAATTATCCGCGATGTAGACACCCTGTGGTTTTATAGCATAGCCCAACCGGCTTAATATATAAACTGAATATTTGTAAGGCACCCGAGGTTAAAACTTCAGGTGCCTTTTTTTATTTTTAGGTATGCCACAATTTCAAATTCGCGCTGCTGTTGTAGAAGATGCGCTGGCTATTGCCAGTGTGCAATACTATGGCTGGCAACAAACTTACCAAGGCATTATAAATCAGGCTTACCTCGATAGCTTGAGCATTGAAAAGGGTTTGGAGTTTACAAAACGGTTGCTCGCTTCTGCACAACCGGTTACACTGGTAATGGTTAATGCGGATAGTGCTGTTATTGGCTATATAAGCTGCGGAAAGAACCGGGCGGCAGAGTTGCCTTGCGATGGAGAGATATATGCAATGTATGTTTTAAAGCAGTACCACGGCCTTGGGTTGGGCAAACAATTGCTTATAGAAGCAGTAGCGCAGCTTTTAAAAAGAGGATATCAATCGGTTTGTGTGTTTGTGCTGAAAGATAACCCCGCTGGAGGCTTTTATAAAAGTTTTAAACCCGACTTAGAAGTTACAGTTAAAGTAACGATTGGAAATGATGAGTACGAAGAACTGGGGTTAGGATGGAACGATGCCAACAGCCTTACTGCTACCTGCTAAAAAACAAAGCCCCCGGCACATTGGGGGCTTTGAAAGCAAAACTAAAAATCGGCTTTACTAAGGCACAGTAAAAGTTACAGTATAGGTGGTAGCGGGGTTAATGGTTATACCCGTTACACTTGAGTTATTTGGCAAGGCTTCGTACCAGGTGGTGCGCGAACCGGCAGTATTGGCGCAAGATCCCGAACTGGTTGTGCTGGCATAATTAAACGTACCCGCCTGCGCGGTGGCGGCCGCATCTACATAAATTAGTCCGCCGCCTGGCTGTAAGGCTACCAGGCCAGGGCTTATATTACCGTTGGTAGTAGATACCACCATTGTTCCCGTACATCCTGCAGCAGAGTGGAAGGTTGTAGCGGAAGCAACTGCCCCACGCGTAATTATATTAATTAAATAGCCCGTATTGCTTAAAAAAGTGTAGTTGTTTCCGGTTGCGCTTATAAACTGCATGTTGTAGGGTGCTGCACTGCTTAAGCTAACGGTATTGCCGTTAAGTTTAATAGTATACCCAGCCGAAGCCGATGCGCCTGTTGGCCCTGTTGCGCCGGTAGATCCCGTGTTACCTTTTACGCCAGTTGGGCCTGTTGCTCCTGCTGTTCCAACACCAGTTGGGCCGGTTGGTCCGGTAGCGCCGGCTGTTCCAATACCGGTAGCACCGGTAGGGCCTGTTATCCCGGCACCTGTTGCACCAGTGGCGCCCGTAGGGCCGGTATTACCTGCTACACCAATTCCCGTTGGGCCGGTGGGGCCGGTAACGCTTGCACCTGTTGGGCCGGTTGGCCCTGTATTGCCGGCAACACCTACCCCGGTAGCTCCGGTGGGGCCTGTAACTCCGGCACCGGTTGGGCCGGTATTACCCTGCGGACCGGTTATACCTTGTGGACCAGTGGGACCAGCATCGCCTTGTGGGCCGGTATTGCCTTGTAAACCCTGTACGCCCGGGCTACCCTGCAACCCGGTATTACCCGTGGGGCCTTGCAAACCCTGAAGGCCGGTAACTCCTTGTAATCCTTGTGGGCCCGTATCTCCTTGCAGGCCTGTTGGACCCGCATCGCCTTGTAAACCCTGAGAGCCCGTAGCACCTTGTAATCCTTGCGGACCGGTATTTCCCTGCGGGCCGGTTGGGCCAACTTCGCCTTGCAAACCCGTTGCTCCTTGTTGACCGGTGTCACCTTTTTGCCCTGTTGGGCCGGTATTACCTTGTGGTCCGGTATCACCCGTTACACCTTGCGCGCCTGTATTGCCTATTGGCCCTTGCGCGCCAGTATCGCCGGTTGCCCCTTGTAAGCCAGTATCACCTTGTGGTCCGGTATTACCTATTAAACCTTGTAAACCGGTACTTCCGGTCGGTCCTGTAGGGCCGGCAACACCCTGCAAACCGGCATCACCCGTAGCGCCGGTTTCGCCTTTCGGGCCGGTAGCGCCAGTGGGTCCACCACCAGAACCGGTTGGGCCGGTATCTCCGGTTGCACCAGTCGGGCCTGTTTCGCCCTGTGCCCCTGTATCGCCGGTTGGCCCGGTTGCACCTGTAACACCCGTTTCGCCCTGCGCTCCGGTGTTACCCTGCGCACCAGTATCGCCTTTAGCGCCTTGTAAACCGGTATCACCTTGCGGGCCGGTGTTACCTATTAAGCCTTGTAAACCGGTATCGCCGGTTGGCCCTGTAGGACCTGTAACACCTTGCAAACCAGTATCGCCAGTTGCACCACTTGGCCCTGTAGGTCCGGTTTCACCTTGTAAACCCGTATCGCCGGTTGGGCCTGTTGGGCCGCCGCCCGCTCCTGTAGGCCCTGTATCGCCCGTTGCACCGGTTGGGCCGGTTGCACCCATATCTCCCTGTAAACCCGTATTTCCAACAGCACCCTGAGGGCCGGTATCTCCGGTTGGCCCTTGTTGACCCTGAGGGCCGGTGTCACCTTGCGGACCAGTATTACCCGCTACACCCTGATTTCCCTGCAACCCCTGAGGGCCGGTATCTCCTGTGGGACCTTGCAAGCCCTGCGGCCCAGTATCGCCTGTTGCTCCCTGGGCACCGGCCGAACCGGTAGCTCCTGTGGGGCCGGTAGTTCCGCCCCCACTATTGCCGGCATATAAAGCATAGGGCACACTAAGCAATTGCGAGGTGCCCATGTCAACAAAATTAGCTCCTCCGGCAATATCAACTTCTACCTGCAGGTATTTTGCACCCGAACCCCAGTTTACATTAGTCAAAGGAGACGAACCACCTATATATTGCGTTATTAAACCAAACTGGTTGGTAATTGCTGTATTGGTTTCGGTAAATACCACCGGACCGTTGGCTGTGCCATCGTGTATACGAAAGCGCACCGTAACGTTGCTTCCGGCACTTAATGGTTGCCCCGAAGCATCGCGCACTATTGCCTGGTAATTGAGTTTTTGCGGCGACTGCGCATTAGCTACTGCAAAACCTACAAGCAACAATACGAGCGTAAGCCAAACAGGTGAGGTAATTTTTTTGTTCATAGGGTTATGTTGGATAGTTGTATAATCACTTTTTATGACCAGAAAAACAGGCGTAGTTTTAGTGGCTACTCTGTATTTCTCTTATCAACTCAATTATAAATACCCTTCTTTCCAATCCCTCTTTTAGTGTTGTTTTATTTGCAAAGTGCCATGCTTATAATGGAACATCAGAATTGGCTGCTTTTAAGGCTTTTTAGACCGTCGGGTAAACTTAATAGCTTACTTATAATCACTTTTTCGAAATTATTTTTTGCTTTACAAAATCCGGAACATATTAGCCGGAACAATATATTATGGCAAAGCAAGCTACCCGCAGAGCACGGCAGGGTTCACCGTTAGTGTATCAATTAATTGAACGGATGAGCGGAGATGAAAAACGTTACTTTAAACTTTTTGCCCAGAAATATGATAAAGGCGATAACAACCTGTGCTTATGCTTATTTAATGCTGTAAACGAGCAATTGCGCAAAGGAAATGCCATTAGTGACCAAACCATACAGCAGCAAATTAAAGGACACTCGCTGCAAGACTATTTTGCAAGCGCTAAAAACAAACTAAAAAATATGCTTTGCGATGCGCTTTACGAAATGCATAGCAAACACATGGAAGAGTTTACCATAATGAAAAATATAGGCATTGCCGGCATATTGCACGATAAGGGTTTTATGGAGGAGGGAAACAAACAGCTTAAACAAGCCATGGAAGTAGCGCGGCAAAAAGAATATTACACATTGTGGCTGGAGGGTTTCAGGCATCGCGTAAACTATAGCGTTACGGGGCTTACAACCGACTTTAAGCTGTTGCATAGCTGGAATGATGAAATGCAGGAAGTAATGACAACGCTTACCGATTATTCGCAGCAGGTGTTTTACAACCGGCTAACCTTTAATGCCTACGTAGCGGCGCCCGATAAAATAGATGCCCGTACCACCAAAGTGTTTAATGAAAAAAGCCTGCTTGAAAACACCAGGAAGGCCAAATCGGCCTATGCAAAATACCTTTCGCTAAACGGACTGATTTTTTACTACGAAAAGAATAAACAGCGTAAGCAGATAAACCATATTGCCCTGCAACAAAAAAATGTACTGTTTGAAACGCTGGCTTATACCAACCGCTATACCGGCGAGTTTTTTGTGTCGTACCAAAATTACTTAAACAGCCTGGACCCACGAACAGAGCCAGACCTGATAATAGAAGGTAGCCGCGAAATGGAAAAGTTGGCGCAACAATATCTTGTAAAAGGCAAAAACAAGAAGGTAGGCACCCTTGCGGTTTTTAGCGCTACTACCATCCGGCTGAATGTTTTTATTGAGCAAAACAACTTGGCCGCGCTTAAAACGGAAGTTGTACATGCTATACGAGTACATAAACAGACCAGTACTATATTAGGCAATGTACACGAGGTGGTTTTATCCTCGCTGATAAAAGATTCATTTTTTGGTTTAAGCAAATATGCCGAAGCCTTAAAATGGATAAAACATATTAAGGCTGTGGCACCAGCCGGAGTAATGAACCATTATAAGTTTTGCAATCTGTTAACCGAGTTAATGATATTGATTGACAGTGGTGCAAGCATTAGGTCCTTGCGGAACAGTGAAGAAAACCTGCGCCTTTCAATAAGCCGATTTAACTTTACCGAACCACAGCAACAAACCTTATTGCATTTGCTTAAACTGGTAAGCACGGTTACAACTGCACGCAATGGTAAAGAGACGGGTATTTATTTGAACAACATTCTCGCTTTTACCCAAACTATCAGAAAAAGCGCGGATGGTACCCTTAGAAACATAGTGGCCGAAAGCAATCTTGCTCTATGGGCTACAAGAAAACTAAAGTAGTAAATGCGGACAAAGTGATTCGGCCCAATTAAATTTCGGACTTTGGAAAGAGTTTGTAATTTTAATTTGTCGCAAGTATGTATGTCTTTGTGTGAGTATGTTCCGTCTGGTTTTTTTAAAACAAAAACGTTTGCAGATGAAAAGATTACTACTCCTTCCATTGCTATTTGTTGCTTTAAATTCTTTTGCCGGCTGGGAAATGATGTTCTGCGACTCTGTAGATGACAAGGGCAATTGCACAGGCAAAGCAGAAACATTCTCCCTTGCAGGTAGATTAAATGTGCTACTGTTAAACCCTGACGGCCTGCGCACAACCAAGGTTTATTTCGAAGTTTACAAGGTAGACCCTAATACCTTTATGGAAGACCTGGTAATTACTGAAGAGGTGAACACCACCGCAGAAGCCAACAAGGTTGCTGCAGTGCTAAAGCCCACGGCTAAAGGCAATTACCTGGTAAAAGCCCGCAACGCCTATAAAGACTATATAACCTCGCGCGAGTTGGTAATAAATTAAGATAATAGTGCCACTATAAACAGAAAGCCGGATAAGTTATCCGGCTTTCTGTTTATAGTTTTAATCTGTTCGATATCTCAAATTCTAAATTGCATCTCAATAGATGCTCCATTATCAGAGAAAACGACCATATCAGCCAGTTGCATCATTAAAAACACACCACGTCCGTGGGTCTTTTCAAGGTTTTCCGGCTCGGTTGGGTCTGGCAAATTGTTGTAATCGAACCCGGGGCCCTGGTCTTTAACAATAAAAGTAAGGTTCTTTCCGCGTTCATCCAGGCCGTATTCAATAGTAACGCTCTTGTTTACATCGCATTTATTACCGTGTATAATGGCATTATTGGCGGCTTCTGTAATGGAAATCAGGATATTACCATATACATCGTCTCCAATATTTACTTCATTGCGCAGCTCGTCAATAAATTTCTCTACAGCAGCAACATTCTCGGGTTTGGAAGATATCTTAAGTGATTTCACAATTAGCTTTTGATTAGTGTAGAACTAAAACAATTATTCGATTAACAAATAAAGCAATCTCATTTGGTATTGCAAACACATGAGGTAAAAATAAAACAACAAACAAATTGTGAAAAATCTTATTGAACGGTAATATTTCTGAAATACTTTTCTGCCAGGTTTTTATAATATGGCTTTAATGCCGGCGGAACCGTTTTATATAAATCTATTTCACTGTTTTTTGCTTTCAGGTATTCCTCCAGAGAGGGCGGCATTTTTCGCTCTGTATCTTTCGCTGTATTCGATTCACGTTCCTGCTTTTGGTCGCGCTCGCGCTGAGCATTCTCAGCCTCCAGCAGCTTAGTTAAAATATCCTGCTGGCGTTTAAGTGCCTCGGCCGTTAGTTGCTTATTAACCAATTCCTTTTCAGTTTGTTCCATTTGCTTAACCGCCTCGCCCAAATTGCCCAAACTTCCTTTACCATCCTTATTTTCCTGCTGGTTAATTTTTTCGAGCTCGCGGCGTATCTGCGATTGCATCTGGGCCATTTCGGCAAACTCTTTACTATGCTGCCCCTGGCTTCCCTGCTTACCGGCCTTTTCGCCTTTGCCCTCGCGCTTCATCATTTCGCCCATCTGCTGCATTTTATCCGATAACTGCTTTTGCATTTTGCCCAGGTTTGGCAGGCCGTTACCCGGTTTTTTGCACTTCATACACATTTTAGGCTTACCATCATTTGGCTGCGATTGTTGCTCTTTTTCGCTTTGCTGTTGCTGCATTTGTTGTAAAGCCTCGCTTAGCATAAGGGCCAGGTTATTATACCCGGTCATAGTAAACTGCTGGTTGCTCATGGCCTTTACAGTATTACGGTCCTCAAGGTCGCTGATAGATTTGCTTAGATATTTGTTTACGTTGGTTATCTCTTTTGTAATAAACGATTTAATGCCATCCTGGCGCTTGGCAACAGCATACAGGCTATCTTCTACCATTTTACTGTTTTCTTTAATCCGCTGCTGCTCCTTCATCAAATCAACGTACATAGGGTTATTAATATTGGTGCTCTTCAGGTTCTTCATCAATTTCTCTTCATCAAACGAAAGCTGTACAATGTTTTCCAATAGCTGACGAATAGCCTGCATATCTTCTGCCTCCTGCTCTGCTTCCATTGAGTTCTTCATGTCCGACAGCTTTTTCGAAGCTTCTTTCATGTTGTTAGCGGCACTTTTTTGGTTTTTGCTGGCCTGCTGATTTTGCTTTTGCTCCATGTTTTGCTTCGCATCATCGGCTTGCTTTTCGGCAGTTTCCAAGCTCTTTTCTACCTCTTTAAAATCTTGCTCGCTCTTGGTTTCTTCATTCAGTTTTTTAAGGTCGGCTACATCTTTTTTGGCATCCTTTAAATCCTGTGCCAATTTATCCTGCTCTTTCTTTAAATCTTCCTGCGCCTTAGCATCTTTAGCATCGGCATTCTTCTCTGCTTCCTTGGCTAATTCTTCCTGCTTTTGGGCCATTTTATCCAGCTTATCGGCGGTTTCCTGCAGCTTTTGGTTAAACTCCATTTTTTTAAACAATTCCAGCATACGGTCCAACTCCTTCTCCATCTTCTCGTTGTTGGCTTGCATGTCGTCCATCTTATCCAACGCATCTTTCTTCTGCAAATCTTCCAGCATTTTTTGCAGCTTCTCCATCATTTCCTTCATCTCCTTATTCATCAACTGCTCCATCAACTCTTGCAGACGCTCTTGCTTCTGGGCTATCTCGGGCTGTATTTCTTTAAACTCGTTCTGTTTCTCAACGTTGTTATCAAACTTCTTCTTTATTTCTTCCAGCTGTTGTTGCAGTTCTTTTTGCTTTTCAATATTCTGGGTCAGGTTCTTTTTATCTTCCCAGTTCAGGTTTTTCTTTTCCTGCAATTTATCCTTCATATCCCGCAACTCATTTTTGGCCTGTTCGGCTTTCTTCATTGCGTCTTTTAAATCTTGTTTTAACTCTTTGTTATCTTTCGTTATCTCCTTGTTCAATTCGGTCATAGATGGCATATCAAAATGCATCAATTCGCTTTTGGTGGATTTGCTGCCATGTATACCATCGTTATCCCATACTTCAAAATAGTAGGTGATTTTATCGCCCGGTTTAATCGAAAAATCAGAAAGCTGCCAGTAGTACTGAAAGTGCGATGAGGCTCCCGCTGTAAATGGCACATCTACCGATTTTAAACTACTGCTGGTAGAATCGGCACGGGTTAACTCATAGTTGAATGTAAGCCTGCGAATACCGTAATCGTCTGATATTTCGCCGATGTAATAGTAGTATTTCTGCGTGGCCGAATCGTTCTTTTCGCGCACCACTATTACGGGATATAAGTCCGGCGTTACATTCAGTGAATATGAAACGCTATCGGCATCCTTAACGTTGCTGTTAGATACCTTAACCACATATTGCGAGCTTTGTAAAAAGCTTTTGGTAAAAACAAATTCGGTTTCGCCACTGCGTTTGGCACTATAAACCGAATCGCCCAAAGCAAATGACACCGCTTCTGCATTCTGCGTATTAAACTTCCACGAAAGACGGGTGCCGGCAGGTATTACAAGGTCGCCCATGTTCTTTAAAACCTCATCCGGCTTGCCTGTGTATGCCGGGTAATCGCATATTACTTCAAAGCTTGCAACTACCGGTTTGGCTACAATTTCAATAGTATACTCCTTGCTGCGAAAGCCATTGGCCAAAAACTGAAAAGTGGTAGACTTTTGCAGGTTTACAAACTCGTAAGTAAACAGGCTTTTATCTTTCTTTTTAAGGCTAACAACATTTTTGCTGTTTACATCCAGCAACTGCACCTCATTAGGCAACACATCGCCCTCTATTTTCACTTCCAGGTTAAAGTTTTCAAACTGTAAAGCCTTCAGGCTTTTGTTCTGTATTACAAACTGAAAGGGTGCTTCTTTTTCGTAAAAAGTATCGTTGTGGTATAAACGCTTAGTACCCTGCTTAATAATATTTGGCGCGGCAATTATTATAAACAGAAACAGCAGCACCGGTGGCGCCAGGTATTTCAAATATTTTTTGTTTTTGCTTAAATCAACCGCAAAGGCAAAGTCGATTGGCTTAAGCTCAACTGCCTTCTGGTCGATTGCGGCTAACAGCAATTGCGATTCGCTGTTGCCGGCCACACTATGTAGCTGTAGTATATTAAGCAGTTTATCCTTTATCTCGGTAAAGTGGGTGCCTATAATTTGCGCTGCCTTTTCGTAGCTTATAATTTTACCCAGGCGGTAATAATGCAATAGAGGAATTAAAAAGAAGTTAGCAGTAAACGCTGCCGAAGAAAGTATAAAGCCATAAAATAGCACCTTGCGCATACCGGTAGAGAGGTAGAAGTAATACTCCAGCAGGTTAATGGCCAGAAAAAAAGCAAGCACATAAACCGCCGAAAAAATGGCGCCACGGATCAGCTGATTCGTATAATACTTACGAATAAACTTATCCAGCTTTTCTACCAGCGAATTATATTGCGGTGTTGTTTTAGTCATGTTCTATTACAAAGATAACACAGGGTACAGTTTTCCATAGCCCAGCCTACAAGTATAAAACGATTGTGTGAAAGGTTTGTTGTCGGTTTTGTTTCTTTAACTACATTTTAAACAACAGTGAAGCGCTTTGTCGACAGATAAGTGAAAAGCTTTAACACAAAAAACTCATCTTTATGCCTTAAAACGTAAACTATGCAGTGGAGAGGCAGGCGCGAAAGCGGTAATGTAGAAGACCAACGGGGTGGTGGGTTTGGCAGAGGCGGATTAGCCTTAGGTGGCTTTGGCACTATTGCCGTAATAGTAATTGGCTTGCTGCTTGGTAAAAACCCGGTGGAATTATTACAAGCCGTAAACCAGGGGCAGCCTGCGCAAGAGCAAACCTCGCAACCCAACAGCCCGGCAGAAGATGAAGCTGCTAGCTTTGTAAAGGTGGTATTGGCGGATAACGAAGATGTATGGCACAAACTATTTGAAGAAAAAGGTATGCAATACCAGGAACCTAAACTGGTTCTATTCCGCGATGTCGTAGAGTCGGGTTGCGGTAATGCTGCGAGTTCTATGGGCCCGTTCTACTGCCCGGCGGACCAGAAAATGTATATAGACTTAAGTTTTTACGACGAATTAAAGAACCGGTTTAACGCCCCCGGCGATTTTGCCATGGCCTATGTAATTGCGCACGAAAACGGGCACCACATTCAAAATCTGCTGGGTATATCGGATAAGGTGCACGCCATGCGCGAAAGGCTGAGCGAGGAGGAATACAACAAGCTCTCTGTTAAAATGGAGTTGCAGGCCGACTTTTTAGCGGGCGTGTGGGCACACCACGCGCAACAAATGAAAAACATTTTAGATGCCGGCGATATTGAAGAAGCCCTTAATGCGGCCAACGCCATTGGTGATGATAAGCTGCAAAAACAGTCGCAGGGCTATGTAGTGCCCGATGCATTTACCCACGGCACCTCGGCCCAGCGTATGCGCTGGTTTAAAAAGGGTTTCGACACCGGTGATATGGACCAGGGTGATACGTTTGGCACACAAAATTTGTAACTAGCGCGCCAATGATACTATGTTCTACTGCTATTATGGCACCTCCGGATGCCGCAGAAATTATTTTAGACATACGAAAGGATATTAAAGAACTGGCGGGAAAGTTCGAACGCGAAAATACCGAACCGCACATCACTTTTAATGTGTTCAGCCCTTCGTTATTGGATTTTTGGGTACAGCATATTAAAGAACGAATAAGCGTGGTTGAGCCTTTCAGAACTAATTACTCTCTAAGCGTGATGCCGGTGGATGACAAATACTCAATGATGTTTGTTCCGGACCAGGAAAGTAAAATGAAGCTTAAAAAACTGATGCAGTCCATCAATTCTAACGGTCCTAAAAAGATGGGTAGAACGGATAGCCCGCATATAACTGTAGCCTATAACCTAACCTACAATCAGTCAGAAATTGCAAAACAATATATACAGGACAAAGGCACAACTCTATCCTTCCGGTGTTCCGATATAGCTATCCGGAAACGCGAAACCGGCAAGATGCAGCAATACCTGGTAATTAAAACCCTAAAGTTTGGCGAACCGGTAGAGGGGTTGTTGTTTTGATGCTTACTTATCAAACCAAACCTCGCGGTATAAGCGGTACTCCATACCGTTGTTCGGGAAATTTTTAACGTAGGGTTGCAGCAGGCGGCGGTTCATATTATAGTAAACCAATAATACCGGTGCGTCATCAACTATCATTTGATCTAACTGCCCGTATATTTTATTGCGCTCTTCGGCATTGGTAGTTACCAGCGATTTTTCATACAGGGCATCATACACAGGGTTTTTATAGCGGGTAGGATTACTATACGATGATTCTTCTGCTTTAGCCGGCACGTTTTTGCCATAAAACAGGTTAAAGAAGTTGTTCGGGTCCGGGTAATCGGCTACCCAGCCAAAGCGCCAAAAACCTACTTTACCGGTTTCGATATTATTAATATGTTGCGCCCAAATAACCTGCGTTAGTTCTACTTCTATGTTCAGGTTATCGGTAAGCATGGTTTTTACCGCCTCGGCTATATCCTGGTTGCGGCCACCACCGCTGTTAATTTCCAAAGTAACTTTCGGAAAGCCCTTGCCATCCGGGTAACCGGCTTTAGCCAAATACTCTTTCGCCTTTTTTACATCAAAGGTATAACCCTTTACCTGTGCATTATCATAGCCCGGCATGCCCAAGGGTGCAAAACCATACATAGCCGGCACACCATCGCCCTTGGCTGTATAATCCGCAATTTTTGCACGATCAAGCGCATAGTTAAAAGCAAGGCGCACGTTCTTATCTTTAAAAAGTTTATCGGGCACTAAAAAGCCATAGAACTGGGTAGAAAACTCAGGCAATACCTGCAACTGAAATTTTTTGTAAGGCTCTTTCAGGTTTTTCTGCTCGTCTACAATCTGGTCTATCATCGAAAACGGCAAACGGTATTTCATTTCCAAGTTACCCTTCACCAACTCCAGCATTTCGGTTTTATCTTCTTTAATAAACGAAATCTTTATACCGTCTAAGTAGGGGAGTTGATTGCCAAATTCATCTTTACCCCAGTATTTTTCGTTGCGGGCCATTACTACGGCTTCATCTGCCTTTAATGCTTTTAAAGCAAATGGGCCGGTACCCACCGTGTGGTATAAAATATCGCCCTTGTATTTTTCAACGGCCTCTTTAGGAAACACGGCGGCAAACGGCAGGGCTAAGCGGTTCAATAAATCCGCATAAGGCTTAGCTAGTATAATTTGGAAAGTAGAATCATCAAGTGCTTTTGCACCCAGAGCGGCAACGGCAGCTTCATCATTCTCATGTTTTTCGCGGGTGGTGTAAAGGTCGGCGGCACCCTTAATAATATCGCGGTAAAATGTATAGCCCTGGTTTTTTGCATCGGGCGTACAAAGCAGGTTGAAACAGTATTCAAAATCTTTCGCAGTCATTACGCGGCCTTTGCCTTCGGCAAAGCATTCGTCATCGTGAAACACCACACCCGTGCGCAAATGGAAAGTATATACCGTAGCCGTTGAATCTACCTCCCAGCTTTTAGCCAATAGAGGTTCAATGGTTAAGTCTTTTTGATTGAAACACACCAACCCTTCATATATCTGGCTGGTAATACGGTGGCCTGTTACTTCGGTTACGCCCTGCGGATAAAGGCTTTTTAAATATTCTACCTCGTTATAGCGAAACACACCACCGTATTTTACACCACCCTTGGCTGAGCGCTTTTCGCCCGATGCGGTTTTGGAATTGTTGTTGCATGATGACAAAAGCGCAAACGCTAATAAGATAGTCGCTAAACGAGGGTATAAATTCATACTGAGATATTTTTAATGATGCGAATAACGTGAATTACTCTTTATGACAAAATCATTTGCCCCCATCTACTGATTTAATAAAATCAATAATACCCGGGTAATACTCCTGTTGGGCATCCCACATACTAAGATGCCCGCCATTAGGGCAATACAAATATTTGCCATTTTGCACCAGCTTGCTCATTTCTTCCATTTCTTCGGGGTTCATAGTATCGTAGTGAGAGCCAATCATTAGTGTAGGCACAGTAAGGTTTTTAAGGCGGGTCCAACATTCCCAGCCTACCAATCTTCCACCCGGCACAAACTCGCTTGGGCCCTGCAGAATTTCGTAAACCGGTTGGTTTACATGCTTAAACGAGCGTAACACCGGCTCCGGCCATTCGCTGGCAGATTTACGCAAAATGTGCTTGCAGTAATATTCATCAAACACCAATTGCAGGTAAACAGGGTTGGCAAAATCACTCTTCTGTTCGTAGCTTTCCAGTGAGTCTACCAAACTTTTGCGCATTTGGGTACGCAGCTTTTTATTGTAAGCACCGTACTTGGCATAGTCGGCCGTCATGTTGCTTACAATCAGACCTTTTAGATTTTGCTGATATTTTAAGGCGTATTCCATTCCTAAAATGCCGCCCCAGCTATTACCCAACAGGTAAAAATTATCTTTATTTAAATCAAGTGCCAGACGCACCTGTTCTACTTCTTCTACAAACCGGTCTAAGGTCCATAGCGAAGTATCGGTTGGTTGGTCGCTGTATAAACTGCCCAGTTGGTCGTATTCAATTAATTCAAAACCCTCTTTAGGTAAAAAGCTTTCGAAGCACTCCATATACTCATGCGTAAGGGCAGGGCCGCCGTGCAGCAGCAGTACTTTAATACGCGGATTATTACCCATTTTTTTAGTCCATACTTTAAACGTGCCCTTGGGGGTTTCTACCGGTATCATTTTTACACCGGCATTTTCGTTCTCTTCTTTGGTATAATTAAAGTAGTCGTTAACGGCAATTGATTGCTCTCGTTTTTCAACCTTATCTCTGTTGCAACCGATTAAAGCAACCGCAACAAGCAAGGGCAGGAGGTATTTTCTCATGGTTTTCTTTTTGGTTTATTGCGCGAGGCTTCTTCTGTTTTTATCGAATCGGCCAATGCATTGTTAAGGGCCTCAACTTCAGTATAGCTTAGGTTGCGCCACTTGCCCAACGGAATACTTGAAAGGGAAATGTTCATGATGCGAATTCGCTTAAGGCTTATTACATCATAACCCAAATGCTCGCACATACGGCGTATTTGCCGGTTAAGCCCCTGGGTTAAAATAATGCGGAAGCGCTTGCCACCCATTGTTTGCACTACACAGGGTTTTGTTTTTTCGCCCAATACAGGCACACCCGATGACATACGCTTTACAAACTCCGGCGTAATGGGTTTGTTTACTACCACTATATATTCCTTCTCGTGCTCGTTTTCTGAGCGCAAAATTTTATTTACAATGTCGCCATCATTCGTCAGCAAAATCAAGCCTTCGCTGTCTTTATCTAAGCGGCCAATAGGGAATATACGCGTGGGGTAATTGATGTATGAAATAATGTTGCTCCGGTCTTTGGGGTCGGTAGTAGAGGTAACGCCCTTTGGTTTATGAAAAGCCAGGTAAACACTTTGCTTGTTAGGCTTGGGCTTTTTTATTTTTTCGCCATCGACCGTTACCACATCGCCGGGGTATACGCGGCTGGTGGGCAGGGCCGTGTCTTCATTAATAGTTACACGGCCTTCTTCTACATACTTGTCGGCCTCGCGGCGCGAGCAAAAACCAGACGAGCTGATATATTTATTTACCTGTACCGCTTCTGCGTCGTTCTTCATTTTCTACTTCTTTAAAGGTGTGCCATCGCGGTGTTCACTGGCATAAAAGCGAAATAAAAAATATGCAGCCAATGCATCGAGCAAATGCCAGATAGCATGGCCCTGTATTAATGATTGTGGGTCGCACATGTAGCTGTCGTTCTTCCACATATTCCATATGGCAAAGGCAAGTAGCAGGGAGCCCAGAGACAGCAGCCCATATTTTTTCTCATGTGCTAGTTTTAATTGAAACGTATTCAGCAGCTCGAAAACAACGGTCAATGTAATATACGTAGCAAAAATAAAATTGCCCATAAAGCCAACTATGGGCGCCCTAAAAGGTAATGTTTGTACATACAGGCAGCTACCTAACGCAACTGCAAATATTAATGAGAACCAAACTGGGTTAAATTTAAAGTATCGTTCAAGCGCATAAGCAAACGAGTAGGAGCATATAAGATACATGCTCAACATATCGAACCAGCCACCTATGGCCGCTTCGGTAGCGTGCATGGCCATACTGCCGGGGCCAAGCAACACAACAATACAAGCCAACACGGTTCCGTAAAAAAAGTTGGTGGTAATAGTGTTGCGGTTAGCGCTGTATGTGCCTTTAGTTAACTGCCAGGCAATGGTAAGGCCGGCGAAGATAAAACCAATGTTGCTCCAGGTATTAGCCGGTTGTTTAATCAGGCCCGGCCTGCTTGCTTCGCAAAATTCGGCACCGGTGCCTACACTTGGGCCAAACCAATGGTTAACGAGCGACACAAAAAACAGCCCAAAAGCCGCTATTGCCACACCAAGGGTAATAGGAAAAATAAGCTTTTGGTTTTTCATGCAGAGTGGTTGGCGCTTAGCTTAAATTTTAAATTTAGTATAAACCGGGCAGTGGTCGCTGTGTTTTATATCCTGCAAAATGCGCGATTCAATTAAATCCTTCTCCATGTTTTTAGTGGCTGCTATATAGTCTATACGCCAGCCTTTGTTATTGGCGCGAGAGTTAGCACGGAAGCTCCACCAGCTATATTGGTGTGGTTCTTTATTAAAATGGCGGAACGTGTCTATAAAACCTCCGCTAAAATAGCTTTCCATCCAGGCGCGCTCCTCGGGCTTAAAGCCAGAGGTGTCTTTATTGCTAACCGGGTTGTGAATGTCTATCTCTTTGTGGCAAATGTTATAGTCGCCGCATACAATCAGCTTTTTACGCGTTTGCTCTACCTCTTTAATAAACTTGAAAAAATCTTCGAGGTATTGCATTTTAACTCCCTGGCGCTCGTCGCCGGTAGTTCCACTAGGGAAGTACGAGCTCATTATACTTACATCGCCAATATCCACGCGCAGGTTGCGCCCTTCACTATCATATTGTTTAATACCGCAACCTTCTACCACCTTATCGGGCTTTATTTTGCTAAACACGGCCACACCGCTATAGCCCTTTTTTACTGCCGGAAAAATATAGCAGTGGTAGCCCAGTTCTTCAAACGGCTTGGCTACAAAATCTTCGCGGGCAATTTTTATTTCCTGCAAACAGATAACATCGGGGTTCTCCAGCTTTAACCATTCAATAAAACCTTTGGTTATGGCGCTGCGTATTCCATTTACGTTGTAACTAATTACTTTTAATTCTGCCATGGGTGTATAAGTGAAAACCGAAAATACGATTTCGCTTGAGAGTAAGAAGATAGATCTTCCGCCTGGTAAAACATTATAAAAGCCCGGTTTGTTTGAATAATTTCAGAATGTCAAATGGAATTTTATTCCAGACAATTTCTTGCGCATACATTCCATTGCTTAGCACTGCAATTCCCAGGTTCTGTTCCGGAAAGACCATCAGCGTACTGCTAAAACCGGGATTATCGCCCACATGCCAGTAATAGTTACCCAATTCTTCATTGGCAGTAATAAACCAGCCGAGACCAATAGATACCTTGCTGTTCTGTGGTGCCGTATGCCGCGGTTTCCACATGTTTTGTAGCGTGTTGTTTTGCACTACACCGTTACCATTTTTTCGGGCTATGTTTAAAATGTGCAGCATCCAGCTACATAAATCCGCGCTGCATGAGTTTAAGTTGCCACTAGGCGAATGTTCCTTGTTCTCTGTAATCATACCACCAACTTTTACCTTGTTGTGTTTTAAAATATGTGGCGCACTTCTTCTTCCCGGATCAACCTTTGTATACTCCATTTCACTATGAGCCATATTGGCTTTTTCCAAAATGTTTTCCTTTATGTAGGCATCGTATTGCATGCCAGAAATTTTCTGCACCAGGTAACCCAATATATCATAAGCGGCGTTACTGTATGTTTTAGTCGCGTCGAATTGCGTGCCTGGTGCAAAATCGAGAACTTTATCGTGCAAACTATAAACCAGTTCTCTCAAAGCAGTACTATCGTTTGGGGAATGTTTTAACTCCATATCCCAATATAGGCCAGAAGTATGCGTTAGCATGTGCTCAATGGTAATATCCCTATAGCGCTCATCCTTCATTTTAAAATCGGGCAAATAGAATGTTAGCTTTTGTTGTATGTCTACCTTGCCGTGTTGGGCTAATTGCATAATAGCTGTTGCCGTAAACAATTTGGTAACTGAACAAGTAAGAAAGTTTGTAAGGCTATCTACTGGCTTTGCCTTGCCCACTTCGGTGGTGCCATATCCCTTGGTCAGGTATATTTTCCCATCTTTAACTATACCTATAGAAACCCCAACCATTTTGTTTGTCAACATATAGCTGGTTACCAGGCTGTCAATTGTGGCAACGTCAGCTTGTTTGTGTGTTTTAGCATCAACACCAAGAATGCATAGCGTAAGGAAAAGCGTTGCAATAAGGGATTTTGGTTTCACGGATATGGGTTGTAAAAGAGAATGACTAATGCGGCAACTTATCCTGCAACAAGCCGTACACATAAGTTCCGGCTATGGCGCTAAACAGGGCTACTATAAAAACCAAAAAGCCACTGCCAATCAAACCATACATAGGGCCGGGGCAGGCACCGGTAAGCGCCCAGCCAAAACCAAAGCATAAACCACCTATAATATTGCCTTTATCAAATGGGCGTTCGGTAAAAACAACATCTTCTCCTTGTATAGTTTTTATTTTGAACTTTTTGATGATTAGGGTAGAGATAGTGGCTACAACCACAGCAGTTCCTATTACCCCGTACATGTGGAACGAGGCCAAACGGAACATTTCCTGTATTCGGAACCACGATACTATTTCAGCTTTTACAAATACTATCCCGAAGAAAATGCCGATGAGAATGTATTTAAGATTACCGGCAAAACTTTCGGTGCCCGATTGATTATTTCTGCCTTCTTCAACTATATTTTTCATAGCTCAGCGTTTTTTAAAGTTTAAAAATTAAGGGTAAAAACAACCAGGTAGTAATAAACCCGCCAAGCATAAAACAGATGGTAGCTATAAGGCTGGATAACTGAAAATTAGAAATGCCGGTAATAGAGTGGCCAGAGGTACATCCGCCGGCATAGCGGGTGCCAAAGCCCACTAAAAAGCCGCCCACCACAATTAGTATAAAGCCTTTAGGGGTTAATAAACTGCCAAACGAAAAAATATCGGTAGGTACTAATTGCGAAAACTCAGTTACGCCTAACTCAGCTAATTGAGCCTGTGTAGAGGCGGCTATTTTAAGAGGTTCAGGGTTGGCCAATATTGTGGTACCTACAATGCCACCCAATAAAATACCAATTACGAAAAAAATATTCCATGTTTCTTTCTTCCAGTCGTAGTTAAAATAAGGGGTGCTGGGTAAGCAGGCTGCACATATATGGCGGAAGGAAGAAGAAATTCCAAAAGGCTTATTGCCTATTAAATAAAGTAAGGGAACCGTTAAGCCAATTAGTATACCGGCAACGCTCCAATGCCAGGGCTGGCGCAAAAAATCTAACATGCTAATTGATTTGAATTTTAAATAAAAACAAGGAAACTACGAATTGGTTGCCCGGGGTTTAGCAACAACAGCAAGAATGAGACAAGTAGATTTCCTTCATAGGGTAAAATTAATAAAATCTTAAATCGATTTTCGAAATCGCAAACAAAATCAAAGACAGCTTCTTATAAATTAGCACCTTTGCCGCCATGAAAGAGAAAAAAGGTTTTGAAACCGAGGCCATACGCACCCAAACCGAACGGACTGAATTTTTAGAGCATTCGGTACCTCTGTATTTAACCAGCAGTTTTGTTTTTGAAGATGCTGAGGATATGCGGGCCTCTTTTGCCGAAGAAAAAGTGCGCAATATTTATTCCCGTTTCAGCAACCCCAACTGCACTGAGTTTGTTGAGAAGGTTTGCCAGATGGAAGGCGCTGAAGATGGGGTGGCCTTCGCTACCGGCATGGCAGCTGTGTTCTCTACCTTTGCGGCACTACTTAAAAGCGGCGACCATATTGTTTCGGCCCGCTCAGTGTTTGGCAGCACCCACACCATTTTTACAAAAATTTTCCCTAAGTGGAATATTACTACCAGCTATGGAGAGGTTAATGATGTAGATGGCTGGGAAAAACTGATACAACCCAATACCAAATTTATTTATGCCGAAACACCTACTAATCCGGGGGTAGATGTGCTCGATTTAGAAAAACTGGGGGCTTTAGCCCAAAAGCATAACCTGCTTTTAATTATTGATAACTGCTTTGCCACGCCTTATTTGCAGCAACCTTTAAAGTACGGGGCTCATATATCTATACACAGCGGCACTAAATTTATGGATGGCCAGGGCCGGGTATTGGGCGGCATTGCCGTTGGCCGCGCCGATTTGATTAAAGAGATTTACATTTTTAGCCGCAACACAGGCCCCGCGCTTTCGCCATTTAATGCTTGGGTGCTTTCTAAAAGTTTAGAAACACTGGCCGTGCGCATGGACCGCCATTGCAGCAATGCCCTAAAACTGGCTGAATACCTGGAGCAAAACGAAAAAATTGATTGGGTAAAATATCCGTTTTTAAAATCGCATCCGCAGTATGCCGTGGCTAAAAAACAGATGCGCCAAGGCGGCGGCGTAGTAGCGTTTGAATTAAAAGGCGGTGTTGAAGCAGGCCGTAAATTTTTAGATGCCCTAAAAATGATTTCTCTTTCCGCTAACCTTGGCGACACCCGCACTATAGCTACGCACCCGGCCAGCACTACGCACAGCAAACTAAGCGAAGAAGAAAGATTGGCCGCAGGTATTACACCCGGCCTCGTGCGCATATCTGCCGGCTTAGAAAACATAGAGGATATAATAGCCGATATCGCGCAAGCTTTATAACCCAAGCAAAGGCAATAGGTTCTTCCCTCTCTTTTAGGAGAGGGAAGATGCCGAAGGCAGATGGGTGAGGTCAATAAAAAAATCCGCCCCGGCTAGCCGAAGCGGATTACCCATTTAACCCAATATCTTGTTATTGCATTTTAATTACCATGGTATTGAACGGTTCGTCGCTCAACTTATACTTTATGTTTGCTTCGCTGGGCTCATCGCTATCCATAGGCTGCAGAAAAATATCGGCATCTACATAAGTCTGAGTCTTATCCACGTTTTTAATGGTAAAGCGCTTGTAACCCTGTATTTTAAACATTAAGCGGATAGGCTCGCCTAACTCTTTTTTGTTTAATGCCAGCGCGTAGTTGCCCTTTTCGTCGATGGAGGCCTGCAAAAGCTCTTCTCCAAACTTATCGAAGTTGATTTTTGCATTAGAGATGGGCAACTTAGTGACCGCATCAATAATTTTACCGGTTACTACTAACACATCGGGGTTAGTAACGGCATGGTTGGTTACCGCCTGTGTAGTGGCGGTTAATGTGGTTTTGCCTGTGGTAGATGTGTTTTGCGCAGAAAGATTTCCACACACAAAGGCCAACAGGAAGGCTACGCTTAGCGTAAGAATGGTTTTGGTGTTCATAGCGACCTCCTTTTATTTAAATGGTTATAAGATGCTGATAATGAGTATAATTACTTTGTTAATATGCTAATGTGTGATATCCGCTAACTGCGAAAATTCTGATTCAGCGAATTTTCGCAACAAATATACAAAAGGACAAACGAACCATTGTGGAAAAGATTGTAATTATTGTGTTAAAAAATGGAAAAAACACAAACCCGCATCAAATAGAGGATGTTCACCTACTACACAATTGAAAACCGGGATGCCGGCACCAGACCTAGAACCGGTTATTCAAATAGTAAGGATATGACCATTGTTTGCTCTAATGTGTAATTAAAATTCGCTTTGTTTGTTTACCGATGTATAGAAATTTACTTCTCTTCTTACTGTTCTTGTGTTCTGCTACACTATTGCATGCACAGCAACAAACCAAAACCATTCGCGGCCAGGTAATAGATAAAGACTCTAAGTATCCCTTAATGGGTGCCAAGGTAGTGGTAGTGGATACCGGTGCTGTAAATGGTGCAGCAACCGATGAGAATGGCTACTTTAAATTAGAGGTACCGCTGGGCCGCGTATCGCTGCGTGTATCTTATATCGGCTATAAAGATGAAAGTCTGAATAACCTGCAGGTAATAGCCGGTAAAGAGATTAACCAGACGATAGAGCTGCAGGAGAAAGTAAGTGAGCTGGGCGAAGTAGTAGTATCGGCCAATAAAGAACAGGGCCAGGCAAAAAATGAGTTTGCTGTAATAAGTGCACGTTCGTTTGATGTGGAGTTAACAAGCCGGTTTAGCGGCAACCGCAACGATCCGGCCCGCATGGCAAGCAACTTTGCCGGTGTAAGCGGGGCCAACGATGCCCGTAACGATATTATTATCCGCGGTAACTCGCCTATGGGCATGCTATGGCGCTTAGAGGGCATTGATATACCCAGCCCGAACCACTTTGGTGGTTTTGGCAGCACCGGTGGGCCGGTAAGCATGCTTAACAACAACACCCTATCACGCGGCGATTTTTTCACCTCTGCCTTTCCGGCAGAGTATGGCAATGCCCTATCGGGTGTATTTGATTTAGGTCTGCGCAATGGCAATAAGGATAAGTATGAGTTTATGGCGCAGATTGGTTTTAACGGTATAGAGGTGGGAGCCGAAGGGCCCTTTGCTAAAAAGAAAAGCCAGGCTTCTTTCCTGGTTAACTATCGTTACTCTACCCTTGGGCTATTTAAGTTGTTGAAAGTAAATTTTGGAACCGGCACTGCGGTACCTGAGTACCAAGACTTAACTTTTAAAATAGATGTGCCTACTAAAAAGGCAGGCATATTCCGTTTTTGGGGCTTAGGTGGCTTAAGTAAAATTGAATTATTGGGCAGTGCCGTTGATTTAAGCAAACCGCAACAAAATTTATACGGTAACGAAAACATCGATTTGTATAATAAAGTGCAAACCGGCATGGCGGGCTTTTCGCATACCTACTTTATCAATCCGAAAACGTATTATAAGCTAATGTTGGCCGCTACACACCAAACACAGCGGGCCGATATAGATTCGATAGAACCGGTACTTCGCCAGGAGATTATACGCACCAATAAGGTAGTGCTGCGCCAAAACAAATACAGCGCACATATAATGGCTAATACTAAGCTCGATTCCAAAAACACCGTTACGGTTGGGTTAAAGGCCGATGTTTACGATTTAAAATTTGCCGATAGTGTGCTTTATATCAGCAATTTTGTACCGGTAAAATCGGGCAAAGGCTTTAGTGCGTTGGTAGAAGCTTACGCTATGTGGAAACATAAGTTCAGCGAGCAGCTATCGCTTAACCTGGGTATGCACGCGCAATATTATTCGCTTAGCAGCAGCTTTTCGCCAGAGCCCCGCGCCGGTTTAAAATACCAGTTTAAAGAGAACCAATCGGTTAGTATTGGCTATGGCTTGCACCACCAAATTCAACCCCTGCCTACTTATTACAATTACGAGGCTAATGCCGGGCCTAATGCAACTGCTACTAACCTTAATATGGATTTTACGCAAAGCAACCACGTAGTAGTTGGTTACGATTTAGTTTTTGCAAAAGATTTCCATTTAAAAACCGAAGCTTATTTTCAATATATCAATAACGCACCGGTTGAAAAATTCAGCAGCTCATTCAGCATGCTTAATGCCGGCGCCGATTTTGCCACACCCAACAATACCAACTTAGTTAATAAAGGTAAAGGGCGCAACTATGGTTTAGAATTAACCATGGAAAAATTCTTTAGCAAGGGCTACTACTTTTTAGCTACCGGTTCCCTGTTTCAATCGGAATACCAGGGTAGCGATAAAGTATGGCGGAACACAGCCTTTAACGGTCACTACGTAGTTAATGCACTAGCCGGTTACCAGTATGTTTTTGGCGGAAAGAAAAATAAAACCAAGCGCAACGCCATTTCTGCCGATATGAAAATGACCGGTGCCGGTGGCAGGTATTATACGCCTATCGATTTAACGGCCAGCGCAGCTCAGCGGCAAGAGGTTCGTATTGACAGCAAAGCCTACTCCGAAAAATATAAAGATTATTTCCGCCTCGATTTAAAAATCAGTTTCCGTACCAGTTTTAAAAAAATAACGCAAGAGGTTTCGGTTGACTTGCAGAACGTAGCCAACATTAAAAACATATTCCGTAAAGTATACAACCCGCGCACCAATTCGCTTAACAACGAATATCAACAGGGCATTTTTGTGCTGCCGCAGTACAAAATACTCTTCTGATTACGAAAACATAAGTTTCGGGGCACCGCCCAAATATTCTCTTTATTTCTATTGGTTTTTTACAGCATGCCACCGTGCTTTACCAAAGGAAACGCTGAAATTGGCATGCTGTAAAAACTATCATCCACTCTAAATGTGGTATACTATACATCAATCGAACAAAAATTATTCAAGGTAACAGGCTTGCAATCCAATGGTGGTTTATAGAACTTTACTTTAAATACAACAAAAAAATAAGAGCGTGAGTTATAAATAACAACAAAAGAAAATTAAAACACTTACTTTAAAATATGATACCTCTTTTTAAATCCACCTCCACAGGAAATGAATTAGCTTTTTTAAAGGCTGAAGCAGAAAAAACAGAATCAGGTTTTTATTCACCAATTTTTACGGAAAAGTGTATTGAATATTTTAGCAGGCAATTCCCCGGCTGCAAATTGTTTCTTACCTCCTCATGCACCCGCGCTTTAGAACTATCTATAAAACTGGCAAACCTTAAGCCCGGCGATGAAGTAATTTTACCATCCTTTACGTACGTTGCCTCAACTAATGCAATTGTGCAGTATGGTGGGGTGCCGGTATTTGTAGATATTTTACCAGGGCACCCCAACATAAACCCCGCGCTAATTGAGGCTGCAATTACCGACAAAACTGTTGCTATTATGCCAGTGCATTATGCCGGGGTTGGTTGCGAAATGGATGAAATATTATTAATAGCGCAAAAGCACAACCTTTTGGTAATAGAAGATGCCGCACATGGCGTTGGTGCTTTTTATAAAAATAAAGCACTTGGTGGTATTGGTGATTTTGGCTGCATTAGTTTTGATAAAATGAAAAATCTTTCGTGCGGAGAAGGAGGATTGCTTATTGTAACAAACCCCGCTTATTTTGAGCGCGCCGAAGTGCTTTTTGACAATGGAACCAACCGTGCGGCCTTTTTAAAAGGTGAGGTTCCTTTTTTTCAGTGGATAGATGAAGGATCGAATTATAAGCTTTCGCCGGTGTGTGCTGGGGTTTTATTAGCGCAGCTAAATGAAACAGACCATATTTTGAAAACCCGAGTTGATAATTGGCATTTTTATTATAAAAATCTTTTACCTCTTCAGCAAAAGGGGAAATTTGAACTGCCTGAAGTTAAGGAATACTGCAGCCATAATGCCCATATCTTTTATATAAAAACCGAAAGCCGGGCAACAAGCACTAAGCTTATTGCCTATTTAAAAAAGCTTGGCATTGAAGTTTCTTTTCATTTTACGCCTTTACATTCATCGCACTACGGAAAAGAGCATTCCCGATTTATTGGTGAAGATGTTTACACCAGCGCGGATAGTGGTCGCCTGCTGCGGCTTCCCATTTATCATAAAATAACCGTTGCTGAAATGGAGCAGGTAGTAAATGGTTTAAAACATTTTTTTACAAATAACTAATACAGCCCAAGCCCCGTAAAATTTCAGGTTTACGTCAATCTCATTTTTCAACCAAATAATTACCCATAACAAGAGCATCTAACCCCGAAGAGAAAAATGTAGCGAGCGCATGGCGGGGTTTAGACACAATGGGTTCGTGTGAGAGATTAAAGCTGGTGTTTAGAACCACACCATATCCGGTTTTTTTCTTTACGTTTCCTATTAAATGGCTAAAAAGACTGTTCTGCCGCTCATTGATAGTTTGAATGCGCGCGGTTCCGTCAACCTGAGTTACTGCCGGAAGTTCCTTTATCATCTTCTCCACTACATTGTAGGTAGTAGTCATATACGGTGCCGGAAGAAGTTTGCCTTCAAAATATGTTGGAGCATCTTCCTCTAACACACTGGGGCAAAAAGGGCGGAATTCTTCACGAAGTTTTATTTTTTCATTTAAAAGCGTCTTCATTTCAGGCACAGTAGGGTTAGCGAGAATGCTCCTGTTTCCAAGCGCCCTTGGGCCGAATTCCATTCGGCCCTGAAACCAACCCACTATTCTATTTTTTGCAATCAATTCAGCTGCATGCTCAGCCGGATCATTCAAATGCGAGTATTTTAAACCACATTGACTCAACACTGCTTTTATCTCGTCGTTTGTAAAAAAATTGCCCAGATAAGTATGATTCGTTTTTTGCGGCGTAATACCCATTTCAACACAAGCCATCCAGGCAGCGCCCAGTGAAATACCGGCATCGCTTGAGGCCGGTTGAACAAACAAATCCTGAACAAAATCTTCGTTCATAATTCGCTGATTCATCAAACAATTTAAGGCTACACCGCCCGCCAAACAAATCCTTCTTTTGCCGGTTAATGAGACAAAATGCTTCAGCATTTTTAAAACAACATCCTCCAGGTGCCTTTGCGCCGAAGCCGCCACATCTTTATAATTTCGGGTTATGCTTTGACCCGGAAGCCTTCTGCCCTCACCCATTTTTTCGAGCACCTTAGCATTAAAATTCATTTCATCTTTGTGCAATGGAGCAGCACCGGGCGGAACTGACAAAACAAAATCTTTGTTTGTTTTTAAATGTCCATCCTTAAATTCGATTAGCCACGAAAAATCAAACTTATTCCGGTCGCCATAGCTGGAAAGCCCCATAAGCTTAAACTCATCGCTGTCTTTTATAAACCCGCAGTATTGGGTAATAAGAGAATAGTAAAACCCTAAACTGTTATAACGATCAAAACGTTGGTAGGATTTAATCCGGCCTTTTTCACCAACACTTATTTGTGTAGAAACTCCATCGCCGGAATTATCCATAGTAAGAATAAGGGCGTCATCAAAACCTGAAGCATAAAAGGCACTTGCTGCATGGCAATCATGATGATGATATCGCTTTATAGTTGGCACATAACCAAAATGGAACTTAAAGTAATCTGCTACACGTGCTTCTATCTCTTTTTCCCATGTTGAACCATGAAATGCCACGACACTTACATCATGAATGTTTATTTTTCCAATCTTTAAAACTTCCTGCACGGCAAGAAAAGGTAGCCGGCCGGCCGAAAATTTTATACGACTCAATCGCTCTTCTTCAACTGCAGCAACCACCTCCCCATTTAGCATGAGCACCGCACTAACATCCTGAGCACCCATCCGAAAAGAGCCATTTATTCCAAGTATATACATAAATCTATTTTACCGCCTCTTCAGTAACCAATAAAGCCAAACTTTAAATCAAAAAAAACCTTTTATTCAGTATACGCAAATAAGCTTAATCATTTGAATAAATATAGTTTTTTGCTCTGTGCAATTAATTTTTTTCTTATTTTCAATAAGCACAATGCCTGCGTTTGTAGTAATTAATTTAAAGAAATTTCATGTTGCTTAATGAAGATGTGAACTTGAAATTAGTTTCTATCGTTATCCCCTGTTATCAAAATGCTGAGAATATTTTGGACCTTCAACAAGCGCTTCTTACTCTCGAAGATGAGCTTTGGAATAAGTGTAAACTTGAAATTATTCTCGTCGACGACGGTTCAACTGATGGAGGAATTTATAAGTTAATTGAATTAAAAAATTCCCTCAAATCAAAAGTAAAAGTAGTTCAACTTTCAGGCAATTTTGGCTCCTATAATGCATTGTTAGCAGGGCTGAATGTTGGTAGTGGGGATTGTTTTATACAGTTGCATGCTGACTTGCAGGACCCACCTGAATACATTCCCTCAATGATTGACCATTGGCTGGGTGGTTTTAAGTTTGTGATAGGGCAGCGCGTAGGCCGGGAAGATAACTGGCTAAGCAACGTGTTTTCAAATATTTACCATTGGTTAATTCAAAAACTTGCCTTACCAGATATACCCCGCGGAGGTTATGATTTAATACTCTTCGACAAGCAATTGAAAGATCAAATAGTGAGGTTAAATGAACGTAATGTTAATATGGTCTATCTTATTTCCTGGCTTAAGTTTCCGTATGTTACAATTCCCCTTATAAGAAAAAAACGGCTTAAGGGGGTTTCGCAATGGCGCTTTACTGCTAAAATAAAGCTATTTATAGATTCGTTTGTAGCATTTTCATATTTTCCCATCCGCTTAGTTACCGGCTTTGCACTTATTTTCTTTATGGCCTGGCTTGCCATTTCCATTTTAGGTGCATTCAAAATTTTCAGCCTTGGGTTTATCCATTGGATACTATTTACGGGAATTACTTTTTTGTTATTCAGTGTTGCCATTATTGCTGAATATCTTTGGCGCACGTTGGAAGCGGCACGTAAGCGCCCCCCCTTTATAATAAACAATATTATAGAGTGACATTTTGCCGAACGCTGCCTTGTATACAAATAAGTAGGTTGTTGTTTATAGCATTGCGGTATTTTATATAAGAGAAGTGATTTATTCTATGATTAGTATTATTATTTCGCTTATTCAGCTTTTACTTAATTTTGTTTTATACCCTTGATTTTAGAGAATATATATCCTTTAACTTCACACATTTAGTTATAACATTTAATACTATGGAGCGAAAAATTTTTTATTCCGATGAGCTACAGTCTGAATTTGAAAAGACCGGATACGTTATAGTTGATTTGCTATCGCCTACGCAAGCTAAAGAGCTGCTGGAAATTTACGACAAATTGGAAGGAGCTAAAGGTACAGCCAATACCAACAAGAATACCTACGAACTTAGTTTTTTCGAAAAAGATGTTGAGGCGAAGAAGAAAAAATTCAATGGGGTTTATGATTTTATGAAACCCTATGTGGATGCCCTTTTAGTTAAGTATCAACCCGTAATGATTAATTTGTTTAACAAACAACAGGGCGCAGGCGAAGTGCCTATACACCAGAACTGGACATTTGTTGATGAACAAGTGTTTACTTCAGTTTCTTTATGGCTTCCCATGCAGGATGTAAGCCGTAAGAATGGAACAGTGGAATTAGTTCCGGGTTCAAATAAAACAATTTGCGATTATCGTGGTCCTTCCATTCCCTGGGTGTTTGATGAATTAAATGATTTAATGAAAGAAAAGTATATGGTACCGTTGGAGCTTCGATTCGGACAAGCCGCTATACTTGATGACAGTATTATTCACTATTCTGGCATTAATAATGTGGAGCAGGAGCGAAAAGCGATACAACTTATATTAAAACCTGAAGAGGCAACAACCATTCACTGCTTTAAAAAAGACAAACTAAGCGATGAAATTCAAATAATTGATGTGGCTGATGATTACTTTTTTGATTTTGATATGTGGCAACCGCCACAGGGCGGATCGAACCTAAGGAGTTTTAATTTTCCCATAGTTAAGATTACAGAAGCACAACTACTTGAAAAAACCCGGCAAAACCTTAAGTTGACATGATTACTTCCGGCGTTTTTAAGGATGAACGTATACAACAGGAAATAAAATTAAAAGGTTATGCCGTTGTTCGCCTTGTTGAGGATGGTGTGGTACAGGAGTTAATGGATTTCTATTCCACACTTGACAATACTGCTAAAAAGGGCACGCATGTAACTATGTTCAATCCTTCGTATGAGTATAGAAAAAAAGTAGACAATAAAATTAAAGAACTATGTGCCGCCACAGCCGAAGGGCTTATGAACGGATACCGGGTACTGTATACTAATTTTATGGTAAAAGAGCCGGGAATGGAAGGTAATTTTCCGTTGCACCAGGACTGGACCTATGTTGACGAAAATCAATTTTCGTCCTACGCGTTTTGGATTCCGTTATCTGACGTAAATGATACTAATGGAGCTTTGCATGTTGTAAACGGAAGCCATCGCTTTATTACTGCTTTGCGCGGACCATACATTCACGAGCCTTTTAGTGGAATCGGCGAAACCATCAAAGAAAAACATTCAACCCCGGTTAATTTACGGGCGGGAGAAGCCTTAATATGGGATCACCGGCTCATTCATTTTTCAAAACCAAACAATACAAATGTTTCCCGTATAGCGTTTACTTTAATAATGGTGCCTAAGGCTGCGCCAATTATTCATTGTTTTGGTGTGGATCGGTCGGAAACGGGTCAAATTGAGGTATATAATGTGGATACAGATTTTTTTATGCACTACACAATAAGTAAAAGACCTACCGGTGTTACTCTTGTTAAGCAAGTTGAACAACCACGGAAGGATTTTGACTTAGAAGAATTTAGTAAGGTTTATACAAACCAAGCCTGATGCAACTTCAAAAAGATAAATTGGCAGAAGCGATAGGAAAGGGAGTTGCCTTTCTAAAGCAAAAAATAATTTCGGGTAATTATGGCCTTGCCTGTTTCGGTATAAACGGACAAGAGAAATTCTCTAACAATAAAGGTCACCTTTTTTCCATATTCCATTTGGTAGATGCTTTGGAGGGAGAACTAAATGAAATTGAAAGAACTATATTTTTAATCCGGCTTCTTTCTGAAGAGGTTAGCGGGCAATGGGGATACTCTCCACGGGGTTATTACAAGGAGCAAAATCAAAATCCGTTTTTTGTCGACTCTGATGATACGGCTTTTGCCCTGCGCATTTTTAGAGCACTTAATGTTTATCGCGCCAATGATGAATTGCTGAAGTATCTCACATCCTATACACAGAATGGTGAGCAGCAACCCGCTTTTTCTACCTTCATTTTTGACGTGCCTGAGCGAAATTTAGTTTTCGATGCTTCTTTTGAAAACAACTTTCATATTCATCCCGAGGTAAATGCTAATATCTATCATACACTACTCGATACGCCTTTAGATAAATGGATAAACTTCGAACTCATTAAACTTGCTCAAAAAGAGGATGGCTGTTGGCATTCGTTTTTTTACCCTAACACTTATTATTCTACCTGGCAGTTTATGAGTTTGCTGCATAAAACCGGGCAAAAAAACGATTGTTTCAACCGTGGCATTGCATTTGGACTAAACACACAAAAAGAAACCGGCGCCTGGGGATTTAATGATGATCCATATTTATCCGCCCTTGCGCTAAAAACAATTTGCCTGGCAGATGATACACTACCTGCAGTAAGTAAGGCTACAGACTTTCTGTTGTCTACCCAAAATCCGGATGGCTCATGGATTACGCATCAAAAAATTTGGGTTTTTACCGATAACGAAGGTGATATTTGGCAATCTTTCGACAATCAAATGGTTATAAGCACAGCATTATGTGTAGACGCATTGAAAGCTGTTTTAAAAAAATGCTAATAAATTAATATGCACTTGCTAAGCTTTGTCGACCCCGAAAATCAAACAGTATTTGATAGAGATGGGTTTGTCATTATTCCTTTATTAAACCAAGAAGAGGTAGAGGAGTTAAGTTTAATTTATGAGACTACCGGAAAGAATACGGAGAATAGAAATTTCCATTCTACCATGTTCATCAACGATTCGGAATACAGAAAAAATACAGATGCGGCTATCCGCTCTGTTATTTATCCAAAGGTTACATTGTTGCTAAAAAATTTCCGGCTTTTGTTTTCAAACTTCATTGTTAAAGAAAACTCTGTTGATACGCGGGTAGACATTCATCAGGACTGGAATTTTACAACTCCCGATTTTTTATCTATAAATATTTGGATTCCGCTTACCGACATTAATACCCACACAGGCTTATTTCATATCTTAAAAGGAAGCCATCACTCTTTTCGCAATATTCGCTATACGCCGCACCCAAATAACGCCTATGCAACTTTGGAAAACTTTATCCGAACTAATTCTACCGCTTGTGCATTAAAGGCCGGGTATGCTATTGTTTATCATGGGGCTGCAGTACACTTTTCCGATGCAAATATTTCTGCTAAAAAGCGATTGGCAATTGGCGCCGTTTTTATTCAGGAAGGCGCCCCGGCTGTGCACTACTACAAAAGAGACAGCAACAATAAAGTTTTAGAGTTATATGCTACTAATGAATCATTTTATAACCACTTTAATTTTGAAACCGAGCCCACCGGGGTAAGCAAAATAGGCGAAATAAGTTCCTATAATGATTTACCTTCGGAAGAGGATTTGATAGCCGGAGACGATTATGCGAAAGATATTTGTAAATAATGAACTGGAATCGGCTATCACAGATAATGGTTTTGTGATAGTGAAGAATTTAATTCCTGAACAGGTTTGCGAGGGACTTAATACATTTTTTAACCGCCACAACTCACCCGACACCCCTCCCTTTAATATTACTAATTGGACAAACGACATTGAAAACCGTAAAGAGGTTTATACAAAAGTAGTGGCAGAGCTATTACCGTTTGCAAATGCATATCTGTTAAATTACAAACCTGTAATGGCGGTGTATGCCGCTAAAAAACCAGGTTTGAATAGCGATATGAAACTGCACCAGGACTGGAGCCTTGTAGATGAAACCAGGTTTCGTTCGGTAAGTATGTGGGTAGCGCTGTGCGATATGGACCAAAACAATGGTAACCTGCAAGTAGCCCGTAAAAGTCACCTTTACGCCGGTTTTCCGAGGGGTATGCATATGCCGGTGCCATTCGAAAACATTAAAGAAGAATTACAGCAACAATATCTGACTGATCTGCCATTAAGCACAGGCGATGCCGTTATTTTTGATCATCGGCTTGTCCATTGCTCACCACAAAACACAACTGATAAACTGAGATTAGCCGCTGTTTTGGCTTTAATTCCAACCGAAGCAGAATTAATACATTATTATCAATACTTGGAAGACGAGGGTGCAATAGAGGTTTTGAAAATGAAAGAAGAGGCATTTCACTTATTGGATTTTTTTGACGTGAGCAATAAACCTGGCGAGTCAAACCCGAAAGAAAAAATTCCCTTTTCGTTTAAACAATTATCCATTCAGGATCTGATGAAAATCAGCAATGAGTTACTATAAAACCTGTAAGTTGCAGGTTCAAAGCCTATTTCTTTACGGTTCTGAAATGTGTAGTAAAAACTGATACTAACCATTGACTATTGAGGATAAGGCGGTTATCTTTGATTCAATAAATAGCATTTTGTGAATACTCTTTTTAAATCCGATACCCTTGCTAATGAATTTGCTACAAATGGCTATGTAGTATTAGATTTCCTTTCTACAAATGAGGTACAAGAAATTTCGGCGTTGTTTCAAAAGTATAAACCGAGGGTAGGAAACTACCACATATACTCCAACCTTGAGGATAACGACTTAGACACTAATATCGCTATTGAAAATAAAATCAAAGAAACCTTTCAGAAATCCATAGACAAATATTTTCAAAACTACACAATATACGGTGGTTCGTATTTAGTGAAGGGGTTAGGAGAAAACAGCGCCACAACTCTTCACCAGGATTGGAATATAGTAGATGAAAGCAAAGATATATCCTTTACTATTTGGGTGCCCATGATAGACGTTGATGAAAATAACGGATGCCTGCAAGTAATACCGGGCAGTCACAGGTGGTTTTCTACCATTCGCTCATCTAATATTCCCTCTCTTTATTTGAATTTCGATTCGGCAATTGAAAGCAATCTGGTAAGCTTACCTGTTAAGGCGGGTACGGCTGTTGTTTTTGCCTTCAATCTTTTTCATGGATCAAAGCAAAATAAAACCAGCGACCTCCGGAGAGCTGTGCACCTTGCATTAGTTAACCAACATGCAGAAATTATTCATTACGTAAAAGACAAAAATACAGGTGAAATTTTGAAAGTAGTTTGCGACAAAGAATTCTTATATAAAGAAATATTCAACATATCGAAAGGAAACATGCCCGAAAGATTAAATGTCTTAGAAACTATTTCCTACAAGGAAAGTTTTACCATTACTGAAGAGGTTTTTTTTCAAAAATTGAATGCAGGGTTTGCCACCCCGGAGTAATTATTGTAAACTGTGAAAGCATGAAACAAATTGGCATTAAATCTGACATTGAAAGACTGCAGCTTGACAAAGATGGGTTTGCAATATTTCCAAACTTTTTGCCTGATGCCCCGGCTAAACAACTACAAGAGTTTTTTGATAAAACCCTTGTAGAGTGTAGTGTTGATGTTGATTTTTTTACAACCCATTGGAGCCCCGAATTCACTTACCGCCAAAAGGTGAACAATTTTGTTCAACAAGTTTGCCAACCCTATTTGCAACAATTGTTTGAAGATTATAAGTGCGTGTTTGGTTATTTTCTTTACAAAAAGCCGTCCAATGAAAGCGGCATTGGCGTTCATCAGGATTGGACATTAATTGACGAAGAAGCTTTTAAAGGCTATATCATCTGGATTCCTTTAACCGACACGGAAGTAATAAACGGATGTTTCCATCTTATTAGTGGCAGCCATAAAATATACAATCAAATCCGCGGGTCCAATATTGAACAGAACCTACCCGGGCATTTGAACACTCAGATGGAAGCCATTCCGGTTAAGGCCAATAGTGCTTTGGTAATTGATCTGCGTTTAATGCATGCCTCGCCACCAAACCTCTCAAACCAGGGCCGTTTAGCAGTTGGTATGGTAATTGTGCCTAAAGATGCTCCGCTTTTACATTATTATTATGATACGAAATTGAAAACAACAGAAACGTACAGAGTAAAGGATACCTTTCTTGTCGATTCGTTTTATGACTATAAGCATCAGCTAAGTGATGATTATATTTTACAATTTGTGAGCAACGACTAAAAAAACAACATGAAACCAGCCTTTAAAGCAGATGCATTGCAGGAAAGATTTGAGAAATATGGATATATAATAATCCGCAACTTTATATCAAGCGATGAGATTAAGTATTTATGGGGTGTTTACAACGACACTAAAGACATTATTACAGATCGTTCTTTCTACATAAGTCAATGGACGGACAAGAATGAGTTAAAGATGAAAATTAGTGATGCGGTTACATCTGTAATAAAAAATAAAGCCCAGGAGTATTTAAATGGATATGTTCCGGTATTTGGTGTTTTTGGCGTAAAGCATCCTAAACCCGATAGTGCGATGTATTTGCATGGCGATTGGGCCCATGTAGACGAAACGTTATTTAGAACCGTTAATGTTTGGTCGCCATTGTTAGATATTGATAAAGATAATGGAGCTATTTGCCTTATAAAGGGCAGCCACCGTTTATTTAACTATATACGTGGAGTAGACATACCGGACCCTTTTTATAAAGTCGGTGAAAAAAATCTTTACCCATACGTAACCGATATTTACTTAAATGCTGGTGATGCTATAATGTGGGACCATAGAACAGTACACGGTTCGCGCACAAACTTTAGTAATGGGCCGCGGGTTGCCGCAGTTTTAAATATGCGCCCCGCCGAATCGACGTTCTATTTATATTATGGCGTGCCACCTATGGAGCCTACAGCTATAGAGGTATACGCACCGCCAGCCGATTTTTTTGTGGCTAATGATTCGGCAAATAACCCTGAATTAATTAAAAAGGCTTCCACCTACGTCGAGTCCATCGAATACCAGGATACTGATGTTGATGAAGCTAAGCTTAAGAAATTTTTGGTGGATGAGTTTCCCGGAGAGTTTCCGCAATTTGAAGAAAAGGCAATAGAAAAGCCGCTTCAAAAAAAAGAATCATTTTTATCTAAGCTGTTCTCTACTTCGTAATAATTCACCCTTTATTATTCAGCCAAAGTAAAAATATTACATTTTTTTCCGAGTTAAGCGAGCGTTGGTAGTATTGGCATTTGCGGTATCAATCGGCATTTGCTTTACTACAAATAAACCCAGGGCTTTATACTGCTGGTTCTCATCAGCCGGGTTAAAATGCAGAATTCGCTGAGCTCTATAATTTTGGTGGTAAACAACATTCATATATTCCAACAGCATTGCTATACGCTTCTCGGAAGACACAAATACACTACCCTTTCTATCAATAAAATATTGCCATTGATCTATAAACTTTGCGCTACCCGTAGTGTTTTTCATCAGTTTTTGATAGCCCCCATTAAAGTATAAGATGGCACCATCAATAACATACGCATTTGGAAGCTCTGCAAATTTATTCTGGTCAAACATTTTATGGTGCGCCTCATCCCACGAGCCGATATTTAGTAAGTAATTTTCGATTTTGTGATTTTGAAGGTAGTTGCCAACGTAGTCATAGTATGCATACTCCTCTCGTTGATGTTTCATACGATGGAACTGGCCATACATCTCTATTGAAACAAAACCCATTGCTGCAATAGTGATAAACAAGTTGAGAGCTCTTGATATGTTGTAAGGGTGCTGCCGTATCCAAATTAAATTAAGCAGTATAAGTATAGCCAATGCCGGAGCAATCACATGCTCTTCTGGCTTTAACCAAAGCGAAAGAAAGCACAAGAGAACTAATGCAAAAAAATTTGCTATTAGTATTCTAATTCTATAAAATTTGGAGGCCGATATTTGTATGCATAGACACAATAGTATAAGTAACATCCATTTTACAGCCTTAAGCACCTCGATAAATGAATGCCATTTTGTGTTTGGTATACTAATGCTTTGCAAGCGACCAACCATAGACCCCGGCGTTTTATCAAATTGCAGAAGTCCTATTTTATTAAAAAATGCGAGGTTACAGCGTGAAGAGTCTGCGAAAAAGAAATTGACACATGAACGGAATATTACAGAGTCCTCCCGGTTCTGTAATTTAACCACCGCTTGTTCACGGTCAAAGTCTGTAAGAGAATATTCATACGGGCGTATTTGTAAATAATATTTTTCTTCAGAGGTTTTCGGAAAATTAACCAGTAAGGATACACCGCCTATTAGTATTGAAAGAAAGAGAGTTTTTTGTAACCAACGTTTATACTCCCCACTATCAATATCCGCATCCATAAAAAAAAAGGGCGCCGCTATTGCAAAAACTAATAGTCCGCTTTCTACCCGCATTAAAAGAGCTAAAAGAAAAAAAGTACCAAAAATGAAATACCGCGCAAAAGCTTTAGCACGATATACTTCAATTAACGAAATGGCCGCAACAAGCATTGCCGTTTTAGTTAACTCTACCGGCTGTAGTATTCTCGAAACTATAGTTACAAAAAAAAGTGCACCTAAAAAAAGGGAAGTAAGCTTCTCGTGTTTTTCATACAAAATCAGCGTATTAATTAACCAGCAGACACAGGCTCCAAGTATTATAGCCTGAAAACAATCATACCAGTTTATGGTTGGAAACAACCTGTAAAAAAAATTCAGTGGCGTTGCAAGTAACACAAACAGGCCGAAGGTATCGGGCATAGCATTACTACCACCACTAAACAAGCCGTAAACATACGTTTGAATAACTGTGTCTAAAGCACCTTCATAATAAATACCCCCAAAAGTTAAATAAAGAATAACAGCACCGGACAAAAGGTATGGAAGCGCCGAACGGATCTTAAAACTACCACTCATATTCTTTGCTTGGTAACAAAATTTAATGGCCTACACGCAATATAAACCGCTCAAAAACCTAAGAGATGCGCAATTTTCCCGTATAAAAACCTTACCGCACTATCAGAAGCAAAATAGCCTTAATTACTTTGAATCAAACGATACTTATTGGTTTTCTGCAAAGTTAATACTGCGGTTTTATAAACGTTATGACCAGTAGGCAAGCGATTTTCCATCTTCTGTAAACCCTAAAAAACCTCCGGCCGTTATCCGGTCTATCGTTCCTAATGGGCTTTCAACACGATGCCAAATCTCACCTGCAGCAAAAATCAGCATATCGCCAGGTTGCAACTTTAAGAAAAACTTCTCTATTACTCCTTCAACAGCTGTATCAATAATACGTCCATCCTCTAGTTGTATGGTTGTTTCACCGGTTGCCTTTTGGCCGGGTATCCATTCAAGATCGTATATTGTTAGCTCCCCCCCTCTTTGTGGTGTTTGCAGCTGTATAAAAAAACTCATTTGATTTTTCGTAATTACTTTACTCATCAAATCATTGTACAGATGTGGCAAACGCTCTTCAAAAGAGTTACCACAATGCACCGGTATGCCACCCAAATTAGGATAGTATACCCGGATTGTGATAGGTATATAACTACCTATTCCGCGGGGGCCGGGTAATATAGCCACGTCCTTACCTCCGGCCATTTGTTTAAATATTCCCGAGAGCCTGCTTTCTATATCCATTCCAAACTGCTCAGGGAATTGGGCGCGCCATTGTTCCCATTCCTTAAAGTTATTCTCAATCGGATTCTCGGCATTCACACTTAATTCTGCCTCGTAAAATGCGCGGGGAAAAGTATAACCGCTGGGCACTTTTGTACGGATATCCTCTTTTTGTTTTTCAATGTGCTTCAGCAAACTCCGCACCTCGTCCGGCTTTAATGCCTGCCTTATAATAAGGCCGTCTAATTTCCGGTCTTGTATATCCTTAATACCATTTGGGTAGTTTGATATTTCACCAGGTTCGATATAGCGGAAATCGTAGAAATACCCATATTCGTTAGCGGGAATTTTTGGCATAAAAATTATTTGTAGTGAGCGAATTAATATTGCACTGAAGTAATTCTAAACAATGATAAGAACTTCACCTATAGAAGTCAAATTTGAAACATCCAATATTTAGCAGTCAGCTATTTATTGGTTTATATGCCTTGCGGCTTAAGTTTAAACACAGAAACCTCCTCGTTTATAAAACATTCTTTAAAGTTTTCTTTCAGCGTTTTGCGTATTTGCTCAAAGTCGTTCTGCCCCAAATTTTTATCGAAAAAAAGGTAGTCCGCACCAGTGGCGCGCAATAACTCTTTCCCGCTTTCCAGTTCGTTTTTTCGAATAAAAGCTATGGCCCGTTCATTAATTATTTGCTCAGGTGTTTTTTCGCCGTACGCTAAGCCACAATAAACCTTGCAGCCTGTAAATGCCGAATAAAAAAAGCCAAGATTACGTGGCACTATAACAAGGCTATTGTAAGAAATGTTACTGGAAGACCAATCTATAGCATCGTACACTTTAGTATTGATATACCATGGTAAAGTATGCTTATCTAAATCGTCTACCTGCTTTTTGTAAAACAGTATATTAGTTATGCAACTTAAAGAGAAAAATAAAAAAACGAACATGCCTGCAAATAAGCTTCTCCTATCAATTTGTAAGAAATATAACCTGCCTGCAATTGCCTTGGCCAGCGTTTGTAATGTAGTAGCCGATATAATAGCCAAAGGGGCTCCCAAACCAATAAACATTTGAATTTGAATAGGCAGAATGGTTTGTGGGGTGTTTATAAAAATAGTCGAAACTACTATCCAAAGTATCAAATAGTATTCACTGGTTAGCTGCCTTTTGTTTTTAATAAAGAAACCAGCGATACTAAAAACCAGCCCAAAGCCGAACGTAAAACAAAATGAGATAAACGATGGTGCCACCAACCAGCCACTTTCATCTATGCTGGGAAATTTTAAAATTAGCCACAGATAATAGCCTACAATAGGCAGACAAAAAAGCGCTAGCTTTAAAAGGGTAAAAATGTTTTGGCTAAGCGTTTTGTCCATATACCCCTTGTAAAGGGCCGCAAGGGCTATTATTACTACCGCCGGCACAAGCCCGTATATATACACTGCCCCCAATAAAAACAAAGAGCCTCCACATAAAACCAAGCTCTGCTCCTTGTTATGAAATACCCTGTATGCAAAAGTTAAAGTTAAAATGAATAAGGCATTGGCCAGGGGAAGGTAATATTCGCCGCTCATGGCAATAAACATATTCGCCTCAGGAATTGAATCGTCTACAGCATCAAAAAATGGTAAATGAAAAAGCTGAAAAAGCCAATCGAAACCTGCGGAAAACGAATAAAACAGAATAGATAAAAAGATAGTTTTGGGTGATGAAATAAATTGTCGGGATAAATAATAAAAGCAGATAATTAGAAAACAAGAAGATAAAACCCTGAAAATATTATACGCAACAGTTAATGGCAAGTTAGTAACCTGGACTATAAGGCCTATTGCATTCCCAATCGGGTTTAGTAAAACCTGCTCATCCGGAATCCGGCCGTACCTGTCGGCAAACATAATACTACCTTTTAGTGCCTGCGATGGCCCTACACTCAAATAATAATATTGCTCGATAGGATTTAAGCCGCTAATACCCAAAAATTGCATCCCTGCTGGTGTTTTTTGGTAGCCCATAAATACCGGAGCCGATAGGAGGATAATCAATATTACCAGTAAACCGCCTATTCCAAAATTTAATCCTTTATTACTTTTTTTCAATCTGCTCTATACCTTTTATCACTTTAAATAATGTATCTGCCAGGGGCTGCTGTACCTTTACGCCAGGATGGGTATCTGTGTTACTGGCAAATCGTTCTTGTACGGGAATGTTTTTTACCAGGTCGCTAACGTTTATTACGGTTAGGGGGTATTGTTGGAAAAAGGTTGTCATCTTTGCAACGTATATTTCATTGCTTACTTCCAAATCGTTCAGCTCAGGAAATATAACAACAATTAAATGTGCATTTGAAGCACTGGCAAAATCAATTATCTTTTTCAAATCCCCATAGTGTTCCTTTAGCGCATCAGCGTTATTGTACGATTCCTTCATAAACTTATAATAATCAGGATTGTCGTGAAACAAATAACCGTATTTAAAAAAAAGAAAGTTGAAAACAGAACTTGCCGTAACTAAAGGATGCAAGCCATAAGTTACTTCGGGCGGGTCCGGAAACCCCAGTCCGCGGTTAAAAAGTACGCTATCCATGTCGTTTATGTAATAACCAAACACAATGTAATTTCCGGAAACAGGATATTTTTTTAATCTGGTAAATTCCTCTTTCGTGTCCATGCCGGGTTGGGCAGCGCAGTATGTGCACCAACCTTTACCCAGTTTACTTTGTAGAAGGTAGTCAAACCGGCTATTAATATCTTCAAGTGCGTAACCTGCAGTATATGAATCGCCCACTGTTACAATTTTATGCTGGCACAAACTGTCGGGTTGAAGTTCCCTATCATGGTATCCCAGTTTGTTAACCGGGTGCCAGTACCAACAATGCCAATTTGCAGTTGCAAAAGATATCATACCATTAGAATCGGTATAGAACGAAAATGCGGTTTCCAATAACAGAAACACTATAAAGTAAAGCTTTAACAATACCTTTTTCCGCCGAAAAGATTGGAAAGAAAGATAAATCAGTATTGCACAAGCACAAAGCCGAATACCTAAGTAAAAAAACCAAACAACCGCTGCCAGGCTATCGTTATGCAAATCATCGAATAGGTAAATGAGTGTTCTAAATATAACCCCTGGCAAAAGAAAAATGATAACGGCCAGAAGAAAGATAAAAATGGTCTGCTTATGTTTTTTTATTGCGTCAAATAGAGCACCCTTCTTATTTTCAGCGAAGGCAGATTCCGATAATTTAATCTCCATAAAAAGTTGCTATATCGCTAATGTATCCTATTCTGTAATAAATTAAGCAGATAAATACACTCCATCCCTTGTATTATCAATTAGCTTACGCTGTTTTTAAAGCTACGGAATTGTTTTCAGATAAGCATATATGCTTTTCACTTCCCTCTCTGTTAACAGGTGAAAGGGAAACATCGGATCGCGAACCGTTTTCCCATCAGGCTTAATGCCATTTTTTACAGTATACACAAATTCTTTTTCACTCCATCTGCCAATGCCTTTTAAGGTATCGCCGGTAATGTTGGGGGTGTAAATTTTTTCGCGGCTTTCGTTCACATGCGGGTTTCCGCCTTTAAAAAAACCCCAGCTCTTTTCGGGTTCGTTGTAATTGTTTGTTACCATATTTAAACTATGGCATTCATAGCAACTAAATTTAGCCGTAGCCAAATACTTTCCGAATATTACTGCATTGTTAGTGTCGGGCGATAACACCTCTTTATTTTCGTAATCCGGCGGACGAACAATTGTATGCAATAGTACTTTTGTAAGAAAGGAAAATGTTGGTTTTGGATTTGCGTATTTTGTTTTACGAACCAAAGAATCATCGCTTTTAAAAAACGAAATAATACTAAACAAATCTTCATTGCTTAAGTTACAATACTTTGGCATATCAAACACATATTCTCCCGATGGCTTAATGCCTGTTTTAAGAAAGTAATAAAGCTGGCCACTGCTCCATGAACCGATTCCGGTAGATGAGTCTTGCGTTATATTTCCGGAATAGAAATCGCCCAGCCTCTTTGGATTACCATGCTGCCGCCCGGCTAGTGTTCCGGTTTCATAATTATAATGGCAGCGAGTACAAATTGTTAGTGCAATGCGTTTACCCTCTGCTATCCGAGCCGGGGTAACCTGAACTGTTATGGCAGGGTTTTCGACAGGATGTTTGGGGAGAGGGAGAATTTTAAACAAAAAAGCTAAAAGCGCTCCACCTGTAATAATTATTAATATAACAGCAGCCGTTTTTCCTACCATAGCTATAATTTAGAAAAGGGAGATAGGTGCCTGAGTATTTTACCCAACGGTTTAGAAATAACAACTTCTGTAAAGTCGCTTGCGGGATTCAAAAAAAATACGATTCCCCCCAGTGCTATTATAAGAATATGAAAAATAAAATGCAATAGTCCTACTGCTACGGCACCTGAACTATCAACCGCTTGCTGTTGTAATATAAATACCAACGCCGTTTCATACAACCCCAAGCCTTGAATACTAAGGGGTAATATCGCGCTAATATAGTAAAGTGGTATTCCTACCAATAAAAGAGCAAAAGACACATTGATGTGAAATGCCTTGATAAGAAACCAACCTGTTAACGCCCCAAACACGGCATGGGTAAACGCCAGCAGTAAGCCGGAAACTACAAACCATAAATTTATGTTTTTTTCAAGTTCGTTGCGCCATACTTGAATCCAACTTATTTTTGACCTCCAATACTTTTGAAACAGCGATAAAAGTTTTGCGACAATAACCCGGTGATAAACGGCTAAAGGCAAAACCACTAAACCAATCAATATAATTGAAAACCTGGTTTGAACGTAGTGTGGTGCTACATTTTCGGTTAACAGCAAAAATGTGAAAGGCAGTAGTAGCAGTAATATACTTATACCTAATATTCTATCATATAAAATAATAGTAACCGAGGCAGGTATGGGTATTTTTTGGCCACTCATGTAAATTGCTTTTAATCCATCCTCGCTATCGGGTAACGGAAATACAACTTCTAAAAAAGCAATTTCTATTTGTGCGCGCGCTGTCATTTGCAGGGGTAGTTGGTAGCCATGGGCTTTAGCGGCCAACTGCCAACGGAGACTTAATATAAAATAACGGCATGCGTAAAATAAAAATGCAGGAAACAACCATACTATTGAACAATTTCGTATGGTTTCTTTTAGCAAATTAATTTGAGTATGGCGCGTTACTATCAGGATTACTATTAAAAAAAAAATAAGCCGTAAAAGGTAAGTTAAGTACTTTGCCATACGGAACAAAGATAACAGATAAGTGAAAATGTTATCTTTCTTCAGCCAGTGCTATAGTGTTATGTAACATCTTTGCTTTTATTTGATTTACTTATGAAGCCCCAGGAGCCCCCTTTATACTTAATTAATAAAACAGGTTACAAAGGTATTTATCCGCCATTTTACAACCCCGCTGAATTTAGTTGGGTAAAAGAGGTAGAAAAATATGGAAAAGAGATAGCAATGGAGCTTGCAGGATATGGGCATTTTAACGCAATGAATGCTCCGCACGTAAAAGGAGAAAATGGTTGGAAAGGCATTTATTTGATAAACTTTTCGTGGAGAAAACATGCTACTTGCAAACAGTTTCCAAATACCATGAAAGCCCTGCAAGCGGTGCCCCACTTAACATTTGCTGCGTTTAGTTTGCTAGAGCCAGGCTCATCCCTTGAGCCACATTGGGGTGACACAAATACCGTTATACGATGTGCAATGGGTATTGAAGTGCCCGAAAGCGCGCCGGTATGCGCCTTAAAGGTTGGAAATGAAGTGAAAAGTTGGGAAGAAGGCAAACTTATTATGTTTAGTGAGTGCCATTTGCATAGTGCCTGGAACTATAGCAACAAACGGAGAATTGTTTTTTCATTCGACACCTTGCGGCCAGAGTTTGTACCGCAAAAGAAAATAATTTGTGCACGGGTTTTGGCAGCGGAAACACTTTTCTTTCTAACCAACAAGTTTCGCTGGTTTTCATTTTTTGATAAACACTTTTACCATGTTTTATATTGGTCCGCTACGATTGCATGGTATTTATACCTGCCTATACAACGCAAAATCTCTTTTATGCCTTAAATGGACTTATACAGTATTTTATCATATCGCATGTGCAATCAATGTTTCCGATAATCAATAATAGTTGATTTACTTTTTTCGAATTTTACAATAGCTTTGATACGAGAGAGTTTTTCCCACGTTTCAAACCCTGATTATATTCTATGCTTTTTAAAGAATACAGGTTGCTATTGCTAGGCGTTTCTCTTATACTCTTCAGCTGCAACCAACCAAAACCAAAGATAGCCTTAAAAGAAAATGATCCCGGCGTTATTCACCTGCTAAACGATAAACTATCAGAAACTGTTTTGTTCGATGGTTTTTCGCCGCCGGTAATAAGCCGCATTATGGCATATACCAGCGTTGCAGCCTATGAGGCCGCAATTGAAGGAGATACAAATTTTATCTCTTATAAAAACCAATTGAACGGCTTTAGCGGAGTTGCCCCATTTAACGGCAAGCAAAAGTATATTCCCGAAGTTGCCCTTATAAGGGCCTTTTGCCGGTCGGGGGTATATTTTACTTATCGCGATTATATGCTCGACACTATAGAATACGAACTACTAGATGGCTTGCGTAATAAGTATAACAAGGAAGATGTATTGGCCTCGATGGCTTACGGAGATTCGATAGCCGCTGCTGTTATTGCTTGGGCAGCCAAAGATGGTTACGCTGAAACCAGAAAAATGCCTTACTACGTTCTTAAAAAAAAGGAATGGAGTTGGGAGTTAACGCCTTCGCAATTTATGGAAGCTGTAGAACCATATTGGGGCTTGGTTAGACCGTTTGTAATGGATTCCTCTTCTCAATTTCGACCTTCTGGCCCGCCTCCTTTCAGTACAGATAAAAATTCTGTGTTTTATAAAGAAGCTATTAAGGTATATGAAGCAAAGGGAAAGTTAATGATGGACGATACCTCTTCTGCCAATTTTTGGGATTGCAACCCTTTTGTGCTAAAAAGAGAAGGACACGTATCCGTATTTAAACGTCAGATTTCCCCCGGTGCTCATTGGATGGGCATTACTCAAACGGCTTGTAAGCTTAGGCAGTGTGGGCTTAAAGAGTCTTGCGAATTGTATTCCCAAACGGCCATAGTGCTGGCAGATGCATTTATTAGCTGCTGGGAGGGCAAATACCAATATGATCTTTTGCGGCCTGTTACTTATATAAACCGATACATAGACCCTAAATGGAAACCGTTGTTGGAAACACCTCCTTTTCCGGAATATACAAGTGGGCATAGCGTTATTTCGTCGGCTACCGCAGTAGTGCTCGAAGGCTATTTAGGTAATAAGTTTAGCTACACCGACTCCGTAGAAATACCTTTTGGAAAAGCGCCCCGTACATTTAGCTCATTTAAGCAAGCCGCACAGGAAGCGGCACTAAGCAGGCTGTATGGCGGCATACATTATATGTTTGCGATTGAAGACGGCCAAAAACAGGGAGAGCAGATTGGCAATTTTCAATTGCAAAAAATAAAAACATCGAAAAAGAAACCGTTGGCGGTTAATACTTCAATTTAAACAGCAGTAGCGAATCGTTATTGCAACCAACAAGTAAGGAAGAATAGTTTGCCGAACGAATTACCGCTGCACTACGAACAAATTTTTCTATATCAAGTCCGCATTGGTTATAGGGTACAACTGCAAAATTTCCTCTGCCATCCCCATTAAGCAACACGCCATGTAATCCATCAATGTTTCCGTATTCATAAAAATTCTGATTGCTATTTCCAAGCATCAACAGGTCTGTGTTACGGTCGCCATCAAAATCGCGGGCAATTATCTGATTAACCGGTGCAGCCTGACAATCGGTAGGCAAGCTTACTTTTTTAAAAGTGCCATTGCCATTATTTAAAAATAAACATGAGCGTATTTCAACCGCTTTTAGTTTTTGCGCGCTATTGTAAACATCCTTCGGAAAAACATCTTCCACTTTACATTCTGCAAACGACTTATAGGTGTGAAACTTATTAAAAAACTTGGGCATTGTTTTGCAGAATACATCTCTTCCCGCAAAGGTGCCATTTTGCCCCTCAAGGTAGCAGCATAGTATCGGGTCTATAGATCCATTCTTATCAAAATCGTTCACCAATAAAGTAAGCGGTTCCTTTTCGCTTGCTTTCCAAATTGAGTTCAACCCCCAGTTGCCACAAGCCAGATCAATATCACCATCATTATCAAAATCTTCTGCGGTTATGCAACCCCACCATCCGGTTTCCTTCAACAAGCCTGTGCCAGGGGTAATGTTCTGTAGTTTATTGTTTCTATACTTAAATATGGTGGGGGGCATCCAATCTCCGGCAATCAATAGCTCTGCCTTCTTATCTCTGTCTATATCCACCCATTGTGCTGTAGTAATCATTCCGGCATAGGCAAGCTCCGGTGCTACCTGCTTTATTACCTCTGTAAATTTCCCTTTACCATCATTACGCAGTAAATAGCTTTGTGGTATTTTACCATAACTTCCTGGAACCGTTCGCCCGCCAACAAATAAATCTATATCTCCATCATCATCAAAATCATTAGCAGCAATACTGCTTTTACTTCCCGTCATTACCGGAAGGCACTCAGCGCAATATTTTAAGCCGCCCTTTGCGTTATTTAAATAAACCCTGTCCTGGTACCTGCTATCGTTCTCGGTAAACTCATTGCTACCGCACACCACATACAAATCATTTCTTCCGTCTCCATTCAAATCAGCAATAAGAGCTGCCACATCTTCACTTGCCGCGCCTTCGGTAAAAACAGCCTGGTTCTGCAAAGTAAAAGTGCCGTTGCCCTGTTGCAAATAAACCGCTCCCTTTTGGCCAGCTGCTCCTCCAACAAAAAAATCGTCTCTTCCATCTCCATTCAAGTCGGCAACTGCTAGTGCAGGACCATCTTTGGAAAACATTCTGGGAATAAGCTTATCGCGCTTAAAATCGTTAAAATCACTTTCGCTATGGACAAAAGCAGGGGAGATGTTTTTGGTTTTATCGTCCAGTAAATAGTTTACAGTTTCTTTTACCAGATAATTAAAATGCCCCCCTTCTGCCTTTTGTTCTTCTAAAACCAAATGCTGATCGGCCTTTACATTTTTAAGCACGGTATATTTAAAAGAAGGAAATACGATACGCACACTATCAATAGTAGTATCATTTGCCAGGCCAAAATGTAATATCGGCTCAGAAGAAGATTGATAGCCGCGGGAATTTGTAAGCTCTGCATACTGCATTCTGCCCTTGCTATAAAGCCATGCTTTAGTTCCCAGGCCCAGTGTATTTTGTTTCTCCCCTTTAATAGAAATACGAAGATAATGGTTGCTACTCTGTGCTCCTGTGTTTCTGTAAATAATAGCGGTAGTGTCAATATTATTAATTACCAAATCCAACCGGCCATCGTTATCCAGATCTGCATAAGCCGCACCTTGTGTGTTTACTTTCTGATCCACGCCCCACTCGCTGGTAGCAGCGTTAAAGCCCAACCCTTTGTTGTTGCTAAAAAAATAGTTAGCATGTAAATAACGTTGCATGTTTTTAAAATAGGCCCCTTCTACATGTTTGTACTCTGGTTTCTGCCCCATGGTAAACATCAGGTTATCATAATCTCTGTCACCAATGTCTCTTCCCATGCCTTTTCCCACAAAAAGATCTTTCCACCCATCATTAGTAAAGTCTACCCAAAGTGCCGACCAGCCCCAATCAACCCGGGCAATACCTGCCATTTCTCCTTGCTCCGAAAATTTATTGTGGCCTTTGTTTACCTGCAACATATCGCGATTATACTGCACTACCTTACCGTAGTTTTCTTCCATTACGTAATAATCAATTGGCTGCTTGGTGTCGTGGGTTTTTATGCGGTAATGATCGGTTGGTGCCATATCCAGGTTTATTATCTCTGGCAAACCATCGTTATTAATGTCGGCAATATCGCAACCCATACTAAAGATGCTGTTTTTGGTAAACAGCCTTGCACACTCATCTTTAAAAGTTTTATTCTTTTGATTAATATAAGTGTAGTCATTTTGCATCCAGTCGTTGGCTACGTATATATCGGGCCACCCATCCAGGTTAATATCAGATACTACCAATGCAAGGCCAGAGCCCTTTTCGATAGGCAGATGTGCGCCGGCTGAAACATTTTTGAATTTTCCATTTATATTTTCAAATAATCTATCGCTTACCAATGAGTCGGCTGCGGTTGTTTCATAAAAAGAAAAATTCATCGGGTCTACATCACCGTTAGAAATTGGATAATTAATCGTATACAAATCCAAATCGCCATCATTGTCGTAATCGAAAAAAGAAGCGCAGGTAGTAAGGCCTCCATCATCAATACCATATTCTGCCGCCGATTCGCGGAAGGTAAGGTTACCCTGATTGATGAATAGTAGATTATGTGTGTTATTGCCAGGCACCATGCCCCCGCGACAGATATACATATCCATCAGCCCATCAGCATTTACATCGGCCATTACAGCACCTGTCGTCCACCCGGCTTGTACATTAATACCGGCAGCCGTTGTTATATCCTTAAAACGAAAATCGCCAAGGTTAAGATAAAGCCTGCTGGTGTCCTGGTTGGCCGTTAATAAAATATCCTGCAAGCCATCATTATTTATATCTCCTATAGCTACTCCACCCCCAAACCATTGTTTGGTTATAGATGAAAAGTTATTGGGACCAGTGTAAATTACCTTATTTGCAAAGGCAACACCGGTTACCTCGGACGGCACTAACTGAAACAAGGTGTGTTCTTTGCCCGCAACAGTAGTTGAGCGGAATGGCTTATCGCGCAAACAACCACATAGAGCTAATAATAAAATTATAGGTACATACTTGCTCATTTTAAGCTATCTTTGAAACAACTTCATTGTAGTTGCAATATGGGGTTTAAAGCGCAGTAGAGCGATTTTTTCTTGCGGATATTTTTAACGACAATAAATTTATAAATTCCTTTTGTTGTGCAGGTTATTCAAACAGCTAAAAAATATCTTCTCCTTTACTTATAAAGGCAATAGGATATTTGGTTATTATTAGTAACATTTCCCTTTTACATGAAAAGATTATTGATAATAATATTCCTAACAATAGCCCTCTGTGGACTGTTGGTTGTAGGCATTGGTTTCTATTCTATTAAAAGCAAGGTTAAGATAGCCACCGATAAAGAGTTGCAAAATGCCCCCCCCGGAACCAGAGAAATGATTGGCATTTTACAGGAAAAGATAAGAGAGGGCAATATTTTTACTCAGCCTTTTCTTATGGATGAGAAATTAGCCGAGGCAAAATTTGAGTTGGATTATCTGCTTTGGCCATTTCCGAAATTGAGAAGGGCAAAGATGAAGGAATATGCAGATATGCTATTAGAAGCAGGCAGAACCCGGGAATCTATTGAACAAATGCAGGCTTATGTAAACGAACTGGGAATTAGTTTAGAGAAACCTTCTGATGCGAACATTGAATACCTGAAATTTTTCGCCATCGCAAACCTACGGTTGGGAGAGCAGGATAACTGCATTTTAAATCATAACTCTAAAAGCTGTATTGTTCCTTTTGCAAAAGAAGCTATACATACTAAAAGAGAAGGAGCGTTAAAAGCTTCAGAGCTTTATTTAAAAATTTTGCAAGCTTATCCTGATGATCTGGGAAGCAGATGGTTGCTTAACGTAACCTATCAGGCTTTGGGCCAATATCCCGACAGCGTTCCTAAAAATTTATTTATACCACTGCATGATGATTATACTGACCGCGCTGCGGATTTCCCGCGATTTGAGAATGTAGCAGGAAAACTAGGTATTGATGCCGATGGGGTTGCGGGCGGCGTTGTTGCTGATGATTTTAATAATGACGGGTTATTGGATTTAGTGGTATCTTCCTATGGATACAATCATCAACTTAGGTACCTCGAAAATAGGGGTAAGGATGGGTTTTTAGACAGAACAGAATATGCGGGCTTAACCGGACTTGTTGGTGGATTTAATGTTGTGCAAACCGACTATAATAACGATGGATTATTGGACATATTTGTTTTGAGAGGAGCCTGGTATGGCAAGTATGGCAGGTATCCCAATTCGCTGCTTAAAAACTTAGGTAACGGAAAATTTGAAGATGTAACTATACAAGCTGGCCTTCTTTCGTTTTACCCCACCCAGGTGGCATGTTGGGGCGACTTTAACAACGATGGCTGGCTGGATGTTTTTATTGGAAACGAGATTGCTGATATAACGAAGCAAACAGATAGTGTAGTAGAAGCATATCCCTCTGAGCTCTATATAAATAATACTAACGGCACCTTTACCAATGTTGCGAACAAACTAAACTTAGAGGTATACGCACTTGTAAAAGGGGCTACCTGGACAGATTATAATAACGATGGCTTAATTGATCTGCTTGTTTCTATAAAGGGACGACCAAATCAGCTTTTTAGAAATGAAGGAGGAACGAATGTTAATGATTGGAAATTTACAGATGTTTCGAAGGAAGCAGGAGTAAGCGCCCCCGTGTTTAGTTTTGCAGCATGGTCGTTCGACTATGATAATGATGGTTGGCAAGATTTGTTTATTGAAGATTACGACATAGACGATAAAATTGCCAGCAAATTTGCGGCAGAAATGCTTGGTATACCTACCAATGTGGAAAAGACTGTTTTATACAAAAACAATAAGGATGGAACTTTTTCAAACTATTCCGATTCGCTGCATATTGCTAAAGCAATGTATGGTATGGGTAGTAATTATGGAGATTTAGATAACGATGGTTTTCTTGATTTTTACCTTGGAACCGGCTCTATTAGTTATGAAGCAATAATACCAAACCGGATGTTCCGAAACTTTGAAGGAAAATATTTTGAGGAGGTCACTTTTTCGGGTGGTTTTGGAGTTATTCAAAAAGGGCATGGTGTTAGTTTGCCTGACCTGGATAACGATGGCGACCAGGATGTATACGCAGTGTTAGGCGGAGGATTTGAAGGAGATAATTTTCATAATGCCTTTTTTGAAAACCCCGGCAACAACAATTCATGGATTACTATAAAATTAACTGGTGTAGAATCAAACAAGCCCGGTATAGGAGCTAAACTGAAATTAGTAACGGTAGATGCCAAAGGTAAGGAGCAAACTATTTATCGCGTTATATCATCCGGAGGTAGTTTTGGCGCCAACCCTCTGCAGGCACAAATTGGGCTTGGCAAAGCAACAAAAATAAAGCAGCTAACCGTGGTTTGGCCCAATGCACATCACACCATTCAGAATTTTGAAAATATTTCAGTCAATCAATTCATTACTATTAAGGAAGGTTCGGCAGAAATAAAAACTGACCTTAGAAACAAATTAAATTTTGCAGAAATTTCGGCCAAAAACCCTAAGGTTCCTCATTGTCATCCGCAATTACCCAAAAAATAAACAGTTAATTCTAGTGATACTCAAACCATGAAGTTAACACGTATCCAAATCGGTCTGTCTTTCCTGCTCGGATTAATTATTCTGGGCGCACCCGAAATATTGAAGATGTACTTGATTATGCCAATGCCGGGCAGCCAGCTGGCAAATAACGTTGAATTAGCGTACACTATTAATAAGTTCATTTGGGTTAGCAGAATTTTGGGGGCTGTACTTTTATTGCCTCCGATTTATTATTTCATAACCAGCGGCAAATTATGGAAGCAGATAGCTGCCGCCTTTTTAGTGGTTTTTTTAAGTGCCCTGGTATACGTTACTAATTTTGTAATGCTTGCCGATAAAATGTTTTATCAGCCCGAAACAAAGATACTGCTACCCGTAAAAGAAAATAAAATCGAAGACGAACGCATCATTTTGGGTGTTAGTGCAAATGGTGAGGCCCGGGCCTACCCAATTCAGCTTATTGGCTATCACCACCAGGTACGCGATAGTATAGGGGGGCAACCTGTGATGGTTACTTACTGTACCGTTTGCCGTACGGGCCGGGTATATAAACCCGAGGTAAACGGAAAGCCAGAGACTTTCCGGCTGGTAGGTATGGATCAGTTTAATGCGATGTTTGAGGATGCTACTACGAAAAGCTGGTGGCGCCAGGCCACCGGCGAGTGCTGCGCCGGTCCGTTAAAGGGAAAAAAGTTGGAAGAAATAAGTGCGCAACAAATGACCCTTGCTGCCTGGAAAAATATTTATCCCAAAACGTTGGTATTGCAACCCGATAATAAGTTTTTAACCGCCTATAAGCATTTAGAGGGATACGATAACGGAACTCAACGTGGAAGCCTAACCGGCACCGATACCTCCTCCTTTCATAAAAAATCGTGGATAGTAGGCGTAGTTACCCCGGGCGAAGAAAAGATGTATGATTGGAACGAGTTGAAACAAAAGAGAACCATACAGGATGAGGTAGGCGGTGAACCAATAGTATTAATTATGGAAAAAGATGACCAGTCATTTTATGTTTTAAGCCGAAAACTAAAAGACAGGGTATTAAACATTGTTTACCAGCAGGAAAAAAATACGCTTACCGATAGCTCGACCGCTTACTGTTGGAATTTAAATGGAACTCCGTATAATGGTGCTTCCGGATTAGAAGGATTAGTACCAGTTCAAGCCTATCAGGAGTTTTACCATTCCTTTACCACTTTCCATACTATCGAAAAGAATACCAATTATTAGAGTCCTGTTAAATCCGCATTGCAATTTTTTATAGGTATTACAGGAAGCGAATTATTACCGGACTTTTAAACTACTTAAACCGGAAGGTCTTAACTATAATTTCTTCTACTCTCTCGGCCTTTTCAACTATACTATATGTTTTATTGGCTATAACATTTGAAAAAGTTTGAACAATGCCGGTACCTGGCCAGGTAATGCTTATTTGACTAATACTGGTCGCTTTACCTATACCAATTACCTGCTCATAAGGCGAAGCGCCGAAACTACCGCCCGTAGAAATGGTCTTATATAAAGTGCGTGTAATGTTGCCCTCCTTAACCGTCATTTTAATACGTGCCCCACTAGCGTTGCGGTTGCTTGTAACACCCGTTAACCTTAAACCGACATAGTGATTATTAAATCCCGGGTTTTCAAACACCGCATTACGGAAAAAGTCGCTGTAATAAAAGCCTCCTACGTTATTATAAATATCTAAATCGTTATCCAGGTCGGCAAAGGCTACCCCATGGCCTTTCTGCAAGTGTCCGGTGTGCGTATTCACCGTAATATCTTCAAACCCCTTACCATTTAAATTGTGAAACAAAAGATTTGGAAAAAGCGAGCGGAAATCCGGATTGCCGGTGGCAGCGTAAAAATCTTCATAACCATCATTGTCTATATCCCCATAGTTTAATCCCATAGCAAAAATAGTGCGGGTTAATCCGTACTGTTGTGCCATATCTTTAAAGGTTCCATTTTTTTGGTTAATGTATAAGGCAGAAGGAAAGGGAGACGGCGTTCCCTTATATTCGTCAATTAAATTTACATTATAATTAGACTGGCTAAAGGCACCCACGTACAAATCCTCCCAACCGTCATTATTAATATCGCAGGCAAAAGCCGGAAAACTTGAAAGAGGTAATGCTACGCCTGCCTCTTTTGTTACATTGGTAAAAGTGATGTTTCCCTTTTTGTCCTTTCCATTATTTTTAAAAAGAACATTAGCACTCTCGTAATTGGATAAGTACAGATCCTGCCACCCATCATTATTATAATCAAAAAACAAAACCCCTTTAATAAATGCTTTTACATCCACACCGCTTTGCTGGCTAATTTCAGTAAATGTTTCGTTGCCGTTGTTTATATACAATTCCGCAACATGGGGGTCATTGGGGTTAGATGTTTCATTGCCTACAAACACATCTAAAAAACCATCGTTATTTATATCGCCCCAGCAGGCACTGTGCGTAGGGTGAAAGGATAATAATCCCGCTTTATAGGTAACGTCGGTAAATGTTCCATTGCCATTGTTCCGTAAAAGCGAATTAGGATAATTACCATACCCTTCATACCATCCGCCCCGCATCATGTATACATCTTCCCACCCATCATTATTATAATCCATGTGGGTTACATTAATGGCACCTATAATTCCCCGCAAGCCGTAATCATCGGTATGGTTAGAAAAAGTTCCATTGCCGTTATTTAAAAAAAGCTCTAAATTTTCATCCGTTTTACATGAGCTTACTACAACATCTAACAGCCCATTGCTACTATAATCTGCTATAGCAACGCCGCCGGCGTGCCTTTCTACATCTAAGCCTGCGCTTTCAGCTACATTGCGGAACGATTGTGTATTGAAAGTAGATTTAAACTTCTCTAAAGTAGTCCGGTATTCAACCGGTATGTTTAGTGGGTTTCGCCCTATAGCCGCGCTAACAATATTTAGCATCCATTTATTCTGTGCGCTTGATGGGTTATGCTTCAATTCTTCCAACAACACATTAATTGCCTTTACTGTGCCAAATGAATCAGCATGAAAGGCTTTTGGCGAAAAGGGCAGAATGCACGCATCGGGGTTATGCCCAACTATACAGTTGCTTTGCTCAGCCATGCGGAAATACGAAATCGCCAACATCGAATTGACTTCTGAAATTTCTTCGGGGCTTGCCTTTATTTCGCCTTTACGGATTCTTGCTAATACCTGCTGATAGCGTTCAACTGCTTCCTCAGAACGCCCTACAATAAGAAGATATTCCGCACAGCTCATATTGGTATAAAAATCATTTTCTCTGCCTGGTTTTTTTGCCTCAGCTTCAAAATATTTTAATGCTTCCTCATCCAACGAAAGGTTGTATGGAAATGAAGCCGTATCATTTAGTGTTTGCAGCAGCCATTTCATATCAGCAAACTGTTCAGGAAATTTCTTTAACGGGAGGGCAGTATTTACTGATACCGCCGATTCGAAAGTTGTACCTTTATGGTCGCGAAAGCAGGATGAAAGCAGTAATACTGATGGTATAATAAGGAATAAAGAAAATTTCATTCACCAATAATAAGCTATTTAAAAACAACATAAAATTCTATACCTTGCTGGTGCATATGAAAAAAACCCTACTGCCAATTTTGCTGCTTTTGCTTTTTGGCTGTCAGCGCGATAAGCTTGCCGGCACCGCTAACCGACAAAAAGCGACCGCACCATTATTTAAGTTATTAGACACCGTAGAAACGGGAATTACCTTCGCTAATTTTGTAAACGATACCGGAGAGATAAGCGTATTTAACAATTTGTATATGTATAACGGTGGGGGCGTGGCGGTGGGCGACATTAATGGGGATGGTCTGCAGGATATTTTTTTCACATCTAATCAGAATAATGGCTGCCTCTATCTCAACCTTGGTAGTTTCAAGTTCAAAAATTTAACTGCTAGCGCCGGGATAGATACCCGTGGGGGGTGGACGACCGGCGTAGTTATGGCTGATGTGAATGCAGATGGATTGGCAGATATATATGTGTGCCGCGGAGGATCACGTGCGACTGGTAATACACGCAATCTTCTGTTTATAAATCAAGGCAACTTAGCTTTTAAGGAATCGGCCGCTGAATATGGAATTGATGATGCTGGATATTCTACCCAAGCAAGTTTTTTTGATTATGATAATGATGGCGATCTGGATTTGTACGTAATGAATTACCCTTCATTAGACAACGACCCTCTTAACTTTTATGGTTATAAAACCACGAAGAGCGATTATATCAATAGTGATCACCTGTATATAAATAACGAAAATCATTTTACAGACATTACCCTTAAGGCCAACCTGCCAATCGAAAAAGCATACGGTTTGGGTTTAGTTATTTCCGATATAAATCAGGATGGCTAGAACGATATCTATGTAGGAAACGACTGGGCAATGCCCGATTGTATGTATATCAACAATGCTAACGGTGGCTTCATTAACAGAACTACGGATTATTTTTCTAAATCTGCATTCTTTAGCATGGGGGTTGATATTGCTGATATAAATAACGATGCTGGCCCCGATATTTCTGTTTGCGATATGGTGCCCGCAACACACCATCGCAGAAATATTCATATTTCTCAAGCCCTATTGACTGCACTTTCTCGAAAAAAATTCGAGGCACCCTTCAGTACAGCCGTAATATTATACAGGTAAGCCGCACCCCTCAGGTTCGTGGTGAAAATGGGGGAAGCGTTCGATATACAAAAACTGATTGGGCTGGAGTAATTTGCTATCTGATTTTGATAACGATGGATGGAGAGATATTTTTTATCACCAATGGCATGAAACGGGATGGGCTGATATGGACTATGAGCGCCTAATGTTTAAGGAGGGCCAGGACGTACATACAAGCGGAG
>JBGAUW010000006.1:0-261811 GCA_044228435.1 Chitinophagales bacterium
GCTGTGTTGTAAAGAACGGAAAATACATTTTGAAAGCAAATCACAACTGGTAATAAGTTAGTATTGGTTCTCTTTCCGCTGTGTTGTAAAGAACGGAAAATACATTTTGAAAGCAAATCACAACCCTCATGGGGAACATTTGTCGAAACAAGGGGCTGTGTTGTAAAGAACGGAAAATACATTTTGAAAGCAAATCACAACTTGGGGTATTGGTCGGTAATGGTTTCTACGCTGTGTTGTAAAGAACGGAAAATACATTTTGAAAGCAAATCACAACCCATGCCAGCAATGCCAGTTGGTCCCATCTGCTGTGTTGTAAAGAACGGAAAATACATTTTGAAAGCAAATCACAACCAAGCCGATTTGTTCCCGATGGCAGGCAGGGCTGTGTTGTAAAGAACGGAAAATACATTTTGAAAGCAAATCACAACGCCGGTACGGTTAATACCGATAAAGCAAGGCTGTGTTGTAAAGAACGGAAAATACATTTTGAAAGCAAATCACAACTCATCCGTAAACTGCACATACGGCAACTCGCTGTGTTGTAAAGAACGGAAAATACATTTTGAAAGCAAATCACAACCTATATCGCTATTATACTTAATCACCTTTGCTGTGTTGTAAAGAACGGAAAATACATTTTGAAAGCAAATCACAACCAAAACTTTCGTTTTGAGAGGCGTTCCATAGCTGTGTTGTAAAGAACGGAAAATACATTTTGAAAGCAAATCACAACTACCAAGGTCGCCACTAACAGCATCGTAAAGCTGTGTTGTAAAGAACGGAAAATACATTTTGAAAGCAAATCACAACCATTCCGTTACAATGGTTGTTAGTTCGGCAGCTGTGTTGTAAAGAACGGAAAATACATTTTGAAAGCAAATCACAACCATCGCATGATAGAACGCAATAGGGCACGGCTGTGTTGTAAAGAACGGAAAATACATTTTGAAAGCAAATCACAACATTACAAGGACGTATAATATAAGCGAAGAGCTGTGTTGTAAAGAACGGAAAATACATTTTGAAAGCAAATCACAACTTGGATACTTGGTCTTGTAAATTCATAACTGCTGTGTTGTAAAGAACGGAAAATACATTTTGAAAGCAAATCACAACGTAACCGCCTCAAACCGGTTTTTATATTCGCTGTGTTGTAAAGAACGGAAAATACATTTTGAAAGCAAATCACAACAATATTTACATAGACGGCGAAGTAATGACGGCTGTGTTGTAAAGAACGGAAAATACATTTTGAAAGCAAATCACAACAATACACGCTAATGGAATCGGGAAACACAGCTGTGTTGTAAAGAACGGAAAATACATTTTGAAAGCAAATCACAACTGCTTTAATTCTTTGGCCGGCTGCACCGGTGCTGTGTTGTAAAGAACGGAAAATACATTTTGAAAGCAAATCACAACGATTATTAATTGATTACGATTTACTTTTTGCTGTGTTGTAAAGAACGGAAAATACATTTTGAAAGCAAATCACAACATACAATTTGCATTATCAAGTATTTTATAGCTGTGTTGTAAAGAACGGAAAATACATTTTGAAAGCAAATCACAACCGCATCTAATGGTAATTCATCCAAATAGATGCTGTGTTGTAAAGAACGGAAAATACATTTTGAAAGCAAATCACAACTTAAATTGGTTTATAAAAAATTGTTTCGTTGCTGTGTTGTAAAGAACGGAAAATACATTTTGAAAGCAAATCACAACCGGAAAAGGAGGGGTATATATTACACTCATGCTGTGTTGTAAAGAACGGAAAATACATTTTGAAAGCAAATCACAACTTGTTTAGAAAATCCGGTAATGCACTGTTAGCTGTGTTGTAAAGAACGGAAAATACATTTTGAAAGCAAATCACAACCACGGTAGCTTGCTCCAATCCCTAACTTGTTTGAGTTGAAAAGAACGTTTTGAAAGCAAATCACAACAATACATTAGAACATGTGCGTAAAATTAATTACTTAATTAGCCACTTAAACTCGGGTGCTACTTCAACACCACATCATCACCGGTTTCAAACTTGCCATCCTTTCCCGCCGAGCGCAACGTAAAAGCAGCTCCGGTTGTAGTATACCGATAGACATTACCCCAGCGGTCCTTTTCCCACGCAGCGCGTAATGGATTTTTACCGATTAGTGTATTCAGGTTATCGGGGTAAGCATGGTTGGTTTGCTTATAGTTTTCAAGTTCGGCTATCATGTCTTTTCCATCGGCCTTAGTATCGCGTGCTTTAAAGTAGTTCTGCCCAAACACAAACAGGCAAATAATAAGCACAAAAAATACGGCAATAGAAATCGTTATTGTTCTTAATGCCTTCTTTAGCTTTTGCAGGTCAACCCGCTCTGCCAAAGAGCGCACTTTAAAAACTGCATTTCCCGCAACATCATTTACCTGGCCCCAACTGGCCTCATCAAACATACTGTTGCTATAGGCTATCATTACAGCACCAGTAAGCATTAATAGTATAGCGCCCGCACCGGGCCAAAAGCCCACAAGCAAGCTAAACACCACCCCTATCAGCCCGATGATGAATAAAACCCTGCCGGTTATTTTTAGTAACTCCTTCGTAGTATTTTGTGTTGCGCTCATAGCCCAATTATTGATAAATGTATACCTATTGGTTATCCCAACCTTCTTTAAAATTAAAAAGGCGATCCGGAAAATCCAAATCGCCTTTTAGTAAGTTAAACTGCTGGTCTTATCTTCTTTCAGATGGACGGGCTTCGTTTACTACCAGGTTTCTTTCGCCAAATTCGGTACCGTTAAGTTGTGCGATGGCTTGTTTGCCTTCGGCATCGTTTGCCATTTCAACAAAACCAAAGCCACGGCTGCGGCCAGTTTCGCGATCTGTTACAATCTTAACTGAGGTTACTTCTCCAAATTGCTGGAATAAATCTTTCAACTGACCTTCCGATGCGCGGAAGCTGATGTTTGCTACGTAAATGTTCATGATGTGGTTAAAAATAAATGAATAAAAAAAATTGTATCAGGACATAAATATAAACGAGAAAGCTACCCCCGCCAAGGCAGAAGAGCTCTCGGTTAATTTATACCCTTAAATAGGATTACTTATTGTTTGGGCGTGCTTCGTTCACTACCAGGTTTCTGTCCTGGAACGAAGTGCCGTTTAGTTGTGCTACAGCTGCTTGTCCTTCTGAATCGTTTGCCATTTCAACAAAACCAAAACCACGGCTGCGGCCTGTTTCGCGATCGGTTACAATTTTAACCGAGGTTACTTCTCCAAATTGCTGAAATAAATCTTTCAACTGTCCTTCCGATGCACGGAAACTGATGTTTGCTACGTAAATGTTCATTGTTTAAAAAATCTGATTAAATAATAATACTTCCAATTATGTAACAAAGATAAATTAAAAATCGAATTTCAAACATTTGTTTAAAATTTCATTTTTCCCATTTTATTACATTTTCCGGATTTACACCTTAATCAGGTGGCTATTAGCCTGTACCGCTGCTTCAATACCCGAAAAACTGGTTAAAATTTCGGCTTTATTGGCCTTTACCAACACTGTATGCTCAAAATGGGCCGAGGGGGTGCCATCCTGGGTGGCGATTGTCCAGTTATCGCGCTTGGTGTAAACATCCTTTTTGCCCAGGTTTACCATAGGCTCTATAGCTATTACACAGTTTTCGGGTAGCTTGGTGCCATCGCCTTTGCGGCCATAGTTAGGCACCTGCGGGTCTTCGTGCAGCGTTTTACCAATGCCATGGCCTACTAACTCGCGCACACATTTATATGGGTTTTTACGCTCGCAATACTCCTGCACGGCAAACCCAATATCGCCGGTGCGCTTGCCTGTAACAGCATTTTCGATTCCAATTAAAAGCGACTCTTTGGTTACCTTTAGCAATTGCTCTACTTCGGGCTTTACATTGCCAATACCAACGGTATAAGCCATGTCGCCATGGTAACCGTTCATAAACACGCCACCATCCAGCGATATTATATCGCCATCTTTATACGGGGTTGCAGTTGGTATGCCATGCACCACATCATCATTCATAGAAATACACAGGGCGTTCGGAAAACCATGATACCCTTTAAACGAAGGCTTGCCGCCGTGGTCCTTTATATACTCTTCAAAAATTTTGTCTAAAGCCAGACCATTAATGCCCGGTTTTACTGCTTTTATCACTTCGGCCAATGCATCGCTAAGCAACAGGCAGCTTTTGCGTATCAACTCTATCTCTTCTGCAGTTTTAATTTTAATTGCCATCTCTCTAAAAGTTAATAGTGAGTAGTGATAAGTAAACAACGTAGAAGCAATTGAATTTACCTGCTTACTATTGCCTATCCACTTTTCTTATTTAAACTAAAAAACCCTTCTCGTATCTGAGAAGGGTTTTTCTTTTATTCTTACATACTTGCCGATGCAAGCCCTTGTCTTCCTTTTATTCGTCCCGATGAGGTTAAACCATCGTAGTGGCGGTTTAATAAGTAAGTCTCTATTGTTTGCAGGGTATCTAAAATTACACCCACCATAATCAATATAGAGCTTCCTCCAAAAAACAATGCAAAGCTACGGTTTACATCAAACAACATTACAATGGCCGGCATAATAGCCACTATACCTAAAAACACCGCGCCGGGTAAAGTAATGCGCGATATAACGGCATCAATAAACTCTTCGGTTTTCTTACCCGGTTTTACACCCGGTATAAAGCCGCTGTTGCGCTTTAAATCGTCGGCTATTTGAGTAGGGTTAACTATTAACGCTGTATAGAAGTACGTAAACGCTACTATAAGTATAAAATACGAAAGGTTGTAAGGCCACGATTTGATATCGTTAAAAGCAATCAAAAACTTGCTGTTGCTATCGAAACCAGGAATAAACTGGGCTATAGTAGCGGGCAGGAACATAATAGCCTGTGCGAAGATAATTGGCATTACACCCGATGCATTCAACTTTAACGGCAGGTATTGACGAACACCACCAGCCTGCATCATTTTACCACCTTGTACCACATTGCGTTTAGCATATTGAACCGGTATACGGCGGGTACCTTGTATAAGCAAAATACATGCTGCAATAACTACTACTAAGAACGCAAGCTCAATAACAAAAGCAATTAAACCACCTTTTTGTGTGCGGGCCAAAAACTCTTCTAAGATAGAGCCGGGGAAACGTGCAAGGATACCAATCATAATGATTAGCGAGATACCATTACCTATACCTTTATCGGTAATCTTCTCTCCCATCCACATTACAAATAAGGTTCCGGCAGTAAGCACTATTACTGTAGAGATTGAAAACAATATTGGCGAAAGGTTTGGCAATACCGCTGCAGCATCTGCATTACGCAGGTAAACTACATAACCGGCACCCTGAAAAGCAGTAACCACGATGGTTAGCAAACGGGTGTATTGGTTTAACTCGCGGCGACCGCTTTCACCTTCTTTCTGTAACTTTTGGAAATAAGGAACAGCTAAGGTTAATAACTGAATAGCGATAGAGGCAGAAATATATGGCATAATACCCAATGCAAAAATAGAGGCACGTGCAAACGCTCCCCCTGCAAACAAGTTTACCAAACCTAAAATGCCGCTGCTACCCTGGCTCGATACATTCTCTAAAGCCGTTGGATCAATACCCGGCAGGGTAATGTAGGTACCTAAACGGTAAATGAGAATTAAGCCAAGCGTTAGAAGAATTCGCTGGCGAAGTTCTTCTATACTCCAAATCTCTCTTAATTTTTGAATTAACTTCATAGTATTTTCTAAGTGAAAAATCCCGACGTTTATCGGGACTATTCTTTTTTGAAACTTATTTTTTTACAATGGTTACTGTTCCGCCCAGGCCTTCAATTTTAGCCTTGGCCGATTCGCTGATACCGTGAACGCTTACATTCACTTTGGTAGTCAGTTCGCCGCCACCAAGCACCTTTATAAGGGCGCTTTTAGCTAACAAACCATTTTCGCGTAAAGCTTCAACAGTAATATCAGTTAACTTAAATTTTTCGGTTATTGCCTGAATTTGACCCAGGTTTAAGCCTTTGTATTCTAAGCGGCTGAAATTTTTGAATCCTACTTTAGGCATTCTTCTTTGCAAAGGCATCTGCCCGCCCTCAAAGCCAAGCTTTTGCTTGTAACCCGAACGCGATTTTGCTCCTTTGTGGCCACGTGCAGCAGTTCCCCCATCGGTTGAACCTTGTCCGCGTCCTAATCTTTTCTTTGCTCTTCCTATAGCACCTTTAGCCGGTGTAAGATTATGTAATTCCATTTTACTTGTATTTGCCTTAAGCTATTAAATATTTTCTACCTTAACCAAGTGCGAAACTTTACGGATCATACCGGCAATAGCTGGTGTGTTTTCCATTTCGTTGCTGCTACCGATTTTGTTTAAACCCAACGCCTTAATTGTTCTTTTTTGGCGCTCGTCTTTTTCAATCGTGCTTTTAGTTTTTGTAACTCTAACCTTTGCCATTGTTTTTGTATTTATCTGGGTCTATTGTCTAAATCTCTTGTGTCTATTGTCTCTAAATTATCCTTTAAACACTTTCTCCATCGATACACCGCGGTTTTTGCTAACCGTGAAAGGATCGCGCAGTTTACTAAGTGCATCTAAAGTAGCTTTAATTACGTTAGCCGGGTTAGCGCCACCTTGCGATTTTGCCAATACATCCTTAATACCAACGCTCTCTAACACAGCGCGCATAGAACCTCCGGCAATTACACCCGTTCCCTGGCTGGCTGGCTTTAACATTACTTTAGCGGCACCAAACTTACCGTGTTGTACGTGTGGTATAGTTCCTTTAAACACTGGTACGCTTACCAGGTTTTTCTTTGCGTCGTCAATTCCTTTTTGGATTGCCTCTTGTACTTCACGCGCTTTGCCCTGGCCTTCGCCAACAATGCCGTTGCCGTTTCCAACTACTACAGTTGCCGAAAAAGTGAAAGTACGGCCCCCTTTGGTAACCTTAGTTACACGGCGGATATTTACTACCTTCTCTTTTAATTCCAGTTCGCTCGCCTTGAGCTTTTGAACGTTCAGTCTTGCCATTTGCTTATTTTATTGAATGCTTTTTATCAATTAGAATTTTAATCCGCCTTCACGGGCGCCTTCTGCTACCGCTTTAACACGGCCATGGTATAAGTATCCGCCACGGTCAAACACTACATCGCTAATACCTTTGGCAGCTGCCTTTTGTGCTAAGGTTGTACCAACCAGTTTACCTTGTTCAGATTTAGTACCGTTGCGGGTAAAATCTTTATCGCGGGTGCTGGCTGCAACTAAAGTTACGCCGGCTACATCGTCAATCAATTGAACATAAGTTTCCTTATTGCTACGAAATACGCTTAGTCTCGGGCGTTCAGCAGTTCCGCTGATTTTACCACGGATTCTGCTTCTTATTTTTTTTCTTCTTGCTTCTTTAGTTACTGCCATCTTACAATTTTTAAAAGATGAATTTTTGAATTTTAATTCTTTACTTCTTGTGGGCAACCGCAAGGGTTGCCCCTACCGGTTATTTCTTAGCGGCCGATTTACCAGCTTTTCTTCTTAAAGCTTCGCCCACAAACTTAATACCCTTGCCCTTGTATGGTTCAGGTTTACGTATGCTGCGTATTTTAGCGCAAACCAAACCAAGCAAATCTTTATCGCTGCACTCCAGGGTAATAATTGGGTTCTGTCCTTTATCCTGCTTAGCCGATGCCTTAATTTCTTCAGGCAGCAATACTACTACAGGGTGAGAGTAACCTACGCTTAGGGTAACTACTTGTTTAGCAACATCGGCACGGAAACCCACACCTACCAGTTCCATTTGCTTAACATAACCAGCGCTAACGCCTGTAATCATGTTGTTAATAAGCGCACGGTAAGTACCATGTAGCGATTTGTGGCGTTTTTGCTCAGTAGGGCGCTCAACATTCAGTTCGCCGTTATCTACCTTTACGGTAATATCCGGGTCAACTGTTTGAAACAATTCGCCTTTAGGGCCTTTTACCTTTACAACGTTTCCTCCCAATACTTCAACCGAAACATTTTTCGGAAGTGTGATGGGTGCTCTGCCTATACGTGACATACTTTATAATTGAAATTATTATTTAATGTTTTGTCTTGTGTTTAACGTTTTCTATTAGAATACTTCGCACAATACTTCTCCTCCAATACCTAACTCTCTGGCTTGTTTTTCTGTCATTACACCTTTGCTGGTGCTAATGATAGCTATACCCAATCCGCTTAACACGCGTGGAAGTTCGCCTTTGCCGGCATACTGACGTAAACCCGGGGTCGAAATTCTGGTAAGGCTTTTAATAACCGGTGTTTTGGTAGCTGCATCAAACTTTAATGCAATTTTGATTACACCCTGGTTATCGGCAGTATCTTCAAATTTGTATTTAAGGATATAGCCGTGGTCGTAAAGTATCTCAGTAATTCTCTTCTTTGTTTTAGAAGCCGGAATTTCCACAATACGGTGACCTGCCTGTTGTGCGTTTCTGATTCTTGTCAGAAAATCTGAAATTGGATCAATAACCATTTTATTTCTTTTTAATTCTTTTTATTGTATTTGTCTTGTGTCTTCTGTCTAACGTCTCGGGTCTGTTCTTACCAGCTCGACTTGGTTACACCCGGAATTTTACCTTCGCTGGCCAGGTCGCGGAACTTAATACGCGAAATGCTGAACATACGAACGTAACCTCTTCCTCTTCCGGTTAGTGCGCAACGGTTGCGAAGGCGAACCTTCGAACTGTTTTTAGGAAGCTTATCCAGCAATTCCCATTCGCCGGCTTCTTTAAGTGCTTTACGTTTTTCGGCAAATTTCTCTACCAGGCGTTCTCTTTTGCGCTGACGTGCTTCTACTGATTTCTTAGCCATCTTATATTAGTATTGAGAGTTTGAATTATTTATTGTCTTTTTTAAATGGCATACCCAGTGCTTCTAAAAGCGCGTAAGCTTCTTCGTCGCTTTGTGCGGTAGTTACAAAAGTAATATCCATACCTTGTATACGGGTTACCTTATCAATTTCCATTTCGGGGAAAATGATTTGCTCCTTTATACCCATGGTATAGTTACCTCTGCCATCAAAACCTTTGTTGCTTATACCCTTAAAGTCGCGAACGCGTGGAAGGGAAACCGAAACCAAACGGTCTAAGAACTCATACATTCTTTCGCTGCGTAGAGTTACGCGGCTGCCTATTGGCATACCTTCGCGAAGTTTGAAGTTAGAAATCGCCTTTTTGGCGTGTGATGCTACCGCCTTTTGGCCGGCAATTGCTGTCATTTCATTTACAGCAATATCAACCAGTTTCTTATCGGAGTTGGCTCCGTTAACACCCTGGTTTAAGCATATTTTAGTTAATCGGGGAACTTGCATTACCGAAGTGTAGTTAAACTTCGTCATTAAAGCAGAGGTAATCTCGTCCTTATAGCGCTTCGCTAAGCGCGGAGTGTATTTTGCTGTACTCATTTTAAATGTTTTTACACGATTCCCAGCCGTGCGGTTTTAAAAAGGGACTGCAAAAGTAGCCTTTACATTCACATTTCCAAATGTTTTTTTATCTCAAACTATAAAATATGTAGTTTTTATGGTCGTGAGCGGTATTAACAATAAGATAAATCTACATTCCTTCCCCTACCGTATATCAAATAGAACGCTATACTTGCAGCCCGATTTTTTAAACTGCTTAATAAAACAACAATTGCCTTTATCCGTATAACACTTCACTTTACCTAAATTTTACAACCATTAACCTTTTGCTTAATCCTTACACGCTACTTTTGCTTTACAGTTAAACCACGTCTAAAGTGGGTGATGCCACCCAACTATTTTTTTAATTAAACCGATTTATGAAGAAGCTCAGTCTGTTCTCTTTTATTTTTATTACTGCCTTTGCGGGCGCTCAAAATGTGGGTATTGGCACTAACAATCCGCAAACGAAATTAGATATTAACGGAGCCCTCTCGGCGCGTATTACTGCTTTGCCCGCGGCGGGCAGTGTTACCATACCTGCCAATGTTTCCCTTTTTAGATTAACCAATACTACAGGCGGTGGCACTACCACCCTTACGGCTACCAGCCCTAAGGACGGGCAGTTTTTAAGCATTATTAATGAGGATGATAATATTGCCACACTTAACGGCCTTACAATTGCTGCAGGCACCGCAGCGGTACCTACGGTGGTTAACTTTATTAATATAGGAGGCGTGGCCGCAGGCTGGAAAACCACCGGCGATAATAATACCGGGGCTAATACCTTTACAGCAGGCAGCGGCCTTAGCTGGAGCGGTAATACCCTAAATAGTGTATGGACCGTAAACGGCCAAAACGATATTTACAATAATAACAGCAGTGGCAATGTAGGTATAGGCAATAACACCCCCGGTGGCTTGCTGGATGTATCGGCTACTGCGCCTGCCAATAACAGTGCGGGCAAGTCTATTATATTATTGGCCCAAAGCGGCGGCACCGGTGGCGCCGCTACCAATGGCGGTAATGTTAGTATAGCCTCGGGCACAGGTGCCAATGGCGGCACAACAGGCACGGTGAATATTAATACCGGCAACACTAACACAGGCGCTGTAAACGTTGCCAATGGCACAGCAGCGCAAACTATTGGCATAGCTAATAATAACAGCGGTGTAAAAACTGTAACTATAGGTAGCACTAATACCACCAGCGCTACTACTATTAATGCCGGTTCGGGCAATGTAAACCTAAACGGAAACACCATTATTACGGGCACCCAAACCGTAAGCGGATTAACCACTTTAAACGGTGGCCTTACCGAAACAGGCACAGCCTCTATTAATAATAACGCAGCAGCAAATACTACAAGCATAGGCACCGGCACTACCACCGGCAACGTAAGCATTGGCGGTGCATCTAATAATGTATTGCTACCTAAACTTACTACAGCAGGTATTGTAACCAACACCGCTACCGGTCAGTTAGGTACCACTACCACTGTACCGGTAGGTAACCTGCCCGATGCAACTACCAGCGCTAAAGGTATTGTGCAATTGGCCGGCGATTTAAGCGGCACAGCTGCATCGCCTCAAATTGCTGCCGGAACAATAGTAGATGCCGATGTAAACAGCGCAGCCGCCATTGGCCGCAGCAAACTGGCCAACGGCACAGCCAACCAGGTAGTTATTAATGATGGTTCGGGTGTTTTAAGCAGCGAGGCGCAATTGGCCGTTACCCGTGGTGGTACCGGCGCAGCTACCGCAGCAGCGCATACCTTTTTTGGTAACAACACAGGGGGCACGGCTGCCCCGGGCTTTCAATCGATAGTAGCTGCCGATTTGCCCGATTTGAGCGGAACCTATATAAAGAACCAAACTACTCAACAAGCATCAGCTAACTTTAACGTAAGCGGTGCGGGTGTGGTAGGAACTACTATGACTGCCGGCACCTACCTGTTTCCGGCACCTACCGGCGACCCTTCGCCGGTAATTACCGCCCGAGTGGTTCCGGCCAACCAGGGCGCAGCCAACGAGCGTACCGAGCTTATTTTATTCCATAGCAACGACCCTGCGAACAGCTCGGGCGACGACCTGATAACGCTTCGTGCGCCTTCACTTCGGTTTCAAACGTATAACGATGCTACAGTGGGTGATATCAATAATTACCTGGGCTCGAACGATCGGATGTATATCCGCTATGATGGCAATATAGGTATAGGAACCTCGGCCCCCACGCTTAAATTAGATGTGCTGGAAACTTCTGCCACTAACAGCATTGCTGTTTTAAGGCGCGGCACCCAAGGCAGTGATGCCAGCATGGTTACTACTTACGGAGCACCTTATTTAAAAGTGGGTGGTGTGGAATATAAAACCAACAGCATTCAATCCATTGGTTTTGGATGGAACAACAATAGCATTCAACCTGCCGAAATAGGGTTTTTAACTACTAACACAGCGGGTAATACCTCGGGCGATTTGGTATTTGCCACCCGCAATGGAACTACCAACGTAGCCCCTACCGAGGCTATGCGTATTACATCGCTTGGAAATGTGGGCATAGGCACCAGCGCCGCTACCTACAAGCTGGAAGTAAATGGCGGTATCCGTTCGGCTGATTACGGCGCTGCCGGTTCAGTAAACGTATTAGTGGGCGATGATGTTTTCTTATCGGATATGGATGAAGCCCATACCCTGGGGGTAATAAGCGCCAGCAATGCAGCCGTTGGCAGAATACGCATGGGCAATCTATCAAACGTAGTGAGGGTAACCGATGACCAAACCGGCGACTTTGGACAAGTAGCCAGCTTTGATTTTGACGATGCCGATGCCACTACACAAGGCGTATTACTGGAAGGCGGTAATAGCGAAAGCGGCGGATTTTTTGCCAACGGTAATACAGCAGCAATTTGGAGCCCGGGTGATGGAACCGGAGGCATACTTAGCGTTTATGATGAAGACGACCCTAACATAAGCAACCCGCGCTTTAGAATTGCCGGTAACGGCGAAACCGAAGCCCGCTATGGCTTACGCACAAAAAAATCGTACACTTATTTCCGTGGCCGTGCTAACGAAGACCAGGCTTATACCTATAGCCTGGGCGCTTTCGATTTTTGCTACCTTGGGGGCGTAAGCTTTTATATGGATAACAATGCCACCTGGGATATAGATAACCAGTGCAACGTATACCCTACTGATTGGGGTGCAGGGGTTTGGGGCGATGGAGGAAACAGCAACCAGCTTTATACCACCGGACCAATAAACTATGCTTACAACACCCGCCCAAGCTGGCAGTTGTATGTAGAAAGCTTTATTGATAACGATGCGGTTTATTGCGGCGCTATATGCGTTAACTTTACCTACTAAAATTATATATGGATTGCTTTTTAAAAAAGGTTTTAAAAACGGTGATATTTTGTATCACCGTTTTTAATTTTTGCAGCGCGCAAACCGTAATGGTTACTTTTAATGATACTGTTGCCTTAACACCCCATACCCTTTATTTAAAAGGCTACCAAAATGGCGAATGGCTATTGCTGGATAGCGCTGCTGTAAATGCTGATACTAAAGAGAAGATTAAACTAAACTTTGGCCCATATACAGGTAGTGGCATTATTTACTTAGATAAACAACCTTTAGATCCGCTCAATTTCATTTTAAACCCGTTAGAAAAGCCTGTAATTACTACCACCATTGCCCGCCTGCAAAAAGGTAAGGCGCAAATTGGGGGTTCTAAAGAAAATGTCTTATTCGAAACACTGGCCCGAATGAAAATTAACTTTGATGCTGATACGCGGGAACTGTTTCGGGCTAAAAGCAAGCTTAGCCGGATAGATTCGTTGTTTTACACCCGGCTGGAAAATATCATTCATCAAATAGAGCTGCGCAAACAACTTTTCAACGATTCTGTTTCGGCACTGCAAAAAATGCAGCCCCCAACTTTTGCCACGCGCATTACCGCCAACATTCTTAAACTGCCCAACCGGGTTGGCGCCCAAATCAAATCAACCGAAATTGACAACGTAGAGTCGTTTTTGTTCTATCACTTTTTCGACCACATTCCATTTAACGATTCCCTGCTATCCAACCATTACGCACTAAGCAAGGTAATCGACTCCTACTTCGATTTGTATGTGAACGATGGCGACAAAACAGTACTAAAGGCCATAGATATTTTGCTTACACGCTGCAAGCCCGAAAACAGCAACTACCCTACCCTGCTTAAAATTTGCCTGGATTATATGGCGCGGCGCAATATGGAATACACCGTTAAGTATATATATGATACCTATAGCGACAACTGCCTGGTAGATATTGATTTTGCCAAACATAAAGAGTTGGCCAATATTAAAAACACACAAGTGGGGGCCACCATACCGGATGCAGCCCTTTACGACTTGCAGGGCAAAATACGCTCGCTTAAAAACGAACTAAAACAGAAAGAGTACACTATTATATATATATGGCTATCGGGCTGCCACGCTTGCGCAAAAAAAACACCTGAGCTTAAAAAGTTAGCCGATGGCTATGCAAAAAATCTGCAGGTGTTTGCTATATCGCTGGATAAAGAAAAAGCTGAATGGAGCGCAGCCATTGATAAATACAACATTAAAAACTGGATAAACGTTTCGGAACTTGTAGAACTTGCCGAATCCACAATAGCACCCAAATACAATACCCGCACCACACCCAAACTATTTTTAGTAGATAGGAACGGAGAAATAATAGCGAAGGATGTTTTTGGAGAAGATTTGAAGCAACTTTTGGATAAAACTACGAAGTAGGAATCAAAACAGAGCTATTCAATTTTACAGCTTTAGTTCTCTCCGCTTTTAGCTAAAAAAAAACCTGCTCATCATACACTAAACTACAAGGCCCCGCACACTTGCAGGGCCTTGTAGTTTGGCAGTAATTTAAAGGCTATTGAACAATCACCCGTTGCGTGAAGTTTTGCCGATTTTGTTTATTAGTTAAACTAAGAATGTATATACCCTTTTGTACAATCGCTATGTTGTTGTAGCCCTTAGGTAAATTAGCAGAAGTAACCAACTGACCCAACGTGTTGAAAACCGATAATTGGCAATCTTCAAAGGTAGTAAAGGCAAACTGACCGGTGCTTATAGTAGCCATGCCTGCTAACGGGTTTTTAGCTTCTATCTCATCTACCGCAGTGCTAAGGGCAAAATTAGCGTTCAGGTGCCTGGCAGCATCTACTATAAATGAGTAGGACCGGGCATTACTTACAAACTCACCATTTTCTGTCCAGTCGGTAAAAGTGTAGCCACTATTTGCTATGGCCGTTACGGTAATATTTGCTCCCCATATTGCACTTCCATCGCCTGTTGTGCTGCCGCCATCTGCCGGAAAAGATTCGGTGGTAATGGTATAATAATCCGGGGTAAAATACCAATTGGCAACCACATTTACATTGCCCGTTACAGCAAACGAATAAAATGTATCGGTACTTGTTATTATGCCATTTACCGACCAGTTTGCAAACGTATAATTAGGGTTGGTGTGTGCTACCAGCTGTGCAGTATTACCACTATTGTAAACCCCTGTACCGGTAGTAGTGCCGGCCTCTTCGGGATATACTGTGGCAGAAACTGTAAAAGAGTTTGGTATCTGTGCAAAATGCGCTTCTATAGTTATATCAGCTGTAACCATAGCAGTGATACCAGGTTCCATACTGATTAGCATACCATTTATGGTCCAGTAATTAAACCTATAGCCATCTGCCGCTGCGGCAGTTAGCATAACTACCGAGCCGGAATCATAAACTCCCCCTCCATACACCTCTCCAGCCGAATCGGGGCAGGCAATGGCGGTTAATGTTACATAAGCAGACTTTGACCAGGCTTGTGTATATAAGCCAAGTAATAGAATGACAAGAATTGAAATTGATTTTTTCATAGTAGTTTATTTTGAAATTTACGTGTTATACAAAGCTTTCACCGTAGCGCTTTTCAGGCACTATACGTTTTAAATTAATCTGGTTTTAATAGTTGTTATAAGTGTGTTGCACACTGTGCAGCAAGTACGCCTGTGCGTTTGCTTAAGCTATTTGCGCTGCCGTGCTTTCAGGCCCAATTAATAAAAGCATAATGGCAATACCGCAAAATGCAGATTCTATTACCAACCATTGATTACCAAAATCGCCCAATGCGCCTTCGGTTAAAATGGTAATAACGCGCGATGCAGCATACATGCCCCATAGCAGGGCCAGAAACTGCAAGCCCTTTTTAGGAGCTTTAAAAGCCATATATAGTAGTGTAATAACAAGGGTGAACCCAACACCACCATACACACCGCGGATGGAGCTAAACGCGTCATTATTGTTTAACTTCACGTTTACCAGGTCCATCACCGCCTGGGGGTTACTAAAAGCCATAACGCTTACTGATAAAAAGCTTATTGCGGAAAGCATGATAAAACCGGTAGTGGCATAGCCAGCAATCTTGTTTTTTGTTGTCATAATGTTTAATTTTTTGTTGATGCAAAAGTGCGCAGCTGCCCTTGCGTAAAAGTTGGTAAAAACCAAGATTTTCGGATGCCCCCTACTTCACATCTTTACTTGTATAGCAACTATATGTTAGGTGTCAAAAACCCCAAACATGGCGTTGGCTGCCAATCGATAGTTTTTAAGGCATTAAAAAATTATCTTATTTGCCCCTGCTAATCAGCAGGCATAATTTGGCGCCAAAAGGTCGTTTTTCTTCTATAATTACTCAAAACATCCAAAAACACGCCCTAAAAGGCTTTTGTGGGTAAAATAATTTAAGCATTTTTTAGGTTTTTTCTTTGTTGATTAAAAACCTTTCATAAATTTGGTGCAGATTCACTAACCAATCTCTGACATTATGAGCGTTTCTACCTTATTCAAAAAGAGCATTTTATTTGTGGCTGTTGCAATTGCAGCCTTCCAAACACAGGCTCAGGACCTTCACTTTTCGCAATACTATACGCACGCTTCGTGGTTAAACCCGTCTCTTGTAGGTAACTACGACGGAAGCTACCGTTTAGCGGCTATTTATCGCGACCAATGGAGCAGTGCTGTAGGCAAATCGGGCTTTCATACAGTAGGTGCCGATGTAGATTTTTGCCTATTAGAGGGTTACCTTAAAACAGATAAATTAGCTATTGGCGTTGGCTTTTTCAACGACCGTTCGGGCTCTGCCGGCTTATCTATATTAAATGCAAATATTTCAGTTGCTTACCATAAAGGCTTTGGCAGATTAGGCCAACACCGTTTAAGCATTGGCTTACAGGGTGCTTTTATTCAAAAACGTGTTGAGAATCCTTTATTCGGAGATCAATTCCTTGGCCACAACCAAACACCTTCAAACGCTTCATCTGAAAATTTCGATCGCGGTTTTATGCAAGGCGATTTTAACGCAGGTTTATACTGGCGTTCGAACGTTAAAGATAAAGTGAAAATTGGTGTGGGCTTTGGTGCTTACCACTTAATTACTCCTAAGCAAGCGGCGGTAACTAACCAACAAACTGGCGAAACCGATAAAAAAAGCGTTCTACCACGCAAATTTAATGCAGATTTAAACGTTGAGGCTTTCTTAGGCAAAAAGAATAAAGTATCTATCTCTCCTGAAATCTTAGTTATTTACCAGGATCCATTTATGGAAATACTTCCTGGTCTTTCTGCTACTTACTACTTCAATACAGGCTTTAGAACGAACAACAGCATCAGCGCTGGTCTTCGTTTCCGCTACAGCGGTATTAAGAACGGTAACCCGGATGCAGTTATCCCTATGATCAATGCAGAGTTCCGCAATGTGCGTTTAGGCTTTGCTTACGATGTAAATATCTCTTCGCTTAAACAATCAACTACTAACCGTGGTGGCTTCGAAATTTCACTTACTTACGTAGGCGAAACCATCAAATCGTTCAAAGCAAACAAATCACTGCCTAGCCGCAGATTTTAATTCTTGAACTGGAATAAGTATTTGTTTCAATAAAAAATTAAAACCTGCATCCATGGTGCGGGTTTTTTTGAATAATAGAAAACCAAAAATTAACCCCGATGAAGAAGACTTTAACTCTGACAGTTTTTGCTTTACTGGTTAGCATTACCTGCTTAACGGCACAAGAGCACCGTGTAGGCTCTAAAAACCTGAATACAGAGCTAAAAATTGGCGACAAATTTTATGCAGAGTCGTCGTTTTATACGGCAGCCGAGTTCTATAAAGATGCTGTGCGCCAGGATTCAACTAACCGCTATGGTACGTTTTGGTTAGCGATGTCGCTATTAGGCGCGCGCGATTACGAAAATGCTGAAGTTTTCTTCCGCAAGTTTTACAGCATTAAACCAGGCGAAAAAACCAATAAGAAAAAATGGGACGAAGAAGATGCCAAGTTATTTAATACAGGTGGCTACTACTTCGGTTCTGTATTACACCGCAACGGTAAATACGACGAGGCTATCGAATACCTGAATAAATTCAGCAGCCGCTATACACCTAAAGACGAGAACGACAACCTTAAAAAACTTGCTGCCCTTGAAATTGCAGGTGCCGAGTTTTCTAAAACCGCCCCTAAATCGAAAGTTAAAATATTCAATGCAGGCCCCGGCGTAAATAAAGCATATGGCGAAGGTGCCCCTTTTGGCATTGGCGAAACTGAACTGTACTATCACTCTGCCAATAAGGATACTTTGGTTTTCCTAAACGGTAATACCAACAAGGATAAGGACAAAAACATTACCCGTATAATGCACAGTACCTTATCGGGTACTACCTGGTCGGCAGGCACTGCTATAGCTAATAAGGATATTAATGAAGAAGGTTTAACTGCGGCTAACGGTGCATTTAACAAAGACGGTAGCCGTTTTTACTTTACCAAATGTACCGAAATGGATGACGACCGCTCGCTTTGTAACCTATTTGTTGCCGAAGCTAAAAACGGTTCATTCAGTAACATTACACGTTTACCAGAGCCAATTAACTCAAAAGAAAAATATACTTCTACCCAGCCTACGGTTAAAACCTCGGATGATGGAGTTGAGATTGTATACTTCGTAAGCGATAGACCAGGTGGCGCAGGTGGCCTGGATGTATGGTACTTTATGCGCACCCAAAACGGCGAATTTAAAGGCCCTAAAGTTGTAAAAGGTGGCCCTAATACAGCCGGTGACGAAAGCACTCCTTTTTACGATGATAGCACTAAAACACTTTACTTTAGCAGTAACGGATTTCCGGGCCTTGGTGGCTTTGATGTATTTAAAACAGTTGAAGGCGCCGATTTAAGCTGGGGCGAGGTTACACACGTTGGCTACCCGGTTAGCACTGGTGCCGATGATTTATACTACAGCAGAAGCAGCGACCAGACAAATGGTTTCTTAGCCAGCAACCGCGAAGGCAGTGCTCCTTTGAACGGAATCAAAACTGCATCAGATGATATTTTCTACTGGACTAATTTCCGCTATGCAGTTCAGGGTGTAGCCTTTAAAGAAGGTGATACCGAAGGCGGCTCGCTTAAAGGCGCTACATTTAACCTATACCGTAAGTTAGAAGATGGAACTAAGGTTTTGGTTAGCAGCGATTCTACTCACACCGACGGATCTTATTTCTTTAAACTAAATCCTGAGACTGATTATGTAGTTGAAGTGGTTAGAGAAGGCTTTCAGCCAAAAGTTGAAAACATAACTACCAAGGGTTTACCGGATGAAGATACTATCAACAACAATATCGTTATCCGCAAGGCTATGTATACTGTTAAGGGCCTAATTTCGGAAGAAGGCAAAGGTGCTTTAGCAGGAGCAAATGTTGAGTTAGTAGAGGTGTTCTCGAATGGTATGGAAAAGACCGCTTACTACATGAAGAGCGACCCTTACTACTACTTTGACGTAGACATGAACAAAAACTATAAAGTGGTAGTGCGCAAAGATGGTTACTTTACTAAAACCATTGATTTAAGCACTTCTAACCTTGGTACAATTGATACTATCCGCAAAGATATTTCTATAGCTAAATTGGAACTGAACAAAACCTATACGCTTCAAAACGTATTGTATGAGTTTGGTAAATCTACCTTAACTGAAAACTCTAAAGCTGTATTGGATAACCTTTACCAGATAATGGTAGAGAACCCGGCATTCATCATCGAGTTAAGCTCACACACTGATGCAATCGGTTCAGATGCTGCTAACATGAAGTTATCGCAGGCACGTGCCGAAAGCTGTGTAAATTACTTAGTAAGCAAGGGGGTTACCAAGGATAGAATGGTTGCCAAAGGCTACGGCGAAAGCTTGCCTAAAGTACCTAATACTACCGAAGATGGTAAAGATGACCCTGCCGGCCGCGCAATCAACCGCCGCACAGAGTTTAAAATTACAGGCTTAAAGAAAGCGCAGTAATTTGAACGGCAATCGTAAATAATAAAAGAAAAGGCTACCAATTGGTGGCCTTTTCTTTTATAGCAAAAAGCAAATGTGTAAAAAAGTAGCAAAGGCAATTTTAGCTGTTACCATGGGCATAGTTATTATGTTCGGCCTGATGGGTTTTGCTACCATTTTGCTGACTATAACGATGTATTTTTTAGTTTTTTACACTGGCAACAAATTGATAAGCACCTTTGTGAAGGACACAAATACTAAAACCAATTGTAAGCTACTTTTAACCACCGTATTAACAACCGCATTTGCAGGCGAACTAACACTAAAGTATCTGGCAAAGTATAACCTCTCCTATGGAGAAATTAATGGCAAAATCACTTACCGGTCGCCTTACAAACGAATGGCCGTAAAAAACATAGTAAATATGTTTAAGTATGGCCCAAACAGAGGATTTGTTTTGCATCACGATCCAAACACTACTGAAAAAATTATCAAACCCGAATTCAGCTATCAGCATCAATTTAATAGTTTGGGATTAAGAGATAGCGAACCAAAAAGCAATAGCACTTTATTTAATATAATTGAGCTTGGCGATAGCTTTACAGAGGGGGTAGGCGCGCCGGCAGATAGTACGTGGCCGGCTATTCTTCAAAGCCAACTAAGCACTAAATACCCTGGCTTAAACACCCAAAACATTAACGCTGGTGTAAGGGCGAGTGATCCTTTTTTTGAGCTTACGCTTTTAAAAGAACGCCTATTGCATTTTAATCCTAAGTTGGTAATACTTGCCCTTAACGAATCCGATATAACTGATATTATAGCTTTGGGTGGTAAAGAACGTTATACCCACACATCGATCCTGGAAACGGAAGGCCCATGGTGGGAGTTTTTCTATTCCTTTTCTTATATTTTTAGGGCACTTGCCAAAAGTGTTTTGCATACCGATGGCTTATTACTAACCCCTGCGCAACGTATTAGGGAAGAGAACCTGGCACTAAAAAAAATAGAGCATTGCGTACTTAACGATTATAGAAACTTAGCGGCCCAATATAATTTTAAGTTGGTGGTGGTGCTTCATCCGGTTCAACGCGAATTGGAGAACAAAGAGTTTTCACTTCAAAAACTGGCAGAAAGCTTTAGCAAAGAATCATCATTCCAAACCATCAACTTATACGAAGCTTATAGCCGCTGGCATGAAACCACCGGCAGGTCTTACAGCAGTCTTTACTGGCCGCTCGACAGGCACCACAATTCTGCCGGTTACCAACTTTGGGCAAGCATACTTGCCGAAGAACTAAAATTAGAAGAGCCTAATTTCGGTAGGTTATAGCTATGCTGGCTTCTCTTCTGTTTTTATAGCCTGCATAAAAACGAAAGCCCAACCCGCAATAAAAAAGAAACCGCCTATGGGCGTTAAAGGGCCTAAAACAATGGCCGGCAGGTGTGTAATGTCGCGTGTAGCTAAAAGATAAAGCGAGCCTGAAAACAGCGCTATACCTAAAATAAAGCACCACGCCGCATTGCGTATGTGGGTAGAAGCCTCTTTGCGCAAAAACAAGGAGCACATAAACAGGGCCAGCGCATGGTATATTTGATACTGCACCCCTTTTTCCCAAATAGTAAGTTGGTACTCGTTTACCAAAGGCTTTAAGCTATGCGCGCCAAAGGCACCCAAAACAACCGCCGTAAGGCCGGCAACCGAGGCCGCTATTAAAAATCCCTTTTGCACACGTTATAGTTTATAAGTGAATGAATGGTGCGAAGTAAATGAAAATAGTTTTGCGCCAATTAACAAGGCATGCAAAAATTCAAAATACCTATAGCAGCAGGCGTAGTAGTAGTGGCGCTGGTGCTTGTCTATTTCCTGTTTATCCGCCAATCGGGCATATACCAGGCAATACCCTCATCGGCCATAGCCGTTATTGAGGTAAACAACTGGGGGCAACTAGGTGACAAGCTGGGCACTACCGGCACCGGTGCAGAGGTAAAAAAAACCGCTGCCATGCAAAAGCTAATGAGCGAGATTTCGCTTTTACAACAGTTGGTAAGCGCCGACAACTCGCTTAAAAGCAGCATTGCCTCGCAAAATACGGTAGCCTCGCTACACCTTACCTCGGCTACCGATTACGACTTTTTGTTTACCACCCGGCTTAGTGGGGTAAACGACAATACCTTGCTTAATCATATTCAGCATTCGCCATTGGTGCGTACGGTTAACGTGCACATTTTTAAAAACCAAAAAATAGTAGACTTACTGTTGAAGGATGGCCGGCAGCTAAGTTTTGCCAAGCAGGGTAGTGTATTGGCAATAAGCTTTACTACTTTTTTAACCGAAAACGCCATGGCAGCCCTAAGCTCGGGTAATAATCTTAGCAGCGATAAAGGTTTTAAAGCGGTAATGGCTCCGCTTTCGGCTAAAGGTAGCCTGAAGATTTTCTTTAACTTTCAAAAGGCCGGGGTAATTTTTCCGGTAGCATTTAAATCGGAAAAAACTGCCTTGCTGCAGGATGTAAATACCATTGGTGGCTGGGGCCGGTATGAAGTTAGTTTTACCAACGGGCAAATGGAGTTAGACGGGGAAATAAACGCCCTGCAGGAAACGGATGGCGCAGCAGTAAACATACTTAGCGAAAACCTGTTTGCCAAAATACCCGACCACGCCGCTTACGCGCACCTAAGCAGAACAGATACAGCCGGCAGCAATGCACTAAGCGCTTATTTTAGTACCTGGATGGGCGCTACAAAAGCCTTTGCGGTGCTGGAGCCTTTAAAGCAAAACTACAGCGAGCAAAATGTATTGCTGGTAAGCATTAAAAACAAGGCAATTGCCATTCAAAAACTTAAGCAGTTGGCAGCTACCGGTGGAGGCACTCAGGCTCCGGTAGATACGTTTATGTCGGTTGAAATATTTAACCTGCCCGATGGCGCTATATTAAACCAGGTATTTGGCAACAGCCTGGTAACTTTTGGCAATTGCTACTTTACCATTAATGGAAATGCAGCCATTTTTTGCAACAATATAGATGTGCTTAAACTGCTGCTCGAAAAAACAAACAAAGGTGAAACGCTGGATAAAGACCCAAACTTTATAAATACCGGGTTTAGTAACTACAGCAAAAACACAGCCCTTACCTACGTTAATTTTCAGCGTAGCGACCTGCTAATACATGGGCTGCTGCAAGATAACTCTACCATTGCGGCATTGCTTTCATCCTTTAAAAACGAATTGAGCATTACCAACCAAACCGGTAAGAAGATTTTTTCGCACTTAACTTTTTACAGCGGCGGACAAGGGAAAGCATCCTCGGGCCTGGTTTGGAAAACCAAATTAAAGGCAGAGGCAGTTTTTACGCCACAAATGGTTTTAAACGGCACTACCGGCGAAAGAGAAGTATTTGTTCAGGATACGGCTAATAACATTTACCTGCTGGGCCAATCGGGCGAAATATTATTTACCAAAAATACAGGCGAACCCATAATAGGCACTGTGCAGCAGCTGGATTATTACAACAATGGCAAATTGCAATACATTTTCAACTCGGCCAGCCACGTGTTTATTGTAGACCGTTTAGGAAACGATGTGGGCTCATATCCACTTCGGCTAAGCTCTACAGCCACCGGCAGTCTTACACTGGTTAAAAACGGCGCTATTAGCCGCTATTACGTGCCTTGCGCTAATGGCAGCATTTATGGCTACGAAAGTAACGGCAAGCCACTTTCGGGCTGGAGCCCTAAAACCGGAATTGGCGTTTTAAGCCAGCCTTTGCTATACATTAACCAAAAGCGAAACGACCTTTTTATTGCGTTTAACACCGCCGGCAAGTTGCAATTGCTGGATGCACGCGGCAACCTTAAATGGGCCGTAGATAATTTGCCTGTGGCTAACCAGGGCTTTACAATAATACCTGCCAATGGCAATTTTGTGCTGCTGAATGCCCTGGGCAACCAGTTAACCGAAATTTCGGGCGATGGCAACGATAAAATAAACCCGCTTATAGATTCGGCTACGGCTTTTACTGCACTACCCGGCTCCGACTCTGCCTACCTGTATTATTATAGCCATAACGGGCAGATAAGGGCTTACGATCAGGCGGCAGAATTCAAAACTTCTGCAAACCTGGCGGGGGCCGAAATTACAGCCCTGCAAACTATTACAACCGCCAATACTACCTACGTACTGGCTACGGATGGAGCAGGCAAACAGTTGTTTATTTTAGATACCGCTTTACAGCAAATAGCCACATTTAACTATGGCAGCGCCTACACATTTGCGATAGCCGATTTATTTAACCGCAACCAGTTTATGGTAATAACTGCCGATAGAGGGGGTAGCATTTCCTGCTACCGTGTTAAATAACTTTTAATATTATTAACAACAATAGTTGTATATACAACTGTTTTGTTTTTATGTTTGTGTTGCAATTAATTACTAATTAAAAACACAAACCATGAAAAAGTTAATTACAGTATTAGCCATAGCGGCTACCCTTGTTACCAACGCACAAACCTGGACCGTTGACAATTCGCATAGCGGCGTAAAGTTTTCAGTAAGCCACCTGGTAATATCTGAAGTAGAAGGCCAGTTTAAAACCTTTAGCGGCAACATTACTGCAGCAAAGGAAGATTTTAGCGATGCTAAAATTGATTTCAAAATTGACGTAAACAGCATTAACACCGATAACGAAGGCCGCGATAAGCACCTGAAGAGCGATGACTTTTTTAATGCAGAGAAGTACCCAACCATTACCTTTAAAAGCACCTCGCTTAAAAAAGTAAGCGGCAACAAATACGTGCTGGAAGGCGATTTAACCCTGCGCGATGTAACCAAGAAGGTGAAATTTGATGTGGTTTATAACGGCACTGTTAAAGACCCTTATGGCAACACTAAAGCAGGTTTTAAAATTGTAGGTGTGGTAGACCGTTTAGCTTACGGCTTAAAATGGAACACACTGGCAGAATCGGGCCCTGTAGTAGGCAAAGACGTAACATTTACAGTAAACCTTGAGTTAAAGAAGGGTTAAAAATAAAAAAGGTGTAGTTGAAACAGTGAAGCGGGATAATTGTCCCGCTTTTTTAATTTTGTAGAAACCCGAGCAATTATGCCGTCGATAGAGGATTTAATACAACAGAACAAATTCAGAGACGAGAAGCACAAAGCTATCATCAGCGTTATATATACTTCTAACCTGCTCTCCAATTTTCACGAGTCGTATTTTAAAAAGTTCAACCTCACCTCGCAGCAGTATAATGCATTACGCATTTTGCGCGGACAGTATCCAAAACCAGCTACGGTAAATGTAATACGCGATAGAATGATGGATAAAATGAGTGATGCATCGCGCATAGTAGAGCGGCTGCGTAAGGCGGGTTTTGTAGAGCGTGTTGTTTGCAAAGAAGATCGCCGGGCAGTAGATGTGCAAATAACCCAAAAGGGATTAGATGTTTTGGCTGAAATTGATGCCCACGATGAGAAGATAGATAAACCTGCCGAACAGCTAACCCAGGAAGAAGCCCGGGAATTAAGCCGTTTACTTGGTAAAATGATTGATGCCCTCGTTTAGTAGAAGGGTCTACGATTTTAGTTTTTTAAACCTGGCAAAAGCCCCTAACGGTAGTTTTTTCTTAAAACTATCTACCAGGTACAACTCTCCTACCTCTAGGTTTTCGGCTTTAAAATTTTGCTGCACCATGTTCTCCAGTATAAGCGATGAGAAGCCAAGCGAATAGGCATTTAAAATTAAAAAATGCTCCTGCTCATCCAGCAGTTGCAGCACGCTCTTCATCATCTCGTTAATATTGTCCTCCAACTTCCATTTTTCGCCATCGGGGCCGTGGCCAAAAGCCGGTGGGTCTAATATTATGCCATTGTATTTATTGCCGCGCTTTACTTCGCGCTTGGCGTATTTAAGTGCATCTTCTACTATCCAGCGTATATCAGTAAGTCCGCTTAATTCCATATTCTCCTTGGCCCAGCTAACCACCTGTTTAATCGAATCGAGGTGAGTAGTGTTGGCCCCTGCAGCCCTCGCCGCCAGCGATGCACCACCGGTGTAGGCAAACAAGTTCAAAAACTTGGGGTGCGAAGTATTCATCTTGGCTACGGTATTAAAAATATAATCCCAGTTAACTGCCTGCTCCGGAAAAACGCCTACGTGCTTAAACGAGGTTAAGCCTAACCGGAATTTAATCTCCTGGTCTTGCTTATGTATTTTATACTTAATCTGCCATTGGTCGGGGCTGTTTTTCAACTTTTTCCAATCGCCGCTGCTGCTTGATTTAGGCACAAACTTTACATGCGCGCGCTTCTCCCACTCGGCCATGCTCATACCGGGGTCCCACACAGCTTGTGGCTCGGGGCGTATAGTAATACAACTTCCAAAGCGCTCCAGCTTTTGAAAGTTTCCACAATCAATCAATTCGTAATCGGTAAAGCCCTGTGGGGTTAAGGAAAGTATCATGCCGCAAAATAATCAGGATAAAGTAAATGGGGGCTATTACTCAGCCGCTTTCTCTTCAACAATTACAAACACATCTTCGTTGTCGCGCTTCATCCAGTAATGCTCGCGGGCAAATTTCTCCTGCGTGGCGGGGTTGCTGTTCAGTTCCGAAAAGGCCTTGTTGGTTTCTTTAATCTGGTCCTTGTAGTATTTGCGCTTCTCAAGCAGGGCCGATAGCTCTTTGTGTTTGTGGTACTGCGTTATCATGTTGCAATCATCAAAAAACACCATCCACACCCCAAACACTACAATAACTATCACAAACGGATTGGTAATCCACCAGGGTAGTTTAGAGATATTCTTTTGCAGCAGTTTCCACATAATGGTTGCTAAATTGGCAATAAACGGCGGTTAATACCTTAAACGATTTGCACCGTAGTATTGTAAAAGATACAGGGAGCCCTTGGGGAGAAAGTCATTCGATGACTCTTCTTATATAAAGTGCTGATTTGTATACTAAACTGCGCCTAAAATCAAAAAGTCATTGGATGACTAATGACGCTCCTCTTCCCTCAACACAAACCCCAGGGTATTAGCCACCAACTTAGGGTCCATTTTTATAATAAAAGCAAACATAAACACGGGCATTAGCGGCGTACGATACCTTACCAAATTACCCAATACCGGCGTGCACATGCCCACCAGCGCAAAATAAGCCAGCGAAAAAGTAAGCAGAAATAAAAACAGGTTCAGGTTATATGGATTGCGCCAGTTAGTGGAAAAGATAAACAGTAACAAAAAAGGAATTATGATAAAATTTTCGGCGGCGCTTAAGGCCATCATTATGTTTTTGCTTTCCAAAAGCGTTGGACGAAAAAGCGCATTACGCATCCCTACCAGCGCCACTTTTACAATACTGCCTGCATTATCCTCCAGCACCGGTATATCGATGCGGCTGCCGGCCTTAGCGTAAATAGCCTCTTTTATAGAGTGCGTTTGCTTATTAAGCAACATTTGTTGCAGGTTAATGCGGGGCACCAGGTAATGCATATTAAATGCTACCAGTAATAACACAAATGTTACTACCACATATTTAGCGGCTACAAAAGCTATGCTTTGCCTTTTACCAAATAAAACAAAAGCTATAAGTGCCGGGGCCAGGCACACTAATACAAAAAACTTACTGGCTAAAACAATAATAAAACCCGCTATTACTTTCAAAATAGGCCGCCAGCTGAATCTGAAATAAAGAATGCCCGATATAAGCAAGCCAAGCCCAAGTACTAAGAGCGGCTCCTTCATTACCCCGCTGGTCCAAAACAAAACGGAGGGTAAAAATAAAATGGGTAAGGCCAGTATTGCATTCTGCTTATCAGCAAAACCTAAAATGGCATTGGTAAGCAGCACCCAACCTACCAGCGAAAAAAAACAGAAGAAAAGAATGTGAACGAAGTAAGTTTTAAACGAAACAAACATCAAGATGGCATTTAATCGTATCACCGTTCTGTTTTCATTAATAGGAGCCTCGTCAAAATTGCGGGTCCAGTTTTTAAGCCTACGCATGGAACTTGGCTTATCAAATGATGAACCCAAGATCATTATGCTAGCGAAAGTTGACGGATTTTCTGCACGTATTTCGTGCAGGGTTAAAGCATCGGTATAAAATTTATGCACGTCGTTATTCTGCACATCTTTATAGTAGAAGGTATAAATGAACCAGATAAAAATGCCCACTACAAACTTTGCATTAAACAGCAGATAGGTTACAAAAGGCTTAAAGCTTTTAAACTGCAGCCTTTTAAACTTATAAATAAGAAAGTTAAACAGCCCGAGGTATAGTAATGTGAGAATAACTTCTTTTGCCATCGGCAACTAAGGTAAAAAAATACCCCAAACCCCTAAAGGGGTCTTTCTCGACAATAGGTATACTTTACATGCTACCCGATTCTGGCCAGTTTGTCCAATGAGTATTTGCTTTTATAGTTGGCTTATATTGTTTTGAATCTTTCGTAGCAATAACTTTAGCTATCAATTGCCAGGTCTCATAAGAACTCGGCCTATTGTTCTTCCAAATTTCTTTGTTCCAGTCATCGCTCAATACTTCCCGTTGCATAAATAATTGCGCAAAATTCTCAAAGGTCATTCCATCAAGTCCGGTTAAGCTCTTATTGAAGTCATAGGATTGACGGAGATGTTCTTCCGTCATTGTAGGCGAAATTTGAAGTTGAAAATCTTTGTGAAACCACTCGTCAAGCACTAAAATCTTTTCCAGGTCAAAAGGAATGGACTTACATAATTCATCGTCGCTTGCGCGAAATAAATCACCATTATGCGCAGCTACCAGTCTTGCTATTTCTTCGGCGCTTATTTCATTTGGCTCATATTCCTTCAACATAATACCAGCCTCAATATAGTCCCGTTTGTTATGGCTTAATGAAACTTGCTGACCCCTAATTATCCAAAATTTCGCATCTGACTTTAATCTTTCACCGTCAATTGTTTCATTAAAACTATCAGTGTCAATTGGATAGATACTGTAATAACTTGCTGGCCGATCGTTATAAGTCTCCAAGTTTACCAAACAATTGCCGTAGTAATTAATATCAAGAATTACAGATCCGGCTCTGGGATTGTAGCCAAGCCTTTCTACAGCGATCGCCCAGCGATTTTCGTTCCCACAAAAAACATTAAGCCGTGAATCAATGAGGTAAGAATAAACGTGACCAAGTTCAACAAAAGAACAATAATACCCGTCATTGGAATAGTCAAGTGTGTTTAATATATCCGCCTCAGTCATGGTATGCACTTATGGTTTTTGATAGGCCTTATCAAATTTAATACTCGCCTTCTATTATTATAATGCTATTTTAAAACAAAAGAGCGCACCTATATAATAGATACGCTCTCAATTTAACCGATCAGTAATATATTACTTGATATATTTAAACTTCCTTCCCGGATAATACGCCATTGGGCCTAACTCCTCTTCTATACGCAGTAGTTGGTTGTATTTTGCAATCCGGTCGGTGCGTGAGGCTGAGCCGGTTTTAATTTGTCCGCAGTTTAATGCTACGGCTAAATCAGCAATGGTAGTATCTTCTGTTTCGCCGCTGCGGTGGCTCATTACCGAGCTAAATGAGTTACGGTGTGCTAAGGTTACTGCATTAATAGTTTCGGTAAGTGAACCAATCTGGTTAACCTTTACCAGTATAGAGTTAGCGATACTCTCATCAATCCCTCTTTGCAGGCGGGTAACGTTGGTTACAAATAAATCATCGCCCACTAACTGCACTTTATTACCAACTTTCTCAGTCAGCAATTTCCAGCCCTTCCAGTCATCTTCAGCCATACCATCCTCAATAGAGGCAATAGGGTATTTCTTCACCCAGCTTTCCCAGTAAGCTACCATCTCTTCGCTCTTTAGTTTTTTGCCACTGCTTTTATGGAAGTGGTAAACCTTTGCCTTCTCATCGTAAAACTCGGTGCTGGCGGCATCCATAGCAATGTAAATATCTTTGCCCGGTTTGTAACCAGCTGCTTCAATAGCAGCTAATACGGTTTCAATCGCTTCTTCGTTGCTGCCAATCTCTGGTGCAAAGCCGCCTTCGTCGCCCACGTTGGTAGAGTATTTCTTCTTCTTTAATACAGCCTTTAAATGATGGAACACCTCCACTCCCATTCTCAGGGCATCGCTAAAGGTATCGGCACCCACCGGCATAATCATAAACTCCTGAAAATCTATTTTGTTATCGGCATGGGCACCACCATTCAAAATGTTCATTAAAGGAATAGGCAGCGTGTTGGCGTTAACACCACCCACATAGCGGTAAAGTGGCATACCTAGTTCCTCAGCAGCGGCGCGGGCAGCCGCTAATGATACGGCCAGTATGGCATTAGCGCCAAGCTTTGCTTTATTAGGTGTACCATCCAGCAAAAGCATTATCTGGTCTATCGCGTTTTGTTCAAACACGTTAACGCCTTCTACCTCTTTAGCTATAATTTTATTTACGTTGTTAACGGCCTTTAATACGCCTTTGCCCATATAGCGTTTCTTGTCGCCATCGCGCAGCTCAACCGCTTCGTGCTTACCGGTGCTGGCACCGCTTGGTACAATAGCACGGCCCAGTGTTCCGTTGCTGGTTACTACATCTACTTCTACAGTGGGGTTTCCTCTTGAATCGAGCACCTGGCGGGCGTGTACTTTTTGTATTTGCGACATATTGAAAAGTTATTGGTTGATTAGTTAATAGTTATTGGGTTTAATGCAAGAGCGAACATAAAGAAACAAAACACTAAGGCTGATTTTCGTAACGTAAAGTCTTTTTAGTAGTGGCATCTGCCGGCTTTTGTATCACTACATACACCTCTTCGCGTTTATTGTTATTACTATCGGCTAAAAAAGCTTCGGCTATCATACCGTCTCTTTCTCCCTTCATTACAGTATCGCTTTTATTATCTGCCCCTCTGCGCAAAATAGCAAACTCGCCGTGCGATGCAGGGCCTCCATACCCAATTACATCGTATACCAGTTTATCGTGCACCACTAAAGTTTTATGGAACTCATACGAGCTTTCAAATCCCTTTTGCATGTTGGTATCAATAGCAATGGCCGATGAATCTAAATCGCCAAGCACCGGCGTTTTATCGTGCTGGCTTTGGCAGGCAGTAACAGACGATAGACAATAGACGATAGACAATAGAAAACAGCCTTTAGCAAGCGCTTTCTTCCAATCGATATGTTTATCTTCTTCTTTCAATTTACTTAGTGGTCATTGATTCTACAAACTGGTCGAATAAATAGCGGCTATCGTGCGGCCCCGGCGAACTTTCGGGGTGGTATTGCACACTAAAAGCTTTTTTGCCTTTTATACGTATGCCTTCAATCGTATTGTCGTTCAGGTTTACGTGGGTAATTTCTACGGTGCTCGATTTTTCAATATCGGGGCGCGAAACCTCAAAGCCGTGATTCTGCGATGTAATTTCGCTTAAGCCGGTTATTAAATTTTGCACCGGGTGGTTAGCGCCACGGTGTCCGTGGTGCATTTTATGCGTAGGTATTCCGTTAGCCTGTGCTAAAAGTTGGTGGCCAAGGCATATACCAAACAAAGGCTTGTTTGCCTCGCAAATTTCTTTCACAGTTTTAATAGCGTAGTCCATAGCGGCAGGGTCGCCCGGGCCGTTAGAAATAAAGTAGCCGTTCGGCTTAAACTCCTCCATCTCTTTAAAGCTGGTTTTGGCATTAAACACTTTGCTGTAAATGCCGCGGCCGGCCATATTCTTCAAAATGTTTTCCTTAATGCCGCAATCTAAAACGGCAACACGCAGCTTTGCGTTCTCATCGCCGTAGTTGTAAGGTTTATCGGTAGTTACTTTCAATACTAAATCAAGGCCATCCATGTTCGGCACTTCGCTCAGCTTTTTCTTTAATGCCTCTACATCGGTAACCTCCGAACTGATAATGCAGTTCATAGCACCGTTTTTGCGCACGTGTATGGTTAAAGCGCGGGTATCTACATCGCTAATACCTACCAGGTTATTGTTTTCAAAATAATCCTGTAGCGAGCTTTCGCCCGAAAGGCGCGAAAAACTTTGGCCCGAATATTTTTTACAAATAACGCCGGCAATTTTAACACTGTCCGACTCTATCTCATCGGCCCTAACCCCGTAGTTGCCTATGTGGTCGTTGGTCATAATTATTATTTGACCAAAATAACTGGGGTCGGTAAAAATTTCCTGGTAGCCGGTCATGGAGGTGTTAAAGCAAATTTCGCCACTGGTAGTGCCGGTTTTGCCCAACGATTTACCATGAAACACGGTGCCATCGGCTAATAAAAGTACTGCGGGAACGGGAGAAAAGGATTTTGTCATCGAATCAGGTTAATTCGAGGTGCGAATATAAACCGTCAGAATTATGATTGGAATGATTTGATGAAAAAGTATGATTATTGTGTGGAAAAGATTTCGGGCAGGAAAGTTTTATTAGGGAAGAGAAGATATAATCAACGAAATCATAGTTCATACCAATGCAATTTAAAGAAACCACCTGGAAGCGCGAGGCGCTGCTAAAGCAGAAAGAAAATAAACAGTTTTTGGCCAAGGCTAAACGCATGCGGGGTATTGAGAAGGAATTGCCGGCCCTGCACGACGAGGCCTTTTCGAAAATAAACTGCCTTAACTGCGCCAATTGCTGCAAAACAATATCGCCACGGTTTAAAAACACAGATATAGTGCGTATAGCCAAGCATTTGGGCATGAAACAGGGCGAACTGATGGACACTTATCTGAGGCGGGATGAGGATGGCGATTATGTGGTTAATACCCTACCCTGTCCTTTTTTAGGCAGCGATAATTACTGTGGTATTTACGAAGTTCGCCCGCGCGACTGCGAAAACTACCCCTATACCGATAGCGGCGAGTTTTTTGATTATGCCACCACCACTTATAATAACAGCACTACTTGCCCTGCCGTGTTTTATGTTCTGGAGAGGCTTAAGGAAATTAAGTAGGGCTTTTTAAGTCTTTATAAAAGCGCGGTATTTTTGTTTTTTTATGTTTTAACTGCGTTAAATCACCTTCCAATTAGAAAGCGTACTTTATATTTGCGCCTTCAATTTTTAACTAATTAAACAAATTACAATATGGCAGTTTTAGTAGGCAAAAAAGCCCCCTCGTTTAAGGCACAGGCAGTAGTTAATGGCGGAGAGTTTGTAGAGAACTTTTCTTTAGACCAATACCTTGGCAGCAAGTATGTTGTATTTTTCTTCTACCCTAAAGATTTCACTTTTGTTTGCCCTACCGAGCTTCACGCTTTTCAGGAAAAACTATCGGAATTTGAAGCACGCGGCGCTGCAGTAGTAGCCTGCTCTACCGATACCGAGCAATCGCACTGGGGTTGGTTGCAACTTGAAAAGAAAAAGGGCGGCATACAAGGCGTAACTTATCCATTGGTAGCTGATACCAGCAAAACTATTTCGGCTAACTACGATGTATTAAACGGCGAATATTTTTACGACGAAAACAACCAAATGCAATCTACCAGCGAACTGATAGCTTACCGCGGCTTGTTTTTAATTGATAAACAAGGTGTAGTGCAACATCAACTGGTAAACAACCTGCCACTTGGCCGTAACATCGACGAGGCTTTACGCACGCTTGATGCGCTTATCTTCTTTGAACAAAATGGCGAAGTATGCCCTGCTAACTGGGCTGTAGGTAAAGAAGGTATGAAAGACACCCACGAAGGTGTTGCTACTTACCTGGCTAAAAACTGATTTCAGTTAAATTGATTATAGCTAAAGCCCCCGAAAACATCGGGGGCTTTTTATTTCCCGTATGGCAATATTTGTTTACATTTAGGCAACATGAAAAGCCGCCTGGTTACATATCTGCAATCTCCCGTGGGGCTTATCGAAATTTCGGGTACCGGCACCTTTATTACTTCTGTTTTGTTTGTAGAGGAAACAGAGGTAGAGGCCGATGAAAATGTGCCCGAAGTTTTGCTGGATTGCAAACGTGAATTGGAAGAGTATTTTGCCGGCACCCGGCAGGAGTTTACAGTTAAGCTAAAAGCCGAAGGCAGCATTTTTCAAAAAAAGGTATGGAACGAACTGAAGAAGATACCTTTTGGCAGCACCTGCTCTTACAACACCATAGCCAAAAAACTACACAACCCCGATGCCGTTCGGGCTGTAGGTTTAGCCAACGGCAAAAACCCTATAGCTATTATACTACCCTGCCACCGCGTAATTGGCGAAGATGGTAAACTAACAGGCTACGCAGGCGGCCTTTGGCGCAAACAATGGCTGTTGGAACACGAGGGGAAAATTACCGGTAATAAGCCCTTGCTTTTTTAAGGCTATACATCCAACCGGTAAACCGTATCTAAATCTGTATTGGGGTCGATGGTTAATATAGGCTTTATAATTCCATCATGCAGCGAGTAAACCCATCCGTGTATATGCGGCCGCTGGTTGTGGCGCCATGCGTTTTGCACTATGTTGGTTTTTGCCAGGCTTAATACCTGCTCCTGTACATTTAGCTCTACCATACGGTTATTTTTTTCGGTAGCTGTAGGTAAGCCATCTACTTCTTCCTTATGCAGGCGGTACACATCCTTAATGTTGCGCAGCCAGTTATCCAGCAACCCAAAACTTTTATTAGTCATAGCGGCGGCCACTCCCCCGCAGCCGTAATGCCCGCAAAGTATTATGTGCTTTACCTTTAGCACCTCTACCGAATATTGCAACACACTAAGTAAATTCATATCGCCGTTTACGGCCAGGTTAGCCACGTTGCGGTGAACAAATATTTCGCCGGGCTTGGTGTTTGTAATTTGATTGGCGGGCACGCGGCTATCGCTGCAGCCTATCCATAAAAACTCCGGGGTTTGCAGGGCTTCCAGGCGTTCAAAAAAACCAGGGTCAACTTTCACCTGTTCTTTTGCCCAAATTTTGTTTTCTTCTAACAGCTTATTTATAACTTCTATTGCCGGCATAACTGGTTAATAATGGTTTTATGTTTAGGAAACTCTTTTTCTAATTCGGCGGCGCGCGCCAGTTCAAAATCTTCAAAATCGAAACCGGGTGCAACTGTACAACCTACAAACGAAAACGTATCGGGCATTGCAGGCCTGCTGGCAAACCAGCAACCTGCCTTAACCACGTGCTGAAATTTTTCGCCCTTTTCTATATGCGGCCCTATGGCCACCACTTCTAATTCTCCCCGTTCATCAATTATATAAACGTTCAATGCCTGCCCGGCGTAAAAGTGCCACATCTCATCGCTCTTTATCCGGTGGAAGCCCGAAAACTGCTCCCCCTCCAGTAAAAAATAAATAGCTGTGCAAAAGCTTCTGCCATCTCTATACCGGTTAGGCAAATGCTCCTTTAAAATAACCTCCTCGCTGCGGTAGGTCTCTTTAAACCAACCACCCTCGGGGTGCAACTGCATTTTAAATTGCTCAACAAAAAACTGCGGGGTGTAATTCATACTGGCAAAAATAATAACGCCCCCGATAAATCGGGGGCGTTTCTGTTATTTCATCAGGGTAACTGTTCCCGTAAAGTCTTTGCTTACATCGTCGAAATACGTAACCGTCATTTGATAAACATAAGTATCAAACGGAGCGGCCTTACCATTTACGGTACCATCCCATCCGCTATTTTTATTAATACCATTTACCTGCGTTGGGTTGTAGTAAATACGCTGACCCCAACGGTCGAATATGGCTACCGAAATATTTTCGGCACCCAGTATATCAAACTCAAAGCGGTCGTTTAAGCCATCGCCGTTAGGTGTAAATGCGGTAGGTAAAAATGCCGAAGGCTGGTTAAGCACCTGCACGGTAACAGTATCCGATGCGTAGCACGAATCGGAGTTCATCACAGTAACCGTAAAAGTGGTAGTGGTGCGTGGTGCTACCAGTGGGTTAGAGCAATTTAGCAGGTCGCCACAACTGCTGAAATCAAAAATAACACGGTTGTTGGAATCTGTTTCCGGTGTCCAGAAATAATTCACAATTGGCGTTGAATCGGATTGAGCGGTAGCTACTAATTGTGTTTGCATACCGGTAAGTATTACCTGCTCGGTAACGTTCAAATCAACCGAAATTGCACCCGGTGCCGAAACGCTAAAATTGGTGGTACCCTGACAGCCGTTTACGTCGGTTACCAGCAATAAGTAATCGCCGGGCAACAATGCGCTAAACGTATCTGTGTTTTGCGCCACTGCATTTAGCAAATAAGTATACGGACCAAAACCGCCGGTAACCACGGTAGACACATTACCCGTGGCTGTATTAAAGCATTTAGCCCCGTTTGCAGTAGCAGTTACCACAATAGGTGCGGGGTTATTAATAACCACCGAATCTGTAGCCGTGCAGCTTAATGCATCGGTAACGGTAAGCGTATAAGTGCCTGCTACCAGGTTACCTATAGCAATAGTTGACTTTCCGTTGCTCCAGGCATAGGTATAAGGCTGTGTTCCGCCATTGGTTAAGGCGCTTATTGAACCGGTGTTACCTCCGTAGCAAATAGGGTCTAAACTTGCCAGGTTAGGGCTTATTTTAGTACCCTGTCCCAACGTAAAGGCTGCCGTAAGCGAACAACTATTAGCATCGGTAACGGTTACTGCATAAGGGCCTGCTGCTACACCGGTTAAATCAGGCGAGGTGGCATTGTTGCTCCACACATAGTTGTAGGCGGTTACACCACCGGTAACAGTTATATCTATTACACCGGTAGCCGAGCCAAAGCATACAGCATCAGTAGTAGTGCCGGCAAGTACAAGTTTAGAAGGTTCCAATACATCTACGCTATCATAAATAAAGCAGCCGCTCGAGTCGGTAAGTTGTATTACATAATGTCCGGCGCTTACGCCCACTAAAGCCGAATCAGTAGCAAAGTTGCTCCACAGGTAAAAATAAGGGCGGGTTCCTTCGGTTGGAATAACTGCCAAAGTACCGGTAGCTGCTCCATTGCACAACACATCGGTCTTCACGATGCTTATACCTAAAGGCAGTGGTTCGCGCACCGTATAAAGCGATACCCCCTGGCAACCATTGGCATCGGTTACAGTAAGGTAATAATCGCCGCCAGCCACGCTGAATATATCTTCGGTAGTTTGATTGGTAGACCACAGATAAGCGTATGGCAGTGTACCGGCATAGGCTGTAATATCTACAAAACCATCGGCAAGGCCGGCACAGGTTACATTTTTAACTACACCCGATGTAAATATCGCGTCCGGCTCTGTTATAGTAGTTGAATCAACATAAGAGCAGTTTCTTGAATCGGTAATTGTAACAATATAGCTACCTGCAGGTACGTTAATCAGGTCTTCGGTAGTTCTTCCGTTGCTCCATAAATAGGTAAAAGGTGGCGTTCCGCCCGATGCAATTAAATCAACTCTTCCGCTGGTATCACCATAGCAAAGCGGATTTTTATTAATAAAGTTGGCAAAAATAGCCGAAGGGTTAACTATGGTAGTAGATGCGGTAGCCGTGCAGCTATTGGCATCGGTTACGGTAATTACATACTGCCCGCCCGGTAAATTGCTCAGGTCTTCGGTAGTGGCGTTATTGCTCCATAAATAAGTATAAGCAGGGGTTCCGCCGGCTACCACCAAATCAATAGCACCATCGTTAGCATTAAAGCAGGTTATATTGGTTACGTTAAGCGTTAGGGCAATAGCGTTCGGCTCAGCAAGCAAAACAGAATCCTTCTTTTCGCAGCCATTGGCATCGGTTATAATTACAAAATATAATCCGCCGCTTAAACCGCTAATATCTTCTGTTCCCTGGAAGGTAGACCAAAGGAAGGTGTAAGGAGCCACACCACCACTAACGGTTAAATCAGCAGCGCCATTTTTTGCACCGTTGCAGGTAACATCCGTTCCCACAACTGATGATACTATTCCAGCCGGCTCTGTAAGCGTATACGATGCTGTAACCGAACATCCGGCAGCATCGGTAACCGAAACCACATAAGTTCCTGCAATTACATTGCGAATATCTTCGGCGATGGTCGAATTGCTCCAGGCATAAGTATAAGGGAAGGTTCCGCCCTGTACCGATATATCTACCGAGCCATCATTGCCACCGGCACAGCTTACATTTTGGGTAGATGAATTAATTACGATAGGGTTAGATTCTGTAACCACTGCCGAGGCACTTGCCGAGCAGGATGCTGCATCGGTAACTACCACGCTATAGGTGCCGGCAATCAAACCGGTTAAATCTTCGCTGGTAGCATTATTATTCCATAAGTAAGTATAAGTTGGTGCACCGCCATTTACTGTAAGGTCTATAGCACCCGTTGCAGCACCGTTACAAATTACATTGGTTACAACAAGGTTTAATACCAACGCAGGGGCTTCGGTAATTACAACAGAATCGTTCCTGGTGCAACCATTAGCATCGGTAATTATTACAAAGTAAGTTCCTCCGCTTATGCCACTCAAATCTTCAACCGTTTGGAAGGTGTTCCATAGGTAAGTATAAGGAGCAGTTCCGCCAGCCGCGGTTAAATCTATTGAACCGTTGGCAGCGCCAAAGCAAGTAACGTTTGTACCGGTAAGAGTTGAAGTAATAGCTGTTGGTTCTGTTATAGTAAAAGACGCAGTAAGGCTACAACCATTAGCATCTGTTACACTTACAGTATAAGTGCCACCGCTTAATCCGTTTATATCTTCGGTAGTAGCGCTATTGCTCCAGGCATAGGTATAAGGGAATACACCGCCCTGCACGGTTACATCAACAGCACCATTGGCCCCACCTGCGCAACTTACATTTACAGGCGTAGCATTAAGCACTAAACCTGCCGGTTGGCTAATAGTTGCACCGGCGGTTGCTGTACAGCTATTGCCATCGGTAATAGTTACACTATAATTTCCAGCTGGTAGTAAGCTTAAGTCTTCGGTAACTGCACCGTTGCTCCATGCATAAGTAATAACCGGCGTTCCGCCGTTTACCGTAATATCAATGCTGGCAGTAGAGTCGCCATTGCACAGTACATCGGTTTTAACCAGGCTTACGGTTATAGGTGCTGGCTCGGTAACAGTTGTTGAGTTGGTAATGCTGCAACCATTGGCATCGTAAACTATAACGGTGTATAAACCACCGGCCACACCGCTAAGGTCTTCCGATGTTGCGCCGTTACTCCATACATAATTATAAGGCAGGGTTCCACCGGTTACTGTCAAATCAACAGCACCACTAGCAGCACCTGCGCATAATACCTGCGTAGATGTTACTGATGAACTAAGTTGAGTTGGCTCTGTAATAACTTGCGAAATTGTTTGCTGGCAACCATTTGCATCGGTTACTACTACAGTGTAGGTATTCGGTAGTAAACCAAACACATCTTCGGTAGTTGCACCATTGCTCCAGGCAAAGCTGTATGGCGGCACGCCCCCATTAGCAGTAACATCTATCGACCCTGTTGAATCATTATAACAACTAAGGTTTTGGAACGATGCTATATTAAGGAACAATGGAAGCGGCTGCGAAATAGTAGCGCCAACTGAAGCGGTGCAGCCTTTGGCATCGGTAATGGCAACATTATAAGTGCCGGCAGCTAAACCTGTAATATCTTCGGTGGTAGCGCTGTTGCTCCATAAAAAATTATAAGGGGCATTACCGCCGCTTACAGTAATATAAATAGCGCCGGTTGTAGCTCCGCTACAGCCAATATTAGCTACCGAATCAATTTGTGCCTGCAATTGGTTAGGCTGCGTAACAGTTACGCTAACAAAATCAGTACAACCTTTCGAGTCGCGCAGGGTTACTACATAGTTACCCGAGGCTAAGCCGGTAAAGGTAGGCGATGGAACAAACTGAATACCATTAATAGAATAAGAATATGGAGGAAGGCCGCCGGTTAATTGAACCGTTACCGTTCCGTCTACTCCGCCAAAGCAGCTTACCGGTGTTTGCGAAACAAGGCTGGCATACACAGCATAAGCCGTATCAATTACTTCAGTTCCGCCATCAGTACATCCGTTAGCATCAGTAATTAAAATTGTATAAGTACCATCAGATAACCCACTAAACACATTGCCCGGTTGCGAAGGGCCACCGTTTAATGAGTATGCATATGGCGTAGTACCACCGGTAGCATTGACAGTTATGCTTCCGTCAAACACATTATCGCAACTTGCGTTTTGAGTAACAGCGGTATGTACCAGCACAGCCGGTTCAGAAACCACTACCGCATTGCCGGCATAAGCGCTAACACAAGCAGAATCATCGGTAATAAACACATTATAGTTGCCGGCAGTAAGATTGCTGAAAGCACCTGAAGATTGATATACCACACCACCATCAATTGAATAATAAGCTGAACCGTTGGTTGCAGTGCCCGACACCAAAATGCTACCGGTATTGCCACCATTACAAAGCACGTTTGTATTTGTTACCTGTGTTACCTGCGGTTGCTGTAAAATAAGTATCTGGTTATCGTTGCTGGTAGATGAACACACGCTGGAAAATACCTGGCGACGATAGTATACTGTTGAACTGGTAAAAGGAGGATCGTACGAAATCGCGTTTGCCCCACCAACAGCCGTCCAGGTAATTCCGTTAGGGCTGGTTTCCCACTGGTAGGTATAAACACCAGTACCGCCTGTAGGCGTACTGCCATTAATAGTAACAGGGTCGCCCGAACCGCAGAAGCGTTGATAGTTTTCAATGGTGTTATTACCTATTACAGGCACCACAGTAATTGTTATAACATTGCTACCGCTGCTGCAGGCAGATGATGTAACATCGCGGCGGAAATAGGTAGTAACGGTTACGTTACCCGGGTCGTAGTTTTGATTAACTGCGCCACCTATTGGGGTAAAGGTAAAGTTATCCGTACTTTCAAGCCATTGGAAATTATAGGTTCCCGTACCGCCCGCTGGAGTAGAGCCTATCAATAAAGCAGGATCGCCGCTACCGCAAAAACTTTGAGCGGCCGATATAGAGTTACCCGAAATAGCGGGAACAATAGTTATAGTAACCGCGTTGCTGCTAAGCGAGCAGCTGCCGCTAAAGGCATTGCGCATAAAATAAGTAGTAGCTGTAATATTGCCCGGCGCATAGCTTTGGCCGGTAGCCCCGCCTATGTTTGCCCAGGTAAAACCATCGGGCGAGCTTTGCCATTGGTAGGTAAATGAACCGTTGCCACCGGTAGGAACCGCTCCCGTAAGTGTTCCGGGGTCGCCCGATACGCAGAAAGTTTGGCTGGTACCAATGGTGTTTACTGTAATTGGCGGAGTAATAGTAACTGTAACCACATTGCTTACATCGCTGCATGGCAATGAGTTAACCGTGCGGCGGTATTGGGTAGTAACCGTTACAGCACCCGGCGAGTAATTTGCCGAAACCGCGCCACCAATCACATTCCATCCACCACCATTTACATTTTGCTCCCATACATAGGTATAGCTTCCGGTGCCGCCACCGGGTGTTGTGCCAACCAAAGTAGCTGGTGTAAATGCGCCGCACGAGGCCTGATCGGCGCTTATGCTGTTGTTAGTTATAACAGGATAGATGGTAACCGTAACATTGGGGCTATTATTAAAACAAGTGCCCGAATAAACGCCCCGGCGATAAGTAGTTGTTTGCGTTATTAACGGTGGATTGAAAGTAGCCGAAGTGCTTGCTGCAGCAGCCCAGGTATTTCCACCATCCGTACTCTCCTGCCATTGATAGGTATAAATACCGTTACCGCCGCTCAAACTACCGGTACCGGTTAGTGTAATCGGGTCGCCGCTGCCACAAAAACTTTGCGGCGCACCAATAGTGTTGCCGGCAATTACCGGCTGAATGGTAACCGTAACCACATTACTTGTCGATGCCGCACAGGCTCCGCCTGTAATTAAACGCCTGAAATATGTGGTGCTTACCAAAGCTCCCGGCGAATAATTTTGCGAATTGGCTCCGCTAATATTTCCGTAAGGTCCGCCAATAGATGTGGCCGATTGCCATTGATAGCCGTAGCTGCCGTTTCCACCGGTAGGTAGCGTGCCGGTTAAACCAATAGGTGTAGAGGTGCCACACAAAGTTTGATCGGCATCAATTACGTTATTAGCTATAGGCTGCTCTATTACGTAAGTAAGCACATTCGATGAATTATCGCAACCGCCAGTGCTTATTACTCTTCTAACAAGTAAGGTTTGCGAAGTAGCGGCAGGGTCGAACTGGTAAGGCAACAAGGTTGAAGAGTAAGGGCCGTTAACTGTCCAGGTAGCGCCACCATTCGTGCTGGTTTCCCACTGGTAAGTCCAGGTAGGGAAAGCTACTGTTGGTGTATTGCCGGTAACAACTCCCGGGTCGCCGGTGCTGCAAAATGGGCCAACAGCACCCGTTGGGGTAATAACGTTATTGGTTACAGGGGCTGAAGAAACAAGTAAATCGATATCCTTAAAACATAGGCTTTTTATACCTCCGTTGGTACAAAATACACGGTACGTTGTATTGGCTAAAGGCGATACCGTGATAGTAGCACCCGTGCCCACAGTAGTTCCACCGGCGGTTTCCCAAACATAGCTGCCGCCAAACACAGTTCCGCCGGTTACCGTAAGGGTTATTGACCCCCCCGAACAGGTACTAGTACCCGGCGAGGCTGTAATACCCGATGGAATTGGCGACGACCAATCTACCGAAACACGAGCCCCATAGTTACTACCACCACCCAGGCCCGGAGGGGCCGCACCGTGGTTGGTTGTAAATACATCGGTTGTTGTTGAGTTTTGGTTAGGTGGAGCAAAACGATAATTGAAGGTAGTAGTAAGTACATCATCATAACAGTAATCATCATCATCAAACAAACAGCTTTCGCAGCCGCTTGCAGCGCCGCAATCATCACCTGTATAAGAACCGCGTATTTGCAAATAGCGCGGTGTATTAACTGTAACGTTAGTTCCTGCCGTACCATATGTTTGGTCGAAAAGGTTAACCAGCGGGTGGCTGGCAGCCTGGTCGTCGCCGCCATCAAATATAGTGCGCCATCCAATCCAGTTGGTTCCCGAAAAATACATAAAGCCATTGGTTCGCCAGCTTTGGCCGTCAAGGTTGGCGTTATCGGCAGCATACCAAAAAAGCGCTACCTCATCCGATTCAAAAGGATCTTCGAATTCCTGCAACCAGGTATCGCGCACATAAGGCCTTATGCGCATACAACCATCATTAATTACCTGTGCGTTGGCTTCAGAAACAAATAAAATGAGCGCTAAAACCAGTAAAGGTAATGCTGAAAAGCGTGTAAACTTGTTCATATCTGTAGTGTCTTTTCTGTTTGTCAATTCAACTTAACTATTTACCCGGGTGATTTTTAACCACATCGGCCGGCGGATTTTTAGTCCACTCAAATTTTTGCTTTACATCGGCGCGGAATTTTTCAGCGCTGAACCATTCCGGAAAGCTGTATTGGTTTCCATATAATGTAGCAAAAGTTTGTGGCTCGAAAACAAATAACCAGGCTCTTATGCTAAGCTGATAGCTTAATTCGCCCTTGCTGGTGTTCGAGTAAGCTTCGCGCACAGGTTTTGTTTCGTGCAGCGGTGCTGATAAAAAAGCCGGAATTTGAACCGGTTTAAAGTAACCGGTATAGTAAGGGTTAAGCGCCGTTAATTCACTGGCGTTAAACAGTTTTTCATATTCCAGGGGGTAAAGCTTTATCCACGCATCAAGCGCAATCTCGTAGGCTTTAGTATCTTCTGCAGCTTTGCCTGTAAGCACCGGTTTTGGAAAATGAGCCGCCAGCTCGTTAAGGCGGGCTTCGCTTATTTTGCTATTGGTAACCCACTCCCAAATACTACTTGCAAATACCTCGGGCTTACTGCCATCGCTTAACCCAAGGTAATATGCCGAGGGGTTAGACTTTTGTATGCCATCCAACTTCCAAAAGGCTTGCTCTTCATTAGCAAAGTTTTTCTGCCAGGCTTTAATTGCCTGCGCAAAAGCGGCATCATCGGTATACTTTTCAATAACCGGAAAGTGCGGACAGGTTTTATAAATGTTATCGAAACTTACCTGGCTGGCTTGCATTAGCGAGCGCCATTGTTGAACAGAAGTTGGTTGCTGTGCATTAGCAGACAAACTGCCCAACACCAATGCAAAAAGCAATGCGCGTACGTAATTCATAGTTATAAATTTTTCTTTTACTAAACTTAGCCTGTTTATTGGGTGTGTCCATTATTCCAAAAACAGCGGGGTCAAATATAAACCAAGCGGGCTAAAAAGGAAGTTATGTGTAAATTAAAGTATGGGTTGACTTAAATCATGAGTCTTAATGCGTTTGGTTAACCCTGGCTAAAAGGATTTTAACATATGAATGCTGCACGAATAATGGCCCGAGTTACCCATAGGGCCGGGCAATAGGGTAAAACCCAACTTTTTATAAATAGCCACCGCCTTTTCAAGTTCGGGCATTGTTTCCAGGTAAATTTTGTTGTATCCCGCCTTTAAGGCAAAAGCTATACAGTTTTCTATTAGCATTTTACCCAATCCCCTGCCACGCGCGTGGGGTAACAAATACATTTTTACCAACTCGCAGGTGCCCGGGGGCAGCCCCTCGGTTGGGTAAATACCAGCCCCGCCTACTACCTTACCATCTACTACGGCTACAAAATATGCGCTATTAGCTGATGTAAAAGCTTCGCTTAAATTATTCAGGCTTTGGTCGTAGTAAGCTGTGCCCGGCCGGTTAATCCCATGCTCCTCAAACACGTTTTTAATTACTGCACAAATAGCAGCATTGTCTTCTTCCTTTATCCTGCGTATTTCTGCTTGCATGGCTATATTAAAACTGACGACAAATTTGGCATTTCCTTACCAATAGTAAAATCGAGGTTACTGAACAGCTAATTTTGCCTTACAACAAAACAATCAGTTATGAAAAGATTACTTCTACCTGTTATTTGCGCACTGCTACTTACCGCCTCCTGCAAAAAGGATAAAGAAACCTTTAATGCGGAAGCTACTTACAACACAACAGCTTTTACCGAAAAAGGTTGCTTTGATCCGGGAACCGTAATGTCAATGAATTCGCTAAACGCAATCGAAATTACCTTTACTAATAACACCAAAAACAACCTGAGTTTTTTTTGGATAGATTATAGCGCCGATGAAAAATTCTATAAAGAACTTGAACCCGGTCAATCGTGGGTGTGCCCTACCTTTTTAACTCACCCGTGGATGATACGCAAGGCCGACAATAGCTGTGCTACTATTCTAATCCCTAAGGCAGGTGCAGCAGCCAATGAGACGGTGACGTTTGAGGAGTAAGCCCCCTAAACAAAGACATCCGAAGTTTTAAAAACTTCGGATGTCTTCAATAAAAAAGCGCGAAGAAAATTCTTCGCGCTTTTTTGCCTTTAGAGATTTAGGATAGGGTTTTACTTTCCTATCGCTGCCTTAATAATATTCAACGCTGCGCCGGCTTTAAACCACTCTACCTGCTGCTCGTTATAAGTGTGTGCCACTTCAAACGATTCTGTAGAACCATCTTTGTGGTTTAACTGCAATGTTAGGTTTTTGCCAGGGGCAAAAGTGGTAAGGCCTAAAATATCAATCACATCATCCTCCTGAATTTTGTTGTAGTCGTCCTTGTTTACAAAGGTAAGACCCAGCATACCTTGCTTTTTCAGGTTGGTTTCGTGTATACGCGCAAACGATTTTACAAGCACTGCACGAACACCTAAGAAACGTGGCTCCATAGCTGCATGCTCGCGGCTGCTGCCTTCGCCATAGTTCTCATCGCCAACTACTATGGAACCTACACCAGCTGCTTTGTAAGCACGCTGTACTGCAGGTACTTCACCATACTCACCGGTCAATTGATTTTTAACCGAGTTGGTTTTTTCGTTGTAGAAGTTAAGCGCACCTATCAACATGTTGTTGCTGATGTTATCCAGGTGGCCACGATATTTTAACCATGGGCCGGCCATAGATATGTGGTCGGTAGTACACTTGCCTTTAGCCTTAATAAGCAGCTTCAATCCTTTCAGATCAACACCTTCCCATGGTGCAAATGGCTCAAGCAATTGTAAGCGGTCAGATGTTGGAGATACTTTAACCTGCACCTGGCTTCCATCTTCAAATGGAGCTACAAAGCCTGCATCTTCTACTGCAAAACCTCTTGTTGGTAGTTCATCACCAGTTGGTGCATCCAGTTTTACCTGCTGTCCGGCTTCGTTAGTTAATGTATCGGTAAGCGGGTTAAAAGTTAAGTCGCCGGCTATAGCCAAAGCAGTAGTCAATTCAGGTGAAGCCACAAACGCTAGTGTGTTTGGGTTACCATCCTGGCGCTTGGCAAAGTTACGGTTGAACGAGTGAACGATGGTGTTGCGTTCTTGTTTATCGGCACCGTGGCGGGCCCACATACCAATGCAAGGTCCGCAGGCGTTAGCGTAAACGGTAGCGCCTATTTTATTAAAGGTATCGATAAAACCATCGCGCTCGATAGTAAAGCGGATTTGCTCGCTACCCGGTGTAATGCTGAATTCTGCCTTCGATTTCAGGTTTTTCTCAGCTACCTGCTTAGCCAATGATACGGCACGGCTGATATCTTCATAAGATGAGTTGGTGCAAGAACCAATCAAACCAACACTAACCTTGGTAGGCCAGTTGTTAGCAGCAGCAGCTTCTTTCATTTTAGATATTGGCGTAGCCAAATCCGGTGTGAAAGGGCCGTTGATGTGCGGCTCAAGTTCGGTCAGGTTAATTTCAATTACCTGGTCGAAATATTTTTCAGGGTTTGCATATACTTCCGGGTCACCGGTAAGGTGTGCTTTAACTGCATCTGCAGCAGCAGCTACATCGGCACGGCCGGTAGCGCTCAGGTAGCGGCTCATGCTCTCATCGTAACCAAAGGTAGAAGTAGTAGCACCAATTTCTGCACCCATGTTGCAAATAGTGCCCTTACCGGTGCAGCTCATAGCCACAGCACCTTCGCCAAAATATTCAACTATAGCGCCGGTACCACCTTTTACAGTAAGTATACCTGCTACTTTCAAAATAACATCTTTAGGGGCTGTCCAGCCGTTTAATTTACCGGTTAACTTAACACCTATCAGTTTAGGTTGTTTAAGCTCCCATGCCAGGCCAGCCATTACATCACAAGCATCGGCACCACCTACACCGATAGCAACCATACCAAGGCCGCCGGCGTTTACCGTGTGGCTATCGGTACCTATCATCATACCGCCCGGGAAAGCGTAGTTCTCTAACACAATCTGGTGAATGATACCAGCGCCCGGTTTCCAGAAGCCAATGCCATATTTATTAGATACAGAGGCAAGAAAATCGTAAACCTCTTTATTACCCGAAGTAGCAGCTGCCAAGTCGGTTTTAGAACCATCTTTTGCGGTAATTAAGTGATCGCAGTGCACAGTTGAAGGAACAGCCACTTTAGGACGGCCCGCCTGCATAAACTGCAATAAGGCCATTTGCGCAGTTGCATCCTGCATAGCCACGCGGTCTGGTGCAAAATCTACATAGCTTTTACCACGGGTAAAATCTTCCAGCTTTTGGCTGGCATGAAGGTGCGAGTAAAGAATTTTTTCGGTAAGCGTTAAAGGACGGTTAAGTACTTTACGGGCCGCTTCAATTTTAGCAGGTAGCTCGGCATATACCTTCTTAATCATTTCAATATCAAATGCCATGATTTATGATTTGGGTTTTGTTTACAAATAAATAAAGCGAATTAAAACAGCCAGGGTAGGTGGCGGGGATGGAAGGGCTAAAATTAGCGCCCGTTGCCGGAGGCCGGTTTCCTATTCGTTTCACAGCGCAAATGTAGCAGGGTTTTTATAATATAAAAAACGTTTTTAGCGAAAATTCGCTACCTGCTTACGCTGGGTTTTCGCTCTTTCTCTTATATAACATGCTATTTACCACCATCCGCATGTCGTTGGCGTCATATTTATCGCCAAAATGTTCCAACAAGGGGCTAACCGAAAGCACATTATTCGCTTCCATGTAGTTTTCTACCTGCTTTACCATTTCCTCAGGTAAAATATTGCGCACGTCTATCTCTCCCTCCAATATCCACTTACTTAAATGGCTTTTTATAGTAGAAAGCGCCAAACCGCGCACCGAGGCTATCTCTTCTACACTAATTCCCTGTCGGTACAAATCCAGCGTATCCTGAAAGGTGCCCCCCTTCTCTTTTTTGCCCGAGGTAACCGAACTTTCGGGTGTTTTAAGCATGGCGCGGTTATACTTTATAAGGCCTGTGTAAATCTTCTCATCCATAAAATAAGCCTGGTAAAGCTGGTTCATTTTTACCCAAAAGTTCTCTTGCACATACTGCACCTGCTGCACATACTTTTTCGATTTGCTTTTGTAAGCCATGTCGCTAATATGTTTGTGCACCGGGGTTATTAGCTGGTTGAATATAGTTTCGGTAAAGTAGTCGATGGCTTTGGACGAACGTTCGCGCAAATCCGTCGGGTTTTTATCGCGGTTAAAAGTAAAAAGCAGTTTATCGAGCTGCGATTCGAATTTATGTGCAGTAGTAACTATGGCTTCAATTTGCACCATTACATGATCGAGCACCTCAAGCGCTTTCTCTTTCTCGGGTATATCTTTTTCAAAAAGCAATTCCTTCCAATCGCTTATCCGTTCGCGCAGTTTACTAAAATCGAACAGCTTTTTAAGCTGCTCATTGGCATACTCCACCTTCGACTCCTCCAGCAAACTATACAAATCGCTGCTACTATGGTGTTGATCGCTAAAGTCTACAATCTTCTGGTCGCCGCGCAGGCTATTTTGAGTAATTAAACTATGCAGCACAATACCCTCCAGCGTACGGCAGCGCGATAAAGCCACATACACCTGCCCCGCCGCAAAACTACTGCCGGCATCTATAATTACTTTATCGAAGGTAAGGCCCTGGCTTTTGTGTATGGTTATAGCCCAGGCCAAACGCAAAGGGTATTGGCTAAAAGTGCCTACCACATTTTTATTGATGGCATCGTTTTTTTCGTCAACCGAGTAGCTGATGTTTTCCCATACTTCTTTTTTTACCAGGTAATCTTCGCCGCTATCGTTAAAGGTTACGGTAATATTTTCGGTATCTACTTTTTTTACCTGCGCCAGTTTACCGTTAAAGTATTTTCCGCCTTCGGCATCATTGCGGGTAAACATTACCTGTGCCCCCTCTTTAAGCCCCAGGTATTTTTCGCAAGGGTAAATGTGCTCCGGAAACTCGCCGGTTATTTCTGCCTCAAAGGCATACATGCGCGCATCCAGCTTGCGCAATTCGGTTTCGTTTACGCTGTTTACCTTGCTGTTGTGAGTACTTAATAATATGTAGCCCGGTTCGGTAGGTTTAAATCCTGGGTTATAGCGCTTCTTCAGCTCTTCATAATCATCCTCATCTATCTCCAGGTGGCGTATATTGTTTAGCAGGCGCAAAAACCGGCGGTCGCTTTGCCGGTAAATTTTCTTTAGTTCTATTTCGGCCGCATTCAGCTCCTTCCACACCATTGAATCAAAAAAGTAGGGGCTGGCATAATAGTTTTTCAAAATAGCCCACTCATTATCTTTTACTACAGGTGGCAGCTGGTGCATATCGCCAATCAGCATTACCTGCACGCCCCCAAAAGGCTTTTGCTTGCGGCGCACAGTGCGCATTACAAAATCTACGGCATCTAAAATATCGGCGCGCACCATACTCACCTCATCTACTATCAGTAACTCCATTTCCTGTATTACCTTGCGCTTATCTTTTCTAAAGTTCATGTGCTCTAACAGCGCACGCCGGTTAGTAATCAGGTTTAAATCAACTTTATCGGCAGTAGGTATAAACGAGGTTAAGGGTAAATTAAACTGCGAATGGAGCGTTACGCCCCCGGCATTAATAGCCGCTACACCGGTAGGCGCTACTACCACAAAGTTTTTGGTAGTATGCTTAGCCAGGTGCTTAAGCAAGGTAGTTTTACCGCTGCCCGCCTTGCCCGTTAAAAAAAAGTGACGGTTGGTATAAAGCGCAAACTGCTCGGCCAACTCAAATTCAGGATTATCCATTGCGGCGAATATAATTACTTATAGCCCACGGTTTAAACCGTAGCTTGTAACAAATCCATATATCGCAACCGATTTAACTTTTTAGTCTCTAAATATTATTGTATTTAAAACGTCTTTCCTTTTAATAAGTTTGCGCCGTGAATTTGACCGAAAATATAAAGCTGGCTATAAGGGCAATACGCAGCAACATGCTGCGCACTATACTTACGCTCTCTATTATCATGTTCGGTATTACTGCCCTTATAGGAATATTAACCGCTACCGAGGGTATTAAAACCAAAATGCTATCCAGCTTTAGCGAAATGGGTAGCAATACCTTTTCAATTACCAACGAGGGAACCGTAAAAGCCCGCGGCGGCGGTGGTGGACGTGGCAGAAAACATAAATCAGAAAACCCGCCGCTTACCATACAGCAGGCAAACAGTTTTAAAAAGAATTTTCATTACCCGGCTACCGTTTCGGTAAGTACTATGGCTACGGGTATAGCTATTATTAAGTACGAGTCAAAAAAAACCAACCCCAATGTAAAGGTGGTGGGTATTGATGAAAACTACCTGAAGGTTAGCGGACAAAATATTGGTGAGGGCCGCAATTTTTCTAAAACCGAAATTGAAAGTGGCAGCGATGTAATACTGGTAGGTAAAGATGTGGTAGCCAAAATTTTTGAACCTTACGATACCGTAGTAGGCAAACTGATAAGCATTGGCAGCAAAAAATTTAAAGTGGCTGGCATACTGGCAAGCAAAGGCGCCAGCCAAATTGCTACCGATAACCAGGTAATGATACCGGTGCAAAATGCACGGTGGAGTTTTCCGGATAACAATACCTCGTACCTGCTGAACGTAATGGTAAGCAATGCCGGCGAGTTAGATATGGCCATTGACGAAGCTACCGGTGTGTTGCGTGCGGTGCGTAATCTTAGGGTAGGCGATGGTAACGACTTTGATATAGGCAAAAGCGAGCGCCTGGCCGACCAGATTTTAGACCAGATGCAATACATAAAAATTGCCACTATAGTAATTGGCATTTTAACCTTAATAGGCGCAGGCATTGGGTTAATGAACATTATGCTGGTAAGCGTAAACGAACGCACCCGTGAAATTGGAATAAGCAAAGCGCTTGGTGCTAACAAGCAGACTATACGCGTTCAGTTTTTAACCGAGGCTATTGTTATTTGCCAGATAGGCGGCATACTGGGTATTATATTGGGTATAGGCATGGGCAACCTGGTGGGCCTGTTTTTACAATCGGGTTTTATATTCCCTTATTTTTGGGTAATAGGTGGATGGGTATTTACGTTTATAGTGGGCCTTGCTGCCGGCATATACCCCGCTATTAAAGCCGCCGACCTGGACCCTGTAGAAGCGTTGCGCTACGAATAAGCTTATACTGTAAGCAATTTAATGGTTTGCACTATAGCTAAAAAAACAAGCAGGCCACCTATAATTTTACTAAGCAAATTACGGTTTACATTCAACCGTGCCACTATAGCTTTACCGGCCAGTGCATACATATACAAAACCATTATAGTGCCAATAGTGCACACTACGGTAAACAAACCTATCGATGCCCTGGTATTCTGCACCCAACCGTTTTCCATAACATAAGCACCCCATACCAACCAAAACGGAATTTGCAGCGGATTGAAAATGGCAACAAAAACACCCCGCTTAATGCTGGAAGAAAACAAGGTTTTTTCACTCTCGGGCTTTTCTTTATGCAGCAGGCTAAACAAACCAAGCGCGAAAAAAATAACCACTCCGCTCCAGTTAAGTGCGGCAATCAACTTTGTATCACTGCGCAGCATTTGTATACCCGCCATAGATGCATAACAATAAATAAACTCCATTACGGCGGCCAGCAAAATAAACGCCTGCCATTGCCGCTTATGATGGTCTACACTTAGCTGCACCACCGTTAAGTTTATATTGCCCGGTGGCAGGTAACCTACAAAGCCAAGCAAAAAAGCAGTTATAAATAGCATCGGGGTGTTTTGGTGCAGAAGCTAAAATAGCAAAGTATGTTTCACCGCTGCGCTATATGCGCCTACTGGAAGTTGTCCTACTAAACACCATTTAGTTTTTTCTCAATTTTTATACAAATAGTTAAAATAATATCAGAATTATATTTCACTTTTGTGCGGTTAATCAAGTAAGTAAAAACAAGGTTCGGAAAGAAATGAAGAAAATATTCAAAAATGAATATTCGGTTACCGAAGTAAAAACGCACAGTGCGTCGAGGGTATTTGCCCTTACCGGAACCGTTTTTAGTATAGATGCTCATGCTATTCTGCATAGCTTATCTACGCCCTTCTTCCCCAGACGTTGATACCATCCCAACTATAGCCATTCTCCATCGTTGATGCGGCATGTGCTGCGAAAGATTTCGCGCGCCTCTTTTAAATTTTTATTGGTCACTTTTTTTGTGCATTAAGCCATTTAAGCTAATGAATCAATCATTCGTTATTACCGTTGCTACTTCGCAACACGAAATTTATGCAGAGACTATCTGCCATGAAATTGAAAACTCTGCCAAAGCCCGCGGCACCGGTATAGCCAAGCGCTCGCCCGAATATATAGGCGAAAAAATGCGCGAGGGAAAAGCGGTGCTGGCCTTCTCGCCCGAAGGGCAATGGGCCGGCTTTTGCTATATCGAAACCTGGGGCCACGGTAAGTATGTAGCCAACTCTGGCCTGATAGTAGCGCCCGACTTTAGAAAAAGCGGTCTAGCGCGCGATATTAAAAAGAAGGTATTGGAACTATCTACTACCCGCTACCCCGATGCCAAGTTATTTGGCTTAACTACGGGTCTGGCGGTAATGAAAATAAATTCTGATTTAGGATACGAACCGGTTACCTACTCGGAACTTACCGACGATGAAGAGTTTTGGAAAGGCTGCCAGAGCTGTATAAACTTTGAAATACTGCAAAGCAAAAACCGCAAAAACTGCCTGTGCACCGCTATGCTATACGACCCTAAAGAAAAACAAGCTGCCAAAGTAGAAACGCCTGCTGCCGAGGTAGCGAACGACAAGCCAAAGGTATCGCAAAGCCTTAAGCAATTGTTTACAGCCATTTTTTCACTTAACCTTTAATAGCCACCAACAACATGAACAATAAAAAAGTAGTGCTTGCTTTTAGCGGCGGATTAGATACCACTTACTGCGCACTTTACCTTAAAAACGATTTAGGTTACGAGGTGCATGCTATTACCATTAACACCGGTGGCTTTTCGGAAGAAGAAATAGCACGCATAGAGGCGCACGCATTTGCGCTGGGTGTAAAATCGTTTAAGTGTGTAGATGCACGAAACGACTATTACAACGATGTAATTAAATACCTGGTGTTTGGCAACGTTTTAAAGAACAACACATACCCCCTATCGGTTAGTGCCGAGCGTATTGTGCAGGCTATTGCTACTGCAAAGTTCGCCAAGCAACTGGGAGCCGAAGCAGTAGCGCACGGCAGCACCGGTGCCGGTAACGACCAGGTGCGATTTGATATGGTGTTTCACATAATGGCGCCCGAACTACAAATTATTACGCCTATACGCGATTTAAAGCTTTCGCGCGAGCAGGAAATTGAATACCTGAAGAAGAACAACGTGCAAATGAATTTTGAGAAAGCTGTTTACAGCATCAACAAAGGCATTTGGGGTACATCGGTTGGGGGACGCGAAACTTTAACCTCGGGCGGTTCGCTACCCGAAACAGCTTACCCTACGCAACTAAGCAATAATGAAAGCAGCGCAGTAACCCTGCATTTTGAACAGGGCGAATTGAAGGGAGTAAATGATGAGTTGTTTGAAAACCCCGTTGATGCCATACTTAAATTACAGGAATTAGCTTCGCCTTTTGCCATTGGCCGCGATATACACGTGGGCGATACTATTATAGGCATTAAAGGCCGAGTTGGTTTTGAAGCCGCTGCGCCGCTTATTACCATTAAGGCACATCACCTGTTAGAAAAACACACCCTTACCAAATGGCAGTTGTTTATTAAGGACCAAATGGCCACCTGGTATGGCAACTGGCTGCACGAGGGGCAATACTTCGACCCTGTAATGCGCGACATTGAAGCCTTCTTTACTTCTACTCAAAAATACGTTACCGGTAAGGTGTTTGTAAAACTACTACCCTACCGTTTCGAGTTAACCGGCATTGAATCGGCGCACGATTTAATGAGTGCAAAATTTGGCAGCTATGGCGAAATGAACAAAGGCTGGAGCGGCGATGATGTAAAAGGCTTTACAAAAATTTTCGGCAATCAAACCGGTATTTACTTCCAGGTAAACCAGCTCAACCAACAGTTCCATGAACAGGATTAAAGCGGGTATTATTGGTGGTGCCGGCTACACCGGTGGCGAACTGCTAAGGCTTTTATTACTACACCCTTTGGTGGAAGTAGCATTTGTGCAAAGCAATAGCAATGCAGATAAACCAGTGCATACCGTACATACTGATTTATTGGGCGAAACTGATTTGCTTTTTTCACAGACGCATACTAAGGGCATTGATGTGCTATTTTTGTGCGGCGGGCACGATGCTGCCCGAAAATTTATGGCAGAAAATCAATTACCTGAAAACGTAGTGGTAATTGACTTAAGCCAGGATTTTAGGCACCACGCCAACAGCAATTTTGCAGGCCGTAGCTTTGTATATGGTTTACCCGAGCTAAACCGCGATTTGATTAAAAGCGCAAAAAGCATTGCCAACCCCGGTTGCTTTGCTACCTGTATAGAACTGGCCCTATTGCCTTTGGCTGCTGCACAACAAATAAACAGCGAAGTGCACATAAACGCCGTAACCGGTAGCACCGGTGCCGGGCAGGCATTAAGCAGCACCACTCACTTTAGTTGGCGCAACAATAACGCATCTACCTATAAAGTGTTTGAGCACCAGCATTTGTTAGAGATAAACGAAAGCCTAAAAAGCTTACAACCCGGTCTAGATAGCGATATGCTGTTTGTGCCTCAGCGCGGCAATTTTACGCGTGGTATTATGGCATCGGTATATCTTAAAACAGATTTAGCCGAAGCAGACTTAAAGGGTATATATACCCAATACTATCAAGCGCACCCTTTTGTAACCGTAAGCAATAGTGAGATTGATTTAAAACAGGTAGTAAACACCAATCGTTGCTTTATACACCTGGAAAAAAAAGAAGGATACGTACTGCTTACATCCGTAATAGACAACCTGCTAAAAGGAGCATCGGGGCAGGCGGTGCAAAACATGAACTTAATTTTTGGCTTCGACGAAAAAGCGGGCCTTCACTTAAAACCAAGTGCATTTTAAAATGAATCTGTTTGATGTTTATCCGCTTTTTGATGTAGTGCCCGTAAAGGGTGAGGGATGTTACTTATACGATGATAAAGGCACGCGCTACATGGATTTGTATGGCGGCCACGCTGTAATTTCTATTGGCCACAGCCATCCGCATTACGTAAAACTGCTAACAGAGCAATTGCAGCAATTAGGCTTTTACTCTAACTCAGTAAAAATTCCTGCGCAGCAACAGTTGGCTGATAAACTAGGGGCTCTTTCAAGCTACAACGATTACGCCCTCTTTCTTTGTAACAGTGGCGCCGAGGCGAATGAAAATGCGCTTAAGCTGGCTTCGTTTAAAAACGGCCGCAAAAAAATTATTGCCTTCCATAAGTCTTTCCACGGCCGCACCTCGCTGGCAGTTGCCGCCACCGATGATAAAAGCCTGAGCGCACAAATTAATGCAAACGAAGAGATTCAATTTCTTCCCTTTAACGATGAGGCTGCATTAATCGAAGCTTTTGATGATACTGTTTGTGCCGTAATTATAGAAGGTATGCAAGGCGTGGGCGGTGTAAACATTCCTACTTTAAGCTTTTTGCAATTGCTGCGTACTCTCTGCGATAAGTTTGGCGCTTCACTCATCCTCGATGAAATACAATCGGGCTACGGACGCAGCGGTTACTTTTTCGCACACCAATACGCAGGCATAAAGGCAGACCTTATTACTGTTGCAAAAGGCATGGGTAACGGCTTTCCGGTAGCCGGTGTATTAATTAGCCCGGCATACAAAGCAAAGCATGGCTTGTTGGGCACCACATTTGGGGGTAACTATCTGGCATGCGCCGCATCTATTGCTGTGCTGGACGTAATAAAACAGGAAGACTTAATAGCTAATGCCCAAACTACCGGTGCATACTTTATGGAGCAGTTAAAAAGCTTCGAAGCAGTAAGCGAAGTGCGTGGCATGGGCTTAATGATTGGCATCGAACTACACGAACCATGTGCCGCTGTACGAAATAGCCTTTTGCACAACCATAAAATTTTCACCGGTTCATCTTCCAATAAAAATACCCTGCGCATACTTCCGCCACTTACCATAGGCAAGCAAGAGGTGGATATTTTTCTCGAAGCTTTTCATCACTCTTTAAAAGCCCAGCCCGTAGCATGAAACAATTTATTTCGGTAAACGATGCCGGCAATTTTGAATCGTTAATAAACGAAGCACTCGAACTAAAGCGCGATGTAAATGCCTTTGCCGATTTAGGAAAACGCAAAACCATTGGTCTGCTGTTTTTAAACCCAAGTCTGCGAACGCGTATGAGTACGCAGCGGGCTGCTTACAACCTGGGCATGAACGTAATGGTGCTTAACCTGGATAAGGATAGCTGGCAAATTGAATTTGAAGATGGCGCTGTAATGAACAGCACTAAAGTGGAACATATACGCGAAGCAGCTGGTGTAATTGCCCAATACTGCGATGTGGTAGGTATTCGGTGCTTTCCGGGCCTTACCGACCGCGATAAAGATTATAACGAAGATGTGCTGAATAGCTTTATGCGCTATTGCAACAAACCGCTTATCAGCCTTGAATCGGCTACGCGGCATCCGCTACAAAGCTTTGCAGATATGATAACCATTGCCGAAACCAAACAAACCGCTAAACCAAAAGTAGTGCTAACCTGGGCTCCGCACATTAAAGCGTTGCCGCAGGCCGTACCAAACTCGTTTGCCGAGTGGGCTGTAGCATCGGGAGCCGAAGTTGTAATAGCACAACCACAGGGCTATGAGTTGGACACCCAATTCAGCCGCGGTGCAACCATTGAATACAACCAGGATAAAGCCCTGCAGGGTGCCGACTATGTGTATGTAAAAAACTGGTCATCGTATAATGATTACGGGGCTATGCCACCGGTTAGTGAATCGTGGCTGTTAACTGCCGAAAAAATGAACTTAACCAACAATGCCAAAGTAATGCACTGCCTGCCTGTTAGGCGCAATGTAGAATTACCCGATGCTATTATAGACGGGCCCAACAGCCTTATACAGCAACAAGCCGGTAACCGGGTAATAGCTGCACAAACAGTTTTGAAAAAAATATTGCAAACCAAATAATAGCCATGCACGCACTACTGGTAGTAAAAATAGGGGGCAACATTATAGATAATGCCGAAGCATTAAACAGCTTTTTGCAGGATTTTGCTGCGCTGCCGGGTAAAAAAATATTAGTGCACGGTGGTGGCAAGCTGGCTACCGAACTTAGTGGCAAATTAGGCATAGCAACTACTATGGTAGCAGGGCGCCGCATAACGGATGAAGCAACCATTAAGGTTGTAACCATGACCTATGCCGGCTGGATTAATAAAAGCATAGTAGGGGCTTTAAATGCCAAAGGCGCCAATGCTATTGGCCTTACCTGCGCCGATGCCCGAATTTTACAGGCAGTTAAACGCCCGGTTAAAGATGTTGATTACGGTTTGGTAGGCGATATTTGTAAAAAGGATGTAAACTGTAAAGTTTTAAAAAACCTTTTAGAGGCGGGTATTACACCGGTAATGGCACCTATTAGTTGCAATGCCGAAGGCCAGTTATTAAACATAAATGCCGACACAGTGGCGCGTATACTGGCCGAAGCCCTGAGTGAATTTTACGAGGTTAATCTTATTTATTGCTTTGAAAAGAACGGTCTGCTTAGCAATGTAAATGATGAACAAAGTATAATTAACGAAATAGACTTAGCCCGGGCTGAAGAATTAAAGCGCACCGGCGTTATAACTGAGGGCATGCTGCCTAAAATAGATAACGCTTTTGGTGCGATTAGTAATGGAGTTAAAACAGTATTAATAGGGCACGCCTCTCATATTACTCAACTGGCCGAAGGCGAAGCGCGCACCGGCACAACTATAAGGGCATGACGGAAACAATTGCCCTTTTACAGCGCTTAATAGAAACCCCCTCTTTAAGTAAAGAGGAGGATAAAACTGCCGATATACTTTTCAGTTTTTTAGAAGGAAAGAAGTGCATTGCCTTTCGCGAGGGCAATAATGTTTGGGCGCAGAATACATTTTTTGATACGGCGAAACCCACCCTGCTGTTAAACTCGCATCACGATACGGTAAAGCCCAACTCCGGATATACAAAAGACCCTTTTGCTGCTACAATTGAAGAAGGTAAACTATATGGACTTGGCAGTAATGATGCAGGGGGACCTTTAGTATCCCTGCTGGCTACCTTTCTGTATTTTAAAGATAAAAGCGATATGCCTTCCAATATCGTTTTTGCCGCTACAGCCGAAGAAGAAATATCGGGCAAGGGAGGGATTGAAAGCATACTAAACGAATTAGGCAACATAGAACTTGCCATAGTAGGCGAACCTACAAAAATGGAAATGGCCATTGCCGAAAGAGGTCTGTTGGTAGTGGATTGTACGGCCAAAGGAAAAGCAGGGCATGCCGCGCGCAATGAGGGCATTAATGCCATCTACGAAGCCCTGCCCGATATAGAATGGTTCCGCGCCTATAAATTTGAAAAGAGTTCGCAGTGGCTGGGACCGGTTAGTATGAATGTTACGGTGGTAAGCGCCGGAACGGCGCACAATCAGGTACCGGCCGCATGCAGCTTTGTAGCCGATATACGGTTGAATGAATGTTATACCCATGAACAGGTATTAGCCACTATACGCCAACATGTAAAAGCCGACGTAAAGGAACGCTCTACGCGTATTAAGCCTTCATTTATTGATACCGAACACCCCATGGTTAAAGCGGCGCAACAATTAAACATTCCGCTGTATGGTTCGCCCACTACTTCCGATATGGCTCTAATGCCCTGGAAGGCTGTAAAAATTGGCCCCGGCGATTCGGCCCGTTCGCATAGTGCCGATGAGTTTATTTATATAGAAGAGATTAAAAATGGTATTGCGCTATACAAGCAGCTTATCGAAACATATTTAGAAGCTGTTTAGGATTTATATAGTAAGGTTGTTTATGAGCTATTTTCGAGCGAACCAAGAAAGGTTTTCGCAGCCATAATGGAATATTTCTGGCAAGAAAATCTGCCGCAGGTGCAGCCGAAAAGAGCCATAAACAAATTAGGAGATAAATTCTAGACAGCTTCATAAACAACTAAAAAAAACACGTAGCATGAAACTTTGGCAAAAAGGCGAATTAAAACAAGATGATAAGGCACTGGTTACCGAAAAGTTTACGGTAGGCAACGACCGCATATGGGATTTGCGCCTCGCCAGGTTCGATGTTTTAGGTTCATTAGCTCATGCCCAAATGCTGCACGAGATAAAGATTATTGATGCAGATGAATTGAATGCTATAAAAACCGGCTTGCAGGATATTCTAACTACGATAGATGAAGGCAATTTCATTTTAGAAGAGCATGTAGAAGATGTACACTCACAAATAGAACAAACGCTTACAGCCACCATTGGCGATGCCGGCAAAAAACTGCACACCGGCCGCTCGCGTAACGACCAGGTGCTGGTAGATATTAAGTTGTATCTTAAACACACGCTTGAAGAAACTTCAGGGTTGGTTATGCAGCTATTTACCAAGCTACAGCAGTTAAGCGAGCAATACAAAAATGATTTACTACCGGGCTATACGCATTTGCAATTAGCCATGCCTTCATCATTCGGGCTTTGGTTTGGCGCCTACGCCGAAAGCCTTGCCGACGATATGGAACTGCTTTCAGCAGCTTATAAAATAGCCGATAAAAACCCGCTGGGCTCCGGTGCCGGTTATGGTTCAGCTTTCCCCCTTAACCGCACATTAACCACCGGGCTGCTTGGCTTTAGCCAAATGAATTACAACTCGGTTTATGCGCAAATGACTCGCGGTAAAGCAGAGAAAGCAACCCTCACCTCTTTTGCATCGGTTGCTTCTACCCTATCGCGCTTTGCGTATGATGTTTGCCTGTATATGAACCAGCAGTTTGGCTATATCTCCTTCTCCGACTCGCTTACTACCGGTTCCAGCATAATGCCGCACAAAAAGAACCCCGATATATTTGAGTTAATCCGCGCCAAATGTAACCGCCTGCAGGCTACACCAAACGAAATGACGATGCTTTGCAATAATCTTCCTTCGGGCTACCACCGCGATATGCAGCTAACTAAAGATATCCTGTTTCCGGCCATTGATACAATGCACGAGTGCCTTACCATGCTTATCTTTTCGTTAGATGAAATAAAAGTGCGCAAGGACATTTTAAATGATGCAAAGTTTAACGACCTGTTTAGTGTAGAAGAAATTAATAAACTGGTTGTGGGCGGCATGGCCTTTCGCGATGCCTATAAAGTGGTGGGCAATTCAATTAATGCGGGCACCTTTAACCCCGAACGAAAACTGGCCCATACGCACGAAGGTAGCATTAACCGGTTGTGCAATGAAGAAATTGCGGCTATGATGAACAACGCTGCTGCCGTGTTTGAATCGAAAAAACAATAGATTCCACTATTACTAAAACATGCAATTGGTATATTTATCTGCATAAATACACCGGTTATGGCAATGAAAGCAAATACCCCTGTTAGTGTGGATGCATACATCAGCACTTTTCCTAAATCAACACAAAAGTTATTGCAGGAGATACGGACAGCAATTAAAAAGGCTGCACCACAGGCAGAAGAAACCATCAGTTACCAAATGCCCGCCTTTACTTACTATGGCCCTCTGGTTTATTTTGCCGGTTACGAGCATCATGTTGGCTTTTACCCTGGTGCTGCGGGCATTGCCAATTTCACAAAAGATATAGCCAAATACAAAAATGCAAAAGGCTCGGTTCAATTTCCATTAGATAAACCTTTGCCCATTGCATTAATCACTAAAATTGTAAAGTTTCGCTTTAAGCAAAACGCCGATAAGCAAAAAAGCAAAAGCCTGCGCACCTGCCGCAAGGGCCATCAATATTATAAAAGCACCGATTGCCCTACGTGCCCTGTTTGCGAAAAACAACGGGCTCCCGAAACAGGATTTCTATCCGGCCTTTCGGCACCTGCGCGGCGTGCTCTTGAAAACAAAGGCATTAAAACCGTAAAGCAACTTGCCAGGTTTTCCGAAACCGACATATTAGCCTTACATGGCATGGGTAAAACCAGTTTACCCAAATTGCGGACGGAACTAAAAAAAGCAGGGCTGCACTTTAAAAGTGTGGAATAACAGTTGACTAACATGCTCATATAGTCCATTTAGCCCTGCAGCTGGCGGTGGTACAACTTTATTACAACCTGTAAAAATTAAAATTTATGGGCGACGTAAAAAACCTTACCGGAACGGAAGCAACTGCCAAAATCAAGCAACTGGCAAACGATATTACTACGTGTATGTTTTGCACTTACAAAGGCGAAAAACTAATTGCGCGCCCAATGGCCGTACAACAAGCGGACGATGAAGGAAATATTTGGTTCCTTACCGATAAGAACAGCGAAAAAAATCAGGAGATAGCAGTAGATAGCCATGTGGAATTACTATTTAGTAAAGGCCAGGCAAGATTTCTTTCGCTACACGGCATAGCCACTATAGGTTACGATAAAGAGAAAATTAAAGAGTTATGGCAACCAGCCGCTAAAATTTGGTTTACCGAAGGTGTAGACGACCCAAGGATTAGCATTATAAAAGTAAGCTTTACCGATGGCTACTACTGGGATACCAAACATGGTAAAGCTATAGAAGTAGCAATAATGGCAGCGGCCTACATCAGTGGCAAAACTATGGACGATGGCATTGAGGGCACCTTATCCAAATAAGGCAACCCTACCATTCCAAGGTTTGCTTGCTGGCTTTATTTTGCTCTTTATACATCATTAAAATGGTATCGTAGCTGCACATGCCTATATCGCAGTAAGTTTTAATTACAGTACTCAACAACGAGGTATTGGTTACAGTGGTAAGTTCCTTAAAAGCTTTCAAATTGGCCTGCTCCATCATTCTTAAGGTAGAGGGGTCATCCATACCTATTTTAGAATAATCTTCTTTAACCTGCTTTTGAATAAAAGCAATAACCTTTTGCTTGTTAGCATCTGTTTCTACAAACCCGATGGGGCTAACAAAAGATTGAGCGTAAATAACTGCACCCTGAAAAAACAGGCAAGCTATCAGAAGTATATTTTTCATTACTGCGTCTTTAATTGATATTTTGAAGATAGGAATTGTGTTTAAAAAAGCAACTCCGGCCTCGTTTTTTTGGGGTGGTAGCCTACCTGTTTAAATTATACATTTAAGCGTTTATCTTCGCAGGCATGCTTAAAAAATTAAGTCTGCTCATATTTGCACAGCTATTATTTTTATTACCCCACGCGCAGGATTTACGGGGCGATACAATTGATTTGCGCAGCTTTAATTTAAAGCTCGATTTATCCGATTTTACTACTAAAGTATTGCACGCCGAAGCTGTAATAGGCATAAAAAGCAAACAGAATGGAGTAACTGGTATCCATCTCGATTTACTAAAGCTTACCGTGGATTCGGTAAAGGTTAATACCTCTACCGTTCCTTTTACTTATAACGATTCTGTAATTGATATAAACCTGCTGCTCAACCTCAATACCGGCGATTCTGCCACGTTGCATGTTTTCTACCATGGTAACCCTTACAGGGCGACGGGCGATTTTGGCGGCTTTTACTGGACCAATGCTTATGCCTTTAATATTGGCGTAAGCTTTTTGGCCGACCCGCATACTTACGGCCGCGTTTGGTTTCCCTGCTTCGATAATTTTGAACAGCGGAGTTTGTACGAGTTTTATGTAACTACCAAAAACACGCATAAGGCTTTTTGCAACGGCCTGTTGCTGGATGTAGCCACCAATGGCAACAAAAAAATCTGGCACTGGAAGCTAACTCAAGATATCCCATCCTATCTGGCATCAGTTGCGGTGTCTGATTATGCTACAGTTGAGGATACCGTAAACGGCATGACAGGCACCTTACAGGTATTGCTGGCCGCCCGCGCTGCTGATACCACCAACCTTAAAAATTTGTTTGTGCATCTGCACGATGCCTTCCATATACAAGAAGAAGCCTGGGGCCCTTACCGCTGGGACCGCGTTGGCTATTGCATAGTGCCGTTTAATGCCGGCGCCATGGAGCATGCCACCAACATTGGCTTTATGACTTATTACCTGAATAGCTTAAGCGCACAAGCCGAACGCACCATGGCCCACGAACTTAGCCACCATTGGTTTGGCAATTTAGTTACCTGCAAAACAGCCGGTGAAATGTGGCTGAACGAAGGATGGGCCAGCTATAATGAACACCTGTTTTACGAGCGCTTGTATGGTGATAGCACCTACAAAGATGCCGTGCGCGTAAACCATGAAGATGTTTTGCATAAGGCCCATATAAGCGATGGCAGCTATCTGCCGGTTAGTGGAGTGCCTACCGAAAGCACCTATGGCTCTACCGTTTACAATAAAGGCGCCGATGTAATACACACCCTGCGCGCCTACATGGGCGACCAGCTTTTTTTTAGCTGTGTAAAGAACTTTCTAACCGATTTTGCATGGCAGAATGTTACCACCCTGCAACTACGCGATTACCTGGCACAATGCGCCGGCATTAATCTAAATGATTACTTTAATGACTTTATAACAGCGCCCGGCTTTACGCATTTTTCTATTGAGCAACTGCGCACCCTGCCTACAACTAATGCCGGCTTTCAAACTACATTTGTTATCAGGCAACGGCTGCACCAGGCACCGCACCTTTACCAAAACGTACCGATTAAGGTTTCTTACTTCGACCAGAACTGGAACCGGACTGATGAGATAGTAAATGTGGGTGATGAGTGTACGTCTCATGCCATTTCGCTACCTAACGAACCGGTGTATATAGCACTTGATTTTGATGAAAAAATACAGGATGCCATTACCGATGAGTGGAAAATATTAGACCAACCCGGAAGCTATGATTACGGCACAGCAAAAATGCTATTGCAGGTGGCTGCAGTTACCGATTCTGCATTAGTGCGTGTAGAACATAATTGGGTAAGGCCGGAACCACTTAAAAACAAAATTGCCGGATTGCATTTGCATGATAAGCGATACTGGACCGTTGACGGAATTATACCCTCAAATTTTACGGCAAATGCAACCATTAATTACGATGGTACAGATACCTCTTTGGACGCCTCGTTTATTACGTTATCGGAAGATAGTATGGTGGTTATGTATCGCCCGGCTTCAGATTCTGATTGGGCGCTGGCAGATTCATTTAAAATAAACATACAAGGGAACGCTAACAACAAAACGGGCACTGCTACTATTTATGGCCTCAGCAAGGGCCAATACTGCCTTGCTATTCGGAACCCTGCTTTAGCCGATACTACTTCTGCCGATGTTGAGTGCGTTTATTCGGCCGTGAATGAAGTTGAAGCGCGTAAGGCGTTTAATTTGTTCCCCAATCCAACAAGCGAATCTATATCGGTAAGCTATGAAGCTAATACATTTGAAAAACTGGAACTACGCAATATAACCGGCCAAAAGCTTTTAGAGCAACCAATTGGCAACAACCAAACCTTAAGCACTTTACCGGTTAAGGCTTATGCCAACGGAGTTTATTTTATTACCCTAAGCGGTAAAAACATTCAATCATCCACTAAAAAAATAATTAAGCAATAATGGAAATAAAGAAAGTATCGGTAATTGGTGCAGGCACCATGGGTAATGGAATAGCGCATGTGTTTGCTATGAAAGGATTTGCAGTAAACCTGGTAGATGTTTCGGCACCGGCTTTAGAAAAAGCCCTGGGCACCATTACCAAAAACCTTGACCGTATGGTTGCCAAGGGAACACTTACCGAAGAGGCAAAAACTACCACCTTAAAAAACCTGAGCACAAATACTTCATTAGAGGTTTGTAAAGATTCAGATTTGGTAGTTGAAGCCGCCACCGAAAACGAAGCGATTAAATTGAAAATTTTTACACAGTTGGATGAATTGTGCAAACCCGAAACTATACTGGCATCTAATACTTCTTCCATCTCTATTACCAAAATAGCTGCAGCCACTAAAAGGCCGCAGAATGTAATAGGTATGCACTTTATGAACCCGGTTCCTTTAATGAAACTGGTAGAAATTATACGTGGCTACAAAACATCGGATAACAGCATGGAAGTTGTATTAACCGCCACCCGCAGCCTGGATAAAATACCGGTAGAAGTAAACGACTACCCGGGCTTTGTAGCCAACCGCATTTTAATGCCTATGATAAACGAGGCCATTGAAACCCTGCGAGAAGGCGTAGCCGGTGTAGCAGAAATTGATACAGTAATGAAACTGGGTATGGCACACCCCATGGGTCCTCTGCAACTTGCCGATTTTATTGGCCTGGATGTTTGCCTGGCTATTTTACGTGTATTGCACGATGGCTTTGGCAACCCAAAATACGCACCAAGCCCTTTATTGGTAAACATGGTAACCGCGGGTTGCCTGGGCGTTAAAGCAGGCGAAGGTTTTTATAAATACACCGCCGGCTCTAAAGATTTAATAGTAGCCGATAGGTTTAGTAAGTAGATTACAGAAGTTTTTATAAAAAAGAAACGCCCCGGAAATTCGGGGCGTTTCTTTTTTATAACCAGTTGCTTTATTAATACCCAAACACATCCTTCAATTCTAACACCTGCACGGGGCCTAAATCTTTCAATACTTCCATATTAAGGTCTTCTTTTTTACCTATTACCAGGTAGTCAAATTTTTTGCCCTTTACGTGCTCGTTAAAAAACTTATGTACGTCTTGTATACTGGTTGTTTTAGCAGCTTCGTAAATTACTTTGCGCACATCGTAATTTAATCCGCGCTTTTTAGCGCGTTCGTAAGCAGCATACATATCTATACCGGTAGTCCAGTCGCTTTCAAGCGTTTTTATTACGCTGGCACGGGCACCATCAAATTGTTGCGGCACTTCCGGCATATCGTTCAATAACTTGTTCATTTCGGCCAAAGCTGTTTTAAGCTTATCGGCCTGCGTGCCTACATACGAGGTTAAGTAGTGCGACTCGTTAGCGTACTGTGGCACACCATAACTGCTGTAAACCGAATACGCCAAAGCCATTTTCTCGCGTATCTCCTGGAACATAATAGAGCTTAAGCCCGAACCGTAGTAATCGTTGTATAAAAATATAGAGGGGTATAAATCTTTATTAAAAGGCACATCTTTAGCCAACATTACTATCTCGGCTTGTTTCATAGGGTAATAGCACACATATACCTTCGTTTCATTTATAGGCAGCTCGGGATATTTTTTGGCCGCAGGGTAATCTTTTAATGTAGCATTAACTGTATGCAGCTTGTTTATTACTTCTAAAGCTACTGCAGGGCTGTTGCTTCCAAAATAGAATATCTTATGCTTGTAACCCGTTAACGATTTTATAAGGCTTACCAACTGATTTACATCCACCTTCTCTAACTCCTCCTCACTCATTACGTTGGTAAAAGGATTAAGCGGGCCATACTTGGCGTAGTTAACCAGGCCGCTGTATAATATAGCGCTCTTGTTCTTTTTGGCATTAATGCGTCCTTGCGCTATATCCATCTTAAGCCCTTCAAACACTTCCTTATCTGCTTTTACATGCGATAAAATGTGCTCAAACAACTCAATACCTTTCTCCAGGTTTTCTTCAAGCCCGCTTAACGAAATATTAGCGCGGTCGCGGCCCGAGGTTACAGCAAACGATAATCCTAGTTTGTAAAATTCTTTCTTTAAATCTTCAGCCGAGTATTTATCGGTGCCCAGGTATTCCAGGTAGCTTACTGCCAAACCTAATTCGCGCACGTTATCGGTGCCCATATCAAAAATGTAGCTAAGGTTAAAGGTTTTGTTTACATCGTTTTTAATGTAATCGAACGCCACATTGCCTTTAGCCAACTTTAAATGGGTAATGTCTTTTTCAAAATCGATAAACTTAGGGGCTATGGCAGGTTGCGCCATCTCGTCCCAGCTTTTCTTATACGACGACATTTCATCCTTATTCATTACCACCGAGGTAATAGCAGGTTTTTCTACTTTATGCACTGCAGCATCGCCCTGGCGTTTGTAGCACACGGCGTAGTTGCTTTTATAATGCTCGTTTACAAACTTCACCAGGTCGGCCTTCGTAATTTTCTCCATCTCCGTTATCTGGTTAACCCAGTCTGCCCATGGTATATTATGCACAAAGGTGCCCATCATATTGTATGCACGGCCATCGTTCTTTTCTGCCGCCTTCATACGCTCCAACTTTTGGTTCTGTATAATAGCAGGCAGCAACCAATCGCCAAATTCACCCTTCTTTACTTTTTCAATTTCGCCCAGTAGTAAATCTTTTACTTCTTCCAGTTTTTGTCCTTGTTTTGGCTCACCATAAAACTTATGGAAAACATAGTCGGTATTTTCATCTAAAAATGAATAGGCATTCAATACTTTTTGTTGTTGTACCAAATCCAAATCAATCAAACCGGCAGCACCATTGGCAAGCACCAGGTCAACCATTTTAGCCATTAAAGCCTCGCGGGTATTAGCCCCGTTAAACAGAAAACCGATGTACACATGCTCCGGTTGCGGGCCTACATACTCACGTATAATAGGCGTGGTAATTTCCGGTTCAGGCTTCTTTTCAAACTTAGGCAATTCGCCATCTTTCCAATTACCATAGTATTTATCTATAATAGCTATGGCCGCATCAGGGTCTAAATCTCCGGCCAATATTAAGGCTGCATTGTTAGGGCGGTAATATGTCTTTTGGTAGTTGTAAATATTCACCATCGATGGGTTCTTTAAATGCTCGCCCTCACCAATAGTAGTTTGTGTTCCGTAAGGATGGTTAGGCAGCAAAGCATTTTCAATGGCATGGTCGCTCCACACGCGGTCATTATCCTGGTTGCGGTTAAACTCTTCGTACACCGTTTCTAACTCAGTATGAAAAATACGCAGCACGCAATTTTCAAAGCGGTGCGCTTCCAGCTTAATAAACTTTTCAAAAGCGTTCGATGGTATATCGTTTACATACACCGTCATGTCGGTGCTGGTAAATGCGTTGGTACCCTGTGCCCCAATACTGGTAGTCATTTTATCATACTCATTCGGTATGGCATACTTGCTGGCCTCGTAGCTAAACGAATCTATTTTGGCATACAGGGCTTTCTTCTTAGCCTCATCGCGTTCGTTTTTGTGGTATTCAAAGTAGGCCGAAACAGAATCCAGCAAGGCGCTTTCTTTAGCCCAATCTTTAGTGCCCAATTCCGGCGTGCCCTTAAACATCATGTGCTCCAGGTAGTGTGCAAGCCCGGTAGTTTGTGCCGGGTCAAATTTCGAACCGGCCCTTACAGCCAGCAAAGTTTGTATACGCGGGGCATCTTTATTTACGCTTATATACACCTTCATGCCGTTGCGCAAAGTATAAATGCGCGCTTTAAAAGGGTCGTTTGGCACCGATTCATAAGCCCGTGCCGGAGATTTTAAGCTTGCTGTAGGCGGTGCATTTTTAAGCGGCATTGGCTCAATTTTAGCAACCCGGCCGGGAGGCAATTGTTTTGCCGAGGTTGGCGCAGCCGTTTGTGCACTTGCTGTAAATAGCAGCGTCGCAAAAAATGCAGATAAAATCGACTTTGTTTTCATGTATGTTGGTTTAAAAATTATAAGAGAGAGTATTTAATCGTAATCCAGTTCTAAGCCCAAATCCTGTTGCATTTTTTTAATGGCTGGATTTTTTTCAATCAAACGTTCCAGTTTTTCTTTTGGGGTGTAAGGCTTTACACCGGTCGACACTTTTTTATCAGCAATTACTTCTAAAGTAACGGCAGCGCCCACCCGCTTTGATATAAAATTCTGAACTCCCAGCCTAACTTCTTCAAACTGGCTTCTTTGTATATCGCTTTGCACCTTCAAAAGCAGTTTATCGGGGGCAGTAGTATCGAATACCGGCTTAAAGGTGGCAAAGCTTATGCGCAACCCGCGTTTCTCTTCAGGTATACCGGCCGCATATTTCTCCCACAGCAGCAATACGTTTTCTTCGTTCAAAATTAATACCTCACCGGTATATACTTCCTCCTCTTCGCCTTCAGTTATCTTTTTAATTTCAGTTTCGTCGGCATCGTTTAACGAATCCAGCGTTAACACCTTCTTACCCTTTGATAGACTAACCGGTGCAATTTTCGAATCTGTTTTTGGAGTAACCACAGCAGGTTTTTCTGTAGCGGGTTGTTCTTTTTCAGCAGTAGTTGTTACAGGTTGCTTAACTACAGCAACGGGCTTTTCGGTCGCGCTATCGGCAGTTTCAGCCTTCGGTTTAACCTCGGCTACCGGTTTTCGCTCCTCAATCCTTACTTCAGAGAGTTTTTTTTTACTTGTATCAGTTTCTGCTGATACTACCGAGTTTACATAGCACATTTTAATCAGTGCCAGTTCCACCGTTAGGCGCTTGTTTTTGCTAACCTTATACTGCACATCGCATTGGTTGCCAAAGCTAAGGCAGTTTACTAAAAAGTCGGCCGTGGCTAATGTAGCCTGCTCGGTATATTTTTGTTTAAGGTTTTCACTCAGCTCCATTAAGGCCACGGTGCCTGCATCTTTGCAAAACAACAGATTGCGGAAGTGTTCGCATAGCCCTAAAATAAAATCATCGCCTTCAAACCCTTTCTTCAGAATAGCATCCAGCAGTTGCAAAACGTTCGAAAGGTTTTCGGTAAGCAGCGAATCGGTTACTTTAAAAAAGTAATCATAATCCAGCACGTTCAGGTTCTCTAATATACTGGCGTAGGTCAACTTGCCTTCGCTAAAGCCCGAAAGGCGGTCGAACATAGAAAGCGCATCGCGCATACCACCATCAGCCTTTTGTGCAATAATGTGCAGGGCATCTTCTTCGGCTTCTATCTTTTCTACCTGGCAAATATGCTGCAGGTGCTTTACTATCGTATCAATAGGAATTCGGCGGAAATCAAAAATCTGGCAACGCGAAAGTATAGTTGGTAAAATTTTGTGCTTCTCGGTAGTAGCCAAAATAAACTTACAGTACGATGGTGGCTCCTCCAGCGTTTTCAAAAACGCGTTAAAAGCGCCCTGTGAAAGCATGTGAACCTCATCTATAATGTAAATTTTATACTTACCACTTTGTGGCGGAAAGCGCACCTGCTCTACCAGCGAGCGTATATCTTCTACCGAGTTGTTCGAAGCCGCATCCAGTTCATGAATATTAAAAGATGCATTTTGCTGAAAAGAAACACACGAATTACATTCTCCGCAGGCCTCAAAATCGGCTGATATATTTTCGCAATTAATGGTTTTTGCCAATATACGGGCAGCGGTAGTTTTACCCACACCCCGCGGACCACAAAACAAAAATGAATGTGCCAAATGCCCGGTGCGGATAGCATTTTTTAGGGTAACTGCTACCTGCTCCTGCCCTACCATCTCATTAAAATGAGCGGGGCGGTATTTACGTGCACTAACTATATACTCTGCCATAACTGCGGTAAATGTATAAAAACAGAGCAATTGAAATCTGTTGGCGCAAGCCAACCAGCCATTTTTATTAATTTATTAACTACCTACCCACATAATGCCTTTTTCCCACCCCCTGCAAGGCCCCCTGGCCTTAAGTTTTTTACTTTTACGCCCATGGGTTACTCCAACACCGAAGAAAACTACATTAAGGCTATTTATCACCTGTCGGAAGACGAGGGCGAAACTATTAGCACCAATAGCATTGCCAAAGCTGTAAACGCCACGGCCGCATCGGTAACCGATATGCTTAAAAAGCTGAAGCAAAAAAAGCTGATTACCTACGAAAAATACCAAGGCGTGCGCCTTACCAAAGAGGGTGAAAAAATTGCCAAAAACATTGTGCGCAAGCATCGCCTTTGGGAAGTATTTTTGGTAGAAAAACTGGGCTACAGCTGGGATAAAATACACGATATAGCCGAGCAGCTGGAGCATATACGTAGCGAAGAAATGATTGATAAGCTGGATAAATTTTTGGGCTACCCTAAATTTGACCCGCACGGCGACCCAATACCCGATGCCTTGCTGAATATAAAGGCCGTTAAACAAACGGTACTCTCTAAACTAAAAACCGGCGATAAGGGTAAAGTTGTAGGTGTAAAAGATAGCTCGAGCAAATTACTGCAACACTTAGACGACCTGGAAATCAAACTGGGCACTGAAATAGAAATTTTAGATGTTATAGAATTCGATGAGTCGGTAGTGGTTAAAATAGGCAAAAACAAAAAGGCCACCCTATCCAAACTGGCCGCGCAGAATGTGTTTATTGGGTAGTATAGTTAAACCTATTTAGAAAAGCCATCAGAAAATGCAATCAAAGCTAATACGCCACATTACTTTATCGATTTTAGTATGCCTTAGTCTGCTTGCGTTTTCGCAAGATACCAGCCTGGCTCGCCTTAAAGTAAATGTAACAGATACCTTTTTTGGTGTTCCGGTGGCCGACCCATACCGCTGGCTCGAGTCAATGAATTCAGACACGACAAAAAACTGGCTGAAAGAACAAAGGAAAATTACAAGACGAGAAAAACAAAATTTTGGCGGAAAATACATGGCCGTTTATAATAAACTCATTAGTGGTGGAGGTTATTCATTCCCAAACTTTGTAAAAGAAGGAGCGTATTATTTCGGCACCCGTTTTCAATCCACATATACTTCACCTGTACTTTTTTATAAAACCAGTTTAGATGGAGAAGAAATAGTAGCTTTTGATCCTAATAATTCAGGCTCAAAAGATGTATTTAACATAGTAACTTATAGCCTATCCGAAGATGCTCAATATTTAGCTGTAAAACTATCCAAATCCGGTAGCGATTGGAGGGAAATTAAAATACAGAATTTAGCAACTGGCAAGGAGTTGCCCGATAAGATTGAATGGGTTAAATTCAGCAATATAGTGTGGTTTCAAAATGGTTTTTTTTATTCCAGGTATAAAAAAACGGAAACAACGCAATTACTTACTGCAACGAACACCCAACAGCAATTATTTTACCATAAGCTTGGTCAAGCACAAGAGCAAGACCAACTGATTTATTCAGTACCGGATAAGGCAAATACAATATTTCAAATTGAAAAAACATCCGACAACAAACATCTCATAATTTACTCGGCAGCACGGCTAAATAGCAAGTGGTGTAATATAATAGCCTATAAAAATTTAGAGGAGGGTATATTATCTGAACTAAAGATGTTTATTGCCACGCCAATAACCGCCAATATTGATTACCAGGTAATTGATTTTGTTAACGGACAACTTGCTGTTAAAACAAATTTTGAGGCGCCCCATTACAGGGTTCTACTTTACAATAAAGATTCGATAAACTACGCTCAGCCAATTATTAATGAGTATAGTGAAGTGATTAAACAGGTTTATCACATTGGAGCAAAATTATTTTGTCTTTATTTTGGAAATGGGAAGTATAGTGCAGCAATTTTCGACTATGAAGGACAGATGACAAAGAGGATTAAGTTTAGTGAAGGAGCTGGATTAAGAGATTTTTATGCCGAAGCAGGAGATACCTCGGTGCTATATTTCCAGAGTAGTTTTTATACACCGCCTGTAGCCTACCGGTTAAATTTAAATACCGGGAATGTTACCCTTGTAAAAAAAACGAGCGTATACTATGATGCTCAAAGCTTTACTACTACAGTAGTGAATTATAAATCGAAAGATGGTACTGAAGTACCAATGTATTTAACCTACAAAAAGGGTTTAAAATTAAATGGGCAAAACCCTGTTATACTATATGGATATGGAAACTTTGCTTATTCAGTTTCGCCATTCTACGAGTTTACCAACATTGTGCTATATGAAAACAATGGCATATTGGCAGTTCCTTTAATAAGGGGCGGGGGCGAATTAGGTAAGGAATGGCATGAGCAAGGAAGATTGCTAAACAAGCAAAATACCTTTGATGACTTTATAGCAGCAGCAGAATTTTTAATTGATAGTGGCTATACATCAGCAGAACGTCTGGCTATTAAAAGTAATTCCTATGGGAGTTTGGTAGTTGCCGCCACAATGGTTCAAAGACCTGACTTGTTTAAAGTTGCAATAGCAGAAATGGGGGTATACGACATGTTACGCCAACAATTATTTACTATCGGAAAATTTACAGAGGAGGAGTATGGAACGACAAAAGATTCACTCCAATTTTTAAACCTGTTAAAATACTCTCCTTTACACAATGTAAGGAACGGCAAAAGCTATCCGGCTACGTTATTAATAGCTGCTGAAAATGATGACAGGCTTCCGTCCCTGCATTCTTATAAATTTCTGGCAACCCTTCAGGAAAAATCATCCGGAATAAACCCATATATTCTATATTTTGAAGATGATGCAGGCCACCAGGGCACGGGAAGGCTTGATGATTGGTATAGTCGGCAAGCTTTTGAGCTGGCCTTTATTTTTACCCAAATGAACTTAAAGATATCTACTGGTTTTTAATCAGATCTACCGCCTTTCTATTTGTATCCCATTCGCCAATTTCTCCGCCCACTCCTTGTACATTTTGCCGCTTGGGTGCAAACCATCCGTAGCAATTAAAGCAGCATCAGTTTTGGCATGTCGGCTGCCGGACGTAATATCAATGTAGTTTACCTGCGCCTTTAAAGCCTCTTGCTTATTGATGGCGTTATACAAATCAATCTCCTCACCTATCTGTTTTTCGCCGCGTTTATCATTGTTACCAAAAGGGGTTACTCCCCAATCGGGTATGGATATTACAAATACATGTTGGCGATTACCATGGGCATAATCAATAGCGGTATTCAGTAGCTCATCAAACTCCTTACGGTAGTTCTCAATATCGCGGCCACGGTACTGGTTGTTTACACCAATTAGCAGGGTTACAAAATCGTATTTGCCTTTCAATCCCCGCTCTTTAATAGCAACGGCAAGTTCATCGGTAGTCCAACCGGTTTTGGCAATAATTTCGGGCTTTTCAAAAGCTACGCCTTTCTCTTTTAGCAATTCAACCGCCTGCATTGGGAACCGCTCGCGCTCTTCAACGGCTTCGCCAATAGTGTAGCTATCGCCAAGGCAAAGCATAGTATATATTTTTTCTGTAGCCATAAATGAGGTGTTTACAATAAGAACAAGTATGAGCAAAAGGCCCGTCTTTTTATTCATTAATCAAAACAAATGCAAAAAAATTAAAAAAGGCTTTAGTTTAACCGAAATTGATTTTTAGATTTGTCTAAAATTAAACGTAATTGGCTTCTAATAAATCGCTTGAAGAGGTGCATGGCACCATCGATACCACCCAGGGACAAACCGGGTGGAAGCGCTTTTTCCTGTTTGCAGGGCCTGCATTTTTGGTAGCTGTAGGTTACATGGACCCGGGGAACTGGGCCAGCGACATTGCCGGAGGTAGCAAATATGGCTATTCACTATTGTGGGTGCTTTTAATGAGTAACCTGATAGCATTATTACTGCAGTCGCTTAGCGCACGCTTAGGTATAGTGCGCGGCAGAGACCTGGCACAGGCCAGCCGCGAAACCTACCCCCGCGCTGTAAATATATCGTTGTGGATATTAGCTGAAATCGCCATCGCCGCCTGCGACCTTGCCGAGGTACTGGGTATGGCTATTGGCTTAAATCTGCTTGTAGGCCTGCCAATTTTATGGGGCGTAGCGCTGGCCATTCTCGATACTTTTTTAATACTCTATCTGCAAAAAAAAGGGATGCGCTATATGGAGGCATTCATTTTTTCGCTGGTAGGCATCATTGGTCTTTCGTTTTTTATCGAGCTGGCATTTGCCCATCCCCACCTGGGCGAAATGGCCTCAGGCTTTATACCGGGGATGCTGGATAGCGGAGCGCTTTACATTGCCATTACAATTATAGGGGCCACGGTTATGCCGCACAATTTGTATCTGCATTCATCGCTGGTACAAACTCGCCGCAACGATAAAAGCGATGCAGGTATTTGGTCGGCTATTAAATACAACTTTATAGATTCTACAATTGCCCTTAACCTTGCCTTTTTTGTAAATGCTTCTATCCTTATTTTAGCGGCTACCGTGTTTTTCAAAAACGGCCATCATGATATAGAAGAAATACAGGATGCGCACCGTATGTTGCAACCTTTGCTTGGCGAAAAACTGGCTCCTATATTATTTGCGATAGCACTTATTGCCTCCGGCCAATCGTCTACTATAACAGGTACACTGGCCGGGCAAATTGTAATGGAAGGCTACCTCGATTTACGCATAGCCCCCTGGCTGCGCAGGTTAATTACACGGTTAATTGCTGTTGTTCCTGCATTTTTGGTTATCTGGTTTTTAGGCGAGGAGAAAATAGGCGATATGATTCTTCTGTCTCAGGCAGTATTAAGCCTTCAACTGGGCTTTGCTATTATTCCGCTTATACATTTTGTAAGCGATAAAGAGAAAATGGGCCAGTTTGCCATTGGGGCGGTTATTAAAATTTTGGCATGGCTATCGGCTATTATTATTGTGGGGCTTAATATTAAGCTGGTAATAGAAACCTTAAGCACATGGCGCACTTCGCTTACAGGTTATGAATGGGCGTTTAACTTCCTTATTATGCCGGTAGTTGTATTGGCTATGCTTTTACTGGTATATGTTGTGTATTGTGCATTAACCGGCAAACGTTTTGTGCGCGAAGCAAACGCTCCACACGGCAAGGCAGAAGATATACCGCCCATTACCCAAAAAGAATACCAGCGCATATCTATCTGTATCGATTTTTCTAACAGCGATATAAAGGCCATTACCGAAGGTATTTCGCACGGCAATAAGCAAACCGAGTTTTACCTGCTGCACGTAGTTGAAACTGCCGGCGCGCGCACCCTGGGCGATTCGATAGAAGACTTCGAAACCACCACCGATTCTACCCAGCTAAAAAAATACTCGGCCCAATTGCGTTTGCAGGGTTATATAGTAAAAGAGCAACTGGGCTTTGGCGACCCTAAAAAAGAAATACCGCGCATGGTTAACGAGCTTAACTCGCAACTGGTGGTAATAGGCACCCACGGCCACCGCGGGCTTACCGATATAATTTACGGCGAAACAATTTCGGTAGTGCGCCACAATGTTACCTGCCCGGTGCTAACGGTATAAAACCTTATCACTTGTAGCTATAATACGAAGCAAACCGCTGCTTGTATTCCTCTTCTTTCACATCAACCTTGGCCAGGTCGAAGTAATTGTTTTCCCTGTATTTGAGCAAGGTATTATAGAGTAACTCCTGCAATTGCTTTTCCAGTTTATCGTCTTTATTTAGGGCGGCATATTGGCCAGAGTAAAAATCAAACTCAGTTATTATCCGGGTTGTATCCTCCGGAATTACACCTACTGCAGTTACATTAAACCTATCGCCTTTCGCTTCTTTGTTTTTATACTTATAAAAATACACATAGCCCTTTTTACCTTTCCAGTCAATTTTCTGCTTTTGCAAAAAGAAAACCGAATCGCTGTTTAAGTTGCTGTAACTGGATTTTAAAAGCGACTGAATAAACAGACCCGTTGTTGCCTGGGCCTTAGGAAAAAGCGACTCCATCTTATTTCTCTTTAGCAGGTTGTAAACCTTCAACCTGTATTTAATATCAGCAGCAAGTTTGCTAATGGTTGGGGCGGGCACTTCGCTTTTCATTTTTAAAAGGCATTCCAGCAAATCAATTTGTATGTCTTTATTGTCAGCCAATAATACCTTATCAAAATGGGCTTTTACACTTTCTTGTTTAATATAAGGCAGCAACAAATAATTATAGTCATCCAGCCTGTTTTCGTATCTATACCGTTCATAATCTTTGTCACCCTCATCTTCCTGCGATTGTATCCTTTTTAGCTGCACGCGCGCATTACTTAAAATAGCATTCAACTTATCCTTATATACCTCCGGGCTTATACTGCTATCGGCAACGCACTTCGATAGCAAGTGGTATACATCCTCTTTGTACTCATCATAGTTTAACAACTCAAACAAAGCCGGATATAGTTTTGCTGCTAACTCTGTTGAGTCGGCAAGTTGTATTAGCAGCCCGTCGGCGTCTTCGCTTATAGGGGGCTCGGTGGTAATAAGCTGCCGGTATGCAGCAATGGCATCAGGGGTTTTCATATTCCCCAGTGTTTCAAGTATAGCTACCTGGTAATCGGCGGTGTCTCCTGCTTTGCTGTATTCACTTTTTAAAAAATCAATTACATCTCTATCAGGCATGGTTTCAAACAAACCGTAAAGGTGTGCTTTAAATTCTACGTAATCGTTCATCTTTGGCAGATGGCTAAAAACCTCAATTAACTGCGCTTTTTTATTAGTCGGAATTTTTATGCGCAACACATTATCGCGTGCAAAGTTAACATACAACGTATCGGTGCTTTGCAGGTCAGCAAAGAACAAATCAGATTTATCTATAAATAAATTACCACCGGTTAACGAGTCTATCGGCTTAAACTCCGCATAGAATTTTTTCACAAACTTACTTGGCCCCAGTAGAGGATCAATAAAAGTGGTAATGGTATACTTTGCCGAGTTTTTTAGCAGTATGCGGCATAGTTTTATTTTGGTGGTGTTCGTATCTACCAACGAAAAATCCATTTGCAAACCATCACTATTGCGGGTTATTTTCTCATCTTTTATTACAAAATCATCAAACGAGGTAACATAGTACCGGGCAGTTTTTAAAAACTCCTCTTCATCTTTAAACCGGGTATACTTACAATACTTAAATAATGTCACCCTTATGCCTTCCTTTTCAAAATCATCGGTAAGCGTTTCTGATTTAGATATCGTTTTATCCTTATCAAGTTTGGTAGGCTTGGTTTTTGAATAGGTGCCTTTATAAGAAGATTCGTAAGCATTTGGCAAGGGTTTCTTTACCGTTTGTGTAGTAAAGTAAAACAGGGTATCGGTAAGAGGATAATAGTTCGTAAATTCCGGCAGTGCCAATTCAATTGATTCGAAAAATTTACCGGCATCGGGCGCGCTTTTGTTGTAATACACGGCAAACACATAGTAATCCAGGTTTTGCATTATTATCAATGCTTCAGCATTGCGGTGCTCATTAATTTTAAGCTGAACCTTTAGTGCCTTGCGCCCTTTAAAATCCACAAACTTCCGTTTCTTTTCGGTGTAACTATTTGCCTGGCTAAACAGGTAGGCCATACGGCTTAGCTCAAAAGTATCCTCTTCAAAATACGCCGGCACGGGCATATTTATATTTATGGCCAGGTAATCGCATCCGGTTTTACTATCGTGCACAAAAAAATCGTTTTTCAATGAACGGTTCGTCAGGCGCGAAAGTCCGTAAAAAACCGGCTTACCGGGCAGTAGCACACTCATACTCGTATCGGGCAATGTAAACCGTTGCCAACTGGTTACAGGCGTAATATTAATAGCAACCGATTCCAGGAAGCGGCTGCCAAGAAAACCAAGGGCCTTGTCCTCCGGGGCCGATACCTTTAATATTATCAGCTCCTCAGGCAACTGAATAATACGGATGCGTATTATGTTACCTTTTCTAAGGCGTGCAGTAATATCAAATGCTTTAAAGCCGCCAACAGTAGTTTCTTTTTGCTCCAGCATTTTTCCGGGCACGTTATCGTATAGCAGGCTATCAACCATTTTCCAGGTTACTGCAGGTGTGCTGTCTACCAGCGCCGAATATGTTTTTATACGGCTAAGCGAATAAAATGCACCGTTTACCAGCTCAGTAGCTATCTCGTTTTTTGCCAGCCCCATCGAATAAAACTCATACATTTCCGATGGCACGTTAAATGATATCACACTATCGGCCGAAACATATTTTGTAAAGGGCACATCAAAAATTGTACTGTCAAGCTTATTCCTTCTTTCGGCATCGCGCTCTCCCATATTAACCGGCGTTAGGGTATAGCCCAGCTTGCGTAGCAAATTTATCATGCCGTTGTCGCCGCCTAAGTGTGCAGCGCCCACACCGGTAAACAACGACACATTTTTCATCATCGAATCCATACGGGTTACAAAGCGCTCGTTGCGTTCAACTATAATGTACTTCTGTTGATTTTTGGTGTTTGCTTTGCGGCTTAGCGAGTCGATAAGTGTAATATTGCCATTGCGATATGCCGGTTGTATCTGCGATTCTCTGCTAAAGGAATAATCGTAATTTTTTTCATCCTGCTCATCCGGCATTGCAGCCTTTTTTAATGATAGCATCGATTCTGCAAACGTTTCCAGCCCGGTGCTTTTCTTACCCAGCTTTATAGCCGTTTGGTGCAAATACATATCCAGCCAGCTATCCTCTTCAAAGTCGCCCTGGCTTGGCGAGTAACGGTACATTATATTATTGATTATAGCAGGATCTTCTTTTAAAATACCGGCAATCAGCTTCGACCTGTCGTTGGCAATAATATAGCGGTCTTTTTCGGTGTTTTGCGATTTACCGCTGTAAGTCCTGTAGGGGTTATTATAGCTTTTAACGCCTGCATCCGATTCAAGTATATCCTTTAGCCATGTATCCGGGGTCTGTTCAAGCGCTATTACATCTACCGAATCAATACATCGAAACCACGTTTCGCCAAGGTGAAAGGCTACTTTTTGGCTAACATGCATAGTGCCAAACAAGTAGGATGGCTTTTTAAGGCCATTACCCGTAATTTGCCATAGCAGGCTGTTTTGAGAGGGGGCTTGTGCAAATGTATAAGCAGCTAAAAAGCATAATAGTGCCGGTAGAATCAGTTTTCGCATTCAAAGATAGTATGTGGGGTAATATTAATAATTCAAACAATTTAATAAAGCATTAGTTTTCTGTTTTGGTACCCTTACAGTAATGTACCTGCACCTAATGTTTTACATTTGCATCTATGCTAAGTAAGTTTAACGCCGGGGACCAAAAAAAATTTGAACGGCAGGTTACAAAAGATGATGCTGCCGCTTTTGATAGTGGTACAGTTCACCCCGTTTACGCTACATTTGCACTTACCCGCGATGCTGAATGGAGCGGCAGGCTTTTTGTAATTGAAATGAAAGAAGACGATGAAGAAGGAATTGGTACGTTTGTAGAAGTAAAACATCTTTCGCCGGCATTTATTGGCAACGTAGTAGAGTTTACCGCTACTATTGATGAACTAAAAGGAAACGAGATTAACTGTAGTTTTATTGCCAGGGTGGGTAAACGCATAATAGCCGAAGGAAGAACGGGACAGAAAATTTTGAAGAAGGATAAAATTGAAAAACTATTTAAGGAATTGAGAGGTACAGATGATTGACCAGAAGAAAATAAACATACAGAATAAACGAGCGGGCTTTGAGTTTGAAATTGTAGACCGCTACGAAGCAGGCATTGTGCTGCGCGGTAGCGAAATAAAAGCTATACGTAACGGCGGCGGCAGCATAAGCGAAGCCTTTTGTATGATGCGCAACGGCGAGCTTTTTATTAAAAACATGAACATACCCGAATACTCGCACGGCGGTTATGCCAACCACGTACCGGTTACTTTGCGCAAGTTGCTTTTAACCAAACGCGAGTTAGCGCGTATAGATGCTAAAGTGCGCGAAAAGGGTTTTAGCATTTTACCGCTACGCCTTTTTATGAGCGACCGGGGCTTTGCCAAATTAGAAATTGGCGTTGGCCGCGGTAAGAAGAAGTTTGACAAACGCGAAACCATTAAGCAAAAAGATACGAAGCGCGAAATGGACCGCGTATTGAAAAAATACCGCTAAAAACTAATCACTTTAAACTCTGCCCGCCGGTTCTCTTTGTATTTATCTTCGGGGCAGGTAAAGTTTTTGTTAGAGCAATTGCATTGGTTTAGCGGCCTTACATTTCCAAACTCTTTAACCGTTACCTGCTTTGTGCCTCCTTTTTGGGCCAGGTAGCTTTTTAATGCCTGTGCCCGTGCACTTACCAAATCAGGGGCTTCGCGGCAATCGCAATACACGCCAATTTCTATCTGCATAGAGGGAAAGTTACCTAGCATTTGTAATAAATTTTTCAATGCCGCCTCATTCTCTGCACTAAGGCCCGGCTGGTTACTTTCAAAATAAATAGCCGGCAGCAAGCCCGATTCCGCATGCTTTACCCGTTCAAGCTCTACCACAAAATTGTTTTTGCCCGCAATATCTTTAGTTGCCACTATGCAGCTATAACCCATATAATCATCGTTAGCGCCGCCTGCAGGGGGCATTACCTCCATCCTGTATCTGGTTTCGGGTTGTAGCTTAAAACTGCAAAAACCTGAATCGTTACAAACGCCGGTAAGCTCTCGCATGCTGGTTAAATCCTGCAGGGTAACTTTAGTTGCTGTAATAGGTTGGCGGGTAAACTTATCGTAAACAGTTACGCGCAAAGGTATTTGCGCCACCGTGTAAAGCACACTTAACAGTACAAGGCATGTAATCGATATAGCCTTCTCTTTAAACGGATACTTAAGACACCTTGCCTTTAAGCATAGGCACAAAAGCAAATTTTTCAAACCGTTCTGTTTCATACTGGTTTTCGGCATGCTTGGTTATACGTAACATATCGCAATCGTGCTCGGCACCAAAAGGCATTACTATCTTTCCTCCTACGGCTAACTGGGCCAATAGTTTCTTTGGCGACTCGGGCACCGCCGCTGTAATTATTATTTTATCAAAAGGCGCCTGCATGGGCAGGCCTTCAAAGCCATCACCAAAATAACACTTAATGTTCCAGTATTCAGGGGTATTCTTCCAGGTTCGGCGCTCCGGTTCGGTGCTAACTGTTTTTTCTGTCTTCATCCGTTCCATTAAAAGCTCCTTCATATCCAGCAAAAATTTACTGGTACGGTCGTGCAAAATCTTATGGCGCTCTATGGTGTAAACTTTGGCTTTTAACAACATTAAAACCGTAGCCTGAAATCCACTACCTGTACCTATTTCCAACACCTTATCGCCGGGCTTTATGTCCAACAGTTCACTTTGGCGGGCAACTGTGTAAGGCTGCGAAATGGTTTGCCCCTCTCCTATCGGGAAAGCAATATCCTCGTAGGCCTTCGTTTCAAAAAATATCGAGTCGTTACCAAAAAACAAGTGGCGCGGAATTCGTCCAATAGCGGCCAACACATTTTCGTCTACTATTCCTTTAGCCCTAAGTTTAACTAATAACTCCTTTCTAAGGCCCTGGTGTCTGTATGTATCTACTTGCTGCATGTGTAACAAACCAACAACTAATTTACGGCAATAAGAGGGCCTTTTTTTCACAAAAAACCGGGCCGGACAAACAAATTAGACACTCATAAATTCCTTCATTCCTTTTTTTAGTTTAGCCCCCTAAAATTTTAACATGGAACAAATAAAATTTGGAACGGACGGATGGCGCGGAATTATTGCTAAAGATTTTACGGTAGCCAACGTTAAGCGTGTTGCCAAAGCAACTGCCGACTGGGCACAAAAACAAGATGCAAAAGCAAAAATAGTAATAGGTTTTGATTGCCGCTTTGGTGGCGACCTGTTTGCACAGGCTGCTATTAACGTATTATGTGCGCAAGGCATTAAAGTATATTACGATAAGCACTTCGTATCTACCCCTATGATTTCGCTGGCCGCCAAAAACCTGGGCTGCGAGTTGGGTGTAATACTTACTGCCAGCCACAATCCGCCATCATACAATGGCTACAAGTTAAAATCGAAACATGGTGGGCCGCTTATTCAAAAGTATATTACCGAAGTAGAAACCTTGATACCCGATACCTTTACCTGCGAAGATTTTTCATTAGCAGAATGGGAGCAAAAAGGCTTGTTGGAAATAGTGGATTTAGAAACCATGTATTTTGAGCATGTAGAAAACTATTTCGACCTGGATGCTATAAATGAAAACTCGGAGTTAGTAGTGGCTTACGATGCTATGTATGGTGCCGGCCAAAGCGTGTTTCCGCGCATAATGCCGCATGCCGATTTTTTACATTGCGAGTATAACCCTTCGTTTTACGGACAGGCACCTGAGCCTATTGCCAAAAACCTGAAAGAGTTGGAAAACTACCTGCGCGAAATGAAGCACGTAGATATGGCCATAGCTACCGATGGCGATGCCGACCGCATTGGTTTATACAATGCCGGTGGTAAGTTTGTCGATGCGCACCATATCATTTTATTGCTCATTCATATTCTGCATAAGTATAAGGGCATGACCGGTAAAGTTGTAATCGCCTTCTCAGTATCCGATAAAGTGAAAAAACTTTGCGAGCAATACGGCATACCCGTAGAGGTAACCAAAATTGGATTTAAGTACATTTGCGAAATAATGCAGAATGAAGATGTGCTGGTAGGTGGTGAAGAAAGCGGTGGTATTGCCGTTAAAGGCCACATACCGGAGCGCGATGGCATTTGGGATGGCCTGGTGATAGTAGAACACCTGGTAAAAAACGAACAAAAACTGCAAGACCTGATAGATGAGGTATATGAGGTAGTGGGCCGTTTTAGCTACAACCGCGACGATTTACATTTAAAAGAAGAACAGAAACTGCAAATAGTAGAAAACTGCAAGAACGGTAAGTATAAAGATTTTGATGGCCTGGTAGTAAGCCGCGTAGAAGATATAGATGGCTTTAAATTCCATTTGCAGGATGAAGAAAGTGTAATGATACGCGCCAGCGGTACCGAACCAGTGCTACGCGTTTATGTAGAAGCCAGCGATGCAGACCGCGTTCAGGCTATATTAGAAAAGGTACGCAAAACCTTATTGGGCTAATTTAAATTCCCAATTAACTTTGTAAAGCATGAAAGCAACAGGGCAGATTTTTATTGATTTTAAATCTGTGCTGTTGCTTTTTTTATGCATGACTGTATCCCTCTCATCCTCTGCACAGGATACTACCAATGTTGCAAAAACTGTAACACAAATACCTGTTGCGTATTATAGTTTACCCCGTAAAAGCCTCCTCGATTTTCCGGGGCAGCTAAATAAAAAACGTTTAATAGGTGTAAGCGTTGGTGCTGTAGGCACTTACTCTGCAATAATGACCGGCGTTGCTATTGAATGGTATGGCAAAAACAATCGAACTAAATTCCATTGGTTTAACGATGCTAAGGAATGGAACCAGGTAGATAAGATAGGGCACTTTTATGTTCCCTACTTTATTACCACAGCTACCTACAACATGCTGCGCTGGAGCGGTGTAAAAAACACACCTGCGGCACTTGCAGCAGGGGCCTTCGGCTTTTTAAGTTTATCGGCCATTGAAATACCCGATGGCATGAGCCCAAAATACGGTGCCAGTTGGAGCGACCTGGTGTTTAACTTTGGCGGGGCCGCACTGGCCACTACACAATACCTGCTTTGGAAAGAGCAGCGCATTACCATTAAATACAATCTTACAGCAGTCGACTACCCCCGCGGCGAACTGCGCGACCGTGCCAACGAATTATACGGCAGTAGTTTTACCGAAAAAATATTGAAGGATTACAACGGCATTACAGTATGGGCCAGCATTAACCTGCATAGCTTTAACCACGCTATTAAACCAGCCTGGTTAAACGTAGCCATAGGCTACGGGGCCGGTAATATGTATGGCGGGTTCGATAACACCTGGACCGACAAAAACGGCGTTTACCACAACCGGAACGACATTAAACGCTATCGCAAATTTCTCATCTCCATAGATGCGGACTACACCAAATTTAAAACCAACAGCAAAGCCGGTAAAATGATACTGGGTATTTTAAACATTGTAAAGCTACCCATGCCCGCCTTAGAGTTTAACACCCTTGGGCAAGTGGTATTCCACCCCATGTATTTTTTAAACTTAGATGTGCCGCTATATCTACGCAAGTAGTTTCGCCACCAGCAAATAGTGGTTAAAAATGCCCTCCTGCTTTAGCAACTCCATTTTTACTATTCGCATACCCTGTTTTTCTATAAAAGCCTTATACTCTTCTAAATCGTATTGGTGCGGGTGCAGCACATCGCCGGGTATAAGCCGGAACAAGTATTTAAAAAATGAGTAGTTGTGCGCATCTATACTTACCATCAATGTGCCACCGGGGGCACAAACATCCTTTAGCTTTTCAAATCCCTTCTCAATATCGTGCACATGGTTAATGGCATTCATGCAAAACACTAAGTCATAAACATCCGAAGTTTCAAACTCCTCAATCGTGCTTCTTACAAACCTTACATTCGGGTAATCGCTCTTGCTAAAAAACGGTGTTTGCTTTTCATAGGCATCTATCAATGGGTCAACCGCTGTTACTTTGTTATTTGGCAAGGCAATAAACACACCCGCCGGACCGCAACCCAAATCGCAAATGGTTTTATTGTTGCCTAAGACTTCCGAAGTTTCACCTACCCCCGCAGATTCTCCGCCTCGGGACTCTGCGGACACTCCGCACTTTTCCAATATCCCCCGCCAATACTCCCTCTTCCACGCCAGGTATTCAGCCTTGTCCTTACCGCGCAGGTATCCCTTCCACCACCGCAGCTCAAACCATTGCGCAACCCTCCACTTCACTTTATTCATTTGTATTGCATTTCTCCATTCGATTTTCCCCTAATTCTCCCATTCCTCCATTCGCTAATTCGCTAATTCCCACATTCGCTAATTTCTCTCCATTCCGCATTTATCCACCATCCCCTCCTTAATTTCCACAATCGCTAAACTAAACTTCGTCCATTAAATTAAACGTATATTTTCGCCTACGGTGATTATTTTAATCACTAAGCTACATGCTGCTTCATCGTTCTTTGCAAAAAGGAAAGGAAAGTCCGGACAATACAGGGCACCGCACCACCTAACGGGTGGCCCCCCGATTTATCGGGGGAGAGACAGTGCCGCAGAAAATAACCGCTAACCCCGCAAGGGGTAGTAAGGGTGAAAACGTAGTGTAAGAGACTACGGCTAAGCCTGGTAACAGGCTTAGGGGGTAAACCTTGCGGATTGAAAGCTCACGTATATCAGCCTTTGAGAGCGGCTCGCGCGATTCCGGCTTCGGTCGGAAAGGTTGAGGGGTTGAGCGTAACAGGTGCCACGCGAGTGGTATCGCAGATAAATGATGAGGGCTCCCGATTTATCGGGAGAACAGAATCCGGCTTACAGGCATGCAGCTTTTTTAAAATTAGTAGTAGTGATTAACTTAAGCGGTATTGGCTGTTCTTTCTCCTCCTTCGCCGCTACCGCGGCGGATTTTAAGGAGGAGTGGTCGAACGAAGTGAGACCGAGGTGGTGCTTAAGTGCACACATATGTAGTATTGGATTTTATTTAACGTTTAATTTTTAACCATTAACTTTTAAAGCATGGCCCACATTCTAATTGCCGATGATGAGAAGAGCATTCGCAAAACACTGCGCGAAATTTTAGAATACGAAAGCTACAAGGTAGATGAAGCCGTGGATGGCGCACAGGCCTTTGAGATGCTGCGCGATGGCGACTACGACTGCGCTCTTTTAGATATTAAAATGCCTAAAATGGATGGCCTTGAAGTGCTTACCAAGCTACAAGGCACCGATTGCGACACCCCTATTATTATGATTTCGGGCCACGGCAGTGTAGAAAACGCCGTAGAGGCCACTAAAAAAGGCGCCTTCGATTTTATTAATAAGCCGCCCGATTTAAATCGCCTGCTTATTACCGTGCGTAATGCCTTCGAAAAATCGAACCTGGTTACCGAAACCAAGGTGCTTAAACGCAAGGTGGGCAAAACCCGCGAAATGATTGGCGACTCGCCGGCCATTCAAAAAATTAAAGAGACCATTGATAGAGTGGCCCCTACCGAAGCACGCGTGCTTATTACCGGCGAAAACGGAACCGGTAAGGAACTGGTAGCCCGCTGGATACACGAAAAAAGCAACCGCGTTAACGGACCTATGGTAGAGGTTAACTGCGCCGCCATACCCAGCGAGTTGATTGAAAGCGAACTTTTCGGGCACGAAAAAGGCGCCTTTACTTCGGCTATGAAACAACGCATTGGCAAGTTTGAGCAGGCCAACAGCGGCACGCTCTTTTTAGATGAAATTGGCGATATGAGCCTTAGCGCCCAGGCCAAAGTGCTGCGCGCCTTGCAGGAGAACCGCATTACCCGCGTAGGCGGCGACCGCGATATACCGGTAGATGTGCGCGTAGTAGCCGCTACCAATAAAGACCTTTTAAAAGAGGTAGAAGAAGGCCGCTTCCGGATGGATTTATACCACCGCATAGGCGTTATACTAATCCACGTGCCTTCGCTTAACGAGCGCACGGATGATGTGCCCGTGCTGGCCGAAAAGTTTGTAAAAGAGATTTGCGAAGATTATGGCATACCTAAAAAAGTAGTTACCCCTAAGGCTTTAGAGGAGCTTAAAACCATGAACTGGGAGGGCAACATCCGCGAGTTGCGCAACGTAATTGAGCGCCTTGTAATCCTCAGCGACCAAAAAATTACCGAAACCGAGGTGCGCAGCTTTGTAACCAACACCCAGGCCAAAGATACCCCTACCGACTTATTCGAGCAGTTCGATAAATTTCAGGATTTTAAAGAGCATATAGAAAAGCTGTTTATAGAGCACAAACTGCGCAAATTCGCCTGGAACGTATCTAAAACCGCCGAGGTGCTCGACATACAACGCAGCCACCTTTACAACAAAATTGAGAAGTACGATTTAAGAAGAAGTTGATTTTTTCTGATAGTGTATCATTTTGAATTTAAAATCAAAAAAAGCCATGTCATCCTGAGCGTAGTCGAAGGATTTTACAGCGACATGGTTCGACTCCGCTCACCACGACATTTTGTTTTAAGTGAGCCAAATTCAAAATGATACACTACTTTTTTTTGCTTAGCCCTTGGTAAAAAACAAAAAGCGAATATATTTGCACTCCCTTCGCAAAAAGGGTGGAACTATGGACCGGTAGTTCAGTTGGTTAGAATGCGTCCCTGTCACGGACGAGGTCGCGGGTTCGAGTCCCGTCCGGTCCGCCAACATCACACAAAAAGCCTTGATTTTCAAGGCTTTTTGTCGTTTATGGGAAAAGCTACATGCACTATAACATGCACTTAAATTTTTGTTGTTTCTGAGGCTGGCCTAATGGTAAGCCATTGGTATGGTCGAATCTTGAGTAAAACACTGACCAACTACCGGCAATCCTTTCCTTTTTTGTTGTCAGCTCATTCCGGGGGGGCCTACTCTTGGCCTAAAGAGTAGTTTCGCTATAGCACTTACTCCTATCACAAAAATTTAAAACCTGGTTTTGTCTTTCAATCAATAAACTAAATTTGTCCCGTCAAACATACTGATTGAAGACATTCACCTCCATATTGCTCATTACCTTCTATCTGTTCGGCACACTTGTGCTGCCATTGGGCGATTTCTCACATATCAAAGATTTACCTGCAATGTTTCAGCATTGCAAAGCTACCGAGGACAGAGACCTAAATGTTGTTGAGTTTCTTGTTGAACACGTTTCAGGCATCGGACAATTGATAGAGGAGACTGAGCATGAATTCGAAGAGGAAGAAGAAGGTGATAAGCCACACGCACCCGTTCAATTTCATTTTGAACAACAGCAACAAATCATTTGTTTCCACCAAAGCATTAAGGTGCCATCGATAAAGCCAACTCTTGCATTGTCGCTTAACACTGTTTCAACCGATGAAGCCCATATCTCGGATTATATCTCGAAAATCTTCCGCCCCCCTATAGTGTAACTCACACTGTTTTATTTTCTCGCAAATACATTTCGTGTTTGTGCGTATTCCTTTTGCTAATATTAAACTATAACAATGAAAAATACATTCATTCTGTTGGTAATTGCTCTATTTAGTATTACCAATGTATGTGCCCAAAAAATAGCTGCCGATAAAGTTCCTACAGCCGTTGTTTCAGCATTCAAGGCAAAATTTCCAACTGCTGCTAAAACAAGCTGGGAAGTGGAGAAAAAAAACGAGTATGAAGCAAACTTCAAACTCAATAGCAAAGAAGTATCAGCCAACTTCGACAACACCGGTAAATGGCTGGAGACAGAAACCGAAATAAAAGTTTCTGACTTACCGCCTGCGATTCAGTCTATACTCAGTAAAGATTTCGCAGGCTTCAAATCAGCAGAAGCAAATAAAATCGAAAGTGCCAAAAACGGAGACTGCTTCGAAGTTGAGATTGAAAAAGGTAAAGAAACTTTTGATGTGCTGTTTACACCTGACGGCAAAGTGTTGAGCAAAACAAAAGTTGATGAAGAGAAGGGCGGGAAGGATTAAATAACAATTCAGGAAGCGCTCCCATTTATCGGGAGTGCTTCCTTTTAAATTATAAAATATGATAAACAATTTGAGAGCAGCCCTGCTGCTCATTCTAATAGTATTTTCCATATCAAACGCATCGGCACAGCACAATAGCATTACAGTATCGGGAACTATTAAAGATAAAACCGCAAAAACTGTTTTACCTTACGTAAATGTGGTTCTGAAAACAGAGAAAGATTCTGCCTTTGTTACCGGCACGGTCAGCAGTGAAGATGGACGATTTACGCTTTCCAATGTAAAGCCCGATAATTATTTTCTGGAAATCTCTTCTGTAGGTTACGCCACCAAAGGTCGGCCGCTTTTTGTGGGAACCCTTTCCGAATTTTTGGAAGTGCCGAGCATTGAGATGGAAGAAAATACCACTACTTTAAGCGAAGTAGCCATTACCGCAAAGCAGGATGAGGTAAGCAGTAAGATGGACAAGAAAGTTTTTTCGACAGAAGACAACATCAGCCAAAGCGGTGGCTCGGTTCTACAAACTATGCAAAACCTGCCTGGTGTTACCGTGCAGGACGGCAAGGTGCAATTGCGCGGCAACGATAAAGTAACTGTATTGGTGGACGGCAAGCAAACTGCTTTGACCGGCATGGGCAGCCAATCGGGGTTAGACAACATTCCCGCATCTGCCATCGAGAAAATTGAAATCATCAACAACCCTTCGGCTAAATACGATGCCAACGGCAACGCAGGCATCATCAATATTATTTATAAGAAGAATAAGCAGGATGGCTTTAATGGTAAAGCAGGGCTTACAGGTGGCCTCGGTTCCTTATGGGTGCGCAAAGAAAACTTTCCAACCATTCGTCCGCAGTATCAATTTACACCAAAAGTAAATCCATCGCTTTCGTTTAACTATCGCAAGAACAAAATCAATTTCTTCTTTCAGGGCGATTATCTCTATACACAAACGCTCAACAAAAATGAATTTGTAACGCGCACTTACGATAACGGCACCGTTATTAACCAACAAACCAAGCGAAACCGAAATACGCATTTCGCTACCGTAAAAACAGGGATTGATTACAACATTAATGAGCACAACATGCTTACGCTTTCGGGTTTGTTCGGCACCGAAAAAATTATTGATAATGGCGACCAGCCTTTTTTCAATGCCGACTTTTCTGAACGGCTTCGTCTTTGGCAGTTCTTAGAGGATGAGTTAAAAATTACCGCTATGGCATCGGCTGCATATCAGCACAAATTCAAACAACCGGGACATCTGCTTAACGTCGGACTTAACTATACGTTTCATCGCGAGGACGAAAAATATTTTTTCGACAACATCCTTCCCACCTTCACTGGCAAGGATGCCTTTGCTCTGATTTCGGACGAGCATGTGATAGATGTAAATGCAGATTATGTCCGTCCGCTTAAATATGGCCGCATTGAAGGGGGCTTAAAATTTCGGTATCGCGTAATACCCACCAACATGCAATTTATTCCCGGGCTTAATTCTCCCCTGGACAGTGCTTCGGGTGGCCCTGCTACTTACAACGAAATCATTCCCGCTCTTTACAGCAACTATGTGTTTGAAAGTAAAAAGTTTGAAGCAGAGATTGGCTTGCGTGTGGAATATGTAAACATAAATTATGTGGTAGGCTCCAATCATCCGGTTTACAAGACCGATAGCTATTACTACATACAGCCGTTTCCGAATGTTCGCCTTGCTTACAAAATAAACGACCACAACAAGCTTTCTCTTTTTTACAACCGGAGGGTTGACCGGCCAAACGAAGTGGATATTCGTATTTTTCCGAAGTATGACGATGCGGAGATTATCAAGGTAGGTAATCCTGAGCTTCGCCCGCAGTTTACACACCTGATTGAATTGGGTTACAAAACCAATTGGAAGACAGGTTACTATTATTCAGCGGCTTATCACCGTCTCGCCGATGGAACCATTACGCGCATACGCACAATTGTGCCCGGCAGCACACTACTTTACTCGGTAATGCAAAATGCAGGAAGGAGTTACGCTACCGGGTTAGATATAGTGCTGTCGCAGGATATTACCAAACTGTTTTCGTTTAACCTGAACCTGAACGGTTATCATAACCGGTTAAATGCTTACACCGTTATCAATCAATATCCCGTAACCACTACCTTTAGTGCATCGGTAAAGCAAATTTTCTCTGGCAATGTTAAGCTCAATACATTCTTCCATTTGCCGCTGAAATTTGAAATACAATTAGCCGCCATTTATTTAGCTCCTGACCTTGTTCCGCAAGGCAAAATAGGTCACCGGTTTACACTTAACCTGGGTGTAAAAAAGACCATACAAAAAGGCAAAGGCGAACTGTTTCTGAATGCCACTGATTTGGCTAACACGATGGTAGTCAAAGAAGAAATACGGGGCAATGGGTTTAACTATGTAGGTTATGATTATTATGAAACACAAGTAATCCGACTTGGGTATAGTTATAAGTTTTAGTTCTATGCTGTTCTATACAAACAGCTCCGTGAGAGCGGGGCTGTTTGTATTCAACTATACTTTTTTACTGACGGGAAGGTAATCTTGCCGGTAATCAATGCCGTCCGAGCCGAGGCATTAACTCGATGGCAAGCAGAAGTTCCAATGCAGTGAGGTATGGCGCGGCATCTGATGAAAGCTTCACGATGTTTATCGTTAACTCGCCGTCGTTCCAGTGCGCCAACTGTAGACCCTGGTTCATTCCGTTGGTATTATAACCGAGGTGCTGCTCTATGCGGTCTGCGATGTTGCTGAATTTATCTTTCTTTCTTATCCCACCTTCCCGCTTTCCTACATACAGCGTCTTGCTGTCAGTAGTATTACCGTTTGGTAACGGAACAACACGACGTATTTTTTTTGATGCCCGTTTCTGCTTTTTACCGAATGACGTAATGAGTTTGAACTGCCTCTCTGCCTCTACGTCGTTCAGGGCTTCGAACCAATAAATGACAGGTGTGTCTATTTCATCCAACATGGTAAATAACTCGCACAGGTATCCATTTTTGCGTTCCTTGCGGTCATACACACCGAAAGCCGCGAGTTTTTTACAGTCAATCGGAAACTTATGATGTGTTAGGTCGCCGTCAAATAAAGACTGTAGACCTGAGTGGGCCTTAGGGATTAGTGTTCTCAGCGTGCCGATATTTTGTGATATGTGAGGATAAGAGTTTAACGCGGCAAAGAGAAGACTTGGCCGAAGACATTTCCATGTGGGTCTGCCATCCATACTAAGACAACTGCGGCGCAGGTATGCCGACTTCGGCAAAAGAGGCCTTAATAATTTGTCGGGCTAACTGCTCATTTTCAGGAGAAACGATAACACTATCATGCACGGTTACAAACTTGACACTGGCAGCTATGAGGCGCGGAGCAATCACCTGATACATCATCGCACTCTCGGCACGTTGCATAAGGCACGACACCAATTTATAAGCGTTATTACTTTCGGGATATTTGAACTTCACACCGGTGGGCCTGATTACTTCTTTCAGGCCCGGTAAGGTGATTTCATTGAGATGTTTTATCGTCTGAAACATGGCATGAACGCTCGGAAAATCCTTCCGAAAGTAATCGCGGAACTTCTTTTTCTCACCGGTAACGCTCAAACGGCTGAACAAAACCGAAGAAAAAAGACGAACCTTTATTTTATCTCGCTCCTTTTCATCTTTGGGGTTCAGCCCTAAGCGCTCCAGAATGAACTCGTAAAGGCGCCCTTCTACGCACAGTTGTCTATAATGGCTAAAGTCACAAGTTCGGGAATATCTTTCTATGTGTGGTAGCACAGGGGTAAAGTCGTCCAGGTAGGTCGTAATTAAGTGCTTGTTCATACACACCGCCGAAAAGTAGGGTTGGGAATTTCGTATGTCGAGCACGACCAGCTTTTCATCGGGCCGGTCTTTGAAGCGCAACCGGTTGCGATATTCTTTCGGTAATGCGGCTATAGGATGATGTAAACGAAACCCGAAATCATCCTGACTGAACCATTCCAAGTCCTTGTTCGCGTAAGCCTCGGCCATGAGAAATTTGAGGTCATCTGTAACGATATGCTTTTCATATTCGCCGGTGAAGGCCTCGTCAAATTCCATGTCGTCGAGGTATGCCGATAGTTGTGCGTAAACAGGATTGTCTTTCGAGTATTCTGCGGCCACCTGCTTGCCCCGCTTAACGTATTTGTCTCGGGTGGCCAGCACAGATTTCACCTGCTTATAACCTGATACCATGTCCGTCCTGAATGCCACTGGCCCTTCAAATGTGGCCGGTGGCGTCCACCGGTATAGTTGTGCGAAGCCACCGACTAAATAACAAGCGTCGCCATGTTTGCTCCTCTTTTTTTCAATAAGGCCTGCGGCCCTCAGCGCTTGGACGTATTCCGTGTATTTGTTTGTGCATGTCTGCCTTAGGAGCACTGAACTAACGGGGAAGTAATCATCGAGTAAATTTTTGTCTTTGTGCCACCGGCGTAGCCTTTCGTTCTTTATGTAGCATAGAAAGAACTGGTGTAGCATCACTTTCATGCGTTCCTCATCCAGGTTGCGCGGCGTAGTGATTGCGGCGATTGAGTCCAGCCATGATGGTACCCTCACCTTTAGTGAGGCTGGTCTCCATTCGTTGGGGTATTTGTTTGTATCCATAAACTATATATCCGCCGGACGTAGAAATGTTACACATATAATATAGGAATGGAAAACGTGCAAGATAATAGGGAGGAAATGAAGGGCGCACCTCTCTATACTTTAACGAACTTAAACGGAGATTAAGGGCAGTAGCGAGCAGTAGCGCACCTCACCGGACAGCTAACACTTACAGTGAGCATAGCAGAAGTATGAATGAAGACATGTAGAGACACCTCACAGGCGGTAGCCAATAATGTTTTTAGTTCAGGACAGCCAACTGGTTCAAAATAAACCTCTGACCATTTAGCAAACTCGGGCCACAATGAAACGAGCCAGTCGGAAAACTGCTATACTCGGTTTACAACAAACACTTGATTATTATGAACCGACCAACTAACCGTGCCTGTCTTTTCATTAGAGTGAGCACCGATAAGCAGGACTACCAGCGCCAGATTCTCGAACTGAATGAATTCTGCCAGCAGAAGAACCTTGAGGTAGCAGAAACTATTGCTACGAAGGTTACTGGCACGAAAACGTTTGACGAGCGCCAAGACCTACAACGCCTCTTTGAGCTTGCTGTCCAAAAGCGGTTCGACAAGGTTATAGTGTCAGAAATCAGCAGAATAGGCCGAAACGCCAGGGACATCCGTAATACGATTGACTACCTACATTCAAGGAGGATAGCAATCGTGTTCCGAAATCTCGGTGGTTTGGAAAGCCTGGATGACCGCGGCAACGAAAGCTTTGTAACCAACATTATCATTGCCATATACTCCGAACTTGCACAGGAAGAGAAACGAATCCTTTCTGAGCGCATTAGAAGCGGCTTGGCCAACGCCAGACATAAAGGTAAGCAGATTGGAAGGCCGGAAGGCAAACAAGACCAAAAGGTGCTTCTAAAGAAGTATGCGCGGCTTGTTATCGACCTGAAAAATGGCTTGTCACTTACCCAATGTCAAAAGCTGCACGATGTTTCACGGAACACAGCTATAAAAGTGAAAAGACTCATTACCTCCTCAAAATAAAGGACGAGCCTTGCCTTCCTTCTTAGCCTGTGGTGGCGTTATGTCATTTAACCAGTTGTATGCTTCTTCTTCGGTATTAAAAGACTTATGATTCGGTAATCGGCATTGAGGGTCAAAGTATTTTTTCAATTCATCATAAGACCGGCAGATTCTCTTAACACCATCAATACTGCCTGTTTTTAGCACATACCACTTCTACTTTTTTGTGCGTCTTCCTTTTTTCTTTGTCATATCTCCTGTTGTTTTATTCAGGTTAGTATGCAATAAACAGATGACAAAATGAAGGGCTTGAAAAAATAATTCCCAAAATAAAAATGCTTAAGACAGGCCGTGTTCTCGTTGTTGATGATACCAGTAACCCTTTTTAAATTGCTTTTCTGGAGGCATCTTATCGTTGAAGAAATTAAGTCTCTTCTGAATATAGTCAAACTCTTTTCGTGTGAGCTTCTTGTCTTCCTCAGCCAGGTATTCGACATACCGATTGTAAGCAGATAAAAGATTGTGGCCCTTAGTTCTGGCTGATGACAAATAGCTTTCAAAGGTGAGTAGTTGACGAAGCTCAAGGTTGATTGGGACGAGTCGAAGTCCTTTCACTTCTTGTGGCCTTGTTCGATTAACCTCGCGCAATGCACCTTCTTCGTCCATTGCAATTTCAGTGGTTGGTTCATAGCTATTCTTCTTCTTTTTCGGCTTGCCTTCTAACGCCCATTCACGGTCAATTACTGCAAGTCCGTGTTCAAGCCATAGACCTGCGTTATCTAAAACAATCCCTTCGTCTTTGTTTTTAGCCTTTCTCATAACCCTACCTACCATTTGAAGGTAAAGCGCGAGTGACTTAGTAGGTCGCGCAAGTTGGACGACTTCACACTCAGGAAAATCAAATCCTTCCGTGACAATCTCAACGTTACTTACAACAGTTATCTTCTTCGCTTTAAAGTCAGAGAGTATTTGGTCACGTTCTGCTTTTGGCGTATTCGCATCAATATGTGCGGCTGAAATTCCTGCATTTTTATACCGCTGAATAATTTCTTTGCTGTGCTCAACATCCACGGCAAAAACAATCGTGGACTTCCCGTTACACTGTTGCTGATAGCTTTCAATCAAATCAGCCATTAAAGTATTGTCCATCATCAAACGAGACAACATGCTTGTTACATAGTCGCCTTGTCTTTGTTTGATTTCTCTTAAATCTGGTGCTTCGCATGAATATTGGGCAATTGGAACGAGATAGCCCTGTTCTATAAATTTCTGAACTGACATTGTTGTCACGAGCACATCAAACAAGTCGTCAAATCCTTCTCCACTTAATCGAATAGGTGTGGCCGTGACACCAAGAAATTTGGCATTGGGGTAAATCTCCCATAATTTTTTGTATGAAGCTGCTTTTGCATGATGACATTCATCAATGATGATAAGATTAGCCTCTGGGTGTTCGCGTCTATTAAGCGTTTGTATGCTTGCTACCTGAATATCTTTTGTGTAGTCACTCTTTTGCCCCGCAACAATTAAACTCAGGTCAACTTCTTTCTCATGTAGTTTCCGTTTTATCTGCTCTATCAATTCGTGCCGATGAACTACTATCAGGATTTTCTTTTTTTGAACAAATCCTCTCTTTACAATTTCGGCAAACAAAACGGTTTTACCCGTTCCTGTTGCCATCTGGAAGAGCACACTTCGTTTACCACTACGCCATTCCTCAAATATTTTTTTGATTCCTTCTTGCTGGTATGGGCGTAATGTTTCCATTTCTAATTGACTCTTCCAGGTAATATAGATTAAGCACTTAGTAGGCGAAAAATATCTTCTGAGATTTGACTATTTAGCTTACCGTCCTTTATCACTTCCACGAAAGTAACCTGACAATAGCTTTCTTTTCCACTGTTCAATTTTGGAATGAACGGCTCAGGTGCAATTGTTGTGTGATTCACTTTGGGGTACAACAATATACTCTTGGTTGCAGCGAACACCATATTATAGGCAAACATTTGTTGAATGTCATCCATGCTTGGCTTAGCATCTTCAATGACCTTCCACTTTGTATCTAAGATGAATGTTTCATTATCATGCTTTACCACGATGTCTGGTATAATATTTCTTTTGTTTCGAATACCCCAGAAATGCTTGCCTACTTGTTCGTTTATTTTAAACCCCTTCTTGGTTAAAGGATAAAGCTGATTAAAAACATATTTTTCCCAAAGCAGATTCATGTCAAACATTAAAGCCAGCACATGTTTTCTACCGGTTTGAACATCTGGGTGATAGTTTAGAAGTAGTAACTCTGCAATATTCAATGCTTCTTTATATCTCTGAGTTTTTCGGTCGTATAAAATTTTATTGAACGTAGAGTCAGTTACCTTCAAATCGTCCATCTCAGGAAAATTCAACAGTAGATTACCTATCCTTGACACTAACGAAGGTGAAGAATTGATTTTCTTTAGTAACAGAAGTGTTTTATAAAGAATCTTATTTATAACGTGGTGCATATCATAAACAGTGTATTCGCAGTAGAATCGTTCTTTATGAATGGCATTATGCTGGACATTTTTTGATGTGAGAAGTTTCCCCTTCAAACTATGAAGGTTTTCTTCTTTTCTTCTATATCTCTTAATCAACCCTTCATGCAGTAAACGTTCCACTTCGTTAAGAAATAATTCAAAATACAAATCAAGAATATGATTGCGCCTTAGTTTTAAGTTAGCGGTGGAAGGTGCTGTTACTTTCAGAACCCCACTTTGCTTAAGCATTTCAATTAAAACTCCCCGCCATTTTTCCTCTTCGTTGTTCTTTGTGTTTTTGTCAGTTTTAGGTAACACTTCGATAGTAAGGTCGTCTATCTGCAACACGCCAACATATTCTTTGAACTTTACACCTTCATGAATCAAATCAAAGTAGGGACAGCCGTCACCATAAAATTCCTCCAAGTGCTTTAAATAGCCCCTTGTTGAAACTGTATTCAGTTTCAATATCTGATGCTCATAAACTGTTATCAGTTTGGGATTCATGCAATCTTCAATAAGACCTTTAAAGATTTCAAAAACTCCTCGTCAGTCATCCCTTCAACATCTTTAATCCGATAAACCTCTCTTCTCTCTAAACTTGATTTCTCAGAATAATCGAAATCCGCGAAAAGAGAATCTGAGCCATCAGCCATATCTGATATTTCAAAAAAGCCACTACCTAATACCAATCCGATTTTCCCATAGTCTCCAAAGAAATACTCCTGTAACAATGGAAGCACTTTGTTTTTCATCGTCTTTTTCAAGTCTTGTAAGGAAAATACATTCATGAAATAGCTGTGTCCTATCATGTGGTCTTTGTCAATCAATTTTTCTATTCGGAGATTTATGGTTGACATCAGCTTTTCTGGGAACAATTGAATTTCATGTTTAGTAAAGAATGAAATTGTATCCTCCGCTTGCTCTTTACCTTTGTTGACCAATGCCTCAAGTTCTGCTTTGTGTTGGTCATACACGACCGTATCTACAAGCAACTGCTTAAATTTATTTTCAAACGCCAACCAGTCTTTGTCCTTCCAACCAAGTTCCCACATTTCAACAAACGCTTCGTGATAGTGATTTAAGATTGTCTTTCTTACTAAATTCGCCTGTGGTAAGTATTCGGCAAAACTGAACCTACGTCTTAGTGCAGTATCAAGTGCCTCAACACTTCTATCAGCCGTATTCATTGTTCCTATAATGTAGAGATTACTTGGAACGCTGAATGGTTTTTTCGAATAAGGAAGTGTAACAACTAAAGATTCTTTGGCGCCAGCACGTTTATCTTCTTCGATAAGCGTTATCAGTTCTCCAAAAATGGAGGACACATTACCCCTGTTTATTTCGTCAATGATTAGGACAAAATCATCGGCTGCCTCCTCTTGCGTTTGTGAGTAACTGTGATTTTCTTCTAAATACTTTCCTACGGCTTTAGTATATGACGACCAGTCTAAAGCTTCACCCGTTTTAAGATAGTGCTCAATGACATCTTTTTTAATTACACCTTCATAAGCTTTTTCAGTATTAGCATGAAAGCGAAGATTGCCTTTGGAGTTTTCATAAATAGTAAACTCCCTTGAATGAACTGGTGTCTCAAGAATAAGTGAGTCCTTATTCTTTTTTATTTCTGAAAGCAGTGAATCGTAAGCTTGCATAAAATTGTTCTTCGTAATTTTTTTCTCGCCAGCCTTGCTACACATCCTTTTGAATATACCTGGTTGTATATTGTATCCAACATTGTCTTGCTTTTCTTCTTCAAGATTCGGCTTTATACCTTCAATGAAATCTTCGTAAGACATGCTCTGATGAAAAGTAGTGAAGCCTATCAGTTCTTCTTTTACCAACCGGTCAAATTCAAGCTTTAAATTTTCCCGACTAACATTCAAATCGAATTTCGAATTGGCAATTGCAACCGCACGATGAATAGCGTTGAATGTTTTACCTGTGCCTGGAGGTCCGTAAAGGATTTGGTTAAGTGGCTCTTTCATATTAGTTGGTTGGTTTTCTTCAACTGTTTCTTGCTCTTCATTTTCGCTCTCACTTTTTATAAGCTCAGCATTAAAATATGGTTTGAATATTAGCTTGTTGGCTTCTTGTAGCTCCTCAGTCTTAACTTTTATACAAGTGCTGTTGTTATTTGGAGTCCACCATCTGTTTGTTCCTTTGTAGGACGATTGGTTAATTGAGTTCAATAAAATTTCAAATTCTCTTTCCAACCATCCATCATCACCATAATCGGTATTGGAGCATTTTCTTGCTTCACTGGTAAAACGACCCAATAGCTTTACTCCTTGATTCCCATGTGTGAGGTAGAAATAATCTCCGACCTGAATTACATCTTTAAACGTAACACCCTGTGCTTCGTATGATTGCCCCTTTGGTTTAGTATTGGCGTGAACTAATACAACACCATTTGCTATAAATCCTTCCAGTTCATCAATTGGAAACTCTCCCATTGATATTTTGTAAACGTTGTTATTTCCAATATCAATCTCTTCTAAGCCCAAATCGAACATTTGGTAGAGTATGTCTTGAGCCAAAATTTTGTTCTGCGGGTCTTGATAACAGTCCTTATCAAGCAGTTCACTTTTAAGCTGGAGTAACTCCTTATGATAAATGATATGCTCATTTATAAGTTCATTTATCATCTCAAGGTAATGCACATATTTTTCTAATGGCTTCTTTGGTTTAATGCCTAAAAATTTACAATACTTACTATAAAAGGAATCTTTGTAGAACGTATACTTATCCGGATTGTGATAGGTTAGATAGGTTGCAATTGTTCTCTCGTCTTGGTGGTGGGAGTGTCTCTTTTCTGGAACCAGTTCTCGATATATTGTAAGTGTGCGTGAGTTAAATTCCTTTACCCGGTAACCTAAATCAAGACTTTCGTCAAACAACAACTTGAAGCACTCTCTAAATGGTTCTGTGCGGTCTGACGCCAAATGCCTTGTTGCTCCTATTCCTACGCCATACATTAAATTCTTAAAATCGGTGGCTTTTACACTTTCAAAAAAATTACTCGCATTTACATCCGGTTTTCCTCGTTGTGTTTTGAGTAATCGCCATTTGTATAATTCGCCTTCATTTTTTGTCTCTCTTGCTTTTTCAGCGTAACGATTAAGCAAGTCATCGAACTTATTGCCTGATTGATTCTTTTCCCGTATTTCGAATCCCATAGCCTTGAGATACTTGTTAGTTTGTTCACCACCATTGTTATTCCAAATGTGCTCCCCATTCATTTCTTCGTGAGCGTATCGCATTATTTCTTTCGGAGGGTATGCCTTGCCGTTAATGACGACATCGTAGAGAGTTGAACCCGTAAGCTGAATATTTTCCCCTTCTATTCGAGCAATAGCTTTTTCAACGTGCTGCTTTGTTATATTGTTAGGCTCGAAAGACATGGAATGGTTTATTTTTAAGTATAAGGTTATTCTAAGATAAATCAAAAAACATTCTCAATCCTACAATCCGTTCCAACCGCCATGCTCCAAGCGTTGCTTAGCCTTTCCCCACTCAGGAAAATATTTTTGCAACATCGCCCAAAACTTCGGACTGTGGTCATGGTGTTTCAAATGGCATATTTCATGGGTTAGAACATAGTCTATACAATAAACCGGAGCCTTCACCAAGTGCGAATTAAGAACGATGTTGCCTTGCTTGGTGCAGGAACCCCAGCGTTTTTCTAACTTTCTTACAAGTAATTTATTCACATTGATTTTCTCCCGAGTTAAGATATGTTGTATGCGTTCTATTCGTTCAGTAAATATTTTAGTGGCGTGATGCTGATACCAGGTCTCTACAAGAGTTTGAATTTTCCCGATGTCACTTTTCTCATTGAGCCAAACATGAAGAAACTTTCCTTGAAGTTTAACTACGTCTTCTCCTTTGCTAATTTTTAAACGATACTGTCTTCCTAAATAATAAATCGTTTCTCCACTAACCCACTCCGTTTGATTTCGATTAAACGGATATGCCCGAAAGAAGCGCAACTGTTTTGTTATCCATGCCGCACGTTTTTCTACTTTGGTTTGTATGTCCGACTTCGTGGCGGCTACCGGTGCCACTACCAATACATCACCATTAGGATGCACTTCAATAGCCAAGGTTCTACGATTGGAGAACTTGAAGCTGTATTGGATTTTAGTATTCCCGTATTCAACGGTTCCGGTCATATCAGAAAACATTTCTGGCTACTTTTAATACCTCATCGAGAATTAAGTCCAACTGTATAAAGTTTATCTCTACACCTAAATCCTTTCGTTTTGCAAGTAAATAGTCCTCAACATCATTTTTCATTTGCTTCTGAACATCATCATTTCGCTTCCAATCACGAATAGTCAATCGTTTAATTATGTCAGCCAACTCTATGCCACCGGTGGCAAATTTTTGAGCCTGGTCGCTCGAAAGTGGCTGGCTATTCAACAACACTTGTTTAATGATTCCGAAAATTGCTCGTGCTTCCGGCTTACCGTTCAAGTCACCTGGTGTATCATCTAATCTGCCTTCTGCCAAATCCTTTCTCGCAGTAAGCATCTGTTCTAAGTATTGTGCTTCGGTGATTCGCTTTTCTAAGAAATTCTGAATCGCCTCATCAATCAATTGACCAAAACGTTTGTAGAACACAGGGTCTTCATCCATTTTTTCTGTAACCTGGCCAGCACAATTTTAAGGTGGTTTTGCTCCCACACCTGCCGCTTGGTTTCGGGCTGCAATAGCGGCTCTATTTTAAATTCAAAATCATCCTTCTCTTCGCCCGTAAGTTCGTTAAACAACCTGGTAATAATATCATACAGCTCCTTACTTTCTTCGGGGCTTAGCGCATCTGCATCGCGCTTGCTTATTTGTTGCTGTTTAAATAGAGTTTGTACCTTTTTGCTTGGTACAGGGTCTAAACCATACATAGTGGTTTCCATGTTTCAATTTTTTTTAATGATGAATTGTATTGCAGAGGCCGCTGCCGGTAGGGTCCGGTTAGGAGTTAATACGCGAACGCGTTTTACTTAACTAACACAAAAATATGAAATAACAACAAATAATAAAAATAAACCACTCAATAACACATAAATATTTTAATTAATAATATGTTAAAATAAAATCATGGTTCCCACTAAAAATAAAGTATACTGATAATCAATTATTTAAACCTACCCACTCAAAAAAGTGGGAACCTTTGGGAACCATGATTCAAATTTAACAAACACCTAAAGCCATTCGCCTAAAGTTATGAATTACGCCAAATTTGGAATAATGCAGTTCTGACGCTATCGGTGCTTCTTGTCTTTGGGGATTGCCGCGTCGTGCGCAGAGCCGCACTCCTCGCAATGACACGCTTGTGTGCACGCGTGCTTCGCACGCGCGGTTTTTAAATGGCCTTAGGCACCAAACGACCACAGTAAGCAGGCCCGTGGGACGCGAACTACGGCGCAGGGCACCATAGAGCAGCCCCACAATGTATTAATTGCCTTTATGCATGGCATTTGCTAAACCAAAGCGGTAGCTATAGCAATGGGGTGTGTTAGTATTTCGTGCACGGGGCATTTATCGGCAATAGATAGCAGTTTGGCGCGCTGCTCTTCATCCAGTGTGCCTATAAGTTGCAGGTGGCGGGTAATGGTGGTTTTGTTTTCGTCTTTGTTCCAATCGAGCTTTACATCAATTTTAACCTCGTCTAAATCCCAGCCTTTTCTATCGGCATACATGCGCAGCGTGGCGGCGGTGCAGGCCGCTAACGATGATGCCAGCAGCTCGAAGGGCGAAAAGCCCAGGTTTTTTCCGCCCAGGTCTTCGGGTTCATCGGCTATTAAAGTATTACCGCTTAGCGATTTTAATTCTACCCTGTAAAATTGTCGGCCTATGCTGCCGGTTATGTGTGCCATGTGTTTAGTTTAATAAGTGTTTTTATTCTATCCATTTAAATCATCCACCTCCGCTCCGACCAAGGCGTCGGAGCACCTCCGCTTGCGGAGGACACTAACAGCCAAAAGCCTGCTTCGACTACGCTCAGCATGACATTTGCTTCGACTACGCTCAGCATAACATTTGCATGTGTTGCTATTTTTTATTGAGTGTTGGGTAAGGCATATACTCGGTATCGTCGCCTTTTATTTTAGCGAAGCTTTGGTTGTTCCACCGGTGCCTGGCATCTTCAATCAGCTCTCTGCTGCTGGCTACAAAGTTCCAGTCTATAAACCGCTCTTCGGCAAAGGGCTCGCCGCCAAAAAGGTAGAGGGTGGTGTTGGCCTCTATAGTAAACTCGCAAAGGCTGGCATCGGTAGTTACCAGTATTTGCTTGGGTCCGTAGGTGTGCCCATCGCTAAGCACGGCCCCCTGTAATATATACAATCCCGACTCTCCGGTAAGGTGCTGCCCAATGTTTACCTGCTGCCGGGTGGTGCTTGTAAGCTCTATCATATAAAGCGGGCTATACACCGGCACCGGCGATTGGTAGCCAAAGGCCTGGCCGGCCACTAACTTAAATTGCAGGTCGCCCTCGGCCCAGGTGGGTATCTGCTCTTTTTCGGCATGGAAAAACTGAGGCTCCATTTGCTCTAAGTGCTTAGGCAGGGCCACCCATATTTGCAGGCCGTGCATAGCCTTAGGGCTATGGCGCAAATACTCAGGCGTGCGCTCGCTGTGCACAATGCCTTTGCCGGCGGTCATCCAGTTAACGGCGCCGGGTTTAATTTCTACCTCGCTGCCCAGGCTATCGCGGTGCATTATGCTGCCCTCAAACAAAAAGGTAAGGGTGCTAAGCCCAATGTGCGGGTGGGGCAGCACATCGAAGTTTTCGTGCTCGCCAAGCGTGGCCGGCCCCATGTGGTCGATGTATATAAAGGGGCCTACCATGCGCTTTTGCCTAAAGGGCAGCAGGCGGCCCACCATAAACTTGCCAATGCTGGCGGCGCGTTCTTCTATAATTAGTTGTATGTTGCTCATAAGTGTGTAACCGGTATTGTGGTTTGAATGTAGAAAAAAAATGAAAGGGACGAAAAGGCAAGGCACCCACAGAATACGAGGACAGCACGGAAAATACAAATACAGAAGGCTCTCACAAAATACATCGTTTAACTAAAGCAACTAATAGTTTAAATTTGCGGCCAAATAAACCCATGCCCGCTACCAGTTTTTTTAAAGATACGAGCCTGCAACAGGCCTTTGAAAAAAATGCCCGCCTAAAGCACTTTAGCGCCGAAGAGGTGCTAATGTATGCCGGCGATAAGATTGTGTTTGTGCCCATAGTAATTAAAGGCAGCATACGGGTGCTAAGGGTAAATAGCGAGGGGCAGGAGGTATTTTTGTATCACATAATGCCGGGGCAAACCTGCGCTATGTCGCTTAACTGTTGCCAGAGCAACAAATTGAGCATGATAAAAGCCGTAGCCGAAGATGATACCGAGGTGTATATGATACCGGTGGGCCTGATAGATGAGTGGTTTAAATACAACGAGTGGAAAGAGTTTATTAACAACACCTACGCCATCCGCTTTAACGAGCTGCTGAATGTAATAGACCTGATAGCCTTTAGCAATATGGATGCGCAGCTGCTGCACTACCTGCAAAAGCGGGCACAAGCGTTAAATACCCGCGCCCTGCACATTACCCACCAGCAAATAGCCGACGAGCTGCACACGCACCGCGAGGCTATAAGCCGCCTGCTGCGCACCCTGGAGCAGAAAAACATGGTAAAGCTGGGCCGCAATGTAATTGAGCTGCTGGCTGACTAAGCTCATACCCCAATGTAACAAATGTTCCGCACGGTGATTTTGTAGTAGCGCACCTTTGCACTATAAAACAAACCAGTATGAAACCAAACATGGGCACCGCCGACCGCGCAATACGTTTACTTGTTGCCGCAGCAGTTATTGCACTTTACTTTACTAACGTTATAAGCGGCACAGTGGCCATTGTGCTGTTAGTATTTGCGGGCATATTTATACTAACCTCAATAGTAAGCTTTTGCCCGCTGTATGCGCCGTTTAACATAAGCACTAAAAAAGAGAAGAAATAAACCGTTGAATAACCATTAAAATACAAAAGCATGTTTAGCACTATTAAAAACCTGTTGGGTATACAGCCCGCCCCCGATTACAAAGAACTATTAAAGCAGGGCGCCACCATAGTAGATGTACGCACTAAAGCCGAATACCAGCAGGGCCATATAAAAGGCGCCGTTAATATTCCGCTTAATAACTTATCGAACCACTACTCGTCGTTAAACAAAAGCAAACCGGTAATTACGTGTTGTGCATCGGGTGTGCGCAGCGGCCAGGCTAAAAGCATATTAGCATCTAATGGCTTTAAGGAGGTTTATAACGGCGGTGGTTGGAGCAGCTTACAAAACAAAATTAGTTAACCATGGAACCGCACTATTATAATGTAGATATAAACTGGAGCAGCGACCGCAAAGGCAATATCTGCTCGCCGGAAATAACCGCTAATGCAGGGCAGTGTATAGAGGTAGCCACGCCACCGGAGTTTCCGAAAGGAATGCCGGGTATATGGTCGCCGGAGCATTTATTTACCGCTGCCGTAAGCAGTTGCCTAATGACCACCTTTTTAGCAATTGCCGAAAACAGCAAACTACCTTTTACCGGTTTTAGTTGCAAAAGCAAAGGCAAGCTGGAAATAGTAGACGGCAAATTTTTAATGACGGAAGTTATACTAGAGCCCACCGTAACCATAGCCGACGAAAAAGACCGCGAAAGGGCCGAAAGGGTATTACAAAAATCGGAAGCGGCTTGCCTTATTTCTAATTCGGTAAAGGCAAAAATTACCATGCATACCACTATAAGCTTAAACTAAAAACATATAAAAAATGAAAGAACGTATTTTAAATAACTGGACAGTAATGCGGGTGCTATACGTTATAATTGGCCTATACATAATTGCAGAAGCCATAAATACCGGGCAGTGGTTTGGTATAGTGTTCGGCACTTATTTTGCAGCAATGGGGGTGTTTGCCTTTGGTTGCGCTGCCGGCAACTGCTACGGTGGCAATTGCGCCACACAGCCCATAACCAAACCCAAACAAAATTTAGAAGAGGTAGATTTTGAAGAAATTAAAAACCAATAATTATGACAGCTTCATTTTCGGATTTAATTAAAAGTGAAACACCTACGCTTATCGATTTTTCGGCCGAGTGGTGCGGCCCCTGCAAAATGATGAAACCTATTTTAGAAGAACTGAAAGCTAAAATTGGCGATCAGGCAAAAATTATAAAGATTGATGTAGATAAAAATCCGCAGGCGGCTACGGCGTACCAAATACAGGGGGTGCCCACGCTTATACTTTTTAAAGGCGGCCAGGTAAAATGGCGCCAAAGCGGCGTAGTGCAGGCTAATGAGCTGGCACAAATAATAAGCAGGTATTCGGGATAATATAAGGCTCTCACAGAAAACACAGACTGCGCGGAAAAAGACAAATACAAAAAAGACAGAATACGAGGGAGAATTCAAATACAGAAGGCTCTCACAGAATACGCAGGAAACACAGAAAAATACTAAAGGCGAAACTGCCAAATTGAAAAGCACGGAATACATAGAATACACAGAAAATAGCCCAAAAGGACATGCAAATTGGGAGTCCATTAAATTTTCGAATAGAAATATTTGGAAAATAAACAGTGTTCAGTAAATTTGCATCGTAAATGGGAATCTCAGAAAGAAAAGAGCGGGAGAAGTTAGAGATGCGGGAGTTGATCCTGAAGGCAGCTACCGCTATGTTTATTGAAGAGGGTTATGAGAAGACCTCGCTGCGCAACATTGCCGAAAGGATTGAATATAGCCCGGCTACTATTTACCTGTACTTTAAAGACAAGGATGAACTTTTTTTTGCCATACACCAGTTAGGCTTTGAAAAGTTGTTGCATAAGATGATGCCTGTAGTAGCAATAGAAAATCCTTTGGAAAGGCTGCGCGAATTGGGCCGCATATACATTGATTTTGGCCTTACCCACCCCGAGTATTACGACCTGATGTTTATTATGCGCGCGCCTATCAACGCCCTTAAAGAAAAGAATGGCGATGATGGTTGCTGGCAGGATGGAGATAACACCATGAAGTTTTTAGAAAGCATATTACAGGAGTGTATTGATAAAGGCCTTACCCGTAGCAGCGATAAAGAAACCCTGAGCATGTATACCTGGGCAACGGTGCACGGCATGGTATCGTTGCATATACGCGAGCGTTACAGCATACTTGAAATTGACGAGCAGGCAATTAAGGCGCGTATGTTGGCTACTGTAGACTTGATGGTTGAGAACATTAAAAAATAAATTTTTTTACCCACTGGTGAACACTGTTCACTATATTAATGCATATCACAATGAAATCACTGAAAACGATATTGCTGCTGGTAATAGGGCTATCGGCCACGGCTTACGGCCAAAGCGATGTTTTAGAAACCTATATAAGGGAGGGCCTAACTAACAACGAAGCCATTAAACAGCAAAACTTTAACCTGGAGCGAAACATCTACGCCCTGAAAGAGGCTACGGGTTTGTTTATGCCCAGCATAAGCCTTAAAACCGATTATGTAGATGGCAAAGGTGGCCGCGGTATTGATATACCTATAGGCGATTTAATGAACCCCGTTTACAACAATCTGAACCAGATAAACGGAGCTTTAGCACCAGGCTCGCCGCAATACCCTACGCTTAATAATATATCGCAACAGCTTAACCCCAGTAATTTTTACAACGCTTACATACGCACCAGTCTGCCCATAGTAAACGCCGAGATTTGGTATAACCGTAAGATTAAAAAAGACCAGGTAGGCCTGCAGCAAGCAGAGGTGGCCATTTATAAGCGCGAGTTGGTTAAAGATATTCAACTGGCCTACTTTAATTACTTAAAGGCCACAGCTGCAATTAGCATTTACGAAAACGCATTAGGGCTGGTTAAAGAAAGCGAGCGCGTAAATCAAAAGCTGGTAGATAATGGTAAGGAGGTTGTGTTTGTGTTATCGCGCAGCAAAAGCGAGGTAAGTAAAATAGAAGCGCAGTTAAGCAATGCGCAAAACACAAAAAAGAATGCTGCCGCGTATTTCAATTTCCTTTTAAACAAACCATTAGAGAGCGAGATAACAGTAGATGAACAGCTGCTTAAAAACATGGTGCTGCTACCACAAACACCGGCAGCTAATTCGGCTAAGCGTGAAGAGTTAAACAAGCTGGCTACTGCTCGTAACATTGCTTACTCTGTATTAAGGCTTAAAAAATCATCGTGGATACCTACACTTGGAGCACAGCTGGATTTAGGTTCGCAGGCTTCTAACTTTGAGTGGAACAAAAAATCGCAGTATTACCTGTTTGGTTTATCGCTCGACTGGAAGCTGTTCACCGGTTTGCAGGATGTATATAAAGTAAAGCAGGCCAGGTTTGATGTGCAGGCACTTGAATCGCAAACCAAGTATGTTCAAAATCAACTAACGCTTTCTTCTACTACCACAGCCAATTCTTATGCATCGGCCTTAGAGCAATACAAAAGCGCTATTACCGAAGAAAGCACTTCGGGCCAATACTTCAACCTGATAAACAAACGCTATAAAGAAGGACAGGCTTTATACATCGAGTTTTTAGATGCACGCAACGAGAACACCCTGGCCAGTTTAAAAAAGAGCATCACCTACTTCGATGCCTGGATAAAATACAGCGAATCAGTTAGAGCCAATGCCGATTATAACCTGAATAAATAAAAACTATCACCTACCAAATACACGTTATGCAAAAATTAAAACAAATACTACCGGTGCTGCTTATAGCTACCATTACCATAGTAGTAATAGCCTGCAACAAAAAAAGCAAGGCCCAGGATGTTACTTTAGATACCGGCGAAATATCGGTAAAAACAGTGCAGGTAACTGCGCAAAAGGTAAGCGACCTTGTGGTTACCTCGGGTTTTATATCCAGCACTAAAGAGGCTCGCCTATCGTTTAAAACCGGCGGTATTATCGATAGAATTTATGTGGAGGAAGGGCAAACCGTAAAAAAAGGACAGCTTCTGGCTACCATTAACCTTACCGAAATCAACTCTTTTGTTGAACAGGCTAAACAAGGGGTAGAAAAAGCCCAACGCGATTACGACCGTGCTAAAAATTTGTATGCCGATACCGTTGCTACATTGGAGCAGTTTCAGAATGCCACCACCGGTTTAAATATTGCCAAAGAACAATATGGCAGCGCACAATTCAACAAACAGTATAGCGAAATACGCGCTACCAACGATGGTAAAATAGTGCGTAAGCTGATGAATGAAGGCGAAATAGTTTCACCGGGCCTGCCGGTGTTTTTTATGAACGCTGTAGGTGCTAATGATTGGGTGGTGAAGGCCGGTGTATCGGATAAAGATTGGGTACGTTTAAAAATTGGTAACACAGCCACTATTAAAATAGATGCCTATGGCAACCAGGAATTTAAGGCTACTGTATCGCAACTGGCGCAGGCGCCAGACCCTTTGAGCGGACTATATCAAATAGAACTTAAGCTACAAAACACAGGTAAAGAAATTGCCACCGGTTTGTTTGCCAAGGCCGAAATTAAACCTACCGAGGTTGCCACTTACATTACCGCACCTATTGATGCTGTAGTAGAAGGCAACGGCCAAGATGCTTTTGTGTTTGTGGTAAACAATAACAAGGCAGAGAAGTTACCGGTTCGTATAGCTTTTATTAAGGATGGGCAAGTGCTTTTATCATCAGGCATAGCCGAAGGTACTGCTATTATAACCGATGGCTCGGCTTACCTTACCAATGGCACACCTGTAAAAGTGACCCAGTAAATAGTAAATAGTAAATGGTGAATAGTTAATAGTAATGAGGGTAAGCGGTAAAGCCGAAGCTTACCGCCTTGATAAAAGATTAAAAATACCAATATGAGAATCTCAGAATTTTCTGTAAAAAACTACCAGTTTACGCTGGTCATATTTATTGCCCTGTTTTCGCTGGGCCTGTACTCGCTGTTTACCATGCCCCGCAGTGAAGACCCTACCTTTGATGCCCCCCAGTTTTTTCTGGTGGCTGTTTACCCCGGCACCAGCCCTAAAGATATGGAGGACCTGATAGTGGACCCCATTGAAAAAAAGGTAAACGAACTGGATGACATTAAAAAGGTAGTTAGTACCGTGGATGACGGACTGGCAGTAATAGGAGTTTATTATAACTACGAAAGCAGTGTAGATAACAAATATCAGGAGTTGGTGCGCGAGGTAAATGCGCTGCGCGCCGAACTACCTAAGGATTTGTATGCTTTAGAAATTCAAAAGTCATCTTCATCGGGTGTAAATATTTACCAGTATGCCATAGTAAGCGAAAACGCTACTTACAAGCAACTGCGCGATGAAGCTGATAAGCTAAAGAAGGAGCTTGAAAAGAATAAAGCGCTTAAAGAGGTAAAGGCCTGGGGCTACCCAGATCAGCGTGTTAATGTAGAGCTTAACCTGGAAAAAATTGCGCTTTATAAAATACCGGTTAATCAAATATTGGGCGCCCTGCAAAGCGAAAACGTAAATATACCGGCAGGCAGCATTAATATAAATACCAAAAAGTTCAACATAAAAACCAGCGGCAAATACACCAGTGCGCTGGAGGTGGGCAATACTATCGTCAATTCATCGGGCACCAAAATTATTTATCTAAAAGATGTTGCCACCGTTACCGATGACTACGAAGATGTAAAATATATAACCCGGGCCAATGGCCACCGCGCGGTATATGTTACAGCCGCACTTAAAGCGCAACAAAATATTGTTGCGGTAAATGAAACGGTGCTACCGGTGGTAGAAAAATTTAAGGCGCAACTACCCAAAAACATTGCCTTTTTAAAACTGTTCGACCAGCACGAAGGGGTGCAGAAGCGATTAGACCACTTTACCCGCGACTTTGCTATTGCCATTTTATTGGTGTTAATTACCTTACTGCCGCTTGGCTTCCGCCCTTCATTAGTGGTAATGATATCTATACCACTATCATTAGCTATTGGCTTATCGCTGCTTAACCTGTTTGGCTTCAACATAAACCAGCTAAGCATAGTAGGCTTTATAGTTGCACTTGGTTTATTAGTAGACGATAGTATAGTGGTAGTAGAAAACATTGAGCGCTTTATACGGGATGGAGTAGATAAGCGCACCGCGGCAATCGAAGCAACCAAGCAAATTGGCTTAGCTGTGTTAGGCTGCACTGCCATATTAATATTTGCCTTTTTGCCATTGGTATTTTTGCCCGAAGGCTCCGGCGATTTTATCCGCTCGCTACCTATGGCCGTAATACTTACCATTATAGCCTCGTTGTTTGTATCGCTTACTATAGTGCCTTTTTTATCCAGCATCTTCTTAACCAATCATTCCAACCCGGAGGGTAACATATTTTTGCGCGGATTAAAAAAGGGTATCCACCTAACATACGCCGTATTTTTAGACAGGGCATTAAAACGGCCCGTAGTAACCTTACTAATAGCGTTAGGTATTTTTATTGGCTCGCTTACCCTTATACCGGTAATTGGATTTAGCCTGTTCCCCACATCAGAGAAGCCCATGTTTATGATAAACGTGCAAACACCCGAGGGCACCAACTTATACGAAACAGAACGCATAACCAATTATGTAGAGGCTAAGATTAAAGGCTATAAAATCATCCGTTCGTTTGCCACCAACATTGGCCGTGGCAACCCGCGCGTTTATTATAACGAAATACCACGTAGTGAATCAGACAACTACGCGCAGATACTGGTGCAATTAGACCCCGAAACAGAAACACCGGAGAAAAAAGCATTTATAGATCAGCTGCGCGATGTGTTTAAAGCCTACCCCAATGCCAAAATAGAGGTAAAGGATTTTGAACAAGGCCCGCCCATTGAAGCACCTATTGCCATACGGGTGTTTGGCGATAACCTCGATTCACTTCGCAGCCTATCGCACCAGGTAGAAGATATTTTTAAATCCACCCCGGGCACTATTTATGTAAATAATCCACTGGCTACACAAAGCACCAACCTGCGCATTCATTTAAATAAAGATAAGGCCGGTATGCTGGGTATATCTACAGCCGAGGCAAACAAGAGCATACGCCTGGCTATTGCTGGCTTAACTATAGGAACCTTTCAGGATGATAAGAACAACGATATTGATATACATGTAACCGTTCCTAAAACAGGCAACGTGCAATCGTTTGATGTGTTTAAGCGCTTATACATAAATAGCATAACAGGTGCGTCGATACCGCTGAACGAAATTGCCGATGTTAGTTTCGAAACCTCGCCCAACTCAATCAATCACTTCGATAAAAAGCGATACGTAGTCATCAAATCGTTTGTAAAATCGGGCATGTTAGTGGCCAACGTAAATGCGGAAATCGTAAAGAAGCTGGAACAATTTAAATTCCCCGAAGGCTACAGCTACGTAGTTGCCGGCGAGGTAGAAAGCCGTAATGAAAGCTTTGGCGGTTTGGGTGTAATACTTCTAATAACCCTGTTTGGATTTATAGGGGTGCTTATACTGGAATTTAAAAGCTTTAAGAGCACACTAATCGTGCTATCGGTAATACCACTGGGCGTTATTGGTGCCATACTTATACTACTTGCAGTGGGCTATCCATTTAGCTTTGTAGCGGTAATAGGTTTAATAGCGTTAGTAGGTATAGAAGTGAAGAACACCATCTTGCTGGTAGATTTTACCAACCATTTACGCAAAGAAGGTAAAGACGTTGAAGAGGCCATTCGCGAAGCCGGCGAGATACGGTTTGTGCCTATTGTATTAACCTCGTTAACGGCCATAGGCGGACTTTTACCTTTGGCGCTGGAACATAATCCGCTCTACTCACCACTTGCCTGGGTGCTTATTGGCGGCTTAATATCTTCTACTCTCCTATCGCGTTTGGTTACGCCTGTGTTGTATAAATTATTACCGCCTTCTATTGAAGAGGTGCAACAATCCTAAATCGTAGTTTATATAAAACTAAAATGGCTGCTTTACAAAGCAGCCATTTTAGCTTTATAACACTCCTTCTAAAAACCAGGTTCTTACCGTGCCTTTCCCTTTTACCTCAATACATCCGCGCTGCTTAAATACAAACTTATGTTGCAGTAAATTCCTAAAGTCATCGCTTACGTGAATCTTTCCGGGTATACCGTGGCTTTCCATACGCGAGGCTGTATTTACCGTATCGCCCCAAAGGTCGTAGCTATACTTATTGGCACCTATTACACCGGCCACAACCTCACCGGTATGTATGCCAATACGTAATTCGATGGCAGCAGTTTGGGCAAACGTTTTCATCTGCTGCTCCATAGCAAGGGCCAAATTTGCCATACGTTCGGCATGGTCCTCGCACGGCTCAGGTAAGCCAGAAGCGCACATGGATGAGTCGCCTATTGTTTTTATTTTTTCTACGCCATACTTTTCTGCCAGCTTATCAAATGCCCTAAAAAATGCATCCAGGTGAGCGGCCAGTTCATTTACATCCATCTCTGCACTCCAACTGGTAAACCCAACAATATCCGCAAACAATACACTGGCCTGCGAAAATCGCTCTACTATTTGCTCCTCTCCTGCCCTTATTCGTGCGGCAATCTTTTGGGGCAACACATTATGCAGCACACGCTCAACGGCTACCATTTCGCGCTCTTTCAACTCGAGGTCGTATCCCACTTTTAAGTTCGCAATCTGTTTTTGGGCATCTGCGTTTCGTATTTCGTTTTGCAAAGCAATGCACTGTTCAAAATAGGTAAGTGCCTGCTGCCAGTCGCCAGCACCCTTTTTAAGTTCATAAAGTGTTTGCAGCACATCCATCGTGCTATTTTTATTACCAATGCGCGTGGCAATATCCATACAATGTAAAAAGCAGTCCGAAGCTTTGTTAAGCTGCCCCAGCTGCTGATATGCTTTACCCTTATTCTTTTCTGTTTCTACTAAATTTTGCGGCAAACCGGCAGCCTGCCCTGTTTGCGAGGCCATATCGTAATACTTAATGGCGCTGCTAAAATCATCACTTTCCATATAGCACAGGCCTAACCGGTTATAAATTTGGGTTAAGCTATGCAGGTCGCTAATTGGTTCTGCAATTGTTCGAGCCTGTTCCAACTTCTCTACTGCCCTGCTTACATCTTTTTGGAGTAGGTGCAAACCACCTAAACCCATCAACGCCCGCGCCAACATACTATTATTCCCTGCCTCCAAACTAAGCTCATAGCATTTATCAAAATTCTCTTTAGCCTGTTTATAATTCTCCAGATGCTGATAAATAGCACCTACATTTAAATATGTAATGGCTCTATTCTTTATGTTGTTTTCCTGCTCCCAAACACGTAGTGCCTGCAAATAGTTTTCAAGGGCCTGCACGTAGTTGCCGGCCCTTTCGTGCAGTACCCCCAGGTTATTATACAAAGCACCCAATGTTTTGGGTGGGTCTAGCTGCAGGGCATAGCTTAAAGCCAGTTCAAAATTCTCTTTAGCTAAGGAGTAGTTATCCTGCGTTGCCAATACCTGGCCTATGTTGCCATAAGCAAGGCACATAAATTCAACGTTGCCGTGCTGTTTACCAATATCTAACACCTGCTGGTAAAATGATAGTGCCCCGGTAAAATCAGACAGGCTTAAATGTGCAATACCGCTTTGCACCAGGCAGTTGCAAACTCCGCGTTCATCGTTGGCCTCTTTATATAAAGCCATGGCCCTTTGCAATAGCTCCAGGGCATTGTTTATCTCCCCCTTTACTATCAGCCCTCTACCCAACTCGAAGAGTTCCCTGGCATTTTCAGCTACCATTAATACAGCATTTGGCATATAGCAGGCCCGCATTATTGCGGTGGCTATCAACGTTAATACTATAAGTGCTTATATGAAAGCAATTGGCGAGGGCTGATGCATTAATTATCTTTTGTTTATTTCTGAACAAGCTCAGCTACTACACGTATCCTAAAGCAAAAACGCCGACCAGTTTTAAACCAGTCGGCGTTTCAAATGTATTTCTGCAGGTATTAGAACTTCAGAATCTTAAACTCTGTTCTTCTGTTTTCCTGGTGTTCTTCGTCGCTGCAAGGTACTGCAACTGTTCCTTCGCACTGGCACTTGTTAACCAAGCGGCTTTCGCCGTAACCGGCAGCAATCATTCTGCGGCCTTCTACACCCTGGCTGGCCATATAGTTAACGCACGACTCAGCACGTTTGCTCGATAGCTGCATGTTGTATTTTGCAGTAGCACGGCAGTCGGTATGCGAGCTTAACTCAATTTCCATAGTCGGGTTATCCTTTAAAATCTTAACCAGCTTGTCAAGTTCTTTAGCCGCATCCGGGCGTATAAACCACTTATCCAAATCGTAATAAATGTTCTCTACCTTAATAGCCACACCTTTCTTCACCTTCTCTAATTCAATTACCGTGTAAAGGGTAGTAGGCGCTTTTTTACCTATGGTAGATTGGGTAGCCGTAACAGTCAGATATTTAGTATCCGGTTCTCCCGTTTCTTTCGAGCCTTCTATCCTGTAGTTGGTGTTTGGTTCTAATGAGAACATGCACTTACCATCTTTGTTAGTAGAGCATACCTCATCTTTGTTGGTGGTAAGGTTAGTAACCTTCACCTTAGCCGCTTCCATAGGGTCGCGGGTTTTCTTTTCCAGTACAGTTACTTCCAGGTTAATTCCGCCTTCGGCAACCATAGGTATTTTAACCAGTTCAGGTTTTTCCTTCACATCAAAGCTAAGCTCGGTAGGTAAATAGCCCGGCTTGGTAGCTAAAAACTTATAGCGCTTGTTAGGGGTGGCGGCAAACCTAAAGTCGCCTTCTTTACCACTGGTCATTTTCCCTTTCTCAACATCTTCATCCTTCATTACCACCTGTGCACCTTCGATAGGTAAACCGGTAGCTGCATCATATACTATACCATTCAGTATTATGCCTTTTTTAGTAAAGCTGTAAATATCATCATCGCCTTGTCCGCCCTGGCGGTTGCTGCAGAAGTATCCTTTCTTGTTATCGCGGTTAACTACATAACCAAAATCATCGGCATTGGTGTTAATAGGGTAACCCAGGTTTTCAGGGTCAGTCCAGCTGGTCATTTTATTACCGGTTTTAACCGAAGTAGTGCTATAAACATCCAAACCACCTAAACCGGTATGCCCGTTAGATGCGAAATATAAAGTTCCGTCCTCGGCCGAGTAAGGAAACATTTCATCGCCCGAGGTATTCACCTTAGGGCCCAGGTTAATTGGTGTGCCCCAGGTTCCACCTATCTCGCGGTAGCTAACGTAAATATCCACGCCGCCATATCCGCCCGGTTTATCGCTGGCAAAGTAAAGGCCTTTAGCATCTTTAGTAAGGGCAGGGTGGCACACCGAATACTCCTTATCGTTAAACGGAGCTGCTTCAATTAACTCATCGCCCCAACGCTTAGCATCCGGCAACCAAACAATACGGTAAATTTTAAGCTTTACAGTTTTATCTGCAGCAGTAAAGGCACGTTTGCCATTGTAGTTGCTACGGTCGATATAAAGTTCCTGCATTTTTTCGTTGTAGCTCGAAGTTCCTTCGTGGAATTTCTTGTTCAATGTGCGGCCGCTCATAAGATGCGGAGCACCTAAGTTACCTGTTGAAGTATCATCTTTAAAAGCTTCGTATATCTGCAAAAAGTTAGCCTGTGTCCAAACGTCTTTGTGTATCACATAGGCGTCCGGATAGCGGTTAGAGCAGAAGTAGATACCGGTATCTTTATATAAGCTTACACCAAAGTCAGAGTATTTAGAGTTTACCTTCTCCACATTTTTTACATCGTAAAAGCCACGGTCTTTGCTCAACTGCTCTACCTTGTCAATACCAGTCAACCTTTCCTTTACGCTGTTATCGGTAGGCATTACATCTTGGTATTGCTTGTAATACACTTTCGCTTCGGCATATTTTTGCCCCGCACGTAAACTTTCGGCATAGTAAAGTTTGTTTATCACGTTCGCATTTTCCGATTGTGCCAGCGCCGCATAATAAGGCTCTGCCTTGGTCCAATCATTCATCAGGCGGTAGCTATCGGCCACCTTCTGCAACACGTACGTGTTTTTCTCATCCTTCTTTAAAGCCTTTTCGTAAAACATAATCGCCTTACGATAGTCAAACTGGCGGTAATACCAATCGCCAACTTTTACAATCGGCTTTTCGGCTTGTGCCAGTGCAAACATTGCAACGGCCAGCAGAAGGGTCAGGGATTTCTTCAAACTCATAGTCATTATATTTTAGGGGTAACCTGGTGTTCTCTTTTCTTAAAAATATTTTACAAAACGTGGTGTTACAAAACGTTTTTTGTTATACCAAAAATCGTAGCCAATCATAATTTCATGCGTACCGGTTGTGTATTTGCGCAGGGCTGTAATTTCGGCATCGTAGCAGTAACCAATTTGCAATTGCGGTGTTGCTTTAAAGTTTACAAACACGTTAGCCGACTGGCCCACGTAGTTACGGGCCTGTTGCCCGTCGCCGGCAGTACGGTAACCAACACCTACCCAAACTCTTTCTATAAACAATAAAGCCAGGTTAATATCAAACTGAGGTATGTTTTTAGGTAATCCTTTTTGCCATTTCATTAAAAACGAAGGGCGGAATTTTACAACTGAAGCTTCTTTACCAAACACATAACCGGCAGTAAACAAATAGTGATTATACATACGGGCAATAGAAGTATTATAACCCGAAACACCTGTTTTATCGCGCAGTTTAGCCGGCAATAAATGCGGTACCGAAGCGCCTACAAAGTAACGCTTACCGTATGCATAAATACCAAACCCGATATTAGGCACAAACAGATTAGAGTTAAGGTTAAAGGCATTATCGCCACCAGTTAAACCATCCGGTAATTGTGCACTTCTGCTATTTTGGTAGAAATAGGCAAACGAAGCCTGCACACCAAAGCATAAGCGGTTTTCGCCTTTTAAACGCAGGCGATAGCTAAATGCCGGGGTTACCGAAAAGGTATTGGCAAGGCCTAACCTATCGTTGGTAATGGTTAAACCCATAGCATACTGGTCGCGGCGGAAGGGTGTATGAATACTGGCGTTTACCGTTTTGGGCGCCCCTTCAAGGCCGGCCCATTGGTGGCGGTAAATAGCCATTACACTAATAACCTCCTGGCTGCCTGCATACGCCGGGTTCAAAAACAACCCGTTGAACATATACATACTGTAGGCGGCATCCTGCTGAGCTCTTAGCCCCGTAAAAACCGCTACTGCCAATAGTGCTGTAGTAAGTATCTTCTTCATATTAAAAACTTTTTTCAGGTTAACTATTTTTTAAAAGGGCCTTCTTTCTCTTTCGAAGAAAGAAGGCCGTATTTGAATCGTTATCTTTGAATTACAACAAACTTAGCTTCGCGCTTGTTACTTCCGTCGTTGTATTCGTAAATGATGTAGTAAGTTCCATCAGGTAAATCAGTTCCCTGCATGTTTTTACCTGCCCAATCATTCATGTAAGCACCTTCGCTAAACCAAACCTCTACACCCCAACGGTTGAATATACGTACGGTTGCTTTAGGATATTTTTCACCGCAAGGTATTTTGTAAGTATCGTTGGTACCATCACCGTTTGGCGAGAAACCATTCGGTATGTAGCACTCAACCACTGTATCGATAACAGTTACACAAACGGTAGCCGAATCGCAGTATACAAGCGGGCCACTTACACCACATACCTGGTATGTGAATGTTTCGGTGCCTTTAAAGCCTGCATTAGGAGTATAGATAATGGCGTTAGTAGAATCTACAACCACTGCAGTACCGTTAGCCGGAGCCTTAAGCACTATTACCGTAGTATCGGCAGCAAACGGTATAATATCGTTTGCCAGCACATCAACTGTTATTGGTGTATTAATGATGGTAGTATCTACATCGCAGGCCTCATCAATCGCGTCGATTAAGCAATCAACCGAAGTCATTACTATCTGAGCGCTATCGCATATACCAATGTTGGTGCAAATAACCACGCAGAACGTATCGTTGCCGAAGAAGCCCTGGTTAGGAGTGTATAAGAAACATGTATTGCTGTTAACCACTGTTCCGTTTTGCGGTTGGCACATTGAGTTTACACTCCATGTGTAAGGTCCGTTTAAGGTAACGTAGTTAGCGAAGCATATCGAATCGTTGGTTGTGCACGATGATACGATGCCAAAGATACTATCTACCTGCGGTGCGTTACAAGGGTCAACGTGTACAGCTATGGTAGCAGTATCACACTTAACAGGTAAGCCATTATCGCAGATATAGTATTGTAAGTTAACATCGCCCAGTGCGCCGTTAGAAATAATGGTAATGGTGCTATCGGTAACAGCGCCCACCGTTAATACAAAGTTGTTGTTAAGCGGGCTGAAGCCGGTGATTCGAATTACATGGCCATCGGCATCGGTATCGTTGGCCATTGGGGCAAACGTTAAGGTATCGCCAAGGCAAATGGTTTGTGCATCGTTAACAGCACCCGGTGCAGTATTGCAAAGCACACTAACTATCACAAAGCCGGTATCTACCCCGCAGGTATTCTCACCACGGTAGGTAAACGTATCGCTTCCGCAATAGCCTGGTGTAGGAACGTAGCGCAGCGTTGTATCGTTAATAAATGTCGCTGTTCCGTGTAGTGGTGCAGCTACCACAGTATTTATAGTGGTTTCGCCTGCAATAGTATCATTCAACGTTACTATAATGCTTACAGAATCGCCTGCTATTACCTGGGTAACATCCGTTACAGCCACAGGACGTTCGCAGCAAAGTATGTTTACACAAACATAGCCGGTGTCAATAGCACCTGTATTGTCAGTTAATACATAAGCAAACGTATCAATGTAACCGCAGGTATCGGCTCGTGGTGTGTAAAGTATCTGACCACGGTTTAAGGTTACAGATCCCAGTGTATTTGGCAAGTTTATTAGGCCACTCACCGACAGAGTATCAATCACATCCGGATCGTAATCGTTTGCAAGGACATCTATCAGAACAGGACGCTGATAACCTGTTTCAACACACTCGTTTACAGCAACCACTGAGTTGATTATGCGTACAATAACCTGAGCGGTATCACACAGCGAAGGCACCTTGTTGTCGCATATTACATAGCAGAAGGTATCCGGGTTGTAAGCATTAGCTGTTGAATCAGGGGTATAAGTAATAACACCGTTAGCTGCTATTGCTGCCGTGCCACTGGCAGGTGCGCAAGGAATAGCAGTAATAGTGATGCTATCGCCATCCGGATCGTGGTCATTTAACACCACACGGATACCTACAGCAGTAACGTAGTTGGTATTGGCAAAGTCATCAACTGCCACTGGTGGGTGGTTTGTATTAACTGTGCTATCAACATAGATAACTATGATAGCGCTATCACAAGCACCCGATGGGTCGCAAATTGTATAGCAGATAGTATCGATACCTATAACCGGCGAAGTATACGAAACCGTATTATCCGGGTTAAGTGTAGCGGTTGCCCCACCAAGGCTAGGGCCGCAGGTTAGGGTAACCGTTAATGGATCGCCATCCGGATCGTAATCGTTGGCAAGTTCATTAACCACAATACCTGTATTGATAGTAGTTACTGCAGCGTCATCGGTAGCAACCGGTGGTTGGTTGGTGCTATCGCAGGTTACTACGTTCACCACTATTACGTTCGTATCGCAAAGCGAGAACACCGGAATGTTGCTTTGGTCGCATACGTAGTAAGTAATACTGTAAGTGCCTGCTGTATCTGCGCTAACCACAGCCGAACCGTTGCCGGTAACTGCAAAGTTAACACCTGCCGGTATTGTACCGTAGCTGTATAACATTGCATCGCCATCAGGATCGGTAGTAGCAGAAGCCACGTTTACACCAACCTGGGTATTTGCACATGCTGATACATTTATCTGCTGCGCTATAGGTGCATTGTTAAGCGGCGTAACAACTATAGTTACTGTGCCTGAATCGCAAGCGCCTGAAGTATCGCAAACAGTTACACAAATAATTTGTGTTCCAACAAAGCCCGGAGCCGGCGTGTAAACAACGCACTGGCCTGCTACACTAACAGTACCGTTAATAGGGCCGCAATTGTAGGTAGATACAGTTAATGAATCCGTAGGATCATCAATATCCGAGATTGGAAGACAAACTGTATCCGGGCCGCTATCTCTAGGTATAGTATCGGTAACATCGATAACTACCGGCGGATCGTTAACCGGGCAAATGCTTACCACTACAGTTGCAGTATCGCAAGCGTTTAAGCAGGCGGTGTTGCATAACTGGTAGGTAAGGGTATCTGAACCGAAGTAATCTTTAACCGGAGTGTAAGTAACTACATTAGCAGCAACAGTAGCTGTACCATGCGGAGCACTTAATACTGTTACTACGCTGGCGTCTCCTTCCGGATCCGTATCATTAACGGTTACAGCAATAGTAGCAGGGGTTTCTTCACATGTTGAAGCAGTGTCATCTCCGGCTACAGGTGATTGATTAACATGACCGCAAATGGTATCCTGTGCAGCACATCCGTTAGGGGTGTTTACAGCATTTGCAATTAAACAGTAATCAGCATCAACCGGCACATAGCTAATTGGGTTCAGGCTCGAAGCCACATTACCACCGCCCAGTAAGCTCCATGAAATATTGAATACATCGAAGCTGAAGTTTGGTGTAAATACTACGGCCTGACCTGCGCAAGATGTATCGGTAGAAGCAGTAACATCGATACTTGGTGCAGCCTTAACGTTTATAACAAACGTGAAGGTATTGCTGCAGCCTGTAGTAGTATCGGTATAAGAGTAAGTAATAGTGTTATTTCCTAAGCTGGCAGTAAGCGGGTTAAACACGCTTCCATCAGCACCCGATAAGCCGGTGCTTCCTGTAAATACGCCACCCACCGGCGAACCAACTAAAGTTACAGCTGAATCCAGTCGGCAATATGCAGGGGCATAACCCGAAGCAGTAACCACCGGAAGCGGTGTAACGGTTACACAGATCGTAGTGTCGTCGCTGCATCCGGTAGTTGGATTAGTGTAGGTGTATTGGATACAATAGAAACCTGCACCTACCACGCCCGGCTGGAATATATTTCCGGTCATGCCTGGTCCAACAAACGAACCGCCAGCAGGTATACCTGTTAAGGTAATATTACCTGCATTTACACAGTAAGTAGAGTTCAATCCGCTAATGCTTGCTTCGTCAGGTGTATTTACAATCACCTCAACGGTATCGCTACCACGGCAGCCATTTGCATCGGTTACAACTACTGCATAAGTAGTGGTTACAGTAGGGCAAGCTAAAGGATTAGAAGCAGTAGGATCTGCAATACCCGCACCAAACCATTGATATACGAATGGCAATACACCGCTACCGGTTACGGTTGGGTTTCCACCCAATGTAACACAAGCATTTGTATTAGCGCATATCGAACCAACGTTCACTCCGGCTTCTACATTCAATACAACAGGGTTAACTGTTACCTGAACCTGATCGGTTGCACGGCACCCGAAGCTATCGGTTACAGTAAGTGTATAAACCACATTGCTACCCAATGAATCAACAACCGGGTTAGAGAATGTAGGGTCATTCAATCCTGTGATAGGGAACCAATCATAAGTGTATGGAGCTACAGTGCCCGATGCAGATGGAGTACCACCTAACACAGCGCTGTCAAGTCCACAAGATGTAATAGAGGCATCAGGGCCTGCATTAGCAATTGGCAGCGGCCTTAACGACACGTTAACCAAATCTGAAGCCGAACAACCTAATGAATCCGTTACTGTAAGTGTATAGCTTGTATTGGCTACCGGTGTTGCAGTTGGGCGTGCAGTGTTGCTTGGGAAAGCACCGGCACTCCATGCATAAGTGTAAGGAGCTGTTCCTCCCACTACTACAGGGTTTCCGCCCAATACGATTTGAGTAGCAGTACAAATTGAGGTATCTCTTCCTGCGTTTACAACTATAAACGGACTAACTGTAACGGTTACTGAATCAACCTGGTTACATCCTAATTGATCGGTTAATGTTACCAAGTAAGTAGTAGTATTTATAGGCGATACGCAAGGGTTAGCCGAGAATGGATCGTTAACGCTAGCTGTAAGAGAAGCCCACTGATAGATATAAGGAGGTTGACCTCCAACTGCTGTAGGTATACCACCTATTTGCACACAACCGCTGCTGTTGGCACAGAACACTTTATTAGCGCCTGCATCTGCCACCAGGTTAGATTGGTTAACAGTTACGGTAATTTGATCGGTTGCAAAGCAGCCGGTTGCATTATCGGTAACCGTTACTGTGAAGGTAGTAGTAGTAGTTAAGGCTGTTACAACCGGGTTAGGAACCGTAGTTCCATTAAGGTTTGTAGCAGGCGACCATGCATATGAGTAGTTGCCTGAACCACCTACTGCAGTAGGCGAACCGCCCAATGTAGCGAATGAGCCCGGACAGTTGGTCATAGTAACATCCTGGCCGGCATTGGCAGTAATAGCAGGGTTAACAGTAACCGATTGGCAGGTAGAAGCTGAACAACCAACTGCATCGGTAACCGTTACACAGTAAGTGCTGGTAACACCCGGTGTAGCCACAGGGTTAGCGGCAGTAGTGTTGCTTAAGCCCGAACCCGGAGCCCATGTATAAGTAAACGGTGCTGTTCCTCCGCTGCCTGTAGGGTTACCACCCAATAAGGCGGCACCACCCTGGCAAATAGCAGTATCTGGCGTAACCGAAGCAGTTACGGCAGGGTTAGCAAATAATACCATCGAATCAACAGCTACGCAACCAAAGGCATCGGTAACTAATAATACGTAAGTAGTAGTATCGGTAGGGTTAACATCCGGGTTGGCAATGCTGTTTGAATTACAGATACCTGCCACCGGAGACCAGTCGATAATGTAAGGGCTGGTTCCACCCGATACAGCGTTTAGGCCACCTATGGTTACACAGTTGGTAGTGCCGGCGCAAATACTCTTATCGTTACCCGCATCGGCAGTAAGTGTAGACTGAACTACAGTAATAAATGTTTGATCAACCGCGGTGCAACCATTATCATCAGTCACGGTTAAGTTATAAGTAAGCGATTGGCCAAGGTTACAAGCCGATGGGTTAGACAGACCGGTATTGTTTAAGCCGGCAGAAGGTGCCCATGCATAACGATAAGGGCTTGTTCCGCTGTTGGCTGTTGGGGTAGCACCTAAAGTAACACATGCCGTAGGACATGCAACTACAGTTTGGTCTGGCCCTGCATTAGCCGTAGGGTTTTGGTTAACCTTAATTGTAACGCTTGCATTGTTGCTGCAACCCAATGAATCGGTTACGGTAACAACATAAGTAACATTAGCCAAAGGCTGTGCTAACGGATTAGCAACAGAAGGCAGAGAGTTAAGATATAATGCCGGAGTCCAGTTGTAAGTGTAAGAACCGGTTCCACCAATTGCTGTAGGTGTTCCGCCTAACACTATAGTACTTCCTGCACAAATAGTATCCGCCGCGCCTGCATCAACTACAGGGCGAGGGTTGATAGTGATACGTACGGTATCTTCTGCAATACATCCCGTTCCATCGGTAATTACCACACGGTAGGTAGTAGTAGTAAGCGGAGTTGCAACAGGGTTAGCAACTGTAGTGCTGCTTAAGCCTGTAGCAGGTGCCCATGCATAATTAAACGGAGCACTTCCGCCAACTGCTGTTGGGTTACCGCCCAGAGTAATTGAAACTGAGGCTCCTTCACAGAAGGCCACATTGTTTCCGGCTTCAGCTACCAAAGTAGCATTGCTTACCTGAACTGTTGCCTGATCAGAAGCTTTACAGCCAAAGCTATCAGTAACAACTAAAGTGAATGTTACCGAAGAACCTAAGCGGCTTACGTAAGGATTTGCAGCAGCAGTATCAGAAATACCTGCGTTAGGGAACCAATCATAAGTATAAGGCGATGTGCCTGCCGAAGCAGAAGGAGAACCACCCAAACGAACGCTATCGCCCGAACATGCTACCAACGTTTTGTCGGCACCTGCATCAGCAACCGGCACCGGATGAACGGTAACCAATACTGCATCAGATGCAGTGCAACCGTTAGCATCTGTAATACGGATAGTGTATGTAGTAGTTGTTGTAGGTGTAGCAGAAGGGCTTGCCGTTACACTGCTGTTAAGGCCTGTTGAAGGAGCCCAAACATAAGTATAACCTGGCGTTCCGCCGGTTGCAGTAGCCGGGCCACCACTAACCGGATTGCCACCCAGTTGTACTCTTACACCCGCGCAAATGGCAGTATCTAAACCAGCAAAGGCAGTAGGTGCAGGGTAAACCGTTACAGTTGTTGAATCTACCGATGAGCAACCTTTGCTATCGGTAATAGTTACAAAGTAAGTAGTTGTAGCTGTTGGTGTAGCAACAGGGTTAGCAGGGTTAGTAAGGTTTAAGTTAGTAGTAGGCGACCATGTATAGGTAACAATACCCGATGCATTGGTAGCCGTAGGGCTTCCACCCAACGTAACGCTGCCGTTAGTTCCTGCACAGTAAGCTCCACCGTTTCCGGCTTCAGCTATAAGGCTGCTTGGCACCACGTTAACCAATACTGCATCTTCTGCTGTGCAACCGTTAACATCAGTTACTACTAAAGTATATAACTGCGCTACGTTAAGGCCTTTAACCACAGGATTAGAAACCGTATCTGCTGATAAACCTGTTGCAGGGCTCCAGTTATAGGTATAACCACCCGCACCACCACTTGCAGCAGGCGAGCCACCAATGCTGATACTATCGCTTGAACAGTTGGTAATAGTTTGATCAACACCCGCATTAGCAACAGGGTTGCTGCGTATGGTTACAGTTATATTATCGCTGGCTGTGCAACCATTAGAATCGGTAACTAATACACGGAAGGTAGTAGTAACCAATGGGCAAGCCAGAGGATTAGGTGTATTATTATTATTTAAGCCAACAGCCGGATCCCATGCATATTGGTAAGGGCCCGAACCGCCAGTGGCAGTATTGGTGCTACCAAGGGTTACACAGAAGCCAGAACAGATAGTAGTATCGGCACCTGCATCCACCACCGGAGCTGAGTTAAACTTAACAGTTACTGAATCCGTAGCGATACATCCTTTGGCGTCTATTACTGTTAAGTAGTAAGTAGTGCTGGTAGTTGGAGTAACTGTAGGGTTAGATAAGTTGCTGGTAAAGGTAGAATCAGCCGATACCCATGCAAATGTATATGGAGATGTTCCGCCAACTGCGCTTGGTGTGCCGCCAATTGTTACAGGCGAACCTGCCGAAGCACATATAGTACCGTTGTTTCCGGCATCAGCCTGCAAGGTGCTTGGGGTTACATTTACCAATACAAAGTCAGAGCCTTTGCAACCAAATGTATCGGTTACAACTATCTGGTATGAAGTAGTTACTGCAATACCGGTAACCGAAGGATTTGCAATGGTGCTATCGCTAAGGCCGGTACCATAAGTCCAATCATATGTGTATGGAGGGGTGCCACCACCAGTAACTACAGGCAGGTTACCAATAAATACGGTATCGCCGCCACAAGCCACTAAGGTTTTATCAGCACCAGCATCTACCACAGGGTTAGTTCTTGGTGTAACGGTTACCTGATCCAAAGCAGCACAACCTTTGCTATCAACTACAATTAACTGGTAGCTGGTAACAATTAGCGGCGAAGCCAATGGATTAGAAACGTTAGGTATAGATAATCCGGTAGTCGGATTCCATGAGTAAGTATAAGGAGAAGTTCCGCCGGTAGCGCTTGGTGAACCACCAATTGCAACAGCTAAACCAGAACATACCGTTGTATCCGGGCCTGCATCTGCTGTAGGCGATGGATTAACCGTTACAGTTTCAGCATCGGTTGCGGTGCAACCTCTGCTATCGGTAACAGTTACGGTAAAGGTTGTAGTTCCTGTAGGGCAAGCTATTGGGTTACCTGCAGTTGAATCAGATAACAGAGAGGCGTTAGACCATCTGTAAGTGTAAGGAGCAGTTCCGGCTACAGCTGTAGGCTGGCCTCCTAACTGAACGCAGTTGTTATTGCTACAAACTGTCTCATCAGGTCCCGCATTAGCCTGTAGGTTAGTAGATATTACGTTTACAGTAACATTATCTACACCCACACAGCCGCTTGCATCAGTAACCGAAAGAGTATAAGTAGTAGTGCTGGTTATTCCTTTAACTACCGGGTTAGCCACATTGGTAGCGCTTAAGCCCGTTGCAGGAGACCATGCATACGTGTATGCACCCGTTCCGCCAAAGGCAGCAGGTATATCGCCTATTACAACGCTATCACCTACACATCTTCCAATCGTTTTGTCAGCGCCGGCTGCAGCTGTAGGCGTAGGCCTTACAGTAACTACTACATTATCAGTTGCGGTGCAACCATTATTATCGGTTACAAATACCGAGTAAGTAGTAAGTACATTTGGTGTAGCGGTAGGGTTAGCATCATTTACGTTGCTTATTCCCTGCGAAGGCGACCAAATGTATGTATAAACACCGCTTCCGCCGGTTGCGGTAGGAGTGCTACCTAACTGGGCAGGATATGTTGCGCAAACAATAGTATCGGCACCTGCATTAGCAACCAAAGTAGGGTAAACTCTAACCGTAGCCGAATCAACCGAAATACAACCTAAAGCATCAGTTACAGTTAAGTAGTAAGTAGTAGTGGTATCCGGGAAGGCTTCCGGATTAGCAGGGTTAGTAAGATTTAAGCCTGCTGTAGGTACCCAGTTGTAGTTATATGGTGCGGTACCTCCTACTGCTGTAGGGAACCCGCCCAGCATAACGCTATCGCCGGTGCCTAAACATAATGCACCACCCGAACCAGCTTCCGCTGTTAACGAACTTGGAGTAACAGTTACAGCTACAGCATCAGTTGCCGAGCAGCCGTTACCATCGGTTACCGTTACTATATAAGTAGTATTTGCACCCAGGTTACAAACCGTAGGGTTAGCCAGGCTGGTATCATTGATTGACAAGCGAGGGCTCCATGCATAAGTGAAAGTGCCATTACCACCTGCACCTGTAGGCGAGCCGCCAATAGTTACACAGCTTGAAGAACAAGAAGTAACCGTTTTATCAGCACCAGCATCTGCTGTTACGCGTGGGCGAACCACCACGTTAGCAAAGATGGTAGGAGCAGTACAACCGCTGTATGAACCATTAATAGTGTAAGTAACCGTTAAGTTGCTTGCGCCAGTATTTACAGGGCTATCGTTAATTGTAAGTGAATTACCGCTGTTGCCATTGCTTCCGCTCCAGATAACCGAAGTGCCCGGAACTGTAGAGCTGATAGCAATAGTAATTGGCGTTCCGCTACATACTGTTTGTGTAGGCGGCGCAGCCGATAGTGCAGGACGAGGCTTAACAGTAACTGAAACAGCCACTGGTGTGCCTGCACATCCATTGAATGATGAATTGATAGTATAAGTAACTATGCTGTCAATTACACCAGTATTAGTAGGATTGTCGGTAATAATATTTCCGGTACCCGATGAACCATTGCTTCCGGTCCAGCTATAAGTAGTGCCGGCAATAGTGCTTGATAAATTAACCACCACCTGGTCGCCAGAGCAATAAACGGTGTTGTTAATAGTATAAGAAACTACCGGGCGAGGCTTAACTGTTACAGGTATAGTTAAAGGAACACTACCGCAACCAAGGCCGGTAGCGCCAATAACTGTGTAGATAACCGTAATGTCAGAGTTTCCTGTATTGGTTAATACAGTATTAATATCACCGGTTCCACTTGTTCCGTTTGAACCTGTCCAACGAATCACAGTACCCGGCACACTTGATGTAAACGTTATGTTCACATTATCGTTACTGCAGGTTGTAAGTGCAGTAGCCGAAGGTGTAATAACCGGAGTAGGATTAACTGTAATTATAACCGTGGCTGTATCGCATAATACCGGCGAACCGTTATCGCATACGCGGTATACAAAAGTATCGTTACCAGCAAAGTTAACGTTAGGGTCGTAGCTAAATACGCCTAATGATGGGTTAGTAAGCGCACCGCTGGTTACGTTACGAATAACATTAACCTGGGTTAAAGCATCACCGTTAGGGTCGTAATCGTTACGCAATACGTTAACTGTAGTAGTAGCATCGGTACAGATATTATCAAAGTCGTCAACAGCAACCGGTGCATCGTTAGGCACGGCACCCGGATCGCGCGATACTGAAATAACAATAATAGCATCATCGCAAAGTGGACGAGGAGTTGTAGTTCCTACAGGGTCGCAAATTACATAGCGAATAGTATCGAAACCAAAGAAACCGGTATTTGGAGTGTAGTTAACTGTTCCGTTAGGGTTAACAGTTATAGTTCCGTTGCCCGGTAAACCAGTTACAGTTACCTGTAATGGATCGCCATCCGGATCGTAATCGTTAGCCAGTTCGTTAATAACTACCGCATTATTCATTGGGGTAGTAGTGTAATCGTTGTTGGCAACAGGTGCATGGTTATTAAGTGTATCGCCTGTAGGTAATACAGTAACAACTATAGCAGCGCTATCGCAAAGCGAGAACACCTGGTAAGGGCTTAAATCGCAAACTGAATAAGGAATAGTTACAGTGCCGGTAAAGCCCGTGTTAGGAACAAATACAATAGCGCCGTTGCCGGTGATATAGTAAGTTCCGCTGTTAGGCACTACACCGCCATAAGTATAAGTAAGCGGGTCGCCTTCCACATCGCCTGTAGCACTGGCTACGTTCACTCCTACCGGAATGTTTTCGTAAGTTACTACATATATAGTATCAGCATACGGAGGATCGTTAACCGGATCAATAGTTATAATAACGGTGCTGGTATCACATAATACCGGGTTACCATTATCACAAACCACTATACACAGGCTATCTTTACCATTAATATTGGTATAGCCCTGGTAAGTAAAGCACAGCGTGTTTGTAACATCGCTGATAGTAATGTTCGAAACCGTTCCGTTAACCGGGTTGCAAAGCAACGAGGCTGTATGAATATCAGTTGTATCAGCATCGCTGAATGGAATACAAACCGTGATTGGACAATCTTCGCAAGTAGTTATAGGTGTATCTATAATTACCGGCGGGTCGTTAACCTGGCCAATAGTAATGTATACAGTTCCTGTATCGCACAAGCTTGGTGGCGGAGTGCCTGCATCGCAAACGCGATAAGTAAACGAATCCAGACCGAAATACCCCGGATTTGGAACATACACGATGGCGCCGTTAGAGCTAACGGTAACATTACCATGCAGCGGAGCAACAATTGGTGTAGTTGTAACCGTTAATGAGGTTACAGGGTTGCCGTCGGCATTGTCGTTATCGTTAGCGCGGATACCGGTTCCAACAGGAACGGTAAGCGTGCTATCTTCTACTGTGCTGTAGTTATCGTTAACTGCAACTGGTGGATCGTTAACCGGAGTAACTATAATGCGGATAGTTGTGTTATCGCAAAGCGAAGGCACACCGTTATCGCAAACGGTTAAACAAATTGAATCGCGGCCATTGAAATTAGCATTAGGGCGGTAAGTGATACAAACCGTATGTGCGTTATTATCTACAATAGGTCCCGAGGTAATAACACCATTATCCGGTGCATCGCAGAACGACGCAATGTGCTGGTCGGCGCCATCAGCATCGCTAATAGGCATACATACTGTTATAATGCTGTCTTCTGGTACCGTTACTGTAGTATCAGGAACAACCGGCGGGTCGTTTACAGGAGTAATAGTGATATAAGCAGTAGCTGTATCACATAATGGCGGACGTGGAGTTCCGTTATCGCATACGCGGTATTGGAATGAATCAGTGCCGCTAAAGTTAGCATTAGGAACATAGGTAAATGCACCTGTGCTATCGGTAATAGTAAGCGTTCCGTTAGCCGTATTTACAACCGGGGTGGTGCTTACTGCCAGGCTGGTAACAGGGTTACCATCGGCGTTGTCGTTATCGTTAATACGAACACCGTTTACGCTGCTACGAACAATGGTAACGTCTTCGGTAGTGCTATAGTTATCGTTAACTGCAACCGGAGGGTCGTTAACCGGCGTTACTGTAATAGGAATTCGGGTAGTATCGCAAAGGTTAGGTGTTCCGTTGTCGCAAACAATAATGCAAATTGAATCGCGGCCATTAAAGTTAACGTTAGGGTTATAGGTTACGCAAAGTAAATCATAAGCAGGGCCATTTAAGGTGCTGCTGGCAATACCACTATTAGGGCCACAGAAAGTTGAAGCGACATAGTGAGTTTGTCCCGGGTCGTTATCGGTAACAGGAATACAAACAGTTATTGGGCCACAGTCTTCGCAGGTAGTTATTGGAGTATCAACTACAACCGGAGGATCGTTAACAGGGCTTATAGTAATATAAACCGTTGCTGTATCGCACAATGGCGGACGAGGAGTTCCGTTATCGCACAAGCGGTATTGGAATGAATCGGTTCCGGTAAAGTTAGCGTTTGGAACATATGTAAATGCACCAGTGCTATCAGTAATGGTAAGTGTTCCGTTGGTAGTATTTACAACCGGAGTAGTTGTAACCGCTAAGCTGGTTACAGGATTGCCATCGGCATTGTCGTTATCGTTAATACGAACACCGTTTACGCTGCTACGTACAATTGTAACATCTTCTGTAGTGCTATAATTATCATTAACAGCTATCGGCGGATCGTTAACCGGCGTTACTGTAATTGGAATACGGGTAGTATCGCAAAGGTTAGGCGTTCCATTATCGCAAACTACCAGGCATATAGAATCTCTGCCGTTAAAGTTAGCGTTTGGAGTATAGGTAACACACAACACATCAAATGAAGGACCATTTAAGGTAGTGCTGTAAGTTCCGCTGTTAGGTCCGCAGAAAGTAGAAGCTACATAATGAGTTTGTCCTGCGTCAACATCGTTTACAGGGATACAAACAGTTATAGGACCACAATCTTCGCATTGGGTAATTGGCGTATCAACTACTACCGGCGGATCGTTAACCGGGCTGATAGTGATATACACCGTTCCTGTATCGCACAATGGCGGACGAGGAGTTCCATTATCGCAAACGCGGTATTGGAATGAATCGGTACCGGTAAAGTTAGCGTTCGGGACATATGTAAATGCGCCGGTAGTATCATTAATTGTTAGTGTTCCGTTTGTAGCATTTACTACAGGAGTAGTGGTAACAGCAAGTGTTGTAACCGGGTTACCATCGGCATTGTCATTATCGTTGGTACGAACACCACCTGCGGTGCCTTGTACAATGGTTACATCCTCGTTAGTACTGTAATTGTCATTAACAGCTATTGGTGGATCGTTAACCGGCGTTACCGTAATTGGAATACGCGTTGTATCGCAAAGATTAGGTGTTCCGTTGTCACAAACTACCAGGCATATAGAATCTCTGCCGTTAAAGTTAGCGTTTGGAGTATAAGTAACACACAAAACATCGAATGAAGGACCATTTAAGGTAGTGCTGTAAGTACCGCTGTTAGGACCACAGAAGGTAGAAGCAACATAATGCTGCTGACCCGGGTCGTTATCTGTAACAGGAATACATACTGTTATAGGTCCGCAATCTTCGCATTGGGTAATTGGTGTATCAACTACTACCGGCGGGTCGTTAACCGGGTTGATAGTGATATACACCGTTCCTGTATCGCACTTAGGCGGACGTGGAGTTCCGTTATCGCAAACGCGGTATTGGAAAGAATCAGTTCCGGTAAAGTTCGCATTCGGAACATATGTGAATGCACCGGTGGTATCATTAATTGTTAGTGTTCCGTTTGTAGTATTTACTACAGGAGTAGTGGTAACCGCAAGTGTTGTAACCGGGTTGCCATCTGCATTATCATTATCGTTGGTACGAACACCACCTGCGGTGCCTTGTACAATCGTTACATCTTCATTAGTGCTGTAATTGTCATTAACAGCTACAGGAGGATCGTTAACCGGCGTTACATTAATATATGTTTTAGAAGTATCGCATTTAGGCTGAGGGCCATTGTCGCATACTATCAGGCATATAGAATCTAAACCATTAAAGTTTGGTGTTGGAGTATAGGTTAAGCAAAGTGTGCGCGGAACTAACGGGTTATTAATACTTGGGCCCGAAGTAATTGTTCCGTGAACAGGGTTGCCGCAAATGTTTACACTATGCGTTTGGCTGTTTACTTCTACATCCGTAATAGGTAAGCAAACTGTAATAGCAGTATCCTCTGGCGTAGTAACAGTAGTATCCGGAACCACAGGAGGGTCGTTAACCGGCACTACGTTAATTACTACTGTAGCCGTAGCACACTTAATTGGCGAACCGTTATCGCAAACCTGGTAGCAGAAGGTATCTAAACCGTTGTAGTTTGCAGTAGGTATATAAGTAAAGTTACCGTTAGCCAGCAGAGTAACTGTTCCATGCTGAGGGTTGCAGGTAGGTGTAGTGTTAACAGTAAGAACACCACCATCCGGGTCGTAATCGTTTGTAATTACGGTAGTTCTTAAAGTATCATCTTCATTAATAGTAAAGTTATCATCAACTGCTACCGGTGGTAAGTTTACACAGGTAAAGTCGAATACGGCAATACCGGTATCGCAAATGGTAGGGAAGTTAGCGTTGCAAACTTTGTAGCAAATACTATCAACACCGTTAAATGCAACAGGAGGCGTATAGGTAAATGCGCCGCCCGAATTTACTACAAAGCCACCGCTGAAAGGCCCACATACGTTTGGTAGAGTTACCACTATACCATCACCCGAAGGATCCACATCATTTGCAAGAATGTTTCCGGTAATAGTTGTGCCGGCGCAGTTAGAGTAAACATCTCTTACAGCTATTGGGGCGCAATTATTAACTACTAAAACTGTGGTTCCCGGCGCTGTGCTTGAGCAACCGTTTACAGTAATTGTAACACTGTAAGTGCCGGCGCTGTTAGCTACTGCGCTTGCTATGGTTGGGCTTTGAGTAGCCGACGAGAAACCGTTAGGGCCCGACCATACATAGGTAGCACCCGCAACTGTTGGTGTATTTAATTGCACCAGGTCGCCTAAACATACCGGCCCGTTGTTAGAAGCTGAAGGAGTGCCCGGAGTTTGATTTACAGTAACGTTTACTGTACCCGCAGTTGTAGAAGTACAACCGGCAACAGTTTGGGTTACGTTATATGTTCCACTCATAGAAGTGGTTACGCTATTTCTGGTAACCGGAGTACCGGTGGCGGTAGGTCCGTCAGGGTAAGTCCAGTTAAAGGTAGCGCCGCTTACACCCGTAGCTGAAAGGGTTAAAGTATTGCCCGAGCAAATTGGGTTTGGAGATGCAGCAGCCGATGGCGCGGCAGGGGTTTGGTTAACTGTAACGTTTACTGTGCCCGGTGTGGTAGAAGTACAACCGTTTACAGTTTGTGTAACATTATATAAACCGCCCATCGCAGTAGTAACTGCGCTGCGCGTTATTGGGTTTCCGGTAATACCACCGCCATCAGGGTAAGTCCAGTTAAAGGTAGCACCTGTAACACCGGTAGCGGTTAGAGTTAAATTATTACCCGAACAAATAGGGTTTGGATTTGCAACTGCTGTTGGAGCAGCCGGTGTTTGATTTACAATCACATTTACAGTTCCCGGAGTGGTAGAAGTACAACCATTCACTGTTTGTGTTACGCTATAAACGCCAGTCATGGCGGTAGTAACACCTGTTCTTGTTACCGGGCTGCCGCTTGCGCCGCCGCCATCAGGATATGTCCAGTTGAAAGTAGCACCGCTAACGCCGGTAGCTGTAAGGGTTAAAGTATTACCCGAGCAAATTGGGTTTGGTGATGCACCTGCGGTTGGAGCCGCCGGTGTTTGATTAACTGTAACATTTACCGTACCCGCGGTAGTTGAAGTACAACCATTAACCGTTTGGGTAACTGAATAAACACCGCTCATAGCTGTAGTAACACCCGTTCTGGTAACCGGGGTTCCCGTAGCTGTTCCGCCATCAGGGAAGGTCCAGTTAAAGGTAGCACCGCTTGTGCCGGTAGCGGTTAGAGTTAAAGTATTGCCAGAGCAAATTGGGTTTGGTGATGCACCTGCGGTTGGAGCCGCCGGAGTTTGATTAACAGTAACATTTACGGCACCCGAAGTAGTAGAGGTACAACCGTTAACCGTTTGGGTTACGTTGTAAAGTCCGCTCATGGCAGTAGTTACCGCGCTTCTTGTTACCGGAGAACCTGTAGCGCCACCGCCATCAGGGTATGTCCAGTTAAAGGTAGCACCGCTGGTGCCGGTAGCAGTAAGCGTTAAAGTATTACCAGAGCAAATTGGATTTGGAGAAGCACCTGCTGTAGGGGCTCCCGGAGTTTGATTAACGGCAACATTCACAGTACCCGAAGTTGTAGAAGTACAACCATTTACTGTTTGTGTTACGCTGTATACACCCGCCATACCAGTAGTAACGCTAAGGCGTGTAACAGGGCTGCCTGTAGCTGTTCCGCCATCAGGGAAAGTCCAGTTAAAGGTAGCACCGCTGGTACCAGTTGCGGTAAGAGTTAATGTGTTACCCGAGCAAATTGGATTAGGGTTTGCACTTGCACTAGGAGCACCAGGCGTTTGATTTACAACCACGTTTGTGCAAGCAGGTAAAGATGTACAACCTGCTATTGTTTGTGTAGCGCAGTAGCTGCCGCTCATGGCAGTAGTTGCATTTGCTATTGAAGGATTTTGGCTGCTTGATGAATAAGCGTTAACGCCTGTCCAGCTATAAGTAGCGCCTGATTGGCCATTGGCAGTTAAGTTAATAGCATTACCCGAACAAACCGGTGTGTTGCTACCCACTGTAGGTGCCGCCGGTGTTGTTGGATCGGTTAATGCAACCGGACCAGCAACAGGAGCCGAAGAACAACCGGTAGATACAAGTGTTACTACAAAGTTAGAGTAAGAACCTGCACCTAAAGTGCCAATAACAAGTTGACCGCTGGCGTTAGTTGAAATTACAAAAGGTCCTTGTCCGCCACCCGGTGTTTTAGTATAGGTTACTGAGTAGTTAGCCGAAGCATTTAGTCCGCTTAGAGTAATGCTGCCTTGCGAACCACCGCAGCTTGTTGGATTGCTGCTAGAGAATATAGTAAAGGTTGGTGTTTGATTTACAACCACGTTTGTACAAGCCTGTGGCGAAGTACAATTAGCAACGGTTTGTGTTGCACAGTAGCTTCCACTCATACCTGTAGTAGCAGAAGATATTGAAGGATTTTGGCTGGCCGAAGTAAAGCCCGGGCCTGTCCATGCATAAGAAGCGCCTACAGCACCCGCTGCGGTAAGGTTAATGGTATTACCCGAACATACAGGGCTGTTGCTTCCAACAGTTGGAGCTGCCGGGTTAGAAGGGTCGGTTAAAGTAAATGGACCAACGTTTGCCGAAGTACATCCTGTAAGTGTAACATTAACCGAAGTATAACTACCGGCAGTTAAACCGGTAATGGTTAATACACCACTTGGATTAGTTGAAATACTAAATGGACCCTGGGCCACTAAACTCTTTAAGTAATTTACTGTGTAAACCGTATTAGCTAACAGACCGTTTAATACGATAGTTCCGTTAGTACCGCTACATGTAGTAGGGTTAGTGCTGGTGCTGCTTGAAATAGCCGGGGTTTGATTTACAGTAACAGAAACACAGGCAGCATCTGAAAGACAGCCAGCTACAGTTTGCGTAGCGCAGTAATCGCCGCTCATAGCAGTAGTTGCACTACCACGGGTAGGGTTTTGCAATGCTGAGGTAAAGGCTAAAGGACCTGTCCAGCTATAAGTAGCACCGGTATTACCGTTTGCAAACAAATTGATGGTACCACCCGAGCATACCGGCGAATTGCTGGTAACTACAGGTGCTGCAGGTGCAGTAGGGTCTTGTATATTAAGAGGTCCGGCTACCGGAGATGATTGGCAACCGTTTAAGGTAACCACAATCAGGGTATAGTTGCCTTGTATTAAATTAGGGATAGTTACTGTTCCTGCACCGTTGGCAGTAAAGTTAAATGGCCCCTGAGGAATTCCGTCTTTATTATATCTAACACTGTAAGTAGTGCTTGCTGTTAAGCCATTTAAGAAAATTGTTCCGTCGTTACCAGCACAGCTTGTTGGATTGGTAAATCCGAACGAAGATACTACAGGAGTTGGGTTAACTGTAACATTAACGCAGCCCGGTGCCGAAGGACAGTTAGCAACTGTAACCACAACACAGTAGCTTCCACCCATTGAAACGGTAGAAGCCGGGCGGGTTGGGTTTTGAGCGTTAGAAGTAAATGAACCGTTGCCGCTAACACCTGTCCAGCTATAAGTGGCGCCGCCAACCGTTGCAGTACCTAAGTTAATAGTGTTACCAGAGCAAACCGGCGAATTGCTGGTAGCTACAGGTGTGGCTGGTGTTGCAGGATCGGCTAATACAACCGGGCCGGCAAAAGGAGCCGAAGTACAACCGGCTAACGTTACTGTAAAGGCTGCATACGAACCCAGGGTAAGATTAGGTATAACTAATGAACCACTGCCATTTGATGATAGGGTGAAAGGACCTTGTGGCGTTCCACCTTTAGTATACGATACAGAGTAAGAAGTATTGGCAACCAATCCATTTAATGTAATGGTTCCGTTGCTGCCACCGCAGGTAGTAGGGTTGGTTGAAGTAGTTGAAGTAATAGAAGGCGTAGTATTTACAACTACATTGGTGCACGAAGATGGCGAAGTACAACCTGCTACAGTAATAGTTAAACAATAGTCGCCGGCAAAAGCAGTAGTTGCGTTAGCACGGGTTGGGTTTTGCAAAGCAGAAGTAAAACCTGCAGGGCCAGTCCAGCTATAAGTAGCGCCACTAACCAATGAAGTAAACAAGTTAATTGCATTACCTGTACAAACAGGGCTATTGCTTGAAACTGTAGGGGCTGTTGGAGCCGTAGGGTCGCTAAGTGTAATAGTACCGCCTAGTGGTGCCGAAGGACAACCTGTTAAGGTTACTACTATATTAGTATAAGCGCCGGCAGTTAAACCTGTAATGGTAAGCGCACCGCTACCATTGGTAGTGAAGTTTGCCGATGGTTGACCTACGCCATTTTTAGAATAAGAAACTGAATAAGTAGTGTTATTATTTAAACCAGCCAAAACAATAGTTCCGGTATTACCACCGCAGGTAGCCGGATTGGTGCTGGTTGAGAAAGTAAACGTTGGTGTTGCATTTACGGTAAGCACTGCACTTGCCGGTGGCGAAGTACAACCATTAATAGTTTGAGTTACCTGGTAAGTACCGGCCATGTTGGTAGCCGTAATTAAACGGGTAGGGTTTTGAAGGGCACTGGTGAAAGATTGAGGACCTGTCCAGGCCCATGTAATAGTGCCCGACTGGTTGGTAGTAGCTGCAAACTGAACAGTGTTACCAGTACATATAGTAGATGGCGTAGCCGTTGCCGATGTTGGCGCCGGCGGTGTGCTAGGGTCGGTTAATGTAATGTTCGTATTATTAACAGCCGAAGTACATCCGTTAATGGCCACTGTAAAACCTGAGTAAGGGCCGCCCGCATTCAGTCCGGTAATAATTACGTTACCCGCTCCATTAGCTACAATAGTAACCGGACCTTGTGGCACTCCATTTTTTGTGTAGTTAACTGTATAAGTAGCATTAGCTGTTAAACCGGTTAAGGTTATTGTGCCTTGTGTACCCGAACAAGTAGTTGGGTTGGTGCTGCTTACGCTAACTATAGCCGGAGTTACATTTACCTGCAGATTAACCGAGGCTGGAAGCGAAGTACATCCGCTAATAGTTTGTGTAACCTGGTAAACCCCTGCCTGGTTAGTACCTGTAATTGCGCGGGTTGGGTTTTGCAACGATGAAGTAAATGATACCGGACCTGTCCATGCCCAGGTAATAGTACCTGATTGATTGGTAGTAGCATTAAACTGAACCGTAGTACCTGTACAAACCGGGTTTGGTGTAGCGGTTGCCGAAGTAGGTGCCGGTGGAAGGTTTGGATCGGTAATAACATAAGTGCCCGGAAGTGTAAAACCACAAGCCGGATTGGTTGGGTGGAACACCTGAACCGCCGTATACGAACCTGCAAGCAAACCGGAAATAGTTAAAGTGCCTACACCAGCCGAGGTAGTATAATAGAATGGCCCTTGTAAAGCTCCGCCGTTGCGGCTATAATATACACCATACTGCACACCCGGAATAAGATTTCCGTTTGTAACGGTAATTGAACCTGTGGCAGTTCCACAACCTGTAGTTGAGTTGGTATCAATTGTAGCACCGGTAAGATTTACGCAGTGATAGCGTATTACCAGGTAATCTTCTACCTCGCCATTGCTGGCGTTAATGGTAGGAGAAGGCGTAGAGCTAAAAAATGCGTTTTGAGTAGTTAACCTCAAACGCATATATGTAGTATCCTTAGCCGCATTAAAGAACACATTGCTGGCGTTGTAGCCGGTCCATCTTAAAGTGGCTGAAGTGGCTCCTGCCGGAACAAGGGCAGTATCTACTTCGCCATTATCGAAGGTGCCGTTTTCGTTAAAGTCGATCCAGCCCATTAAAATGGCAGTTGTTCCTGAACCGTTGGTTACGCTAACAGTTTGTGTAAACCTGGTTGAGGTATCCTGAACCAAAACCTGGGTTCCGGCAATACCATCTTCGTCATCGCCGGTAAGCACATCATCACCGTCGGCTTTATAGGAGTTTTGGGCAAAATCCTCTTTATCTATAGTAGCGCCTAACTTAAGTGTGCTAAACACCACGTGGTTAGGGCTGCCATAACTTACAGGCGCATCGCCGTAGTCAAAGTTTAATAATATACCAATCCTCCACTTAAACACCAAATGCTTATCGGAACTTCCTGTAGAGTTAACCTGGTCAAAACCTAAACCGCCAATAGGGTTTGGCGTTAAAGTAGTACTGTGAGTAGTAGTTCCCAGACATATTAATGAGTCACCTTCTACCTGAAACTGGTTACTGCCCTTAGGCACACCAGTAGCACCTAAATAGTCATTATCCGAACCGCCCACCAAAGTACCAAAGTACTGGGTTTTTAAGTCGGTTCCCATTACCATATAGAAGATATCCCAGGTACCACCATTAAAAGTACTATCATAGAAATTACCGCCATCGGCAAGGTTCTTATTAAATGGATATCCGTTGGTTCCTGTTTCACCAAACACCATTACGGCATATGGGGTATAGGTTCTAAGCGTGTTACCGCGGTCGTTACCACTACCACCAAAGTAAGTTGCATTCCAGGGATCGGTTGCGCCGGCATTCCATCCGGTTCTTGGTACTTTACCAATAAACGCATCCTGGTTAGTTCCTTTGGTTGTTTGAAAACGATTGCCTGCTGAGTTTGGCCCCAGGTAAAAGTTGGTACTAGATGTAAACCCTGTTACAAACAATGTATCGAAAGGCCCGATAGCTAAACCGAAAAACTCATCATCGCCGGTACCACCAAAACGACCTAACATTTGTATTGAGCTACCGCCGTTTGGAGGCAATACGCCAATTACTCCATCTAAACCACCGGTAGTATTGGCAACACCATTTGCCGGATTATTAACCAATGTTGGGAAAGACGTTCCATTAGAAGACGAACCTGAAAATGCAATTGCTCCATCACTAAAAACCTGGATATCGTTCAAATCATCGTTGCCGGTACCTCCTATATAAGTACCAAAAACCAGGGTGCGGAAGTTGTTGAACTTACCTATATACATTTCATCGGCACCACGGTAAGTGCTCGAATACGCATTTGATATATAAGAACCAAAGTTACCATCGCCGGTGATAGTACCACCTATTACATAAGAGTTGTCGCTAAGGGCTTTAACCGAATACATTTCATCGTTAGTACCATCGCCACCCATATAAGATGAATATACCAACGAGGTAAGCGAACTGTTAAACACCGCTACGAAACCATCTTTTCCGTTTTTAGTACCATCGAAAGGAGTGTTAACCATAGGCAGGCCGGGAGTGCCACCCTGATCGGCATTTGTAGCGCCCACCACAAATAAGTTATTGCCACTTGGCGATAAACTTAAGCCGTGTGCCACATCAGGCGAGGTGCCACCAAAATACGTTATAGCCATTACTGCACTTCCGTTGGCCCGTATCTTATATATTATAGCGTCGCGTCGGTTTACGTTATTACCTGTTGTTCCGTCGGCATAAGTAGAATCGTATCCAAAAACGTAAGTGCCGTAGCCTGAAGTAAGGGTACGGGTAATTTGGTTATTGGTAGCACCTCCGCAGAATACGTTTCCAGCAGCATCTAACTCAATGGCATATATATATTCATCAAAGTTATCGTCGTTATTATCAAAAAAGGTTCCCCACTTTAAGCTCGGGTCAATAATTAAAGGATAACGGCTATCTACTTTACCTGCTGTTTTAAAAGTTACCACATCACCTTTAATGTCAAAAGCCATTTTAACGGCTACCTTCTTACCATCTATAATTTGATACGATTCTGGTATATCAAACTTAACATCATCAAAATGTAATTTTACCTTCAAATCGCCCTTTTCATCTAATGCTAAATTTTCCTGTCCCTTAAAGCGCATTTTAATTTGGCTGTAGTCGGCGCCGGGGCTTACCACCCAGTCAAACTCAATTACATTTTTTTTCTGGCTGTACATACGCAGGTTTATACCTTTATATACATCCTGCAATTCCACCTCACCAAAACTACCTACATTGCTGGCCCACATAGCCGGGTTAGGGTCGGTAAAGTAGTTATACTTGGTTTCAAGTTCATTCTTTTTTACAACGTTGCCTCCATTCATATCGGCGCCATCAAAGCTAAGGCCCCAACGGTGCGCTTCCGATCTTGATGCAGGCTCTTCTATATCGCCTTTGGCGTTTACTATATCTTCTCCTTCTTCAATGTCTCTTACCGAAACAAAGTAAAGTTCGTTGTGCTTAACGAAAAGGTCACCGATATTGGTTTTACCCATAGCCTTAATTTCGGCCGGCAACTGTCCTTTGTTTTCGATAAACTTTATGCTGTTAGAGCTTTCTTTAACCAACTGTTTAATCTGGTTTTTGCTCATATCTTTTACAGCAACAGGCGCCTTGGTGGTGCTTTGCGCTACCGTAAAAACAGGACTGGCGAAAACCGCCATAACCCCCAGAAATAAACACAGTGTTTTGCTTTTTAAAGTAAAAGTTCTGTTACCCATAAGTATATTCTTTGAAAACGAAGAAATAGATTGAAGTATAAAATTTGCCATCCGTATAACTGCTTTATCTTAAAAAAAACGAGAGGAGGGGAAACAAATCCCTTCCTCTCGCGTATATATTAATGATTACTATTTACAAATAAATTAACCGGCACCGGACACAAGAAAAAGCTTGTATCCTTAGGGGAAAGCTTTGTATTGAACCTTACACTACACCGACTACCGAAAATAATACTGCGTCTAAATTTTACCATTCTTATCTTTTAACCAGATCAATTCAAGTTTCTCTTCCCTCCCATTACCTCTGTTAAAATTTTTGCAAAAGTATCTTTTTTATTTACATACAGAAGCTTACTACAGGGTATTTATGTTATTTTTTTATTAATTGGCTACCAAATTTAAAGGTAACTGTGCAATCCATAAAAACGAATTTTTTGTGTAGTTTTTTCCACTTTTCGCGATGTTAAATAAGACATAGCAGATTAAATCTAATGCATTTAAGGCTCTAATTTGGGTATAAACATAAAAGCCTGGAGGTTTAATTATGTGTTAAGCATGTTGTATCGCTACACAATTAGGGTTGTTTTGCACTAAATTGTGAACACCCTGGGTCACTTCATTTTTATGATGCAGCTTTTTAATGGTGCAACTTTAAAGCAAAATTTTCCCCATAAAACTTTTAGCCTTCATTTTAAAGTGTATCTTCCGCACTTGAAAAAATTAACTTATGGGCAGACCACCTACCAAACCGAAAAGATTTAAAGACGGATTTTACATTGAAGTAAGAAACAAAGGCGCCAATATGGGCATGAAAATTCATTTCGACTCTGAAATAGAAATGAAAGAAGCAGCACAAATGTATGGCAGCAGTAAAGAAGTGGTCGTTTTAGGCGAGCACAAAAAAGATAAATGGCTAAGCCTGGAAGGCGGCGAAGAAAAAAGAGAAAGAAAGGCTAAAGCCCCAAAGCCAGAAAAACCCGCTAAGCCAGAGAAGCCGGCAAAGGCAGAAAAACCAGCGAAGGTTGCTAAAGAAGCAAAGCCAGAAAAAGCTGCAAAAGCAGAAAAACCAGCCAAACCGGCTAAAAAAGAAAAACCGGCTGCTAAACCCGCTGCTAAAAAGAAAAAGTAAAGTATTGTTTTAACTAACAGGTGCGGAATATGGTTTATAAACAACCCTATTCCGCATTTTTAATTATACAGCGCTATGGCCACTACCCTCTCAAAATCGTACAAGCAACAAAAGATAGAAGGAAACTTTGATGCTATTGTAATAGGCTCTGGCATGGGCGGCCTTGCAACAGCAGCTTTTTTAGCTAAAGAAAAAAAGAAAGTGCTGGTGCTTGAGCGCCACTACACCCCTGGTGGGTTTACGCATGTATTTACGCGCAAAAAATACGAATGGGATGTAGGCGTGCATTATGTGGGTGATGTGCACCGGCCCAACACCGAACTGCACAAAATGTTTAACTACATTACCGATAACAAAATGCAGTGGGCCGAAATGGGCAGCGTTTACGACAAAGCCTTTTTTGGCAATGATGAATACGACTTTGTAGCCGGTACCGATGAGTTTAAAGCGAAAATGAAATCATACTTTCCGGGTGAAGAAAAAGCCATTGATGCTTATGTTGACCTTGTATACAGCACACAAAAAAACCAACGCTGGTTTTTTGCCGAAAAGCTACTGCCTAACTGGATCAGCTTTTTTATTGGCAACCGGTTGCGCAAAAATGGATTAAAGGGAAACAAAACCACCTTAGAGGTTTTGCAATCGCTTACACAAAATAAAAAACTTATAGCGGTGCTTTGCAGCCAGTATGGCGACTATGGCTTACCACCTGCCCAAAGCAGTTTTTTAATGCATGCAGCGCTTATAAAGCATTACATGAAGGGCGCCTGTTACCCGGTAGGCGGTTCGCAGCAAATTTATCAAACTATTGCACCGGTAATATTAAACGCAGGCGGACAGGTTTTTACTAATGCCGAGGTAAAAGAAATAATAGTAAACAACGGCAAAGCAACCGGTGTAAGAATGTTTGACGGTAAAGAGTTTTTTGCACCGGTAGTGATAAGCGATGCCGGCATTTACAATACTTACCAAAAGCTTTTGCCACAAAAAGAAGCTGCTGCGTTAAACACAGAAAAACTATTTAGTAAGTTAGCGCCTTCGGTTGGGCATGTTTGTCTTTATATAGGTATTAACCAATCCAACAAAGACTTAAAATTGGGCAAGGCCAACTACTGGATATTTCCGGATAACTATGACCACGATAAAAACGTGCAGGATTATGTAAACAATCCCGATGCACCGCTACCGGTAGTATATATTTCCTTCCCATCCAGCAAAGACCCTGATTGGGATAACCGTTTACCGGATAGAACGACTATTGAAATTATTACACTGGCCCCTTATGCCTGGTACGAAAAATGGAAAGATAAGCGCTGGATGAAACGTGGTGAAGATTACAACGCTTTTAAAGAAAAACTTTCGCAACGACTTTTAGAGGAGCTTTATAAAAAGCACCCCAACCTGCGCGGCAAAATTGACCACTACGAACTTAGCACACCGCTAAGTACCGAACATTTTGTAAACTACCAATACGGCGAGATTTATGGTATAGACCATACTACCGATCGCTTTGACCAAAAGTTTCTAAAAGCAGCAACGCCCGTTAAAAACCTTTACCTAACAGGGCAGGATATTGTAAGCTGCGGTGTGGGCGGGGCATTATTCAGTGGTTTAATTACAGCATCGGCCGTTACAGGTAAAAACCTGCTTAACAGGTTGAAGTAACCATAAGTTTGTATTAAAAACCGATACAGGTGCGCATTATTTTATCCGCACTTGTATCGGTTTTTTTATTTTCCTGTTTCAAAACTCCCACTATGAACTTTGAGCATTCGGCTAAAGCCAAAGAAATGATAAAACGCGTGCAGCAATTTATGGATGCGTATATTTTTCCATTAGAGGAAGAATACCTTAAAGCAACGCACCACGGCAACCCCGATTTTAAAAGCTGGACAGTTGACCCCAGGGTTGAAGAACTGAAAGCGAAAGCAAAAGCAGAGGGCCTTTGGAATTTATTTTTACCACCGGTAAGCGGACTTAGCAACCTGGAGTATGCACCGGTAGCAGAAATAACCGGCCAATCGCTTTTAGCGCCCGAAATTTTTAACTGCAACGCACCGGATACCGGCAATATGGAAGTGCTTTGGAAATACGGCAGCGAGGAGCAGAAAGAAACATGGATGAAGCCTTTGCTTGATGGCACTATACGCTCTGCTTTTTGCATGACCGAACCCGATGTAGCCAGCAGCGATGCAACCAATATGCAGGCTACCATAACTACCGATGGTGACGATGTAATTTTAAATGGCACCAAATGGTGGAGCACCGGCATAGGCCACCCCAATTGTAAGGTGGCAATATTTATGGGGCTATCGGACGCTACAGCGCATAAATACCAACAACACAGCATGGTGTTGGTGCCTTTAGATACCACCGGTGTAACCATTGAGAGAATGCTACCGGTATATGGTGGCTACGACCCACCGTTTGGCCATGGCGAAGTTACCTTTAAAAATGTACGATTACCAAAGAGCGCTGTAATAGCAGGCTTAGGAAAGGGTTTTGAAATTGCGCAGGGAAGATTAGGGCCGGGCCGCATACACCATTGCATGCGCCAAATAGGTGTTGCAGAGCGTGCTTTAAAATTGATGATTGAACGCGGAAGCGAACGTGTCGCGTTTGGTAAACCTTTAATAAATCTTGGTGGCAACCGCGATATAATAGCTAATGCCCGCATTGACATTGAAATGACCAGGCTATTGGTGCTTAAAACTGCTTTTTTGTTAGATACCGTAGGCGCTATGGGGGCATTAAGTGAGGTAAGCCAAATTAAAGTGGTAGCACCTAACCTTGCATGCCGCATACTGGACCAGGCTATACAAATGCACGGGGGCAAAGGTATGAGTAACGACACGCCGCTGGCCGCTATGTTTGCTTACGCACGCATATTGCGCTTGGCCGATGGACCGGACGAAGTGCACCGTGGCGTAGTGGCTAAGTTGGAGTTGATGAAGTATAAATAAACTACGTATGAGCACTACCCTATTAGATACGCCTAAAGATGTTAGAGAAGAAGACAAATTAAGCGAACCGCTGATTGCTGAATTTGTAAAACAGCACCGGTCAGATGTGCATGGCAATTTGAACATAAAACAGTTTAGAGGTGGCGCCAGCAATCTTACCTACCAGCTGAATTTCGACAATATTTCTTTTATACTGCGTACTTCGCCTAAGGGGACTAAGGCTAAAGGAGCGCACGATATGGGGCGCGAGTTTAATATTATGCAAAAGCTTAAACCGGTGTATCCGTATGTGCCCGAGATGATTGCTTTTTGTAAAGATGAAACTTTAATAGGGCGCGAATTTTATATAATGGAAAAGCTGACCGGTATAATACCGCGCGCTAATTTACCTAAGGAACTGGTGTTAAATAAAGAAGAGGTAAGACAACTTTGCCTGAATGTGATTGACAAATTGATTGAACTGCATAGTGTAGATATTTATAAAACGGGATTGAATGAATTGGGTAAAGGCACCGGTTACTGCCAACGGCAGATTGGTGGCTGGTCAGAACGGTACAAAAAAGCAAAAACATGGAACGTACCATCTTTTAATTATGTAATGGACTGGCTAAAAGAACATACTCCTACCGAAGAAAGAAGCTGTTTAATACACAACGATTTTAGGTTTGATAATGTTGTACTGGATGCCTCTACACCATCCAAAGTAATTGGCGTATTAGATTGGGAAATGGCGACCATAGGCGACCCTTTGATGGACCTGGGCAACTCACTTGCTTACTGGGTGCAAGCCAACGATGATTTTATTGCCCGCCAAACGCGCAGGCAACCTACCCACCTACCGGGCATGCTCACGCGCAAAGAAGTAGTGGAATACTATTGCAGCAAAATGAATTTTAAAGCAGAAGATTTTACGTTTTACGAAGTATATGGCATTTTCAGACTCGCCGTAATAATGCAGCAGATTTACTACCGGTACCATCACAAGCAGACCACTAACCCGGCCTTTAAAAGCTTTTGGTTTTTAGTAAACTATATGAACTGGCGCTGCAAGCAGGTAATTAAGGCAAAGCGCTAAACACCTATATTAAAATTCATTATGGATTTAGAAACCCTGCGCAATTATTGCAATAGCCTGCCACACGTTACCGAAGATGTAAAGTGGGGAAACGATTTGTGTTTTCTTATTGGGGGAAAGATGTTTTGCGTTACAGGCTTTAATGCACCGCTCACTGTTTCGCTAAAAGTAACGGACGAGGAATTTGAAGAACTATCCGTGCGCGATCGAATTATACCAGCGCCATATTTAGCACGGCATAAGTGGATTTACATTAAGAATGAAAGAGTATTTAGCAGGAAAGATTGGGAGCATTACATCCGCCAATCGTATGAGTTGGTAAAAGCTAAGTTGCCCAAGAAGATATTGAAGGGCTTAGCCTAAATTTTAAACATCCGAAGTTTTGAAAACTTCGGATGTTTAATGATATCTAAATTAGTTTTTACCAATCTTAAGGCCACCATTTTTGCCTTTTATTTCAAGGCCTTTTTTATTTATCTCCAATCCCCTGCCGCTGCTGCTTTTAGCACTTACTTCGCCTTTTTTAGCTTCTACACCGGCACCGTTTTTATTTTTTGCTTCGGCCCCGCTTTTGTTTACTACAGTACCGCCTCCCTTGCTGCTTGTTACTTTAGCCTCGCCTTTTTTAAGGCTGGCACCTGAACCGCTGCTGCTTTTTACCGAAGCACCTTTGTTATTAACCGTAGCACCTTTGGAGCTGGTTTGTGCTGTAGCGGTAAGCGAAAAAGAAATTAAAGCAAAGGCAGCTAAAATAATTTGGAGTGCTTTCATGGGATTGGATTTTTGTTGTTTAACGATTATTACTGCCCTAAAATAAAACAGTCCCGCATAAAATACGGGACTGTTACACTTATTTTTTGATTTTTTAGCTGGCCTGTAACACTCGTGGTGCGGCATCTAAAATTTCTTTTTCGGCTTTAGCGGCAAATTTTTCGAAGTTTTTATTGAAAGCTAATGCCAGTTCGTTTGCTTTAGCATCATATTCGTCTTTGCTCTTCCATGTGTTGCGTGGGTTCAAAATTTCGGCTGGCACATTAGGGCAGGTTTTAGGCATAGCTACACCAAATACCGGGTGCACTTCAAAGTCCACCTTATCCAGTTCGCCGCTCAGGGCCTCTGTAATCAATGAACGTGTGTGTGGCAGGCTCATACGCTTACCAACACCATAAACACCACCGGTATAGCCTGTATTAAGTAACCATACGCGTATTTCTGAGTTGCGCAGTTTTTCGCCTAACAACGATGCGTACTTGGTAGGGTGCAATGGTAAAAACGGTGCCCCAAAGCAAGTACTGAAAGTTGTTTGGGGTTCAGTTACGCCCGCTTCAGTTCCGGCTACCTTGCTGGTAAACCCCGAAAGGAAGAAATACATAGCCTGGCCCACGGTAAGTTTGCTTATTGGAGGCAATACACCAAACGCATCGTAGGTAAGGAAGAAGATATTTTTAGGCGCACCACCTACTGATTTAGGCAGGGCATTATCGATAAAATGGATAGGGTAACTAACACGGGTGTTTTCGGTTTTTGCTTTGTAAGCAAAATCCACGGTGCGTGTTCCTTCTTCAAAACCGATGTTCTCTAAAATGGCACCATGACGGATGGCGCGGTAAATATCCGGTTCTTTTTCTGCCGAAAGGTCAATTACCTTGGCATAGCAGCCACCTTCAAAATTAAATACAGAATCTTTTGTCCAGCCGTGCTCATCATCACCAATAAGCGGGCGGTTAGGGTCGGCCGATAAGGTAGTTTTTCCGGTGCCGCTCAATCCGAAGAATAAGGCCACATCGCCTTCTTTACCTACGTTAGCCGAGCAGTGCATAGCCAACACATTTTTTTCGTGCGGCAATACATAGTTCAATACGGTAAAAATTCCCTTCTTAATTTCGCCGGTGTAAGCCGAGCCGCCTATAATGGCAATCTTTTTTGTAAAGTTTAGTATAGCAAAGTTGCCCTGGCGCACACCATCGGTAACGCCATCGCACTTTAAGCCCGGTGCCTGTAATACCAACCACTCCGGCTGTATCGAATCAAGCTCAGAAAGTTCGGGACGCAAGAACATATTGTAGGCAAACATATTGGCCCACGGGTATTCAGTTACCACGCGCACATTAAGGCGGTAAGCCTCATCGGCACAGGCGTAGCAATCGCGCACAAACACATCTTTGCCCTCAAAGTAGTTAACAACCTTGGTGTAAAGTTTTTCGAAGGTTTCGGGTGTAACCGGGTTATTGAAACCGCCCCAGTCTACACTGTGCTCGGTGCCTGCATCCTTCACAATAAATTTATCTTTTGGAGCGCGGCCGGTAAATTCGCCGGTATCTACTGCAAGGGCTCCGGTATCGTTTAATACCCCTTGTTTTCTTTGGATGGTTTGCTCAACCAACTCCTCTGGTGTTAGGTTCCAGAACTGAGTACCAGTATTCTTAATTCCTAATGCTTCTAAATTCGCTTTCGGGTTCTTGGGACCAACAACATTCATGTGTCAAAAATTTTTGTTAGGGATTTTTTGAGGACGCAAATGTAAAAGAATGCGGCTTTTAAAAAAAAGGATAATTATCATCTGTTAATTAGGCGACTAAAACAGGTTTTGGCCCATTTTGGCTTTATTGTTAAAAGAACCAACACGGCCCTTCCCCTCCCACAGTATTTCTAATTATTTACATTCGCAGCATAACCCAATTACTATGCGTTACCAGGCACCCAGTTCCGAGCTGTTTAAATTAAACCGGAAAAACTTTACAAAACAGATGAAGAAGAACTCTTTAGCTGTGTTTGTAAGCAACGATATTATTACCCGCAGCGCCGATGCCGGCTATAAATGGCGCCAAAACCCCGATACCTATTACCTTACGGGGATTGACCAGGAAGAAACCTTTTTAATCCTGTTTCCGGATGCGCCAGAGGAGAAATACCGCGAAATGCTGTTTGTGCGCCGCACCAGCGAGCAAATAATGATATGGGAAGGCAAAAAGCATTCGATTGAAGAGGCCCGCCAGCTTTCGGGTATTGAAGAAGTGCACTGGAGCGACGGATTTGAAGACCTTTTTAATATGCTGATGCATTATGCCGGCCATGTTTACTTAAACACCAACGAGCACGACCGCAGTATAAGCATGGGCGAGGCCACCGAGGTTAAGTTTGCCCGCAAGGTAATGAACCACTTTCCGCTGCATAAATACGAGCGCAGTGCGCCTATAATGCACCAACTGCGTTCGTCTAAATCGAAAATAGAGGTAGAGTTACTTAGCCAGGCTATTGCCATTACCAATATCGGTTTTGAGCGGGCCCTTAAGTTTATTAAACCCGGCGCCTGGGAGTTTGAGGTAGAGGCCGAACTAACGCATGCCTACGTAACCAACCGCGGCACCGGACAGGCGTATGAACCCATTGTGGCCGGCGGTGAAAACGCCTGTGTGCTGCACTATGTAAGTAACGATGCCCAATTAAAGGCCGGCGAGTTGCTGCTAATGGATTGCGCTGCTGAATATGCCAACTACAATGCCGATTTAACCCGCACGGTGCCTATAAGCGGCAAATTTACCGCCCGCCAAAAGGCTGTTTACAACGCCGTATTACGCGTGCACAATGCCGTTAAAAACTTAATGCGCCCGGGCCTTACTTTAAATGAGCTAAACAAACAGGCCGCCGAGTTGATGGAAGCCGAGTTGATTAAACTAAAACTACTAAGCGCTGCCGAGGTTAAAAAACAGGATAAGGCGAGACCGCTTTACAAAAAATACTTTCCGCATGGCACAGCCCACTTTTTAGGGTTAGATGTGCACGATGTAGGTAACCGCTTTGAAAAGCTAAAGGCCGGCGCCGTGCTTACCTGCGAACCGGGTATTTATATACGCGAAGAGAAGCTGGGCATACGTATAGAAAACAACATACTTATAACCAACAATAAGCCGGTAGACCTGATGAAGGATATTGCTATTGAAGCGGAGCATATTGAGGAGATAATGAATAGTAAGAAGTGAATAGGCAATAGTGAATAGTATACTACAGTAGTGCAAATACATAAAACACAAAGAAACGCGGTACCTGATTCCTCCCCGCGGGGGAGGTTAGGTGGGGAGCTTGCGGAACCACAAACAAATATAAAATGAGCGTTCTCTCTCTGTTTAACCTGGCTAACATACTTACCCTTATAAACCTGTTTAGCGGGTGTATGGCGGTGGTGTTTTTATTTAACTACCAAATGGAACTAGTGCCTTATTGTGTGCTGATTTCGCTGGTGGCCGATTTTTTTGATGGGTTTGCCGCCCGCCTTATTAAAAACCCAACCGACCTTGGCAAGCAGTTGGATTCGCTGGCCGATGTGGTGAGTTTTGGCTTTTTGCCCGGCGCCATTTTGTTCCACCTGCTGTTTTTAAAATACGAAAGCAGCGATACCATGATGAGCACCTACCGCATGTATGCCTACTCCGCTCCTGCCTTTATAGTAACCCTGTTTGCGGCCCTGCGCCTGGGCAAGTTTAATATAGATACCCGCCAGAGCGAGGGCTTTATAGGCCTGGCCACACCGGCAGCCACCATGTTTGTGGTAGGGCTGTTGCTAATGTTTTTAAACAACACCTTTGGGCTAACTAAATTTATTTTTAGCGGCAAGGTGTTGTATGGCACTGCCCTGTTACTATCGGTGCTAATGATTGCCGAAATACCCATGTTTGGCTTTAAATTCAAATCGTATGGGTGGAAGGGGAACGAGATACGCTACCTGTTTATAATTCTTTCGCTGGTTTTAATTGGCACGCTTAAATTAGCGGCCATATCTGTAATTATTATTCTTTACATCCTAGTATCTATAATACAAAAATTTATTAAGCCATGAACTTCAGAGCCGAGATAGACGTAATGCCTCTTAAAGAATTATTAGACCCACAAGGCAAAGCAGTTGCCCACGGTTTACAAAAAATGAATTTTGATGATGTAACCGATGTACGCATTGGCAAACACATTACTATTAAGCTGGAAGCAAAAAGCAAAGAAGATGCTACAGCACAGGTAGAAAACGCCTGCAAAAAACTTTTGGCTAACCCTATTATGGAAGGCTATAAGTTTGAAATAGTTCAAGAGTAGAACCAAGACACAAGAAGCAAGACACAAGACAAAGGCCCTTCATTTTGCCTTTAAGGTCTGCGCCTATCGTCTTAAATCTTTTCCCATGTCGAAACTGTTTGTGGTACCTACACCGGTTGGAAACCTTGAAGATATCACGCTTCGGGCTATACGTGTGCTTAAAGAGGCCGACCTTATTTTAGCCGAAGATACCCGCCAAACCCAAAAGCTGCTTAATCACTTCGAGATTAAAAAGCAGCTACTCTCCTATCATAAATTCAATGAGCATAAAACCGTAGAATCGGTTGTAGAGCGCATACAAGCCGGTGCTACTATTGCTTTGGTAAGCGATGGGGGTACGCCCGGTATATCGGACCCCGGCCATATACTTATAGCTGCTTGTATAGAGCACAGCATACCGGTTGAGTGTCTGCCCGGGCCTACTGCTTTTGTGCCGGCCTTGGTTAACTCTGGCTTTGCTACCGACGAGTTTGTTTTTATAGGCTTTCTGCCCCATAAAAAGGGTCGCATGACGAAGCTGAAAGAGGTGGCTTCTATCAGTAAAACCATCCTGCTATACGAGTCTCCTTTCCGTATTTTAAAACTGCTGGAGGAACTTAAGCTGCATATAGGCCCCGAGCGCCGCATAAGTTGCAGCCGCGAAATATCGAAGATGTTTGAAGAGACAGTGCGCGGCACGGCCGATGAACTGATAGCCCATTTTACAAAAAAAGAACCCCGGGGTGAGTTTGTGGTGGTGATAAGCGCTATTGCCACGGAGCGCAAAAAGCAAAAAGAGGAAGAGGAGTAGTTTTTCTCACAGAAAGCACGGACTACACGAAAAAAGGCAAACTGCATTGCTCTCACAGAAAGCACGGACTGCACGGAAGCAAACAGCCGAATGCAAACCACAGAATACTATGAACTACACAGAAAATACAGAATACAAACACCAGGACGAATAGCTCTCACAGAAAGCACGGACTGCACGGAAAACAGCCGAATGCAAAGCCACAGAATACTAAGAACTACACAGAAAATACAGAACGCAAACACCAGAATAGCTCTCACAGAAAGCACAGAATACACGGAAAAGGCAAACTGCATTGCTCTCACAGAAAGCACGGACTGCACGGAAGCAAACAGCCGAATGCACAAACCACAGAATACTATGAACTACACAGAAAATACAGAACGCAAACACCAGAATAGCTCTCACAGAAAGCGCAGAATACACGGAAAAGGCAAACTGCATTGCTCTCACAGAAAGCACGGACTGCACAGAAGGAAACAGCCGAATGCACAAACCACAGAACACCAAGAACTGCAAAGAAAATACAGAAGGAAAACACCGGAATAGCCCTCACAGAAAGCACGGACTACACGGAAAAAGGCAATCTGCATTGCTCTCGCAGAAAGCACGGACTGCGCGGAAGCAAACAGCCGAATGCACATACCACAGAATACTAAGAATGCACAGAAAAAACGGAAAGCAAATACCGGAATAGCTCTCACAGAAAGCACAGAATACACGGAAAAAGGCAAACTGCATTGCTCTCACAGAAAGCACGGACTGCACGGAAGGTAACAGCCGAAAGCAAACCACAGAATACTAAGAAATGCACAGAAAATACAGAATACAAACACCGGGAGGAATAGCTCTCACAGAAAGCGCAGAATACACAGAATAAAACAGCCGAAAGCAAAGCCACAGAATACTAAGAACTGCACAGAAAAAACGGAAGGTAAATACAGTTTTTATAGTTGTTAAAAACCAATCATGGTTAACATATTTCAGGGTGTTAACCTTTTAACATATTCATAATCAATGTTTTAATTTTTGCGTGTTAACCATGATTTTATTTTAACATTTGGCTGTTGCTACTCTAAAACGACATGGACTATAGGGACTGCCGGGCCAACGTTAGATGCCCTGAATACAAAACGTCTCAGATTCTTTTTGTTTCTGTGGTGTCTGTGCTTTCTGTGAGAAACGGGCCTTTTTAATGGGTGTGCTTAGTACGAAGCCCCAGCACTTCTACCCAACTCTTTCTTATCAGCTCTACGCTCCATTTTAGTATTACGGCTGCACCCAACAGGCCGCAAATAGGGTCTAGCAGGTACCAGCCGAAGTACTCGGCGGCCAGCAAGGATACTATGGCCAATACGCTTAGCAGCACATCGCTTAGCACGTGCCTGTAGGCTGCCTGCATGTTTAAGTCCGATTTCTCTTCCTCGCGGTGTAAAAAGTAGGCGCTTAGTCCGTTAACCACCAAGCCAATAACAGCTACTATCAATGCGCCGGTGCTAAAATCTATCTCGGGGTGCCAAAACTTGAGCACCGACTCATAAATCATAAACAGGGTAACCAGCAACAAGGTAATGCTACTGGCAAAGCTGCTAAGCGCAATTACGCGGTGGCGCTGTGCATCGCTTACCTGCTGCCCGCGCCGACGGATGTATACATAAGCTACCCAGGCCAGCATTAAAACCAATACGTGGCTAAGCATGTGCCAACCTTCCATAATAAGCGAAATGCTTTGGGTTTGGTAGCCAAACACCAGCTCCAGCACCATGGTAGCTACCGATATAAGCACTACTATACGGGTGCTGCGCTCGTTGGCGTGGTGGTGAAAGTGCGAGTGGTCGTGCTCGTGTGAATGATTATGCTGGTGCGCCATAATGGGGCGTCAAAGAAAAGAAAAAAGAGCAGAGGAAGATTTAGAAAAAGTTGAATGCTTATCTAAAATCAAGTATATCATACACATTATCCTTACCAAACCAAGCATTGATTGTTAGCATAGCATTAGAATCCATCGCAGATAAAGAGAGGACAACTAAATTCTTTTTTGCCCTCGAACAACATACATAAAGCAAATTTCGTGTCCTTTCGAAACGCCCAGAGTTACTTTTATTCTGCGCAAAAACATCATTAAACTTGTATTGATTCCAAGAATTATCATCTATAACCAATAGAACATTATCAAACTCATCACCCTTCACACCGTGCTTAGTTGAGTATGGTGTAAATTCATTAATAAACTTAGCAAACAAGATAAATTCAGAGTAGTTGACATTCATCAAGTTTTCGTAAAAAGATTTCCTTTTCAATTCACTTTCATTAAGTTCTGTCTTTGCTAGTTCTGATTCGAATTCTTCCATTCGAATCGGCTTAACTAATAACCTATTTTCAAAAATAAATTCTAAAACTTCTTTAACTGTTTTTTCCTCTCGCAGTTTTATCAGAGAATCCATAAAATTGTGAACGCTCTTTTTGTCGTAATGCGTATTTATTTTGAAACCATCAAGTCCTAATTGTTTTACAAATGATCTATAATTTTTTTCGCGATAAAGATCAATTAGATTTTCGACCTTTTCAATCATAAACTTACTAAATACATCATCCTTATTAAACAATCTATCCCTTCCAAAATCTAATAAATCATAAGTTGCTAGAAGTTTTTCGTAGCCTATCTTATTCGCTATCCCTCGATGCGTTAGGAATAAAATTTTACTTTCTCCACCAAAGTTCCAAGATTTTTTTTCATGTAACAAGTTTAATACCGCAGAGTAATTTGCCTCACCTTCCGATAGTTTGTTATTGCAATGAATAAAAGAAACTTCGCCGCTTGCATTTTTACCAACAGGAATTTGAGTTAAATCAGTCCTTATATGATTAAGTAAATTAATTACTTTTAAAGAGCAACGAAAATTGTCAACTTTGGTTATTAGGCTTAACAAGCCATTTTCAACATATCTAGCTGGTATCCGACCAACACCTTGATTGTAAATTTTCTGCATTGAGTCTCCAAAAAAACCCAATGTAATATTGTCCTTATTCCTGCTGAGTAAATTATCTAACAGTAGTTCAATTGTTCTTTGTTCCGTATCCTGATACTCATCAATAAAAATGAAAGGAAACTTATTAGCAACTATTTTTGCAATTTTAGGACGTCTTGCAAAAAGATTACTTGAAAATGCTAAAACATCCTCATGTGTAATCTTCCCCTTTTCGAATTTTCGCCCATACTGAGAATATTCAACATTTACCTCCTGAATTAAGACCTCCAAATCAGCAACAGGCTTCTTATTATCATTTCGGTTATACAAAAGAATTTCCTCTTTTAACTCTTTTTGATACCCTTTCATAACATGCCATAAAAATTCGTGAATTGTAAGAACAAGAACAAGTGAGTCATTCTCTATTCTCTCAATAATCTCATCTTTTGCAACATTCGTATATGTTATGCAAGCAATTTGTTGATTCCCCTTTTTTAATAAATCACCTTTACTTTCTAAAATAAATTTTATGCTCTCAATTAAAGTCCAAGTTTTACCAGAGCCTGCTCCAGCCTCAACTATAAAACTTTCGCCTGCCTTGATACAATCCTCAACCTCCCTTAAGGTCTTATTTATTTTTGTAACCATTGCAAGCCCTCTTTAATATATTTAGGAATGCCCCAACCCTTTAATGCTAATATATCAAAGGCAAATTCTGTTTTCTTCGGTATTTTATTCGCTATTGAATACGATTCGGAAATAATTGCCTCTTTAGATTTGCTCGTAGCCACAGTTTTACCGCCAATTTTACTTGTTTCTAAAAATATTTTTCGACTAGAAATATTTGATTTATTTAAAGAAAAAACTTCTGCATTCTTTATTATAAAAGCTTCCTCAAAACTTCTACCACATTTATCTCCAGGATTTTCTGGAATCTGATAGGCAACTCTAACTTTCTCTGTAGGATTTAACTTCTCTGTATCAGTGCAACTTATTAACTCAATCAGCTTTATTTTCTTTGGCAACCATTTTTTCAAAGTAGCATTACTAGTAGTAATCCCCTCCGAAACAGCACAAGCATCTTGAGTTGTTTTACTCCCCTTTCTTACTGGCTTCACAGAATCTAAATCTGTAATTAATAGAGTTTTTACATTTATAAATTCTAAAAACTCTTTAAAGTTTAATGCATAAGCGCCCCCAACTTCGATTATAGAGATATATTGATTCAACAAACTTGGCGCTTCTAAAGCAATCATTTGTGGCAACAATAGCCTTTCTACTGTACCCTCTACCATAATGATTTTGTCTGCAAACAGCATATCGCAATTATATAATGTCAAATATTGCCTTAAGAAATTCAAGTTTTCTGGAGCTGAACTTGCAAGAGAGTCCCTAAAAGTAGTAAGATTCTTAACGACTACATATCGATCTGAGTTGTCAAAATATCTTACACAATCAAAACTACTATCCGCGACTATGTGTGAAGAGTGGGTAGTAATTACGATTTGCGCATTCCAATTTTTCTTTATTATAAATTCATTTATACTTTTTATAAAAGTTTGTTGCATTTGGGGATGAAGGTGCGCCTCCGGTTCTTCTATAAAAAGCAAACTAAAATTAGGACTAGCCTTTCTTTTAGTTTGCTCTTCGAAATAACTTAGTACGGTTAATACTATAAAGATAAGCTTACTGTATCCTAATCCATTTGACGTCTCCGGTAAAAGTTCACCACCGTCATGCTCGTAAAAAAGACTTGCATTATCTTTTAAAACCTCCTCAACTTCAAAATGAGATCTTATCTCTATTTTTTGCAGATTGGTCCCATTGTTAACTCCAAAATTCTTTAGATCCGAAAACAATGTTTTAAAGAACTCTTTATAGTTACCATCCAGACGAGTAGAGGCATCTGTCAAAGATTTTTCCAAATCCTTTGCGGCTCCATCGTCCTCCTTATTAAATTTAAAGTATGTTTCAAAACCCCTCGCTAATCCTTTGCTATTATCATCAGCTCTATCATCTAAACTTGTTTGAGCATGGATAAACCTAGGAAGAAAAACATTTTCAATTTCGGTCGGCTTTTCTATGTGGCTTCTATACTCAGGATTTTCCTTATCAACAGCGAAAAATCTCTTTTCAAAGAAGAAAAGATTATTTTTAAGAAACTTAATAAAATTACTCCCGTTGATAGATTCATCAACTTTAAATTTCTTAAGAAGCTTCTCGAGTTCAAAAACGCCATACTCACAGCATATCAAAGCATCTTTTCGTCTTTCATCAAGGTCCATTAAAAAGTCAGAAATGGCCGCAAGCTTCCCATCATCTTCGTCTCCATATTCTAAAAAAATTTCTAGGACAATCTTTGGAAATGCTTTTTTATAGATCTTCTCCTTTTTCAAAATTTCTTCTTCATCCTCTACACTTTCTACTGCGGCAGCGTATTCTTCATAATACTTCAACGATTCAAGAAATTTCGGATATACGTTTAAGGAAAAATCTTCAAATCGAAATTTAGATTTAGCTCCTCCACTAAAGAAATTATTAAATAATTCGGCCAATGACGTTTTCCCAGAATTATTCCTGCCAACTATTAAGGTGACAACATCATCGAAATCAACCGTAATTTCTTGCAAGAGTCTAAAATTTGACACTCTCACTTTAGTTATTTTCATTTTTCCAAAGATTTAAAATGTCAAAGAGTAGGGAAATTTGCAACGCATTATAAATAACTCAGTGCTTTAAAAGCTTAAGCCTTTTTGTAAATTAACACAACCCTACAAATGTTAAAAATACATTCAACAATTTGCAATATTTCGCTGTTTATTCTAAAACAGAACCATTTATGAGGAAGTTTTGTGAATTTGCCCGAGAAAATTATGTTTGCACTCCGTTTTAAAAAGCGGTAGACGATTCCGTAGCTCAGTTGGTAGAGCAAATGACTCTTAATCATTGGGTCGTGGGTTCGACCCCCACCGGGATCACAGTAAAAGGGTTTTAGCGAATAGCTGAAACCCTTTTTTAGTTTAGGGGCAAATACATCCACCCCCTGCCCTGACCAAAGCGTCAGGGCTTTCCCCCGCCGGCGGGGGACATTAGCGCTTTGCTCATAGCTTTTGCGCAAACCTAGTGTAAGATTTTATTTTTTAGGGCTTCAAGTTTTAATCATCCCGCTTCTGCGCCAGTAGTTGATAGATAGTAAAGTCAGGCAAGATTGTAAATGCATGACGGTGATTTTTAAGATTCGTCTTTAGTGGTTTTTATTAGGCTGATGCCTGCACCAAAAAAGATGACACCCAACACACCAAAAATTACCAGCGATTTAATATCGCGTGTGCCGCCGGATGTATTGGCGAAAACCACTGCCATATAAATAAGTCCGCCGATACCAAGAAGGGTTAAAATGGCTCCGAAAATTCGTTTTACGTTCATTACATTGGGTTTTATTGATATAAAAAAGAAGAACTTACTATGATTTGGAACCTTTCCACAGCACTACTCCACCTATTCCCATTAATACGATTCCAAGAACGGGTGACCAGCTGAAGTAGTGAGGTTTCTCGCGGCTTATTTCCAGTTTGCCTATATCTACTACTTTCTCTTTTGTAAAAAACTGAAAGCCTGTAAAAATGGTTAAGCCTAAGCCGAGTACGATAAGTACAATACCTGCGATTTTCATGGGATATATTTTAAAATGGGATAACGTGTTATTTGGGGAAATAAATATTTATGTAAAGGGCTCTCCCTACCCTTCTTTACCCAAGTGCAAAACGCATACCACGCGATAACCCCAACATGGGGCGGCTTTAGTTGTGCCTCGTTTGTGCTTTGGCCTGGTGGCCTTTCTGCTATAAGATAGAAACTATTTATGCCTGGCGATTGCACTTTTTGCTTTATCCCACCTAACCTCCCTCCCGATAAATCGGGATGAAACACCTTGTGGAGGAACTTGTTTAGTCGCGTTGATTAATATTTTGCTGTAAAAATTTTAATGTGCGCTCAGTTCTAAAAAAACAGAAAATCAAGGTATCAACTTATCTATTATGCGGTTGTTGCGCTGGCCGTTTACGGCGGTTATTACCAATAGTTTTTTGGGTGCTTTTAAATCGAATTCCAGGTGGCCTAAATCATCGAAGGGTATGTAAACCTCGTGTGTAAAATCGGAGCCTACGTTGCCGGCTATTAGTTTATCGAGCATTTGTTGCGGCTCCATTTTGTAAGTAGGTATTACGGCTATCATACCTATTCCATCCAGGTTATGCACCAATACCAAAAGGGGCTTATTAGCATAAGGTTTAAATATTTTCCAGTTGCTCCCTTCGGCCACCGGCGTGTATTGTTTTGGTGTTTGCACTTCGCCCAAGCCTACTGCAAACTGTCGGCCCACACCGGTGTTATTCCACTTAGGCATTTTGCCGCTGTTTTTTATGTAAAAACATTGGTTGAGGTATCGGGCGGTATCGTTTAGCAGCAGCACTGTTTGGCGCGGCGCTATCTGCGATATTTTGCCTCGTTGCATACCACCGGCGCTTAATAAATAATCGGCATTGCCGCTATAAATTTCGGGGCTGGAGTGGCGGCCATGGCCCTTCGTAATAAAGTAGTCGGGCTTCTCTCCTTTCAATAGCTTAACGGTAGCATCGGGTAATTTGTAATTGGATATCAAAGCAACCAATGCATGGTGCGTATGGTTTGCGTTCGCCCTTCGCTTTTTTGCAGCAACACTTTTACAATAGAAGTTACCGGGTCGTTAGCAAAATCTTCTGAGCTGCCGCGCTGCATACGCCGGCGGAAAGGCGGGTAGCGGCGCAGTTGCAAACTGCCATAGGCATAATCGGTAAATACTCTATTTAATAGCTCTCCGCATTTTTGTTTTACCTGTTGGTTGCCGCAAAAAGTATAAAATGTAAGCAGGGCAGTTAAAGAGTAACCGGCATAGGGGTTGGCATTAAACTCATAAAAACCTTTATCGAGCTTTTGTTGCAGCAGGGCCAGCCACCAGGTGTCGAGCCCATTGCGGTAGTTATCGTAAATAAATGAAGTATCGCCATGTTGCTGCAGCCACTGGTTTTTTAAGTAGCGGGAGGTTTCGCCCATAAAAATGTGGTTCTCGGTTTCGCGCATTAAACCCAAAGTACCCGGCGAATGTACATGCACTTTATTGCCGCTGTGTGTAAGCAATACATTCAGCAAATTACTTTTAGCCGCCGGTGTAAGTATATCGGGCCGGTCGCCAAATAAATAGAGCAAGCCAACCAGAGGCACCTCGCTAAAATCGTAATCGCCATGCGGGTTAAAGGCCCAGTCGGTACCGTTACGGCCCCAGGGCTTTTTTCCAATAATGTATTCATTAACTGCCTGCACATCGGTGCCGGCTAACAGTTTACCCGTTATTACCCTGGGCGCAGCTATTTTGCCCTCGGCCATCCAATCGGGCAAAGGTTTTTTAGCCCAGTGCTTTACAATTTCATTTTGGCTTATATCTACCGGTGCATAAGGCGAGGCTTGTTGCCTTGCAGCTAACTTACTTTTATCGGGCCGTATGCGCCACTCGCGGCTGAAATAATACGTGCAGGAGGAATTGAAGACTAATACAATGCAAACCAGCCAAAGGGAAATTTTCATGCAGCAATTTAATAAGGTGCAGCGAAAGACAAAACCCCTATTCTACCATTATCCGGCGGGTAATGTTTAATAAGGTGCAGCGAAAGACAAAACCCCTATTCTACCATTATCCGGCGGGTAATGTTTTGCTGCTTACCGCTAATGCTTATAAAATATATACCGGCTGGCAGTGCCATATTAAGTTGCATAACATTATAGGTAACTACTGCACTATAAACTGTTTGGCCCTTACTGTTTTGAATAATCAAATCGCTGCCAATAAAGCCTTCGGCAAGTTGTATTTGCGCCTGGCCGTTTAGTGCGGGATTTGGGTAAAGCTTTATTTCAGTCTTTTTTTTTAAAGGGTCGATACCGGTAATGGCAGGAATATAGCTACTTAGGTCGGCATAATACAGATTAGCAATGTTTCCTTCTTCGGTAATGTAAAGTTCGTTGTTGCTTATAAATACGAGCGCCTCTTTTTGGGTAGAAGCAGCGAAGTTTAAACGCTGCATGTTGCCGCCAAAAAAGTTATCGCCGGCAATATTTGTAAATAAAAGAATGCCATTGCCGCTAAGTAGTGCCACGGTTTTTCCATCGGGGCTTATATCGGCGGCTGTAACCCAGCTGTTGTAAACAGGACCGGGACCGGTATAAAAACTATCTACCAGCGTGGCCACGTAGGTGCCTGCACTATCGGGCAAACGGTAAAGATTGGTGTAACCGGTATATGGCGAAGTACGGTTTTTGCTAAACAGGTACAGTGAATGATTATACCAAAACATGGCCTCCATATCAAAATTTTGCAAGGCTGCTGACGGTGGAAATGCGTGTTGGTTGGGGTAAGTAAAGTTGATAGTGGGTGCAGTAACCGAAGTGGCAGATACAATATCGGGATGCATTACTTTATAAATAACCAGATTAGTACGGTTATTGCTGTTGTTGCCAAAATCGCCCACATAAATATTTCCATCGCTATCGCGGGTTATCTCTTCCCAATCACGGTTGCCGGCATTTTGAATTCCGAGTGTGCGCATTAAAGTACCGGTTGAATCGAACTGATACAACTCCGGCTTACCACCGCTATCGTTATGGCTCCAAATACTATTGCGGTCGCTTACTTCTACGCCCGAAGATTCATCGATAGCAGAAGGTAGTTGGGCCATTACCCTGAGCGAAAGTGTTTGGGCCTGTAAATTACAGGCAGTTACTAATACCAGCAACGCAAATAGTTTATTCATATTATAAAGTTAATACATCTAAAATAAATATAACCTACTTTTTGGCGTCTGTTGCTTTACTTCAAATCTACACTAATAGTAAGGTGGTCGCTTGGGTAATAGGTGCCATTGTTATCGGTGTAGAGTGTGTAGTTGCTTTTGGCAAACTGCGGGCTAAAAAAAATGTAGTCAATCCGGTTACAATTGGTGTTACTTACTTCAAAGCCACAACAGGTAAAGTTAGGTGCGCCGGTGGTATAACTATCGTTTAAAGTAGTGTTATAAGCCCCGGGTGCTGTAAGAATAGCATAAGCAGCATCATCGGGTGTGAAATTAAAGTCGCCGGTTACGATTACCGGTTCGCCATTGGCCAATGAATCGATAGTTTTGCGGAGAAGTGCCGCACTTTTTCGCCGGGCTTCTTTACCCTTATGGTCGAAGTGGGTATTAAAAACAAACAGGGGTTTACCGGTTGCTCTTTCTTTAAGTTGTACCCAACTGCAAATGCGGGTAATGGCGGCATCCCAACTTTTGCTGCCCGGTATGGCAGGCGTTTCGCTTAGCCAAAAATTTCCCCCTTGCAAAAATTCGTATTTATCTTTCCGGTAAAAAACCGCGCTGTGCTCACCACTATGTTTACCATCGTTTCGTCCAACGCCAAAAGCCTCATATTCTTTCAGCGCACCCTTCAAATCCTTTAGTTGATTTAAAAGTACCTCTTGCGTGCCTAAAATATCGGGATTTACTTTTTTTATTAAAGTAAACAGAGCCACTTTACGCTTAGGCCATTTGTTTACCCCATCGGCTGCATGGCTGTTGCGGATATTGTATGTGCAAACCCGCGTTTGGCCAAAAGCGGTAAAAGCGAAAAAAAGCAATAGCAAAAAGGGGAGCAAGGTGCGTTTCATATACCAGATGTTAGAAGGTGCCAAATCTATATTAAGTGGAATATCCAGTTTTAAGTATGTATTAACTTTTGCCTTGTTTTTAATATTAAGCCGGAAAATTACCGGTAGAGTGATAACCCATCAATAGATGTTAAGGGCAATCGATTGTTTAATTTAACATTGCTAAATGGTTGCATAGGCAACCTGCTTATTTTATAAATAACTGACAATAAGTGAATTAAAAAACCTATTTTATCATTTGTAACAATTGCGCTTGTGGAAGGTTTTGAAGATATTACACTTTAAAACTAATTTGTTACATTTACAAGCTTCACATTTTTAAGCACCCATTATAGCAAGTAAAGTGTTGAAAATTATGCATTAGCACCTGATTTTACGGTAACTAAAACAGATTGAGATAAAATAAAAAACGCCGGAGCTTTAATTTACCCTGACAATTTATGAAACATTATTTTTCGCATTGTGCAGCAAAAGTTGCAAAGCATATTTTACTGCTTTGTTGTTTAATACCTTTTGCCGCTTCGTCTCAGTTATCGCAGTATTTTTTATTTAACAGGACCTTTGCAGAAAATGTAGGAGGACCGGCACTAACCGAAAGGCTTACCTGCGGTGCCGCAGCAGGCGCTTTTGGCCAGCAAACGCTGGTAAGAGGTGGCCAATGCATTAATTTTGATGCTTTTTGTTTTAACACGGGTGGCGGCCTGGCGTATCCAAACCCGGGAGTTATTGGATCAAGTTACACTATAAACGTGTATTGCAAACTTCAAGGGCAGGGATTTTTAAGGGTTTTAGATTTCTCAAACGGTACAGTTGATAACGGTATCTACTTTTACCAAGGCTTTCTTATCATTTACGGAATTGGTGCGATTGGGCCGGGCACTCTTAATTTGAATACGTATTATCTTTTTACGTTTGTTCGCGATGGTGCAACAAACACATTAACAGTATATGTAGATGGCGTACTTTACGGAACTATTGTTGACAATTTATTAGTTACCAGAACACCAACCAACACTTCACCCATTCATTTTTTTACTGATAACAACTGCGAAAGTCCATACGGATGCGTTCGGTATATATCTGCCAGCCCGTTGCAGGCAACAGCTCCGGCTGTAGCCGCCCTTTACGCAAGCCTACCAGTGTTAACAAACGAAACCGCAGCTCCTACCGTAGGTATTACCTTAACTCCGGCTACAACAACTTTAACCTGCACCAACCCTACCGCCACCCTAACTGCCGGAGGCGGGGGTACTTATGCCTGGTCTTCATCGGCAAATAACACTGCCACGGAAGTAGTAAGCACAGCTAATACTTACACCGTTACAGTTACCGATATAAATGGTTGCAGCGGCACTATGGCATCGGTAGTAACGGCTGACAAAACGCCACCTACTGCTACTGTAACCCCTACAGCAACTTTATTAAACTGCACTACAACATCGATAGGCCTTACGGCCGGTGGCGGAGGAACTTATAACTGGGGCGGGGGTGTAACTACCGCGCTAAAAACGGTAACCACGCCGGCTACTTATACTGTAACTGTAACCGCCGCCAACGGTTGTACGGCAACAGCCAGCAGCACAATTACCCAAAACATTGCACCACCGGCAGCTGCAATAAGCCCTGCATCGGCTACCTTAACCTGTGCGGCACCAACCGCAACTTTAACCGCCAGCGGCGGCACGGGTTATAACTGGGGCGGTGGTGTTACTACCGCTGCAAATACAGTTAGCACGGCAAATACGTATACCGTTACGGTAACTGGCGCCAATGGTTGTACGGCCACTGCATCGCGCACAGTTTCGCAAAATATTACTCCACCGGTAGCCTCTATTTCACCGGCCGGTGGCACTATTACGTGTGCTGCGCCAACTTTAACTTTAACCGCCAGTGGCGGAGGAACTTACAACTGGGGCGGTGGTGTAACTACAGCTGCCAAAACAGTAAATGCCGGTGGCACTTACACGGTTACTGTAACTGCGGCCAACGGCTGCACAGCTACCGCATCGGTAATAGTTAGCCAGGCTACCACACCGCCTACAGCCAGCATAACACCGGCAACGCCCGCATTAACCTGCGCTTCGCCTACCGTAGTATTAACTGCCAGTGGCGGAACGAGCTACAATTGGGGTGGAGGTATTACCACCGCCACCAATACGGTTAACACAGCCAACACTTATACAGTAACGGTTACTGATGTTAACGGATGTACCGCAACCGCATCGTCGGTAGTAAGCCAAAGCACCGCACCCCCGGTAGCAGTGGTTTCGCCTACAAGTGCCATACTTACCTGCACTAACACTTCGGTATTACTTACTGCCAGTGGCGGGGCCACCTATAACTGGGGTGGAGGTATTACCTCTGCAACCAATACGGTAAGCGCAGCCAACACTTATACAGTAACAGTAACTGCAGCCAACGGATGCACGGCCACAGCATCGGCTTCTGTAACACAAAATATTGTTGCGCCTGTAGCATCGGTAACACCCGCCAATAGTACGGTTACCTGTGTAGCATCTAACGTAACGCTTACCGCCGGCGGCGGCGGAACATACGATTGGGGCGGAGGTATAACCACCGCTACCAACACGGTTAGTTCGGCCAATACTTACACCGTAACTGTAACAGCAGCAAATGGCTGTACGGCCACGGCATCGGCTGTGGTTAGTTTAAGCGTAACACCGCCAACCGCAACGGTTTCGCCATCAACAGCTACTATTACATGCGCCAGTACTACTGCAACCTTAACGGCCAGCGGCGGAGCCACTTACGATTGGGGAGGCGGTAATACTACCACTACCAAAACAGTAAACGCGGGAGGAACTTATACCGTAACCGTTACCGCTGCCAACGGATGCACGGCTACCGCTTCGGCCGTTGTAAGCCAGGCTACCACCCCACCGGTGGCAGCTGTTTCGCCGGCAAATGCGGCACTTACCTGCGCAGCGCCTACTGCACTTTTAACCGCCAGCGGGGGTACCACCTACGATTGGGGCGGAGGTATAACAACAGCAACCAACACCGTAAATGCGGCTAATACTTATACCGTTACCGTTACCGATGGTAATGGTTGTACAGCAACAGCGGCAGCAGTAATAACACAAAACACAAGTTTACCAGTAGCTGCTATAACACCTTCCACCGCTACCCTTACCTGCGCCAATACTACCGCCACTTTAACAGCCAGCGGCGGAGCTACTTACAACTGGGGCGGAGGCATAACTACTGCTGCAAATACAGTAAACGCTGCCAGCACATATACAGTAACCGTAACAGCCGCTAACGGATGTACGGCCACAGCATCCGCCATAGTTAGCCAAAACATAACAGCGCCGGCAGCATCGGTAACCCCTGCCAATAGTACGGTTACCTGTGTAGCACCTAACGTAACGCTTACCGCCAGCGGCGGCGGAACATACGATTGGGGCGGAGGTATAACCACCGCTACCAACACGGTTAGTTCGGCCAATACTTACACCGTAACTGTAACAGCAGCAAATGGCTGTACGGCCACGGCATCGGCCATAGTTAGCTTAAGTGTAACACCGCCAACAGCTGCCGTTTCGCCATCAACAGCCACACTTACGTGCGCAACCCCAAATGCAACTTTAACGGCAAGTGGGGGGGCAGCCTACGATTGGGGGGGCGGAAACACCACCAACACAAATACGGTTGGCACCGGTGGAACCTATACTGTAACTGTTACAGCAGCTAATGGATGCACAGCAACCGCATCGGTAGTAGTAAGCCAAACCACTACACCACCCTTAGCTACTATTTCGCCGGCCAGTATTACACTTACCTGCGCCGCGCCCACCGCAGTTTTAACCGCCAGCGGCGGAACCAGCTATGATTGGGGCGGAGGTATAACCACCGCTACCAATACTGTAAACACGGCTAACACATATACCGTTACCGTTACCGATGGTAATGGCTGCACAGCTACGGCATCTGCCGTAGTTAGCCAAAACACCACACCGCCGGTGGCCGCTATAACGCCCGCTACGGCAACGCTTGATTGCATTAATACCACCAGCACGCTTACTGCCAGCGGGGGAGCCAGCTACGATTGGGGCGGAGGTACTACCACAGCTACAAACGCGGTTAGCACACCCAATACTTATACGGTAACAGTAACTGCAGCAAATGGCTGCACGTCCACAGCATCGGCTGTAGTTACTCAAAATATAACAGCCCCGGTTGCCTCTGTAACACCGGCTACTGCTACCATTACGTGTGTAGCACCAAATGTTACACTCACCGCCAGCGGCGGAGGCACCTATGATTGGGGAGGCGGTGTAACCACAGCAACTAATGCAGTAAGCTCAGCCAATACTTACACCGTTACCGTTACTGCGGCTAACGGTTGCACAGCAACAGCATCTGCCGTAGTTAGCCTAAACGTAACCCCACCAGCGGTTACTGTAATCCCGGCTTCGGCAACTATTACCTGCACCAACGCTACCGCTACACTTACTGCTAACGCAGTAGCAACTTACGACTGGGGCGGAGGAAACACTACTGCAACCAACACCGTAAGCACCGCGGGCACCTATACAGTAACCGTAACCGACATAAATGGTTGTACCGCGACAGCGGCTTCGGTAGTTACCTTAGATATAGCGGCACCTGCAGCAGCTGTTTCGCCGGCAAACGCTACACTAACCTGCGCTACTAATACCAGCACACTTACAGCCAGTGGCGGAACCACCTACGATTGGGGCGGGGGAACTACCACTGCTGCTAACACTGTAAACACAGCTAACACTTATACCGTAACCGTAACCGGCGCCAACGGATGCACTGCCACGGCCAGCGCAGTTGTAACCGATGATGTTACCCCCCCAACAGCAGGCATAAACGCCCCGGTAACCACCCTGGATTGCATAAATACCACCAGCACACTTACCGCCAGCGGCGGGGTAACTTATGATTGGGGCGGCGGTATAACTACGGCCGCTAATACGGTTAGCGCAGCAAATACTTATACAGTAACCGTAACCGGTAGCAACGGTTGCACAGCCACAGCATCAGTCGTAATTAATCAGGATATAGTTACACCAACCGCTGCCATCAATCCGGCCAGCGCCACGCTTACCTGCGCTAATCCTTCGTTTGTGCTTACCGCCAGCGGCGGAGCCACTTATAATTGGGGGGCAGGTATAACTACTGCTACCAATACCGTAACCAACCCAAATACTTATACGGTTACAGTAACCGGGGCCAATGGCTGCACAGCCACAGCATCGGCAATTATTACACAAAGCGTTACTACACCACCGGCAGCAGTAAGCCCTGCAAGCGCTGCCTTAGATTGCAATACAGCATCGGCAGTATTAACTGCAAGCGGAGGAACCAGCTATAACTGGGGAGCAGGTATAACCACAGCAACCAATACGGTTACTGCGGCCAATACCTATACCGTTACCGTAACCGATATAAATGGCTGCACCGCTACAGCATCGGCTTCTATTACGGATGATTTTACACCACCGGCAGTTACCGTTACGCCTGCTAATGCAACACTTACCTGCGCAACATTAAGCGCCACCCTAAGAGCTTCAGGTGCCATCAGCTACGATTGGGGCGGGGGCAACACCACCGCTACCTATACTGTTAATGCGGCCAATACCTATACGGTAACAGCAACAGGCAGTAACGGCTGCACAGCAACTGCAGCAGCAGTTGTAATACAGGATATAACGGCACCAACAGCAGCCATTGCACCAGGCACTGCTACGCTTACATGCACCAACGCCTCACTTGCGCTCCTGGCTTCAGGCGGTGTTAGCTACGATTGGGGTGCTGGTATTACAACGGCTAGTAATAGTGTAACTGTGCCAAACACGTACACGGTAACAGTAACAGGCGCTAACGGCTGTACAGCCACCGCATCATCTGTTATAAGTCAAAACATAACACCACCTACGGCAGCCATTTCACCGGCCAGTGGCAATCTAACTTGTACTACTACTGCTATTAGCTTAACCGCCAGCGGCGGAGTAACTTATGATTGGGGCGGAGGTTTAACTACCGCTACCAATAGTGTAACAACACCAAATACTTATACGGTAACTGCTACCGGAGCCAATGGATGCACCGCCACAGCTGCAGCAATCATTACGCAGGATATTACAGCGCCTAACGTTAGTATTGCACCGGCAGGTACGCTTAATTGTGCTGTGCTTAATACAACGCTTACAGCCAGCAGTACTACCGCCAACGCCACCTTTAACTGGGGCGGCGGCAACACCACTACCACCAATACGGTTACTACAGGCGGCAACTACACCGTTACCGCTACCGACCCTGCCAACGGCTGCACAGCCAGCAGCACAGCTGCAGTAGCACAAAATATTACGTCACCAAACGCAACGGTTAGTGTTTCGGGCATTTTAAGTTGTGTTAACCTTAATGCAACGATTACAGCAGCATCAACCACACCGGCCGCAACTTTTGATTGGGGTGGAGGAAACAACACTGCTACCAATACTGTAGCTGCACCGGGCAACTATACAGTAACGGTTACCGATCCGGCTAATAGTTGTACATCAACAGCTACGCAGAATGTAACACAAAATATTATAGCACCACCGGTAGCCATTGCCACACCGGCCGAATTAAATTGTGTTACTTTCAGCGTTACATTGGTGGCAAATTCAACTGTTGCCGGTATTACGTATGATTGGGGTGGAGGCATTAATACGGCAACTAATACGGTAGCCGCCGCAGGGCCATATACAGTAACGGCTACCGACCCTGCTAATGGTTGTACCGCATCGGCTAACACCACAGTTAATCAAAATATAACTATACCAACGGCGGTTATTGCACCACCGGCGGTTATTACCTGCAATAGTCCTACTATTACACTTTCGGCCAGTACCAGCGCAGCCAGCCCTGCTTATACCTGGGGTGGCAGCAACACTAACTCTACGTTTGTGGTATCAACTGCCGGAACCTACAGTGTAAGCATTACAGATTTAGCCAATGGCTGTAGCGCAACAAACTCTGCTACCGTTACCGATGTACCGCTAATGAACTTAAGCGAAATACACACTAATGTAAGTTGCTTTGGCTTTGCCGACGGAGCTGTAGATTTAACTGTAGCTGGCGGGCAACCACCATTTACCTATGCATGGACGAACTCAACTACACTAGAGGATATTAATGCTGTAACTGCCGGTAGTTATACCGTTGTGGTAACTGATGGCATTAGCTGCACTGCAAGTATTACGGTGCAGTTGACCGAACCTGCCCCTATACAGGTGAGCGAAACACATACAATGGTAACCTGTAACGCAGCTAACAATGGTTCTATTAACATTAGCGTAGCCGCCGGAACCCCTGCATATACTTATTTATGGAGCGATAATGATATAAACGAAGACCGAAATGCACTTGCACCCGGCACCTACAATGTTACTGTTACGGATAATAACAGATGTACGGCTACAGCCAGCATAGGCATAACCGAACCGGCTGCACTTGCTATACAACCAGCCGTTACCCAACCTACGTGTGCTACTAATGGCAATGACGGCGACCTAACGATTGCTGTAACCGGCGGCACATTGCCTTATAATTACTTATGGAGTAACGGCCCTACTACACCTGCCAACCCTAAGCTTGGCCCGGGAAACTTTTCAGTAACTGTAACCGATTCTAATGCCTGCATAATTAGTGATGCCTATCAATTGGCATACATTTACAACTTTACTGTTGATGCATCGCCTTTTGTAAGTATTAAGCTGGGCGAAAGTACCGACCTTACATATAACCTTACAGGCAATACCGGGAACTTTACAGCTGAATGGTCGCCGGCCGATGCACTAAGCTGCACCGCCTGTCAATCGCCAATTTCGACACCAGTATACACTACGTTGTATGATATTACAATTACCAATGAGTTTGGTTGCAAAGCCAGCGATACCGTTACGGTAAGAGTAGTGCCTCTTTACGAAATGTTTATTCCAAACGTATTTACACCTAACGGCGACGGAGTAAATGATTTGTTCCAAATATTTGGCAACCTTAATGGCGTTGAATATTTAGAGATTCAGATATTTAATAAAATTGGTGAGAAGGTTTTTGAAAGCAACGACCACAACTTTAGATGGGATGGCACCTACCAGGGCGCCGCTTTACATCCGCAAATATTTGTGTGGCAGCTAAAGGTAACCTGGCTGAACGAAAAAAGAGATGAGGTGCGAAAGGGAACCCTAACCCTGATGAAATAATTAAAAAAGCCGTATTGATAAAAACGATACGGCTTTTTTAATTATTAGCGGTGGTTATTAATTAACCGTAAAACTTACATTTTTTTCGCTGCGCATTTCATCGTGGTCTTCAACAACTACTTTTAAAGTGTAGCTACCTGTAGCAGACGGGCGAAAGTGATAATGAAAAGAATAGGTTTTTAAATCGTGCACATAAGGGTATTGCTGAAAAGCCGTATCGCCGGTTGATTTAACTACCAAAATACTGGCCTCATGCAAACCTTCATCGTCGGTAAAGTTGCCTTCTATGTGTAAACTATCGGTAACCGCGATAGATTCTCCATCGGCAGGTTCATCCAGGGTTATAACCGGTGCCCCGTTTTCTGATTTTTTACTGCAAGATGAAACGGCAAAGGTTACCCCTGCTGTTACAGCAATAGCCAACAAAGCATTTTGAATTTTCGATTTCATTTTTATTTATTTTTTAGGTTGACAAATATTTATTGTTCAGAGAATCTGGAATCGCGTATAATTTCGCCATCGCTAAGGGTAAGCAGAAAGGCAATTATCTTAGCTTTTTCACTTTCCGTAATGGCTATTCCAATTGATCCGTTTTTTCTCAGTAAGGTATCCAGAGTAGACGTGTTATTAACTCCATTAGCATAATAGTTTAACACACTTTGCAAAGTGGCTAAGCTGCCATTGTGCATATAGGGGGCTGTTTTATCTAAGTTTCTGAGCGTGGGCGTTTTAAACTTACCTATATCCAGCGGGTTTAGTGTAATAGCATACCGGCCGCTATCGGTAATTGAGTTTTGTATGCCATTATTATGAAAATCGCGGTCGGTAAATAAATCTGTAGCATGGCAGGTCGAGCATTTTTGCTCAAACAAACTTTTACCCTCCAGTTCGTCAGCGGTAAGGGTAGCGCCTTCGCCGCGCACATATTTGTCGTAGCGGCTATTAGCACTTACCAGCATATTCATAAACTGGCTCATAGCCTGTAGAAACCGGGTGCTATTAATTTCATCGCTGCCGAAAGCTGCGTTAAACATAGCCGGGTATTTAGCATCGCTGCGCAGCTTAGTTAGCACGTTGCCCAGTTGCTCATCCATTTCTACCGGGTTGCTGATTGGATTGGGCGATACCAGATCCAATTGATGTACGCCGCCATCCCAAAAAAAATCATTGCTCCATGCCATATTAATTATAGCAGGGGTATTTCGCTTACCAAGTTTACCATCTATTCCATGGCTTACAATATGTGCCGAATGTATAAACGAGGCAAACTGCTGATGGCAACTACCGCAGGAGATTGTATTATCGCGGGATAAGCGGGCATCGTAAAATAATTTCCTGCCCAGTTCAAAGCCGGCGGGTGTTACAGGGTTAGCCGCAAAATTATAAGCCGGCGGCGGAAAGTTAGCAGGTACCGTAAAAGCAATATCCTTTGCCTTTGTTTCGCTGCCTGCTTTTTTGCAGGCTGAAACAAGCAGGCTTACCCAAAAAAATACAACCACTCCGGCAAAAGCCGGAATGGTTGTTTGCCTGTTACTCATTATGTACATGATTGATAGTAAACATATCTACATAGTTAGCCGTAATAGTAGGCGAAAATGAAGTTGACATATCGCCGGGATGATCGGCAATTTTAATTACAGTAGGCCCTGCAAATACGGCATCCACATCTGCAAAAATGTGAAACTCCGGATGGTGGTCTTTACCCACCAGGGCTGTTGTAGTGCTGGTTAAACTTATTTTACGAATGTTATTTACAGTAGTGGAAGAATAGCCACCGTAGCCACCCATGTGGTAAAACATTAAGGCAGCACCCATCATTGAATCGTAAGGGGCCTGCGGGGAAGTGCCTTCAAGCTTATAGAAAATATATCCGCTATTCCAGGTCCAGTACATATCGCTGGCAGCACCGGCAATATCTAAATCGCCTGTACGCTCGCCAACGGGCGCTGTGCTTTTTGCACTATCTACACCTACAATAAATTTAAGCCCGGTATACTCGCCGGCAGGCACATTTTCCAGTTCAAGTTCGTAGGTGCTATCTACCCCTTCGCGTACCAGGTGGTAACATTCATCCTTTGGTACGACATACTCACTTCCGTCGCCTTTTACTAAAATAAAGTTGCTTACAAAATAGTTGAAAGTGGTTGGTGTAAGTTGCTCGCCATTAGCAGTTGTATAAGTGCTACCTAATACTAAATCATCGGTGCGAAAGCGGTTATCAAAGTGAAAGGTTACAGGGCCTGTACCAGTTAAACCGCTTTCTTCTTTTTTACAAGATGACGAAGAAAGAACAACAACTATTGCTAAAACAGCAAAAAGGATATTTTTAGAATTCATATTAGTTTTTGGATTTTGAGGTTGAAAAATTATAAAACACACCCGCTTCTACATTAAACTTGTTTTTGTTTTCGCCATTCCAGTTTAACCGGTTCATTACCGCGGGTGAAAAAGCAGATGAAAAGGCAAATTGCTTGTAATAAACATCCAGCCCAACTGATGCCGTTAAAAAATCGCCCCCGGTAAAGTTGAGGACACGGCTATTCTTGCGATTGAAAAACTGGTGCTCGTAATTAACTCCAACTAAAGGCATTAGCTTTACCTCTTTAACATCGAACACGTAAAAAAAGTTGGCGTTGCTCTGCACTTTATCGCCAAAGCGATACCCGGCCGGGTTTGCGGTATTAAATTTATAGCCCACACTTGCATTTAAACCAAACCCGTTTAAACGGAACGTGTAAATAGCATTGGTAATAAAATCAACGCTACCGGTACCTAACTGCAGGCTGGTAGCAAACATCTGGTCGCTGCCTATTTTAAAATCGCCACCGGGCAACTTGAACCCTGCGCCCAGGCGTAACTGTTGTTTCCATTTTTTACCGTTGCATTTTAACGGGTTTAAAACGTTGTATTGCAGTAAAAAACTCATATCGCCCATGCCTGTACTTTTTTCGGCACCACCTTTTGTATCGTGCTGGCTGATAAAATTAACCGGTATAAAAACCGATAGCTGCAGCCGCTTGTAAATATTAAAGCGGCCAAAAAGCTCTACCGAATTCATATACTGATTGGTTACTTTACCATTCAGTTCGGGATTTAAACTGCTGGTTTCGGAAAAGTAAGTTCGATGCGTATAGCGTAAACCAACTACATGTTTATCGAGGTTGGGCAAAATGGAATAATTGGCACCCACCCCTGTGCAACAACAAGCCTGAGAATATGCCGCCGAAAAAAAGGCAAACATAATCCATACAGTAAATAAGGATTTCATTTAAACAGAATTTAATCAATTAATAACCGTACACATTAAAGCAAATACGGCAACAGAAAAGGGCGAATACTGCCCACTAATTGATTAAGCTACAGGCGGTTTTAATAACGAATGGCTCACATTAGTAGTTCGCAAAGTGGATTTATAACTTTGCACAGCTACAATTATAAATGCAGGATAATAAGTGGCGGGTAGCATTTCAATTTGCCCTGATATAACTTCTTCTTTCTCTTTAACTACGGCGGTAGCATGTTTTTTTTCAGTCTGCTCCGCTTTTTTAAGCTGCTTGCTTAAGTAGCAATGCCCGTTGCAATGCATCTGCGGCCTGCCTTTGTTTTCGCAAAGTTTTTGGGTGATCTCTGCCTTATTTAAATGGTAATAAACCGATATGCCTACGTTTACACTAAGCTGCAGCATAAGAATAAAAACCAATAAAATACAAAGGGCTCTTTTTAGCACGGAGCAAACTTAAGCGGGAAAGCCGAAAGCACCAAATGAATTTTGATGATGGTTATAATGACAAAAATCAGTCTGTTGATTTAGTGCTGTTGATTTAGTGAGTCTTAATTGTCTTTCGATAAAAAAAGTAAAGCCAAAAACAAGAGACTCATTAGAGAGGCTATAATGATTTCCTCGTAGTTATCCTTTATCCACTTCATATCGGCACATTTTCAATTATTACATCTACCTATTTACCCGCCTTCACAAATGTTTTTACAAGCGGTTGTTTATTTACATTAACCGACAAACGATAAACACCGGGCAACAGAGTCCGGGTATTAATAGTTAGCACTTCGCTGCCTTGTTTAACCTGCACAGGCAACTGCATTACAACCTGGCCAAGTGTATTAATCACCTTTACTTCTGCATTACGGTTTTTCGCACTTTCAACCCTCAATTGCAATTCGTCAATTACGGGATTAGGGTAGATACTATAGTCAAAAACGAATGCACCTTCATGCACCACTTTATTATCTTTTGAAAGCAACCAAATATCAGGATCAAACTGTATACTATCAATCACATAGGGAAACGCTAACTCGAAGGTTTGCCCGTAAAACATATTATCTAAAACGATTGTTGAATCTACCCCCGCGCTAAAAACTTTAACGGGCACAGGCATTTCGAAAAAGGAAATAGAATTAGGGTCGGAAGTAGTTTGTGTGAGCCGGACAGCTAACCTGTTATCAAAATTTTGCGACCAATTTACTGTATAAGAAGGGTAGCCGCTACCGTAAATCCATTGTTCGAAAAACCGGTTTAAGTTTTTACCGCTGGCGGCCTCCATATGATTTTTGAAATCGCCGGTAGTAGCAAAGGAATAAGACAATACACTATCGGTCAGGTAATTTTTTAAGCCTTTATAAAAGATGCTATCGCCCAGAACAAAACGTAACATGTGTATAGCCATAGCGCCCTTCGCATAACTTAAACGACCACTAAAAATACGCCCCACACTTGTTGTATCATCACACCATACCGAACCAGTTGGAGCGGAGGAAGCAGAATTACGGGTTCCGGTTTTGGAAGCCATATAATATTGAGGCTGCAAGTGTTCGTAGCTAAGTATTGAGAGATACGTAGCAAAGCCCTCGTTAAGCCAAATATCCTGCCAGCTTGCACAGGTTATTTTGTCGCCGAACCAATGATGCGCCAACTCATGTGCCATCAATTCAAAACTAAAATTAGTTACAAACGTCATTGTCTGATGTTCCATTCCTCCACCCCAGCCAAACTCTGCCATACCATACTTTTCGGCGCTAAACGGGTAAATAGTAAACAGCGAATCGAACAACTGCATCATGCCAATAATGTTTGGCGTTTGAGATTGCGCCGTTGCTAAATGCTCGGGGTATACATAATTAAGCACTGGAAGCGTATCGTTACCCTGAGGAACGTAATCGGTGTAAACAGCATAGTTGGTTACGGCAAAGCAAACCAGATAAGCTGCAATTGGATACCGGTGTTTCCAATGGTAAACTTTACTATTGCCAATAGAAATTTCACTTATCAGCAAACCGTTGCTTGCAACCCGATAAGCGGCTGGTGTGGTAACTATCACATCCAGCGAATCAATTTTATCGGCCAGGTTTTGTTTGCAGGGCCACCAATCTTTAGCGCCGTAAGGCTCCGAAAGGGTCCAAATAACAGGAACACTATCATGCTGAATCTGGACAAAGGAGCCAAAACCATTACCACCTGCGGGTACACCCTGATAAAATATTTTTATAGAATCAACAATGCCCGCTAAAAGAACGCTGTTAAAATTTACATGTACTATATCTGCCGTATGGCTGTATCCAAGCTTTATTCCATTATATATAATACTATCCACTTTTAACGAATCGCTTAAATCCAACTCAAGGCTTATTATGTCCCTATCGGGTATAAAATGCATAGTAACCGCTCCGCTTATGTATTTAATCGCCGGGTCGGCATTCAGTTCTAATCTGGTATAGGTAATATTGTAATTGCCAGTTGCAGCGCGGTCGGCTTTATGTATATGCATAAACGCCTTTTGTTCGCCTTCGGCAATTTGGGCCGTGCCAAACTGGGCATTGCTGCACATAGCAACAAGCAGTAAAACCAAAAGCATATAGCCTTTTAACATACTAACGAAGATAGATAAATGCCCCTATTGGTTGCCAAAAGGTTTTATTTTTTACCATTGTTTAGAAAGTTTAAATACGCTATGCCACGGCCTGCTATATTTGGCATGTGATAGAGCCACTAACACCTACTACCATAAACGAAACCTGCGAACGCTGTGGCATCGCCTTTGAATGTAAAGCTGACGATATTAAAGCGTGCCACTGCAGCAGCATAACCTTAACCGCCAGCGAGCAAAAGTATATAGCCCTAAAGTTTAGCAACTGCCTTTGTAAAAACTGCCTTAGCAGCGTTAAAGAAGAATACGAAAAAATGCCCGCATATTATTTTGAAAACGGCCTGCTGGTAATGACAGAAAAATATCATTTAGAGCGCGGCTTTTGTTGCAAAAATAACTGCAGGCATTGTCCGTATAAATACAAAGCAAGATAAAACTGCTAGCGCAATCAAGTTGTGTAGCAGTTTGAAATTAAAACCCAAAAGCCGATGTCATCCTGAGCGGAGTCGAAGGATTTCTAATAGAATATGGTTCGACTCCGCTCACCATGACATTTTGCTTTTAGAGAATCAAAATTCAAACTGATACACAACCTCCTATTGCACTACCACATTAAACTCCACTTCCATATCTGTATCGCCGGGTGTTTCGGTACCATCTTTAACACCGGGCTGGTGGCGTAACACCACATGGGCCTGTCCGTTGCCGGCTGCTCCCGTGCGCCAGTAGGTTTGTAAGCCTACAGGTAGGTTGTTGTCGTCAAAATCGATATAGGTAAATGTAAGTGCCACATTATGGGCATGCATAGCTATTAAGTGCTCGTTCTTTTCTTTTTCAATTTCGCCGGTAACATCCTGCGCAGGGCTAACAGCCTCGTTTAAAAATTGCAGTTCGGCCTTATAGGTTTTATTGCTTTGCAGTTTTATGGTGTCAAACTGCTCGGGCACGCCGTTATTATCAGCATCTTTAAACTGGTAAACATAAGCTACGGCACCGGTAGCAGAATCTTTAAAGGTAACTTTAAGCGAGGTAATTATCTCCTCCTCTCCTACGCATTCTGCATCATCGGGGTGGCGCTCGCATTTAGGCTTGCAGGCATTAAGCGCCAGAAGCATTAAAAAAGTAAGACTAAGAATAACGGTGCTTGTTGTTTTCGATGTTGTTGTCATGGTATCTTATTAAGTGTTTTAAAATAGTTTGTCTAATAATTAATGTTCGGGTTTAAAAAACTCCCATTTAAGGCGTAAAGCGCAATTAATGCCGCGCGCATCGGCGTAATAACGAAACCGGTCCAAATAATCGCGGTATTTATAGTTGGCCGCGTTATCCAGGTTTATACCCAGCGAAAACTTATTGAGGCCAAAATCAAAGTTTAAGCCCGCCTCAAAGTTTAGCAACCAATAGGCCGGCGGTGGCGGGGCGTAATCGTTAGTTTGAGCAGGCAAAAAAGTTTGCCTAAGCACGTTTACTACGTTGGCCCCGGCATATACCTCTTTTAGTTTTTTACCACTAATAGCTGCAGTGTATCGCACACCATTCTCTAAACGTATAGGTGGCATTTGCTCCAGCCAATCTTTAGTATCGGTGTTGCGGGCAAACAGCAACGATGTTTTATTATAAAACACCAACCCTTTTTGCGGGTGCAGGCTAAAATCGATATCGGCGCCGCTTAGCAGGGCATTTTGCTGCACGTAGTTATACGATGGAAAGGCCCCGCGTATGGTGAGCCGCGGCGGCTGCACCGGTACTAAGTTTATAAAGTGCAGTATGTAGTTAGTATACACCTCCATATCCATTGTAAAAAAGGCAGATTGATAATCGAGCGAGGCGCTTAGGTTAAAACTCTGCTCGGGTTTTAAAGTGCGGTTACCGGTTTCGTAAGTGGCAGCGCCATGGTGTACCCCATCGGCAAACAATTCGTTGGGTGCAGGTGCGCGAAAGGCAGAGCCGAAATTCATTCGCCAACGGAAATTCTCTTTAGCATGATGCTCGAAGCCTATGTTGCCAGATGGTGCAAAAAACATAAGCGCCGTATCGAATTTATACGCTGTGTTGCGCACAAAATAATGCGCCCACTTATAATCAAAGCGCAGGCCACCTTCTACTTCAAAATTATTTTTAGTCCAGCGCTCTACAGCAAATACGCCAGCACCAAGGCTCCATAGGTCGGGTATAAAGTAACCATGCTTAATATTGTTGGTTTGCGTTACTCCGCTTACACCAAACGTGCCCGATAAATTTTTTACCGGTTTATGCCGCCACTCAAAATCGGCATTTATGGTTTGTATTTGAAAATAGAAACCGGGCCGGTTCTTATCCTGCTGATAAAAGTGAGGGATGTCGTACTCGCTGCGCACATTGTTTTGCCAGGCGAGTTGTACTGAAAAATCGCCCGCCTTTTGCGATTGATAGTAGCCCCTTAGCTTAGCCAAATTGTGCACCACCTTTTGATAGGGCTTGCCTATACTGTACGTAAAGCCTGCAGCAGTTGCCGGATTTTGCCGCTTTATCGATTCCAGTAAATCGGCCAGGTTGCCCACGTGCGCAGCACCCAATATACCTATGCGCGATTGAAACCGGGAGTAAAATGCCTCTACCCCATACTTCGATTTTTTATACCCCAGCGCTGCCGAAAAATTACCTTCTTCTATACCGGTATTACCCAACCAATAATCAGGCGCACGACTGTTGCCACCCTTACGGTAAGTACCCTGCACTCGCCAGCTTAGTGCCGGCACCCTATGGTTGCAGCCTTCCAGCATAGCCGAAAGATTACCCTCTGCATTATTACTAAAGGCCGCCAGGTTAACTTCGCCACCTATGCCATGCCGCGTGGGCAAAGGGTCCGGGTCTACCAATATTACGCCGCCAATAGCATCGCTACCGTATCTTAGCGAGTTAGCGCCCTTTACTACCGTAATTTTTTTTGCTGCAAAAGGATCAATCTCCGGTGCATGTTCGCTGCCCCATTGCTGCCCCTCTAAACGCACCCCATTGCTAAGTATAAGCACGCGGTTACTGTGCAGACCATGTATTACCGGTTTTGATATAGTAGCACCGGTGCTTAGCGAATAAATACCCGGCACCTTCTCCAGCGCTTTGCTTAACGATAATCCGCGTAGCTCATCCAGCTTTTTACTTTCAATGGTAACCGCGCTTTGGGTTTGGTGGCTCTCTTTTTTAGCGCCTGTTATCTGCACTTCGCTCAGTTCACTTTCGCGGTGGTTCAGCTTAATTTTTAAAACGGTATCGCGCTGCAAATCCAGTTCTATAAACTGCGTATTACAGCCAATGTGCGATATGGCGAGGGTATAACGGCCGGCACAAAGGCCGGTAAACTGAAACTTGCCAACAGCATCGGCATAAGCACTCTGCTGAGTTTCTTTAATTACCACAGTTGCCTCGTCCAGTGCGTTAACACTATTGGCATCCATTACGCGCCCTTTTATAACCAGGCTGCAACTTTGCGCCCAACTACCCGTAGCCCCTGCGCATAACGCACACAGGCACAGTATTATTACTCTCATTAGTAAGCCCTCTGTTTTGAAAAATTAAATATTAGCTAACCAGGATTGATCCCTGTTAACCTTTGCCTTAATGGTTAGGCCAATGCGGGTGGGCCGCGAAGGAAGGCAGAAGATAGTTGTAACTTTACAACCGGTGAAGTATAACCGAAATAAAGTTCGGTTAAAAGAGTTGCTTGTGCCGAACATCCGATAAAGGCTATCGCATCATCCAGCACCGAGATATCAAACTTGCAAATGTCGCAGTGGCCGTGGTGGGCCTGGTCGTGCAGGTGGTTTTCGCAGTGCTCGTGCACCTCGTGAAAAGCAAACAGGTAGTGCACCTCTTTAACCGATACCGTAAACACAACCGCCATAGCAAAAACAATGGCCAGCGTTTTACGAAAAAGGTTAATGCGTTTCATTTACCGCAAAAATAATACTTTCAGCTTATCAAATTGTTATGAAACGAGAATTAATACTTATCCGCCATATTAAATCTGCATGGGGCGATTTATCGTTACCCGATTTTGAACGCCCTATTAAAAAAAGCCGTGCAACCGACGCTGAAAAGATGGCAAAAACGTTATCGAACCTTGGATTGAAACCCGATTTAATCCTCTGCTCTCCGGCTAAACGAACCAAGCAAACTGTAGAATGCTTTTGCACGGGATTAACATACGACTACAACCGTATCCAGTTCGACCAGCGCTTATATGAATCGAGCGCGCAGGATTATTTGAGCGTAATACGCGAAACCAGTGCTGCCATAGAAACGCTGGTGGTTGTGGGCCATAATCCCTCCATTACCGATTTTGCCAACTTGTTTGCACGCCCCCGCATTGAAGAAGTGCCCACTACCGGTGTAATTTGGTTAGAATTTGATAGTGCCGATTGGGAATTGTATACCACCACACCAGCCAGCCTGCACCACTTTTTAACCCCCGAAAAACCGGAATAGAACAGGCGTGCCCGTTACACCAAATCCTATCGGCAACAGGCCATTTGCCGGCTATCCGGCAATAAAACCATGCCTTTGGCGTTAAGTTATTGCAATGAAAGCCCTTAAATCTCTTTTTCTGCTTACCCTTAGCACTTGCCTGCTTTTTTGCAGTAGCTGCATGGTAAAACACGACTGCCGCGGGCACCTAAAACACAAGCTGCCCAACGGCATTTGGATGTAAAGCCTGCGTTAAATATTTGTTTCTTTAGTATTAATCATTTCTAAGTGTAGGGCTTTATTTTATATTAGCCTACAGAGTTATGGCAAAGAACAGGCTGATAAACAGAGAAGTAAGTTGGTTAAGCTTTAATGAGCGTGTATTGCAGGAAGCGAACGATAGCAGCGTGCCAGTGCTTGAACGGCTTCGCTTTTTAGGCATTTTTTCGAATAACCAGGATGAATTTTTTCGCGTTCGGGTAGCTACTGTGCGACGCCTTGCAGCTTTGGGCAAACGGTCTAAAAGTGTTTATCATAACAAACCCCAAAAAGTATTACAGCAGGTACATGATGTGGTGGTAAACCAGGGCAAATGGTTTGATGAGATTTTTAACGATGTACAACAGGAGCTAAAACGCAATAAGGTTTTTATCATCAACGAAACCCAGCTTACAAAAGCACAGGGCGCTTTTGTAAAAAACTATTTTGATGAGAATGTTCGACCAGCCCTGGTGCCTATTATGCTTAACCAGGTTAAGCAGTTTCCGTACCTGCGCGATAAGGTAATTTACCTGGCTATTAAGTTAAGTAACGGCAAGAGCAAACAATTTTCGCTGCTCGAAATTCCGGCAGAGAGTACCGACCGGTTTGTAATACTCCCATCTCATAATCAAAACCAGTATATCATTCTGCTGGATGATATCATCCGCTATAACCTGCCAGAGGTTTTCTCTACTTTTCATTTTAAAACAATCGAATCGTTTACTATTAAAGTAACCCGCGATGCAGAACTGGATATAGATAACGATGTATCGCAAAGTTTTATCGATAAAATATCGAAGGGGGTAAAGGCGCGACAAAAAGGAAGCCCGGTTCGTTTTGTTTACGACAATAATATTTCGCGCGACCTACTTGATTTTTTGAAGACGAAGATGAAGCTACAGGATTTAAACAACCTGATACCGGGCGGGCGCTACCATAACTTTAAAGATTTTATGAACTTTCCGGTAGTGAGGGCCAAAAACCTGCTATACGAAAAACAAAAACCGCTTTCGCATCCTCTATTGCCTTTTAATAAAAGCTACTTTGAGGTTTTGAAAAAGCAGGATGTAATGCTGCACTATCCCTACCAGAGCTTTTCGCATTTTATTGAATTATTACGCGAGGCCGCCATTGACCCTAACGTAAAAAGCATAAAGATTACCCTATACCGCGTAGCCAGAACCAGCAAAGTGATTAACGCACTTATAAATGCGGCCAAAAACGGCAAGCAGGTAATTGCTGTGGTAGAGGTGCAGGCCCGCTTTGATGAAGAAGCCAATATACGTTGGGCAAGGCAATTGCAGGATGAAGGTATACAAGTTATATACGGTGTATCGGGCTTAAAAGTACACAGTAAACTATGCCTGATATCGCGCACCGAAAATGGCAAAAACGTGCGCTATACAAATATTACTACCGGTAATTACAACGAGTCTACATCGCTGGTGTATAGCGATGACGCCTTATTTACGGCCGATACCAAAATAACCAACGAGGTTGAACATATTTTTGAATTTTTTGAGCGCAACTACAAGGTACATGCTTTTAAGCACCTAATATTATCGCCGCTAAGCACACGTAAAAAGTTTTTACGATTTATAGAAAACGAAGCCGATGCCGCACGGCGCGGAAAAGCTGCCAGCATATTTTTAAAAATGAATAGCCTGGTAGATGAAGAAATGATAGAGGCTTTATATAAAGCATCGAAGGCGGGGGTAAAAATAAGAGTGATTGTGCGCGGAATTTGCGCGCTTATTGCGGGCATTGAAGGCATGAGCGAAAATATAGAGGTAATAAGCATAATTGATAAATACCTGGAGCACTCCCGTATAGTAATTTTTGAAAATGAAGGAGAGCCTTTATACTATTTCTCCTCGGCTGACTGGATGACCCGCAACCTTGATTCGCGTATTGAAGTAAGCTGCCCTATTTACGATAAACGCATACAAAAAGAGTTGCGCGATATAATGGAGATACAATGGAGCGACAACGTTAAGGCACGTGTAATAGACCCCTTGCAACAAAACGATCATCGGGTTTCTACAAGCACTAAAAAGGTTCGTTCGCAGGAGGCCATATACAATTACCTGAAAAAATAAGTACGGTTTTACCAGCAGTATATACTGCTATTATTTTTATACCGCTGCCAATGTTAAGGCATGGTTATCGTACGTCAACACACGGTTGAAAACTTACACCGTGTGTTTGTGCACCCCGAATTATTTTTATAAAAATTTACCTATTGGAAATTAAACGCTTTGCAGCAATTGATATTGGTTCTAACTCGGTGCGTTTACTGATTGAAAATGTATTGCAAAACGGCGAAGGGCCTATTTTTAAAAAGAGCGCCCTTATACGCGTACCGGTAAGGCTTGGCGCTAACGCCTTTATTAATCACAGTATACCCGAAATTACAGTAAGACAATTGGTAGACGCTATGATAGGCTTTAAGCATATTATGCGCGCCAATAGCGTGGTGCATTATAAAGGCTGCGCTACTTCGGCCATGCGCGAGGCCACCAATGGCGACCAGATAATTAAGCGTATAAAGAAAGAAGCAGGTATTACTATTGAAATAATAAGCGGCAACAGCGAGGCCCATATTATTTTTAATAGCCAGAAAGCCGTGCGCGAAAAAATGGCGGCCAACTGTGTGTTTGTAGATGTGGGTGGTGGCAGTACAGAAATTACCGTTTTTAAAAATGGTAAAGTGGCTTCGGCAAAATCGTTCCGTATAGGCACTATACGTTTGTTGCAAAACACAGTAACTAAAGCCGAATGGAAGAAAATGAAAGACTGGCTGCATGATAAAACCATGCATATGCGCGCTGTAAGCATGATTGGTTCGGGCGGAAACATTAACCGCATTAGTAAGCTGGCGCAATTGAATACTGATAAGCCTTTAAGTTTTAAAAAGCTGGTATCAATAGTAAACGAATTGAAAGGCTACAGCTACGATGACCGCATTAAGAAATTTGACCTTAACCCCGACCGCGCCGATGTGATTTTACCTGCCGGCGAAATTTTTATTACCATAATGCAATGGATGAAGGCCGATAAAATATTTATACCTAAAGTAGGCCTGGGCGATGGCATAGTACGCGAGGTATACAAAGAATACCTGGCAGGCAAACAAAACATCTTGTAATAACCTCTTATAAAATAGCAGCAAGGGCCTTATGCGCGCCATCGCAAATAGGCATTTTTTGACTCATACCACAGCGGCATATCGACACCTTTTCGCGCTTCTCCAACATAGTGCCATCTTCTAAAATTATTTCAAAATTACCGGTGATGGTAACAGGGCCACGTGGCTTTAACTGAATAGTGGCATAATCTTTCTTCTCTACTTCCATTTCTTCTTCCATACAAATATTTATTGGCAAAAATAAGAAACCCTCCGCGCCGGAGGGTTTCTGTTTTTATCTTATTAAGGTTATTGTTCCGCGATAATCTGAATCGCTGTGGTTATTCAGCCAAACAAATTTAGCCGTATAGGTATAAACCCCCGGTGGCGCAAAATCCCCTTTAAAGGTTCCATCCCATTTAAAGTTAATGTCGTTGCTTTGGTAAACCTTCTCGCCAATGCGGTTAAACACCATCACCTCTACCTGCTTAAAGGCCGGCATGTTGCCAAAAATTTGCCAGTAATCGTTAGCACCATCGCCATTTGGGGTAAACACGTTAGGTATAAACACGTCGTATTTGGGTATTACTGTAACCACCAATTGTGCCACACCTGTGCAGCCATCCTGCGTGCTTAAAGTAACCGTGTAAGGCTGCGAATACACACCATTAAATACGGGGTCGGCGCAATCGTAACAACTTAAGCCAAACTGAGGGCTCCAATCATAAGTAACAGGACCAGTTTGATTACTTACGGTAGTAATCTGCAGCGATTTGCCCAAATCAACCTCTACCGGTGTTGGTGATGCAGTAATACCCACACTATCCGGTTCGGTAACGGTTCCATTATCGGTTAATGAGCATCCATTAGCATCGGTAACCGTAAATGTGTAGTTGCCCGCAACCAGACCGCTAAATGTTCCGGTTGTGTTTACATCGCCGTTAGAAAGTGAAAATGTATAGCCCTGCGTTCCGCCAACAGGCGTAACAGCAATGTTTCCATCAGAGTAGTGATAGCAAAGCGCCGGTGTAACTACAAAAGGCCCCTGCAACGAATCGGGCTGGGTAACCATCGCTGTTGCCGTAGCCGAGCAGTTGTTGGCATCGGTTACCAGCAAAATATAATTGCCGGTAGGCAGATTACTAAACTGCCCGTTTACACCCGTATAGTTATTAACCCCATCGGTAGCCGAGAATGAATAACCCGGAACGCCATCGGTTGCTGTTACCAGTATTGAACCGGTAGCGGTTGCGTAGCATAAAGCGCCTGTAGGCTGGGCATTGGCTGTTAACAGTAAAGGCTCTGAAACAGTAGTAGAAACAGTAGTGGTACAGTTATTAGCATCGGTAACAGTTACTAAATAGGTGCCGGCAGTAAGGCCCGAAACAGTATCGGTAGTAGTGCCAACATTCGGTGACCAGCTATATGCGTAAGCTGGCGTTCCACCTGTTGCATTTATAGTAACCGCCCCGGTAGCATTACCTGTGCACAATACATTTACCGGTGTACCTGTAGCGGTTAACAAGGCAGGTTCTGCAATTACGAACACTGTATCAACGGTGCAGGTATTATTATCGGTTACAGTAAGATTGTATGTGCCCGCTGTTAAACCGGTAGCATTAAAAGTGCCGTTTACCGTTGGGTTCCAGGTAAAGGTATAAGGCGCTGTACCACCATTTGCCAGCACAGAAGCAGTTCCATCTGCACCACCAAAACAACTAACATTGGTATGCGTGCCTGTAATATTAAGTGGCTGCGACGGCTCGGTAATATTTACCTGTAAACTTAGCGTGCAACCGTTAGCATCCGTTATTATTATATTATAGTTAGCAGGCCCAAGATTAGTAGCCGAACTATCTGTGGTAACGTTCGGGTTCCAGTTGTAGGTATATGGCGCGGTGCCACCACCGGTGCTAATGGATATAAATCCGTTGTTAGCTCCATAACAATTAATTGGCTGCTGAATAAGATTAAGTATAGTAAGCGCCTGTGCTGGCTGTGTAAGGGTATCGTTAATAACCTTGGTGCAGTTGGCCTGATCGCTGATGGTGATGGTATAGATACCTGCTGTTAATTGTGTGGCTGCATTGGTGTTGCCGGTATTGGCATTTGCGCTCCATGTAAAATTATATGGGCCGCCCGCACCAGCGCCTGCGGTTAAAGTAATGGTGCCATTGGCATCGCCAAAACAAAGCAGATTGGTGTGTGCAATACCAACAGTAATATCAGCAGGCTGAGTAATAGAAAACGAAGCTGTTTGCTGGCAAGTGCTCGCATCAGTTGCAGTAACCGTATAAGCCCCTGCAGGCAATTGAACAGTTTGTCCGCTACCTCCCCCACTCCATATATAGGTATAAGGCGCTGTGCCGCCTGATGGGTTTGCAGTCGCGCTGCCGTTAGCGCCAAAGCATTGCGCATTTGTTACTGCCACATTCATTACAGGTGCTGCGGGCTCTGTTACCGTTACAGTGCCCGTAACCGTGCAAAGGTTTTGATCGGTTGCCGTTACATCATAGGTGCCGGCTGCAAGCCCGGTTAGGTTAGCGCCACTTAAGCCACCGGTCCAGTTATAGGTTACTGCACCTGTGGCATTTACAAAATTAGCAGTAGCCGTAGCTACGGTAGCGCCAAAGCAAGGTTCGTTAGTATTAGATGCTGTTAAGCTTTGTGGGCCCGGCTCGACAATGGTTTCCGATACCGTGAAAGAACATCCGTTGGCATCAACCACGTTACCGGCATAAGTACCAGCAGTGCGGCCCGGCACAACCGTAGTGCCAGCAGGCAAAGGGTTACCCAGGAAAGAATAAGGTGGTGTTCCACCACTCACATTAATAGTTAAGGTTCCATCAGAGCCACCGTTACATTTTACATCGGTATGCGATGTAGTAACAGATAAAGCCGTTGGTTCACTAATTACAGCCGTTAACGTAATAGTGCATAAATTCTGGTCGGTAGCTGTAACGGTATAACTACCGGCAGGTATAGCAGTACGATCTTCCGTAGCAGCGGGTCCGTCGCTCCATGCAAAAGTGTATGCTGAAACCCCACCACCTACGGTTACATCAATTGAACCGGTGCTTTGCCCGTTACACAACACATCTACATTTGTTTCGGCTATAGTTAAAGCCGCCGGCTCTACAATACTTACCGTAAAAGTAGCGGTGCACAAATTAAAATCGGTAGCTGTAATGGAATAATTACCTGCTGGTATAGCCGTACGGTCTTCTGTAGCTACACCATCGTTCCAGGCATAGGTATAAGGCGCCGTACCGCCACCCATGGTAATATCTATTGAACCGGTGCTATTTCCATTACACAACACATCAATATGTTGCTCGCCAATTACCAATACCGCTGGTTCAATTATAGTTTCCGATACCGGAACCGAGCAACCATTCGCATCCAATACGTTGCCTGCATAAACTCCTGCTGTGCGCCCGGGCACTGTTGTAGTGCCGGCCGGTAGCGGATTACCCAGGAAAGTATATGGTGGCGTTCCACCACCCACTGTAATAGTTAAGGTGCCATCTGAACCTCCGTTGCATTTTACATCGGTATGCGAGGTGGTAGCCGTTAAGGCAGAGGCTGGTTGCGTTAAAACAACGCTGTCTAAAATCTGGCAGCGGTTCGCATCGGCTATGGTAACATTATACTGCCCTGCAGCCAGGCCGGTAGGATTATTGCCTGTGGCCGTAGCGGGGTTCCAGGTATAGCTAATTGCACCTGTGCCGCCACTGGCAGTAGTAGAAATTGCACCGGTTGCTGCGCCAAAGCATAAAATATTAGTAGGCACTAAAGGCGTATGCGTAAATGGCGGCGGTTCGCTAAGCGTGGTGGTGCCGGTAATAGTGCAGGCCTTATCATCGGTTACGGTAACGGTATAAGTGCCCGCCCCAAGGCTTAGGTTATTTTGGGCCGACGAGATATTGTTCCAATAAAAAGTATAAGGCGCATTACCTCCGCTTACATTAGCAAGAGCGCTACCTGTGCGCGATTGGTAGCAGCTATCATCTACTTTGGTAATGTTAAGTGTTAGTGCCGGCGGACCGGTAATAGTGCCTGAGGCTGCTGCCGAACAGTTGTTGGCATCGGTAACCGTAACGGCCACCGGCCCGGCGCTTAGGTTAGCCCGTACGGGATTATTGGCCCCTACCGGGCTCCAACTATAGTTATAAGGAGAAGTTCCCCCTGCACCAACCGATGCAAGCGCCTGCCCATCGGTACTGGCCGCGCACGAAGTATTTACAGTAGCCAAAGTAACGGCTATGGAAGCCGAGGGTTCTGTAATAGTTACGCTGCCACTAAAGTTATGTGCAGGGTCAGAATCGGTGTAGGTATACGTATAAGTGCCTGCAGGGCGATTAGATATGGTGGGGCCGGTAAGACCACCGGGGTTCCAGGTGATGTTTTGCGGACCGGTATTACCCGTTACAGTTAAGGTAGCACTACCGGTACTACTGCCCCTGCATACTACGTTTGTAACCGAGGTAGACGATGTAACACCGCAAGGCCCCGAGCCAATAGTTTCGGCATATTGTAATAGAGACGAACAGTTGTTGGCATCGCGAAAATCGGCAATAAAGCGGCCGGGCCCTAAACCGGTAGCGGTATTGCCCTGCATGTTTGGCAGTGGACCCCAGTTAACACCGTTGTAAGGCGGAGTGCCGCCCGAAATTGTGATAGAGGCACTGCCGTTGATCAAACCACAACTGGCATCGGTATGTGTGGTACTGGCAGTTAAAGGAGTAGGTTGTGTAACTGTATAGCTGGCTGTGGTAGTGCAAACGCCATCGGTAACGGTGAGGGTATAAGTACCCGCCCCAGTGCCCAGCAGCGTGCTACCCGTAACACCGGTGCTCCAATTATACTGGTACCCCCCATAACCGGCCGAAACGCCAAAACCGCCGGCGGCAACAGCCGCTATAGAGCCATTGGTACCCCCGTTACACGGCGGCGGTGTAATAGTTGGCGATATGGTAATAGGTGCATTAATCTTTATATCGTGTGCGTAGGTATTGGTGCAGCCGCTTAAGTCAGTAATAGTAAGTGTTACAGGATAAGTGCCGTTACCAGCATAGGTATGTGTTGGATTTTGTTGGTTTGAGGTGCCGCCATCACCAAATGTCCACGCCCATGATTGCACGGAGCCTAAGCTACTGGTAGATACATCTTGAAATTGAATCACTCTATCGCAACTTTGGTAGTTAACCCCGCCTACCCAACTGCTTGTGTTTAATACACAAACCTGCTGGTCATTTGTTCCACCACCGGTACCTGCCGACCAGCCCCAGTTAACTATGGGATTACCACCAAAATAAGTAGCTACCATATTAGGGATAACCTGAGAAATACGCAGAACTCCATCAAAGTAAACGGAATAAGTATTTGTGTTTACATCCCAAACAATCCGCGTTAAGTAATTCTGGCAGTTATCAATATTATTTGAATTAGCTAACGCCGGCACCGGTGCCGTTATATTGTGATTTACACTACCCGCTGATTGAATTGCTATATGGTCGTAAGCAGGGTCTTGTGAGTTTTGATATGTATCAAACTCAATACCTATAGAAAAAGGTTGATTGCCACCTCCATAACCTAAGCCACCACCACCGGAACCAAGACCATTCGGATTGTTAGTTAACACAAACACAATACCATCCGCTGCATCGTTACCATTCCGGCAGCCTAAAAATGTATTAAAAGTAAAGTCGAAAGAATTGTTGAGGTTGATTGTTTGGTTTTGGAATATAGCGCCCGCCTGATCGTTCGCATCGGGCGTAAGCCTAAAACAGTTGCATCCGCCCATCGAACTCGCGTTGCCTAAAACTGTATAATTCTGACAAAATGCGTTCAGCGACAGTATAAATACAAAAAGGCACAAGTAGATTTTTTTCATGTCAGGGATGTATTTTCTTCTTTGATGTTTATAAGCGCTAAATACTTAGTAATGCAAGACTTAAAGATAATAAAAAATCCTGTCTGATTACAGACAGGATTTTAACCAAAAACGTTGTTTTGAAAAATTATAAATTATCGTGCTACGCTTACACTTCTCTTTTCGCGTATTACGGTAACTTTTACCTGGCCGGGGTAGGTCATTTCTTTCTCTATTTTTTGCGAAATAGCAAATGAAAGTTCCTCGCTCTTTTTGTCGTCAATTTTATCGGCTTCTACTATCACGCGTAGCTCACGGCCTGCCTGTATAGCGTATGCCTTATCAACTCCTTCGAAAGCCTGTGCAAGGGCCTCCAGGTCTTTAATACGCTGCAGGTAACCCTCCATAATTTCGCGGCGCGCACCCGGGCGTGCACCCGAAATAGCATCGCAAGCCTGTATGATAGGAGAAATTACATACTTCATTTCCATTTCATCGTGGTGGGCGCCTACGGCGTTCACTATGGCCGGATGTTCGCCATATTTTTCGCACAATTTGGCACCTAACAGGGCATGCGAAAGTTCGCTTTCCTCATCAGGCACTTTACCAATATCGTGTAGCAAACCTGCACGCTTAGCCAGCTTAGGGTTAAGGCCCAACTCTGCGGCCATAGTAGCACAAAGGTTAGCCACCTCGCGGCTGTGCTGCAATAAGTTCTGCCCGTAGCTTGAGCGGAAACGCATACGGCCAACATAGCGGGTAAGTTCCTGGTGCAGGCCTTGTATGCCCATATCAATCACCGTTCTTTCGCCAATTTCTAAAATGTGCTCTTCTAATTGTTTTTTGGTTTTGGCAACCACCTCTTCAATACGGGCAGGGTGTATACGGCCATCAGCCACCAAACGCTGAAGCGAAAGACGGGCAATTTCTCTTCTAATAGGATCGTAGCCCGAAATAATAATCGCTTCCGGGGTATCATCTACCACAAATTCGCAACCTGTAGCAGCTTCCAGGGCGCGTATGTTACGTCCTTCGCGGCCTATAATCTGGCCTTTTTGCTCATCGCTATCCAAGTTAAATACCGAAACTGTATTCTCAATAGCATTTTCGGCAGCGGTGCGCTGTATAGTTTGAATAATAATCTTTTTGGCTTCCTTATTGGCTTTGCTTTTCGCTTCGTCAATTAAGGTTTTTTGCAGGCCAAGGGCTTCGGTTTCAGCCTCTTTGGTCATGGTATCTACCAATTCTTTTTTAGCATCTTCTTTTGTAAGGCCGCTAATTTGCTCCAGCTTGCTTACAAATATTTCGTGGCTTTTCTTTAGCTGCTCATTTTTGGTATTTACCAACTCTAATTGCTTGCTAAGGTTTTCTTTAAGGGTATCGACTTCTTTTTCCTTTTTGGCAATATCGGCCGTGCGGGTACTTACTTCTGTTTGCAACCCTTTTAACTGGGCTTCTTTTTCAACTGCTTTTTTATTGCGTTCGGCTACTTCGGCTTCGTGCTTGCTTTTTAACTGAATAAAATGCTCTTTAGCCTGTAACTCTTTGTCTTTCTTTACATTATCGGCATTTCGCTTGGCATCGGCTATAAGTTTATCTGCGGTGGCCTGGGCATCGGCAAGTTTTTTCGAAACTTCCTCCTCTGCTTTCTTCTCTATATCCACATTGCTTTTTTGTGTAATAGAGCGCCCCACCAGTAAACCTACAATCGCCGCCACTACAGCTATAACTGCCGCAATGATTATGATGATTGTACTATCCATGTTTGGGTGTTGGTTGGTTTATGTTGAGTTAATAATATACAAGTAATACACTGCTATTTAATGCCTTACAAAAGCACTTAACACTTTTGCGGGCACTAAAACGGTAAACAAACAAATACCTTAAGGGGATAGATGAGGAAGATTTTTATTTAGAAACATCCGAAAGGACTTCTTCTAACTTTACTATCTTTTCTTCCAATAAACGGTCGTTCTGCTGCGTAACATCCTGAAGATTCACATATTCCACTGCAAAGTTTAGCAGGCACATAGCCATGTAATCCTGTTTATCTTTGCCATCGTACAGCTGCTGGTATTTTTTTATTCTTTCATTTACCAAATCAACTGCACTTTTCACTTTCTCTTCATCGGTGCTGCTTACCTTTAAGGGGTAAAGCCTTTCCGCAATTAAAACATTCATGTTGACCGTTTCATTCTTCCCACCCATCTTCAATCATTCAGCATGGTTAAGCAATGGTCTATTTCCTTAATATACTCGTTAATTTTCCTTTTCAATTCCTTCATATCGGTATCTGCCATGTCTGGCGAACCAATATTTTGCGCTAACTTAATTATTTTAATCTTATTTAATAAATCGTCATTTTTAAGCACTTCGGCATCTAACCTTAATTTAAGGGCTTTTACCTCCTCTTCTAAACTGTCGCTTTTTGCCAACAGTTTACGGTTTTGCTCTATCAGCCTCTTTGCCTTTTGTGTTAAGCCCTCTATTTGAAGTGCAGCCTGCATAGGATAAAAATAAGGTTATAAACCCAATCGGTTATTGAAATGAAATCTACGTATCTGTTCAATTGTAAAAGCTGGATGCATTTTCCAAAAGAATTGATATTCTCTTTTCCTCAAAACCATCCTTTCTAATTTTCTCTAAATATTTAGATTGATGAAAAGAAGTTCCATCGGTATCCCCTTCGTGCCCGATATTTTCAATTGTCATCGAATTATTGGTGAAATCTTTCAAAAATCCTGTGACGTAATAATCATGAAAAAAAAACGTACATATACACTTTTCGTTCTTCAAATTAGTTAATGCTCTTTGAAGCTGAAGCCCATTTTTGTTGTATATAGTTTTAGCTACTGGTTTCTTTTTAAAGACTCTCTTTTCTTTCAGCAGATTCAACCTCTTACTATATCTATCGTTCCAACTAACATCAATAATATCATTGTAAGAAATTAAAGTGTTCTTTGAACTAAGTCCATATTTATCTATCTCTTTGAGCGAAAAATGTGCATTTCCCACACGGACAACATAGCCCATTGAATTAGTATCCCAATCATGGTGTTTGCGTCTAATCGAAAGCAATCGCTTGTCCTTTTGAGCCGCTTTAATCAATGCCTTTAAGTCTTCCATAGTTGAGGTAATTACAGCAAGAATTTAGGATTATTCTAGCAATTGCTTGATTAAGCAACTTCTAGCTTTTTCTTATCACCGCTCCCAACTCGCTTTCGTATTTGCTCATTAATTTGCCCATTACCTTTTCAATTTCGGCATCGGTAAGGGTTTTATCGGGGTGCTGAAAAACGAAACTTACGGCGTAGCTCTTTTTGCCCTTTTCCATTTTATCCCCTTTGTAAACATCAAACAGCGAGATATCCTGCAACAGTTTTTTCGATTCGTTTACCGCAATTTTCTCTACCGCATCAAAGGTTAACTCTTCGTTTAACACCATGGCCAAATCGCGCTTAACCGATGGGAACTTAGGCAGCTCGGTAAACGATGTTTTTACGAACTGCGATTTTTCCAGCAGCCAGGTCCAGTTTAAATCGGCAAAAAACACTTCGTTTTTAATATCAAATTTACCCAACACCTTTTTAGCTACGCTACCCAGGCGGGCAACTTCTTCGCCTTCGCTTTTTAGCACCAGGCTAAAATTAAAAGGGTGGCCTTCAACAGTCTCTTTATCGAAAGTAGAATGACCCAGGCGGTTAAGCACATTCATTACAAAACTTTTCAGGCGATAGAAATTATAGCTTTCTCCTTTAGCCAGCCAGTTATCTTCGGCTGTTTTACCGGTTAAAAGTATTTGCAGGTGTCGTTTCTCGGTAAACTTATCATCTGCCTTGTGGTAGGTTTTACCAAACTCAAACAGGCGCAGGTCGCCGGCTTTGCGGTTTTGGTTGTAAGCCACTACCTCCAGCGCGGAGTATAATACCGAGGTGCGTAATGAGTCTAACTCAGCCGTTTGGCTGTTGAGCAATTTTACCTGTTGAAGTTTTAATTGCTCGTCTTCTTCAAACTTAGATTGAGTGATAGAGTTAGTCCAAATCTCATTAAAGCCGGCACCGGTAAGCATATCGGCTACCGTGTTTTCGAGTTTGTGCGCATCTACCTTGGGGCTGTACGATAAACTGTATTTAAGGTGTTTAGGCAAGGCAAAACTGTTATAACCCAATATGCGAATCAGCTCTTCTACTATATCCGCTTCGCGCTTTACATCGGTTTTAAATGCCGGCACCAGTAAATGCAAGGTATCGCCTTCTTCACCTTCAATTTTAATTTCCAGGTGGCCCAATAATTGTTTGATGGTTTCACTATCAATGGCAAAGCCTGCCAGTTTAAGCATCCGCTCGTACGATACTGCAAAGCGCCATCCTTCCACCGGGTTAGGGTAAATATCAATTATATCCGAAGCCACTTCACCACCGCATACTTCGCAAATTAAAGTTGCTGCGCGCTTTAATGCCTCTACGGTAATATTAGGGTCGGTGCCTTTTTCGAAATGCATAGCTGCATCGGTACGCAGGTTAAGGCGGGTGCCTGTTTTACGTATACCGGTGCCGGTAAAATAGGCGCTCTCTAAAAATATGCTGGTGGTAGCATTGGTAACACCGCTTTCGGCGCCACCAAACACACCGGCTATACACATACCGCCTTCGGCATCGCATATCATTAAATCGTTAGCGCTTAGTTTTACATCCTTGTCATCAAGCGTTTTAAATACGGTGCCTTCTGCCAGCTTTTGAACCACTACTTTGCCGCCCCGTATTTTAGCAGCATCAAAGGCATGCAAGGGTTGCCCGTATTCGTGCAACACATAGTTGGTAATATCTACCACGTTGTTAATGGTGCGCAGGCCAATAGCCTTTAATTTATTCTTTAACCAATCCGGCGAATCGGCCACTTTGATACCGGTAATTGTAAGGCCCGAATAGCGCGGGCAAGCCTCTGCATCTTTTACCTCTACCGTAATTTTAGATGAGGTATTCGCTACTTTAAAACCAGCATTATCTGGCTTGGTAAAGTTTACTTTTGCCTTATACGACATATTAAGCGCAGTAGCCAAATCGCGGGCCACGCCTATATGCGAGTTAGCATCGCCACGGTTAGGGGTTAAACCAATCTCCAGCACAAAATCGTTCTCAATTTTAAAGTAATCGGCGGCTTTGCTACCAACAGTTACATTCTCAGGCAAAATCATAATGCCTGCGTGGTTATCGGTAAGGCCAATTTCATCTTCGGCGCAAATCATTCCAAAGCTTTCTACGCCCCGTATTTTGGCCTTCTTAATCTGTATTTTATCGCCGGCCGTGGGGTATAAGGTTGAACCTACCAGCGCCACTATTACTTTTTGCCCTGCGGCCACATTAGGCGCCCCGCACACAATTTGCAGCAAGTCGCCGGTGCCTACATCTACTTTGGTTACCGATAGCTTATCGGCATCGGGGTGTTTGCCACATTCCTTCACCTCTCCTATAACTACTCCTTCCAAACCACCCTTTAAGGTTTCATAAGGTGTTATATCCTCCACTTCCAGACCAACGCCGGTTAGCACCTCGCCTAAATCTTTCGGAGTTAAATTAAAATCGACATAATTCTTCAGCCAGTTATACGAAATTTTCATGGCCCAAATGTAAAAATTAGTGCTATAAAGACCACCTCGGTCTTGCTTCGCTCGACCACTCCTCCTTAAAATCCGCCGCGGTAGCGGCGAAGGAGGAGAAATAACAGCCGAATTTGGACTGACTTAAACACAGAGATTTATTGCACTTCCACCTCTTTGCCCTGGTATATCACTTTCGAGTTCTGAAACTCGTGCACATAACCCACCAGGTGCATGTTCTCAGGTTTCCAGGCGGCATCCAGCACCTTGCGGTAAACTTTTCGTATTACACGGCCGGCTTCGGTAGTTTGGGTAATTAAATCGCCGTTGGTATCGGTTATAAAATCACGCATTACATCCTTATGGTTGTAAAAAGTATCTACCACCGAACCATTCAACTGAGCTGTTATAATATTGCTTTCGGTAAGCAATAAGGTAATTTTATTGGGCTCGGTTACGTTTTGTGTATAGTGCAACTCGGCCACCACCTTTAGCTCAAAATTGGCAGTATCGAAAGAGGTCTGTAAACTTAAATTAACGGGTGTTGGTTGGCTGATTTGCTGGGTAGCATAACTGGCCCAGGTGTTTCTGTCTAACAGTATAGCCGATTGGCCGGAAAACTTAGTGCGGTCCAGCCCCGCAGCCGGCTCTAAGCCAATTTGCCCCAGGTAATCGAATAAAACCTGCGCCTTGGTGTTTTGAAAATCCTGCGTGCTTACACCATTGTATGGCCGGCCAAGCGAGTTAATAGGGTGCAGACTTACCGACACCACCCTGCCGGGGTTTGCTGTTTTAATGGCGGCAATAGTAACATGCCCCTGCGGGCAGTTGGGGCAACGTACACCGGTAAACTCTTCAATTACCACATTCTTAAGTTCGGCTGTAGCCACCGGCGACTCTACATATGTAGTATCTGAAACCACGTTCTGGTTGTTCTTTAAATTTATTTCGGGGCCAATTTCTTTACAGGAGTTTAGAAAGGTGAAAAGTGAAAGGTGAAAGGTGAAAAGAAATGCTACCCTCCAGAACGAAGGGGCACGATAAAAACAGACTTTATTTGAATGGCTTATCATATTGCGTCACTTAATTAAAAGGTTGAATTAATTCCAATTTTTGCCCCACTAAAGGCCGGTTCTATACGACATACACCACCGGTGCAAACTATACCTTCTACCTGCTTAACGTAGCTTAATGTAAACCTGTGGGGGCCTGTAGTATAAGCAGCAAAAAACGAGTAATAATGATTTGCATAAGGTGTAATATCGGGGTTTGGCTGAAAGTTCCACATATCGGATACCGAAAACGAAAAATGGGGGGCAAAATTGTATTCCAGCAAGGCATATATCCATTGGCCGTAATCGTGTTTTACATGCTGGTATTGCATCTCTAAACGTAAGGAGTGCTTCTTGTTAATCTTATAAGTCAACTCAGCAAACGGTGTGTATGAGTTAACCACGGGGTCGCCTTCTTTGCGGTATAAAAATTTGTTGTAGCGCGCGTAATGGAAACCTACTTCTACCTCTAAACTTTTAGTAGGCTTAAAGGTGCCGGCAAAGTAGGCCTCGGCAAAAAATACAGTGTCGGTAGGGTTGTATTTTTTAAGAATAAAATCGCGGATATAAGAACCCTGCGCCGTAAACGTAATTTTACGGTTGGGCGAATACGTAATTTCGGCACCAAAAGCTAGTTCGCGGTTTTCTAAAGACGGGGCAAAATAACGTGCGGGTAAGCGTAGTGAGTTTTGACGCGATACCGGTGGCAAAAAGTTCATTAAGCCATCAAACAAAGCCTCGGTAGGGTTAGGGGAATTATGAAAGTAAAAGTTTTCGGTTCGCTTAAATTGGAGGGTTATACCAATACCCTTGTGCGAATAGTTAAGCGTGGTAAAAACGCAGTTGCCGGCGGAGTTAATCAGCGAGTCTTTTGCATCGCGTATCTGGTCTTTTTTAATAGCCTCGGTAGTTTTATAAGCGCCCTCTACATACCAGCTAAAATCGCCGGCGATTATGGTATTGTAAGCAGTTACAGCATAGGTGTTGTATTTGGGCACAAAGCGACCCAGGGTATCGTAGCTTTCTATAGTGGCTACTATCTGGCTAATGTTAGCCTGGTCCATGCTGCGGTTTACCAAGCCTACACCCGGCTGAAAGGTTGCTTTTTGGTTTTTGGTAGTAAAGTTACCATCGGCATTAAAGCCAAGTATTAAAGGCTTTTGCACGCTAAATTTTAGCTTTTGCGCACCGGCAAAGGCTTTCAGCCTTACCTTGCCTTTAATGTCGTACTCTAACCGGGCGCCCAGCAGGGCATTATCTATACCCAGCGCTCGCTCCTCGAAGGTGCGGTAAATAATACCCGAGCCAATTTGGTCGTATATATAGCCACCGGTAATGGTTAAATCCTTTACTTTTTTCTTAATAAAAAAATTACCCACCCCTACACCGGTATAGGGGGTAGTAGGCACACGAAGAATAGAGTTATAGAAAAAATCGATACGTACACCCGTTTGCAACTCAAATTTATCGTTGGTGTAGCGCAGTTCCAGCCAGTTGTCGGTGCCCACTTTAAGGTTATCGTAGTGCGGAAGGTTAAATGCGCCAATTTTTTCGTCGCGCACAAAAAAGTTGGTGTTATTTTGAAATGCGCCTGAAAAATACCCCCACTGCGCGCCGGCAGTTGTGAATAAAAGCAAAAACAAAATTGTGGATACGGTGTTAAGTTTATGCATGTAACCTGTGATATAAGAAGGCGTAAATGTATTCGAAAGCTTTTTATTCTAAAATCCGTTTACTTTTAAATTTACTTTTGGCATAGTGATTGAATAGAAGACACAAATTAATTTAGCCCACATGAAAAAACTATTTTTTGCTTTAGTCCTTGTTCTTCCCGTTTTCCTTACACAGGCGCAAAACGAAAAAACACCACTTGAAAAAGTAATAGGCGAAAAAACCTTACCCGCTATTACCCTGGCCAATGTAAACGGTAAGCAGGTAAATGTGGCTGACTACAGCAAAAGCGGCAAAATTACGGTGCTCAGTTTTTGGGCTACCTGGTGTGTACCCTGCAAAAAAGAGCTAACCAACATAGCCGATGTATATGCCGAATGGCAGAAGAAATATAACATGCAAATAGTAGCGGTTTCTATCGACGACTCGCGCAGTTCTACTAAAGTAAAACCTACTGTAGAGGGGCAGCGCTGGGAGTATGAAGTACTGCTGGATGTAAACCAGGATTTAAAACGCCAGATGAACATACAAAGTGTGCCATTTACCGTGCTGGTAGATGCCAACGGCAAAATTGCCTATACCCACTCGGGCTATGTAGATGGCGATGAATTTATACTGGAAGAAGAGATACAAAAGCTTTCAAAAAACTAGGCTGGCCCGGCTCTAAAATTCTCATTTTAAGAATATTAAACTGTGCCAGTAAACCTACGTGCACAGGAAAAGTCTATAAAGGGCGTCTAACCCATTTATAAGCTTTAGGCGTAAAGAATTTGTATTTATTTGCGCCGATACTGTAACACCCTTTAATGACCCCACCCCTGAATAAACAGCAACTGCGCTTTTTAAGCGATAGCTTTATTAATAGCTACTCGCAGATGTTTTTTTCAGATAACCGGGTTTTTGCTTATCTTATTCTGCTGGCTTCTTTCATAAACCCTTATTCGGGTATTGCCGGTGCATTTGCAGTAGTAGTAAGTATACTATGTAGCCAATGGATAGGTTTCGACAGGACTTACATACACCAGGGCAGTTATTCTTATAGTTCCCTTATGGTGGGCCTGGTAATGGGCCTGTACTATACATTTAGCTTTAAGTTTTTTGTGCTTCTTTTTATAGCCGCCATTCTTACCGCGCTATTATCAAAAGCCATTGCCGTGCTTTTTAGCAAATATGGCTTGCCTTTGCTGGGCTTTCCGTTTTTGCTGGTTATATGGGCCTTGTTGTTGGCATTAAGGTCATCTACGGGCATTACCTTAAGCGAAACAGGGCTGTACGTGCATAACGAGTTATACTCTTTAGGCGGCATACATTTGGTACGTTTTTACGAGTGGCTGGATAACCTTGAGCTGCCGCGGGTGATAGACGCCTACTTAAAATCGCTGGGCGCCATCTACTTTCAATACAACATTCTTTCGGGCTTTATTATAGCCATCGGGTTGCTTATTTATTCGCGCATTGCCTTTACGCTTTCTGTTATAGGCTTTGCCTCGGGCTACTTTTTTTTACAGTATATAAATGGCAGTGCCGAACCGCTTAACTATAATTTTATTGGCTTTAATTACATCCTTGCCTCTATTTCAATAGGCGGCTTTTTTTTAATACCGGGCAAAAAATCGTATTTGCTGGCGCTTTTAATTGCACCGGTAATAGCCATAGTGCACACCTCGCTTGGTTCGCTTTTTAGCTATTTTCAATTACCGATTTACTCCCTTCCTTTTAACCTGATAATAATAATGCTGCTGCTGGCTTTAAAGTACCGCAGCACCCACAACAACTTAGAGCTGGTTTGGTATCAGCAGTTTTCGCCCGAAAAAAATCTTTATAAGCACCGCAATAATGTAGAACGGTTCAGCAACCAAAGTTATTTCCATATTCAACTGCCTTTTTTTGGCGATTGGTATGTATCGCAGGGGCATGCCGGAACTATAACCCACCTGGGCGAATGGCAATATGCCTGGGATTTTGTAGTTACCGATGATATGCGCAAAACCTTTCGCCTGCCCGGCACCTCGCTAACCGATTTTTACTGCTACAATGCACCGGTATTGGCCCCTGCAGCCGGCTATGTATATCAAATAATTGACGAGGTAGAAGACAACTTAATAGGCAAGGTAGATATTGATAAGAACTGGGGCAACACCATTATTATTAAGCACGCCGATTACCTGTATTCAAAACTAAGCCACCTTAAGGCCGGTAGTTTTAAAGTAAAATCGGGCGACTATGTTTACCCCGGCACTTTGTTAGCCACTTGCGGAAACTCGGGCCGCTCGCCTGAGCCTCACATACACTTTCAGTTGCAGGCAACACCGCATGTAGGCTCTAAAACTCTTTACTACCCTATTAGCTACTTTGTAGAGAAAAAAGAAGATAAGCATATTTTCCATTCATTTGCTGTGCCCAATGAAGGTTCGGTTATATCAGGTGTGCAAACCACCGCGCTAATCAGAAACGCATTTGCCTTTGCACCTGGTGTGCAATTAAAGTTTGAAGTAACGGGGCTTAACGAAAAGGATGCCGCAAAAAAAGAGATTGTGCATTGGGAAGTATTTACCGATGCTTATAACGGCACCTACATTTATTGCCACACTACGCAGGCCACTGCCTATTTTGTAAACAATGGCACACTGCATTATTTTACTGAGTTTGCAGGCAACCGCAAGTCACTGCTCTATTATTTTTATTTAGCGGCGCGGAAAGTTTTATTAGGCTACTACCCTAATATGGAGATGCACGACATTTTACCAATGACGGGTTTTTATTCCGGCATAAGCACTTTTATACAGGATTTTGTAGCCCCGTTCAAAATCTATTTGAAAGGCACTTATGTCTCTAAATTTAAAAGTGTAGATGAGCAAAACCATCCTGCACATATAGTAATTACCTCTACCGCGCAGGTAAAAGCCGCTACCAGAACATTGAAAGAAATAAACTTTGAGTTGGATCTTGAAAAAAATAAGATAAAAACATTCACCATTCAGGATGGCAGTAAAAAGATAGTTGCAGAATGTTTATAGCTAAAAACAAATCGTGCTTACTAATTTTTGCAGTGCTGCTATTCTCCTGCTTTGCTGCGCTTGCGCAATCAGAACTAACTTTTCGTACGGTAGAAGATAGCACTTATGCCTTATACTTAAAACAAGACTGGAAACAGTTGCAGCAATTTGGCAAACAGGCCGAACGGCAAAAAATCAATTACTTCTATTTGCAGCAACGATTAGGTATAGCGTATTACAATCAGCAAAAATACCAGCTGGCTTTAGGCCATTTTAATAAGGCTTACGCATTCAACTCTGGCGATGAGTTATTGCAGGAGTATATCTATTACAGTTATGCTTTTGATGGGCGTTATGATGAGGCCCTGCGTTTTTCTAAACGCTTTAATAAAGATTTGCAGCTTAAAACCAGCACTAAAAAGCCTGCATTTATAAACCTGGTAACAGCCGATTTTACGGCTAAGATTCCGCAAAACCCCGATGTGGCCTTCCCTTTTTACTTTGTAAGCGTAGGCTTTAACCATCGTATTACCAAAGGCTATTCGGCTTTTCATACCTACTCGTACAGCTGGCAAAAATATAGCGGAGGTTTATATAGCCAGCACCGGTATTATCTTTCGCTAAACATTCCTTTAAAAAAGGGGTTTGCCTTAAACCCGGCCTTTAGTTTGTTAGCCGACCAGTTTGCCGATTCTATTTACCTTTACCCGCAACCGCCTCAACCACCAGGGCCACCACGCCTGCAGTTGCAGAAAAAAACCTACTACTCTTTTATAGGTTCTTTAAACCTTTCGAAGATATTGCCCTATGTGCGTATTGACCTGACGAACTCTTTCTCTAATCTCGATACGACTTATCAAATACAGCATGGCCTGGGGCTGACCGTTTATCCGCTGGCCAATCAAAAACTTTCAATAATGGCTGGTGCCATTTTGCATACCAGTAACTTTTATAAAAAGGTGCAGCCCATGTTCCAGGCCGGATTGCGTTTTAACGCACCGCAGTTTTTTAGCTTTAGTGTCGTCTATACTTATGCCAACGTTTACAATTTCCATCTTTACAACGGTTATTTGGTTCAAAACGGATACGATTTGTTGCGCGGCAACCTTACAGCTATGCCGGAGTTTATAATAAAACGCCGTTACAGCATTTTTGCCGCCTACCAGTTTGAAACCAAAACAACCCGCGAAACAGGAATAAACTATTTTGCCCACGGAATATCAATAGGAACTAAACTTAAATTTTGAGTTATGATGAACACCACCAAAACAGCCCTTATCGTTCTATCGGCTTTATTTATCAGCCTTAAAGGCATGTCGCAATCGGCTTTAGAAACCGCTTTTGCCAGCAGCTACAAAACGGAAGCCTTAGGCAAATTTTCTGATGCTATTAAAACCATTAAAGAAGTTTACGACGAGAACAACTATACCATTAATATACGACTTGGCTATTTGTGCTACGAGGCCGGTTTATTTACCGAATCGATGAGCTATTACGAAAAGGCCATTTCGCTAATGCCTTATGCCATAGAGGCACGCTTTGGCTATGTGCTGCCCGCGGCTGCAGTTGGCAACTGGGATAAAGTATTAAACCAGTACCTGGAAGTGGTAAAAATTGACCCGCAAAATACCAAGGCCAACTATCGGCTTGGCTCTATTTACTATGGCCGGAAAGATTTTGCCAACGCTTACAAATATTTAGAGAAGGTGGTAAACCTTTACCCCTTCGATTACGATGGCTTAGTTTTATACGCATGGGCTAACTTTCAATTAGGTAAAATCAAAGAAGCCAAAGTGTTATTTGAAAAGGTTTTACAGCTTTCCCCACGCGATAAATCGGCGCTTGAAGGGCTTGGCCTGATTAAGTAAGCAACACTTTTTTAACTTCTTTAAGATTTTAGATTTTGCATTGCGTTGCTTATTAAGTTATACTTGCTTAAAATTTAACAGTTATGAAGCAATATGCCTTTGCCTTTTCGCTTTTGTTTTTTTCGGCAGTAGTATTTGCCCAAAAAGGCAAACCTGCCCCTGTAAAGCGTGCGCCCATTGATACTACCAAATTTACATTGGTAGAAGGCGGCACATTTAAAATGGGCTCGCCTAAGCCGGTAGAGCCACACGAGGCACCTATACACGATGTAACCGTTAAAAGCTTTTATATAGGTAAAACCGAAGTTACCTTCGATGACCTTGATAAATTTACCGCAGCTGTAAAACGCGATACCATACCCGGCTATGCCTGGGGACGCGGCAAGCAGGCAGGTATAATGACCAGCTGGCTGGATGCCGTTGCTTACTGCAACTGGCTTAGCGAAAAAGAAAAACTGAGCAAGTGCTACCTGATAACCGGCAGCGAGGTAAAATACCTGGATACAGCCAAAGGCTACCGCTTGCCTACCGAGGCTGAATGGGAGTTTGCCGCACGCGGTGGCAATAAAAGCAAGGGCACTTTTTTTGCGGGCAGCGAAACCTTAGGCGATGTAGCCTGGTTTAAAGAAAATAGCAATGCAGGTCCGCACGCCGTAGCCCAAAAACAACCCAACGAACTTGGCCTTTACGACATGACCGGAAACCTGTGGGAGTGGGTATGGGATTGGTACGATGGCAATTACTACAAAACCTCGCCGGCTTTTGACCCGCACGGTGCCGAAAGCGGCAACTACCGTGTAATGCGCGGCGGCGCCTGGTATAACTATGGCAATTACTCTACCGTATATACCCGCCAGAATGCGGCGCCGGGTTTCCGCCAAAACAGCGTAGGTTTCCGTGTAGCCAGAACTTACTATTAAATAAACAGCCAACCATTTTTAAAAAGCAGAACCTAAGTTCTGCTTTTTCTGTTTTATACTTGCACCCGTTTAAAACAGGGTTAACAATGAGGGTTGCTAAAATACTTACCGTTTCGCTTATAACCATAGTGCCTATTTTAGGTGTGGTATTATCAAGCTGGTATATACCGCAGCTTTTTAACCCCAAGCTTAAAATGTCGCTGCCGCAATATCTTTCGCAGTGGTTTTCGGGCAAAATGAACTACAACATGCGCGAGAACAGGCCTACTGCCCCCCGCAAAATGTTTGGCGAAGGCGTGGCAGAAGCCGTTAACCTGAAGGGTGAAAAAATAATGGATTCGGTTTACCACGTAATACCTACTGCCAAGTTTGAAACCCAAAGCGGCGACTCGCTGGAACTGGATTCGCTGCGCGGAAGTATTTATGTAGCCGATTTCTTTTTTGCCAGCTGCCCCGGTATTTGCCCTAAAATGAACCATAGCCTTGAGCGGGTGCAACAAGCATTTATAAAGGATGATAATTTTAGAATTGTATCCTTTTCAGTAGACCCTGCCCGCGATACAGTTAACGTATTGCGCCGGTATGCCGATGACCACAATGCCATACCGGGCAAATGGTATTTTTTACGCCATAATAAAGAGACCATTTTTAAGCTGGCAAAAGACGGCTTTTTTATAACCGCTAAAGATGATGAAGATGGTGGCCCCGAAGCCTTTATACATAGCGAAAAGCTGGTGCTGGTTGATAAAGAAGGTAACATACGCAACTACTATAGCGGTGTAGATAGCATTACTGTAAATAAAATGATGGGCGATATTGTTTTGCTGCTACGCGAAAGCGAAAACAAATTCAGCTTTACCAAACAAAAAGAAACCTCTAAAAAATTATTCGAATGAGCGCATACCCCACGGCCTTAATACCTAAAAATGATAATGTAGTTCGCTGGCTTATAGGCATTGTTTCTGTTGTAGTGTTTTGCGTAGTAGCGGCTTTACCTAAAATACATTTAGGTGTAGAGCTGCCTTTTAACCCGCATATTTTTGCCACTTTTAACGCAGTAGTTAACTCTGCCGTAGCCATATTATTAGTGCTGGGCTACGTATTGGTAAGGCAAAAAAATTACACAGCGCATAAAAATGTGATGCTGGCGGCCATCGTTCTTTCATCGTTGTTTTTAGTATCGTACATAGCGCACCACCTGTTTGCCGGCGAAACCAAGTTTGGCGGCGAGGGTTCTATCCGCACCTTCTACTTCGTGCTGCTTATTTCGCACATTGCGCTGGCAGCTATTATTTTACCTATCATTTTGTTTACCGCATACCGCAGCCTAACGGGCGATTTTGCCAAACACAAAAAAATAGCCCGTTACACTTTCCCACTGTGGCTATATGTATCTATAACAGGCGTAGTGGTTTACCTGCTTATTTCGCCTTATTACGCTTAAGCGCTTTTAGGGGAAACTAGCCTAACAGGCTGACTAAGATTAACATACTACTCCCCTGCCTACTGGTGTAATATCATAAACTTTTTACCCTAAAGGTTTGTTATATTTGCAGTATGAACCGCGCCATTAAATACCTACCCCTGCTGCTAATTATAGCTATCATTTTGCTTTCGCTTTCTGTTGGGCATGCGCAATGTTCTATGTGCCAGGCTACTGCCGAAAGTTCGCGCGATGCAGGCTCTTCTAACTCCGACGGTATTAATAAGGGCGTTATGTACCTGTTTTTTACCCCTTACCTGATTATAGGCACCGTAGGTTACTTTTGGTGGAGAGCCCGCAAAAAGGCACAGGAATCGTAATCGTATTACAGTTTACCCTTTCTTTAACACTTTACTTTTAATCTTCTCCTCAGCCGCCGTTTAGGGTATTTAAGGGGGCTATATTATATTAGCGCCATGCCAGAGAACGTAATTACCAAAGGGGCGAACGCCAAAATATCTTTCGAAGATTTTAAAAACGAAGTGCTGAACGATTACCGTGTGCTTTGCATTAGCCGCGAAACAAGTTTGCTAGGCCGTAAAGAGGTGCTTACCGGTAAAGCCAAATTCGGCATTTTTGGCGATGGAAAAGAGTTGGCACAAATTGCCCTGGCTAAATCGTTTAAACCCGGCGACTGGCGCAGCGGCTACTACCGCGACCAAACCTGGATGATGGCCCTGGGTGAATTAACGGTAGAACAATTTTTTGCCCAACTATACGCCAACCCCGACCAAAACGAAGAGCCTATGAGTGGTGGCCGCCAAATGAACGGGCACTACGCTACCAAGTTGCAGGATGAAAATGGCAACTGGCTCGACCAAACAAGTCGTTACAACTCCTCCGCCGATGGTTCGCCTACGGCAGCTCAAATGCCCCGCTCTTTAGGGCTGGCCCTAGCCTCTAAACTTTACCGTAATAATGAAGAACTGGCCGACTACGATATTTTCTCGAATAAAGGTAACGAGGTATCGTTTGTATCTATTGGCGATGCCAGCACAAGCGAAGGCCTTTTTTGGGAGACTTTAAATGCGGCAGGTGTATTGCGCGTGCCGCTGGCTATTTCGGTGTGGGATGACGGCTACGGCATTTCGGTGCCCAAAAAATACCAGACCACCAAAGAGAGTATATCGGAAATTACCAAAGGCTTTATGGCCGATGAAGATGGCCGCGGCTTTGATATTTATGTGTGCGAGGGTTGGAACTACCCTAAGCTGGTAGAAACCTACAAGCGCGGTATTGAAAAAATGCGCAAAACGCATATCCCTGCTTTGTTCCACATTATAGAGGTAACACAACCGCAGGGGCATAGCACCTCGGGCTCGCACGAGCGCTATAAAACGCAGGAGCGCATGCAGTGGGAAAAAGATTTTGACTGCCTGAAAAAAATGAGCGAGTGGATTGTAGAAAGTAAAATTGCCACCGGTGAGCAACTTGCCGAAATACAGCAAGATGCAAGGCAACACGTACTAGGAAGCAAAACAGTGGCCTGGAAAAAATTTTCGCAGCCTTTAAAAGAAGAGATTAGCGAAGTAGTGGATTTAATAAACCGCGTAGCCGATGAAAGCGGAGAAGACCTGCAGGAAATTATAAGCGCCCTGCAAACTGCCATAGACCCGGTTAGAAAGGACATTATTAAAACCGGAAAAAAAGTATTGCGCCAGTTGCGCGGCCAGCAGTTTTCGGCCTTAAACGATTTACGCGATTGGCTGCAAAGCTTTCAGCAAAAGTACCAGTATGTTTATAGCAGCCACCAGCAAAGTGAAACCGGTAAAAATGCGTTGCAGGTAGAAGTAGTTGCTGCGGAATATTCCAACGATAGCAAAGTGATAAATGGTTTTGAAATACTCAACCACGCCTTCGATGCTATGTTTACCAAATACCCCAACGTAGTTGCCTTTGGTGAAGACGTAGGTAAAATTGGCGACGTTAACCAGGGGTTTAGCGGCATACAGGATAAGTATGGCGATAACCGCATTTTTGATACCGGTATACGCGAGGCTACCATTATGGGGCAGGGTATAGGTATGGCCCTGCGCGGCCTGCGCCCTATTGCTGAGATACAGTATCTCGATTATCTGCTGTATGGCTTGCAACCGCTTAGCGACGATTTGGCCTGCCTGCAATACCGCACCCGTGGCATACAAAAGGCGCCGGTTATTATCCGCACGCGTGGCCACCGGTTAGAGGGCATTTGGCACACCGGTTCGCCAATGGGTATGATTATAAATGCACTTAGAGGCATACACGTATGCGTACCGCGCAACATGGTGCAGGCGGCAGGTATGTATAACTTGTTGCTGCAAAGCGATGAACCTGCTTTAGTTATTGAATGCCTGAACGGTTACCGCTTAAAAGAAAGATTACCCGATAACGTGGGCGAATTTACTGTGCCGCTGGGTATACCCGAAGTAATAAAAGAGGGCAGCGATGTAACTATTGTTACCTACGGCAGCTGCATACGCATAGCCGAAGAGGCCATTGCCTTATTAGAAGAAACCGGCATAAGCGTGGAGTTAATTGACGTGCAAACGCTGTTGCCTTTCGATATAAACCACAGCATTATTGAATCGGTTAAAAAGACCAACCGCGTGGTGTTTTTAGATGAAGATGTACCGGGTGGTGCCTCGGCCTATATGTTCCAAAAGGTGTTTGAAGAACAACAATCTTTTAAATGGTTAGATAGCGAGCCACGCACCATTACTGCTAAGGCACACCGTGCCGCTTACGGCACCGATGGCGATTACTTTAGCAAGCCCAACGCCGAAGAAGTGTTTGAGGTGATATACAGCATGATGAGTGAGGTAGAACCGGATAGTTATCCGGCGTTGTAGGTAAGAAGCCAACCCCGGGGCATTTAAAATCACTTTGGCAAGGCTCGACAGTTTGAATTTTTTAGCCCTTCCACTTAGCAGTGCGTTGCATTGATTCCTCCAAAGAATAAAACTTGCCTTTCTCAGCGCGCTTTACGCGTTTCTTTAAGTCATCTACATTAATCGTTTCATAGCTTTTATCCAGCACTTCTACATAAGCCATGGTTTTTAGCAAGCCTAAAAGCTTTTTGCCCTCGCTGGTGTTCTTAATTTTAACTATTGTATCCATAGCATCAAATTTAATAAAAGAAGTCCACAAAGCATCCATCCATTTACTTTAGCCTGTTGCAGTTATACTTTCTCAGTTTCTCTGTTTACTTATGCCACTAACAACCTTAAATAAACACACCATGCAATACACCCGAATGCCTATAGAGATTGAATCGCCGGAAGAAATGGGCTATGGCAATATTAAATTCAATTTAGCCGAAAGCTCGGTGCGCGATATAAGCCTTGGTAGCCTGAATGTAGATTTAAAAAACCTGGTGCTGTTTTATGGCGAACACAAAGGCATAACCAAACTGCGCGAGGCCATTAAAGAAGATAGCAAGGTATTGCAGGCCGATGATGTGCTGGTAACCAGTGGTGCTGCTACTGCCCTGTTTGTGGTGGCTACTACCCTGCTTAACCCTACCGACCACTTAGTGGTTATCCGTCCCAACTACGGCACTAACTTAGAAACCCCACGCGCCATTAACTGTGCCATCAGCATTATCGATTTAAAGTTTGAGCATAATTTTGAAATTGATATTGAGGCCGTGCGCAAGGCTGTTCAACCCAACACCAAACTCATTAGCATTACCAACCCGCATAACCCTACCGGTAAGGTGTTCAGCGACTCTACCATCCAACAGTTAATTGCTTTAGCCGAAGAGAAAGGCTGCCGCTTATTGGTAGATGAAACCTACCGCGATTTGAATTTTCAAACAGAGCTTAAGCCCTACTGGGCCGAGGCTTCGGATAAAGTAATTTCAGTATCGTCGGTTAGCAAATCGTTTGGCGCACCGGGCATACGCATTGGCTGGATAATTAACCGCGACCAAAAACTAATGCACGATTTTTTAGCCGCTAAAGAGCAGATATGCCTTTGCAACTCGGTGGTAGATGAAGAGATTGCTTACCACCTGCTGCACAACAAAAAAACTATACTGGCTACGCACCATGCGCATATACAAACCAACTTCGCTTACTTTAAGCAATGGTTTGCTACGCAAAAGTATTTAGAGTGGGTAGAGCCGCAGGCCGGTGTGGTTTGCTTTCCGCGCCTTAAGGCTGAATATAGCATGGATAAGGAGAAGTTTTACGACACCCTGTTTGCGCAATACGGTACCATAGTAGGCCCCGGCCATTGGTTCGAGCAGGATAAAATTTATATGCGTATAGGTTTCGGCTACCCGCTGTTTGATGAGTTAAAAGGCGGGCTCGATAACCTTAACAAGTGCTTTGCCCAATTTGCTAAGTAGGCCCGGGCAGTTATTTAACCACCTCCATATTACTGAACTGCTTTTTGGCAAACACGTTTTTGCCTATTCGCTCGGTAGTGGGGCCGTTTTTAAGCATCAGCATACTATCTTCTACATACACGTTCAACACATCGCCGTGGCGGTCGTAGGCAAAGCTTCTTTCTTTATCGTCAAATAACGGGCTCTTTACATTCTGGTAGTTCTTTACCTGGCCGTTATCAAAGTATTCTATACGCATAAGCATGTAGCCATAGTCATCGTAAAACTTATCTATTTTGGGTTTATTGTAGCCATAGTAGCTGCGCCACATGCCTACGTCCCATCCGTTTACATACCAGCCCTCCATGCGCACACCACCACTGGCATAGTAAAATTTCCAGCTGCTGTCGGCCAACCCGTTTTTTAAGTAACCGGTAAAGCCCAGCCGCTCTTTACTATCGTAAAAAACTACCGGCCCGGTAAAGCGCTTATTTCCCAAATAAAACGTATCGGGCTTATATCCAGCTACCGATTCGCTATCGGTGCGCATCATAGGTTTAAAATTTAAATAGGCCGAACCGCTGGAGGTAAGGTGGTCTACTATCAACCTGCCCTCTTTATCATACTTTTCGGTGCACGCACACAGCGCCACCATTATTACGCCTATAGCCACTACGCTTTTAAAGTGTTTCATAAAACAAGTATAAAAACAAAATGCAAAGCATAAACACCCCGGCCTATAATCAGCGCATACTATTTTGTGGAATGTTTTCGTTTATACATCAACCTAATACTAAACCCCGGATGTATGAAACAATTGCTTATTCCCTTTATACTTTTGCTGCTGGGCAGCTGCGATGCCAGAACCCATTTTACCGATACCCTCGAAACTAAAGAAAGCGCTGTAGCCGTAGATGTGCCCACGGCTCGCTCAACAAAAAGCTATACCGAAAACGAAACTGCGGCCGGTAGCTCTCAGGATGCCGACGATTTAAAAACCGGTAAACCGCAGACCGCCGAAAAAACACCGCTGCTGATTATTAAAAATGCCAGTGTTCAGTTCCAGGTAACCGATGCCGAAGCCAGCCACGCCAAAATAGCCGCACTATTGGGCCCGCACAACGCCTACTTTGGCAGCGATAACCGCAGCAGCAACAACTACCAGGTAGAAAACAACATGGTTATACGGGTGCCTGCCGCCAACTTCGATAAGCTGATGGATGCCCTTATGCAGGAATCGGTTTACACCAACTGCAAAAACATTAGCGCCGACGATGTTACCGCCGAGTTTACCGATATACAGGCCCGCCTTAAAACCAAAAAAGAGGTAGAGCAACGCTACCTAAGCCTGCTTAAACAGGCCGGCAAAATAACCGACATACTAGAGGTAGAAGAAAAACTGCGTGTAATACGCGAAGAGATTGAGGCTGCCGAAGGCCGCGTTAAACTACTGCGCGACCAGGTAGGCTACTCCACCATCACGCTAAACATATACCAAAAGCTAAACTACACCCCCGCACCGCAGGTGGGCTTTTTAAACAACCTTACCGAGGCCTTTGTAAACGGCTGGCGCGCCCTGCTGGCTGTGTTGGTTGGCCTGGTAAACATCTGGCCTTTCTTACTAATAATAGCCGCTTCTATATGGCTGGTGGTAAGGTTAAGAAGGCGCAATAAGTAAGCTCCGTTTGCAGCTGCTTGCTATACAGGCAAGCCTTAAGGTTGTAGCGTTTTACCTGAAACTACAGGCTATGGAGTAACTATTTAAAACAACCCCGATTTAACCCAAAAATTTAAATACAGAAATATTAAAAAAACGCATTATATTTATTGGCCGCCGATTAGCACCGCCCGCAATAGTTTGATAATCGCAGTTAATTATATTTTATGCAAAACTCTACAAATGAGGCTTTAACTGCTGCGCAGGATAAACTCGCCCTTCAACAGGTTGAAGTTGAAAGACTAACCCTGGAACTGTATAAGTTGAACAAAGAACTTCTTTTTCAAACGCTGTCCCGATCCAGGCAAGCCGAAGAACTGGATGCTACCACCCAAAATTTAAAGCAGGCAACGGAAGAAATTAAAAATTTAAACGGAAGTTTAGAAGAGAAGGTAAGAGTGCGCACCGCAGAACTGTTGGAATCAAACAAAGCTTTAGAGGCTTTCTCTTACTCGGTATCGCACGATTTGCGCGCACCCTTAAGGTCCATTATGGGTTTTACAAAAATTATTATTAACGACTACGGCGGTGGGTTGCGTAGCCAGGTAAAGGATTTATTAAAACATATTGAGAGCAGCAGCAAACGTATGGGTTTGATTATAGAGGACCTTTTACAATTAGCAAAAATTGAAAAAAGCCGGCTAAGGGCACGCGATGCAAACCTTACCATGTTGTTTAATGAAACCTGGGAGTATATACTTTCTACCTCTCCCCATACGGCCACATTGCAAATTTGTGAATTACCCAACGTGCAGGCCGACACCTCGCTGCTGAAACATGTGGTTGTTAACCTTTTTTCTAATGCTATAAAGTATTCGGCTAAAAAAGAAAAACCGCTGGTTACCGTAGATTATACCCTGAACATAGATATGATTACTATTTCGGTAAAAGATAATGGCGCCGGCTTTGACATGAAATATTACAACAAGCTGTTCGGCGCTTTTCAAAGATTACACAGCAGCGCAGAGTTTGAAGGAACCGGTATTGGTTTACTGCTGGTTAAACGTATAATTGAAAGGCATAAGGGCAAGGTGTGGGCCGAGGGGGTAGTGGATAAAGGGGCCACATTTTATTTTACGCTGCCGCTAAGCAAAAACTAATAACGCTTTACCACGTGTGTAAATAACTTCTGTTGGTACAAAAACAGGCTTTCGCCAAAAGGGCAACAGGCGTCCCGATGAAAAATCGCGACAGGCTGCGGCACGCACACTAAGGCGCAGGGCGGTGCAGCACAGTCCCAAAAAATGTATTGGCCGTTAATAAGCCATAAAACAATCCACCACCGTGGATTACCCGCCAAATGGTTTGCACTTACTTTTTTATTTTCGCATTTACATGCAGCAATACCTCGATTTACTAAAGCATATAATGGATAACGGCGCCTTTAAAGACGACCGCACCGGCACCGGCACTCACAGCGTTTTTGGCTACCAAATGCGGTTTAACCTGCAGCAGGGCTTTCCGCTGGTAACTACTAAAAAAGTGTTTACCAAGGCGGTGATACAGGAACTGCTATGGTTTTTAAAGGGCGAAACCAACATACAATACCTCTGCCAGCACGGCGTGCGCATTTGGGATGACTGGCCCTACGAAAAATATAAAAAAAGCGCGGAGTTTGGCGGCGAGGATATTAAAGCCTTTGCCCAAAAAATAGCCGCCGATGATGCCTTTGCAAAAAAGTGGGGCGAGCTGGGCCCCGTGTATGGGTACCAATGGCGCAGCTGGCCTGCACCCGATGGCAAAAACATAGACCAGATTACGAACCTGGTAGCACAGATAAAAAAGAATCCGCACAGCCGCCGCCTGATAGTAAGCGCCTGGAACGTGCCGTATATTGAAGAGATGGCCCTGCCACCCTGCCATACCATGTTTCAGTTTTACGTAAGCGATGGCAAGCTTAGCTGCCAGCTATACCAACGCAGCGCCGATGTGTTTTTGGGTGTGCCTTTCAATATAACCAGCTATGCCCTGCTTACCATGATGATAGCGCAGGTGTGCGACCTTGCCCTTGGCGATTTTGTGCATACCTTTGGCGATGTGCATTTATACAGCAACCATGTGGAGCAGGCTAAATTGCAGCTAAGCCGCGATGTGCGCCCCCTGCCGCAAATGCAGCTTAACCCGGCGGTAAAAAACATTTTCGATTTTAAGTTCGAAGATTTTACGCTTAAAAATTACGACCCGCACCCGGCTATTGCCGCAGAGGTGGCGGTGTAAAACAATCAGCTATGAAAAAAATACTACCACTACTTTTAACCATTGCGCTTGCATCGTGTAATAGTGAAGCCAATAAATTGGAAAAGCTTAAAGCCGCTATTGAAAAATCTTTTAATGATGCCGCCTTTAAAAGCAATATGAAATTTGACTTGCTGAAAATTGAAGGCTTAACTTATCAAATGGTAGATGGAAGTTCAATTGACTCATTCAGGATTTATAACAACCAGTCAGTAATTGATAATTTTACGAAAAAAGTAGAAAGTAAACAAAAGGTATTACAACTAAACATTGAAAATATCCGGCTTTCGGCAGCGCTGGGCTCAAAACCGCTTGTAGAAACATATACGAACAACGCAAATGAAGCTAAAGAACAGCTGCATGATTACATGGACTCGCTGAACACCTACGTTGCACTCGATTCGGTTTTAAGAGAGAAGATTAAAAACCCTGTTGCGGGAGCTAAGAACATTTACAAAACAAAATTTTTACTGCGCGCAAGCACCGGAGGACAAAATATACTTGATACCGTTACCATATTTTTCAATGAAAAAATTGAACCAATTATTCATTAGGCACATAATTAATGTGATTTAAAAGGGCCTGCTACCGGGGGTTTCTATTTAACTGAAACTGTTTTACAATGCGCAAAGTAATAGCATCGATGAACATGACCCTGGATGGGTATTGCAACCATACAGCAGGGGTTGTGGATGATGAATTGCACGAACATTATAATGAACTAATAAGGCAGGCCGGCGCACTTTTATACGGGCGCATAACCTACCAGTTGATGGAAGATGCCTTTCCGGCCCTGGTAAAAAACCCCAGCGGCGATGTAGCTATAGATAAGTTTGCCGTGCTTATAGACAGTGTGCCCAAGCTGGTGTTTAGCCATACGCTAGATAGTGTAAGTTGGAGGAACACTACCCTTGCTACGCAGGGCCTTGAAGAGGAAGTTGTAAAACTTAAACAGCAACCCGGTAAAGATGTTTTTGTGGGTAGCCCCGGGCTGATAGCGCAACTAACGCAGCTTAATTTAATTGACGAATACTGGCTGTGCATTCACCCTATAGTGCTGGGCAGCGGTTTGGTATTGTTTAAAGATATTACCGGGCAGGTTAACCTTAAGCTGCTTAAAACAAAAACCCTGGGCAGCGGTGTGGTGGCAGTTTATTACGAACGGGTAAAGGGTTAGTCTCATTCTATTAAATTAAGTCATTACAGGCGGCACCTACGGTGCGCAAATCCTCTATTAATTTTAATACTACAAACAGGTGGCTCCTATCGGAGCACAAACCAGCCTAAGTAAGCGCCCTTACAACACCGCCTAATTGTTACCCAAATTTTATGGTTAATTTTTAATTGGCAATACAGACCTCATCCGCCCCGACCAAAGCGTCGGGACACCTTCTCCTTTAAGAGAAGGAACATAAACGCCACAATTTAGCGCTAAATTGGCTGCCTGGCTGTTACACCCTCTCCTAAAGGAGAGGGCTGGGGTGAGGTGGCTATTAGCTGCTTAAAAATTTGGGTAACCATTAGCAACACCGCGGAGCGGTCGACTGTTTGTAGAAAAATATGTATAAGTTGGAATTGCGCACCGGAGGTGCCGCCTATACCAAGCGTTCAGAAACCGCAACACTACGAGTGTATTTACCTGAAATTTGTCAATTTATACGCCGTAAAACACCACGCCATTAGGCTATTGCAACAGAATTTGCAGTTTAACTTTCTTTTTTCCATTCTTTTAATACATTTGCGCTCCCTTTTACCAAAAGGGGTATGTTCATTGAATGCGGGCGTGGCGAAATTGGCAGACGCACTAGACTTAGGATCTAGCGCCGCAAGGCATGGGGGTTCAAGTCCCTCCGCCCGCACAAACAAGGTTACGGTTAACAGTTGGTTTTTACCGGCTGTTAACCGCTTTCTTACAAATTACAACTATCTCAAATGACAATTACTGAAGAAAAAGTAGGCAGTATGCTGGCAAAGGTTCGTGTTAATCTTAAAAAAGAAGATTATGAGCCGAACGTTAAAAAACAGATTAAAACTTTAGCCAAGCAAGTTGCTATTAAGGGTTTCCGCCCCGGTATGGTGCCATTGGATTTGGTAAAGAAAATGTATGGCAACGGCGTATTGGTAGAGGAGTTGAACAAAGTATTGAACGACGAGGTTTACAAGTATATAAACGATAACAAAATCGAAATTATAGCCTCGCCAATACCAGCAAACGACCAAAAGCTGGATATTGATATTAATAGCCTTAAGGATGTTGATTTTGAATATGAACTGGCCCTTGCCCCGGCAATTGACCTTGGTTTTATAGAAAACGAAGCCTTTACCAAATACAAAATAAAGGCCGAAGAGAAGATGCTGGATGAGGAAGTAGAAAGAGTGCAAAAGCGCTTTGCTACTTACGAATACCCTGAAACTGTAGGCGAAACCGATGTGCTTACCTTTAGCATTGAAGAACTAAACGCCGACGGCACCCCTAAAGAAGGCGGCCAAAACACCGTAACTACCCTTACTGTAGATTTGCTGAAAGACGATGCCAAGGCTAAGGTGTTGCCACTAAAAAAACAAGAGAGCTTTGAATACAACGTGTTCGACCTGATGGACCGCGACCGCGAGGCCATTGCCAAAAACGTGTTGAACATGAACGACCTTACCAAACTACCGGAGGTAGGCACTAACTTTAAACTGACACTGAACAACATTACCCGTTCGGTACCGGCAGTAGTTAACGAAGAGTTTTTTGCCAAGGCTTACGGCGAAAACGGCCCTAAGAGCATTGAAGAAATGCGCACCAACATTAAAAATGACCTGGAAGCCTACTTTGACGGACAAACCGACAGCTTTTTGGTAAATGATATTTACAAGGCCATTATCGAAAAATCGGAGTTTCCTTTACCTGACGCGTTTTTAAAGCGTTGGATAAGCATTACCAACGAAAAACCTGTTAGCGAAGAAGAAGTAGAAAGAGATTACCCCGGCTTTGTAAAGTCGCTGCGCTGGAGCCTGGTGCAACGCAAGGTGATTAAAGAGAACGGCATTAACGTAACACAGGAAGAAATTACCGACCGCGTGCGCGCCAACATGATACAGCAGCTATACGGCTACGGATTAAAGAACGTAGGCGAAGAGTGGGTGGAGCAGTTTGTGCAAAAGCAACTGGGCGATAAAAAGGTGGTAGAGCAAACACACGAGCAATTGCTGGGCGATAAGGTGCTTGAAAACCTGAAAAGCAAGGTGAAACTGAATGAAAAAGAGGTAACCTTAGATGAATTTAAGGCCCTGGTAGACCAGGTGAACGGCTAAAAATACCGTCCTAAAAAATATAAATCGGTTTTCGTCGTCAACATAGGACGTGGAAACCGATTTTTTTTTCTCAAAAAACAACGTCATTATTACAACATAAAAGCAGAGCGCCCCTGTGCTTATTACAGTAGCCAATTTGGCGCAAATAAAACAGTGGCATTCAGTTTGTCCTTTTAAAATAAAATATAGCTCATGAACATTAAAGAAGCCCAGGATTTTAAAAATTATGCAGTAAAGCATCACGGCTTAAGCAGCATGCACTTAGAGAACTACACTAAAAAAGTATATAGCGCAGGTAACGTGCAGAACCTTACCCGTACGGTAATTGAAGAAAGACAAATGCCTTTTAGAGAGGTAGATGTATTTAGCCGTTTGATGATGGACCGCATTATATTTTTGGGCACCCCTATTGATGATTACATAGCAGCTATTATACAAGCACAGCTTTTGTTTTTGGAATCGAGCGATGCAAGATCGGATGTGCAAATTTACATTCACAGCCCGGGCGGTGAAGTTTATTCGGGTATGGGTATTTACGATACCATGCAGTATGTAAACATGGATGTAGCCACTATATGCACCGGTATGGCAGCCTCTATGGCAGCTGTATTGTTATGTGCCGGCGAAAAAGGCAAACGCACAGCGCTTAAGCATGCCCGCGTAATGATACACCAACCCCTTGGCGGTATAGGCGGCAAAGCCAGCGAAATTGAAATTTCGGTAAACGAAATACGCAAGATAAAAGAAGAGCTTTACGAAATTATTGCCGAGCATAGTGGCAAAAGCATTGAACAGGTATCGCGCGATAGCGACCGCGACTACTGGATGCGTGCCCACGAAGCCAAAGAATACGGCATGATTGACGAGGTTTTAATCCGCACTCCTAAAAAAGATTAAAAAAAAACGGCCCAAATACACTTGCACACTGTTAAACAACAAGACAGTGCTTGTAACTTGCACGCCTGCACATTACCTTTTTATTAAACATTCGTATCTTAGGTGCCCGATTTGAGTATCAAAGATTGAACAGTCACATTTTTATATGTTGATAAGGCAATCTTTAAGCACGGGTTGGGAAAACTAAAAAAACACATGAAAAAAGAAACAGAACCACAATGCTCGTTCTGCGGGCGCAAAAAACGCGAAACACAAATCCTGATTTCGGGAATTGAAGGGCACATTTGCGAAAACTGCGTGAACCAGGCACAGCAAATTATTGATGAAGAGTTATTTCAAAAACATAAAAAGTTCCAGTTTAACCTGCCTAACTCGGTTAAGCCGCGCGACATTAAGAAGTTCTTAGACGGCTACGTAATTGGCCAGGATGAAGCCAAAAAATATATCAGCGTTGCGGTATACAACCACTACAAGCGTTTAAACCAAACTAAAAACGACGAAGTAGAAATTGAAAAGAGCAACATATTAATGGTAGGCCCTACCGGAACCGGTAAAACCTTACTGGCTAAAAGTATTGCCAAGTTCTTAAACGTTCCGTTTGCCATAGTAGATGCTACAGTGTTTACCGAGGCCGGCTATGTAGGCGAAGATGTGGAGAGTATCCTATCGCGCTTATTGCAGGTTTGCAACTACGATGTAACGGCTGCACAACACGGCATTATATATATAGATGAGATTGATAAAATTGCCCGCAAAGGCGATAACCCTTCTATAACACGCGATGTAAGCGGCGAAGGTGTGCAACAGGCTATGCTTAAATTGCTTGAAGGCAGCGAAGTGCTGGTTCCACCACAGGGCGGACGTAAACACCCCGAGCAAAAACTGGTGAAGGTAGATACCTCTAACATTCTGTTTATATGCGGTGGTGCTTTTGAAGGCATTGAGCGGGTAATTGCTTCGCGCATGAACCAAAGCAAAGTTGGCTTTAAGAAAGGTAAAGACAAAGAAAAAGTGGGCGAGGATAACTTCCTGCAATACATATCGCCTATGGATATGCGCAGCTTTGGATTGATACCTGAATTGATTGGCCGTTTACCGGTGTTGGTTCACTTAAACCCATTAGATAAAGGGGCCCTTAGCTCTATACTTACTGAGCCTAAAAATGCTTTATTGAAACAGTTCAAAAAAATATTTAAGGCCGATGGCATTGCCCTTACATTTGAAGATGATGCTATTGATTACATCGTGCAAAAAGCCCTCGATTATAAGTTAGGCGCCCGTGGCTTGCGCTCTATTTGCGAAGCCATAATGACCGACGCTATGTTCGACCTTCCATCGCAAACCGAAACCAAAGAGTTTGTGGTTACCCGCGAGTTTGTAGAAGAGAAGTTAGAAGACACCAAGATTAGCAAGCTACGTGCTGCATAAGAATACACACGCATCAACAAATGAGCGCAACGCCCCGGTTTTACCGGGGCGTTTTTGTTTTTATGGCTGCCCTCTTATTACTTTATACTAGTTACTTTTTATTGGTTTCAAATGGTAATCCAGCAACCTGAACACAGGGTTCTTATCTACTACACCCAGTGTGCAGCCATACTTTGCCGCTACCTTTTCTAAAGCCGGGCGAAAATGGAAAGCGATAGACCCAACAAAGTGAACCGGGTATTGCTGATAGTTGGGGTAGCACAAAATGTTATGCGCAAAAAACTCGGTAAAGCCTTCTTCGGCCAGTTGGGCCATATACTCTTTGTCAGGGCTATCGGTTAATACGCGGGCAAAGCTGGCCAGGTAAACATTGGCATGCGGCTTGGTATAAACGGCATCGTAAATCAAATTCTTCTCCAGGCCGTAATCATCTTTCAAAATTCTATAGGTAGCCTCGGGTAATTCCTTATAAAGAAAGCGTGCTAATAGCTTTTTGCCAAACCACGAACCGCTTCCTTCATCCCCCAATATATAACCCAGCCCAAGTGTTGGGCCATCTTCCTGTATTTTAGCGCCATCAAATACGCACGAGTTAGAACCGGTACCTAATATGCAGGCAATCCCTGGCTTACCATCGCAGGTAGCATAAGCTGCGGCTGTCATATCGTGGTCTACCTTTACTTCGGTAGCGGCAGTAAAATATTTTTCGAGTGCCACCTGCACTATTCTTTTCCGCTCATCGCTGCTACAGCTGGCTCCATAAAAGTAAACTTTGGTAACCTTACCTTTCAACTTTAGCAGGCCCTGTTGCCTCATCAACTCGTTGTAAATATCGTTGCTACTATAAAACAAGGGGTTAAAGCCAATGGTTTCGTGCAACTCCTTGCCCTCTGTAAGCCAGTTGGTTTTGGTAGAGCCGCTCTCTGCTATTATTATCATTACGCTATGTGTTTATTAATTCGTTACCCGAATATAAACCGATTTAGAAATGATAAAATTTTAGGTATACATTTAGGGCCTCAAAACACCCCCTGCTCATGAAACAGCTCTTCTCTGCACTATTTATTTTTATGGTTGCCTTTGCCAATGCACAAGGCCCTACCTCACCTTCCCGCTCGCTGGTAGACCCTGCCCTTGCCCCCTTTTACCATGGTGTGGCCAGCGGCGACCCGCTTACCGACAGGGTTATTATCTGGACGCGTATAACCACGGTAAACGCAACCGAAACTATTGGTTGGCAAATTTCGACCGACACTACTTTTACTACACTTGTAAACTCGGGTTCGGTTAACACAGATTCTTTCAGCGATTACACAGTAAAGGTAGATGTAACGGGCCTGCAGGAAAACACCTGGTATTATTACCGCTTTAGCAACAATGGTGTTTACTCTGTAATAGGCCGCACACGCACTATGCCTTCGGGCAATGTATCTAACCTGCGTTTTGCCGTATTGGCCTGCTCTAATTACCAGGATGGCTTTTTTAATGCCTACCACGATATAGCCAACAAAAACGATGTAGATGCCGTTATTCACTTAGGCGATTACTATTACGAATATGGCCCCGACGATTTTACCCCGGGTGTAGATTCATCGCGCCTGCAGGAGCCGTTTAAAGAAGTTACCAATCTGGCCGACTACCGTCAGCGCCATTCGTTCTACAAGTTGGATCCCGATTTGCGTTTGGTGCATCAGCAATTCCCTTTCTTTACTGTTTGGGACGACCACGAATCGGCTAACGATAGCTGGAGCGGCGGTGCGCAAAACCACACCGATAGCGCCGAAGGCTACTGGATTAACCGCAAAGAAGATTCGCGTAAAGCGTATTTTGAATGGATGCCTATCCGCAATACGCACAATAGTGTAGATACTATACACCGCGTAATACCTATGGGCAACCTGGCAGATTTAATACTACTCGATTCCCGTCTTGAAGGCCGCGAAATACAGGCAGGCACCACCGGTGCTACTGTTACCGACACTAACCGCACCATGCTTGGCCTGCCGCAATTAGAGTGGTATAAACAACAGCTATCGGCCTCTACTGCCAAATGGAAACTGATAGGCAACCAGGTAATGTTTGCCCCCCTTGTAATACCGGGAATTGGCGCCCTAAATCAGGACCAATGGGATGGCTACCCTGCCGAACGCACTAAAATATTGCGCCACATATCGGATAACAACATTGATAACGTAGCCATACTTACCGGCGATATACACACCAGCTGGGCCAACGACGTTCCGCACCCCGATTCTACTTATAGCAGCAGCAACGGTAAAGGTTCGGCTTGTGTAGAGTTTGTATGCACCAGCGTAACCAGTGGTAGTTTTATCACCTTTTCGGTACCGGGCAGCCTTATTTCATCGCTGGTAAGGCACGTAAAATATGCCGAGCTTTCTAAACGCGGTTACCTGCTGTTTGATGTTACCAACCAGAAGGTGCAGGGCGACTGGATTTATATGAGTACCATTGATTCGCGCACCTTTACTTCATCAGTTGGCGCATCGTGGTGCGATTTAGATGGCGACAACCACCTTACTACTTGCAACGGCTCACTTACACCGCGTGGCACTAACCCGGGGCTTGCACCTGTTATCACCGATGTAGCAACTATTAAACGCGATGAAATGGTAATGGTATCGGTTTTCCCTAACCCTACAATTAACGAAGTAGATATTCAGTATTACCTGTATAAAGCCGGCGATGTAAACATTTTGCTTACCGACATAAACGGCAAGCAGGTTTACAATCAAAAAATACAGCATCAACAGGAGGGCTTATTTAATGCAGAAATTGATTTAGCCAATGTTGCCTCTGGCACTTACCTGCTTAGCATTGCTACCGGCAATAAGCTGGTATCGAAAAAACTGGTAAAGGTTAAATAGAAAGGATAGCTAAAAATTGTAAAAAGGCCCTGCATGTAAAACAATGCAGGGCCTTTTTGTTTTATAAATTTAAACGCGTGCCTTTGCACCATTATTTGTTTATACCTTTACCCTATGAAACATTTAGCCACTCTAACTAAAACTTTATTTATTCTGATAGCTATAGCAGCTATACCGGCAACATTGCCCGCGCAGGAAATTTACAAAACCATACACGGCGATATAGCTATAACCATTATCGACCACGACTCTACCATACTTGCCGTTAGCAACGAACTGAACATAAAACTGGATTACGAAACCTCTAAAATAACTTTGCGCGTAGGCTACGAAACCTTTAGCACCCGCATTGATTCGATTGACGCGAAATTCAGAAGCCTACGTGGCAACTACCTGGAGTATACCGGCAAACTGGGCATTACTATTAATACCCAAAACTTTAGCCCGCAACGTTACCCCAATATGGAGGGCCAACTTACCAGTGTGAGCCCACCGGTAGCTATTAAAGGTAACGGTAGTATGACCTGCATACCCGCCGGCGACAAAGCGACCCCTGCCTGCACACTACTGGTTGCCTTAGAGACCACCCTTAGCACCCTGCAATTGCAAGATATTTTTGCTACTGCTAAAGAAACGGTGCGTATAGATGTAAGACAATCAATTTTAGAGCGCGAGAACGAATAGGCAACGCTTAACATGATTGTGCTAGAACCCTACAATCCCGATTGGGCAAAAACATTCGCGGGTTTAAAGTCAATATACCAAAAGCACCTTACCGGTCTTATTATAGCTGTAGAACATGTAGGCAGCACCGCTGTTGTTGGGCTTGCGGCCAAACCGGTAATTGATGTTGATATAATAATTGATAGCCGTGCAAAGCTACCTGCTGTAATTGAAAGCCTGGCACAACTTGGCTATAACCATGCGGGCGATTTAGGGATTACAGAGCGTGAAGCCTTCAAACGCGTTTCTGACTTATCTCCTACCGACGGCTCACTGCGCATTTGGCCTAAGCACAATTTATACGTTTGCCCTGTTGAAAGTATAAGCTTAAAAAACCATATTCAACTGCGCGACTTTTTGCGCGCTAACCCCGAAAAGGCAAAAGAATATGGCGAACTTAAAAAGCAACTGGCTGCTAAACACCCAAATGATATTGACTTGTATGTGGAAGGTAAAACCGAATTTATAACAGCTATACTTAAGCAGGCTGGCTTTAACGATGACGATTTGCAGAGCATAGCCGAACAGAATAAAGCCGGCTAAGCAGAAGAATTTATTTAGGTGCTTTGCGCACCAAATAAATGGCCAGGGCCATGTATAGCACATTCGGTATCCACACGCCAAGCACCGCCGGTAACGATGAATTGGTTGAGAAGGTGGTAGAAAACTTCATTATAATTTCATACAGTGCACTAAGGCCTATACCTAATACCAGGTGCCAGCCCAGTCCACCTCTTACCTTGCGCGAAGCAACACTTACACCTATTAAAGTCATTATATAAATGCTGAACGAGGAGGATGTGCGGCGGTATCGTTCCACCTCAAAAAACTCAATATCCGATTGGCCACCTTTTTTCATCTCATCAATGTAGGCCACCAACTGCGGGGTGGTCATTACATCTTTATAAATTTCAGTAAACTTAATATCGGCAGGTGTAAAGCTAAAGGTAGTATCTAAAAGTTTTCCGCTTGCAATTATATCTGCCTTGTCGTTTAATTTACGGGTGTAGTAATCTGAAACCTTCCAGTGTTTTTTTACGCTATCCCACTCAATTTTTTCCGAGCGGAGCTTGTAAACCAACTTACCATCAATAAACTTATCCATCGAAAACTTAAAGCCCGTTCCATCAGATGGCCTGTAATTTTCTATATAAATAATAGTACCCGGTTCAACCGTGCGATGAAAATTAAAGCGCATACCCTCCATGGGCTTGCTTACATATTTACGCTCAAAGGCAATACGCTTGCTGTTGCTATATGGAACAAAATAGTGGTTACCATAATAAAACAGAATAGCCAGTAAAGTAGCCCCTATAAAATAGGGGTATAACATGCGGTAAAAACTGGTGCCGCTATTTAATATGGCAACAATTTCGGAGCGCGAGGCCAACTGCGATGTAAAGAAGATTACCGCTACCAGCACAAAAAACGGCCCTATAAGCGAGGTTATGTAGGGTATAAAATAAATGTAGTAATCGGTAATTATAACTCCCGGCCGGGCGTGGTTATCTACAAAGGCATCTATTTTCTCGCTAAGGTCAATTACAATAGTGATGCTTAACAGCAACGCCATTATAAACACAAACGTGCCCAAAAACTTTTTAAGTATATACCAATCAAGCTTTTTCAAAGCAGTAGCGAGTAAACAGTATTAAGTAATAAGATAAAGGCAAATACATTCATCCAACCTTGCAATTATAATCTCCGCATTAATTTTTCCGTCATTTCTTTTTTCCAGGGGCCAAATGTGCCTTCTATAATTTTAGTTCTGGCTTCGGTTACCAGCCACATATACAAGCTTAAATTATTGATGCTCGAAATTTGCGCAGCTAATATTTCGCCAGTATGCACCAAATGGCGCAAAAAGGCTTTGGTGTGGGTGCGCATCATTTCGCAATCGCTGTCCGGGTCTACCGGGCTAAAATCTTCCTTCCACTTTTCGTTCTTAATATTTATAATACCCTGCTTGGTAAATAACATACCGTTGCGGGCATTGCGCGTAGGCATTACACAATCAAACATATCAATGCCTAACGCTATCCCCTCTAAAATATTGGCAGGGGTGCCTACGCCCATTAAATACCTTGGTTTATCTTTAGGTAAAATGTCGCACACCAGTTCCGTCATAGCATACATATCCTCATCGGGTTCGCCTACGCTAAGGCCGCCTATGGCATTACCCTCGGCACCCATGCTGGCAATAAACTCAGCGCTTTGTTTCCGCAGCTCGGGGTAAACGCTGCCCTGAACTATAGGGAATAAAGCCTGGGTATAACCATAAGCACATTCGGTTTCGTTAAACCGTTTAATGCAGCGCTGCAGCCAGCGGTGTGTTAAGTGCATGCTGTTTTGCGCGTAGGCAAAATCGCAGGGGTAAGGCGTACACTCGTCAAAAGCCATAATAATATCGGCGCCAATAGTGCGCTGTATATCTACTACACCCTCCGGCGAAAAAAAGTGTTTAGAGCCATCTATGTGGCTACGAAACTCCACTCCCTCCTCTTTTATTTTGCGTATAGCCGAAAGCGAATGCACCTGAAAGCCACCGCTATCGGTAAGTATGGGTCTATCCCAACCGTTAAACTTATGCAGGCCCCCGGCCTTTTGTATTACTCCGGTACCCGGACGTAAATACAAATGGTAAGTGTTGCCTAAAATAATTTGGGCATTAATAAACTCTTTTAGCTCGTGCATGTGCACCGCCTTTACGCCGCCCAGGGTGCCTACAGGCATAAAAATGGGGGTTTGTATGTTACCGTGGTCGGTAAAAATTTCGCCGGCGCGGGCTTTGGTAGTGGTATCCTGTGCGGTAAGGTTAAACTTCATAGAGGGGCGAAAATAGAATTAAGATTTACCTTTTAGAAGCTGTTTTACTTTAAGCGGCCTTGAAATGGTGCGTAACTTTTAAGCCCCAATTTTGGCTGCTGCATGCCACATTATTTAATTTGCCCTAATGCCTGTTGAAGTAAAAGTGTTTTTTGCCTGTGCCGTAGTGCAATGCCTGTATTACCTGCTGGTGTTTGCAAGGCTAAACTTTGTAAGGCCCTTTAAAGGCCTGCCTGAGTTTTTGCCCCCTGCATCGGTAATTATTTGCGCCAAAAACGAAGCCCAAAACCTGGCCCAGTATTTAAAGGTGGTGCTTATACAGCAGTATAAACAATATGAGGTAATAGTGGTGAACGACCAAAGCACCGATAATACCATTGATGTATTGGTAGAGTTTTACCTGCGCAACAAAAACCTTAAACTGGTAAACGTAGCACCCGGCGAAGACAAAACCAACAGCGGAAAAAAGTATGCCCTGCAAAAAGGTATAGCTGCTGCTACCTTTGATACTATAGTAGTAACCGATGCCGATTGCCGCCCTGCTACTACCGTTTGGCTGGCTAAAATGGTAGGCGCCTACATGCAGAACACTAAAGTAGTATTGGGCCATTCGCCGTTTGAAAAGCAACCCGGCTTTTTAAACAAGCTTATCCGCTACGAAAACTTTATAACGGCCCTGCAATATTTTGGCTTTGCGCAAGTGGGCATGCCCTACATGGGGGTGGGCAGAAATCTATCTTACAAAAAGGAACTTTTTAAAGCCTTTGCATCATTGGGGAAGCAGAAGGAAATACCTACCGGCGACGACGATTTGCTGGTAAACGCCGTAGCCACCGGCAAAAACACCGAGGTTTGTATTGATAAAGACACTTTTATTTACACTAAGCCCCAAACCACCTTTACAGCCTGGTTAAACCAAAAGCGTAGGCATTTGCGCTCGGGCTTTCGATATAAAATTCACCATGCCGCGCTGCTGTTTCTTTTTGCCCTTAGCAGCTTTTTATTTTATGGCTTATTTGTGTTTTTATTGGTAAAAAGCATCTTTTTACCATGGGTATTGGGCGCTTTTTTTGCTACCCTGCTGATTAAATTTGCGGTTACTTACCGTATTTATAGTAAATTGGGTTCAGAAGATTTGCGGTTTTTATCGCCGGTGCTCGATATTGCCTATACATTTTACCTACTCGTAATATTTTTCTTATTATTGCTAAAACCAAAAAACAGTTGGACTTAAATCAAAAATTTTCGGCGCGTGCTCAGGAGGACCTGGAGCTGGTAGATTTGGCAAAAAAAGGCGACCAGGTTGCCTTTGGCAAGTTGATGGACCGCTACCGCGATTCTATATTTTTTATGGTGCTTAAAATGGTGCACAACCGCGATGATGCCGAGGATTTGACTTTGGAGGCATTTGGCAAAGCGTTTAACAGCATTTCGAACTATTCGGCTGATTTTGCTTTTAGCACCTGGCTGTTTAAAATAGCTACCAATAACTCTATCGATTTCATCCGTAAAAAGAAATTGCAAACTACTTCGCTGGATCAAACCACCTCTACCGAAGATGGCGAAGTTACCCCTATAGCCGTTCGCGACCACAGCGCTAACCCCGAGGAGAGCATGGTTAAAGAACAACGCGCGGCCAAAATACGTGCGGCCATTGAACAACTTTCGCCTAAATACCGCTCATTGATTGAGCTGCGTTACCTGGATGAGTTAGCTTACGAAGAAATTGCTGAAAAACTGGATATTCCGCTTGGTACCGTTAAGGCACAACTTTTCCGTGCTAAAGATATGTTGTACAACATACTTAAGATTACCAAAGAGAAATATTAAAAGTTACCAGGGATTAGTGAATGGATAGTAGAAATGCAACCAGTAAGTAGCTATCAAACCTCACCATGGAATTGCTTCTAAAATACTTCCCCGACCTTACTGCCCAGCAAATAGAGCGGTTTACTGCTCTTCAGGCTATATATACCGAGTGGAACGAAAAAATTAATGTGATAAGCCGTAAAGACATTGAAAACCTGTATGAGCGCCACATTCTTCATTCGTTAAGCGTTGCTAAATTTATACAGTTTAAGAACGGCACCAAAATTATGGACCTGGGCACCGGCGGAGGCTTTCCGGGTGTTCCGCTGGCTATACTTTACCCCGAGGTTAGGTTCCACCTGGTAGATTCTATAGGCAAAAAGCTAAAGGTAATTGAGGCGGTAAAAGAGCAAACAGGCCTTAGCAACGTGTTTACCTTCCACGCCCGTGCTGAGCAGATGGAATACCAATACGATTTTGTTGTGAGCAGGGCGGTTGCCCCCCTGACCGACCTGCTAAGCTGGACCAAAGGTAAATACTCGCCCAAACAGGCCCACCAGGGGCTGCGCAATGGCCTTATCTGCCTAAAAGGAGGCGATATTGAGGCAGAGCTTTCGGTGGTTAAAAACGCCCGAAAAGTGCCGCTTAACTCTTTTTTTGAAGAAGCCTTTTTTACCGATAAGTTTTTGGTGTATTGCGCTCAATAAAAACCACCTTCGTAAAATATTCTATTTACATCATCGTCTTATCCATCATTGAAAGAAGGAAAGACTATGGTAACCCTAAGTATTGCAATGTCAGATATTCAGAATGAATCCATCCGCCAAACGGTTGAAAAAGAGCGAAGGCGTTTGCTTGAATTCATTCGCAGACGAGTACCCACGCAGGAAGACGCAGAAGATGTGCTGCAGGATGTATTTTACGAACTGGTAAACACTTACAGGCTGATGAAGCCCGTAGAGCAGATGGCCAGCTGGATGTTTACGGTAGCCCGTAATAAAATTACCGACCGCTACCGCAAAAAGAAACCCGATTCGCTGGAAGAGCATTTTGCCGTACGCGCCGGCGATGATGGCGACCGCTTGGATATTTCTGATTTTTTACCCGGCAACATGAACTCGCCGGAAACGGAGATGATGCGCACCGCAATTATGGCAGGGCTTGAAAAAGCTTTAGACGAGCTGCCTAAAGAGCAGCGCGATGTGTTTATTATGCACGAAATTGAAGACAAGAGCTTTCAGGAGATTGAGCAGATTACCGGAGCCAATGTAAATACATTGCTTTCGCGCAAGCGCTACGCGGTGCTTTACCTGCGTGCCCGCTTACAAAACCTATACGCCGATTTGTTTAATACCTGATAAATGAATGGAAAAAAGTGGCAGTGCTGTTGGCGCTGTAAAAGTTGGGCCCCGCCAATGCAAAGGTTTGCCCGGCATGGTATTGAATTGTTAACTAAAAAACAGAAGCTATGAAATGGATATTAAGAGGTTTGGGAATTGCTGCCCTGTTTGTAGTGGCCTTTGTGGTGTTTGGATACGTAACCATGTATTTGTGGAACTGGCTAATGCCATACTTATTCCACTTGCCGGTAATTGACTTTAAAATGGCTATGGGCCTGGTGTTGCTATCTAAAATATTGTTTGGAGGTATGCACATGCGCGGCAACGGCGGCTGGGGCCAGCGTAAATACTGGAAGGCCAAATGGCAGAGTATGACGCCCGAGGAGCGCGAAAAATTTAAAGAAGATTTTGCTGTGCGATGTAAACATAAATGGGGCAAAGCAGAATATAAGCCCGAAGCCGAACCCGGCCAGGCATAAAAAAGATTAAGTCCGAAGTTGAAAAGCTTCGGACTTTTTTATGCGCAATAAGTGGGTATAAAATATCTTTGAGGCCACCAATGAAATTGAATAAGGCACTCCTGTTTATTTTGTTCCACGCCATTACTTTGGTCGCTTTTGCGCAGGATACCATTTACTTGCGCGATGGAAATTCCTTTACTGCATTCATACGTGACAACCAATATAGCTTTATAGAATACCGTAATGATTTGATTACAAAGCAGAATTTATTTATGGATAAAAAACTTATCCATACTATTCGATTCATGAGTGGATTATTGGAAGAAACTCAGGAAAGAGATACCGGTTACTTTTCTAAAATCAGCTTTATTGAAGAAAATGGTGACACCAGCCGGTTAGGACCAATTTATGATCCTATAGCGCCATTTGCAAACGATACGCTAATTAAACTCAGGCGTTTTAGTGATAACAGGTTCTATACCAGAAACTATGTTGACCGGCCCCATTTTTACATAAACGATACAGATAAGAAGTTTTTAAACAGCACAGACATCACCTATCTGGGAGTAAATTTCGAGTTTGTGAAACTGGTAAGCCAGACAGAATTAGGCAGGGCGATATCGCTTAAATACAAATACCTTAAACAGCTGTGCATTGATATTAACGGCAATGAAGACCTTAATAACTATGGAAGCATTCTTTTAAAGAACAAGAAACATGGATAGACACTAAAGAGGCAGTAATGAGTTATAAAAAGCCCCATACATTATGCTGGGTTTCAAAAGATGAATATGCAATAGAACCCGGCAAAGTTCCAGCAATAATTAACTCGCTTCCATACAAGCAAAAAACAGGTTTAGCAATAATATATATTGTTGAACGCTTTTGTAAACCTAAACACTCGGTATCGGGTTACTGGGTGGTGTTTGATTTTGCTGACCGCAAACCATTATTGATTGATTATACCGAGTTTACTAAAATTCAATACCAGTTTGATGAGGTAAGCGTTTGGTGCAGTTATTGGCAGTACGGGCTGGTTAATGGCGGCGTTTATAACCCGCTAAGCTTTAATAGATATCTGGAACTTGAAAAGAAAGGAAAGTTTAAACTTGCCAACTAATATCCCCACCCATTTTAAATCGACTACAAAGTCCATGTTTATCATTAAGCAACTCTTTATTATTTTTTCTTTTACCTTTTATTTTGCGTGTAGTGCACAAGACACCATTTACACCTACACCGGCGTTTTAAAAAACGTAAAAATACGCGATAACCAACCCACGTTTGTGGAGTACCGACCCGCCTATGATGAAGAGAAGGAGAACATTTTTTTGCAGAAAAAAGACATACTCGCTATTGTGGGTAAAAGAGGCTTTTACGAAATTATAGTTCACGATACGCCAGACTCTTTCCACTCCACCTACTTTTTTATCGATTCTGCCGGCGATACTTTGCGCCTTAATCCCGCTTATGAACCATCGGGTGTTTACGCTACCGATAGCACCATAAAGCTTCGCCGCTTTAAAAACGACAATGATTATTCGAGATACTACGGCAGCCGGCCACATTTTTACGTAAATGATTCTGCACTTCAGTTTTACAGTAGCAAACAGGCAACCTTTATTGGAATAGATTTTAGTTGCATGAAGCTGGTTAACGATAACGAACTACCTAAAGGAAAACTGATTAAAGAACGTTACCTATCGCGCCTGGCCGAAAGAGTGAACAGCAACAAACTATACGACCCAATTTTTCTGGAAGGCAAAAAAGTGATAAGCGCCATTGAGCAAATGCAAAATAGCTATAGCAACCTGGATAGCGTATCGTGGGTTACAGCGCAGAATTATACCTTAGCTGCGGGAAAAATTCCTGCATACATCCGGCATTGTAATTACAAACAGACCAGCGGAACAGGCCTTACTTTTATTATTGAAAAGTTTGCCAAAGAAACCCACCGCATTACCGGTTATTGGGTGGCGTTCGATTTTGCCACCAGGCAAACTCTTTTGATTGATTATATTCAGTTTAGTGCAGTTGGCTCCCAAAGCAGCGGATATGGATGGGCAAATTATTGGGAGCAAGGCTTGCTGGAAGCTGGAGTGTATGCGCCGCTAAGTTTTCAAAAATATCTTCAGCTTCAAAAAAAGGGACAACTGCAACTTACCGATTAGTTACAATAAAAAAACCCTCACTGATAATCAGCGAGGGTTTTTAGTATCGTTTAAAGCTTTTTAATTAAGCTTCTTCAGTAGCTTCAACCGGTGCAGCGGCAACAGCCGAACCACCTTTTACATCTACCTTAATGGTAACGTGGTTGCTTCTTTTGCGTAAGCGGTAAGCACGGCCTTGTGGGGCTGGCAAAAAGCGCTTAAGCATAGTACCTGCGTTAACCTGAATTTCTTTTACAACCAGTTCGTTATCTTCCGGCTTTTGGCCATCGTTTTTCTGCTCCCAGTTGTTAATGGCGCTCTTTAGCAATTTTTCAAGTTTGCCCGAAGCCTCTTGCTTGCTGAACTTTAATATAGTAAGAGCCTCATATACCTTTTTGCCGCGGATAAGGTCGGCCACCAGGCGCATTTTGCGTGTAGAGGTTGGGTTATTTCTTAAATGTGCTACTGCTTCCATCTTAATTGGTATTTATCTTATTACTGGATTCTTTTTTTAATACTACTACTTAGCTTTGTTACCGGCGTGGCCTTTAAATACACGGGTTGGAGAGAACTCGCCCAACTTGTGGCCTACCATGTTTTCAGTTACATAAACCGGAATGAATTTGTTTCCGTTGTGTACTGCAAATGTGTGTCCTACCATTTCCGGCACAATTACCGAAGCGCGGCTCCAGGTTTTTATTACCGTTTTTTTACCACTTTCATTCAACTTGGTTAGTTTTTTACCAAGTTTAAACTGAACGTAAGGACCTTTTTTTATTGAACGTGCCATTTCTTATGGATTAATATTTTTACTTAATTATTTGCTTCTGCGTTGGATGATAAATTGAGAAGAAGCCTTTTTAGGAGTTCTTGTCTTGTATCCCTTCGCCTTAATGTTGGTTCTAGAACGTGGGTGACCACCAGATGCACGGCCTTCACCACCACCCATTGGGTGATCTACAGGGTTCATGGCAACCGGTCTTGTTCTTGGGCGACGGCCTAACCAACGTTTACGGCCGGCTTTACCCAAGCTTTGTAAGTTATGGTCTCCGTTAGATACCGAACCGATAGTAGCAACACAAGTAAGAAGTATTTTGCGGGTTTCGCTGCTTGGCAATTTGATAATTGCATAGCGCTCTTCGCGGGCTAAAAGTTGGGCAGATGTTCCTGCGCTGCGCACAATAGTGCCGCCTTTGCCGGGGTGTAATTCGATGTTGTGGATGATAGCACCCAGTGGGATTTCAGATAATGGAAGGGTGTTGCCAACTTCTGGCGCCGAACCTTTACCGGAAATAACTACCTGGCCTACCTTTAAACCTGCAGGCGATAAAATGTATCTTTTTTCGCCATCCGGGTATTGGATAAGGGCGATAAATGCTGTACGGATTGGATCGTACTCAACAGTAGCAACTTTACCAGGCACACCAAACTTATCGCGTTTAAAATCGATAATACGGTAGCGCTGTTTGTGGCCACCACCCATGTAGCGCATGGTTAACTGGCCTTTGCTGTTGCGGCCACCGCTGCTTTTCATAGGGGCAAGTAACGATTTCTCTGGCTTGCTGGTTGTAATTTCTTCAAACGTGAGCAATTCGGTAAACCTCATGCTCGGGGTCGTTGGGCGGTATTTTTTAATTCCCATTTTTATTCTTTTTTACTGCCTCGCTTTTTATTATCAGTGGTTGAGGGCTTCCACTTTAGTTAAAGAATATGCTTTATATCAACAAACTATACGTTGCCGTAGAAGTTGATAATTTCGCCTTTTTTAAGTGTTACGTGTGCCTTTTTAAAAGAAGGTTTCATGCCGCTGGCAATACCTTTTTTAGTGTGGCGAACTTTCATTTTACCTACGTTAACCTGTGTGTTTACGTTTTCTACCTGCACGCTATAAGCAGCTTCTACAGCTTTCTTAATTTCAAGCTTGTTAGCAGTTTTAGCAACACGGAAAGCGTACTTGCCGGCCTTTTCGCTGCTTTTGGTAGATTTTTCGGTAATAATTGGTTTTATAAGAACATTTGCCATGGTATGTATCCTCCTTAATATTAGTTGTTAGAGAAATTGCTGCTGCTGGTGAAATTAGATTCGATGGCTTTAACTGCAGCTTCGCTTAAAACCAATTTTTTGCAATTCATAATTTCAAAAATGTTCAGGCTCTTTACTTCAGTAAGCGCTACTGTTGGCAGGTTGCGGGCCGAAAGAACAGTGTTCTTATCAGCACCATCTACTACAAACACGCTCTTTGTGCCTTTAAGGTTCAATCCGTTTAATACAGCAGCAAAATCTTTAGTTTTTGCCGATGTAAGTTGGAAGTCCTCAACTATAATAAGGTTACCATCTTTTGCTTTGTAGGTAAGAGCACTGCGGCGTGCAAGGTCTTTCACCTTTTTGTTCACCTTCAATTCGTAAAGGTGTGGTTTAGGCCCAAATGCACGGGCACCGCCCTTTACACCCGATACCTTCATAGAACCTCTGCGGGCGCCACCAGTACCTTTCTGACGGAAAGCTTTCTTGGTTGTGCGCGATACTTCCCATTTTTCTTTCGATTTGTGGGTACCCTGACGTTGCGCAGCCAGGAATGATTTTACCGACAGGTAAACGGCGTGGTCGTTAGGCTCAATGCCGAAAATTTCGTCATTCAGGTTAATCTCTCTGCCGGTTTCTTTACCGTCTTTACTCAATACTTTTACCTTCATAATTCAAATTTTTTATGCGTGTTATACACACCTTTCCCGTTAAGGGGACGCAAAAATATACTTTTACCACAGAGTTGCAAATGTTTGCGAAAGAAAATTCGACTTATCAAACCAAGCCCATCCTAAATCCTTCGCTGTGGCAAATACGGGCAGCCAACAGCCTTAGTGGTAAATCGGCTGTTAAAGTTATCTATTAAGCGATATTTATAATGCCGTTTTTGCCTACTTTTCTGCCTACCTTTTTACCTACCTGGCAATGGCTATTAAATCACTTATTATCAATTATTTGAGTGGCTTTTGGGCGATTAAAAAAAGATAAAAAATTCGTCATTTTTTTTATTTCTTTTTACCTGCCATTTAAAGCCAAAAACGAGGCCTTTAGCCAGAAAAATAAAGAGATACAAAGATACGAAATAGCAGCTAATTAAAGAAACCATTTACCCGTTGCGCAGCAGTTACCGCGGCCCATAACCCCTATTGCAGAAGACATCGCAAAGACAGGGTTTGGTTTGGCACATACCAACCCCACTTAGTTTTTTGGGGTCTTAACCGGAACTGAGGAAAATAGGATTAACACTATGAACAACAATTGTATATTTATGGCATATATGAGGGCACACATTATATTATTGACTTTTGTTTTTTTGATAGGCAACGATTTGTTTGCTCAAAATTCCTTTTTGCGCATATACCCGGGGCAGCCTACCATAGACCCCGAAATATATGTTGGCAGTATTCCGCTTTGCCTTGAAAAAACCAATGCCGGGGGATTTTTAATTGGAGGTTATACAGGCAACCCCGACTCGCTGGGCCTGCAACTAATGCAACTTAGAAAAATAGATAGCCAGGGCAACGAAATTTGGAACCAACGGGACAGGATAACCACCTTTGACCAGATAAACGATGTGGTAGAAACAGCCGACAATTTTATTTATTGTGCAGCTATAATTGGAAACCGCCCTGCAGTTATTAAAAGAGATGCAAATGGCGCCATTGTTTGGTGGGTAAACCTAACCCCGTTTACCGATACCTGCGGAGGACTTAATAGAATTATTAAAACCAGCGATGGCAATTTGGTGGTTTGTGGCGCGCAAGGCCCCTGCGGAAGTTCGGATGAAGCTGATATTCTAATCGTTAAATTAGATACCGGCGGGCAAATTTTATGGAAAAAATCGTTCCCCATCGTATGGAATAACTCAGCCCTTGATATAGTGGAAGCGAACGATACCGCTTATTACATAACCGGATATACCAATGAGATTGATACCGTTAATGCTTTCACTAAAACGTTTTTAGCAAGCGTTAAAAGTATGGATGGTCAGTTAAATTGGTTAAAAACTTATGGCACGGCGCATATTGGTTTTAGCCTTATCCAACAAACAAATAATACTTTTATAATAGGGGGGGGTAGATAATTTTGGTTCCAGCAACGACGCGTTTTTAATGTTAGCAGATGATACAGGCCTTTTAGTAAATGAAATAGTAGATACAGTGCCCAGAGAAAACTTAGTCAAGCGCCTGATTTTACATCAGGGATATTTATACGTTTTGCAGTATTTATCTTCATCTGATACTTCATTGGGCATAAGGCTACAGCGTTATAACGCCACTAACTTAAATCTCGAATTTTCAGAATCCTATACACGATATGGTTCGCATCAGGCTATGGATATGGAGATTTTACCAGATGGCCGGGTGGCTATTACCTTTTATGAAACCATACCCACCTGCACAGGTTGTACGGGTTTAGTAGTATTGGATAGTGCGGGCTGTGTGCCAGATTGGTGTGTCACTAATATAAAAGAAATTGAGGCCGAAAAGGTTACTGTATACCCTAATCCTTTTACAACCATATTATCTATTGCAAATACAAGCCCGGTTAATGCCACACTTTTAGATTTTATGGGCAGGCCTGTTTTGGAATGGAAAAACGTATTGAACGAAACCCTTCAAATTACCACCAACATTGCAGAGGGCATTTATTTTATGCAGTTAAATGGCATAGAAAGCAGGCAAACCATAAAACTTATACATACACACTAAAATTTTCTTAAGCCTTAAATCCATTTTTACTATACGCGCAAATTAGCGCATGGTAATTTTTTGTTGCTGTTTACCTGGCCACCTCCACTTTTCCATTCTTTATCGGCTGATTATTGCTAAAAAGCTGGTAGAAATAAATGCCTTGCGGTATTGCCGAAATATTGATGACTAAATTATTTGCGTTGCTAATGGGCAAATTTTGAATAGTGCGACCCGTAATATCGGAAAGCTGCAGATTACCTTTTGCTATTTCGGCCTCAAAATCAAAGTTTAGCACGTTGGCTGAGGGCTGCGGATAAACCTTAACCCCAAAAGATTGCCCGTTAACTTTTTCGATACCGCTTAAAACATTTAATACGGTGCGATTGGTATCTACCAGGGCAATATTTCCATCTTTAGAGGCTACATAGGCGGTGCAATTGTTGGCGTTGCTACCAATAGAGGTAATGTGGTTATCGGGCAAACCATTAGCGCCGGTAAGGCGTGTAAAGGTGGATGGAGGGGTAAATATTACTACCCCTGAATCGCGGGTGCCCAACCAAACCTTGCCACAAACCAGCGCTACGCTGGTAATATCGTTTTGCGGTAAGCCGTTAGCCGTTGTAAAGTTCTGGCATTGGTTACCCACCGGACAAACTGAAAAACCACCCTTGGTGCCGATAAATTTGGCAATACATTGATCATCGGTAGCAATAGCATTTACACGGTTATCTACCAGTTTTTGCCTTGGAGGTGTGGTATCTATATAAGTAAAGTTAACTCCGTCGGCAGTGTAAAAACAGCCATTATTGGCCGTGCCCGACCATAAACCTGCGCAATTTGAAATACCGTTTTGGGTGCATGTAACGTTGGGCAGGGGCGCATTAAAATCAGTTCTGTGTATACTTGATGAATCGTAAAGCGCCAGTTTATTAGTGGTTAAAATCCAAAGCGAATCGGGGCGGTAGGTAATTCCGGTTACACGTGGCTCGGGTAACGAATTTATTGCGGTAGGCACCGATGCTGCAAAATCGGTAGCCCCACTTACCGTTCCTATAAAAGCATGTTGGGTACCGCCAATAGCATTTACATAAATGGCGGTAACAGTATCGCTTGCAAGACTGGGTGTATTGGCTTTATTATAATAGGTCCACTTTACCGAGTCGGCATTATAAAAAGCCACGCCCTGTCCGTTTGAGCCAGCCCAAACATCTCCGTTAGGGGCAATTTCAATTATAATTATATCTGTTATTCCAATACTTTCTACACTACGGCCCTGACCTAAGCAAAGGCTAATTGTGCTAAAAAATACTGCACAAAAAATAATTAACTGTTTCATACTATGTGGTTTGATGGTTTGACGACGACCAAAACTATTTCTTGCGTGTTAGGTTATAAAGTACATTTTCAACATGCCTTTATTCTTTGCATCAATCTCGCCACGATAATCACACATGAATTTATTTTGCACAAGTTTATAGGTGCTCTCAGATATATTAATGCGACCCGGTTCGCTATTCTGTTGCATGCGCGAGGCTGTGTTTACCGTATCGCCCCAAATATCGTAAGCGAACTTTTTTATACCTACCACCCCGGCAACCACCGGCCCCGAGTGAATACCAATGCGAAAATCGAAGGCAGGTAATTTTTTTTGGGTACGTTGCTGTTTAAGTTCTTCAGCTGCCTGCAAAAACTCCCTGGCCACCAGCACTACCTTATGGGCATGTTCAAAATCCGGAACCGGTACACCACCTACACAAAGGTAGGCATCGCCAATGGTTTTAATTTTTTCAACGCCATGCTTTTCTACTATCCGGTCAAAAGCTTCAAAGTATTCATCAATTCCGGTTACCAGTTCCTCGGCCGATAGTTGCTCGCTTATTATGGTAAACCCCTTAATATCGGCAAATAGTACAGTGGCTATTTCAAAGCTTCTTGCTTTGGTTTTGCCATATTGTTTTAACTCGGCGCTTACCTCTTCGGGTAAAATATTCAACAACAATTCTTCCGATCGCTGCTTTTCTTCTTCCAGCGAGTTATAGGCTTTGGTTAGTTCCTCATTTTTTATTCGCTGAAACTCACTTTCCCGTTCTTTCTGCTCTATTTCGTAGCGTAAGGTAATTTGGGCCATTATACGGTTGGTTTCTGCATTCGAAATTTCCCTGTCTAATTCGGTAACACGCAGGTGCAAAGCGTAAGCTTGCTCATAGTTATTTCTATCTGCATATATTTTGGCCATATGCTCATAGGCTTCGCGTAAATGATCTTTCACCCCAATTTCTTCGGCAAGCTTTATTGATTTGCCAAAGTAGCTGAATGCTTTTTCATACTCCAATTGATTATAATGCAGCTCGCCTATATTGTAATACGTTGCAATTAACCCGCGCTTATCGGTTAACTCTTCAAAAATTATAAGGGCCTTGGTATAATAACTAAGTGCCATTGCATTTTGCTTAACCGCCTTATACACATCTCCTAAATTGCTGAAAGAGGATGCAATTTTTGATTTATCTCCCAGCTCGTTTCTAAACGATAAGGCTTTTTCGTGCATTCGCTGGGCCTCGGTAAATTTGCCCTGGTTATGATACACCAGTGCAATATTATTCATTAACACAGCCACCTCGTTTACATTATTAATTTGCTTTTGCAGCTCAAGCGCCTTTTGGTACATATTTAGCGCTTCATTGTAATTGTGTTGCTCGTAATAGATAACACCTATGTTGGATGATGATACTGCAACGCGCGGCAAATTATTGAACCGCTCAAAAATTTTAAGTGCCTGAAAATGTGATTTTAGTGCCTGCGGATAATTTCCAAGCAAGCCGTAAATAGCGCCGGAGTTGGAATACAAATCGGCGGTGCCTAATTCGTCGCCCAACACCATTCGTAATTCTATTGCCCGGCCGTAATGTTGCAGCGCATCGGCGTAGTTGCCTGTATAGTAATTTACATTGCCCAGTTTTTTTTGCACTTCGGCCACTCCTTCGCGGTCGTTCTGTTTTTCAAGAATTGCCAAAGCCTGTTGGTAAAACTCGCCTGCCTTTATATAATCGCGTTGTTTGGAGGCAGCCATACCTGCTTGTATTAAAGCGGCCGCCTCTCCTTTAGGGTATTGTATAGCCCGGGCAGCCTCAATAGCGCGCCCTAAAGTTTCAATGGCTCCTGCTGCATCGGTATCCAACTGCAGGGCCGCCAAACTATTCATAGCATCTACTACATCGGCGGTTACATCTTTAGCGCCTGCTATCTTTTCGTTTAATATGGCTATATCGCTACGCATGGGTAGTGTAAAATAAAAATAAGAATAGTATTATTTGGTTTATAGCACAACAAGTTCATGCGCTTCTAATTATTGAGGCGATAGCACTTATGGCATTAAGCTTCTGTTTGTGGCAAGTGGTTAAGGGGTATCCGCTTTTTATGAAACTCTTTTTTATAGTCGTTTACGTTTACACCGGTTACCTGCTTAAACTGGTTCGAAAGGTATTGAACACTACTGTAGCCCATCATGTAAGCAATTTCGCTTAGCGTAAGTTCGCCATAGCTAATCAACTCTTTTACCTTCTCCATCTTTATCTGTATCACATACTTCTCCAGGGTAAGGTTGGTTTTGTGCGAAAAAATTTTGCTAAGTACATGGTAGGGCTCACCTAACTTTTGGCTCAGGTAATCTGAGTTGCGCAAAATGGTATTGGTGTTGTTACCAAAAAAGATAAGCTGTATTACCGACTGTTTGATTTGCTCTACCAGTTTATCCTCGCGATCACTTATTATCCCAAAGCCGCTGTTTTTTAAAATCTCATCTATCAACGATATGCCAATTACCTGTTGGTTGTAGCTAATCACCGCCTTACCTAACTCAACGTGCTCCACTTTAATAAAGCCGGTGCGTTCCAGCTCCCACCTTACTACTTTTACACAGCTATCACAAACCATGTTGCGTATGTGTATGGTAGATTGTTTGGTATTGAGGCTTGAGGGCTGCATAACTGGGGTGAATATAAATGGAATAATGGATGAATGGAATGGTGGAATGATAGATGGAAATACCAATACAGGAATGAGAATAGATAACACCCCATGCATTCATTATTCTGTTTGAGAAAGCGCGAAAAATTTGGATATTTAGCGACCTATAAATTCTAACTCAGCACAAATATCACTATGCAATCAAAAGCCCTTACCCCGCAGGAATATATGGATGCCTTGCCCGAAGAACGCCGGCAGGCCATAAATACGCTACGCAAAACCATTACCAAAAACTTACCCAAAGGCTTTAAAGAAGTAATTGGTTACGGCATGCTGGGTTACGTGGTGCCGCATAGCCTATACCCTACTGGCTACCACTGCGACCCCAAACTACCTTTGCCTTTTATAAATATTGCTTCGCAAAAAAACTTTATAGCCGTTTACCACATGGGCATTTATGCCGATAAAGACCTGCTGAACTGGTTTACCACCGAGTACCCTAAACACAGCAAATCAAAATTAGATATGGGCAAATCGTGCATTCGCTTTAAAAAGCCCGAGCAAATTCCTTTTGAATTGATAGGCGAATTGGCAGCTAAAATGAGCCCGCAGAAATGGATAGAGGTTTACGAAACTAACTTAAAGGCGAGCCGCCCGGCCGCAAAAAAATAAACCGCATGGCCTATAATGAAACTCTGGCAGAACGTATACGCGAGGCGCTGGCCGAACTGCCCAACATTGAAGAGAAGGAAATGATGGGTGGACTGGTTTTTATGTATAATAACAAAATGTGTATAGGCATTATAAAAGATGACTTGATGCTGCGCGTGGACCCGGCACTGGTAGAAACACTGCTTGAAAAAACAGGTTGCCGGCAAATGGATTTTACCGGCCGCCCTATGAAGAGTTATGTGCTGGTAGATGATACTGGTATGCAATCGAAAAAAGCTTTCGATTATTGGATAGGGCTGGCGCTTGATTTTAATAAACACGCAAAAGCAAGCCCGAAGAAGAAGGGCAAGAAATAATTATATAGCTATAGCGCAAAACAAAACGGGCTTACTTTAAAAAGTAAGCCCGTTTATATTTTAGGTTAATCCGTGTAGATTAAAACATGTTTATAAAGGTACGCATGTGCTCCCAGCTGGCTCCTTCTACACTAAAGGCTATAATAGCCCAAATAAGGAACGAGAATGGTGCAAACACAGTGATGATAAACCACTTTTTCTCGTGCTTTAAGTGCATAAAGGTTCCCATAATGAAGTAAACCTTAGCCACCGAAAAGATAGCCATTAAAAGGTTAATCCAAATTTTGCCAAAGCTTTGAGCCATAAACATATCGTACAGAATGGCAATACCCACCTCAACTATAGTAATAACCGAAAGTATAAGAATGGTGTTTAACACGCTCTTCTTTCCTTCTGTGTATTCTTCTTGTGTCCAATGTAAGTGGCCCTGTACTGGTTCGTCAAAATTCATATGCTATAAGTTATTTGTTATTAGTTAATTTTTATCAGGCAATACAAAATTAAAGAAGATAAAAGCAAAGGAACACATATACCCAAACTAAATCCACAAAGTGCCAGTAAAGTCCGATTTTTTCAACCATTTCGTAGTGGCCTGTTTTGTCAAATCTGCCGTTAGCTGCAGATACTGCCAACCAAATGTTTAGCACTACACCACCCAACACGTGCAAACCGTGGAAACCTGTAATTACAAAAAACAGCTGCCCGAAGTTATTTACTTTAGTAGTTAATGAGTGGCTGGTAGGGGTCATACCATCGTGTATTAAGTGCGTCCACTCTAAATACTGGCAACCTAAAAAGGCAATACCACAAATAATAGTAGGTATTAAGAACTTTACAACGCCATCTTTGTTCATTAAGTAGCCCTCTTGCACGGCACGAACCATGGTCCATGAACTTAACAAAAGCAGGAAGGTCATAAAGCTTACGAAAACCAACGGCAGGTTAGCGCCGTCTAATCCGTGAACCGGGATAGACGAAAAAACTTCGGCTGCCTTAGGCCAGCTCTCCGATTGGGCAAAACGCAATGCTGCGTAAGCTATCAGAAAAGACGCAAAGGTAAATGTATCGGAGATGAGGAAATACCACATCATCACTTTGCCATAGCCAACCTTAAAGGGCGATGCTCCGCCGCTCCATAGTTGCTGTGCATTTTCTTCATCGTGTGTTGCTGCGTGTGCTGACATATTCAGTATTAATATTTATTGGTTTGTGTGTAGTAATTGGTAGTAAAAAATCCGTTTATCTGTAATTAAAATATAAAAACACGTATAAGTAAATCCAAACTGCATCAATATAGTGCCAAAAACCAACTAATAATTCCAGGTGCAATTGGCGCTTTGGGTTTATAATATCCCTCAATTCATAAATAGGGTCCTTTCGGTTTCTAAAAGCATTTACCAAAAAAATCAGCATTACCACCAGGCCAACAATTATGTGCACCCCGTGCGCCGATGTAATAAGGTATAAGAAAGAGCCCGACAGATTTTCGGTAAGCGTCATTCCACCTTGCTGCATTACATGCCAGCCCTGTAGTTGTAAGCCTAAAAACAAGCAACCCAGTAAAAATGAAAAGAACATTAACCATCTAAATCTCTCAAACTTTGCCGCGCGGTAGCTTAATAAAGCTGTATGTATACAAACACTAACCAAAGCTACGGTTATAGTGCTAAATAAAAATACCGTAGGCAGTCTAAAGTTCTCCCAGCTGCGGTAATCTCCCTTTTTAACCAACAGTGCACTTGTAATAGCTGCAAAAAACATCGTCATAGATGCCATGCCTATCCACAAAGCAAATTTCTGCGGGTGTATCCCGGTATATTCTGTTCTTTCCTTTAAAAATTTTTCGTCACTCAATGTAGTGCTCATATTTTCCCTATTACCAAAGCCAACTGTACCACCGGCAAATACAGAAAAGAACCAAACATTAAAATACGCGCGGTTTTATCCTCGCACTGTCTGTAATGCTGCCATGCCATCCACAAAAAAACAACGCCCGCAGTTGCAATAACTATGCTGCCTGCAAGGCCTACCATATTAAAAAAGTAAGGAATCATAGATACCACCAAAAGCATGGTAGCATAAATTACATTTTGAATAGCGCTCATACGGGTTTTACCACTGGCCGAGGGCAGTAACATAATACCTGCCTTTTTATAATCTTCATACTGTAACCAGGCAATGCTCCAAAAGTGAGGGAACTGCCAAAAAAACTGGATGCAGAATAAAACCGTTGCTACAAAATCGATAGTGCCGGTGGCGCACACATAACCAATCATTGGAGGCAACGCGCCCGGTATAGCCCCCACGAAAACAGCAATTGGCGATACCCTCTTTAGCGGGGTATATACAAACGCATAGCTTAGTAAAGAAATAGCTGCCAAAACGCCCGCTGTTGGATTGAAAAAGTAAGTAAGAATAAGAATGCCGGAAATACCCATTAAGCCGGCAGCAAAAATGGCCTCCAGGTTATTCAGTCTATCAGTAGGTAAAGGGCGGTTTTGCGTCCGCGTCATTAACTTATCAATATCGCGCTCAATGATTTGGTTAATGGCATTAGAAGCGCCTGTTACCAGTATACCACCCAAAGCCAACCAAACTATATTGCCTAATATTAATGGAAACGGTGAAGCAAAAAGGTAGCCTAATACAGCAGAGAACACTACCAGGAAACTAAGCCTGAACTTAGCCAGCATAGCATAATCATTCATCTTCTGACGGATGATTTGTGCCCTTGTAACCTGTATTGTTTTTGCCTTTACCATTATCAATCTACTATTAACCTTGTTTTCCTTTTAACTATGCCCTACTACTATTCACTTTCTATTAATCGTGCGAAACTTCACCTGGTTTTAACGGCTCTGTTTGAGGGATAAACTCTCTTCCATTCACGCTATAGTCGTATGGCCAACGGTGGATAGCAGGTATATCGCCAGGCCAGTTGCCGTGTAATCTTTCAATAGGTGCGCTCCACTCCATAGTTGTAGTTCCCCAAGGGTTCGCATATTCGTAACCATCTACTGTTTTCTCTGCAGCCACTTTTCTACCCTTGTAAATGCTGTAGAAGAAGTTAACTACGAATATTAACTGACCGAAGAATACGACGATGGCAGCTATACTGATAAACTCAGCAAGGAAATTGAAGTTGTTGAAGGTTTCAAAGTTTGCGTAAGTATAATATCTGCGCGGAAGACCTGTCATAAAGTGCATTGGGAAGAAAATTGCATAAGCACCTATCAATGTGATGTAGAAGTGAATTTGACCCAGGGTCTCGTTCATATACTTACCATATAAGCGTGGGAACCAGTGGTAAACACCTGCAAACATACCGAAGAATGCAGATACACCCATTACAATGTGGAAGTGGGCTACCACAAACATGGTATCGTGCAACTGAATATCGATAGCAGAGTTACCAAGTATGATACCAGTTAAACCACCGGTAATGAACATTGATACAAACCCGATAGCAAACAATGCCGGAGTGCTCAATCTTACTTTACCGCGCCAAATAGTTCCAATCCAGTTAAACACTTTAATAGCCGAAGGAATAGCGATAAGCAATGTGAACAGGGTAAACACCGCGCCCAGGTTTGGATTTAAACCAGTAACGAACATGTGGTGCGCCCATACTATGAACGACAGAACCAAAATTGCAAGAATAGAGAACACCATGGCTTTGTATCCAAAGATTGGTTTACGCGAGTGCGTAGCCAAAATTTCTGACACTAAACCCATCGCCGGTAAAATGATGATGTATACTTCCGGGTGACCAAGGAACCAGAACAAGTGCTGGAACAGAATTGGTGAACCACCTTTATAATCTAACAGGTTACCGTTAATGATGATGTTGTTAAGATAGAAGCTGGTATCTAATAAACGGTCAAACTCTAACAATACGCAACCTGCTAATAAAGCCGGGAAAGATAATACACCGATAACAGCAGTAAACATAAGCGCCCACATAGTAAGTGGCATGCGGAACATGCTCATACCTTTCGTACGCATGTTCAATACAGTAGCTATATAGTTCAAACCGCCTAATAAAGATGATACGATAAACAAGGTCATACCCAAAATCCAAAGATCGAAACCAAGGCCTGAACCAAGGTTAACACCCGTATCCCTTAAACCGTTGATAGGTGGGTAAGCTGTCCAACCGCCCGATGCAGGACCAGTTTGAATAAAGAATGAGAAAAACATTACCACACCGGCCATTAAGAAGAACCAGTAAGAAAGCATGTTCATAAACGGCGAGGCCATATCCCTTGCACCTACCTGGTAAGGAATTAACAAGTTCGCAAAAGTACCGCTCAATCCACCGGTTAATACAAAGAATACCAGGATGGTTCCGTGCATGGTTACAAGCGCGTAGTAAAACTCCTGTGTTATTCTTCCTCCTTCTGCCCATTTACCTAAAAAGGTTTCAAGGAAAGGAAAGGTTTCATTTGGCCAACCCAATTGCAAACGGAAAAGCACCGAAAGCAAACCACCAACTACTCCCCAAAAAATACCTGTAATCAAAAATTGCTTACTAATCATTTTATGATCCTGACTGAAAATATATTTCGTCAGAAACGTTTCCTCATGATGATGCTCTTCATGTCCGTGAACATGATCATGGTGAGTAGTTGCATGTGCTGTAGCAGATTCCATATCTCTTTATTTGATTCTTCTTAAAATAAATTATTTCTTTTCTAACATAGCCGTAGGCTTCTTCACTTCTTCCTTAGCAGTGCTGTCCGCCTCCGCAGCAGGGGTTTCAGCAGCTTCTGCTACTGGTGGAGCATACATTGGTGTTTGCTTAGCCAACCACTCGTCGTATTCTTTTTGCTCAACCACCACAACATCGCGTTGCATACCATAGTGCGATTTACCGCATAACTCTGCGCAAGCTAACTCATACTTGAAAGTCTGCCAGCGAGGTTGGCCGGTTTCCGGGTTAATAGTTTGCCACCATGGCTGAGAGCTTAAGTAACTTTGCATTTCAGCAGTAGTCATTGTAGGCGTAAAATAAAACTCGGTAGGTATACCAGGCACACAGTCCATTTTAACACGGAAGTGAGGCAAGAAGAAGCTGTGCAACACATCCTGTGCACCTAACTTCATTAACACCGGGCGACCCTTTACCAGGTAAAGCTTATCGCTCATAAAGTCATCATGGCTTTTTGCATCTTCCCAGTTAATACCTAATTCGTTAGTAGGCGATACGTGTGCCTTATCAATAATCCTTTCGCCAAATTTACCGTCCTTGCCGCTGTAACGAAGCATCCAGTTAAACTGCTTGCCGGTAGCTTCTATCACCAACATATCCTTGCTGCGTTTGTCAGGATTAAATATGGTCATCCACTCATACATGCCCATTGCTATAAGCACTGTAAGAACGATAGATGGGATTACAGTCCAAACAACTTCCAAAGTATTGTTGTGCGGGTAAAAATACGATTCGTGGCCGTGGCTTTCGTTGTAGCGGTAAGCAAACCAAAACAAAGCTATCTGAGTAAGAACGAACACTATACCAATGATGAGCATAGTTACATTAAACAGAAAATCCGTTTTTACACCATGTATCGAAGCCGCTTTTGGTAACATTACCGGGCCCAGTATTTTAAAACTCATGGCCGAGCCTACAAACATTATAACCAAGAAGGCAAGCAAAAAGTAGCCATTCCATTTACTCTGGCTGGTGTAATCTACTTTGCCATTTTTCAAATCGGTTGTAAGTTCACTGGCCCTGGCTATAAGCACAAGCACCACAAACAACAACACAACTACCGCAAAACTTAAAAATGCTACCATGATAATTTAATTTCTTTCAGTTTAAATCTAATTCAATTAAGAGTAAGTAACTACCAATTTCTCTGCCTCTTTCAGGTATGGGTCGTTTTCCATAATAATCGGGCGTTTAGCCAGGTTATGGAAGAAAGCATACAAAAACATACCTAAAAAGCCAATGAACACTAATATTTCACCAATGTTAATCGATGCAAAGTTCTTTTCCGGAGCTTCGTGGCCGTGTGCTGCTGCTTCGTGGCCCCCGTTGTGTGGTTCGCCAAGTTCGTGCTCATGTTCACCTTTCGATGCACCGTGCGCGTTTTTATCGTGGTCTTCGCCAGCCGTTGCAGCCGATTCTTCTTTTACTACTTCTGTAGTAGCGTCAACATGTGCTGCTTCCGAAGCCGATGCATCACTTGATACGCCGCCTTTTTCGTGCTCTGCATTCTGTGCATATAGAACAACTTCACCCGAATTAAGTTTAGCTTCTTCGTGAGATTTTGCACCATGATGGTGCTGTAAAGAATGATTCCAGTTTGGCTCGATAAATACGAAGTTGAAAAAGTCGACATAGTGGCCAAAAATTAACAAGGCAGCACCAAAACCAATCATTTTGAAATTTCTCTTAGCTCCTCTCTTAATAAGGAAGAATAAAGGGAAGAAGAAGTTGATTAACAAAGCACCAAAAATGGTGAACTTGAAGTAACCTTCGCCAAAACGTTTAACCCAAAACGAAGTTTCTTCCGGTATGTTGGCAAACCACTGTAACATGAACTGGTCAAACCAAAGGTATGTCCAGAAGATTGAAAACCCGAACAACAATTTACCTAAATCGTGCACGTGGTTCTCGTTAAAACGGGTCATGTAACCTTTCGATTTTAAGTAGATAACCAACAGAATGGTCATAGCCCATGCTGCACAGCCGTAGCTTGCAAAGTTATACCATCCAAACAGGGTAGAATACCAGTGAGTATCCAAGCTCATAATGTAATCCCAGCTGGCGGCAGATTCAGTTAAAGCAAATGTTACGATAAACGCAGCAGCCAATAATTTCGATTGCTTGTAAACCTTAGGGTCGGTTTGGTCGGTGCGGGCAAAAAACTTGTCCATACCCCACGAGAATAGCAACCAAAGGAAGGCATAAGCCAACAAACGGCTGATCCAGAAAACAGGAGCGAAGAATATTACTTTAGTAGTGTGGTTTTCTGCTACCGGGCTTTCGTGCAAAATAGCCTTTACGTGATCGTATAAAGTATGCACATTCAATATTCCCAACAAAACTATAAGCACCAGCGCGAAACCGCTAAAGCGCGAAAAGTAAGATAATGAAAGGAAAATTCTTTTGGTTAAAACATTCCAACCACCATAGGCTAACTGCGGAGCTGCCACAGCAAACATACCAAATATAGAAATACCGGTAAAGTAGTAGGTATTAGCCAATAGATTGCACCACAAGCGGGCATGGCTGTTTTGTGGATAGAGAAAGAAAACAAACACTAATCCGAGCAAACCAATGCCCATCATAATGAAGAGTTTCTTCTTTAACTCTGCTGTAAATTCAAACGTTTCGTTCATCTTATATCGGTTTTCTTTCTTACGTAAATTTCAATTCCTTCTTACTTCTTTTTTGCCGGTTCTGCTTTAGCTAATTCTGCTGCTGGCTCTACAGGGGCAGTGCCCGGTGCTATACCGGCAAGGCTTTTTATGTAGTGAATTACCTGCCATCTTTCGTTTACCGAAAGTTGGAACCCGTAACCACCCATCATGTTTTTGCCATAGCTAACGCTGTAAAAAATAGCTCCATCTTTTAAAGGAGGCAATAGAGTTTTGTATGGTTGCGGGCGAGAAGTATAAGGACCATCGCCACCACCAGGCAATTCAATCAACTGGCCGTTACCTTCGCCTTTTTCGCCATGGCATGGGCTACAGTTAATGTTGTAAAGTCTTTTCCCTTCTTCCAGGTTAGCCGCAGTAGCTTCTAAAGGGTCGGTAATTTCGGCGCCAGCACGCACTCTTTCAGCATCCTGATCTTTAATCTCGTGCGAGTAGTGATTCTTAATCATGTAGCTCATCAATTTACCACCGTTGGTTTTAATAGCTGCATCATCAGGTATATAACCATAAGGTATAGTACCTTCAACCGGCTTACGGGCGCTCATGTTGTTTCCTTCCGGCGTGGTTAATTCGCTGGCAGAGTAGGTTTCGTAAGCGTTTGAGTAAGTCATATCCGGCATGTAAATTCTACCGGTATGGTTCTTGCCCGCACGGTCGCAGCTGGCAAACATAACCGCTACTGCAACCACTGGTAATAATCTGATAAGTTGATTCTTCATCTTGCTTGAAATATCTTTTTATAATCCTTCGTTCTCTGCAAATACTTTGTCTTTCACTTCAACCGCACCTTCTTTAGTGCAAAGCGACTTAATGTTGCTTATTTCTTCTGCCGATAACTTCTCAGCATCAAACACAAGAGCTAAACGGTCGTCGGTAGTGCGCTTGTCGTAAATTCTTGGTACTCTTCCCGGCCATAATTTATTTCTTACCAGGTAAGTAAGGGTCATACCCCAGGCAGAAAATAATACCGTTAACTCGAAAGTAATTGGAATAAACGATGGCAGCGGCCACATTGGTTTACCACCCACGTTAATAGGGTAGTTAGTAGTCATTACCCAGCTCATAAACACAAGGGCCAGGGTAGTACCGGTCATACCAAAAAAGAAACCGGCAGTGTGCAGGCGGCTTTCTTTGTAGCCCAGCGCATCTTCCAAACCGTGAACCGGGAACGGAGTTAAGCTGTCGTATATTTCAATGCCTTTTGCGCGGATGTGCTCAATGGCATGAAGATATACTTCTTCATGGTCCCAAAGACCTACCACGAACTTGTTTGGTGTTGCTGTTGTAGCGCTCATTTATCTTAATTGAATTGCTGTTTTCTTAATTAGTTTCCTTTCGAATCTTTATCCAATGGGCCTATGTGCTGGAAGCCTACAAAACCACCGCTGGTCGAATTCTCTTTCTTTGCTCTTTCTGCCTTGGCAACTTCTGATGATATACGGAAGATTGATTTTACCTCTGCAATAGCGATAGTTGGGAAGAAACGAGAGAACAATAAGAATAAGAACAGGAACATAGAGATTGAACCGGTGTAAATTCCTATATCTACCCAGGTAGGCGAGAAATAAGCCCAGCTGGATGGCAAATAATCATCGGCCAAAGAGGTAACGATAATTACAAAACGCTCAAACCACATACCTATGTTTACGAAGATTGAAAGGATGAACGTTACCCAAAGGTTACGGCGCATCGATTTGAACCAGTATAACTGTGGCGACAATACGTTGCAGCTCATCATCATAGCGTAAGCCCAAAGGTATTTACCAAGGATACGGTTGTAGAAAGCAAATTGCTCATACAAGAAACCAGAATACCAGGCAATGAATAACTCAGTTAAGTAAGCTATACCTACTATAGAACCGGTTAGTACGATGATTTTGTTCATCGACTCAATGTGGCCTACAGTAATGTAATCTTCCAGGTTAAATAGTTTGCGCGAAATAAGCATCAAAGTTTCCACCATGGCGAAACCAGAGAAGATAGCGCCCGCTACGAAGTATGGAGGGAAAATGGTGGTGTGCCATCCCGGTATAACCGAGGTTGCGAAGTCGAAGGATACGATGGTGTGAACGGAAAGTACCAGTGGGGTAGAAAGACCTGCTAATACTAATGATAACGATTCGAAACGTTGCCATTGTTTAGCCGAACCCTGCCAGCCGAACGATAATAAGTTATAGATGTATTTTCTCCACTTGCCTTTTGCACGGTCGCGCACGGTTCCAAAATCAGGCATAAGGCCCGAATACCAGAACAATAACGAAACAGAGAAGTAAGTAGATATCGCAAATACGTCCCAAAGAAGCGGTGAGTTGAAGTTAACCCAAAGAGGACCGCGGGTGTTTGGAAGTGGGAAGATAAAACCTGCATCCCATACACGGCCCATGTGGAAGATAGGGAACATACCCGCACAGATTACCGCAAAAATTGTCATCGCCTCTGCAGCGCGGTTAATACCGGTTCTGTAACGCTGACGGAATAACAACAAGATAGCTGAGATTAGGGTTCCGGCGTGACCGATACCGATCCACCAAACGAAGTTGGTGATATCCCATGCCCAACCAACTGTTTTGTTCAAGCCCCAGGTTCCGATACCAAACCAAACGGTCCAGCCTAAACAGAACACAAAGAAAAGAGCACCGGCGCCGGTAAGCAAAGTGGCTATCCACCACATTGTTGAGTTTCTCTCAACCGGAGCTACCAAATCATCAGTGATTTTGGTATAGTTCTTATCCATCCCTTGAATGAGCGGCTCCCGGAATTCTGATTCGTATGCGTGCATTTTTTTAAAATTTATCTCCAACTCTTACCCGCTTTTGCGGCTTAATTGCTGGCTTTAGTTTAACCTTTTATATTCTTCTAAATCAATTCTAACTTCTTACGCTTTTGCCTTCTTTTCTTTCTTCTCCATGTTTTCCGGGTGATAGAAATCAAGAATTTCGTATTCCTTCTCTTCTTCGCGGTTGCGCACTTGCGTTAAGTAAAGCACGTTAGGCATAGTATGTATTTCTTCAATTACACCAAACGTTCTTTCGTCTTTATACAACTTAGCAACTTCGCTTTCTTTGTTATTTCTGTCGCCAAATACGATGGCACCGGTAGCACAAGCCGATTGGCAGGCCACTTTAATATCGCCATCTTTCAACAAGCGATTTTCTTTCTTAGCCTCTAACTTACCAGCCTGTAAACGCTGAACGCAGAACGAACATTTTTCCATTACACCACGTGAGCGAACAGTAACATCCGGGTTTAACACCATGCGGGTAAGCGGCTCGTGTAAGCCTAAAGTTTCGCTGGCTACATTAGCATCGTTGCTGGTGCCGTATTGCTTATCAAAAGCATCTGCCTGCTGGTAATCGTACCAGTTAAAGCGGCGTACTTTATAAGGGCAGTTGTTAGCGCAGTAACGGGTACCTATGCAACGGTTGTAAGCCATTTGGTTCAAACCTTCGCTGCTGTGGTTGGTAGCTGCTACCGGGCAAACGTTTTCGCAAGGTGCGTTATCGCAGTGCTGGCAAAGCATTGGTTGGAAAACCACATCCGGGTTTTCGGCAGTGCCGGTATAGTAGCGGTCAATACGCAACCAGTGCATTTCGCGGGCACGTATCACTTGGTCTTTACCAACTACAGGCACGTTATTTTCTACATTACAAGCTACTACACAAGCACCACAGCCATCGCAGCTGTTAAGGTCAATTACCATAGTCCAGTGGTGGCCAGGGTAATCGTGCTCGTAGTAAAGGGTAACCATTTCTTCCAGTATTTCCTTACGGTCTTCGTTACCGGCGCTTTGGTCTTTTTTATACTCGTGCAGGGTAGTTTCTTTAACCGTTTTACGGGTTTTAGTACCGCCCAAATCTTTAAGGGTAATGTTAAAGTGGGTTTGGGTAATAGCTACTTTTTCTACTGCTGCAGTTTTTTCTATAGTTGCTTTAGCGGTAGTTGTAAAGGTATCACCGCTTTTGGTAAGCAGGGCAAATACGCTTTTACCTACACTTAACTCAGGGTGGGCAACCGCCTGGCGGCCGTAACCTACAGCTATACCAAACACACCCTCTGGTGTACCCGGTACGCCTACTACAGGCAATTCAACACTAACACCGTTTGCAGTTAATTTACCTACGGCATATTCTTTGGCTTTAAAATCAGGGTCTATGTTGTAGCCGTTTTTGTTCATCCAAAGCGGGCTGGCAATAATGTAGTTACCCCAGGTTACTTTGCTTACAGGGTCTGGTAACTCTTGTAAGAAAGGGTTATCGGCCCAGTATCCATCGCCTACAGCTATCGATTCGTATAATTCAACCTGCACATCGCCTAAACCTGCGGCAACTGCTGCTACTGCACCGGCAGCTTCTGCGGCACCGGCACCGTTATAAGCTGCACCACCTTCGGTAGCGTTTAATTCTACTTCACCATCAGCTACTGCGTTATCCCAGAAGGCCCAGAAACCGCTATAGGTAGATTGTTTGCCGTAGAAATTAGCCTCCCAGTATTTTTGTAAGTAGCTGTAGTATGAACCTTCTTTACCTGCCCATTTCAATAAAGTATCCTGCACCTGGCGGGTATCAAACAATTTAGATATAGCAGGTTGAACCGTGTTCAAAATACCGGCTTTAGGCTCGGCATCGTTCCAGCTTTCTAACCAGTGGCTATCGGGTAAAATATATTGGCAGGCTACCGATGTTTCATCAACACGGTTAGCAAACGATACGGTTACTTCGGCTTTCTTTAAAGCATCGGCTAAACCAGCTACCGGCGATGTATATACCGGGTTGGTTTCGTAAAATAAAACCGCTTTAATGCTGCCGTTGTTAAGGCCTTCAATTAAGCTGGTTACAGCTTTATCCGAACCTTGCTTGGTGTTATAGTGACGGTCCCAGGTAATGGTAGTGCCATAATTGCCAAGGGCGTTATTAATAGCGTTGGCCAGCAATTGTGCGTTTACATCATTGCTGCCGGCTACTACTAAGCTGCTGCCTTTAGCGGCCAACAATTCTTTACCGGCCTGGTTTACTTTTTCGTTCTTGCTCGAACCACCACCGGTCACAATATTGTATAAATCAACCAGCGATGTAAGCACCTCTGATGGTTTAACCGAAATACGGGTATCGGCTTTAAAACCGGTAACAGTAGGGATAGCCTCAATTTGAATGTGGCGGCTCATCTCCTGTTTTTCTTTGCTCACCTTTCTGTTCTCGGCATAGTCGCCCGAAAACTCGGTAGGCGAAATCCAGGTGCCTAAAAAGTCGGCTCCTACACCTACTATCACTTTTGCTTTTGCAAAATTGTAAGAAGGTATTGCGCGTTTGCCAAACGATTTTTCGTTAGCATCCAGAATACCCGAGTAGCTAACACCATCGTATTGCAGGTGCTCAAATTTACCGGCGCCTAAGCTTGCACCAAAATCAGCAATTACCGCTTTGGTAGTTGGTGAAATAACGGTGTTAGAGAACAATACTACTTTACCGCTGGCGGCAGCAGTTTTAAGCTTCTCTCCTATTTCTTTATCGGCAGTCTCCCAGGTAATATTTTCTTTTCCTCTCTTAGGGTTGCGGAAACGCGCGCCATCGTATAAGCTTAATACCGAAGCCTGTGCACGGGCGCTGGAGCCACCTTTGGTTACACGGGCATTCTTCTCATCTCTTGGTTCAATCTTAATAGGTCGTCCTTCACGGGTTTTTACCAATACAGCTTCGTAGTCGCCGCCCTGGTAAAAGGCCGATGCATAGAAGTTAGCAATACCCGGGGCAATTTCTTCCGGACGCCAAACGTACGGAATAGATTTGCGCAAAGGCATTTCGCAGCTTGCTGCAATAACCGCTGCCGTGGTGCTGAAACCCAACATTTTCAAAAAGTCCTTGCGGCTTGATTTTGCAGTGGTTACAGCTTCGGTAATAGAGCTTAGAACAGGAAGTTCATCGGCAAATTCCTTGTCAGCTATGGCTGTAAAGCCTTCTAACTGTTCTTTTTCTTCTATCCCTTTCCAGTAGATTTTATCTGACATATTACGTATTTCGAATTTCTATTTTAATATAATTCCGTTCTCTCTTGTATTGGGCAAGCTATTAATAGTGACATTTTTGGCACTCTGTTCCACCCACGGTAGATACAGTTACCTTGTCAATTTTCTTATCCTTCAAATCTTTGTGTATGCTCTCGTAAGCCTGGTAGTAGTTATTGCTGCTAAACTGCACCTCGGTATTGCGGTGGCAGTTAATACACCAGCCCATCGATAGCGGAGCGTATTGGTAAACTTCTTCCATTTCCTGTATGTTGCCGTGGCAGGTTTGGCACTGTACTTTACCCGCATTTACGTGCTGTGCGTGGTTAAAGTAAACATGGTCTGGCAGGTTGTGTATGCGGGTCCATTCAACCGGCTTGGCTTTGCCAAGGTCGTAGGTTTTGCTGGTAGCATCCCAACCCACAGCGGCGTAAATTTTCGCAATTTCTTCAGTTCCATACATAGGGCCTTTGCTAACCTGCTTGTGGCAGTTCATACAAGTGTTAAGCGATGGTATGTTGCTGTGCTTGCCTTTGTTAGCTGTTTGGTGGCAGTATTGGCAATCAATTTTGTGGGTGCCGGCGTGCAACTTGTGCGAAAACTTAATAGGCTGGCTTGGCTGGTAACCTTGCTGGCGGCCAAAGTGGGTAAAGGTATCTACCGTAGCGTAACCGCCCAATACTATACCTAATAAAACTAAGGCTACTATAAAGTTGGTTCTTTTGTAAAAAGGTATTTTAACTTCCTGAACAATACCTGCTTTTTCAGCTACTACTTTATCAAGGCTGTTGGTTACACCCACCAGTATTACTACCAACACTAACAAAAAGAATACGAAAATATAAAGGGTAGTGTTCGAGGTTTCTTCTTTAGCTACCGGCTCGCCTGGTTGTGGACCAGCTATTTTAGGCGCTCCGCCTGCATCCGGGTTTTCTACATACAACAATATATCGTCAATCTGTCCGTCGTTTAGTGTGGCAAACACGTTCATTTCGCTTGGGCGGCTGCTGGCCATATCCATAGCGTATTTATAACCACCACCAACGGCATCGTGCCAGTTGTGTATCCAGCTATAAAGCCATTGCTTGCCCGTTTTGCCTTTAAAATCGCCGGCCGCTTCCCAACGTGCGGTTACGCCCATCAGGGCAGGGCCTGTTCCGTCGGCTTTGGGGTTGTGGCAAGCAGCGCAATTGCTTTTAAATAACGATTTACCTTCTGCCCACTTTGCTTTGTCTACTTCTGCGCTCGAAAAAAGAAAACCTAAGCTTAACAGTAGAGTTAAAAGTGCGGTGATAGTAAATTTTGAACGACCTGGGTTATGTTCTGCCTTCATGGAGAAGAGAATTGTCATGGAATTGTAAAATTTCGGCGGCAAATATGTGCTACGAGGGCTAAATAACCAAACAATGTGGCATAAAATTTACCATGTATTTTTTACAATTTGGAGGTTGTATAAATAAGCACTGAAACCCTTGCTGGCAAAGGGTTTCAGCCGGTGCCATTTTATATCAAAAAACCGCTATTGTTGAAATGTGAATAAGATAGACTAATTAAAGGACGCCCCGCAAGCCCTCATTTGCCGCTTTTTGTTTTCTGTAACCTAGGCGTTTAAAGCAGCACTGCCAATTGCCCGTTTTGGGGCCGTGCCTGCCCGTTCCGTTAAGGCGGGCTGTTGCCGTTAGGGCTGGCACTTGTCTGCCACACCCTGTCCCGATTTCTCTTCGGGAGTCCTCCTACTGTAGCCTTTCTAAGCCAACAATAAATGCAAAAAGCGCTAATGCATTATTTGCAAAAGCAGCGCTAACTTTAAGCTGGTGCACGTCTGCGAAGTTTACCTTATAAAGTCTCTATCCCAAACTCCTATTAGCCATTTTAACGTACCATTTAGCCACCAATTAAACCAGAGCAGGCCAAGCGAAGGCAAGTTGCCGCCCTACCCTAAAACGCCTGTAAATCCATTTCCGCCATTGTCCGAAATCAGCCAATTAAAAAGGGTCAAAAATCATGTTGTTTTTAATGCAGATTCTTAGTAGGGACATAGGGACACGCCTATATAAGGCGTGTCCCTATGTCCCTACTAAGAATCAATGAGTTATAAAAGGCAAAAATTGCAACCCCTCAGGTTTTTATCCGCCAGTTTAAATAACCAGCTGGCACGGCTGCATTACAAAGTCTCAAACATCCGTGTCGTATCATTACCCTTGCCTAAGCCGTATTCAGTTGGGTGTTTAGTACCATCCAATAAAGGCCCACCTCGGCTACAGCCTTTGCAAACGATTCAAACTCTACCGGTTTTACTATATAACTATTGGCCCCGTTTTCATACCCGGTTTTTATATCGCGGTCCTGGTTACTCGATGTAAGAATTACTATGGGCACAGCTTTAGTAGCCGCGTTTTCCTTTAATTGCTTTAATACTTCAAGCCCGCCTATTTTGGGCAGGTTTAAATCCAATAGAATGATTTTGGGGGGCTGAATATTTTTACGGTTGGCATATCCCCCCCGTGCAAAAATAAAGTCGAGTGCTTCGGCGCCATCCTCTACATGATGAAGGTTGTTGGTAAGGTTATACGCTTTAAGAGCGTTAATAGTCAGTTTAGCCTCATACGGATTATCCTCTACCAGTAAAATATCTATTTGCTTACTTATTTCGTTTCCCATAATTAATTAGTGTTTGGTAATGTAAAGTAAAAAGTTGCCCCTTCGTTAACCTTGCCCTCTCCTCTTATAGTGCCGCCGTGTTTTATAATAATGCGTTGCGCCAAAGCCAGGCCTACACCGGTGCCATCGTATTCCGATACCTTATGCAGGCGCTGAAACACGGCAAACAGTTTTTCAGAATGTTCCATATCGAAACCCGCGCCATTATCTTTTACATAGTAAGTTATTAATCCATCCTGCACGGTAGCACCAATAGTTATTACAGGCTTCTCTTTTTTTGCCGAGTATTTTAAGGCGTTGGAGATAAGATTACACCATACTTGTTTAATTAAATTTACATCGGCATTAACCGTAGGTAAGGGGTGCCTTATAATCTCTACCCGCTTCGTATCATAGGTATTGTGCGCCTCTACAATCACCACCCGCACCAATTCTTCCATATCCACCTCCTTTTTTTCAAGCGTCGAACGCCCTAAGCGCGAAAAGGCAAGCAGGTCATCAATAAGTTCTCCCATTTTACCGGCGGTATCCATAATAACCTGTAAATTCTCTTTTCCCTCGGGGTTCAGTTCTTTACCGCAGCCGGTTACCAGCATTTTTGCAAACCCATTAATAATGCGCAGAGGGGCACGCAAATCATGCGAAACAGAATAACTGAACGACTCCAGTTCGGCATTCGACAATTCCAGTTCGCGGGTGCGTTCGGCTACCTTGCGCTCCAGCGATTCGTTCAGCTTATGTATTTCCTGCTCGGCCAGCCGCTGCTGTGTAATATCGCGGCAAAAACATGAAAGCCCTATTACAACTTCGTCTTCCCATATAGGGTGAATTGAGAAACTGGCGTGATTTTGATATTCGGCAGTGCTAAAGTCCTTTACAAACGTAACCACTTCGCCCGCAAAAGCTTTGGTATAAACGTTTATCCAAAAGTGCACTTCATCGGGGCTCGATTCTTCTAAAAACCCGAATATTTTATCGCCCTCTTGAATGGTTGTTTGAGCGTGTAACTTCAAGCTATCGGCCAGGGCTTTATTAAAAGTAATATAGCGAAACTCCCTGTCGATAGAATAAATGATGGCGTCGGTATTATTCATAATTGCCGAAAGATTGGCCTGCGCCAGCCGGGCATCTTTTTCGCGCTTTACCAATTCTGTTTCGGCTAGTTTGCGCTTGGTTATATCGCTGGTTACCCCGTCAATACGAATCAGGGTTCCTTTAGCATCCAGCGTAGGTGTAATTTTATTTTCAATCCAGCGCAGTCCTCCGTCTTTATGGTTAATGCGGTATTGATTTTCTATTTGCTCACCGCGATATAATGCATCCTGGTGCGCCTCGGCAATAGCTATGTCTTCGCTGTGCACCACATCTTTCCATAAAGTAGGTATAGTAAAGAATTCTTCGGGGGTGTAGCCGTATACACTAAAACATGCTGCCGACATTTGGGTAAGCTTGTACTGCTGCATATCTACCGAAAACAATACCTCGCTTATACTATTAACCAGCTTATGCATATCGCTGTGTGCCAGTTCCAGCTTCTGCTGCACCTCTTTCTTTTCGGTTGTATTGGTAACAATAATATCTACCCGCAAAAGATTTTTGGCATTATCAAACGTAGGCACCACCTTTGCTTCTACCCAGCGTATAGCCCCGCTTTTAGTAATAATCCGATACTCATAAAAAAGTGGTCGCCCTGCCATTATTCTTACATTATAATCATCTAAAAGCACTGCGTCGTCGGCGTGAATAACTTCTTTCCAAAGCATCAACCGGCTTTCGAATTCATCTATCCTATAACCATACAGCTTTTCGCATAAGGGCGAGATATAGATGTATTTATTGGCTACCGTATCAAAAGAAAAAACAACCTGGTCAATGTTTTGTAAAATTCGCTGCACCTCGCCCGGGGTTTCAATAGTTGCGGTGGCTATGCGCACAGCGGCATCTTGCTTATCTTTCATCATCACTTTTTAAAGGGGTTTAGAACCTTCTTTACGCCCGGTGCAATCCTAAGTTTCGTTTTAAAAGTACCGGTAAACCTGACACTAATCATATAGGGTACTTAGTGGATTTTTCCTCATGTATCTGCGGCATTACAGAGGAGGTTATAAATACCCGATGGATGTTTGATGGTGAATTATTTACGGCATTACCGGAGCTTAAAAACCGGTGTATACTATAATTAAAAATAAGTGCTTCAGGCTGTTTCTTACACCGGTGCACCGTGTGTTAATTATAGCTTATTTCAGGTGCATGCCTTATTAAACAACAAGCATATTTTTAAGGAAGTGGCGCGCTTTTAAGACCCCATTTAGCAGCCCATTAAACCACGGCAGGCCAAGTATTACCAAGCTTACTGGTAGCCTTAAAACGCCTGTAAATCCATTTGCGCCTTTGGCCGAAATCAGCCGATTAAAAAGGGTCCAAACCATCTTACTTTTAATACAGATTCTTAGTGGTGCCAAGGTGCCATACCTTATATAGGTATGGCACC